>JAUJOH010000003.1:270880-275039 GCA_030447745.1 Chloroflexota bacterium | reverse complement strand
TACCAGTCCACCGATGACTATCCGGCTTCGGGCGCCGGCCTCGGCCTCGGGTGGCGGGCCGCTGGCGGCCTGCCGACGCGCCGCGTACGCCACCGTGACCGTGCGTCGCGCCCGGTCCCTGGTCGCCGACCACGGCTGCGCGCAGAGGTGAGATGGTGGCCGCCGAGCACTCGTTCACCGCACGGTGATCATGCTGTGGCGTCCGCACGGCGGATCCGGGGATTGCGACCCGAACCGAAGGAGGAAGACCATGCCCATCGCCGAAGACACCGTTCGAGAGCATGCCCAGGCGCTGTGCGACGCCCTCGCCGCCGGAGACGTCGATCGGGCGATCGCGGACTTCAGCGATGAGCTGCGCCGGAACTTGGGCGAGGTCGTCGCCCTGCTGCCCCTGCCCGTGAACGAGGCGACCATCGACTCGGTCGAGCGTGGTGGCTCCGGCTACCTCGTCGTCCTTCGGCTGGCCGGCGAGACCGATGAGGTGCTGCTCCAGACTCGCTGGAAGGAGCGCGACGGCGGGCCGGCGATCGTCGAGGCAAGCCACTTGAGTCAGACGGCCTTGGCGGGCCCAGCCGACCAGCCCGAAGAGGACGCCGACGCGATCGGTTGAACGGCGCCGGTCGTGAGTCAGCGCTAGACGACCGGGCGCCCCACCGGCTCGAGGTCCGTGGGCACCGGGACACGTTCGCGCGGCGGCCGGCGCAGCTCGAGCCGGCGCGCGACGCGCGAGAGCGTGTAGTTGATGACGAAGAAGATGCAGGCCACCAGGAAGAGCGTCTCCGCGGCGTTGCCGAAGAAGACGTACGACGACCGGGCGAAGCCCACCAGCTCCGATACCGCGGCGATCGAAGCGAGCGACGTGTCTTTCACGAGCGTGATGGACTGCGACACGATCGCCGGCATCATCCGCGAGATGGCCTGCGGGAGGACCACGAGCCGCATCGTCTGCAGGTACGAGAGCCCGAGCGACCGCGCCGCGGCCACCTCACCGGCCGGGATCGAGACGATTCCGGCGCGGACGATCTCCGCGACCACCGCGCTCGTGTAGATCGTCAGGGCAAGGGTGGCGGCCCAGATCGGCGCGATGTCGAGGCCCGTCCGGGGCATGAACAGGGTCGTGAAGAGGATCAGCGCGAGAACGGGCGTCGCCCGGACGAGCTCGATCCAGGCGACCGCGATCGCCCGGAGCGGCATCGGCAGGTTGATCCGCGCGAGCGCGAGCGGAACGCTGAGGACGAGGCTCGCGACGAGCGCCACGGCGCCGATCTGGAGGGTTACGAGCAGTCCCTGGCCAAGGAACTGCCAGACGCGGATGTCGCCGAAGGCCGCCCACCGCCGGGCCGGCAGGACGCCCAGGCCAACGAGCGCAAGGACGATCGCGAGCACGATCACCAGCCCCAGGTAGCCGCCGAGCATGCCGCTCACGCGGCGGAGTCGGTGTAGGCGGCGGGGTCGGCCGGCCGCGCCTAGGGCGATCATCGGGCGTACACCAGGCGTCGCTCGACGTGGCCGATGGCGAACGCGAGCGGGACCGTGAGGCTCCAGTAGCCCACCAGGATGCCGAGGAACGGCTCGAACGAGAACGTCCGCGTGTGGACGAGCAGGCCCACGAACAGGAGCTCACGGGCGGAAATCGCCGACGCGATCGACGTGTTCCGGACGAGCGCGCTGGTGATGCTCCCGAGCGGCGGGATGACCGTCCGGATCGCCTGCGGCAGCACGACGTGGCGCAGGGCGGCGGCCTGGCTGAGCCCGAGCGAGCGGGCGGCCTCGATCTGCCGGACGTCGACGGACAGGATGCCCGCGCGGATGACCTCGGTAACGAAGGCGCCGGTGTAGATGGACAGCCCGATGGTCGCCACGATGACCGGATCCCGGGTAACGCCGAGGTTGGCCGGCGCGAACAGTGTCGCGTAGAAGAAGAGCTGGACGAGGAGCGGTGTGTTCCGGATGAACTCGACGTAGAAGCCGGCGATGCCGGCGAGAATCGCGCCGCCCCAGACGCGGAACGACGCCATGACCGTCCCGATCAGGAGCGCCACGGTCATCGCCGTGACCGTCAGCAGGATCGTCGTCAGGTAGCCCTGGACGAACAGACCGAGGTTGTCCCCGATGACCGGAAACACCGAGCCTCCGAGCGTGCGTCGGGCGGCCCGGGGATCCCGGGCCGCCCGTCATTGGGGCTGCAGGCGCGAGCGCGACGCTACATGTCGAGCGGCGGCTCGGGCGCCTCCTCGCCGGTGTACGGCTTGATGTGCTTGTCGTACAGCGCGGCCCAGCGCCCGTCCTCGGCCATCGCCTCGAGGACGTCGTTGACGAACTCGACGAGATCCTCCTTGCCCTTCTTGATCCCGATCCCGAGCGGCTCCTCCGTGAACCGCTCACCGCGGACCTCGAGGCCCTCGTTCTGGGCAGCCAGGCCGAACAGGATGGAGTCGTCCGTCGAGACGGCGTCGCAGCGGCCGTCGACGAGCGCCGCGGCGGCCTCCGTGTAGGTGCCGAACAGGACGAGGTTGTCCTCCGTGACGCCCGCTTCGCGCAGGTTCGCCTCGGACGTGGAGCCCTGGCCGGAGCAGACCGGGACACCGGCCGCGACGAGATCGTCGATCGACTGGTAGTCGCTGTCGCTCTTGACCAGGATGCGCTGCCCGGCGAGGTAGTAGATCTTGCTGAAGTCGATCTGCTGGAGGCGCTCCTCGTTCCGGGTCATCGTGCTGATCACGAGGTCGACCCGGTCCTCGAGGAGGAATGGGATGCGATTGGCGCTGATCGCCTCGACGAACTTGGGCTCCACGCCCAGGGCCGCCGCGATCTCCCGGCACAGGTCGGCGTCGAAGCCCTCGACCTCGCCGGACGTGGGATTGCGGAACCCGAACGCGATCACGTCGAACTTCACGCCACACGTGAGCTCGCCCTTGGCCTGGATCTGGCCCAGCGTCGAGTCCGCGGGGAAGCTGGCCGCCCCGCTGCCGGCAGGGCTGCCCGCTGGGCTCTCCGCGGCGCTGCCGGCGGGGCTCTCCGCGGCGCTGCCCGCCGGACTTGCCGGGCTCGTGCCCGGAGTGGCGGCCGCACTGGTGCCGGGTGTCGCGCCGCCGGTCGTGCAGCCGGCCAGGACGACGGCCGCCATCAGAAGCGTCAGACGACTGCGCATTGCTCTCCTCCGTTCGTTCCGATTTGCCCCGTGTTGCGGGGAAGTTCTGGAGCAACTAGTGACGCAGGATCGTGCTCAGGAAGCGCTTCGTCCGGTCCTGCTCCGGAGCGTGGAAGAAGTGCTCAGGCGTGCCGGTCTCGACGATCTCGCCGTGGTCGATGAACACGATCCGGTCGGCCACCTCGCGGGCGAAGCCCATCTCGTGGCTGACGACGACCATCGTCATGCCGTCGCGAGCGAGGTCCTGCATGACGTCGAGAACCTCCTTGATCATCTCTGGATCGAGGGCCGAGGTCGGCTCGTCGAAGAGCATGATCTTCGGGTCCATGCACAGCGCTCGGGCGATCGCCACCCGCTGCTGCTGACCGCCGGACAGCTGGGCCGGTCGGGCGTCCGCCTTCTCCGGGATGCCCACCTTTTCGAGCAGCTGGCGGGCGTGCGCGAGCGCCGTTGCTCGGTCGGCCTTGCGGACGTGCATGGGCGCGAGCGTGAGGTTCTCGATGACGGTCAGGTGCGGAAACAGGTTGAACGACTGGAACACCACGCCGATGTCGCGCCGAAGGGCGTTCACGTCCAGCCCGCGCTCCGTCACCGACCGCCCGTCGACGACGACGTCGCCCTGGTCGACCGTCTCGAGCCGGTTGATGCACCGCAGCAGCGTGCTCTTGCCCGACCCGGACGGGCCGATCACGACGACGACCTCACCGCGCTCGACGCTCAGCGACACCCCGCGAAGGACGTGGAGGTCGCCGAACCGCTTGTGAACCTCGCGCAGCTCGATCATCGCGCGCCCGGTCGTCCGTGCCTCGGCCGCGACGGCAGGATCCGGTTCGCGGCTGGTTCGCGTCGGTCCAGGCGGTCCAGGCTCGGCGGACATGGCGGCCATGGCCAGCCATGCTAGCACCGGGTCGAGGGAACCGACGGGCAACGAACGGCGCCAGCCACCGACTCCGATCAGTCCGCCGAGTGCGAGGCGGCCCGGCCGGATATGCGCGGCGAGCCGGCGGC
>JAUJOH010000003.1:192485-270780 GCA_030447745.1 Chloroflexota bacterium | reverse complement strand
ATCAGTCCGCCGAGTGCGAGGCGGCCCGGCCGGATATGCGCGGCGAGCCGGCGGCACGGCCAGATATCCCCGCACACCGGCCGCACGGCCAGATATGCGCCGCCGGACTCTTGGGCCTTGTCCGCGGCCCGGAACACGGTCGCGGCGGTCGCTCCCACGCTCGGGCCCCGGTCCTCCGACCGCCTCGAGCCGGCCTACCAGTCCTCCGCTGCATGGCTGGCCGCGATTCGAGGCCGCACGGCAGATACCATTCCACCCCTGAATATCCGGCGCCGGTTGCGGGTCCGCTTGCTCGCATCGCGTGCCGCGGGACTGCGCGCCGTCATCGAGCCCTGATCCCTGAGACCAAGCCGGCGGACCGTCGCCGGCCTCGGGGGTCCCTTAGTGCTCGGAGATCGAGTCCGACGCGCCGGCGGATGAGTCGGCCGCCGGGACCTGCGTCGTGCCGGCGGTCGCGATGTCGTCGGGGGGCGGTTCGGCGGTGTCGGCCGCGTCGGACCAGCCGGTTCCGCTCGTGTCGACGGCCCCGCCCGAGCCGCTCGTCGCGTCTCCCGTCCCGCCGCCTACCTGCGTCGTGCCGACGGTGGAGATGTCGTCCGGCGCCGGCTCGGACGCGGATGCCGTCAGCTGGTCGGTCTCGGTGAAGCCCGCTTCGGTCGGGTCAGTGGCTTCTCGTGGGTTCATGTCGACCTCCTGTTGGAAGGCTCGCGCGCGCCGGGTCGATGCGTTTCAGCGGCCGCGCGCCGCGCCGTTGCAGCGGACTTGCACTCGGCGGGAAGTGAGTCGGCCGCGTCGCGGCCCGGCCCCCGAGTCAGGACGAGGGAGGGGTGGTCGTCGTCGAGCCGCTCGGGACCGTCTGGGGGTCGACGATCGAGCTCGACGGGAGCGCCTGGGTCCCGCCACCCGGCACCTGATCGGGCAGGAAGATCGTCGCCAGCGCGATCAGCACGAGCAGCGCGACGACCGCCAGGACGATCGTGTATCGGTTCGCTGGGTTGGCTCGCGACGATCCGCGACCGTTCGCCACAGGGCACCTCCGGACTCAGCTGGCTCATGGCGATCGTGGTGTCGCCGACGCATCAGGGATGCGCGAAAGATGGTCGCCTTCCTCTCGCGGCCGGGTCGACACCGCGGAGGGAGCGCACCGCGTCGCGCGCCCGCCGCCGTTACCCGGCCGTCGAGCTCCCGAACGCTGTCACGATGCCGGCCTCCTGCGCCCCGAGGACGAGGTCGCCGGGGATCGCCTTCGATGCCCGCCGGGTGATCTCGGCGACTCGCTCCGGGTCCAGCTTCGGCGTCCGCTCAGCGGTGAGAAGTCCGTTCCGCTCCTGCTCCGTGTCGGTCAGCTGCGTGTAGCAGAACCCGGCGATGCCGGGGCTGTCGAGCACGGCGGAGACGAGGTCCTCGTAGCGCGCCAGCATCTCGTCGCTGCTCCCGACGGACGAGTACCCGAACCACGGCTTGCCGGGCTCCGCGTGGAACGAGATGCCACCGAACTCGGACAGGACGACCGGCTGGCCGTGCCGCGGCGCGCCGTCGACCTGGATGCGGTGGTGCTGCGGGCGGCCCTGGATCGCGGCCTCGACGCCGGCCATCGTCCCGTAGCGCTCGCGGAGGAGCGAGCCCTCGAGCGCGTAGTCGTGGACACCCATGATGTCCGCCGCCACGTGCTCCCAGCCGTCATTGCCGATCACCGGTCGGGTGGGGTCGAGCGCCTTGGTCAGGTTGTAGATGGCGAGGACGAACGCGCGCTGGCTGGCATCGCCGGGCAGGTTCGGGACGCCCCAACTCTCGTTGAACGGCACCCACGTGACGATGGAGGGGTGGCTGTAGTCGCGGCGCAGCACGTCGAGCCACTCGCGGGTGAAGCGCTCGACGGCCTGTTCCGAGTAGGCGTACGCGCTCGCCATCTCCGACCAGACGTACAGACCCTGCCGGTCGCACTCGTGGAGGAACCGGGGGTCCTCGACCTTCTGGTGGATCCGGACGCCGTTGAAGCCGAGCGACTTGATCCAGCCGACCTCGCGCCGGATCGCGTCCTCGCTGGGCGCCGCGAGGTGCGACTCCGGCCAGTACCCCTGCGAGAGGACGAGCCGCAGGTACGAGGGCAGGCCGTTGAGCAGGAAGAGCCCGTCCGTCGCCTGGATCGAGCGCAGGCCGACGTAGCTGTTGACCTCGTCGACGACATTGCCCTCGCCGTCCTCCAGGACGAGCTCCGCGTCGACGAGGTTCGGGTGGTCCGGCGACCACAGCAGCCGGCGACGGCCCACGTTGAGGACGACCGGCTCGATGCCGATCTCGCGACGACTCTCCTGCCGCTGGACCAGGTACGAGTCGTCCGCCAGCACGTCGCCGCGGAGCATGAGGCGGAGGCGGAGGCGGAGCGGCGTCTCCGGCTCGCGATTCAGGCGGATGTGAACACCGACGCTGCCCCGGTTCGGGTCCGGCGTCCAGCGGACGTCGAGGATGTGGACGCGGCTTGCGGCCTCGATCCAGACGGGCTGCCAGATACCGGTCGTGCGGTGGTACCAGATCCGCCGCGGTTTGGTCTCCCAGAACTGCTTGCCGCGGGGCTGGGTCAGGTCGCGCGGGTGGTCCTCTGCGCGCACGACGAGGGCCTGCTCGCCGTCGCCCCGGACCGCCTCGCTGGCGTCGATCGTGAACGACGAGTGGCCGCCCTCGTGCCTCCCGACGGGCACGCCGTTGAGCCACACGCGCGCCTGGTAATCCACGGCTCCGAAGTGGACGAGGAGATGTTTCCCGGGCTCGAACCCTGCCACCTCGTCAAGACGGAACGTCCGCCGGTACCAGACGACAGCGTGCTCCGACGGGTCGTCGATGCCGGACATGGGCGCCTCGGGCGGGTACGGGACCTCGATCGTGCGGTCGAAGCACTCTGGCCGATCCGCCCACTCCTGGTCGATACCGAGGTCGGCGTCGTCGTAGGCGAACCGCCACGGACCGCGGAGGTCGAGATGGTGCCGGCGCCGGAACTGGGGGGAGGGATGGAGGACCATGGCGCGCAGGTTATCGCCGTTTCTCGCATCGGGCAGCGGTAGCGGGAAGCGCGGCGCGCGCATTGTGTTGCAGCGCGGCGCCGGGCGGCGCGGCGGGGCGACGGGGCGGCCCGGACGGGGCGACGGGCGGCGAAGCGTGCCGCGACCGTGCCGAGGCGTCGCCCGCGGCGCGGGCGAGGCCGGATAGTCCTGGATGGACTGGTACGTGCCGCGCGGCCTCGAAATCAGGCCAGCGATGCACGGGCGGACTCGTAGGCCGGCTCGAGGCGGTCGGAGGCGGTCGGCGCACCCAGCGCCGAGCGTGGGAACCACCGCCACGACCCTGATTCGGGCCGCCGACATGGCCGAAGAGTCCCGCGGCGCATATCTGGCCGTGCAGCGGCGGGCCGGGGGGCCGGGGCCGGCGGGCCGCGGGCCGGGAGCCGACGGCGTGTCGCATCTTGGCCGCGCCAACCGGGACGATCGCGCCCGGTAGCGCGGTCGAGCCCGCAGTGGTCGGCGGCGGCGCACGGCTCCGATCCGCGTCCACTCGCCGTTCACATTTAGCGCACATCCGCCGCCAGCCTTGCGTCAGCGGTCGGAGGTTGGACCGCGAACGACAAGGAGAGTTCGAGATGAACCGTTCGATCTTGTTTCGGGTCCTGGCCGTGGCGCTGCTCATCGCCGTTGCGATCGGAGCCGGGACCTTGTCTACGACGCTGGCGTGGCGGCGGGCTACGACCAGGCCGCCGCGGCGCAGGCGGGCTCGTCCGGGGAGTCCGCGCCGGTTCCGCCGTATGCGTATCGGCCGCATGGCTGGGGCCGGCTTCGGCTTCGGGTTCGGGTTCGGGTTCTTCTTCTGGATCCTCGGGATCTTCCTGATCATCGGCCTGCTCCGGGCGGCGTTCGGGTGGGGCGGCTGGGGCCGCGGCGGCGGGCCCGGTCGGTGGGGCGGGCGGGGCGGGCCCGGTGGTCCGTGGGCGTGGGGCGGCCCGGGCGGCACGGACCGTCCGGGTCCCGAGGGGCCGCGAACCCGGTTCGAGGAGTCGCACCGCGAGCGAGCCGCTCCGGCGGCCGCGGAACCGTGGCCTGCCACTCAGTCTCGCTGAGCGGCTCTGGCACACGCGAGCGTGATCTCGGGCCCTGACTGCATCCTGTCGCGCCGGCACGCTCGCACGTCGCGGAGCCGCTCAGCGTGAATGAGCGCCGCCCGACGCCGACGCCGACTTCGCCCGCGAGGCGAGACGTCGTAGCCGCTCCGGCGGCCGCGCAATCGTGGCCTGCCACTCAGTCTCGCTGAGTGCCTCTCGCACACGCGAGCGTGGTCTCGGCCCCTGACTGCATCCTGGTCGCGCCGGCACGCTCGCACGTCGCGGAGCCGCTCGGCGTGAATGAGCGCCGCCCGATGGCGCCGCCCGACGCCGACGGAGGGTAGGTCTGGCGGGCGGGCAGTAGGCTCTGCCGGTGCGCGGACTCCCTCCCGCTCGGCCCGTCGCGGCCGGCGTGCTCGGCTGCCTTGCCTTCGTCCTGATCGGGTGGATCGGGCTCCTCGCCCCGTCGTTGATCCGGTCGATCAAGGACGCCTTCGACCAGTCCGACGCGGGGATCGGTGTCTGGTACTTCCTCTTCGCGAGCGCCTACGCGGCGGGCTCCCTCGGCGGCGGCCTCGCGATCGAGCGGCTGGGACGCCGACGGGTGCTCGCCCTCGGCACGGGGGCCCTCGCGGGCGGCGTGCTGGGGCTCGGGCTCGCGCCGTCGTGGCTCGTGTTCCTGCTGGCCGCGCTACCGACGGGTCTCGGCTCCGGAGTCGTGGACGGTGGCGTCAACGGCCTGTTCCTCGACCTGTTCCGGACGGGTCGCGGCCGGGCGCTGAACCTCCTGCACGTGTTCTTCAGCCTCGGTGCGCTGAGCTCGCCGCTGATCGTCGGGCGGCTGGTGGAGAGCGGAGTCGCGTGGCAGGCGGTCGTGGTGGGGACGGGTGTGGCGGCGATCCCGTTGGCCGTGCTGTTCACCGTCGTCAAGATGCCGGGTGGTCACCGTGAGCGCCGGGCGGCCGACCCGAACGCCGGGGCCGGCGGTCGTGCGCGCGGCGCCATCGCCCTGCCGCTGCTGCTGCTGGGGCTCGCGATCGGCTCCTACGTGGCTGCCGGCGGCGGGGTCTCGAACTGGCTCGTTCGCTTCCTGGAGCCGGCGCCCGTGACCCTCGCCACGACGGCGCTCGGGTTGTACTGGGCCGGACTGACGGTCGCGCGCCTGGTCTCGGCGCGGATCGCCGACCGCTTCGACCACCTGCGATACACCAACGCCTGCGTCGCGGTCTTCGCGGTCGCGCTCGTCGGCGCAATCCTCGTCCCGTCGCTCCCGGTCTCGATCGCGCTGTTCGGCCTTGCCGGCTTCGCGTCCGGACCGATCTACCCGATGATCGTGGTCATCGCCGGCGAGCGGTACCCGGACCGGACGGCGGCCGTCAGCGGGTTTCTCTCCGGGGCCGCGGTCGCCGGCTCGATCGTCTACCCGCCGATCATGGGGTTCCTGTCCGTGACGGTGGGGCTGACGGTCGCGATGCTGGGCAACGTCGTGCTCGCGGTCGCCTGCGCCGCGGCGCTCCTCCTCGTGGGGCGGCGACCCAGCGAGCGTCGCGCTGGAGCACCGGAGACCGTGGCTGGCTGAGGGGCGATCGGGGGAGCGGTCGGGGATCGGGGCCGCGACGGTCGTCGCCGACTCGAAGCACCGGGCCGGGCGGCTCGCGGTCGTGGTTGGCGGCCGACGCCGCCCCGTCGGGCGCCCGCCCGCGCCGGCCGACGCCGCCCCGTGGGGGCGCCCGCCCGCGCCGGCCGGCGTCGATTCCTGGCCAGTCATGCGCGCCTGGACTGTTGGGCCACGAAAGCGTGGCGCGAACGGCCATCCGACACGGCCGCCACGCTCGGCCGAACCGTCGCCATGGCGTCGGACGTGGCCCAAGAGTCCCTGAGTGAATATGTGGGCCGGATATCGCGCCTGCTGCGCGACAGCAGTCCGTCCCCGCATACCGGTCCACGGTCCGGGGGCGCCGCGCCCTTGCCGTCGGCGCGGCGCCCTTGTCGTAGGTGCGCGGCTTCACGCGCAAGCCGGAATCACGGCTCGGGGCGCGGGACGGCTCGGCCGGCGATCGACGCCCGACGCCGTGGCCCGCGAGCCGAGCTCAGCTCAGCGCAGCACGCCCCGCAGCACCGACCTCGCGGCGTGCATCCCGCACAGGCCGTGGACCCCGCCGCCGGGCGGCGTTGAGGAGGAGCAGACGAAGAGCGAAGGATCGGGGGTGGAGTAGGGGTCCCGGCGGACGGCCGGTCGCGTGAAGAACTGCGACCAGCTCTGCAGCCCGCCGTTGATGTCGCCGCCGACGTAGTTCTCGTTGTACCGCTCGAGATCGCGGGGCCGGAGCACGTGGCGGGCGCGGATCAGCGACCGGAAGCCGGGTGCGAAGCGCTCGATCTGGCGCTCGATCGCCCCGGTCGCGTCGCCCGTCCAGCCGTTCGGCACGTGGCAGTAAGCCCACACGACGTGGCGCCCGGTCGGTGCCCGCGACGGGTCGAACTGCGTCGGCTGGGCCAGCAGGACGAACGGGCGGTCCGCGACCCGACCGGCGTGCGTCGCCGACTCGGACGCCTCGATCTCCTCGAGCCGGCCGCCGAGGTGCACCGTTCCCGCCTCGCCGAGCGCCGGGTTCGCCCACGGGATGGGACCGTCGAGGACCAGGTCGAGCTTGAACGCCGCCGGTCCGTAGCGGTAGCGAGCGAGCTGCGCGCGGTACGCCCGCCCGAGCCGAGGGCCGCCGAGCGCCAGCACCTGTCGCGGGGTCAGGTCGAGGAGCGCGGCCCGGTGCGGCGGCAGCTCGCCGAGCGAACGCACCGGCCGGGCGGTCTCGATCTCGCCGCCGAGCGCGCGGAAGTGCGCTGCGAGCGCCTCGATGATCCGACCGGATCCGCCGCGAGGCATCGGCCAGCCCACGGCGTGCGCGCTCACCAGCAGGGCCAGCCCGAAGCCCGCGCTCATCGGCGCGGACAGCGGCAGGAACGAGTGCGCCGAGACACCGGCGACGAGCGCACGCGCCGCAGGGGACCGGAAGCGCCGCGCGAGCATCGACGCGGGAAGGAGCGCCGGCAGCCCGAACCGTGCCAGCCGGACGGGATGCCGGAGGCCCGCCGTCGGCCGCAGCGGCCCGAGGAGCTCCCGCGCGATCAGGTCCCAGTCCCCCCCCAGCGGTCGCATCCACCGGCGGTACAGGGCGGCATCCCGTTCGTCGCCGAACGACCCGGCCGTCGCGTCGACGTCGCGCCGGACGATCGCCGCGGTGCCGTCGTCGAGGGGGTGGGCGATCTGGATCGGCGGCTCGATCCACTCGAGCCCGTGGTCCGCGAGCGGCAGCTGGCTGAAGAACGGCGAGGACCTCGCGAGCGGGTGAATGGCGCTGCACACGTCGTGCAGGACGCCGGGTTCGGTCAGCTCGGCGGTCCGGCAGCCGCCGCCGACGGTCTCACGGGCCTCGTACAGGCGCACGGACCGTCCCGCGCGCGCGAGGGCGATCGCCGCAGCGAGACCGTTCGGGCCGCCGCCCACGATGACCGCGTCGATACCGAGCCTCACGCTGCCACGCTACGCGACCCTCAGGGCCGGCGCCGGACCAAGCGAACCGGTGCAGTTGCCGCGTGCAGGGCGGCGCGGATGCCGGCGTTGTAGCGGACGTTGGCCGCGTGCCGCCACTGGCGGCGGCGGTCGACGCACACGACCTCGGTCGTGACCTCGGCGTCCCCCGCGCCGAAGCGCGCGGCGACGTTGCGAACGGTCGCCTCCCAGAACCGGTTGTTCAGCCGGTTGCCGCCGAGCAGGAGGCCCATCTCGAAGATCGGATCGCTCGCGCGTTCGAGCGCCTGCGCCTGGACGACCACGTCGCCGTCCGACGTGCGCGCAGCGCTGAACGTGATCCACGCCGCGAGCATGTGGCCCTCCGGCGTCATCAGCGTGAACGCTTCCCGGTCGGCGTACAGCACGAGCACACCGGTGTGGAGCTTGACCGGCCCCGCGGCGCTGACCGACAGGAGCGCGACCTCGCCCGGCTGGATCCCCGCCAGCGGCGCATAGAACGTGTTGCCCTTCGGCCAGAACGTCGGGAACTCGGCTTTCCAGGTGGTGATCACCTCCTCGGGCGTGACGCCGGCCGCTGCGGGGAGCGTCATCCGGAAGGTCTTCTGCCACATCTGCCCGAAGCCCTGGAGCGGACCCGCCACGCGCCGCCCGGCGACGGTCGACGCGAGGCCGCCGGAGCGCTCCTCGGAGACGGCCAACCGCTCGACCGGCTTCGCCCAGCTGTCGGTATCGGTGCGGCGGGGAGCCGTGTCGGCCCGGGGGTCGGTCGGTCGTGCGCTCATCGGTCCTCTCGCGTAGCGGATGGCGCCATCCTCGCGCCCGACCGTCCGGGGATCGTTACGGGCGGCGGTCCGGCGAGGCGTCGACCGCATCCAGCACGTCGAACGGCGGCCGGCGACGCCAGACGAGGACGGCGAGCCAGGTGGACCACCCGGCCCAGACGACGAACACGAGGCCGAGCCCCAGGTCGCGGGCGAGCCCAAAGCCGGCGACGTTCAGGCCGGTACCGATGGCGAACGACGCGGCAAGGACCAGGCTCAACCGCCCAAATCCCGGCTGGTCAGGGTCGGACGAGGACCGCCGTACCGAGCATCCAGACCGCGAGGAGGACGGCGCCGAGGAGCTGCCAGATCGCCCGGAAGACGATCTCGACGAGCGTCCCGAACACGACCGCGATCGTCGCCTGGTCCGCGCCCGCCCCGGCGTACGCGTCGATGAGCGGTGGGCCGCCCATCGCGAGGGCGGCGGCTCCCGCGCCACCGGCGAGCACGTACCCGAGGGCGGCGACGAGCGACGCACCGGCGAGGACCGGCCCGCGCCGCCGGAGCGCCACCCACGCGCGAGCGCCACGACGGCGTTCGGCAGGTAGTAGCTGAAGAGGTCGGTCAGCGCCGCCCAGCGGAAGAGGCTTGCGGAGCCCGGCCCGCCGGCGACGACCCCGGCCGGATTCGCAAACCACTCCGGCCGGAACTGGAACGCCGCCACGAAGAGGACCGTGCTGACCGCGCCGAGCCCGACCATCAGCGCGAGCGCCGCGACGGTGGCGACCCGGAACGTCACGACCTCCGGCCGCTCACCGTTGCCGGATCCAGACGCCGATCGAGGCCGGCCGGACGGCACCCGACGCGGCCTCGACCAACGACCGCCCGACGGCGTCCGGCGACACCTCGTCGCGCAGCCGGCCGGCGAACTGCTCGAGCGTCCGCTGAGCGTCGTAGCGCGAGCGGTAGAAGCGTCGGTCGACGATGCCGCCGACACGTGCGCGAACCGGTCCGAACAGGGCAGCGATGGCAAGCGTGGACAGGGCCACCGGCAGCACCCGGCGCCGACAACGGCGCTGAGGAGCGCCTGGAGCGTCAGGACGAGCGTGACGTAGACCACCGCCAGCACGGCGATCACGAGCGAGTAGATGAGCGTTCGCCTGATCATCGACATCGATGTCGAACAGCCGGTGTGGGAGGATCGCGATCGCGATGGCAGCGGGAACGAACGTGTATCCGATGGCGAAGGCGAGCTGCACGGCCGGGATGGATCGCCAGAGCTCGGGGAACGGTGCCGACACGACCAGGGCACCGAAGATGGCAGCGGCGTAGACCACCCACTTGAGCTGCTGGCGTTCGGTCGGGCCCGCTCGCCGGAGGCGCAGCACGAGCGAAACGATCGCGGCGAGCATCGCCGAGAGCAGGACCACGCTGCCGACCCGGAACATGCCATCGACGACGGGTGACGCGATGGCGAAGGGGTTCCTGCCGCCGACGAACTGGCTGGCGGAGTCCGGGGAAAGTGCGTAGCCGGGGACGGCCAGTGCGGCGCCGACGAGTGCGGCGACGATCACTGCGGTCCACCGCTGCGACGGAAGGCGACCGTCCGGAAGGAGAACGATCGCGACCGGCCAGATCGCGAACTCGGCCGCCCACGACCAGCTGACGATCCATTCCCCGACGATGGCGCCAGGGAAGCCTGCCGGCACGCCGCGCACGCCATATGCGCCTGCGAGACTCGTCGCGGCCGAGAAGAGGCCCCACGCCACGAAGAGCAGCCCGATCCGGTTGGACGGCCGGTGCGTCACGATGAGTGCCCCCGCGGCGGAGATGACGAGTGCGGCGAGCATGAACCCGGCCCACAGATAGATCGGCACCACGCCCAGCTGCAGGATCGCGGCGCCGACCTGGCAGACGACGCTGACCGCGAGGATGACCGCTGGCAGCGGCGCCAGCAACGGACGCACGGGGGGCGGCGCCGTCACGACCCTCTCCGGCGAAGCCACAGCCCCGCGGTGGCCGGCTGCACGGACTCGCCGGCCGCCCGCACGAGCGCCGAGCCGACGGCCTCGACCTCGACCTCGTCCCGCAGCCGGGCGCTCAACGCCTCCACGGTGCGCTGGGTGTCGTAGCGCGAGCGGTAGAAGCGCCGGTCGACGACCGACCGGACGCGCGCGCGGACGGGGCCGAAGAGCGCGGCGATGGCCAGCGTCGACAGGGCCACCGGCAGCGTCTGGCCGCCGGTGATGCCGCTCAGTACCGCCTGGAGGCCGACGACGAGCCCCACGTACACCGCCGCCAGGACCGCCACGACCGCGCCGTAGACGAGCGTGCGGTTGATGACGACGTCGATGTCGTACAGCCGGTACCGGAGGATCGCGATGCCGGCACCAACCGGAACCAGCCCGAACGAGAGGATCCCCGCGCCCCAGGCCACGTCGGCGACCAAGCCCGGCGGCAGGCTGAAGGA
Source organism: Chloroflexota bacterium (assembly GCA_030447745.1). Lineage (GTDB taxonomy): Bacteria > Chloroflexota > Limnocylindria > Limnocylindrales > CSP1-4 > JACDAV01. The sequence continues at coordinate 259,930 of JAUJOH010000003.1, read as the reverse complement.
CAGGGCCAGTGCGGCGATCGCCACGGACGAGGCGAACGCGAACCACTTGAGCTGCTGCCGCTCGATGCCCGACGAACCCCGGAACCGCACCACCACGGCAGCCATGACGACGACAAAGATCGGCACAGCGAGTCCCTGCGTGACCGGACTGATGGCGAGAAGCGCCTCCCCGGCCGTCCCCTGGAGGGCGAACGGGTTCGGGATCTTGCTGGCGTCCATTGCGCCCGGCCCTTCCGTGAACGCCACCGGCAGGACGAGGGGCGTGGGGGCGAAGGCCGCGGTGACCACCGTCACGGACAGCGCCACGACGAGCAGCCCGATCACGGGTCGCCATCGTGGAGACGGTGCGCGGCCGTCCGGGAACAGGACGATGGCGACGAGCGTGGAACCGAGCGCGGGGAGCCAGAGGAACGACGTCAGCCATGCCGCAACCTCGCCGCCGGGCAGTGACCCGCCCGGGACGACGAGCGCGCGCCACGAGTACGCGTCGAGTGTCAGCGTCAGCGCGTAGAACGCGCCCGCGACGAGAAACAACCAGCCGACCGCGTGGTCGGGTCGGCGCAGCGCGATGACGAGACCGACGCCGGCGAACGTGCCGAGTGCCAACGGAAGCAGGATCAGCGGCCCGAAGAAGTCGAGAAGCAGGAAATCGGCCGCGTTCGCGATGGCGGCGACGCCGGCGATAGCGAGTGCGACGGTCGCTGTCGGACGGCTCCGGGAGCGGGATCCCGCGCCGCGGGCTCCTTGTTCGGCGACGGACATCACGAGGCGGCGAGTGCCTCCTCCTCCGTGTCGACGACCCCGATCGCCTCGTCGAGCCGGGTCAGCGACAGGATCTGCCGGTAGTGATCGGACAGGCCGAAGGCCATCAGCCGCTGGCGCTGCCGCTGCGCCCGGACGAGCAGCGTCACGAGCAGGCCGATGCCGGTGCTGTTCATGTACTCGAGGCCGCTGAAGTCTAGGACGACCTTCCGGGTCATCGCGTCGGCCGCACGAGCGTAGGCGTCCATCAGCGGCGCCTCGGTCGCCCCCGTCAGCTCGCCGCGCACGCCGATCACGGCCGCGGTGTCGTTCACTCGCCGTACGTCGAGCGAGGTCCCGGTTTCGGTCATGGTCGTCCTCCGTCCTTTGGGTGCGTCACGCGATGGCCCGGGCGTCCGGGAGGAGCGTGACGAAGTCGACGAGCCGGGTGATCTCGAAGATCTCGCGGTAGTGGTCGGTCAGCCCGACGACGTGCACCTCCCGGCCCTCCGCGCGGGCGCGGGCCAGGAGCTGGACGAGGATCGCGAGCCCGGAGCTGTTGATGTACTCGGTCCGGCCGAAGTCGAGAACGACCCGGGCCGATGCGGCTGGAACCTGCTCCCACGCCGCGAACAGCGGGCCTTCCGCGTCGCGGTCGATCTCGCCCTCGAGCTCGATCACCGGCGTGCCGCCCGTGTCGGCGCGAAGGAGCGCGGTCAGGCGATCAGGCATGGCGTGTCTCCTCGAGGTGCACGACGAGCTCCGCCGTGTGGTAGCGACCGTCGGACGTCACCCGGAGCCGGTCGACCATCTGCTGAATCAGGAACAGTCCCCACCCCCGCGGACTCTGCTCGCCGGCCAGCTTGGCGGCGACGTCGGGCGTCTCGGTGATGGCGATCGGGCGATCGCCGCCCTCGTCACGGATCCGGACGACGAGGTCGGCCCCCTCGACCCCGGCCGTGACGAGCACGGGCACCTCGGGTCGGTTGAGATTGCCGTGCTCGATGGCGTTCATCGTGGCCTCCGCGACGGCGGTCTTGAGCTTCTCGAGGCGCCCCCCCGGCAGGCCGAGCGGGGCGACGGCGTCCGCCACCCGGCGCATCGCCTCGCGCTCACGTCCGGGCTCGCTCGGCACCTCGAAGCTCGTCAGGAGCCCGCCGGAGTGCCAGGCGATCGAGACGAGCGTGATGTCGTCCTCCTGCTCCCAGTCGGGGCCGGTGAAGGCGCGTAGCGCGTCGAGCACGTCGCCGAGCAGCCGGTCGCCGGACGCGGCCCCGGCCAGCACCTCCCGCAGCCGCGGGATCCCGAACATCTCCCGGCCCGTCCCGTGAGCCTCCGCGATCCCGTCCGAGTGGAGCACGAGCTGGTCGCCCGGGCGGAGCTGCGCGTCCGTCTCGACGTAGCGCATCCCGGGCAGGAGACCCAATGGCATCCCGGTCGCCCGGAGCTCGTCGGCGCCGCCGGCCGTGCGGACGATCGGCAGGTTGTGCCCCGCGTTCGCGAAGCGGACATGACCCGTCGCGGGGTCGAGGACGCCGTACAGACAGGTGACGAACATGCGCGGCGGCATGTCGGCCTGGAGCAGGTCGTTGACCCGCGCCAGCAGCTCGGCCGGCCGGGCTTCGTCCTGGCCGGCCGCGCGGAGGACCGACCTGGTCGCGGCCATCACCATGGCGGCCGGAACGCCCTTGTCCGTGACGTCGCCGACGGCGAACGCGACGGTGCCGTCCGGTCGCTCCACGATGTCGTAGAAGTCACCGCCGACCGCCCGGGCCGGCCGGTAATGGGCCTGGACGCTCCAGCCCGGCGGCTGGGGGAGCGTCAGCGGCAGGAAGTGCTGCTGGATGAGCTGCGCGACCTGGAGCTCGTGCTCGAACCGCTCGCGCTCGCGGGCCTCCGCCTCCTGCTCCTGCACCAGCTGCGCGACGTGGAGCGCCGGGGCGGCCTGCGCGGCGAGGTTCTCGAGGAGGCGGCGGTCGTCCGCCGAGTAGTCCTGGTCGGACAGGCGCGGACCGAGGTAGAGCGTGCCGATGAGCTCGCCGTGCGTGACGAGCGGGATGACGAGCTTCACGCCAGCCGACCGGAGCTCCCGGAGCGCGGAGGACTCGAGCTGCAGGGCGTCGACGTCGACCGCGCCGCTGGCGCTCTGGAGATAGGGCAGGAGCGGGTCATGCTCGCCGATCTCGACGGCCGGCATTGCGGCGGTCGGGGTCGCGGTGGCGATCTCGGCGCGCGGCGCGTCGGCCGCGCGCTGCGGGCGACGGACGACCCGGCGGAAGGCGTGCCCGATCGTCGTCATCGCGAGCCGCGCTTCATGCCGGTGTGAAAACCGTTCATGGGACGGATCCTCGCCGGTCATCATTCCGGGATCGTTACGAGCCGGATCGATTGTTCTTCGGCTGGCACCCGGGCACAAGGGAGGAGATGGCCTGGCGCTCCGGATGGTCCTTCTTGGCGCGCCACAGGTCGTCGCGGACGGGCGGCCGATCACCGTGGACACGCGCAAGGCGATCGCGCTGCTCGCCTACGTCGCCGTCGTCGGCCGGCCTGTCGCGCGCGAGTCGCTGGCCGAGCTGCTCTGGCCGGAGTCGGACCCGGATGACGGACGCGGAGCGCTCCGGCGCACGTTGAGCGTGCTGCGGACCGCGCTCGGCGGCCGGTGGCTCGGGGTGGACCGGCGACAGGTCGAGCTTCGCCGCGATCCCGGCGCGGAGGACGTCCGGCTCGACGTCGCCGACTTTCGGGCGCTCGTCGGAGACGCGACGCACGCGCACGCGTCGACGGACGCATGTGCGGCCTGCCGACAACGGCTGGCGGTCGCCGTCGACATCCATCGTGGCGACTTCCTCGAGGGCTTCAGCCTCCGGGACAGCGCGCCGTGGGACGAGTGGCAGGCGCTCGAGGCCGAGGCGCTCCGCGGCGAGCTGGGCGTCACGCTCCGACGGCTGGTGGCGCTCGAAGCGGCGGAGGGCAGGACGGGTCACGGGATCGCCGCCGCCCGGCGCCTCGTGGCGCTCGACCCGCTCGACGAAGCCTCGCACCGGTCGCTGATGCGGCTGCTGGTCGCGAGCGGTGACCGCGCCGGCGCGATTCGCCAGTACGAGGCGTGCGCTCGGCTCCTCGAGACGGAGCTCGGGGTAAGGCCGGAGCCCGAGACGACCGAGCTGCATCGCTCGATCGTCAGCCGGCCTGCAACGGCGCCTGCAACGGCGCCTCAGCCGTCCGGTCCGACCGACGTGGCTCCCGCGGCGGGCGCGACCGCGCTGACGGCCGTCGCGCGGCGGTTGATGGAGGCCGCCGCGGTCCTGGGTGACGCGTTCGACCCGGCGCTCGCGGCCGCGGTTGTCGGCACGGACGAGGCGGATGCCGCGGCCGCGTTCGACGAGCTCGTCCGCGCCGGCGTGCTGGCCGAGCCAGCCGAGCGGGAGCACCAGTACCGATTCCCGACCGACGCGGCGCGCGCCGCGGCGGAGGCGCCGCCTGGGCTCGCGCGCCGCCGCCAGCTCCACCGAACGGCCGCCGCGGCGCTCGAGGCGACCCTGGACGGCCGCGAGCCGGACCTGCCTCGCGCCGCTCAGCTGGCGACGCACCTGGCCGCGTCCGGCCAGCCGGACCGGGCGGCGGCCGTTCACCGGGCGGCGGCGGCAACGGCTCGCCGCCTCTCCGCGCACCCCGCGGCGGCCGATCATCTCCGGCTGGCGCTCGCGCTCGGCCACCCGGACAGGCCGGGTCTGCTCGAGCAGCTCGGCGACGTCGAGACGCTCCGCGGTCGATACGGCGAGGCACTTGCGGCGTACGAGCAGGCGGCCGCGCTGTCCGGCCCGGAGCGCGGGGCGCACTTCGAGCATCTGCTCGGCGGCCTGCACCTCCGCCGAGGTGCCGTGCCGCTCGCAGAACTGCATCTGTCCGCCGCGCTGGCCCGGCTCGGCGACGCGCCGTCCCCGCTCCGCGCGGGTCCTCGCCGCCCGGAGCCTCGCGGCCGTGCCGCCGGGACGAGCCACGCGCCGCGGCACGGCTGGCGCGGGAGTCGCTGCGCGAGGCGCGCGCGAGCGGCGATCCGGAGACCGAGTCGCAGGCCGAGAACCTCCTGGCGATGCTGGCCCGTCGCGCCGGGGACGTCGGCTCGGCGCGCCGACACCTGCGCCGCAGCCTCGAGCGGGCCGGCGTGGCGGACGAGGCGGGCGCCCGGATCGCGGCGCTCAACAACCTGGCGCTGCTCGAGCGGGCCGCCGGCAACCTCGAGGATGCGCTTGCCTTCACGGAGGAGGCGCTCCGGCGATGCTGCTCGGTGACCGGCACCGCGAGGCGGCCCTCCGGAACAACCGGGCGGACCTGCTCCACGCGCTCGGTCGGCCGCGCGAGGCGGTCGAGGAGCTGGCGCGATCGGTCACCGCGTTCTCCGGCGTCGGCGACCGCGACGGGCTCGAGCCGGAGATCTGGGAAGGGTCGAGGGTGAGGCGCTCGAGTGAGGAGGTGCTCCTCCACGAAGCCCGCCCGCGACGCGAACGTCGGCGCGGATCTGGCCGCCTGCCGGAAGACGGACGAGCGGTGGATGCCGGTGAAGTGCGCGCTGCTAGCCTTGGCCGGTGTCACAGTCGACGGTCTCCGTCGCGGACGAGCTGCTCGCGGACCTGAACGACGCGCAGCGCGCCGCCGTCCTCGCGACGCACGGCCCGGTGGCGATCCGCGCCCGGGCGGGAACGGGCAAGACGCGGGTCATCACGCGTCGGACGGCGTATGCCATCTCGACGGGCGTCGTGCCTGCCGATCAGGCGCTGGTGGTCACGTTCACGGACAAGGCCGCGAACGAGATGGTCGAGCGGCTCCGGCGGCTCGGCCTGCCGGACGTCACGGCACGCACGTTCCACGCCCACGCGCTGTCACAGCTCCGGCATTTCTGGCCGTCCCGCCACGACGGCCGACCACTGCCCGAGATCCTCGACTCCAAGCTGGGGCTGCTCGTCCCGCTGGTCCGTCGGCTGCCCGGTCACTACCGGTTCACCGCCGCCAAGGACGTCGCGGACGAGATCGAATGGGCGAAGAACCGGCGGATCGCCCCGGACGCGTACGAGCCCGCGGCGGCCGGGCGGAGCACCCCGATCCCGGTCGACCTGATGGCTCGCCTCTATCGCGACTACGAGCGGGCGAAGACGCGAGCGGACCGGCTCGATTTCGACGACATGCTGACCCGAACGGTCGAGCTGCTCGAGACGGACGACGAGGCCGCTGAGACCGTCCGATCGCGCAAGCGCTGGATCAGCGTCGACGAGTACCAGGACACGAACCCGCTCCAGGAGCGGCTGCTCGAGCTGTGGCTCGGCGACCGCGCGGACCTGTGCGTGGTCGGCGACGAGGACCAGACGATCTACACCTTCGCCGGCGCGACGCCGTCCTTGCTGACGAGCTTCGCCGACCGGTATCCCGGCGCCCGGACGATCGACCTGACGGAGAACTACCGATCGACGCCGCAGATCCTCGACCTCGCCAACCGGCTGCTGGCCGGCGACGGAAGAACGAAGCGCCTCGTCGCGACGCGCGGGCCGGGTCCGGTCGCCACGATCGATCGTCACCCGCACGCCGAGGCGGAGCTCGACGCGGTCACCGCACGGATGCGAGGCTTCATTGGCGACGGCGTCGCCCCGGCCGAGATCGCGGTGCTCGTGCGGACCAATGCGCAGCTGGTACCCGTCGAGGAGGCGCTCACCCGGGCCGGCGTCGCGTACCGGGTGCGCGGCACCCGGTTCTACGACCGTCCGGAGGTTCGTGGCGCGATCGAGATCGTCCGGCGCTCGGTCGGCGACGCGACCGGTCCGGCGCTCGCCACGGCGATCGTTGCGCGCTGGCGCGACGAGCTCGGCTACCGCGACGGCGACACGGATCGTGGCCCGGAGACCCGCGAGCGCGCCGCGGCCCTCGACACGCTGCTCGGCATCCTCGAGACGCTCCTCCAGAGCGAGCCGGCCGCGGACCGGGCGGCGTTCCTCGCCGAGCTCGATCGCCGGCGGGCGGATGAGCGGGACGGCGCCGCGGAGGGCGTGAACCTCCTGACGCTCCACCGGGCGAAGGGCCTCGAGTGGGACGCCGTGCTCCTCCCGATGCTCGAGGAGGGGTCGCTCCCGGTCCGGTCGTCGGCGGAGGGCGAAGCCCTGGCGGAGGAGCGCCGGCTGCTCTACGTCGGCATCACCCGCGCCCGGCGGCACCTCGCCCTCTCGTGGGCCGAGCGACGCGACGTGCGTGGCAAGGAGGCTCGTCGCCGTCGGAGTCGCTTCCTCGACGACCTGCTGCCTCCGCCGCGCCGGCACGTCGTCCAGCTGCCGGATGCCTTCGAGGCCCACCCGGTACGCGCCCGGACGACGGCGGTCGAGGAGGCGGCTGTCGACCCCCGGTTCGTCGCGCTCCGCGAGTGGCGCGCCAACCGCGCCCGCGCCGACGGGGTGCCCGCCTACGTCGTCGCCCACGACCAGACGCTGATCGCGATCTTGGACGCGGATCCGCGGTCCCTGGCTGCACTCCGCCGGGTCCGCGGGATGGGGCCGGCGAAGGTCGACCGATACGGGCCCGAGATCATGGACGTGCTCGACCGGACCCGGTCCGCGCCGGAGGACAGCTGAGGCAGGGCGGCGCCTCGCCGTGATCGGTCTGCAAGCGGCCCCTCGGCGTCACGCCTGACCGGCCCTCCGAGCCACCTCACGTCGCTCCAGTTCGTCGGCGCGACGGCGGACCGGGAGCGAGAGGTGCGCTCCGTCGCCGGGTCCGAGCACGATCACCTCCGCGCCCGGCATGGCGTCACCGACGGCCCGCCGGAAGCGGTCGGCGGGCTCGCGCAGCGGCGCGCCGGCGATCCGGTCGAGCCCGGCCGGATAAAGCGTCCCCCAGTGGATCGGCAGGACGGCGCGCGGCGCGATCGTGGCGACCACGCGCGCGGCCGACTCGGGCGTGAGATGCCCGGGCGTCGGCTGCGGACCCCATCGCCCGATCGGCAGCAGTGCGAGGTCGACCCGGCCGTGCAGCTCGCGCATGCCGCCGAACTCGCCGGTGTCGCCCGCGAAATACACGCCCAGCGGCCCATCGACCAGGTACCCGATCGACCGCGCGCGGGGGTGAGCGGCCAGCGCCAGTGGCGCGCGCGCACGGCGTGGATCGACCAGTTGCCGATCTCGACGGCCTCGCCGATCCGCACCTCGCGGACAGTCAGGCGGCGGGTCGTCCGGTGCAGCGTGGGCGCCATGCCTCGCGGCGCCAGCACCAGCGGGTCGCCCGGCAAACGACGGAGCGAGTGGCCGTCGAAGTGGTCCGGGTGCGCGTGCGACAGCAGGACCACGTCGGGCTGCGGGAGCGCCGCGGGGTCCGGAGCGGGGCCGTGCCGGCGGAGCGGCCCGAGCCGCTTCCGGAAGAAGGGGTCGGTGAGGACCGTCAGGCCCGGGAACTCGAGCAGGACCGTCGAGTGGCCGAGCCACCGGACGCCGACCGCGACCGTTTCGGGCACGACGTCGGCGGGGACTGCCGACGGGCCGATGCCGCGCCGATCTGCCACGTCGTCAGGCGCCAAGCGCCCGCGCCACCCCGCTCGCTGTCGTTCCGACCTGGCTCGCGGCGTCCGGGTCAGCGCGAACGCGCCGCCGATGGCGGCTCCCACGAAGCCCTCGATGATGTCGTCCATCGTGTCCTCGTAGGTCAGGTTCATCCCGTCCGCGCCCAGCCGCCACGCGACGTACCCCACCCTCCCAGGCGCCGGCGGCGACGGACACGCCGGCGCCGGCGAGCGCCGCCTGCCACCGCTCGTCCACGCGCGGCGCGAAGAGCGATCCTGCGATCCCGGCCACGATGGCCGAGTTGGCGACGTGGACCACGTCGTCGATATGCGCCTGCTCATAGACACCGAAGGCGTTCCCACCCGCGTCGAGGAAGAGCGGCACGGTGACGGCGAGGTCCAGCTCGCGCGGATACCGGCCGCGGTCGGGGAGGAGCCGCCAGATCAACGGGACGATGAGCAGGCCGCCCACGTAGCCGACGGCGCGCGTGCGGACCGCCTTGCCACGAAGGCGCCTCGAACGGTGGTTGATCAGCGCATCGATGCCGAAGGCGACGGTGGCCAGCTTGGCGATCGCGATGAGGAGGTCGACGATCCGGTCGCGGATGGCCGCGCCGCCGGAAGGCGGCCGCTGTGGCGGCGCGGTGGCGAGGCCGGCGGTCGCCGAATTCGGATCCGTGGCGCCGGCCGCCGTTCCGGCGGCGAGGACGGGTCCGGGATGGCTTCGTCGGGTGTCATGGCGCGTTCCTACGACCGCTACGGTCACGCGCGCGACCTGCGGCGGAACGGGCGCCTTGCAGGTGCGCGATGCCTCGCGCGACCGTGGCGCACCGCGCGCCGGTCACCGGGCGATCAGAGATGCTTTCGACGAGCGTCGCCGGCGCCTGCTGGCTCAGTCGTCGTTGCCCCTGCCGTTGCCGTTCCCGCCGTCGCCATTCCCGTTGCCGTTCTCGCCCTCGCCCTCGCCCTTGCCGGGCTTGTCGTCATCGTCGCCCTTGCCCGGCTTGTCGTCGCCGTCGCCCGTGCCGCGGTTGTCGTCCGCCGGCGGCTGTACCGGTGCCGGCTCCTGCTGGACAGGTGCCGCGGGCGCGGCGCTCGGAGGAGCAGTCGCCGCTGGAGCGGTGCGCGTCGGAGCCACGGTCGGGCCGGGCGTTGCAGCCGCCCCGCCGGTCGCCGCATCGGGGCCCATGGGGCCGCTGACCATTGCCGCGGCCATTGCCAGCGCACCAAGGGCAAGCGCGGCTCCCGCGGCGAGCGGCCGGGCAGCGCGGCGCCGCCGGTCGCTCCGGGGAGTGCGGGCGACGCTGCCGCGAGGACCGGCACGGCGGCCGCCGGCCGCGCCGTGGCCTCGAACCGCGTGGCGACGGGTGCGAGTGCCGCCGGAGCGGCGAGGTCAGCCCAGGTTCCGGCACGCCCGGCGCTGATCGGCGGGAGCGGGACCTCCTCCGTGACCTGGCTGTCCGCGGCAGAGCCCGGAGCGACGTTGCGGAGTTGCGCGGCGAACGCTCCGGCGCTCACCGGGCGATTGGCCGGCTCCGGGTCCAGCGCGCGGCGGACGATCGCGTCGAGCTCCGGCGAGACCGTGCCGATCGCGGCCGCACCCGCGCGCTGCGCCTCGACGAGGGCGACCGGCGTCGCGACGCGGAAGGGCGGCCGGCCGGCGAGCATCTCGTAGGTGACCGCCGCGAGGCCGTACACGTCCGTCGACGGGGTCGCGGCCTCGCCGCGGAGGAGCTCCGGCGCGACGTACCGCAGGGTCCCGACGAGCACCCCGGTCGCGGTCACCGCCGTCACGTCCGCGTCGGACCGGGCGATCCCGAAGTCGGTGAGACGCGCGGTCCCGTCCGCGGCGAGCAGGATGTTGCCGGGGCTGACGTCACGGTGGACGAGCCCGGACCGGTGGGCGGCGTCGAGGGCCGCGGCCACGTCCGACGCGATGCGGACGGCCTCACCTGCGCGGAGCGCGACACCCTCGGACAGCCGCTCGCGAAGCGACGGTCCATCGACGAAGTCCAGGACCAGGGCCGCCTCTTCGCGGTCGATCTCGAGGCCCCGGACCGGGACGATGTTGGCGTGCTGGAGGTCGCGGAGGGCGCGGAACTCCCGCACCAGCCGCTGGCGTCCGGCCTCACTGGCGAAGACGATCGGGTGGAGCCGCTTGACGGCGACTTCGTCGCCAGTTCGCTCGTCCACGGCGCGCCATACCTGCGCGCTGCCGCCGGTTCCGGCGCGCGCGACGAGACGGTATCGGCCGAACAACGCGGTCGGCCCCATGTCGGTCAGCTTCGCACGCCGGGTACGGCGGACGCGCCTGCGCGAGCGAGCCGGGCGTTACGCACGGGCGACGACGGCGCGGATGTCACGCGGCCGCCACGAGGTCCGCGTACTCAGGGTGGCGCTGGATGTGCTCCGCGACAAACGGGCAGCGCGGGACGACCTTGAGACCGCGGGCACGGATCTCGTCGAGCGCCCCGGACACGAGGCGGCTGCCGATGCCCCGACCCTCGAGCTCCGGCTGCGTCTCGGTGTGCAGGAACGTCGCCACATGGCCTGCGACCCGGTAGGTCGAGAACGCGACGACCCGATCGGCCACGCGGGCCTCGAAGCGGTGCGCTGCGGGGTTGTCCGCGATCACGAGGTCCTCGGCGTCGGTCGGTTGCGTCATGCCCGAATGATCGCCCAGCCGGTGGATCGGTGCCTTCGGCCGCCGACGGCGCAGATGCCTGACACACCGCGCCGCCCGCCGGCGCGAGTGGTGGGGCCGCGCGGGACGCCGTGCCTCGACCGGCCTCGCGATGGCGAATATGTCTGGCGGGAATGCTATCCGTCACGACGCCCCGAATCGTGGCCAGCCATTCCGGGAGGGACTGCAAGGCGCGGATCTCGGCGGTCGTCAGGCGTCTTCACGAACGGCGATCGGCACGGACGGGGCTAAATCGCTGCGCGGTACGGCCCAACAGTCCCGGCTTGCATATCTGGCCACGCCCCCGGGCGGATGACGCACCGGATCGCGGGGAAGCACCGGCGATCCCTCGACACCCCACGTGCGAACAACCGTGGACGAGCGCGCAACGGTCGAGCCGTCGACCGCGCAAAGGCCGACGCGCGTCAAACGGAGGACCACCATGCGCCCGCTCGCCGTCCCGACCCTTGCGCTGCTCGCCGCGGTGGCGATCGCCGCCTGCTCTGCAGTCGACCCGCCGACCGTGCCCGGCTCGTCGGCGTCCGCCGGCTCGTCGACCGGCGCGTCCGCGTCGGCGCCCTCCGCACGCGCCGTCACGCCGCCGCCGTCGGCGTCCAGCCCGGCGCCGGAGACCTCGTCGCCCGGGGCCGCCTCGCCGGGCGCCTCGGGCGCGTCCGGCTCGCATCACGGCTCGAGCTCGCCGGTCGGGGTGACGATGGTCGACTTCGCCTTCGAGCCCGCCGCGGTGGAGGTCGGCGCCGGGCAGACCGTGCGCTGGACGAACGAGGGCAGCCAGCCGCACTCCGTCAAGACGGACGACGGGTCGATCTCGAGCCCGCTCGTGGTCGGCGAGCCATTCGAGTGGACGGCCGAAGGCGCCGCCGGAACCGAGATTGCCTACTTCTGCGGGGTCCACCCGAGCATGACGGGCAGCATCACGATCACCGAGTGACGCTCGCTCGACGGGCCGAGCGCGCCCGTCCTACGGAAAGAGGTCCGTCTCGCGGGGCATCAGCAGTTCGCGGATCGACCCCTCGCCCCGGGTGATCTGGGCGCCCCGGACGCGCGCCACCGGTCGACCGGTCGACTTGCCGAGGGCGAGCTCGGCGGTCGATGCGAGCTCGTCCGCGACCGCCCGCACCGTGGAGCGCATCACGCGGCCGTCGTGGTCCGGCTGGCCCCGGAGGTCCTCGAGCGGCAACAGTCCCGAGACGCCGATCGCCACGTCGACGATGCCCCACCGCCAGGGACGTCCGAACGAGTCGGAGACGACGACGGGGAGGTCGACGCCCAGGCGGTCGCGGACGGCCGCCCGAATGCGGCCGGCCGAGGCGTCCGGGTCTCGTGGCAGGAGCGTCACCACATCGCCGGTCGCCGGACCGACGTTCGACGCGTCGACGCCGCCGTTGGCGCAGATCAGCCCGTGGTGCGTCTCGGTGATGATCACGCCGCGCTCCATCCGGACCACCCGCACGGCCTCCCGCAGGACGACCTCGACCTGGCGCGGGTCGCGGTCGAACCGCTCGGCGAACGCGACGGCCTCCGGCCGCGGCACGACCGTCGTCAGGTCGACGAGGGCACCCTCCGCCTTCGACACGATCTTCTGGGTGACCACGAGGACGTCGTCGTCGCGAAGCCGCCCGATCTCGCGGTCGTCGGCGAGCGCGCCGGCGATGAGCGCGGGCAGGTCGTCACCCGGGGCGATCTCCGGGATCCCGTCTGGCGCGACGACCTCCAGGCGGCTGCTCACGCGCGCCGGCGTCCGACCGGCCTAGCGGCCACCGACGGCGCCGGGCGCCAGCCGCTCCGCGAGGAGCAGGTCGTCCGGCGTGTCGAGGTCGAGTCCCAGCGGGCCGTCCAGCTCCACCAGCTCGACGCCCGCCTCGCGCGCACCCCGCACGTGCGCCGCGTGGCTGTCACCGCCGAAGCAGAAGTGGATGGCGTCCGGCGGGGCGACGGCCAGGGCGTTCGTGCCTCGCCCGTGGCGGTCCGGCACGATGACGACGCGCGGCTCGGTGGCGGACGTCACCGCCTCGACGACGCGCGCCAGCGCATCGGGCGTGACGGCCGGCAGGTCGATTGGGATGATCACGACGGCGGTCGCACCGCCGTCGATCGCCTCGTCGCGCGCCTCGAGGAGACCGGCATTCAGGCCGTGGGTGCGCTGGCGGAGCGGTCGGGCCCCCGCCGCGAGCGCGAGCGCGCACACCTCGTCATCGGGTGTCACGACGAGAGTCTTGTCGAGGCCGGGCGTGGCGACGGCCGCTTCGATCGTCCGCCGCGCCAGCCGCTGGGCGAGATCGCGGCGCTCCTCCGCGTCGAGCGCCGCACCCAGCCGCGACTTGGCGCCATCGAGCGTGCCGACGGGCACGATGGCCACGACGTGCGGGGTGCGGGAGGGCTCCGGGTGCATCACGAGATCGTACGGCAGCGCGGCGGTCTACCCGCCCGGCGCAAGCGCGGCGAGCAGCGTCCGCCCACTGCCCGATGGCCGGGTTCTCGTCACGTACACAGTCGTGCTCGGCCGGGCCGCCGGGGGTCTCCTCTGGTCGCCTACCACGGGGGGTTGGTGCTGTCCGCCGCGAGGGCCGTGTTTCTGCTCAACTACCACCCCGCGTAGTGCCGGGCGAGCGAATCCCTTCACTCACCATCCCCGGTGGTACGTGACGCCGACGCCGACCCCTGCCGTGCACGCCCCCACCTCCGTCGCGTGACCGGATCGTCTCGCACTACAGGGGGTGGTATCCGACCGGACCACGAGGCGCCGTAGTTCGCGCCGGACCAACGGCCTCCGCGCGCCGACCGACGAGGGTGCTCTGGCCGACCCTCGCTCAGCTGCCCGCGACGCCGGCCGCCGCCAGCATCTCACCTGCGATCCGTGCCCGGGCCGCGTCGTCGGACATGATCGTGTCGGTCACGACGACCCGCAGCCCGAGTGCTTCGATCTGCGGGGCGAGCGCGGCGTCCACCTGGTCGATCACGAAGACGTCCACCCACGGCGCGTACAGCCTGGCGACGCCAAGCGCGCTCGCCTCGTGGCCGAGCGACGCGAGCATCCGGTCCGCGGGTCCCCTCAGCGCTCGGCCGCCGACGATGCCGGACATGGCGACCACCGGCGTTCCTCGCCGGCGCGTCTCGGCGAGGGCCTCCTGGATCCCGGGAACGGCGAGGATCGGGCCGACGGAAACGATCGGGTTCGACGGGGCCACGAGCACGGCGGCAGCCGAGCGGACCGCGGTCGTCACCTCCCAGGTCGCGCTGGCCGCCGGCGCCCCTTCAAAGGCGACCTCGAGGACGGCCGGCTCCTGGTGGAGACGGACGAAGTAGGTCTGAAAGTCCAGCCAGCCGTCGTCGGTCCGGACGCGCGTTCGGACGAGGTCGTCCGTCATCGGCAGGATCCGCGCGGAGATGCCGAGCGCGGCCTGGAGCCGGCGCGCCGCCTCGGTCGGACGGGTCCCGTCCCGCAACAGCTCCGTGCGCACGAGGTGCGTGGCGATGTCCCGGTCGCCGAGCGCGAACCACGCGTCCTGCCCGAGTCGCTGGAGCTGCTCCATCACGTTCCACGTCTCGTCCCGGAGGCCCCAGCCCCGCTCCCGGTCGTCGAGCCCGGCGAGCGTGTACATCACCGTGTCGTGATCGGGCCAGACCGCGAGCCCGTGCCGCTCGAGGTCGTCGGCGCTGTTGACGACGACGGTCAGCCGCTCACCGAGGTGGAAGTGCAGCCCGTGGGCGAGGCGCGCGCCACCGACGCCGCCGGCCAGCAGCACGACCGGCGCGTCAGCCGCCCAGGGCATCGCGGACCTCGCCGATCCGCTCGATCGTCTCGCGGTCGAACGGCGCGGGGAGCCGGACGATGACCGTCTCGAAGCCCATGTCCCGATACGGCGCGATTGCGGCCGCAACGTCCGCCGGCGAGCCGAGCAGGTTCGGCACGTTGCCGGCGTCCGGCGTACCGTTGTGGGCGAGCAGCTCGCCGAACCTCGCCTCCGCCGCCGCGCGGTCGTCGCGGATGACGATCGGGAAGCTGAGCGTCAGCTCGATCTCGGCCCGGTCGCGCCCGACCTCCTCGCAGTGCCGATCGAGGTTCGCGAGCTTCGTCCGGACCTCGTCCTCGAACCCGGCGGTGTTCCACGCATCCGCGCGCGCCGCCACGGTCCGGAGGGTCTTCTTCGGTCCGGAGCCGCCCACGAGGATCGGTAGGTGGGGCTGGAGCGGGCGCGGCTCGCAGAGCGCGTCGTCGAGCGTGTAGAAGCGGCCCTCGTGCGTCACTCGTTCGCCGTCGAGGAGCCGCCGGAGGAGCATCACCGCCTCGTCGAGCCGGTCCAGCCGCTCGCCGAAGCCCGTGCCCCACTCCGCGATCCCGAGCGCGTCATGCTCGCGCTCGAACCAGGCACCGCCAAGCCGAGGACGCACCGGCCGCCGGACACGTGGTCGAGCGTCGTGGCCAGCTTCGCCGTCAGGCCCGGGTTCCGGAACGTGTTGGCGCCGACCATCAGCCCGAGCCGGACCCGCTCCGTCAGCGCGGCGACGCCCGAGAGCGCGGTCCAGCCCTCGAGGATCGGCTGCTCCCACGGCCCGAAGATCGCGAGCAGGTGATCCCACGTCCAGACCGAGTCCCAGCCGGCCGCCTCAGCAGCGAGGGCCGAGTCGCGGAACCCGGGCCAGTCGGTGCCCTGCGACCAGAGCTGTGCGCCGAACCTCATCGGGTGATTCTGCCCGGCGGCGACGGTCGCTGCCGAGGACCTCGTGCGATGTCCCGGCGACGACCCGGCGGCCGGACCGATGACGTATCGTGCCGGGCGCGCGGTCGCGGCCGGACCGGCGAGCGATGGGGGCTACGGGTGGCGGTTGCGTGCGGGGGTTGCGGGCGTGCCGTCGAGGTCGATCCCGGTTACACGCCGTGGTGCGCCGCGTGCGGCTGGAACCTCAAGCCGGCGCGGCCCCGCGCCCCGGACGGAGCCGTCGGCCGGATCCGCGTCCAGCTGGGCCGGCGTCTCGGCCGCGGCCTGTACGAGCAGCTTCGACGCCAGACCGTCGAGCGGCCGGTGCCGGGGCTCGCCACCGTCGCCGCGGTCGCGCTGGCAGCAGCCGTGTACGCCCTCACGCTCTTCTTCGCGTGGCTCGGGATCGTGACCCTGACGAACCTCCGCGGCGCGAACTTCTTCGGGGTGCTCTTCGGGGTGCTGTTGCTTGGCCTGGCGTGGGTCATGCGGCCGCGACTGCCTGCTCTCGAGGATCCCGTCCTCCGACGCCACGAGCTGCCCCGGCTGTTCGCGCTTCTCGAGCGTGTGGCCCGCGCGGTCCGGGCCGGGCCCGTTCACGGGGTGGTCATCACGCCGGAGTACAACGCGGGCTATTCGACGGCCGGCTGGCGGCGGCAGAGGATCCTGTTCCTGGGATTGCCGCTGTTCCTCGCGCTCGAGCGGCAGGAGCGCGTCGCACTCCTCGGACACGAGCTCGGACACTCGGTCAACGGCGACGCGGGTCGGAAGAGCTTCGTGGTGGCGGCCGTCACGTCCGGGGCTCAGCTGTTCGAGGTGCTGGAGCCCGACGATCTGATGCCGTCCGAGGAGGGAATCGTCGGCCTCTTCAAGCTGCCATTCCGCGTCGTCCAGCTCGGCATGGCGCGAGCCGTGCTGGCGCTTCTGTACGCCATCCTGTTGCTGCTGTTCCGTGATGGACAGCGGGCTGAGTACTACGCGGACGCGCTCGCCGCCCGGCTCGCCGGTCGACGAGCGGCCCTGGCGCTGATGGAGCGCCTCCACGCCGGCGAGTCGGTCAGCAGGATGACCTGGCTCGGAGAGACGCCGGACCCGATCGATGCGATCGTCCGCAAGGTCCGCTCGATGCCGGCGCGCGAGATCGAGCGCATCAGGCGGGTCGAGCGCCTCGAGGGATCCGCCCTCGACGACTCGCATCCGCCGACTCTCTACCGGATCGAGCTCCTGCAGTCGCGCCCGGACCGGCCGCCGGCCGTCGTCCTCTCGGACGGCGAGTCGGCCGCCATCGACGCCGAGCTCGAGCGGTTCCGCGAGCCGATCGGCCGGCGGCTCGTGGACGAGTACCTGGCGGCCGTCGGCCACTGAGGCCCGGTCGGGCGTCGACCGGGCGGCCTCAGTCGTCGAGGTGGTCGTGGAGGTCTTCGACGTGGAGCCGGAAGCTGATCCGCCGCTGCGGGCGGAACGTGCGCTCGATCAGGCGCTCCGCGCGTTCCGGCTCGTCGGCGTGGTAGCGGCGCGCCATCGCGGAGATGTCAGCGAGCGCCTGGTCGGGGTCGTCGACGACCTCGGCGCGACAGGTCAGCCCGAGCCACCGGTAGCCGTCCTCGACGTCGATGACCGAGACGGCGGCGCGACGGTCGCGCACGAGGTTTGCCGGCCACCGCCGCCCGACCTTGCTGTTGACGACGAGCGTGTCCCCCTCGAGCAGGTACCAGACCACGGACTGGCGGGGCGCGCCGTCTGGGTCGATCGTCGCCAGCGAGGCGAAGCGCGGCGGCTCGAGGAAGGCGCGAACGCGATCGGCGAGTGGTCGCGGTCGAGCGGCGGGGATCATCCCGGGATCGTACGGGAGGCGCCGCGATCCGGATGGTCAGTCGCCGAGGGGCGAGCGCGACCTGCCCGGCCGCCGTGGCCACTCGCAGTCGCGCCGGCGTGCTCGCTCCTGCTGGTCGTCAGCCATGCACCGGGAGACTGGTAAGCGCTGGGCCCGGCCTCAACGTGGCCACCTATTCGCCAACGGACTCGTAGGACATCTGCGCGTCGCTCGTGAGGCCACGATCGGGCATCCCCACGCGTGGCGATGCGGGCGCGTGAGCGCGCACCGCCGAATCGGAGGACCTTGCAGTCCGGCGGAGCATCGGTGGCCTCGACTCGCCCGACCGAGGAGGACTGCATGCTGGCCGGGAATTTGCGGCGCTCGGCGTGCCGATCCCGAAGACCGCTCGACCGGCGCTGGGTCGCCGCGAGCGCGCACGAGCGGGCGTCCGGAGAGGGGATGAAGGGGCCGCCGGGCGCCAGCCGGGAACGTCGTGACCGTCAGCCGCCAAGCGCGCGCGGCCGCTCCACCGCGGGCCGCCGGTACCGGAGCTCCTCCACATGGGTGCCGTCGAAGTCGAGATCCCGCGTGGCCCCGTCGGGGAGCCAGCCCTGGCGCTCGTAGAAGCGCCGACCTCGCTCGTTGTCCGCGAGCACCCACAGCACGGCCGCCCCGAAGCCGCGCCGGTGGAGGTCCGCGTCCGCAGCCCGCAACAGCTCGCGGCCGATCCCCTGGCTCCATGCCTCGCGCTTCAGGTAGATGGCATGGATCTCGCCCGTGTGCGGCGGCAGGTCCTCGTCGCGCGCCGGACCGGCCGACACGAAGCCGGCGACCGCGCCGGCGAGGTCCGCGACTTGCACGTCGACCCCGCCCGCGTCACCGAGGGTCTCGCGCCAGAATGCCGCCCGCCGCTCCACCGACAGCCGATCGAGGACCGCTCGGGGAACGATTCCGTCGTACGCGTCCCGCCACGAAGCGACATGCGCTTCCGCGATGGCCCGCGCATCCTCTGGGAGCGCGCGGCGCACCGTCCACGCGGGCAGCGTCACGCCAGCCGCTCGCCCGCTCGCACCTCGACGTCGAGCCGGTTCTCCGGCGGGGCCAGCGGGCAGGCCCAGCGAGGGTCGAACGCGCACGACGGCTGAAAGGCGAAGTTGAAGTCCAGGATGAGCGTGCCGCGCTCCGGGTCACCACCGAGGTCGGCTCCCTTCGCGGTGTCGAGCAGGTAACGCCCGGCGCCGTAGGTCTCGGTGCCGTTCGTCGCGTCTCGGAACGGCAGGAAGAGGCCACCCGAGTAGCCCTCCATCCAGAACACCGACAGCCGCCGCTCGCCGGTGGAGAACGGGATCGTGACCGCCCCGATCGCGGTGAAGGCGAGCATCTCGCTGCCGCTGTTCGAGAGCGCCGGCGCGAGCGCCCCGGCGGCAGGCGCATGCGCCGGCTCAACGGCGGCGGCGAACCGGACGGCCGGATCGTACGGCCAGTACTTCCCGCGAAATGTCGCGCGGCGATCGACCGGCACCGGCGACTGCGGATGGGCGCGGAACAGGTGGTCGCGGACCTCGCGCCACCGAGCGTGGGCGCGTGCCGGATCGTCGGCGGCCATCGCCCGGACCTCCGCGAAGAGCTCGGTGACGCGCCGCCGCCAGTCGGCCAGGGAGAGCCGATCCGCGAGGGCGAGCCCATCGGCCACGGAGCCGCGATCCGCCAAGGGGAGCCGATCGGCCGTGCCGCCGGCGGCGGCCGTCACGCTCTCTCGTCGCTCGGCAGCACCCCCGCCGGTCACGCCCGCCGGCGTCCCATGCCCTGGAGGATCACCGCGTCGCCGACGACGATGAGGATCACCGGCCACAGCTGGCCCCAGTCGACGTCGGGCAGTTGCAGTCCCAGGGTCTGGTCGAGGAAGAACCAGCCGCCCATGGCAACGAGGATCAATCCCCAGACGACCGTCCCGGCGTCGATCGTCCGGCGCATGCCCTCACGGCCCCGCCAGTCCGGCGTGGAGGACCGGTCGCCGGCGGCCAGGTCCGCGCGGCCCGCGCCGCCGGCGCCGTCCGCGCCGCCCGCGCCGCCCCGTGCCCGCTCCTGGTCGATCGGTTCCGTCATCGTTGCCCCTCCCGTCACCGGCCCTCGGCGACCGGCGCCGACATCCTAACGCCGCTCCTCGCGCTCCTCGTCCGCGAAGGCGTCGCGCACCGTGTGCCGGTCCCCCGACGCGTGCGAGAATCCCGGCGCTCGGCCGGACCCGGCCGGCGGCCAACCCAGCAGGACGAGGAGGCGGCACGTGGCGGCTGACCGGGCGGAGATCGGCGTCTTCGGGGGCTCCGGGTTCTACTCGCTCCTCGACGATGTCCGCGAGATCAAGGTGGACACGCCGTACGGGCCGCCGTCGGACAGCTTCTTCCTCGCCGAGGTCGGCGGGCGGGCCGTGGCGTTCCTGCCCCGCCACGGCCGCCGGCACACCATCCCGCCGCATCGGATCAACTACCGCGCCAACGTCTGGGCGATGCGCTCGCTCGGCGTCAAGGCCGTCATCTCGCCGTGCGCCGCCGGGTCGCTCCAGCCCCACGTCAAGCCGGGCGACTTCGTCCTGTGCGACCAGTTCGTCGATCGGACGACATCGCGCCCGCACACCTTCTTCGACGGTCCAGTCGTGACGCACGTCAGCGCGGCGGACATCTACCACCCGGAGCTGCGGCGCATCGCTGCCGAGGTCATCCGAGAGCACGACATCCCGATGCACGAGCGGGGAACCATCGTGATCATCGAGGGCCCGCGCTTCTCCACCAAGTCCGAGTCGAAGTGGTTCAGCGACGCCGGCTGGGAGGTCATCTCGATGACCCAGTACCCGGAGGCGTACCTGTGTCGCGAGCTCGGCATGGCGGTCGTCAACATCGCGCTGATCACCGATTACGACGCCGGCGTCCACGAGGGCACCGAGGCGGTCAACGCCCAGAGCGTGTTTGAGGTGTTCCAGCAGAATGCCGCCCGCATCCAGCAGGTCGTGCTCGACATGATCGGGCGCTTTCCGGCCGATCTCGACGCGCTCGGCGCGCGCGGGGCGCTCGACCCGACGCGCGGTGACGGCCACGCCGTGTCGCCGGAGGACATCCGGCTGTTCGAGACGGGCCTGTAGGCGGACCGGCGCTGCGCGGGCGTCGCGGGGTGACCGAGCCCGAGCCGGATGCGACGCGGCTGCCGATCGGCGTCGTTCTTGGACCGATCGCGGTGCCGCTTCGCTGGTGGATCGAGAGTGCGCGCCGGCTCGACGCGGCGGGTTACGCGGGCGTCTGGTGCTGGGACCATTTCATGGTCCGCGCCGGACCGCCGAAGCCCGTCCTCGAGGCGTGGACCACGCTGACCCTCGCCGCCGCCGCCACGAGCCGCGTCACCGTCGGACCGTTCGTCGCCAACGTCATGAACCGGCATCCGGCGGTCTTGGCCAGGATGGCCGCCACGCTCGCCGAGGCCGCACCGGGCCGGGTGGTGATCGGTCTCGGGATCGGCGGCCACCCCGTCGAGCACGAGGCGCTCGGCATCCCCTTTCCGGACATCCCGGAACGCGTGCGCCGTCTCGAGGAAGCGGTCGCCGTCATGCGCGCCCTGTGGACCGGCGAGCCGGCTGACCGCCCGTCACCGTATTACCCGTTGCGGCGTGCGGCGGTGCGCCCGGCGCCGCGCCCGACGCCGCCGATCGTGATCGGCGGCCAGTCACCGGGCGGGGCACGGCTGGCGGCGCGGATCGGGGACGGCTGGACGACCCGCTCCGACCTCCTCGATCGACTGCTGCCCGTCTACCGCGAGGCATGCGCAGCGGCCGGCCGCGAGCTCGGGACGATCGTCGTCGGGTTCGAGGACGGGCAGTCCGGCGTCGACTCGATCGTCGGCACGCCGTGGGCCAACGAGCCACGCGCCGAGGTCGATCGCTGGCGGGCGCGCGGTGCGACCGGTGTCGTGGTCACGGCGCGGACGACGGCCGATATCGATGCGCTGGTGGCGGCCGCCGAGCGCTAGAGCCGCCGAGCGCTAGGAAGGGCGTCCCGGTTCCGGCGGCTCGATCGGCCGGCTCGTGGCACCATCGCCGTGCCGACATGACGACGCCGCGCGGCGCGACCGAACGCGCCCCCGACCCGACCCACGCCTGCGTTCGATGCGGGCGCCCGGTGCCGCTCGACGTCTCGCTGTGCGAGCTGTGCAACCCTCTCGGTCTCCAGCAGCCGGCCACCAGCCAGGTCCACGGCACCGTGTTCGTGGCGCTGCTGCTCGCGATCGTCGTCCTCGCCGTCGCCGGGCGCGCCGCGCTGTCCGGGATCGGTCCGTTCACGGCGCAGGTCATCGGTGTGGCGGCCGCGTCGCCCGGGCTCGCGGTGACGCTGGACGTCCGGAACGACGGCTCGAAGCGGGGGACGACGAGCTGCCGCCTGACGCGTGCGGCGACTCGGGGCATCGGCGCGTCGGAGATCGTGCTCACGCCCCAGATCGAGCCGGGTCAGAACCGCCGGTTCACGACGACCACCGGGAAGTTCGGGGCGGAGCCGCTCGAGCTCGCCGTCGACTGCCAGCAGCGGTGACGGTCCCGACCGCCGCTGAGGCGGAGGCCCCGCTGTCCCGCGAGCTCGGCTTCGCGATCGACATCGCAGCGCGGGCCGGACGGCTGCTCATGGACCGGTACGAGCGCGTCGAGCGCATCGACTACAAGAGCGCCCGCGACGTCGTGACCGAGGTCGACCACCTGTCCGAGACGCTGATCCTCGACGCCATCCGGCAGACATTCCCGAGCGACGGGATCCTCGCCGAGGAGTCCGGCGAGCACGCCGCGGTCAAGGCGCCCGCGGGCTCGGGTGCCGGCCGGGTGTGGGTCGTCGACCCCGTCGACGGCACGATCAACTACGCCAACGGGATCCCCTTCTTCTGCGTCTCGATCGCGCTGCTCGTGGGCGACCGGCCGGTGCTCGGCGTGATCCACGACCCGACGCGCCTTGAGACCTTCTCCGCGGCCGCCGGCGGTCCGGCCGAGCTCGACGGCCGCCCGATCGTCCCGAGCGACAAGGACAAGCTGTCGGACTTCGTGATATCGCTGTCGCTGGCGGGCCGCGCGGTCGCTCGCCGAGGGCAGGCCGTGAGGAAGGCGATCCGCGTCCCTCGATCGATGGGCTCGGCGGCCCTCGCCCTGGTCTACGTCGCCAACGGACGGTTCGATGCCTTCGTCCAGCAGGGCGGCCTGTCCGCCTGGGACGTCGCCGCGGCGGGGTTCATCGCCGAGCGCGCGGGCGCCACCGTGACGGACATGACCGGCGGAGCCTGGTTCGACGTCGGCCGGGGCCCGCGCTCGATCGGCGTGCTCGCCGCGCCGCCCGCGCACCACGGGGCGCTGCTGGGGCTCGTTCGCTAGGCCGGCACCGCCCCCGGCAGCCCAAGCGAACGGCGCGACGACGCTCGAGGCGTATCCGGCCGACACGGCCGGTGACCGGATCCCGTCCGCGCAGGCCTACAAGGGCACGCTGGCGATGTTCGAGCGGGCCGGCTTCGAGGTCGTCGAGCGGCGCCGGATCAACCGGACGACGCCCGCCCGCCCGATCGTGAGGCTCGAGCTATGAGCGCCGAGCTTCCTGCCTGATCGGCGCGGTAGTCTGTGGTCAGGCAGCGGAGGACGCGCCGGACGTTGCCGCCGCCGCCCGTTGTCTGGTCGCCTGGAGGATCACGATGGACAAGAAGGCCAAGACCCCGAAGAAGCCGAAGCAGACCAAGGGCGGCACGGGGTCCAAGTCGAAGTAGCCCATCCGAGCAGCCCGGCCCGAGCCCCTCGAGGCCCCGGTGCTCGCCCGCGCGGGACGTCAAGCCCCGGCCCGCTCGTCCCCTGGCGCCCGCGCCTACCGGGCCGGCTGGCCCTGCGCGGCGTGCCACCGGTGCGGCCGGTTTCGGAGCCGATCGAGCCCCCACGCGTCGCAGAATGCCGCCCACCGGTCAGGCTGAGCCCCCAGCCACTCCAGCTCGCGCGGCTCGCGCTGCGGGATCGGAACGCCGTCCGCCACGGATCGGAGTCGCGCCAGCGACCGGTACAGGAGCGCGTCGGCCAGGTGGTCGCGCAGGACCTGCGCCAGCCCGACGGCGTTCCGGATCCCCGGCACCTCCCACGCGCTGCCGCGGATCGGGATCTGCTCGAGGTGTCCGTAGCGGGCCAGGACAGCGGCGGCCGTCTTGGCGCCGAACCCGGCGATGCCGGGGAAACCGTCAGACGCATCGCCGACCAGGGCGAGCCAGTCGGGGATCGACTCCGGCGCCACGCCCCACTTGACTCGCACGGCGGCGTCGTCGTAGACGATCCGCCGGCGTCGGTCCCAGAGGACGACCCGCGCGTCCCGGACGAGCTGTGCCATGTCCTTGTCCGGCGTACAGACGAGGATCCGGTCGACCTCCGGGTGGTCGGCCCACTGCCACGCGGCGGCGGCGATCGCGTCGTCCGCCTCGTACTCGACCATCGGCCACAGCACGAGCCCCAGCGCCTCGATCGCCTCCTCGGCGATGGGAAACTGGGCCAGCAGCTCCGGGTCCATCCCGGCCGATGACTTGTAGCTCGGGTACATCTCGTTCCGAAACGACTCGATGACCCGGTCTGTCGCGCAGGCGACGTGCGTCGCGCCCTCCTCGCGGAGCAGGTAGAGGAGCTGGTCGCACAGCCCGGAAACGCCGGACATGTTGGTGCCGTCTGCGGCCCGGACCGGCGGCCGGGGTGCGTAGTGGGCCCGGAACAGCTCGTAGGTCGCGTCGACGAGGTGCAGATCCACCCGGATTGTCAGCTACCCACTTCGACGACGCCTGCCTCGCCCGGATCGGTCGCCTCGACCACGACGCCGGCGGCGCCGAGCTCAGCCAGTGCTCGGGCGCCGTCGCCCGGCTCGAGATCGACGGCCGCGATCGCATCGGTCAGGACGCTGGTCGCGAACCCGAGCGCGACCGCGTCGAGCGCGGTCGCCTTGACGCAGTAATCCGTCGCCAGCCCGCAGATGACGACGCGCTCGACGCCGCGCTCGCGGAGCAGCCGCTCGAGCTCGGTGGGGACGTTTTCGGCCGTGACGGGATCGCGCATCGTGAACCCGGAGTACCCGTCCTCGCCATTGCCGCCCTTGCGGACGGCCGGCCCGTCGACCCGGAGCGCGGGGTGGAACTCGGCACCCCAGGTATCGCGGACACAGTGGACGGGCCAGACACCGCCGTCCTTCTGGAAATGCGGCGTCGCCGGGGGGTGCCAGTCCTGGGTGTAGACGACGGTTGCGCCGGCGGCCGTTGCCCGGGCGACCTGCGCGTTGACGACCGGCACGATGCGATCGCCGCCCGTGACCGACAGCCCGCCGCCGGGATCCGCGAAGTCGTTCTGGACGTCGACGACGAGGAGCGCCGTCGTCGTGTCGTAGCGCTGCACGACCGTACGCTACCGCACCGCAGCGCGGTGTCGGGACGGGCGGGTCGTGGGCGTCCCGCGCCGCCCGGGCCGGGCCTAGACGTCGGCGGTCGGATGGTCCACGTCGTCCAGCGGATCCGGCGGCGCCTCGCCCGAGCTGCTCGACTCGGCCGGTGTCATCCGGGCGTCGGCGCGTCTCACCGCCGTCCCGCCCGAAACGGACTCGTTGCCGGCCGCGACGCCACCGCCGGAGCCACCCGTCCCACCGATGTCGCTCCTGATCCCGTTCTCCGGCGGATTGTCGCCCTGGTCTCGGGTCGGCTCACGTTCGCGCAGGTCGTCGGCCACTCGGCACCTCCTGTCATGCAGCGTGCCGGCTGAGGCTCCACGCCGTGGTGCTGCGCCGGATCGCTCGACTTGCAGCCGGATAGCAGCCTCCCCGACACCCGGCGGATGTCACCCGGCTGCAACCTCCGTCCGGCGGAGGCAAGGCCGCTCGATGCCTGCCGCCGCGAACATGAACGCCCCACCAGTCAGAGGAGGATCTGCCGCGATGCAGGAAGATCAGGGCTCAGGCTCGACCGGCGTCACCGATTCCCCGGTCGACGACGCGACGTACAACCTGCTCCAGGCCCTCACCTCAAAGCTCGAGGCGATCGAGGCCTACCAGATGTACGCCGAGGACGACGACGAGGGCATCTTCGAGGAGCTCGCGCTGGAGGAGCGCCAGCACGCCGAGCGGCTGTACGACGCGCTCCGGCGGAGGCTCGGCTCGGCTCAGTAGGGTGACGTTCTCGACCCACATCTCGGCCGGCCCGGCCTTCCCGGGCCGGCTTTCTCATATGCGCGGCGAGACTGCTGGCGGCGGTGCCGGCGGGCACATATGCCCCTCGAGACTCGTATGCGCCACGAGGTGCTGAGTCACGGCCATCCATGCGTGGCAGGACTGGTTGGCCGTGATCGTGGCACCACTCGACGTCAAGGCGAGCGTGACCGAAGCCACCGACCGCTCCTGCGACCTGCTTCGGACGGCCCAAGAGTCCGTCCACGCATGCCTGTCCCGATCGCGGGGCCGGGCACCGGGCGACGCCCGTGGCCGACGACGATCGGCGGCGCCCAACCCGAGAAGGGCCGACGCCCCGTGGCACGGAGCCTCCCGGCGGGCGGATCGCGGGAGCCTTACCCGATGAGCGCCGAGGATGCCGGGTCCGCGACCGCGTCGTCCGCGGGGACCTCCGCCTGGGCCTCAACGTCCAGCAGGTAGCCGATGCCCTGGAACGTCTTGATCCGCCCCGGCTCGCCCGGCTGGGCGCCCAGCTTGCGGCGGACCCGTGACACCCAGACGCGCAGGTACTGAAGGTCGTCGCGGTACTCGGGACCCCAGACCTTCGTCAGCAGCTCCGTGTGGAGCACGACCTTGCCGGCGTTCGCGGCGAGGTGCTGCAGGAGCAGCCACTCCGTTCGGGACAGCTGGACCAGCTCCCCGTCGCGCGTCACCATTCGGCGCTCCAGGTCGATCTCGACGTCGTCGAACTTGATCACGCCGGCTCCGGGCGCGGCGCCGGACGAGCGTCGGATGACGGCACGCACGCGGGCAGCGAGCTCGTCCGGGTGGAACGGCTTCGCCACGTAGTCGTCGGCGCCGAGGTCGAGGCCTTTGGCCTTGTCCGCGGTCGAGCCCTTGGCCGTGAGCAGGATCACCGGAACCGGGCGCCGCTCGCGGAGCTGCCGCATCACCTCGATCCCGTCGAGGTCCGGCATGACGATGTCGAGCAGGACGATGTCCGGCCGAACCTCCTCCGCCTTCGCCAGCGCCTCTTCCCCGCCGTTCGCGGTGACGACTCGGAAGCCCTCCTCGCTGAGCGCGATCGAGACCAGCTTGGTGATCCGGGGCTCGTCGTCGGCGACGAGGACAAGCGGTTGAGTGCTCACGCGACACCTCCGGGCGGCGCCCACGTTGATGACGGGAGTTGCGGGCTCCGGCGTGGGCGGCCGGGGCGGCGGCTCGACGTTCGACAGGTCACGGACGCCGACGGATCGTGGATTCGGCAACGATCGTGGCGTTCCGCGGCTGCAACCCGCAGCGCGCCGAGATTGCAAAGCCGTGACGAGAGCATAACCGAAGGCCCGGAAATCGCATACGGTGCCGCGTGCTGCGTCAACCCGGCCTGTCGGTGACCCGGCCCGGTCCGGCCCTGACGCGATCGCGGACGTCGGCGCGTGGGGCGTCCTCGATCAGACCCGGCGGATCGCCGCCGGCCGGATCGTCAACTCGCTCGCGGCCTCCTGAGCCCCATCCGGCGGGCGGTGCGATCACCATCGCGCGACGCGCCCCTCGCGCCCTCCATCCGGTACCCTCCGTCCATGAGCTTCAGCCCCGAGGAGCTCGATCTGATCGACCGGGCGCAGGAGGTCGAGATCGAGACGCAACCGCCGGATGGGCCGCCGCACCGGGCGGTCATCTGGGCGATCGTCGACGACGGCCAGGTCTTCGTGCGGTCCTTGCGCGGGGAGGCCGGTCGCTGGTATGGCGAGGCGCGCGCCAACCCCGCGGTCGCCCTCCATGTCGGTGGCCAGCGATTCACGGTCACCGCGATCCCGGCCACGGACCCGGACGCCGTCGACCGCACGAGCGCGGGCTTCCGCGCGAAGTACGCCGATGACCCGTCGCTGGACGCCATGCTCGATCCCGATGTTCTGGAGACGACTCTCCGCCTGGAGCCGACCTGAGCCGACACGCGGCGGGGATCGAGACCCGGACCCCCTGACCGCCCGACGGAGCCCCGGATGTACTTCGACGAGTTCAAGCACCAGCTGCCGGACATCGACCCGGACGAGACCGCCGACTGGATCGAGTCGTTCGACTCCCTGGTCGATCAGGGCGGCGAGTCGCGCGCCCGGTTCGTCCTCTACAAGCTCCTGAAGCGTGCCCGGCAGCTGCAGGTGGGTCTGCCGCCGCTGACCCAGACCCGCTACATCAACACGATCAGCCCAGAGCAGGAGCCGTTCTTTCCGGGTGACGAGCAGCTGGAGCTTCGGATCCGCCGGATCATCCGCTGGAACGCCGTCGCCATGGTCCTGCGCGCGAACAACAAGTTCTCCGGGATCGGCGGTCACCTCTCGACGTATGCGAGCTCGGCCAGCCTGTACGAGGTCGGCTTCAACCACTTCTTCCGCGGCAAGGACCGGCTCGGCGAGCCCGTCGGGAGCGGCGACCAGATCTTCTACCAGGGTCACGCCGCACCCGGCATCTACGCCCGCGCGTTCCTCGAGGGGCGGCTGACGGAGGACCAGCTCGACCACTTCCGACGCGAGACCGTGCCGGGCGAGGGCCTCAGCTCCTACCCGCACCCCAGGCTGATGCCGGACTTCTGGGAGTTCCCGACCGTCTCGATGGGGCTCGGGCCGATCAGCGCGATCTACCAGGCGCGGTTCAACCGGTACCTGCAGAACCGCGGCGTCTTCGACACCTCCGGCTCGCGCGTCTGGGCCTTCCTCGGCGACGGCGAGACGGACGAGCCGGAGTCGCTCGGCGCGCTCTCCATCGCCGCCCGCGAGGAGCTCGACAACCTCACCTTCGTCGTCAACTGCAACCTGCAGCGGCTGGACGGGCCGGTCCGCGGGAACGGCAAGATCATCCAGGAGCTCGAGTCCGTCTTCCGGGGCGCCGGCTGGAACGTCATCAAGGTCATCTGGGCCCGCGAGTGGGACGACCTCCTCGCCCGCGACGTGGACGGCCTGCTCGTCCAGGAGATGAACGACACCCTCGACGGCGAGTTCCAGAAGTTCTCCGTTGCCGGTGGCGCCTACATTCGGGAGCACTTCTTCGGCCCGGATCCGCGGCTCCGCAAGCTCGTCGAGCACTTGACCGACGACGACCTGGCCAAGCTCCGCCGCGGCGGCCACGACTACCGCAAGGTCTACGCGGCCTACAAGGCGGCGACCGAGTACCGCGGTGCCCCGACCGTCATCCTGGCCAAGACGATCAAGGGCTGGACGCTCGGCCCGGGCGTCGAGGGCCGGAACGTCACGCACCAGACCAAGAAGCTCAACGAGGCGGAGCTGAAGGTGTTCCGCGATCGCCTGGAGCTGCCGATCCCGGACGCGAAGCTCAAGGACGCGCCGTACTACCACCCGGGGCCCGACTCGGAGGAGGTCCGGTACCTGATCGAGCGGCGCCGGGCGCTGGGTGGGCCGCTCCCGAAGCGCATCGTGCAGCCGCGGCCGCTGCCGGCGCCGCCGGCGGAGGTCGACGCGGAGTTCGCGAAGGGCAGCCAGCAGGCCGTCAGCACGACGATGGTCTTCACCCGGGTGCTCCGCAACCTGATCCGCGACAAGGATCTCGGCCAGCGCGTCGTGCCGATCATCCCGGACGAGGCCCGCACGTTCGGCATGGACCCGCTCTTCAAGGAGGTCGGGATCTACGCCGCGCTGGGCCAGCGGTACGAGCCGGTCGATTCCGATCTGGTGCTGAGCTACCGCGAGGCGGTCAACGGCCAGGTGCTCGAGGAGGGGATCACGGAGGCCGGCTCGATGGCCAGCTTCCAGGCCGCCGGAACGTCGTACGCGACGCACGCCCAGCCGATGATCCCCTTCTACATCTTCTACTCGATGTTCGGCTTCCAGCGGACCGGCGACCAGATGTGGGCGTTCGGTGACGCCCGCGGGCGGGGCTTCCTGATGGGCGCGACGGCCGGTCGGACGACGCTGACCGGCGAAGGACTCCAGCACGACGACGGTCACACCCTGATCCACGCCTCGACGATCCCCAACATCCGGACCTACGACCCGGCGTACGCGTACGAGCTGGCGACGGTCGTGCGCGACGGCATCGAGCGGATGTACGTCAACGGCGAGGACGTCTTCTACTACGTCACGCTCTACAACGAGAACTACCCGCAGCCGCCCAAGCCCGACGGCGTGGTCGACGGCATCCTCCGCGGGATCTATCGGCTGACGGCCGCGCCGGACCTCGGGCCGAACGCCCGGGCCGTCCGGCTGGTCGGCTCCGGGTCGATCCTCCAGCAGGTGGTTGCCGCGCGAGACCTGCTGGCCGAACGCTTCGGCGTGGCGGCCGAGGTCTACAGCGCGCCGTCGTTCCAGCTCCTCCGGCGCGACGCGCTCGAGACCGAGCGCTGGAACCGGCTCCATCCGGAGGCGAGGCAGCCGCGCGTCCCGTACGTGTCGCAGGTCCTGCCGGCCGACGGCCGACCGATCGTCGCGGCCACGGACTGGATCAAGGCCTGGCCGGACATGGTCGCCCGGTGGCTCCCGGACTACTACCTGTCGCTCGGGACGGACGGCTTCGGCCGGAGCGACACGCGGGAGGCGCTTCGCTCCCTGTTCGAGATCGACCCGGCGAACGTCGCCGCGGCGGCCCTTGTCGGTCTCGCTCGCTGCGGCGACCTGCCCGCGCCGAAGGCGGCCTCCGCCATCCGCGAGCTCGGAATCGACCCGGACAAGCTGGACCCGGTCGCCCTCTAGGAGGGTCGGGCCGGATGGCGCTGCGGCTCCTCGCTTCGCGAGTCGCGGGCTCCGCCGGGGGCCCGGGTGAGCGAGCGTCGCCTCCGCGTTGAGGTTGCCACCTCGTGACGTGGCGGAGGTCGGGCGGCTCTTCCTGCGCCTCGGGCTGACGGCGTTCGGCGGTCCCGCCGCGCACGTCGCCCTGTTCCGCGACGAGTTCGTGCGGCGCCGGCGCTGGCTGGACGACCGCGACTTCCTCGACCTCCTTGCCGCAGCGAACGTGATCCCGGGCCCCACGTCGACCGAACTGGCGATGCATCTCGGTCACCGCCGCGCCGGCTGGCCGGGTCTCGCCGTCGCCGGGCTCGCGTTCCTCGGGCCAGCGGCCGTGCTCGTCGGGCTCGTTGCGTGGGGGTACGTCGAGCTCGGAGCCCTGCCCGAGGTGGGCGGCGCGCTGGCCGGGATCGCGCCCGTCGTGGTGGCGATCGTCGCCCACGCGACCGGCGTGCTCGGGCGGGCAGCCGTGACGGGCCCGGCGATGGCGATCGTCGCCGCCGGAGCCCTCGTCGCCTCCACTGCGGGCGTCGCCCCGCTCGCCGTGCTCGCGGCCGGCGCCGCGGCGGGGCTGGCCGCCCGGGCCCAGGGTGACGGGACCCGCGCAGGTCGCGCGCCGACCGCGGTTCTGGCCACGCTCGCGCTGCCGGGCACCGGGTCCATCGGCGCGGCGCTTGCCGTCGGCACGGGCATCGGCCTCGGCGGTCTGTTCGTCGTGTTCCTGAAGATCGGCGCGCTCCTCTTCGGGAGTGGCTACCTGCTCATCGCGCTGCTCGACAGCGAGCTGGTGTCGGGCGCGGGCGTCATCACCGAGCGCCAGCTGCTCGACGCCGTCGCCGTCGGCCAGTTCACTCCCGGGCCGGTCATCACGGCCGCCACCTTCGTCGGCTACCTCCTGCTGGGGCTTCCCGGTGCGGTCGTCGCAACCGTCGCGGTCGCCATCCCGGCGTTTGCCGCCGTCGCCGCGAGCGTGCCGGTCCTCCATCGGCTGCGCGACTCGCCGCGCCCGCGGGCAGCGCTCGACGGCGTGGCGGCGGCGGTCGTCGGCGCATTGATCGCGGTGACGGTCGATCTGGCGTCCACGGCGCTGGTGGACCCGTTGACCGGGGTGCTCGCGGCGGGCGCCCTCGTCGCGCTCAGCGTGACCGCGATCAACCCGGCCGTGCTGATCGCGGCCGGCGCCGTCGCTGGGCTCGCCGCCTCGTTCGTGGCCGGCGGGTAGCGCGCCGGGGGCTGGCGCGCCCGCGGATCGGTCGCACGGAGGACGCGCAAGCACGATGCAAGCCGCACCGGCGCCCGCGTACTCGGACGGCAACGGTCCGGGCGGAGAGTTGCAGCAAAGCAACCCCGCGTCACCACGGTGACGCCGTCCCTGGAGGCAGCCACATGCCCACGGCCCAGATCTCGGACTGGGGAGACGCCGTCTTTCTCGCCGTCTCCAACACGCTGAACACGTTCCTGTCGGCCATCCCGCAGGTGCTCGGCGCGCTGATCATCGTCATCATCGGCTGGCTGATCGCGTCCGCCCTGGCGAAGGTCGCCACGGAGCTGCTGCGGCGGGCGGGTGCGGATCGCCTGATGGCGACGCACGGCTCTTCCGTGTACGGCCAGCGGAGCACGCAGTTCAAGCCGAGCACGATCGTCGGCGAGATCGTCAAGTGGATCATCCGCTTCGTCTTCCTCGTCGCCGCCGCGAACGTCCTCGGCATGACCCAGGTCAGCCAGCTGCTCAACCAGGTCCTGCTGTGGATCCCGAACCTGCTCGTGGCGGCGGTGATCCTGCTCGTCGCCCCGGTGCTGGCGAGGTTCGTGCGCGGCGCGATCGAGGTCGGCGCCGGCCAGATGGGCTTCTCGAACGCCGGGCTCCTCGGCCGGATCGCCGAGATCGCGATCATCGCGTTCGCGGTGATCATCGCGATCAACCAGATCGGCATCGCGGCCAGCCTCGTCAACACGCTGTTCGTCGGCTTCGTCGCCGCTATTGCGCTGGCGTTCGGGCTGGCGTTCGGCCTCGGCGGCCGCGAGGTCGCGGCCGAGCTCACCCAGGAGTGGTACCGGTCCACGCGGCAGACCGCGGACCGCGTGCGGCAGCAGGCGTCGAGCCCCAGCCAGGCCGGACAGGTCCCGCCGCAGCCGCAGCCGGCGCCGTCCCAGCCCCCGATGGGCTCCGGCCAGCAGATGCCCGGCGGCGCGCGCCCGCGCTGATCGACCGGCAGTCCCCGGCACGGCACGAGGCCGGCGGCTCGACCGCCGGCCTCGGCATGTCCGGGAGTTTGTGGCGGCGAGCTGCCGCCGCGGCGTCGCGACGACGGCTCGCGCGGCGTACGCTGTGCGATCCCACGAGAAGGGGACGCATGACGGATCGCCTGCGGGTTGCCCTGGTGGCCCCGCCGCTGGAGCCCGTTCCGCCGCCGGCATACGGCGGGACGGAACGGATCGTCGACGAGCTGGCGCGGGAGCTGGATCGGCGCGGCCACGAGGTGACGACGTTCGCCAGCGGCGACTCGCGCGTGCCGGGCCGACTGGTGGCGACCGTGCCGCGCGCGCTGTGGCCGGCCGGCTTCACCGGGGACCCGGCACCGTGGTTCGTGGCCACGGTCCAGCGGGTGCTCGCACGGCCCGCCGAGTTCGACCTGATCCACTCGCACGTCGAGTGGTACAGCCCGCTGATCGCGGGAGCCGCGCCGGTTCCGGTCGTGACGACGTTCCACGGCCGGCTCGACGTGCCGTGGGCGGACGCGCTCCTGGGCACGGCGGGCGGGCATCACGTGGCGATCAGCCGAGCCCAGGCCGACACGCTGCCCGGTGTTGCCTGGTCCGGGGTGATCCACAACGGGCTGTCGCTTGGCCGCTTTCCGTTCGGGTCCCCCGGCGGGGACGGGCTCGCCTTCGTGGGCCGGATCGTCGCCGAGAAAGGTGTGCTGGACGCGATCGAGGTCGCGCGCCGGACCGGTCGCACGCTGCGGATCGCCGCCAAGTCGCGGACGAACCCGGCGGAACGCGACTTCTTCGAGGCGCGGTTCCGGCCGGCCGTGGCACGCGCCGGATCGTGCGTCGAGTGGCTCGGCGAGCTGACCGTCGACGACCGAAACCGCCTCCTGACCGAGAGCTGGGCGACCTTGATGCCGGGGGCGTGGCCGGAGCCCTTCGGGCTGGTGGCGATCGAATCGATGGCCTGCGGCACGCCGGTCGTCGCGCGCCGCGTCGGCGCCCTCCCGGAGATCGTGCGCCACGGTCGGGACGGGTTCCTCGCGGACACGACGGCGGGCCTTGCCGACGCCATCGAACGCGTTCGTGCGCTGGACCGCCGCGCGATCCGGGCATCCGTCCTCGAGCGCTTCTCCGCCGAGCGGATGACCGACGCGTATGAGACGCTCTACCGGCGGATCGTCACGGAGCACCGCGCGGGTCCCGCGGCCGGGCGGGCACCCCGCGGCGCCCACGCCCGGCCGGGCCCGCCGATGGACGGGCAGGCGCGGCTCGGCGTCAGCCCCGGCGAGGGAGCGTCGGGCGGGTCCGCGTCGCAGGCGTCGTCGCCCGGCGAGGACCGGCCGGCGGGCGATCCGCGCCCCGCAGCCAGCGGAACCCGATCAGAAGGCTGACGAGCGCGGGGATGGCGAACCAGCCGAGGACCGCGATCGCGATGAGCCGCCAGCGGCCGGCCGCGATCGGGCTCGTGAACCCGCCGCGGATGTCGTCGAGCTTGCGGCGGAGCTCGCCGAGGTCGTCCCCAAGCGTCGCAAGCTCGTCGCGCGCCGACGCCACGGACGCGGCGGCCGATTCCAGGTCGATCGCCACCGCCGCCGCCTGACCCGCGACCTGCTCGAAGCTGGCCGCGACGCCGGCGAACGGCTGGCTGCCCAGGACGTTGACCCGCAGCGCCTGCGCGGCAGCCTGCATCGTTGCCCCGAGGCTGGTCATGAAGCCGCCGGCGGACGCGGCAGCCTCGGCGGTCTCACCGAGGCTGTCGTTGGCGCCGGTCACCGCGATCCGCGCGTCCTCCACGACGGTTGCCGATGCGTCGAGCATGGCCACCAGCTGGCGGCGCTGGCCCTCCAGCCCGAACGGCCCGTTCTCGCCACCGAGCGGGCCCGCCACGTAGGCCATCGCGACGCCGAACAGCAGCAGACCCGTGGCCCCGAAGAAGGTGAGTCCGAAGCCCAGGCGCCGCCGGCCGGGCGTTCCCTCCGACGGGACCTCGACGGGCTCGGTCGGATCCTCCGGCTCGTCCGTGACCGCGGTTGACCGGGGGACCGGAGCGAATGCGGGGTCGGGTGGGCCGGGCCGCACGCGTCAGCCCCGGACCATGTTCCGTTTCAGCAGCAGCCAGGTGATGACGAGCAACACCAGCGCGATCGCAGCGAGCGCGCCGATCTGCCACGCGGCGTCCGTCCATCCGCGCAGCATGATGTCCTGGGTCAGCCGGATGCCGTGGGTCACGGGCAGCAGATAGCTGCCGATCCGGACGGGGTCGGTGAACTCCTGGACGGGCAGCACGAAGCCGCTGAAGAACACCGACGCGAGGAGGACGAGCAGCGAAAGCTGGACGGTCTGGCGCTCGCTGTCGGAGATGACCGCGATGAGCAGCCCGAGCGCGAGTGACGCGAGCGTCAAGAGGCCGAGGATACCGGCCAGCAGCAGCTTGTCTCCGAGCAGCGGCACGCCGAGCCCGCCCACCAGCAGGGAGACCGTGGCGAGCGAGATCAGCGTCGCCAGGATGCCGAAGGCGAGGACCTTGCCGAGGATGATCTCAGTCGTGCTGATCGGCGAGATCCGGAAGAGCTCCATGATCCCCGTCGTGCGCTCACGGACGAGCGACAGGGCGACCAGCGTGACGGCGAGATGCTGCAGGATGAGCGCGAGGACGGCCGCCCCGTAGAAGTTCGTGACCGCCGGCTCGATCGGCGCGGCGTTGATCAGCTCGGCGCGTGTGGGCTCGGCGATCACCTCGGGCGGGATCTCGGCCGCTAGCTCCTCGCCGGCGCGGACGGCATAGGCCTGACCCTCGCCGGCCGCGGTCTTGATGATCTCCTGGTTGACCGAGGACGACATCTGAGCGGCGAGGACGCCGGCGTAGGCCTGCTGGACCGGGTCGACGAGGTTGACGTGGACCTCGATCACGGACTGTTCGCCGGCCCGGAAGCGCGCCTCCACGTCGGCAGGGGCCACGATCACGACGTCCAGGTCACGGTTCGAGAGCCGCTGGAGCGGCCCGTCCGCCGCTTCCGCGATCTCCTCGATCTCCATGCCCGGGGTGACGGACTGGAACCGACCGAGATCGGCGGGAATGCCGGACTGGGGCGGGATCACGATCACCGTCTGGAGCGGGCGGCGGTAGCCCTGGTAGCCGAGCCCGAAGACGGCCATGATGAGGAACGGTCCGAGGATCAGGCTGATGATCGCGCCCGGGCGCCGGATGACCTCCACCAGCTCCTTGCCAACGAAGGCAAGGAGCCGGGTCAGCGACTGCAGGATCATCATCGCTCGGGCTCGCGCTCGATCCGTGCTGCCGCCGCCTGGCCGGCGTGCGGGTCGACGAGACCGGCCGATACGTCGAGCTGCTCGATCGCGCGGCGTTCCTCTGCGGCGAGGCGCTCCTCCGGCGTGAGCGGCCCCTCGGCGCCGGGGAGCAGCTGCGTCTCCGTGGACCAGTCGAGCGGCTGCCCGGGCGAGTCGGAGCCGACGTGCGCCGCCGTCGGGTCGTGCCCGACCGCGGGCACGGGAGGTGCGGCGTCGTCCGTGGTGCGGGGCGCAACGCCGTGCCGGACGCCTGTTGGGCTGGCGGCGCCTGTTGGGCCGGCGGCGCCTGTTGGGCCGGCGGCGCCCGCCGCCATCGCTCGCTGGTCGAGCGGCGTCGTGGGCGCCTCGGCACGGCGCTGGACGAGCTCGGGCTGGACGAGATCGGGCTGGACGAGCTCGGGTCGCTGGGCCCGGCCCTCGGCGTAACCGGCGTCGGCTTGCTCCTCTGCCGCGACGTGGCGTCTGCTCCGCTCCACGAGCACGGTGAAGATCTCGTCGAAGGTCAGCCGATACTCGCGCGAGTTGATGACCTCGCCGCCGGCGTAGTCGATGGCGGCGACGACGGCGGGCGTGGCGGTTCCGGCGTCGTCCACCGTGACCCGGAGCGACCGCGGCCCGACCTGCTGGACGGCAAGCACGTGCGGCAGCCGCTCGACGATGCGCCCGTCGAAGGCGCGCTCCGTCTCGACCTCGATGACGTCGCCACCCGTCGCCTCGCGGCGCAGGTCCTCCGGCGTGGCGAGCGCTGCCAGCCGGCCCTGGGCGATCAGGGCGACCTCGTCGCATTCCTCGGCTTCGTTGACGTACTGCGTGGTGACGATGAGCGTTCGACCCGTGTCCCTCAGGCGGTGGAGCTCCGTCCAGATCTGGGCGCGGAGGAGGGGATCGATGCCCGCCGTCGGCTCGTCGAGGAACAGCAGCTCCGGCTCGTGGACCAACGCCGAGGCCAGCTCGAGGCGGCGCTGCATGCCACCGGACAGCTCTGACGCCCGCCGGCCGCGGGCGTCCCACAGGTCGACGACGTGGAGGACCTCCTTGACGCGTCGGCGGCGCCGGCGCCACAGGAGTCCGAAGAGGCTGGCCACGAAGTCGACGTTCTCGCCAGCCGTCAGATCGGGATACAGCGTGAAGAGCTGCGGCATGTACCCGATCCGCTCCCGCGTCCGCCGGTGGAACCGCTTGGGGTCCTCGCCGAGGACCGTGACGTCGCCGGCCGTCGGCTCGAGGGCGCCGGTCAGGAGCCGGACCGTCGTGGTCTTGCCGGCGCCGGACGGCCCGATGATGCCGAGAATGCTGGCGCGCGGAACGGCCAGGCTGACGTCGCTCAGCGCGACGAGATCGCCGAAGTGAACCGTCGCGTGCTCCATCCGGATGATCTCCTCGCCGCGGCCGACGCCGCTGACGGCCGGCGAGGCCGTGCGATCTGGCGAGAGCGCCGTCGTCATGCCGCCACTCGACCGCCGGGCGGGCCGCCGTTCGGGTCGCTGACGACCGGTGCGGACCGCGAAGGTCCGGGGCCGTGGCCCAGGCGGGTCCGGCGCGCGGATGTGGCGCGGACGGCGGGGCGTGTCGACATGGGCGGCAGGGTCTCCCGGGCTCGTCGGACAGGTCTGGCGGAGTGTCCGGCCACGCCCATTGCGGCGGAACCACGCGGCGTGGCCGCCCGGCTACGCCGGCATGACGGTCTGCCTGGCCGCCGCGGTGCAAGGATGGTGCGATGGGACGCGGGACGGGCGGCGGCCTCCCCGGCGGGATCATCTCGTAACCTCGCGGCGTGACCGCCCTTCGTGCCGTCGATCCGGAGCTAACCGCCGACCCGTCGGCGCCATCGGAGACGGTCGACCCGCGGGCCCTCGCGCGCGAGGCCGGACTCCGCTACAGCACGGACGAGCGTCCCGGCATCAGCCGCCGCCGAGCCGGCCGCGGCTTCACCTACCTGGGCCCGGACGGCCGAACCCTTCGGGACCGGGACGCCCTGGCGCGCATCCGGTCGCTGGCCATCCCGCCCGCCTGGACGGACGTCTGGATCTGCCCCTGGCCGAACGGTCACATCCAGGCCACCGGCCGGGACGCCAAGGGACGAAAGCAGCACCGCTACCATCCGCGCTGGCACGAGAAGCGAGACGAGTCGAAGTTCGACCGGATGATCGCGTTCGCCGGCGTGCTCGGAACGATCCGCGAGCGGTGCGACGCCGACCTCGCCCGTCCGGGGCTGCCGCGCGAGAAGGTCCTCGCGGCCGTCGTCCGGCTGCTCGAGCTGACGCTGATCCGGGTCGGCAACGAAGAGTACGCGCGCCTCAACCGGTCGTTCGGCCTCACGACGTTGCGCGACCGGCACGCCCGGATCGAGGGCACGCGGGTCCGGTTCAGGTTCCGGGGCAAGAGTGGTCGCCAGCACGAGGTCGGGATCCGGGACCGGCGCCTGGCAGGGGTGGTGCGGCGCTGCCAGGAGCTGCCCGGCCAGGAGCTGTTCCAGTACATCGATCGCGACGGTGTCGTGCGTGACGTTGGGTCCGATGACGTGAACGCGTATCTCCGCGAGATCTCCGGCGGCGACTTCACCGCCAAGGACTTCCGGACGTGGGCCGGAACCGTCCTCGCCTACCGCGCGCTGACCGCGCTCCAGCCGCCGGGCTCGGAGGCGGCCGCGAAGAAGAACGTCGTCGCGGCCATGCGCGAGACGGCGGGCCGGCTCGGCAACACCCCGGCCGTGGCCCGCAGGAGCTACGTGCATCCGGCCGTCCTCGAGGCGTACCTGGACGGGCGCGTGGGCGGGGCGCTCGTGGAGGCGGCCGAGGAGCAGCAGACGCCGCCGGCCGAGGCGACCGAGGCGGAGGAGGAGGCGGTCGTCGAGCTGCTGGCCCAGCGCCTCGAAGCGGACGCGGCGCGAGGCGGGCCCCGGATGCCAGACGAACCGAGGGCGGACGCGACCGCCTGACCGCTTGCAAGTCTCCCGCAAGACGACACGCGACCGGCCAAACCGTGGCGCCGCGCAGACCTCGCCACACTCCCGTCCACTGTGGCGATCTTCGCGACGATCTTCGGCCTCCTCGGGCGTTTCGCCGGGAAGCTCCTCACCGCGGCGCTCGGCTGGGCCAGCACCCTGCTCTTCGGCCGCGTGACGCAGGACAAGCAGATCCTCCTGGTGCTC
Source organism: Chloroflexota bacterium (assembly GCA_030447745.1). Classification (GTDB taxonomy): domain Bacteria; phylum Chloroflexota; class Limnocylindria; order Limnocylindrales; family CSP1-4; genus JACDAV01. The sequence continues at coordinate 220,851 of JAUJOH010000003.1, read as the reverse complement.
ATGACCTTCGGGTCGGTCATCTGGTTCGTCCTGCTGGCCGGCGTGGTGTTCCCGGCCTTCGCGACGTTGCTGCTCGGCTTCATCCCGATCCCGGAGTTCGTCGACGGGAACTGGGTCCGGCTGGCCATGCTGATCGCCGCCCTCGTGGTCCCGCTGCTGATCGGGATCGCGGCCGTGTTCGTCCAGCCCAGGGGCAACCGACCGACCGGCATCGAGCTGATCAGGAGCATCCTGCGCGGCTACCCGCTGGCCCTGGTTCTGGCGCTCGTGCTCGCCTTCCTCGCCGTCGTGGCGGTCTTCCGGAAGCTGCGGGCGCTCGTCAAGCGGTGGAAGGACGCCCACGTCCCGATGGTCGTCCGCGAGGGCGGTTACGACCGGATGGTCCAGGACCTCGAGCGGGCCATCGATGACGCCGGGCTCGATGTCACGCCGGGCACCGCCTCTCCGATCCTCGTCCTGCCGGCTCGCCTCGTGGCGGCAGTCGCCGGATCCGGCGTGCGGTCACTGGTCCCCGATCGTCTCGTCGAGCTCAAGAGCAAGGACCTCGAGATCCAGCTCCACCCGTCCGACGTCGCGCTCGCCGGGCAGGAGACGCTCGTCAACCGGGCGCGGGCGGCATTGGCCAGCCGTCTCACCTCGACCGCGGCATTCCTGACCACGTCGGCCGAGGCGCAGGCGCTCGAGGAGCGCCTCGAGGAAGTCGCCGAGCGGCAGCGGCTCGACGAGCGCGCCACCCGCGACTTCGAAGTGATCGACGACCAGCTCGCATACCTCGAGATCCCGTACGAGGAGTGGGAGGTCCTGTACCGGATGCGGCTCCAGGTCGAGCGCGACCTGCTGACGGGCCGGACGCCGGGCGGGTTTCCCGGTGAGAAGCCCGGTTCTGCGGGCCCGCCGGCGATCAGGCCGCGGCTGCCGCCCGGCAGCGGCGGCCCGGCACCGATCGAGACGGTGTTTGCCGTCGGTTCGGTCGCGCTGCTCGTCCTCGACATCCTGCTCGCGCTCCGCGACCGAGGCCGCTAGGCCCCGTACCCCGGCGCCCGGGGGCAAGCCACCAGGGAGGTACCCATGCCGCAGTTCGGCTACGCGCTCTCCAGCGAGGAGCACGCACCGCTCGACATCGTCCGCAACGCGGGGCTCGCCGAGCAGGCGGGCTTCGAGTTCCTCTCCATCTCCGATCACTTCCATCCCTGGATCGACGTCCAGGGGCACAGCGGCTTCGTGTGGTCGATGATCGGCGGCATCGCGGCCACGACGTCGACGATCCGACTCGGGACCGGCGTGACATGCCCCACGATCCGGACCCACCCAGCGATCATCGCCCACGCCGCCGCCACGGCGGCCTGCCTGATGCCGGGCCGCTTCTTCCTGGGCGTCGGGAGTGGCGAGAAGCTCAACGAGCACATCCTCGGCGACCGGTGGCCGGAGGTCGAGGTGCGGCTCGAGATGATGGAGGAGGCCATCGGGGTCATCCGGAAGCTCTGGCAGGGCGGCGTCCAGAGCCACCACGGCAGGCACTACACCGTCGAGAACGCGCGCATCTACGACCTCCCGGACGAGTTGCCCGCGATCGTCGTGTCGGCTGCCGGGCCGAAGGCCGTCGAGGTCGCGGGCCGGGTCGGGGACGGCTACTGGGGCATGGGGCCCCAGCGGGAGCTGGTCGAGCGCTTCGACGAGCTGGCGGGCGCCGGCAAGCCGAAGTACGCGCAGGTCACCCTGTGTTACGGCGAGGACGAGGCAGCCGCGCGCAAGACGGCCCACACGTTCTGGCCGACCGCGGGCATCAAGGGCGAGGCGAGCGTGGAGCTCCCCAGCCCGAAGCACTTCGAGCAGCTGGCGGAGATGGTCACCGAGGACCAGATCGCCGAATCCGTCCCGTGCGGATCCAACCCGGCGCCAGTCCTCGAGCGGGTCCGGACGTACCTGGACGCCGGCTTCGACAACGTCTACTTCCACCAGGTGGGCCCCGACCAGGAGGGCTTCATCGCGTGGGCGAAGCGCGAGATCCTGCCGCACGTCCGGACGGACGGGTTGAGCGGCGCTCGCGGACCGGGGTAGGGGAGCGGCTACTCGCCGTCCGGCTCGTACGGCCGGAGCGCGAAGCCGAACTCCGCGCCGCCGCCGGTCCGCGGTCGCGCCCAGATCCGGCCGTCCATCGCGGTGACCAGGCGCCGGCAGACGAACAGCCCGATCCCGGCGCCGGCGGCCTGGGCGGCGGTCGCGGGTGACCGATAGAAGAGGTCGAACAGGTCGTCCGTCTCGTCCGACCGGAAGCCTCGCCCGCGGTCGAGCACGCGACACGAGACGCCTTCCGTGCCGGACCCCAGACGCACCTCGATCTCGGCGTCCGTTGGGCTGTACTTGGCGGCGTTGGAGAGGAGGTTCCGGACGACCTGCTCGACATACGTCGCGTCGCCGGCGACGGCCGGAAGGTCGACCGGTCCGGCGAGCCGGATGCGCGTCGTCGGCCAGTGACTGCTCTCGATCCGGATCGCCGCCGCGACGACCCGCTGCAGCAGGACCGGTTCGCTCGCAAGGTGCAGGACACCGCGCTCGATCCGGGTCATCACGAGGAGATCCTCGACCAGCCGGAAGAGCCGTTCCGCCTCGGCGCTGATGTCGTTGGCCAGCTCGCGCGACGTGGCGACATCGAGCGGCTCTTCTCGGGCGAGGACCTTGCTGCCGGCGTAGATCGTCGTGATCGGCGTGCGAAGCTCGTGCGACAGGATGCCGAGGAATGCCTCGCGCTGCGCCCGCGCCTGCCGCGCCGCCGTCACATCGCGCATGATCGCGATCCGACCGCCGCTGTCGTCCGTCTCGCCGGCCGCGGCGCCCGCCCCCGGCACGAGGTAGACGCGCAGCTCCACCCATCGGCCCGTGTCGTCCGCCAGCTGGAGCTCGACCGCCGAGGCGACGGGGTTCACCTCCGGCTCGGTCGGCCGAAACCGCGACAGCAGGTCCGTGTAGGACCGGACGGGTCGGCCGGCAAAGAGCGCGTCAGCCGCCGGGTTGACGATGTTGACCCCTCCCGCGGCGTCGCAGACGAGCACCGCCTCGCCCATGGCGTTGATGACGGCCCGGACCTCCGCCGCCCGGATCCGCTCGATCTGGGCCGCCCAGGCAAGCCGGCTGCGGGTGTCGAGCGCCGCCTCGTACAGGCGCGCGTTCTCGATCGCGACCGAGGCCATCCGGGCCAGCTGCACCAGGACGGCCTCGTCGCCCGCCGTGAACTCGCCGCCACGCAGCTTCCCGGCGACCTGGATGAGCCCGAGGTTGCGCCCGTGAGACCCGACCAGTGGCGCGCCGAGCCAGGTCCGGTGACGTTCCGTCCCCGTGCCCGCGGCGTCGACACCGGACGCCGTCCAGGCCAGCCGAAGGGGCCGATTCGTGCGCCGCACCTCGCGGGCCGGCCCGCCCTGCGCCGCGAGGGGGTCGAGCGATCGCGGCGGACCGTCGTGCGCGAGCGATGTCGCGCTCTGTGCCGCTGCACCGGTGTCGTCGAGCTGCGTCGTCGCCGCCTCCGCGGCACCGAGGATCTGTCGTGCCCGCTGGGCAGCCACGTGCACGACCTCATCGAGCGACAGGGACCGGTGCATCTCCCTCGCCGCGTCCGAGAGCGCCTGGAGCAGCCAGATCTCACGGCCGTCGGTACGACTCGCCGGCGTGGCGTCCGTTCGGTCCGTGCCTGCGATGGCGGCGCCGGTCGCCACCGACGGTGGTCCCCGCCGGGTGCCCCCTTCGGCGTGGATCGGCATGGCGTGGGGTCCCCTGTCTGCTCGGCGTCGCGCAACTGCGACACTCCGAGCGTCCGGCACCTGCGGTGCGCCGTGCGCGATGCGCTCGCGGCCATCCCTTGCGGTCGTGTTGCGAGGTACAGTGACGCCGGTCGTCGTCACGGGCCGGTGGCGCCGCGCAACCGGGCTGCAACCGCTCGTCGGTTGCCGGCGGCGGAAGGGATCGACATGGGCGCGCTGTTCGATCAGGTTGGGTCAGTCATCGCGGGCATTCTCGACAGCCCTGCGGTCCGCCTGCTCACGGCGGCGTTCGGCGCGTACGCCGTCCTGCTCTGGCTGGCCTGCATCTGGTGGGTGCTGCAGGACATGCGTCGCCGGCACGAGGACCCCGCGCTGGCGTACGTCGCCGCCGCCGCCATGGTGCTTGCATCGCCCGTCCTGTTCCCGTTGGCGGTCGTGGTCTACCGGATCCTGCGGCCCAGCCGAACGCTGGCGGAGGCCCGGGAGCTGGCGCTCACGGAGCGGCTTGACGAGCTGGACGCGGACGCCGAGCTCGCGTGCCCCGGCTGCGCCCGGGCCGTCGAGGAAGACTGGCTGGTCTGCCCGGCCTGCCGGACGCGACTGGCGCACCGATGCCGCAACTGCCGTCGGACGATGGGTCTCGACTGGTCGCTGTGTGCCTGGTGCGGCAACGAGTTCGGCAGCGGAGTCCTGCCGGAGCGGTTGCCCAGACCAGCACGGCAGGTCCGGGCCCGGGAGGGGCGGCGGACGGGGGACATCGGTGAACGCGTCCAGCGGAGTCGCGGCAGCGAGGCGCTCGAGCGGGGCGCCTGAGCCCAACGCTGCGGACGCTACAGAAAGGCCCCGGGCGTCAGCCCGGGGCCGTGGCTGCCGGAGGCATCAGGCCTGAAGACCGCGAGTCGTCGAATTTCGGCTGTTGCGCTCCAGGATCGTGAGGCCCATCGCCGCGGCCGGGATCAGGGCCAGCGCGACGAGGATGCGCGGAGCACCGCCAACGAGCATGCCGATCGCGACACCGAGCGAGAGCGTCGTGCCGGCGGTCAGCATCTCATCCGAACCGCTCTCGATGCTGCGCGCGGCCTGATCGACTGCGGCCCGGGTCTGCGCGGCGGCATCCGGGAGGCGCGCCGCGACGGTCTCCGCGGCGCCCCGAACGTTGGCCGCAAGCTGGCCGGCGGTCTGCCGGGCGCCGCCGCTGCCGTTCTCCGGGCCGCCCTCGTAACCGAGATCGGCGGTGGTCGGATCCGTCATGGCCGGTCTCCTCCTGGTTGTCGCACGCGTGGGCGTGGCTCGATCTCGTCCGTGGACACCGGACCATACCGGGGGCCGGCCACCGCCCGGATCGTTGCCCCGAGGGGTTCGCTTTCAGCCACGTGACACGCGTCAAGGCGAACACCAGGACACCCGCCGGGAAGCCGGCGGGTGTCACTGGTTCGGCGGTTGACCTACAGGCGGCGGTCGTGGTCGTCGGTGCGGTCGTTGTCCTTGCTGCGGAGATCGTCGCCCGCGTTGCCCAGAGTCTTGCGGACCTCGTCGCCCGCGTTGCCGAGCTTGTCGGTCAGGCTCTCGTCGCCGTCCGCCTTGCGGACTCCGGACTTCACGCCGGTCTCGCCTTCGCGAAATGTCTTCTTGAGATCGTCCACCGGAGTCACCTCCATCGTCAGACGCCGATGGGAGCGGCGCCACGGACCCTTACCGTACGTGTTGCGGCCTATCGCACCGGCGCCGCCGCCCGTCGATCGGGTGTCAGCCGGGTTGCATCGCCGTCCGCGCACCGCGTCAGGGGCCCGACATGAACGGACGGCTCCAGGAGGGGACTCTCGGCATGGGGTCCGAGCGCGTCCATCCCTTCTCCGGCGGTACACGGTCGGGCGCTGCTGGACGTCAGTGGACGGAGGCATAGGTGGTCAGATAGGTGGTCAGCACGACGAGTCGCGGCGCCGCGTCATCGGAGAACATGGGGAGCGTGGATCTACTCGCCGACATCCAAGCATCCGCCGTCGACCCGTCGCACTCCCTGAGTGACCTGCTCCGGGAGTCCCACATCCTCGCCTTCCGCCTGCAGCATTGTTCGCTGAAGGCGTGGGTCAACCATGAGTTGAACGGCTACGCGGACAAGGCGTCGCTGCCGCCCTACCGGAGCTCGCGCGTCGGCATCGTGAAGGCGGATCTGGCCGGCCCGTTCCGTTCTGGGGCGAAGAACGAGCCGGTCCCGCACTCGCTCATCCCCGACCGATTCCGCCACGACATAGACGGCTTCGACTTCTTCCACGGCGTGGCCGCGGTCGAGAGCCTAATCGAGTCCGCTACAGCGTCCGGCGACACGCGGATCATGTCGACGCGCACGGTGGAAGCCCCATGACCGCTCTTCTTTCCCTGCTCGTCGTGCTTACCGTCTCCCTGCTCATCACCCGGATCGCAACGGTCGCCCTGACGCTCACTGGCCTGTCGAGGGAGACCGCCCGGTTCCAGGCGCGCTCAGCCTTCACCGGTTCGGGGTTTACGACGTCAGAGTCCGAGCTCGTCGTTCGTCATCCCGTGCGTCGCCGGATCGTCATGCTGCTGATGCTGCTGGGGAACGCCGGCATCGTCGCGGTGGTTGGCTCGTTCCTGCTCGCGTTCATCGAGGTCGATCGGCCGGGTCAGTGGCTTCCCCGTCTGGTGACGCTTGCGGTTGGCCTCACGCTCGTGTGGCTCCTTGCCGCGAGCCCGTGGATTGATCGCCTGATCTCACGGGTTACGACCTGGGCGCTACGGCGGTACACCCAGCTCGAGGTACGTGACTATTCGGAGCTCCTTCACCTCGGCGGCGAGTACCGCGTTGTCGAGCTCGAAGTGAAGCGCGGCGACTGGCTGGCGGACAAGACGCTGACAGAGCTGGACCTTCGGCGTGAGGGAATGATGGTCCTCGCCGTCGAACGTCCCGACGGCACGTTCGTGGGAGTGCCCACTGGCCAGACCCTCATCGGCCCAGCCGATACGCTGATCGTCTACGGACGGACGCCGGCTCTTGCGGAGCTCGACCGACGACGAGCGGATGCGTCCGGGGCACAAGCGCGCGCCGAGTCCGTCGCGGAGCAGCGCCGCATCGCGGAAAGTCAAGTCGAATCAGATCCTGCCGCGGACGCCGGCCCAAGCGACCCGATGCCATGACGCGGTCGATGACCGCCGTTCGAAACGGAATGGGTGGTGGGCGCAAACCGCAGGAGCGTCGACAAGGGGGGCGAGTCACAGCACCCGCGCCCTTCCGTTCCCGGAGCTCGGCGTGGACGGGAGCAATGCGGTCTGGAGCGTTCTGAGGGAATCAGGTCCACGGCTCGAGGAGAACGAGGGTCGTAGCGACGTGCCGTCCGTGTCACCTAAGCGCTATGACGTCGCCTGCTACCCCTCACGCCACACCAGGTTCGGGGAGGCATGATCGGAGAATGCCGGAAACCGGGACCGCGCTCGCTACCTACGCCGTGCTCGCATTGCTCGCCGTCGTGCACCTGACCGCCGGAAAGATGCGCTTCCTGGGCGGAACGCCGCGGAGCGTGTGGCTCTCCGCGGCGGGTGGGATCTCCGTCGCGTACGTCTTTGTGCACGTTCTTCCGGACCTCGCCGAGGCCCAGGCGGCGGTTGCCGAGACGGGCGTGCTTTCGGGGTCGAGCGTCACGTCTAGGGTGAGGCTCGTCTCCCTCAGCCGCGCAACTCCTCTTTGGCGCCGGGCGGCACCCTCGTCGTTGCAGCTTCGACAACCTCGTCAAGCCGTTCCTGCAAAGACTGCCGGTCTCCGCTGACGCTCGTCTCGGCGATGGCCGGCTCAGCTGCCTCGTGGGCGAGCCCCAGGAGCGACGACACGCGGTCGTTCGCTTCCGCGGCGACGGCGGATCTTACGGTTGCCTCAATCGCGATGAGCAGCTCGCCGATGACCCGTGGATCTCCCCTCCCGTACCGCCCGATCTCCGCGAACGCCTCCGACGCGATGTCGTTGAAGGGGCGACGCCGAGCCTTCACGAGGACCTCGGGGTCGCCGACGAGACGCACCTGACCCGGGAATGGTCGGCTCGCCAGCCGTTCCATGATTGCCCGGACGTAGCCGATACAGGTGACTGCCGTCGTCGGATCATTGACGCTCGGCGAGATCGCGCGCAGCGCAATGTCGACCAGCTGCCGAATGGCGTACGCGGCGTCCTGGCGTACGTCGCGCGAGTCGGCGACCCGGACCGAACGATGGACGACTTCGTCGATCGGGCCGCCTTCGTGCGGCGGCCAGCAGTCGACGAGGACCGTCTCTCCGGTGACAAAGTCGCCGGGGGCCACGCGCAAGTGAACGATGGGTCGCTCACCCCGCACTGCTGCCTCTTCCCGCTGTTGACCATCGATCCGCCCCCACTCGGCCGCGATGTCGGCGACCGCGATGTCCTGAATGTACCCGGGCCTCTCGGCTCGGACGAGGCGTCCTCCTGCGTGCTCATCGAGTGGCTGAGACGCGAGCTCCTCGGCGGCCGCTACCCCGTGACGCTCGGGATACAGGCGATCGACCGCTCGCAGCCCTCCGTGGGCGATCGCCCGAGAGATGTTGGAAACCTGGATCGACTGTGACAAGTGGTGGATGAAGATGAGCAGCACCGCGATGTTCCCGATCCCCAGCAAGACAGCGAGGGAAACGGTGAACGCCGGCACGAACGCTTGCCCGGAACCGGAATCGCTCCCGACGCTGCCCAGAACGACGAGGCAGTACCCAAACGTTCCGACGAAGATGCCGGCGATGACCTGGTTCAACCGGTCGCTCAGGAACTCGCGCAGGGCGCGGGGGGTGAACTGCGACGACACCAGCTGCAGGGTGACGACCGTGACCGAGAAGGCGACGCCCGCAACGGTAATGAGGGAGGTCGCAATAACCGCGAGCACTTGGCGCGCCGCCTCGGCGTTCCCACCGAACGCAATGCCCGGGCTGACCGCCGTGTCAACAGCGAGCATGACGAGGGCGACGACGATCAAGGCGCTCGCGACGAGTCCCGGGACGAGCAGGAATCCATAGCTGAGGTCGCGAACGGAGCCGCGCAGGGCGGTTACCGCTGACCGCTCCTCACGAGTCATCCCTTCGTCCCGTCCAAGCGGGCCATCGTGCCGCTCGTCAAGCTGAATGGTGAGTCTTGCGGCCGTTCATGCCCCGAGGGCCGCCAAGGTCGAGTGCGCTACTTGTTGTTTTCACGAACCCCTCCGGTCGCCCGTGTCGGCCGCGGCGCTAGCTCGTCTGACACCAAGCCGACCCACACACGAGGTTGTCCACTCCGCATCAGATGGCTCCCGTGAATGGCGCGTCGTCGTGAATAGCGGTTGACACGTAACTGGGACGCGTTTCGATCAGCGGCGGCGTGGAGCTTTCCAACTAGCCGGTTCGCCCCCGCGATCCGATGAAGCACGAGCCGTCAGCGCGAGGCGGAAGCTCGGGTGGTTTCCGTCAGAGTAACGAAGAGCCACCCAGGGATGAGGTTACCGATGCCTGACAGCACGGTCGCGACCTGGCCCGTTTACCGCAACCCCGAGGACGATCCGATCAGGTCGCAGCTCGAGCCGAAGCGTGTTCGGCGGGGCTCGTCGGACTGACCAAAGGCGAGATGGGGAACGGGACGAAAGACGATCTCGATGTACCGGCGCACCTCCCCGAGCGCTTTGCCGGTCCGCAGGCGGAACGGCACCCCACCCCACCGCCAGTTGTCCAGGGCGAGCTCGACGCAGGCGAACGTCTCCGTCTCGCGCGCGGGGTCGACGCCCTCCTCGCGAGCGTAGTCGGGAAGCGCCCGCCCTGCACGGTGCCCGCCGAATACCTCGCACGGGTGGTGCGGCAGCTACGCGCGGTCCCCGGTGGAACTCATCGGCGGCCCGGACGGCGACGGCGGCCCGGACGGCGGCGTCGCCGGCCGGATGAGCCCAGCCGCTCGAGTCCCGAGGCTCGGCTGCTCCCCGTCACCGCCCTGGCCGAGAAACGCGCTGATCAGGTCCATCGGCAGCGGGAAGACGATTGTCCGGGTCTGGTCTGAGCTGATGTCGCCGAGCGCCTGCAGGTAGCGCAGCTGGAGCGCGCTCGGCGCGGCGTTGATGATGGCCGCGGCATCGGCGAGCCGCTGGGCCGCCTGGAACTCGCCCTCGGCGGCGATGATCCGGGCGCGCTTCTCGCGTTCCGCCTCGGCCTGACGGGCCATGGCGCGCTGCATCGTCTGCGGTAGCTCGACGTCGCGGACTTCGACGATCGAGACCTTGACCCCCCACGGCTCCGTCTGCTCATCGATGATCTGCTGGAGCTTCTGGTTGATTTCCTCGCGGTTGCTGAGCAGCTCGTCGAGCTCCGACTGGCCCAGCACGGACCGCATCGTCGTCTGGGCGATGAGCGTGGTCGCGAGCAGGTAGTTCTCCACCCGCACGACGGCGGCCTGGGGATCGAGGACGCGGAAGTAGGCGACCGCGTTGACCCGAACCGTCACGTTGTCCCGGGTGATCGCCTCCTGGCTCGGGATGTCGAGGGTCACCGTCCGGAGGTCGACGCGAATCATCCGGTCGATGACCGGAATGATGAAGAAGAGTCCCGGGCCTTTCGCGCCGACGAGCCGGCCGAGCCGGAAGATCACGCCGCGCTCGTACTCCTGCACGACCTTCACGGCCGCCGTCACGACGGTGATGAACAGGACGGCGACCGCGGCGAGTGCGGGGATCAGTACGCCGATATCCGGCATCGAGTCCTCCTTCAGGGTTCCGAACGCGAAGTTGAGCTGATGGGATCGGGAGGGGCGGACGGCGCCGGCTCAACGACGAGCACGAGGCCTTCACGGTCAACAATCCTCACCGTCGCGCCGCGCGTCAGCGGCTCGTCGCCGCGGCCGGCCGCACGCGCCTGCCACAGCTCTCCGAACACCAAGACCTCGCCGGGGGACCTCACGGTCGCCACGCGACCGACGAGGTCGTCCGGACCAACGAACGGGGGTTTCCGCCGAACCTGCATCACCCCGCGCAGTGCGACGAGAACGAACAGTCCCATGCCGACCGTGAGCGCGAGGATGAGCGGCCGGCTGACCTCGAGAAACGGCGCCTGCCGCTCGTCGATCAGGAGGAGTGACCCGAGACCGAAGGCAACCACGCCGCCCGCGCCGAGGAGTCCTCCGGATGCGACGAACACCTCCGCCCCGAGCAGAACCAGCCCGAGGATCACGAAGGCGAGCCCCGCGTAGCTCAACGGGAGCGTGCCGAGACTCAGGAAGGCGAGGATCAGGAAGATCACGCCCACGATCCCCGGGAGCATCGTCCCGGGGTTGGCCAGCTCGAAATAGACCCCGATCCCCCCGAGGCTGAGCAGGAGGAGCGCGATGTTCGGGTCGGCGATGGCCATGAACAGCTGCTCGAACGGCGACATCGGACGCTCGACGACGGGCATTCCGGTCGTGTTGATCGTTGTCTCGCCGGCCGGGAGTGTCACTGTTCGTCCTTCGATCTCTCCGAGAAGCGAGGCCCGATCCGCGGTGACGAGATCGATCACGTCGAGCTCGAGTGCCTCCGCGGCGTCGATGACGACGGCATCGCGAACCGCATCCTCGGCCCAGTCGGCGTTCCGGCCGCGGGCAGTCGCAATCGAACGCGCGTACGCAACCGTGTCGTTCACGAGCTTGGTGCGCAGGTCTTCGGGGATCTCGGATCCGTCACCGGATACGGGCGTGGCGGCGCCGATGCGGGTGTTCGGGGCCATCGCCGCAACGTGCCCCGCCATCGTGACGAACACGCCCGCCGACGCAGCGCGGGACCCCTGCGGCGTGACGTACACGGCGATCGGAACGCGGCTCGCGAGCATGGCCTCGGTCAGCGACTGGGTCGCGTCCAGCAGTCCGCCCGGCGTGTCGAGCTCGATCAGGACGAGCCCGGCGCCGTCGTTGGCGGCGTCTTCGATCCCCCGAACGAGGTAGCGCTCGGACACGGGATTGATCATCCCGTCCAGTTCCAAGACCCGGACTTCCCCGGGCGACTGAGCCGCGACCGACGGAGCGAGGACCGCGAGCCCGACGAACAGGAGAAGTGGTGCAAGCCGGCGGAGCGTTGCCGCACGGGCCATCGGCTGCGCGCTCGGAAGACCGATCGCTCGTGGAGCGGAGGGCCCTGCCGCGCCGGTGCGGACCGTCCGTCGTTCCGCGCGCCGAACCCGCCGACGGACCGATCGTCGGGCCGACGTCCTCACCGGAGATGCCTCAACGATCGACGTAGCTCTAGGTGCCCGGCGACCCATCTACCGGCACGGATCTCGACTGCGCGGACCACGTATTCGCGTGGTCGTCGCGATGAACAGACGTCGAACCGTGCCTGCCTCATCCACCCGGGCCGTCGCTGGCCGCCACCACCAGCGACGTGCGCCCGAGGCTCACGTTCTTCGTCTCACGAGCATTCACGACTGGCACAACATACACGCGACAGGCGTTTGGAGGCGGCCAGGCTGCCTGACCAACGACCCGCGCCGAGCTGATGTCCGAGGACGGACGTGCCGCCAGTGACCGCACACCGTGCCCCTGAGCCCGTGAAGCGCCAGCCGACGCTCGCGTTGGCCGACGATCTGGCCCAACACGAACACGGGGCGCTCGGGACCCGGCGTACCGGCATCACTCACCTCCTCGAGGCCGCTGTGCCGCTCAAGGTCGTCCAGGAGATCGCCGGCCACCGCTCCGCGCGGACCACGATTGAGACGTACGCACACGCCACTGAGACGATGCAACGGCAAGCGATCGAGGCGATGGATCGGGCGCTCGGATAAGCGGTAGGTGGTCAGATAGGTGGTCAGGTGACGCCGGACGTCTCATCCCGAGCACAAAAAAGAACGGACGGCTCGAGGAGGGGACTCGAGCCGTCCGCGGGAAGGAGGGGACGCCCCGTCACAAGCGTCCCGTCGCGGTGATGTCGGTTTGGCGGTCGATTGACCGTGCCCGGAGCGTAGGCGCCACTGGTGTGCAACGACGGCGTAACCGCGTTCGACCGCCATTGCAGCGGCGTAACAGGGCCTCCGGGGACGCCCTAGGCCATCGCCTCCCGCGTCAGGATCTCGACGACCGCCGCGTTGAGGTCGCGAGCCTCGACGTCGCAGCGCGGGGCGGGCTTGTTCGTCACTGGCCGGCGCGGACCGATCAGGATCGTCTTCAGACCCGGTGGCCGCTGGAGGCAGCTGCTGGGGTCGTCGGTGATCAGCCAGCTGCCGAACGCGGGTTCGGCGGGTAGATCGGAGGTCGCGCGGATCGGCACCTCGAACGCATCGAGCACCCGGCGCGGCGGGTTGCCGAGCACCACCAGCTCGTAGCTGTCGGCCAGGTGGCCGAGCGCCTCGGCCGCCCCGGGCATCGGTTGTGCCACCTCCGCCGCCATCTCAGCCCCGGTCGGGAGCGACATGATCTGTGGCTCGAAGTAGATCCGGTTCACGGTCTTCGCTCCGCGCTCGCGCGCTGGCTGAGGGGTCCGCGTGGTCCGGAGGGGGTGACCTCCGGAGCCCGCGACTAGGTGAGATCGCCCTGGTTCACCTCGCCGCGCCAGGCACCGGTCTCGCGGCCGCGCGACTCGATGAACTCCTTGAACCGTTCCAAGTCGCCCTTGACCTGCCCGCCCGGCACGCCGAGCTTGTCGCCGACGCTCTCCACGAGCCCCTCCGGATCGACCTCCATCTGGACCGTCACCCGCGTCGTGTTCTCGTCGATGCGGTGGAACGTCACGACACCGGCATTCTCGGCACCGGAGGTCGAAGTCCATGCGACGCGCTGATCCGGGGTCTGCTCAGTGATCGTGGCGTCCCACTCCTTGGTCTTGCCGGCAACCCTCGCCACCCAGTGGAGGCGGGTGTCGTCCAGCTGATCGACACGCTCGACACCCGACATGAACTTCGGGAACTCCTCGAACTGCGTCCACTGATCGTACGCGGTGCGCACCGGGACCTGGACGTCAATCGATTCCACGACGGTCGACATTTGGCTCCTTTCACTAGCTGCTCCGTTGAACGTGCGGACGCCCACCGAGCAGCTCGGTGGGCGTCCGGTGCCTGACCAACTGCGAGGGGCCTTGGGCGGCCCGTACGTCAGACCGTGCCGCGCCCCGCGCGACTGCGGCCGGTGATGGCACTGACGACGAGAACGGTGATGATCGCGCCGATGGTGGCGACGATGATCGTGGCGATGTTGAAGCCGGTGTCGATGTCGAGGCCGAGGAGCGTATTGGCAAGGAAGCCGCCCACGACCGCGCCGACGATGCCGAGCACGATGTGCCCGATCACGCCGAGCCCCTCGTCACCCTTGACGAGGAACCCCGCCAGGTAGCCGGCAATCGCGCCGACCACGAGCCACACAATGATATTGGTGATCATCCGTACCTCCATCCCTTGTCCCTTGCTCGGTTGGGCCGAGCAAGCGGACTGTGCCCGACGACGACGGGCGTGCGGGCAACGCGTCGGCACCCACGCCTATCATCGGCCTACAAGCTGCTCGCCCGCAGCCACGCGGGCCAGCACCGCCGACCGGCCCGAGAGCGGTCAGGAAGCCGCCGGCGACGCCGATTCCATGCCGTCGTCGCTGCCGGCCGGCGACTCCGTGTCGTCGTCGCGCCCGGCCCATCCCGGAATCACGGATTCCGCCGGCGGGTCAGGCAGCTTGCGGCACGCGCGCACGCCGACCGCGGGTCACGGCGGCGGGGGGTTCGGCCCGCCGTTGCCATTCCCGTTGCCATTCCCGTTGCCGTTTCCAGCGCCGCCGCCGGTGTCCGGGCCGCCCGAGCCGGTGGCGTCGGCGGGTGACGGCTCCGGTGTCGGCGACGGTGTCGGTTCGGGCCCGGGCGGCGCCGGTAGCAGGACCGGGCGCGGCCGGAAGCACGGGCCGAGGATCCGGCCACCCCACGAGTACTCGCCCCGCATGTACGCCGTCCGCGACTCGTGGCGGCCCTCCGCCCCTGGGCCGCGGCGCGCCCGCGCCATCCAGTCCGCGACATCGCGGTCCCACTCGGTCGGTCCGAGCTCCGCCTTGAGAGCGTCGACCCGCCAGTCGCCGCAGGCTCTCGAGTAGAGGAGACCCGGGGGGTCGACCTCGCCGTCCGCGCCCGGCTCTGTGCCCGCGATGAACCATTCCTCGACCGTGTCGCGGGTCCACGGACCGGGGCGTCCGCCGGACCACTTGTCCGCTCGTGCCTCGACCACGCCCTCCGGCGCGTCGAACTCGGTGACCGGCCATCGGGCCGACATGTCCCGCATGAACGCACGCCACAGGGGGGCGGCTGCCGTGAGCGACGTGGCGGCCTTCTCGGCATCGGGGTTGGAGTGGTCGCTGTTGCCCATCCAGATCCCGACCGCCAATCCGGGCAGGCCCGCGGTCCGGGGCGGCGGCAGGTAGCCATACGTGGCCAGGTCACGCGCCTCGTTCGCGGTGCCCGTCTTCACGGCGGCCGGACGGCGCGATCCGTCCGGGCCGTTGGTGAGCATCGTCCTCGCCGCCCAGCCGGGGTTCTGGTCCGGATCGGTGTTGCCCTCGAGGATATCCGTGACGAGGAAGGCCGACTCCGCGCTCAGGACCTGTTTCGGCTCCGGCTTCGGGGCCTCCCAGACCACCTTGCCGTTGCTGTCCTGGACCTGGAGGATCATCTGCGGCGGCAGGTAGCGACCGCCGTTGGCGAGCGTGCCGTAGGCCGCGGTGAGGTCGATCGGGCGTACTTCGACGGTGCCGATCGCGCCCGAGAGCCCGGACTGAAGGAACGCCAGCTCGCCGCCGGCGAACCGGATCCCCATCGCCTCGGCCTGTCTGGCGACGGCCTCGTTGCCGATCCGCTCCAGCGCGCGGATGGCCGGCACGTTGAGCGAGTACTGGAGCGCCTTACGGGCGAGGATCGGGCCGCGGTCGAGCTGGTCCGCGTTGCGCGGCGCCCACTTCTGCTTGGGATCGAACTCGGTGGTGATATCGAGGAGCAGACTGGCCGGGGTCAGCTCCCGCTGCTCGAACCCGGTCGCGTAGACGATTGGCTTGAACGCCGACCCGGGCTGCCGTTCGCCGTCGCCGGCCGCGTCGTACTTCGGCTCGAACTCCGGCGAGGCGAGGTCGTCCCGGTAGTAGCCGGCGCTGCCGGCGTAGGCAAGGACGTTGCCGGTCAGGTAGTCGATCGCGACGAGCGCGCCGTTGTGGAGGTCCTTCCCGCGCAGCTGGTTGATCCAGGTCCGGTCCGACTCAGGGATCTTGAGGCTCTCGAGCAACTTGTCGGCCGTCTCGCGCTTGACGTTCGGCGCGATCGCCGACGCGGTCAGCCACTTCTCCGCCAGCCGCTGCGCATTCCAGTCGAGGCTCGTGACCACCCGGTAGCCGCCGGTCGTGACGGCTTCCTCGCTGCCCAGGATCTCGATCAACCGGCGGCGCACCTGCCAAGTGAAATGCGGGGCGCGAAGGACCAGCGGTTCCTCGCCGGACAGGATCACCGGCTCCGTCAGCGCCTCGCGCAGCTGGCGTGGCGTGAGGTCCGTCCAGCGCGACCCGGCGAGGTTGCGGAGGATGTAGTTCCGGCGGACGATCGGCGGCGCGTCGTCCGGGACCACGAGGTTGCCGTCCTTGTCCGGCTTCGCGAACCGATACGGGTCCATCGTCGAGGGCGACTTCGGCAGGGCGGCGAGCAGGGCGGCCTGCGCGGCGGTCAGCTCCCGCAGGTCGTCGATCCCGAAGTAGACGCGGGCAGCAGCGGCGATCCCGTAGGCGTCGTGCCCGTAGTAGATCTCGTTGAGGTACGCGGTGATGATCTGCTGCTTGCCCTTCTCACCCGGGAATGCCTCGGTCAGCCGGGCCGCCTGGATCAGCTCCTTCGCCTTGCGCAGGTAGCGGTCTGAGTCAGGCTGGACGTACTCGTCCGGCAGCAGGCGCGCCCGCACGAGCTGCTGCGTGATCGTCGACGCGCCGCGGTCGCTCTCGCCGCTGACGTTCTCCGAGATCGCCTGGAGGATCGCCGCCGGGTCGTAGCCGTCGTTCTTCCAGAAGGAGCGATCCTCCGCCGTGACCGTTGCGTCGAGCACGAGCTTCGGAACATCGTTGTAGGCAACCACCCAGCGCAGCTGCTGCTGGAAGCGTGCCAGCTCGATCTCGCCGCTCCGGTCGTAGACGACCGACGGCTGGGAGAAGGTCAGGTCCTGCAGGTTCGCCGGGTCCGGGAGATCCGTCGAGAGGGCCGTCACCGTCGCCACGGCGGCGACGCCCATCATGCCGATGCTGCCGCCGACCATCACGACGGCTGTCAGGGCGATGATCGCGAGGATGGCCGGCAGCCGGCTGCCGCCGGCACGCGGCCGCGTCCGACGGTGGATGGAGTAGGGATATCGGTTCAGCGCGCGCGAATAGCCGGCGGCGCTCGCGCGTCGACGGATGGGACGGCGGGAGTTCACGGCCACACCGTCCCGGACCAACCGTCACGGACGAGTGCCGCGGTTCCGGGGCACGCTGACGATGCCCTTGCAGACGGTACGCACTGGACGGTCGACATGGCGGCCATTGTCACCGCTCCGGCGCCGTGACGCGCAGCAGCGCGCCGCTCAGGTCCGTGGCGTAGACCTCGCCGGCCTCGTCCTCGCCGAAGGAGCTGATGGCGCGGCCCGTCTCCGCCACGATCGTCGGCGCCTCCACCGACTCGCTCCGGGCGTCGATCGCCCACATCGTGCCGGTGCAGTAGTCCGCGAACAGGTAGGCGCCCTCGAGGCCGGGCCACTCGCTGCCCCGGTAGACGACGCCGCCCGTGACCGAGCAACCGAGCTCGTGCGAGTACTCGGTCACCGGCCCAGTCAGTCCCTCGGTCGAGCAGTCGTCCTGGCGGAAGCAGTGGTTGCCCTCCGCAACGCTCCACCCGAAGTTGAGGCCGGACGCACCGGCGCGCGCCACGTCGATCTCCTCCCACTGGCCCTGGCCAACGTCGCCGATCCAGAGGTCGCCGGTCTCGCGATCGAAGCTGAACCGCCACGGATTGCGGAGGCCCAGGTGCCAGATCTCGGGCATCGCGTCCGGCCGCCCCACAAACGGGTTGTCGTCCGGAATCGTGTAGGGCCGACCGTCGGTCGCGTCGTCGACGCCGATCCGCAGGAGCTTGCCGAGGTGCGTATCGAGCCGCTGCCCAGTGTTCTGGGGATCGCCGGCGCCGCCGCCGTCGCCGGTCGCGATGTACAGCAGCCCGTCGCCGTCGAAGGCGAGGCCGCCGCCGTTGTGGTTGCCCGCGAAGTCGTCCATCCGAAGCAGCTCCCGCTCGTAGCCGGGATCGGCACGCTCAGGATCGGACGGATCGAGACGCCGTTCTGCGACGATCTGGTCCCGCTCCGTGTCCGTGTAGTAGATGAAGAAGCGTGGGTCGTCCGGGAAGCGGGGATGGAGCGCGAAGCCGAGCAGGCCCTGCTCGCCGCCCGCCGTGACCCGGGTCGCGATGTCGAGGAACGGCTGCTCCGCGCGCCGGCCGTCCCGGATCACCCAGACCCGTCCGCCGCGTTCCGTCACGAAGAGGCGGCCGCTGCCGTCCGACGGCGCGGTCACGGCGAGTGGTGCGCCGGGAATGTCGACGTACGGCTCCAGCGTCACCGAAACACGCTCGGGATCGAAGGCTCCGTCCGCGGTGGTCGTCGCCGATCGGTCCGGTGACGCGGACGACGACGCTCCGGCAGTTGCCGAGCCGGCCGCTGACGCCCGGCCGGTAGGCGAGGCGGCCGCGGACGCCGCCGATGGTGCGCTGGAGGACTCGGGCGCCGCGGGGGTGGCACGGCCGCCACCACAGGCTGCCGCGCCGAGGAGAACGGCGAAAGCGAGGGCGAGCATGGCGGGCGCACGGAAGCGGGGTGTGGACCTGGGGGACATGCGCAGATCCTACGCGATGTTGGTCACCGGCGGCCAGGGCGCGAGGCCCGGCAGCCGCGCCGCGACCGCGAGCCGGAGTGCATCGGCCAGCTCCGTGGCCCGGCCGACCTCGTCGTGGCGGAAGAAGACGAAGGCGTCGTGCCGAGCCGCGAGGAACGGGACGAGACGGTCCGCCCAGCCGCGGATCCCCGTCTCGTCGTAGTCGTGCCGGCGCAGCCGGAGGTAGAGCGACGAGCCCGTCAGTCGGATCGCCGGCGCGACGTCGTCCTCGGGTCGCTGCGTCACGCACAGCACGGCGCGTGCGGCGCGCAGCCTCGCATGGACCTCGTCGAGCTGCCACGACGGGTCCTCGAACTCGATGACCAGCGGCAGGTCCAAGGGCCACGCGTCGAGGAGCGCGTCGAGCCTCGCGAGGTCGACCGTCACGTCGACCGGGACGCGGAACAGCACCGCCCCCAGGCGGTCGCCGAAGGCGCGGAACGGATCGGTCAGCCACGGCACGGCCGTGGCCGGGTCACGCAGGAGCGCCCGAAGCGACCCTCCGCGCTGCGCCTTGGCGGCGAACCGGAAGCCGTCGGGCGTGGCGGCGAGCCAGGCGGCGACCTTTGTCGCGGTCGGGCGCTGGTAGAAGGTGTTGTTGAGCTCGCACGCGGAGAAGCGCGATGCGTAGTGACGCAGCCGGTCGCCGGCCGCGAGCCCGGGCGGATAGAACCGCGGCGACCACGCCGGATACGAGAAGCCGCTCGTTCCGACGAGCAACCGTCCCGTGGGCGAGACTTCGCTCAGCGGGCCAGCGCGCCCGGTCGCTCGCGCGAGGCCCCATCGGGGGCCGGCCGGTCGCACGTGGTCTCGCTGTCCGGCACGTCACCCACGGCCCGGAGGACGGCGGTCATCGAGCGCTCGAGCATCGAGAGGTCGGACCCGGCGAGTGGGGCGACGAAGTAGCGCTCGATGCCCGCGAGGTGCGTCCTGGCCGCGGACCGGAGGCGCCCCAGACCCGCCGCGGTGAGGACTGCCTCTGCGCCGCGGGCGTCGTGCGAGCACTGCGACCGCTCCACGAAGCCGTCCCGCTCCAGCCGGTCGATCAGCCGGGTCACGCCGCTCTTGCTGAGCAGAACCCGAGTCGCGAGGTGGCTCATCCGGAGGCGTCGGTCCGGCGCGCGGGCCAGCTGGAGCAACGCGTCGTACTCGGGCAGCGACAGGTCGTGCTCCGCCCGCAGCTCGTCGTCGAGCCGTCGGAAGAGGCGCGCGTGGGCCGTCAGGAAGGAGCGCCAGATGTCGAGGCGCGGATCGTCCGCGCGGAGTGTCGCCGCGCTCCCCTCGGTGCCGGTCATGACTGCATGATACACCCCTGTTAGTTGACGACGCAACGATCTGGGATGCGGGGACGACCGAGGAGGGCGCCGAGCCGTCGGTCGCCTGACGTCGGCTCGCCAGGAGCGCTGCCCCGGGCGGCGCTCCGCATGCCCGAGCGGGGGTAGCATCCGGGGGTGACCTGCTTCGACGTAGATGCGCTGCGGGCGCGCTTCCCGGCCCTCTCCCTGACGCACGAGGGCCGGCCGATGGTCTTCTTCGACGGGCCCGGCGGCACCCAGGTCCCGGACACGGTGATCGACGCCGTGGCACGGTACTTCCGCGAGTCCAACGCGAACGCCGGCGGCGACTTTCCCACCAGCCGGCGTTCCGACGCGATCGTGGCGGACGCGCACGCCGCCCTCGCGGACCTCGTCGGGGCCGAGAGCGTGGACGAGGTCAAGCTCGGCGCCAACATGACCACACTGACGCTGCACGCGAGCCGGTCGATCACCGCCACGATGCACCCGGGCGACGAAATCGTCGTGACGCGCCTCGACCACGAGGCGAACGTGGGACCGTGGCTCACGGCCGCCGCCGACCGCGACGTCACGATCCGGACGGTCGACATCCGGCCGGACGACGTGACCCTCGATCTGGACAGCCTCGACGCGGCCCTCGGTCCGCGGACCCGCCTCGTCGCGGTTGGCTGGGCTTCGAACGCCGTGGGAACGATCAACCCGATCGCCGAGATCGCGCGCCGGGCGCACAGCGTCGGGGCGTGGGTCTACGTGGACGCCGTCCACGCGGCGCCACACCTGCCGATCGACGTACGGGCCGTCGACGTCGACTTCCTCGCCTGCTCCGCCTACAAGTTCTTCGGGCCGCACCTCGGCGTGCTCTACGGCCGGCGGGCGATCCTCGAGGCACTCCCGTCCTACAAGATCAAGCCGGCCCACGACCGATTCGAGACCGGGACCGGCAACTTCGAAGGCCAGGCCGGGGCCCTCGCCGCCGTGGGGTATCTGGCCGACATCGGGCGCCGGGAGTCCGGCGGCAACGCCCCTGCCGACAGGCGGGCCCGCTCGTCGCGAGCATGTCGGCGATCCGGGCGTGGGAGATGACGCTCTACCGACGCCTCGCGGACGGGCTGGAGCGGCTGCCGGGAGCGCGGATCCACGGCATCGTCGACCGAGACCGCTTCGACGAGCGCACGCCGACGGCAGCGGTGACGTTCGACGGGGTCGCGCCGGCCGCCGTGTCGGCGGCGCTCGGGCGCGAGGGGATCGCCACCTGGCACGGCGACTTCTACGCGACCGGGCTGATCGAGCGGCTCGGCCTCGCGGGCCGAGGCGGTGTCCTCCGCATCGGGCTGACCCACTACAACACGGCGGCGGAGGTTGACCGGCTGCTCGAGTCGCTCGAGGCGATCGTCGCCGGCGTTCCGACGGCGGTCGCCTCCGCCTGATCAGCGCCGGCGGTCCGAGCGGCCACACGCATGACCAGCGTCGCGCCGGCGCCCGTCGGTCGTGACCCGCCGTGGCCGCCCGTCAGCGTCGTGCGTGTCCCCGTATGCTGTGCCGCCATGACGCTGACGGATCGGCGCTACGGCGCACAGTCGATGACGGCGCCGCTGCGGGAGGTCGTCGTGAAGGCGCCGGGAGCGGCCTTCGAGCGGGCGTACGAGGAGCCTGCACACGGCTTCCTCCATCCCGTCGACGCCGAGGCGGCACGCCGCGAGCACGCGGCGTTCCGCGAGCTGCTCGCCTCGTTGGGAGCGACGGTCCATCCTCTCGAGGCGGAGACGCCCAGCCCGGACCTCGTCTACACGTTCGACCCACTCCTGGTCACCGACCGGGGGCGATCCCCCTCCGGCCCGGGAAGCCGAGCCGCCTGGGCGAGCCGGCGGTGCTCGAGGCGTGGACCTCCGGCGCCGGCATCCCGACCCTCGGTCGCATCGCGGCGCCGGGGACGGCAGACGGTGGCGATACGTTCTGGTTGCGGCCGGACCTGCTGTGCATCGGCCGGACGCTGCGGACGAATTCGGAGGGTGCCCGGCAGCTCGCTCACCTCGTCGGCGGGGACGTGCGCGTCTTCGATGTGCCGTACTGGCGCGGACCGGGCGAGCTCGTCCATCTGCTGTCGGTGATCTCGCCGGTCGCGGACGACCTCGCGGTCGTCTACCTGCCGTTGCTGCCGGTCGGGCTCTGGGAGCTCCTGCGCGACCTGGGTGTCCGGCTGATCGAGGTTCCCGACGAGGAGTTCGCAACGCTCGGCTGCAACGTGCTGGCCGTTCGACCCGGGGTCGTCGTCGTCGCCGACGGCAACCCGCGCACGCGGCGCGCCCTCGAGGCCGCCGGCTGCGAGGTCCACCCGTACGCGGCAACCGAGATCGGCGTCAACGGCTCCGGCGGCCCAACCTGTCTGACGCGCCCGATCCTGCGGGGATGACCTCGACGCGTGGTGCAGCCGGCGCGGTCGACGCGGGTTTCGCGACCGCGCTGCTCGACGAGCTCGTTCGAACGCCGAGCGTGACGGGCTCCGAGGAGGCCGTGCAGGGTCTCCTCGCCCGTCGGCTGGCCGGCATCGGCATCGCCGTCGAGCACGTCGATCCGGGACCGGAGACCGCCGCCTCGATCCCGATTGGCCGGGCTCGGAGATGCCGCGCACGACCCTCCCGATCGTCGTCGGCAGACTCGGGCGCCCGGGCGGTCGCCGGCTCGTGCTGGTCGGTCACGTCGACGTCGTGCCGGGCCGGCTCTACGGCCGGGGTGCGTGCGACATGAAGGGCGGCGTGGCGTCGATCGTGGCGGCGCTCCGGGCGCTCGTCGCGAGCGGCGCCGCGGGCCGGATCGACGGCGAGGTGGTCGCGGCCTTCGTGCCGTCCGAGGAGGATGGCGGGCAGGGGATGCTGGCCGCGATCCGCGCCGGGGTGGTCGGCGATGCCGCGGTCATCACCGAGCCGACATCGCTCGACGTCGTCGTCGCGCATGCCGGTGCGATCACGTTTCGGCTCGTCGTACCCGGCCGCGCGGCGCACGCGTCGATGCGGAGCGAGGGTGTCTCCGCGCTCGACAACCTCTACACGCTGCTCCGGGCGCTCGAGGCGGACGAGCGTGCCCGGAACGAGTCCGAGACCGATCCGCTGATGACGGCGCTCGGGCTCCCGTACCCGACGATCGTCGGCAAGGTCGAGGGGGGCGAGTGGGCGTCGACCGTGCTCGACCGGGTGGTGGCGGAGGGTCGCTACGGCGTCCGCCTCGGGCAGAAGTGGCGCGACGGCGAGGCGGACCTGCGCCGCTGCATCGACGCGGCGTGCGCGGCCGATCCGTTCCTCCGGGACCACCCGGCGGCGGTGGAGATCACGGGTGGGCGATTCTCCTCCGCCCGCGTGCCGGCGGACCACCCGCTGCCGGTGTCGCTGACGGCGGCCACCGAGGCCGTTCTCGGTCGGCGGCCGGCGTCCGTCGGCAAGCCCTACGGCGCCGACATGCGGCTGCTCGTCAACGAGGGTCGGACGCCGACCGTCATCTTCGGGCCGGGCGACGTCGCGGTCGCCCACGCCGCCGACGAGTTCGTGCCGCTCGACGAGGTCGCCGACTGCGCCCGCGTCCTCGCGAGGTGGGTGGAGTCCGAGCTCAGCGCCCCGCAGTGACCGGCGTGGCGCCAGCCGATCCGGCCATCTCGGCGAACCGGCACAGGGCGTTGGCCAGCCGCATCTGGCCCGGCGTCCGCGCCCGGACGCGCAGGAGATCCGGCGAGGCGGCCACGACCGCGACGCAGCGGGCGCGCGACGTCGCCACGTTGAGCCGGTTGCGGCTGTACAGGAAGTCCATCCCGCGCGGCGCGAGCTCCGGTGCCGACGTCGTCATCGAGTAGATGCTGACGGGCGCCTCCTGGCCCTGGAACTTGTCGACCGTGCCGACCCGGGCGTCCGCTGGCAGCAGCCGCTTGATCAGCCCCACCTGGGCGTTGTACGGGGCGACGATCAGCACATCCGGCCAGCGGATCCGTCGCTCTGTGCCCGTCTCGTCGATCCAGGTCGCGCCGTCGACGAGCGAGGTCGCCAGCTGTGCCACGGCGGCCGCCTCCGCCGGCGACTCGTTGTCCGCCCCGGTCGTCGGCCGCGCCACGAGCCGGACGCCGACGCCGCCCAGCGGACCGTCGTCCCGCACCTCCTGCCCGGCGAGCCCGGGCTCCGACTCGAGGCGTCCCTCGTAGAAGACCTCGGACGTGTAGCGGCACAGCTCGGGATGGAGCCGCCGCGTACGCTCGAGGAAGAGGCCGCGGTCCGGCGGCATCGTCGCTGCGCCGGCGAGGACGTGCGCCAACGCGGACCGGTCCGCGCCCGGCGGATGCGAGCCCTTGAGCGGCTGGTCGAGCTGCTGCGGATCCCCGAGCAGCACCAGGCTCGCCGAGGCGGGTGACATCGCAACGACGTTGGCAAGCGACATCTGCCCGGCCTCATCGACGAACAGGACATCGACGGCTTCCACGAGCCGTGACGACGCCCACAGCCACGCCGTCCCGGCCGCGAGATTGGCGCGGCCGTCGGCCAGCATGTCCGCCACCTCCTGGCTGGACTTGCCGCGCACGACTCGTGGATCGGCGAGGACCTGCGTCCGATCGCCGCGCTGGACGGCTCGCACGTCGACCGTTGGTTCAGCCGGATCGTCGCCCGCGCGCAGCACGGCCTCGAGCAGGTTGCCGATGACCTTGTGGCTCGTGGCGGTGATGCCGACCCGCTTGCCTGCGCGGAGGAGCGTCCGGATCATCCGGGCGCCGGTGTAGGTCTTGCCGGAGCCCGGCGGGCCCTGGACGGCGAGCGTGGTGCGGTCGAGCTCCAGCGCCAGCCGGCGTGCGGCGTCGAGATCCGCCTCACCCGGTTGGACCAGCGGTGCCCCGGCGCGCTGTCCGAGGCGCGGCGGTCGCCGGAGCAGGAGGTCGCGCCCGGCCCGGTAGCGCCCGAAGGAATCGATCCCGTTGCCCAGCACCCACTCGGCGATCGACACGAGCGACGCCTGCTGCTCCGCGCTCCGATACCAGTCGAGCGGGATGATCGCGCGTGGATGCGGCGCATCCGGCTTCCGCTTGAGATCGACCGTCAGCGCCGCCTCGTCGACCGCGACCACCTCTCCAGCGTCCCAGCTGAAGGGCGAGTCGCCCGGCCGCGCCTGGGCGATGTCCGGGTCGTAGACCGTTCCTCGTCCGATATCGAAGTCCTGCTCGGCGAACCGGTAGCGCCAGACTTCCTTGTCTCCCGCGGTCGTCTCCAGCCGGGCGATCGGATGCAGGGCGCCGATCGGCTCCGACGCGTCGACGAGCTCGTCCGGCGAGTGCTGCAGCGCCCAGTCGAAGAACTGCCACCACATCGACTTCTCTTCGCGCCGGTGCCAGCCGAGCAGATGGCCGAGCAGCCACCGGGCGTGCTGCTCCGGCGTTCGGTCCGTTTCCTCGACGGGTACGTCCGTTAGCCGGGCGACTAGCGCCTGCACGTCTACCTGGGCGTCCGTCCGATCGGTCTCGCGCTGGTCGTCGCGCGGGCCGGGCCGCGGGACCGGCTGGCCCGTCCGCCGCTCCAGCTCGTCGCGGAGCGACTCCAGCCAGGCCCGCAGCCGCATCGTGCTCAGCACGTCATCGCGGTTGTAGCGCTCGATGTCGTCGAGGTGCTCGGCCGTTGGTCGTTCCGAGTCGCCGAGCTCGAGCCACTCCTCGAAGGCCACGATGCTCGAACCCGCGTCGCGGAGACCGATCTCGCGCTCGAAGCCGTACAGCGGCTCCAGGCGCTTGATCGAGTAGCTCTCGACCGAGGCGCGCAGGGACTGGCGCACGGCACGGTGGAGGTCCACCAGGACTCCGCCCCGCAGCAGGCGATCGACCTCGTTCTCACGCGTGCCGTAGCGCCCCATCAACCGCTTGAGCGCGGTGGGTTCGTACGGCGCGTAGTGGTAGACGTGGAGCGTCGGGTCAGCGTCGAGTCGCTCGATGATGAAGTCCATCAGTCGCTCGAAGGCACGACGCTCACCGGCCGCCGTGAAGGCGCCCTCGTCGTCGCGGGACCAGAAGGCGTTGAAGGTGCCGTTCGTCTCGAGGATGCCGAAGAGGTAATCGAGCCCGTCCTCGAGCGCAAAGGGGTCGCCCTCGAGATCGAGGAACAGATCGCCGGCCGAGGGCGGCGGCAGCGTGGCGAGCCCGCGCTCGCGGTCGATCGGCTTGCCGTCGCCCGGCAGCAGCAACTCGTGCTTCAGCCTGCCCTCGAGACGGCCCTCGAGCTGGATCCGGGCCTGCTCCCGGACGCGGGTCAGCGCTGCGTCGCTCGTCTCCTCCAGGCGCGGCTCGAGCGGCAGGGGCAATCGGCCGAGATCCGCCAACGTCCCGACGGAGCGGCCGGTCAGCTCGCGACGCTGGCGTGCCGAGATGCCGGCGACGAGGCTCAGGTGGTCATCCGCCCGCCTCCGTCCCGCGCACTCCACCGCCCAGCGACAGACGTCGCAGTGGTCCACCGGCTCCGGATACGTTCTCACCGGCGGGAAGACCGGCTGGTCTCTGCCCATCGTCGCGAGGAAGCGGTCTCGCGCGGAGCGGTAGTACGCCATGTAGTCGTCCACGCGCAGCCGCTCGACCGCGCGGGCGCTCCCGCCCAGGGCGACGTGCATCCACTCCGGCGCGACACCCTGGATGACGGTGAGCTGCTCGACGTAGCTGCAGATCTGGAGCACGGCGCTCGCCTTGACCTGCCGGGCAAGCTTCGTGTCCGCCACCTCGTAGTGGTACGGACCCCAGTGCGACGGACGGCCGGGCGACTCGACCCGGAGGAGAAAGTCCGCATGGCCGCGCCAGGTCCCGGGCCGGGCGACTCGACCCGGAGGAGAAAGTCCGCATGGCCGCGCCAGGTCCCGTCGAAGAACGTCGCCTGGAAGATCACGTCCGGTCCGGCTGCCATCGCCGCGACCGTCTCCGCCGCGGCGGCCCGAAGCTGCTCGCCCCGGTCCACGATCGAACCGTCGAGCTCGATCTCGACCACTCGCTTGCCCTGCGCGCGGAGGTCCGCCAGGAACCGCTGCTCGTGCTGGAACCCACGCCTGCGGATCACGTCCAGCTCACGGTCTTCGCGGTGCGGCCGCGCCACGAGGTTCGCCATGGCGGCGCGCTCGAGCTGGGTCAGGTGCTCGCACGCCAGGTAGCCGACCAGGTCCGTGGCCCCGTAGACGGGTCGTCCGTCGATCGTCTGCACGGGTCTCACCTTACCCGCGAGACGTGACAGGTTGCGCGTCACGACGTCCCGGGGGCCCGCTACCATCCGGGCGTGGCCGACGAACGCTGGAACCCGTGGCAGCGGCCGCCGCGCGAGCTGCTCATCGACCGCCAGATCCGGGAGGCGATGGAGGAGGGCAAGTTCGACGACCTGCCGTACCACGGCCAGCGGATCCCGCTCGAGGACGACAGCGCGGCCGGCGACTGGGCGCAGGCGTTCCGGATGCTCCGGAATGCCCGGATGGCGCCGCCGTGGATCGAGGCCGACAAGGAGGCCCGCCGACAGCGGGCGGCCCTCGACGCCATCCTCGAGCGAGCCCGGGGCACGGGTGCCCTCGGGCGAGGCTGGCGGCGGCGGCAGGTCGCCCAGCTCGTCGAGGCCGCCAACCGGGCGATCGAGGTCCTCAACGCGGACGCGCCCACGGCGCGGCAGCACCGTCAGGCACTCGACCTCGCGACCGAGCTTCGGAAGCTGGATGCGGCGGAGCGCGACGGCGGCTGAAGAGGCAACGAGAGGCGGTGCGAGGAGGTCGGTGGCCCGGGCCCCCGACGGGATCAGTCGATGCGCCGCCGGTAGCCGCAGATGGCGCAGGTCGCGATCCCCGTCGCGGAATCGAGGTCGAGGAAGCTGGCGCAGCCGTTCGTGCGGCAGAAGAGCCGGGGAGCAGGTGCCGACCGCCGACGCAGTCGACGCATCGAGCTGCTCCGGCCGGCAACGGCGGTGGTGAGCGTTCGTGAGGTCATGGCCAGGTTGCTTTCTCGGCGCGTCGTCGAGAGACATGCTCTCGGCGCCTCCGCTGGCCCGCTCGACGCCCGATTCGGGTGGCGGAGCGGTGGGTGACGGGCCCGGGCGGCGAGCGAGCGGGATGAGCTCGTCCGTTGCCGACACTTCAGGCTCCCTGAAGTATCGTCCCCGGCGGTGATTGCGTCAAGCCCACGCCCGACCGCCCGGTTTTCAGCAATCCTTCAGACGACGCGACACACGATGGGCCGTCAGATCGCCGCGCCGAGGATCCGCCAGCCATGCATCTGCTCGTCGTCGAGGACGACCCGCGTCTCGCGCGCCTGCTGACTCGCCTGCTCGCCGAAGACCGCCACGTGGTGGAGCTCGCCTCCGGCGGCGAGGAGGCCGTCGACTTCGCGACGGTGGGCGACGGACTCGACGCCGTGATCCTCGACGTCGGCCTTCCCGATCTGTCGGGCCTCGAGGTTGCGCGCCGCATC
>JAUJOH010000003.1:190656-192385 GCA_030447745.1 Chloroflexota bacterium | reverse complement strand
GATCCTCGACGTCGGCCTTCCCGATCTGTCGGGCCTCGAGGTTGCGCGCCGCATCCGTGCCGGCGGCTCGCGCGTGCCGATCCTGATGCTGACGGCTCGGGATGCGCTCTCCGACCGGGTCGCGGGGCTCGATGCGGGCGCCGACGACTACCTCGTGAAGCCGTTCGCGTACGAGGAGCTGGCCGCCCGGCTTCGCGCGCTCGCGCGCCGGGCGGACGGGCGGACAGGCGCGGCGGCCGCCCGCTTGACGAACGGGCCGATCGTGCTCGACGAGGCACGCCGGCTCGTCACCGTACACGGTCGCCCCGTGTCGCTGACCGCCCGCGAGTTCGCCCTCGTCGAGTGCCTGTTGCGGCATCCCGGGCATGTCCTGACGCGCGACCAGCTGCTCGACCTGGCGTGGCCGTACGGCGCGGCGGTCACCCCGAACACCGTCGATGCGTTCATCACGTTCCTGCGCCGCAAGCTGGGTACGGAAGCGGCCGCCGGATTCAGACCGTCCGCGGCGTCGGGTACCGGATGGCCGAGCCGGGATGACGCGGGCCGGCCAGGCGGGCGACGCCGCGCTCGTCCGACGGGTCCGCTGGCGGCTGCTGGCCTGGAGCGGTGGGACGACGCTCGTCGTCCTCGTGGCGCTCGGCGCGGCCCTCTACGCTGCCGTCGCCAACGCCCTGACCAGCGGGGGGATCGAGCAGCTCGAGCGACGCGCGCGGCTCTACAGCGCCACCTTCGAGGTTGAAGCCGATCCGGCGGTCGTGCCGGTTCCCACCGTCATCGTGCGCGCACCGACCGACCCTGGGTTCGACTTTCTCGGGCCGACGGCGGGTACGTTCGCCTTCGTGGTAGGCCCGCAGGACCCGCCGCCCATGATCGGCGTCTCCCTGCCGCTCCCGGAGCCAACGGGCCTGGCCGCCGCCAGGGCCGGGCAACGGCGGATCGTCGAGACGACGCTGGCCGGTACGCCGGTTCGCGTCCTCTCGGTGCCGCTCGACCGCCCGGACGGTCGGTACGTCGTGCAGGTCGTCGGCGAGCGCACGGCGGAGGTGCGGGCGCTCAACGTCCTCCTCGCGGTCCTTGGGCTCGGTGGCCTCCTCGTCCTGGCCGTGGCCCTGGGCGTTGGCTGGCTCTACGCGGAGCGTGCGCTCGTGCCCATCCGCGACGCGCTCCGGCGTCAGCGCGAGTTCGCCGCCGACGCCAGCCACGAGCTCCGGACGCCGCTCGCGATCGTCCGCGGCAGCCTCGAGCACCTCCGGCGTAACCGCGAGCGGCGGGTGGGAGAGGTGGGCGACGCGCTCGACGACATGGACGCGGAGGTTGGCCGGCTGAACGCCCTCGTCGACGACCTCCTGCTCCTTGCGCGCACGGACTCCGGTGACGTGGAGATCGTCCACCAGCCGGTGGAGCTTGCCGAGGTCGCGCTCGACGCGGCGGCGGGTCTGGCTCGACTCGCGGAGCCGCGCGGCGTCCGGGTCGAGGTCGACGCGGTGCCGGTCGAGGTGACGGGTGACACCGGACGGCTCCGGCAGCTCGTGACGATCCTTGGCGACAACGCGATCCGACACGCCCCACCGGACTCACGGGTGCGCGTCGCGGTCGGCGAGACGGAGGGACGCGCGACCCTCAGCGTCGAGGACGACGGCGTGGGCTTTCCGCCGGGTGACCTGACGCGGGTCTTCGATCGCTTCTGGCGTGCCCCCGGCGCTCCTGCCGGTGGTACCGGGCTGGGTCT
>JAUJOH010000003.1:171810-190556 GCA_030447745.1 Chloroflexota bacterium | reverse complement strand
AGCCGGAGACGACCATGACCACGACACCGTCCAGCACCATCGTCGCCGTCGTCAGCGAGGACGGCAGCGAGCCGGTCCGCCACCGGGCGATCGAGCTCGCGCGCGAGTCGGGCGGCGGCCTGATCTTCTGGGACGCTGACGCGGGCGGTCGGCTGCTCGAGGATCCGCTCCCGAACGAGCTCTCGGCCGACGGCGAAGAGGAGCAGTTCGGCGAGCGCCTGAGCGTCAGAGACCTCGAGGCCGCCGGGCGAGCGCCCATGGCGCGACTGGTCCGGGAGGCGGAAGAGGCCGGCGTCCAGGCGTGGGGCTGGCTGCCGAGCGACCAGAAGCCCGATTCGCTGCGCGATTACGCCTCGCGCCATGGCGTCGGAACGGTGGTCGTCGAGCGTGGCCGGAGCATCACCGGCGAGCTCGAGGCGGGCGGCGTGCGCGTCGAGGTCGTGTGACGCCGCTCGTGCGCGGCGTTCGACGCGTCGGCGCCGTGCGAGGTCAGTGCCGAAGGAGATTCGGCATGGGACCAGCGTGATCGCGATGCGTCCGTGCGCCGCCCGGTGGAAGATGGAGGCATGTCGCTCCGCCCCGCGCTGACCTGGATCGCTCGCGCCATCACCGGCACAGCTGGCCACCTCGCGCGCGTCGTCGCGAAGCCGCCCGTCGGGAAGGTGGCGGGGGGCGTCCGTGCCCTCCTCTACGGTGCCGTGCGCGCCTGGCAGCGCCGGCCGGGCGGGCGGGCCCGGCACCTCCGCCGGCTCGCCTCGATCCCGCTTCCGAACCTGTACGAGCTTCACCCGGAGGCCCGCAAGGCCACCCCTCGCGAGATCGGCCTTCGGTCGATCGGCCTCGACGACATCGCGGGCACGGCCGTCGGCGGGCCGACCCAGCGCGGCTCCGATTTCCTGCCGCTGCCGGCGTTCCGGTCCCAGAACTGGGCGGGTCGCTGGCAGCGGATCCGCCGCGCGGTCGAGCAGCTGGCGATCTTCCCGCCGATCGACGTGGTCCGCTACGCCGGCCGGTACTGGGTGATGGACGGTCACAACCGCGTCGCGGCGGGGCTCTCCGTCGGCCAGGTCGAGATCGACGCCAACGTGACGGAGCTCGTGCCACCCGGGCAGAACCCCAGCGAGCGACCCGGCGATCTCGCCGCCGCGCTCGCCGGAACGCGGTCACTCCGCGCGGCCGCGCAGGGCGGCAAGCTCGAGACAGTCGTGGACGACGTGGTCCTCGGTGTCCTTCAGGCGACCGACCACGGGCGGGCGTCGGTCTCCGGACCGCCGCGCGCCGCGGAGAAGCGAGAGCCGCCGGCCGGACCCGCGGCCGAGCGGCCCCGGGTGCCGGAGCCGGGACCGCGGCCGGAACCTGTAGCCGCGCCCAACCGCCCACGCGATCCCGGATCCGCACCGGCGGAGGCGCCGGAGGCGTCACCGGAATCGCCGTCCGGACCGGTCGCAGACGCCGCCTCGCCGCCGACGCCCGACCAGGCTGCCGCGGCCGCGCCACCGCCGGACCCGCGATCGCGGTGACTCGACGGCTCAGGTTCGCCTGGCCGGATGCGGGCCCTTTCCGCGATCGCGACGGACGACCGATCCGGATCCTCGCCGCATCCGACGAGCCGGACCACGCGCTCGAGTTCGCCCCGAATCGTGACGCCCTGGGCCCGATCGACGCGATCGTCGGCTGCGGCGATCTCGAGCCGCACTGGCTGTCGTTCCTCGGCGACGCATTCTGCGTCCCCGTCCTGTACGTGACAGGCAACCACGACCGCGGTCTCACCTGGGACGCCAAGTCGGCGGCCGGTCTGCCGCGGCCGCTGCCCGCGGGGAGCATCACGCGTCTGGCAGGCGTGGCGCTCGCGGCGCTGCCCTGGCCCGGCTCCGGCGATCACGGCAACGTCCGCGACGGCCGCGCGGCGTGGCGGCAGGTTCTCCGCGTGGCGCGTGGCCGGCTCCTCGCCCGGCACGAGGCCCTGTTGGTGATCAGCCACGTCCCGCCCGCCGGAGCTGGCGACGCGCCGGACGCGTACCACGAGGGCTTCCGGGCCTATCGCTGGCTGCTCAACGGCCTTCGCCCGCCGCTGTGGCTCCACGGCCACGTGACGACGGCCTCGGTGCCGAAGCTCCGCGTCGACGTGGGGCCCACGACGCTGGTCAACGTGACGGGCTCGGTGCTCGTCGAGCTGGAGTCGCCGACCTTCGTCTAGGCCGGCAGCGCCTTAGAACGGCGGCCAGGGCACGGCCGGCCAGGTCGCGGACGGTCTGGGGAAGCGCCGCCGCTCGAGCAGCCGATCCGTGCGGCGGACGGTCGCCGCCAGCTCGAGCGGGGAGAGGTGCTCCAGCAGCTCCTCGCCGAGCTCGCCGTCCAGCGCGACGCGCAGCTGCTCGATCACGGCCAGCTCGTCGACCTCGATCGGCTGCCCGCGCCATCCCCACAGCACCGTCCGAAGCTTCGGGACCGGCGAGAAGCAGACGCCGTGGTCAACCCCGAAGACGTGGCCGCCGGCGATCGGCAGCAGATGCCCGCCCTTGCGGTCCGTGTTGTTGACCACGGCGTCGAAGAGCGCGATGCGGCGGAGCCGCGGGTCATCGTCCACGACCATCGCCACGATGTCGGCCGCCTCGTCGACGTCGATCCACAGCTGCGTCATGCCGGGCCCGAATGGCCCCTCGCGAAGCACCGTCGGCGGGACGATCTGCCAGCCGCTCGCCTCGGAGACGAGGAATGCGGCCACCTCACGGTGACTGAGCGTGCCGTCCGGGAAGTCGTCGAGCGGTCGCTCGCCCCGGATCGGCTTGTAGACCGCGTCCACGACGAGCGGCGGCTCCGGGTCCGGGCACGTCCGCGTGGCGCGGCAGTACATGGCGTGGTTCGTGGAGGTGAGCAACCGCCCCAGCATCTCGAGCTCGCCCTCGCGCAGCGCCAGGAGCACCGTGGCCGGGTCGAACGGGAGCATGGCGACCGCCGCCTGCGTGGTCCGCTCAGTTGACGTAGTGGCCGTTGCGACGCGGGCAGATATGGCCCTGCGGGTCGAGCGGCTGCCCGCACAGCGGGCACGGCGGCCGACCGGCCCCGACGACGCGGACCGCCCGCTCGACGAAGGCGCGTGCCGCCGCCGTCGACAGCCGGACCCGGAAGACGTCCGGTCCCTCGGGATCGTCGTCGGGCGGATCCTCCGTGTCTTCCTCTTCATCCTGCTCGCCCTCGACCTGTTCCCGCGCCTCGACGAGGATCCGCTCGTCGTCGCCGTCCCAGCCGAGCGTCAGGGTGCCGGCGCGGAAGGCCTCGATGACCGGCTCGTCGAGGGGCCGGGAATCATCCTCGGCGACTGCCGTCGCGGGCGCCAGCCCGCGACCGTCGAGTTCGTCGAGGAGCTGGGCGAGGCGGTCGGCGAGGACGGCGACCTGGACCTTCTCGAGGACGACGCTCGTGACGCGAGGGCCGTGGCGCGCCTGCAGGAAGAAGGTGCGATTGCCGGGTTGACCGACCGTGCCGGCGACGAAGCGCTCGGGCAGGTCGAAAACGTACAGACGCCGGGGCATGACTCGACTCTAACCCCGGGACGATTCGCTCGCAGAAGCGCCGGCGCGGCCAATGGCGATCCGGCGGCGGCCGATCGCGGGTCTCTCGCACCGGCGACTACGCAACGTCGACCACCACGCTGTGATGGCCGCGCGCGCCATCGGGGGCCGGCGGGGTCCGCCGGTCCGTCTGGACCTCGCCAGCGCCGTCGGTTGCGCGGACCGCGAGGACGTGCCGGCCTGGCGCGGCATCCCAGTCGAGCCGCCACTGGACCCAGGTGGCGTCCGAGATCGGGTTGGACAGGCGCGCCTCGCGCCACTCGCCGTCGACCGAGACCTCCACCCGGGAGATCCCCCGATCCGGCGCCCACGCGACACCAGCGATCGTCGACCGGCCCTTCTGGACGCGCGTCGCCGCCTTCGGCACGTCGATGCGCGACTGCGTCAGGATCGGTGCCTCCTTCGCCCACCCGCGCGGGATCCAGAAGGCGTCGAAGGCCTCGAGCGTGGTCAGCTCGAGCTCGGACAGCCACTTCGTGGCCGAGACGTAGCCGTACAGGCCCGGCACGATCAGGCGGGCCGGGAAGCCGTGCGCCACCGGCAGCGGCTGGTCGTTCATGCGCAACGCGATCATCGGCTCGCGCGCCG
This sequence comes from Chloroflexota bacterium, assembly GCA_030447745.1. GTDB lineage: Bacteria > Chloroflexota > Limnocylindria > Limnocylindrales > CSP1-4 > JACDAV01. The sequence goes on along the minus strand of JAUJOH010000003.1, from coordinate 186,396 downwards.
GGTCCATCACCCAGGCGGTCGGCATGCCGGCCGTCCAGCCGTCCACCGAACGACCGACGAGCTGGCTGGCGCCGGCCTGCACCCCCGCCATGTCGAGCACGTCCCGCAGGCTGACGCCGGTCCACTTCGCGTTGCCGACGAGGTCGTCGCCGACCTCGTTCGAGACGCACGCGATCGTCACGTACTGCTCGAACAGCGGCAGCTGCGCCAGCTCGTCGAAGGTCAGGGTCGTCTCGCGATCGACCATCCCGCGGATGTGCAGTCGCCATGACGCCACGTCGACGGAGGGCAGCAGCAGTGCCGTGTCGATGCGGTAGAAGCGGTCGTTCGGCACGACGAGCGGCGTCAGACCGTCGACCGTCAGCTCCGCGCCTGGCGGCAGCGTCGCGAGGCGGCCGGCCGGCAGGATCGTCGACGCAACCCGGGCCGGTACGCGAAGCCGGGCCTCGATGAGCGACCGTCCAACGAGCCCCGCGGCACCGGCCGCGATGGCCAGCCCACCGGACCGGAGGAGGAACCCGCGCCGGGACCAGTCCGGCATCGACGCAGCCGTGCGCTCAGACGGCCGTGCCGCCAGCCGGTCGAACGCCACCAGCCCAGCCCACACGGCCACTCCGGCGGACGCCGCGGCGAGCGCCGGCGACGCCTGGGGGTCGAGCAGCGTGGCGCCGAAGGCGAGGAGGCCGAAGGCTGCGAACCCAGCCGTCGCCACCCAGCGGCTGCGGCGGCTCAGCACACCCACCAGCGCCCCGATTGCCAGCGCGACGCCGACCACGAAGAGCTCGAGGGCGAGCTTGTCGTTCTCGCCGAAGAGCGCCACCACCAGCTCCTTGGCGCCGGGTGGCTGGAGGTTGATCACCGCCGAACCGACGCTTGCCACGAGCGAGGGGGCGCCGGGAACGAGACCGGCGCCGAGCTCGCTGAGGCCAATGGCCACCGCCACGCCGGCCACTCCCGCGGCGGCGTGGCGCCAGCCGGGTCCCCGCATGACCCGTTGCGACGCCGTCTGCGGCGGCGCGCTCGGCGTGCTCATCGCGTCGACGCTCGGGCGGGCCCGCAGCGGAACCTTCCGGTGCGAATCAGGGCGGTCCTGTCGTGTCGGGCTGAGCCCCGATGTCGCCGCCCGCCGCGCACCGGCGTGGGGCTGCGCCACCGCCGGTGACGTCGGCCACAGCGGAGCCGCTCGGAACGGGCGGGTCCGGCGGCGGTGCGGACGGCGGGGCCGGCGGCGGTGGCCGGCGGCGCTCGCGTCGGGCTCGGGCTCGGGCTCGGGCTCGGACTCGGGCTCGCTGGCGTCGGCGTCGGCTGGGGCTCGGGCTAGGGCTAGGCGTCGGGCTCGGCGTCGGCGTCGGTCGGGCTAGGCGTCGGGCTCGGCGTCGGGCTAGGCGTCGGCGTCGGGCTCGGCGTCGGCGCTGGGCGTCGGCGTCGGCTTCGGCGTCGGAACCGGGGACAGAGTGGTGCAGGACCCGAGCCCGACGGCGACGGGGCGGTGAACGGGGGAACGACTCCGTCCGCGCCCGGCGTCGGCGCAGGGAAGCACGTCGGGGTCGGGAGGGGCGCGCCGCACGCCGCGTCGTCCATCAGCGGACCCCACGACCGGCCGAAGGGGTTGAAGTCGCCGTTGTAGAAGTAGCTGACCGCGGTGTCCTCGGGTCCGCCAACCGTGCCGGGTCCGCGGCGTGCGCGCTGGACCCAGTCGCGGTCGGCGGCGAGCCAGTTCTCGAAGCGCGCCTCGTAGCCGACCTTCTCGAGCACGCCGTTGCCGCAGACGCCGCCCTCGTACCCGACCTGGGCGGTCGGCTGCGTCCCCGGCGCGAACACCTCCTCGACCCCCGCCTCGCCGTCGGCCGGCCGGAGCCCGGTCCACGGATCGACCTCGGCCCGGGTCAGCGACCCGGGCACGGCGAGCGGCGCACTCGCCCAACCCTGGGTCACCTCGTTGAGGAAGCCCTGCCAGACGTAGGTCGTGACGTCGATCGAGAAGACCGGGTTGTCCGGGGTCGAGACGACGGTGTTGTCCGAGTTGCCGTTCCAGACCCCGACGGCCAGCGCGTACTCGCCCTCGCCGCGACCGGCTTCGTCCGGCGTGCCGATGTAGCCGTAGGCGTTCAGGTCCTTGGCGTCGTTGTTGGTTCCGGTCTTGAGCGTCGCGGGTCGCCGCCCGTCCGGGCCGTCGATGGCGAACCGGCCCCAGAAGGGATTGACGTCCGGGTTGGTGTTGTCGGCCAGGATGCTGGTCAGGATGCCGGCCGCCTCCGGGCTCACGACCTGCTCGCCCGCCGGGCGCTCATGCGGCGGGAACGCATCCCGGCCGAACGCGTCGGTGACCCGAAGCACGGATGTGTGACCGGTGTACCGGCCCTGGTTGGCCATCGTCCCGTACGCCGTCACGAGATCGATCGGGCGGACCTCCTCGACGCCGAGCGCGAAGCTGAGGCCGGCGTCGGTGCTGTTCTCGCGCCAGCGGATTCCGTAGTCCTCGGCCCGGTCGAAGACGTGCTCGGTCCTGCTGACCGCCATCGCCTTGACGGCCGGGATGTTGAGCGAGAACTGGAGCGCCTGGCGCACGCGGACTGGCCCCCGCTCGAGGTTGTCGGCGTTCGAGGGCGTGTAGCCGGCGCCGAAGTCGGTCCCGACATCCATGAACATCGTCGCCGCCGTCATCGTCCCGTCGTCGACGCCGGTGAGATAGTTGAACGGCTTGAACGCGGACCCAGGCTGGCGCCAGCCGTCGCCGATGACGTCGAACTTCGGCTGGAACCGGGCATTGCCGCTCCGCGAGTAGTAGTCCGCCGAGCCGACGTACGCGACCAGCTCACCCGTCTGGTAATCCAGGGCGACGAGCGCGCCGTTGTTCAGGTCCTTCTCGATGAGCCGCTCGACCCACGGCTCCAGCTCGTCGAAGCCGAGCGCCTCGGCGGCCTTGGCTGGATCCTTGTGCTTCGGAACGAGTGCCGCCAGCGCCACCCATCGTTCGGCCGCCTGCTGGAGCTCGAGGTCGAGCGTGGTCGTGATCCGGTACCCGCCCTGCTCGAGCTTCTTGCAGGACTGGACGCCCTCTCCGCAGACCCGCTCCGCGAGCTCGTCGCGGACCTGCCACACGAAGTGGGGTGCCGTCCACCGATCGTCCGTCTGGGCTGCCAGGACCACCGGCTCGTCCTTGGCCGCCGCCAGCTCCGTGGCCGTGTACTCGTCCTCGGACAGCACGCGGCGACCGGGCTGCGCGAGGAGGTCGAGGACGACGTTCCGCCGGCGCACGATCTCCGTGTCGGCCGGCACGACCAGCGTGCCGTCGTCGCGCTCCACCGCGTTGCGCACCAGGTCGTAGTTCGAGGGCGACTGCGGGAGCGCGGCAAGGATCGCGACCTCGCCGAGGGTCAGCTCGGCGAGCTCCTTGTCGAAGTAGCTCCTCGCCGCGGCCTTGACCCCATAGCTGTTGTTGCCGTAGAAGTTCTGGTTGAGGTAGGCCGCCATGATCTCCTTCTTCCCGTTCAGTCCCGGGAAGGTCTGGGTCAGGCGAACCGACTGGATGATCTCCTTGAGCTTCCGCTCGACCGTCCGGTCCTTCGACTGCACGAGATCGCCGTCGAGGAGCCGGGCACGGACGAGTTGCTGGGTGATCGTGGACGCGCCCCGCGCGTTGCCCCGGATGGCATCCAGGCCGGCCGCGGCGATCGCCGCCGGGTCGAAGCCCGAGTTCGTCCAGAACGTCTTGTCCTCGATGGCCGTGGTGGCATCGATGAGGATGGGCGGGATGTCCTCGAAGGTGACGATCTCGCGCTTGAGCTCCCCGAACCGGGCGAGCTCGTGCTGCCCCGTGCGGTCGTAGACGATGGACTCCTCCGCCGGGCGGAACTCGCGCAGGGCCTTCGGCGAGATGAGGTCGGCGGACAGGACCATGTACCCGCCGACGACGGCGAGCGCTCCAAGCACACCGAGCGCCGCGACGGTGGCGAAGACGACGATGGCGATGCGGCCGAGGGTCGATCGGCCGGCTGGCCGGCGCTGGGCTCGGCGGGTGGCGGCGGTCACGGGATGGACGGGCTCCAGGTCCGGGGGACAGGATCTCTGCCGGGCACTATGCCGGACATTCGACGATCGTGGCTCGGCGGATGATCCGCCCGAGCCCGCGAGTCGGTGGCGCGAGGCGTCCCGCAACGAGGCGCGGAAGGCAGGGCAGCCGGATCGTTTGGGTCAAGCGCAACAGTTGTGCCTGGTTCGAACGATCCAGCACCCGGCCCGCTGGGGGCCGCGTCCATCCCCGCCGGCTGGCGCTGCCGCCGGCCGGCGATGACCCGCGCCGCCGGGCTGGCGCTGCGTCGGCCGGCGCGGACCCGTGCCGCGGTCAGGCGCCGGCGGAACGCCAGAGATCGCTCCATCGCGCATCGCCGCGAAGTGCGTCGAGCGCGGCCCGGAAGGCCGCCCGATCCGTCTCGAGGGCCGCCCGCGCGGCGACCACGTCGACGACGACGAACCGCACGGCGTCCCCCGGGACGAGCTGCCCGAGCGCCGGTAGATCCGCGGAGATCACGGCCCCGAGCACGGGATAGCCACCCGTCGGCTGGTGGTCGACGCCGAGCACGATCGGCCGTCCGTCAGGCGGGAGCTGGATGGTGCCGAACGTGACCCCGTGCGAGGGGCGTGACCGGGCAGCGATCGCGGCCGGCCCGCCGCCATCGAGGCGCAATCCCATCCGGTCGGACGCGGGGCTCACGGTCCAGCTCGCTTCGAACACGGCATCGGCCGCCGCTGCCGGGACGGACCACAGCTCCGGAGGGGCCCGGAGGACGCGGAGCCGCCACGTGCCGACGGGGTCGGCGTGCCGGGGAGTGATCGGGCTGCCGGGCCATCGCTCGTCCCGCGCCTCCGTCAACTCCCCCGCCCGGCATCCGCGAACGGCGTCGCCGGCCCGGAGGGCGCGGCCGTTGAGCCCACCGAACGCGCCGCGGAGGCACGTGGCGCGCGAGCCGAGGACCTCGGGCACGTCGACGCCGCCCGGGAGCGAGAGGTACGCGCGCGCGCCGCTGGCGGCGCGGTCCGCGCCGCCGAACGTGAGCACCTCGCCGGACGCGAGCGACGCAACCCGCCCCGGCGGCACGGAACTGCCGCCGTCCACGTGGCCCCCGAGGTCGGCTCCGGCCAGCCCGAGCACGGTCGGCTCGAGGGCTCGGAGACGGGCGCCCGCGAACGTCAGCTCGACCACGGCATCGCCTGGCCGGTTGTCGAGGAGCGCATTCGCGACGCGCAGGCTCCACGGATCGGCGGCGCCGGCCCGCGGCACGCCCAGGTGTGCCAGGCCGGGTCGTCCGGCGTCCTGGACGGTAGCCAGCAGACCGGGCTCGATGATCTCGAGCATCAGTCCCGGACCGGCACGAACCGGACCCGGTCGCCGGCCTGCACGAGCGCGGGCGGATCGGCGGCCGGGCACCAGACGTCGACGTCGGTCCGGCCGATCAGCCGCCAGCCGCCCGGCGACGCGACCGGGTAGACCGCGGTCTGGTCGTCGGCCAGTGCGACGCTCCCGGCAGGCACGCGCTGGCGCGGGGTGGCCAGCCGCGGCGTGGCGATCGCCGGGGGGACGCGTCCGAGATAGGCGAACCCCGGCGCGAAGCCGAGGAACCAGGCCCGGTAGACGGTCGACGCGTGGAGCTCGATCACGTCGGCCGGGCGGAGATCGTGGAGCGCGGCCACGTCGGCCAGGTCAGGACCGTCGGCGCCGCCATACCGCGTCGGTAGCTCATGCAGGGTCCCGCCCGCGGCAATCTCGGGCGCTGGGCGCGCCTCGACCTCGGCGACCGTCGCAGCCAGAAGGTCGATCGCCGCCTCCACGCCGGGATCGAGCGGGTCGACCGGCACGAGGACGGTCGCGTACGCCGGCACGGGCGGACCGAACCGCCGGTCCGCCTCGTGGAGCCGATGGAGGTGGGCCGCCAGGCGATGGACGCGCGCGTTGACCATCTCGTCGATCTCGTCGCCGAGGACGACGAGGACCGCGGCGTCGCCGAGTGCCGCGAGGTGGGCCGGCGGACGCGTCATCGCCCCGGCGCCTCGACGGTGATGCCAGCTCGCTCGAGCGCGGCGCGCACGGCGGCGGCCCTCGCCGCTGCACCGGGGAGATCACCGTGCACGCACAGGGTCGCCGCGCGCACGGGCACGATCGAGCCATCGGCCGCCACCGCCTGCCCGTCCCGCGCGATCCCGACGGCCTGTTCCGCCGCTGCCGCGGGGTCGGCCAGGACGGCGTCGTCGAAGCGTCGGTCCCGAAGGCGGCCATCCGGCTCGTAACGCCGGTCCGCGAAGGCTTCGGCGATGGTGCCGAGGCCTTCCGCGGCCGCCGCGTCGAGCGAGACGGAGCCGGCCAGTCCGACGAGCGCGAGGTGCGGCGCGCAGCGTCGAACCGCGCGCGCCACGGCCGCCGCGACCCGTGGATCGCGCGCGGACCGGTTGTACAGCGCGCCGTGCGGCTTGACGTGCGCGAGCGCCGCACCGGCGGCCCGCGCGAAGGCGTCGACGGCGCCGATCTGGTAGACGACCGCCGCCTCGATGTCGGCGTCGCGCATCTCGAGATCCCGGCGGCCGAACCCGGCCAGGTCCGGGTAGCCGGGGTGGGCGCCGATGGCAACGCCGGCCCGAACGGCGCGCTCGACCGTCCGCTCGATCGTGGCCGGATCGCCGGCATGGAAGCCGCAGGCGACGTTCACGGACGTGACGAGCGGCACGAGCGCGTCGTCCTCCCCGATCGACCACGGCCCGAAGCTCTCGCCGACGTCGGCGTTCAGGTCGATTGCCATCGGGCGATGGTACGCGCGGCCGTCGCCGGCGAGGTCCCGCTCGCCCGGCGCCGCGCGCTCCATGCGCCGCCGGGTGGCGTCGTCACCGTTCGCTCCGCCATCATCGCCAGGTGACAGATCTCGGGTTCCAGGTCGACGTCGTGGTCCGGCTGCTCGTCGCCTCCCTGCTGGGTGGCGCCATCGGCTTCGAGCGCGAGGTCCATGGGCACCCGGCCGGGATGCGGACGCACCTCCTCGTCTGCCTCGGATCGGCGCTCTTCACCGTCCTCTCGATCTTCGGCTTCCCACCGGCCGAGGGCGCCCCGCTCGACCCCTCGCGGGTGGCTGCCCAGATCGTGTCCGGGATCGGCTTTCTCGGCGCCGGCGCGATCATCAAGGAGGGCTTCTCCGTGCGTGGGCTGACGACCGCCGCGAGCCTGTGGGCGACGGCCGGGATCGGCATGGCGGCGGGCGCCGCTCAGCACGTGGTCGCCCTCGCCGGCGCCGCGATCATCCTGTTCTCGCTCTGGCCGCTCAGCCGCATCGCCGAGCGGGTCCACGGCCGGCGGCACGAACTGCGGGAGGTTCGGCTCCTCGTCGACGACCTGGCCGCCGTGGTCGAGATCGCCGAGCTGCTCACACAGCATGACGTGGAGGTCGTCGCCGTGGAAAAGCCGTCACGCACGCACGAGGCCAACCGCGTGGCGATCGGCGTTCGCGCGACGAGCTCGTCGGATCTGGACGCGGCCGTCAGGGAGATCGGTGCGCTGCCCGGCGTGACCGTCATCGAGGTGGTCGGCCGCTCCGGTGACTAGGTCCGAACGCTCGCCGCCCAGACGTGCCAGGCCGCGCGCGACGCCGGCTGGGACGCGGCGCAACGCCCCGCTCGTCGTTGCCGTCGACGTCGGGAGCTCGTCGATCCGCGCCGGTCTCTACGACGCGGCGGGTCGCCCCGTCCGCGGCGCCTTCGCGCAGGTCGGCTACCGGCCGGACGTCGACGATCACGGGGCAGTCGAGCTCCCCGTCGACCGGCTGCTCGCGACGCTGACGGCCACGATCGACGGTCTCGTGGCGCGCGCGGGCCCGCGTCTGGGCCGCGTCGCGGCGGCGGGGATCTCCTGCTTCCTCCACTCCGTCGCGGCGCAGGACGGAGAGGGTCGCGTCGTCTCGCCGCTCCTGACGTGGGCGGACACGACATCGGCGGACGCGGCGGAGGATCTGCGGTCGGCGCTCGACGCGGCCGCCGTCTGGCAGACGACCGGCGCACCGCTCCACGCCAGCTACTGGCCGGCCAAGCTCGTCCGGTTGCGTGCGTCCCTCGGCGACGGAGCGATCCGCTTCACGAGCGCGCCGGAGATCGTGTGGCACGCCCTCACGGGCAGGCGCGGGATCGACCTGTCGCATGCGTCCGGGACCGGTCTCGTCGATCGCGCCTCCGGTCACTGGCACGGGGATCTGCTCCGTCACCTCGGGGTCTCACCCGGGGCGCTCCCGCCGATCCTTCCGCCCGACACCGCCGCGCCGCTCAGCGGCTGGGCGGCAACGCGGTTCCCTGCGCTGGCCGGGATCCCGTGGTACGCGCCGTGGTCGGATGCGCTGTGCGGGAACGTCGGTCTCGGCGCGCTCAGCGGCGGGCCAGCGGCACTCCAGATCGGGACGTCCGGTGCCATCCGGGTCCTCGTGGCGGACGGGGTGCCGCACGTCCCGGCCGGCCTCTTCGCGCAGCGCCTGGCGAACGGCGGCTCGCTGGTGGGCGGACAGCTGAGCGAAGGCGGCGGGGTGGCCGCAGCGGTCGCCGGGCTGCTCGGCTCAGGGCCGGCCGCCCTGGAGCGCCAAGCGGTGGCGCTGCCGCCGGACGGCCACGGCCTCACGGTGCTTCCGTTCCTCGCGGGAGAGCGGGGGCCCGGCTACCACGAGCGCGCCCGGGGCACGATCTCGGGACTCGGACTCGCTACCTCGCCGGCAGAGGTCTACCTCGCGACGGTCGAGTCGGTCGCGCTGCGCTTTGCGTCCGTCGACCGCCGGCTGGCGGACCACCTTGGCGGCCCGCCGTGCGTCGTCGCCTCCGGCGGAGCGATCGCGCGGTCGAAGCTTCTCGCCACGGTCATCGCCGCGGCGCTCGGCCGAACCGTCGAGCTGTCGGCGGTGGGGGAGGCGTCCGCGCGCGGCGCCGCCGTCGCGACCCTCGCCGTCACGGGGCTCATCCCCGGTGTCGATGCCGTCCCGCCGCCGCCCGGCCGGATCGTCGAGCCGGAGCCGGCACGAGTCGCCGCCATGCAAGCAGCGGCCGCCCGCCAGGAGGCGCTGTACCAGGCCGTCCTGGGTGACGGCTGAGCCTCCGGAAAGCCGGGCACCGTTCGGCCGATACACTCCGACCATGTCCCCTCGCCGCCTGCACCAACCGCCGCTCGCAGCCCTGCTCGCGCTCGTCGTCGCGGCCGGTTGCGCCGGGTGGCCCGGGGAGCTTTCGCCCAGCGCCGACGCTCGCGCCGCGACCGCGCCCTAGCCTTCGCTGTCCGCGGTTGACGCGACCGCCGCGTCGCGGGCGCGGACCTCCTCCACGTCGCCCGCGCCATCGGCGTCTGCCGGCCCGTCGTCGGCATCCGCCGCGCCGGCAACGGAGCGCGTCCGGGACCGGTCCGTCGCGGGACCCGCGTCGCCGAGCCCCGTGGCGCCGCCCCTGGCACCGCCGGAGGCATTCGCGATCGACCTCTCCCGGCCGGAGCACTACGTCCGCCAGTACACCCTCGAGTGGTGTGTCGGGGCGAGCATCCAGATGACGCTCGCCATGAACGGCGCATCGAAGGACATGAGCCGGGCGGAGCAGCAGCGCCTGTGGGAGATGGCCCGCGACCGCTCGTCCAGCCCGTTCGGCGGCGCGAACCCGCGCGGCTGGGTCGCGGCGCTCAACGATCTGGGCGTCGGGCCGTACGAGCTCGTGTCCGTGCCCGACCTCGACGGCGCGCTGCGCACCGCCGCGAGCGCGCTCGCGGCGACCCAGCGGCCCGTGGGGCTGGTCATGTGGCGGGGGCGGCACGCCTGGGTCATGTCCGGTTTCGAGTCGGTCGGCGATCCTTCCCGGTCGAACTTCCGGATCACCGGGGTGCGTGTCCTGGACCCGCTGCACCCGAAGGGCAGCCGCACGTGGGGCCCGTCACCGGAGCCCGGCAGCCTGCTGACCCCCGCCGAGCTGGGTCGCCAGTTCGTGGCTCGGACGAGGGGGCGCGTGAACCTCGGCGTGCCGCCCGGTTACCTCCTCGTCCTCCCGCGACCCGCCGACGCCTGACGGGCCGAAAGGCCGGTGGACGTCATCGGACGGCGTCGGGTACCCTTCGCGGACAACCGAAGAGCGCTTATCAAGAGTGGCGGAGGGACCGGCCCGTTGAAGCCACGACAACCTACCGGCGCGACGCCGGCAAGGTGCCAATTCCGGGCAGGTCCGCCTGCGAGATAAGGGACGCTCCGTCGGAGACCCTTCCGCAGAACCCGGGTCTCCTCGATGCGTCGGTCCACTCCTCCCTGGATCCCAGCGCCGCGCCCAGCGCGCCGCGGCAGGACGAGGAGCCGACCGATGACGACCGATACGCTGCCATCGCCCGTCGGGGCGAACGACACCGGCCCGCGCGCGGCACCGGAGCGCCTCCTCGGCCTCGCCTGTCGCGCCTGCGGCCGGCCGGAGACCGGTCCGCTCGCCTACGTGTGCCCGGCCTGCTTCGGCCCGCTCGACGCGCGGTACGACCTAGATGTGGTCCGCCACCTCGTGGACCGGACCGTCATCGAGCGCCGGCCGCCCGGCATCTGGCGCTACAGCGAGCTGCTCCCGGTCGAGACGGTCCCGCGTCGTGGCCTCCCGGTTGGCTCCACGCCCCTGACGGGCGCGGAGCGTCTGGGCGGGGCGCTCGGCATCGAGCGCCTGTGGATCAAGGACGACACCCGGAACCCGAGCCTCAGCTTCAAGGACCGGGCCGTGGCCGTCGCGACCGCGCGCGCCACCGAGCTCCGGCTGGCCGCCCTCGCCTGCGCGTCGACGGGCAACCTCGCCGGGGCGACCGCGGCCGCCGCAGCCGCCGTGGGGCTCCCCGCGTTCGTGTTCATCCCGGCCGATCTCGAACCGGCGAAGATCGACCACGCGCTCGCGTACGGCGCGACCGTCGTCCCGGTCGCCGGGACGTACGACGACGTCAACCGGCTGTGCCTCGAGGTCGCTGATGAGACCGGCTGGGGCTTCGTCAACGTCAACCTCCGGCCGTACTACGCCGAGGGATCCAAGACGCTCGCCTTCGAGATCGCGGAGAGCCTCGGCTGGCGGACGCCGGACGTCGTCGTCGCGCCCATCGCATCCGGCGCGCTGTTCACGAAGCTGGCCCGCGGCTGGGACGAGCTGGCCGAGGTCGGCCTGATCGAGCGACGCCCGGTCCGCTTCGTGGGCGGCCAGCCCGCCGGCTGTGGCCCGGTCGCGACGGCCTGGGAGCGGGGGAGTGAGGTGATCGAGCCCGTCCGGACGCCGGACACGATCGTCCGGTCGCTGGCCATCGGAAGCCCGGCGGACGGTCGGGAAGCCGCCGAGCTAGCGCACCAATCCGGCGGCTCGGTCGAGGCGGTTCCGGACGAGGCGACCGCCGCCGCGATCCGGGACGTCGCCCGCCTCGAGGGTGTCTACCCGGAGACTGCCGGCGGGGTGACCATCGCCGCCGCGGCGGCGGCTCGCCGGCGTGGCGTGATCCGGCCCGGCGACGAGGTCGTGGCGATCCTGACCGGCAACGGCCTCAAGACGCCGGAAGCGCGGCAGCTCGGTCTGCCCGACGCGACCGCCACCGCCGACCGTCCGGGTCTCGCCCCGGTGCTGGCGCCGACCCTGGCGGCATTCGAGCGCTGGATCGGCGGTGCGGGTTAAGCCCGCCACGGTCGCGCGGTAGCGGCACTCCGCGAGACGCCGTTGCCGAAGGCAAGGCCGACCGATGGCACGGCCGGTCCGCCTTGAGGTGTTCGCAACCTTCGGCGTGTTCCCCTCCGGCGGAACGGCCCGCAGGCGGCCGATCATGGGAGCAGACGCTTGGCATACGCGACAACCATCGACGGCAGCCGCCACGTGGCCCTCGACGAGGTCAATCCCGGTGACGACGGCGGCCTCAGCGAGGCGCAGGCCGGCGAGCGGCTGGAGCCGATGGCACGAGAGCTGCTCGAGCTCCAGGAGCTGATCTACGCGGCGGAGACGGAGGGCGTCCTCGTGATCCTCCAGGGCATGGACGCGGCCGGCAAGGACGTCACGATCCGGCACGTCTTCATGTCCGCCAACCCGGAGTCGATCCGGGTGAAGCACTTCTCCAAGATGACCGAGGAGGAGGAGCAGCACCACTTCCTGTGGCGGGCGCACGCGGAGACGCCCGGACGCGGGGAGCTCGTGATCTTCGATCGCTCGTACTACGAGCAGGCCGTCATGCCGCAGGTCGAGGCGGCGGCGGACGGCGAGGAGACCGACGACGACGATGTCGAGGCCCGCTTCGAGGACATCCGCGCGTTCGAACGGATCCTCCGCCGCGGGGGCCTCCTCGTCTTCAAGTTCTTCCTGCACGTCAGCAACGAGGAGCAGGAGCGCCGCCTGATCGAGCGGATGGAGAACATCGAGACGGCGTGGAAGATCTCGGCGCGCGACTGGACCGCGCGCCGCTCGTGGGACGCCTATATGGCCGCCTACGAGCGGACGATGAACGCAACCGCCACGCCGGACGAACCGTGGTACGTCGTCCCGGCGGACCACCAGTGGTTCCACAACCTCGTCGTGCTCCAGACGCTGGTCGAGCGGCTGCGCCCGTACCGCGACGCCTGGATCGAGGCACGAAGCCAGCGCGGTGCGCAGGAGCGCGAGTCGGCGCGCCAGGAGGCACCGGAGGGCGTCGGCGCCTGAAACGCCGCCGGACGCCCGTCCCGGCCGGCGCGTCCGATATGCCCCAGGCGCGCTTGGCGCGCCCTGACGGCCTAGCGCGTCGGCGGCTCCTCGCGGCGGACGGGGATGACCTGCGTGGCCGACGTCGCCGACGGTGGCGCGGCCGGCTGGCGTGGCGCGGCCGGCTGGCGGGCGCGGCCGGCTGGCGTGGCGCGGCGCGCTCAGGTGGCACGCCAGGCTGCGCTTCCGCGGCGGGCTGCGCCGGCGTCGCACGCTGCCGTGGCGTTGGACGCTGCGCTGGCGGCGCGGGCTGAGAAGGCGTCCCACGCTGCGCTGGCGGCGCGGGCTGCGGCAGCGGCGCGTCCGCCTGCTGCCGGGCGCGCCTGGCACCTTCGCGCTCGACCTGCCGGCCCTGCCGCTCGCGCTCCCGCTGCTGGCGCTCGGCTTCGGCCGCCGCCTGGCTCCGCTCGTGCTCGAGCTGCCTGGCCCGTTCGGCCTCGTCGACCCGGCGCTCGAGCTCGTCGACGACGGCCGCGCCGCCGGTGGCCTTCTCGATGCTGGCCGTGCTGTCGATGGGCGCGCGCATCTCGTCCTTGGTGAACTCGACGTTGGCCTTGTAGACGGAAGACAGCAGACTGTCGAGGCCGCCCGCCTCGTGCGCGCGCTGGACGGCCTGGTGGGTGATGACGTCGCCGAGGTTGAGGATCACGTTGTCCTCGCGATCGAGGATGACCTTGGTCACGGGCCGGCCGAGCGCGTCTTCGATGTCGGCGAGTCGCCGCTTCGTCTTCCCCTCGTCGACCCGGGCGCCCGTCGAGTCGGTCACCTGGGAGAGCCTCCTCGTGAACTGGTCCCACAGGCTGCCGGCCCTGTCCCCAGCCGCTCCCAGCGCGTCCTTCGCGTCCGCGCCGGCCGCCTGGCTGTCGCCGAGCGCGACCGAGGCCACGAGATCCCTGAGCTTGCCCTGGCGCTGGGCGGCCGCGACGTCCTCCGCCCGAAGGCGGCGACCGGCCGGGATCAGGACCGACCCGTTGGCACCCTCGATATCGGAGCCCGTCCGCTTGCCGACCAGGCGTGTCTCGAGTCCGGCGTCGGATCCGCCCGCTCCTGCGCGTTGGGAAACCGCCGAGCCGACCGCGCCGAGCCTCTGGCCGGCGGTCTGGCCGGCCTCGCCAATCCTGTCACCCGCCCCCTGGACGGCTCCGCGCAGGCCGCCGACCTGCTCCTCGAGCGTCTGCGCCGTCTCCGGCTGGACATAGACGACGTCCGGGCCGATGTTCGTGATCTCCTCGGCCGACAGGTACGACGTCCCCTTCGCGGCGTCACCGAGCGCGCCGCTCGACACCTCGTAGCCCGCGATCGTACTGGTCGCCTCGTCGAAATAGATGTCCGAGATCGACCCGAGCTTGCGGCCCTCGACGGTGAAGACCTTTTTGCCAAGGAGGCGATCGTCCCGCTCGACGAGCGCCTTGAGCTGCGCGTGATCGCCGACCGAGACGACCGACTGACGGCCGCGGACCACGACCGCGTCGGGACCATAGCTCTGGATCTGGTCCGTCGGGACGACTCTGGAGCTGCTCAGGAAGCCTCCCTCGTCCACGACCAGTGCGACGATCCGGAGGCCGTCCGGCGCGATGACGACGTCGCTGACGGTTTCGAGACGCACGCCGTCGGCAAGGCTGAGGACGTCCTTGCCGACGATCGACTTTCCCTTGCGCACGACTGTCTCCTTCCGCCCTAGCGGGGCGCCGCGAACAGGAGATACACGATCACGATCAGCAGGACGAGAATCGCGATCGCCGCGAGGACGATGAGCGTCCGGTTGGGTCCGGCGCCTTGGAGTCTCACGCAGCGTCTCCCTTCGACCATCGCGGCCCGTCACGGCGCCCCGTTGCCGGGCGGCCACGACGAGGGTCCTGCCGCCGGGTCCGC
>JAUJOH010000003.1:36982-171710 GCA_030447745.1 Chloroflexota bacterium | reverse complement strand
GTCACGGCGCCCCGTTGCCGGGCGGCCACGACGAGGGTCCTGCCGCCGGGTCCGCCGCCTGCCTACACGCGTCGGCTGCCGTGTTGCGGGTCCGTAACACGCGCGGGCGGACGCGGCGCGACGTTACGGCCGCAGGCGCGCCGCCGTACGTGCACTCGCTACACAGCCATCCCCGCCGCCGGGCTGCGGCACGAGGAGCGTTCACCGGAGTCGGGCGGCGGGACCGTTCTTCTGGGGGACCGTCCGGCCGGCGTCGGGGTCGCCGCGCGCCGCGCTCAACGATGAGGTGGAGCGATGATGTCGGTCGATGGAACCCTGGCTGGGCTGTCTGGTCGCTCCCACACGGCGAGGTCGTGGGCGAACAGCACCCGCCATGGGTCGAACCGGTCGAGCACGCTGATCCAGTCCGGGTAGGGGCCGTGCGGTTCACCGCGCCGGTCCAGCTGGCCCGAGTAATGAGCGGTCGCGAAATCGCTGGCGCTCTTCATGGCCTGGCCGGCCAACACGACTCGGCCGCGCTTCGTCTCGACGACGAGCGACTGGTGGCCCGGGACGTGACCGGGCGTCGGCACGACCGTGACGCCGGGCAGGACTTCGGCTTCCCCGTCGAGCAGCTCGAAGGTCGCTCCTGGAAAGTCAGCCACCTGCTCGGGTGCGGTGTAGTCGTCCCGTTGCGCCGATTCGTGCTCGACGCGCTGGGCAAAGATCGGGACGCGCGCAAAACGGTGGTTCCCGCCGCCATGGTCGACATGCAGGTGACTGTTCGCGACGATGTCCACGTCGCCAACCGCAAGGCCGTGTTCTCCGAGCGCCTCCTCGAGGGTTCGACGCACCGGCTGGTACCTGGCGTCGGCGTCCGGATGGCTGCCGATGCCCGTGTCGAACAGCAGGACGCCCCGCGGATGGCGGATGAGGAACGCGTCGACGACGACCCGAGCCCCGGGCGTTGCCGTGTCCTCCGGCATCGTGAAATGCCCGAGATGGAGTCGCGCAATGTCGGTCGGCGCGATCATGTCGGCCTCAATCGCCATCCTCCCCGCCCTGGTGCCCGCCGCCGTGGGATGCGGGCACATCTGACGCGCCGTATCCCCGGAGCTCGTCGTAGCGCACCACCTGCGCCTCGGAGAGCAAGGCCCGCGTCTCGATGTGAGCCGCCAGGTGCGTCGCGCGTAGCCGGCCCTCGACCTCGGCGATGGTCCCCGTCATTCCCCGGAGATCCTGGTCGTCGATCTCGCCCGCGGCGAACGCCGCGTCGAGCTTCGCCTCGCCCTCCACCAGCTCGGCACCGAGGCGCCGCGCCTCCTCCGTCATCGCTGCCTTGACCGCGCTGATGGCGTCGCGCTGTTCGCCACTCAGCCCCAGCTCATCGGCCAGCTCGAGGGCGTGCGTCGGACCGGGGTAGTGGTTCAACTCCGCGGCCAGCGCGTAGCCGGCGCCGCGTCCGGCAAGGAGGTCATCGACCACGTCCGGCGCGAGCGCCTTGACCTCACGATCCTGGTGCCCCGCGTAGGGCTGGACCGGTGCGCTCGAACCAGTGGCTGGCTGTTGCGCGGGCTGGCACGCGGCCAGCGCGAACAGCAGGGCAAGCGCGAACAGCACGGCCAGGGCAGCCGTTCCTCGATTCGATGTCCGGTCGAGCGTCATCGGTGTCTCCTCGTCGCGTCGTCACGCCTCCCCGTCCGGCATGTCTGCGAGCGTGTCGGATCAGTCTGCCGTTCCCCGCGTCAACGCGACAGGCCGACGAATGCCGCGAGGACGAGGGCGAGGAGGCTGCCAAGTGCGATCAGGACGATCCGGGCAGGGCGGGACATGGCGATCAATCCTCGTCAAGCCGGGTCGTGAACTTGGCCGGAGACCCCTGATCGCGTCACGGCCAGCCCCAGGCTGAAGCGACGGCAACCTTAGACGCTGCCGGCTGCACTGCGCACGCGCGACGGTTCATCCGTACAGGCCGTGGTCATCGGCTCACGGGCTCGGTCTCGGCCACGCCGGCCGCCAGTCGCGCTGGTCGCTCAGCTGCCAGGCTTCGAGCCTCGGAGGGACACCTGCTCGGCGCACAGCCGCCCGAGCAGGGCGACGAGCGTCGCCATCTCGTCATCGGAGAGCCGCGCGCTGAGGGCCCGCTCGACCGCCGCGCTGAAGGCGCGGTTGTTGCGGACGTACGCGCGACGCCCATCCATGGTGATGACTACGTTGATCGTGCGGCGATTGCCCGGCGGTGACTCGCGGCGAACCCAGCCGCGTTCCTCGAGGCGGTCGGCGAGGCGCGTGGTGGCCGACGGGCTCAGGCCGAGCCGCTCGGCAAGATCAGCCATCCGCAGGTGACGGCCAGGCGCGCTGTTGAGCTCGTAGAGGCTGCCGTGCTCGAGCACCGATACCCCGCGCTCGCGCTCCAGGCGGCGGCTGAGCTCGGCCATCACTCGCGCGTGGGCCCGGTGCAACGTGGCCCAGGTCTCCATGGTGCGTTGTTCTCGGCGCATCGCGGTGGGCATCCTAACAGAGGTTGACAGGCCGGTTGTGTCGTCGGTACAGTTGTCTATGCAAGTGTTCTGGATGCACAGAAAGAGGCGATGAACCGGATGAACGCATTCACCGATGCAGAGACGGCCTATCTCCGGGACGTCCATCCGATGGCGCGACTGGCGACGGTCGGTGGGGACGGGACCCCGCACGTCATGCCGGTCGGCATGTACCGGCTCGACGAGGCGAGCGGCGCCATCGACACGCTTGGGCGCGACCTGACCGCCACCAAGAAGTGGCGCGACGTCCTCCGCACCGGGCGTGCAGCTCTCGTCGCCGACGACGTCCTGCCGCCCTGGACCCCGCGAGGCATCGAGGTCCGCGGCCGGGCCGAGGCGATCGACGGCCCGGAGCCGGTGATCCGCATCCATCCCGAGCGGATCGTCGGCTGGGGCCTGGATCAGACAACCACCCAGCGCAACGCGCGCGACGTGGAGTCGCGGAAGGTCGGTGCCAGCAATGAGTGACAGCCGTGTGAGTGCGCCGGCGACGCTCAACCTCGAGGACGTCGAGTGGCGTGCGCTCGATCCCGGGAACCCGGCAGGGCCGCACATGGCGGCACTGTGGGGCGACCCGATGAGCGGCGCATACGGCGCGTTGCTGCGGGTGCCCGCGGGTTTTGAATCACCAATGCACCGGCACTCTCGCGACGAGCGCGTCGTCATCATCGCCGGAGCCTCGGTTCACTGGACGGAGGGCGAGGAGCGCGCCGCGGCCCCGGTCATGCGGCCAGGAGACTCCCTGCTGATGCCGGCCGGTGTGGACCACATCAGCGCGGCCACGCCCGATCAGGAGTGCCTCGAGTTCATCACCCAGGACGGGCCGTTCGACTTCGAGCTCAGCCGTTCCTGAACTGACCGATGAGCGGCCGGCTGCTCGCCTCTCTGGTCGTTCCATTGGCGTCGTACTGACGAGCGTCAGTACACGAGGTCAACGACCAGCTCGGCGAACGCGGTCTCGACGTCGATCCTCGCCCCGCGCCGGCCGAACCAGTCGGCGACGTTCGAGAGGTCGCGGTAGAGCAACTCCGCGGCGGACGGGTTGGTTGTCGCGTCGACGGCCTGCGGGAAGTCGATCAGCACGAGACGACCATCCCACCACAGGAGGTTGTACACGGACAGGTCGGCGTGGACGATCTGTGCGCCGGTGAGCTGGGCGACGTTGTCGAGGAGCTGATCGCGCGCGGCGTGGAGCGCGTCCCCCGAGAGGCCAGCGTTGACGAGGCGCGGCGCCGCCCGCGACGCGTCCCCGACGTACTCCATCAGCACGCCGTCGTCCGTGCGCTCGACCGGGTACGGGACGTTTGCGCCTGCCCGCCATGCCCTCCGGAGCATCTCGAACTCGTTGACTGACCAGTTGCCCGCCACGACTTGATGGCCGTGCGGCGAGCCGCGCGACACCGCGCGCTGATCGCGTGCGTTGAGGTACCAACCTTCGCGGTACACGGCGCTGTTGCGATAGGTCGTCCGCTGCGACAAGCCGAGCTCGCGGAGCTCGCCCGGCTTCGGCTGGCGCGGTCGGAACCGCTTGTGGACGAGGAGGCGCGTCAGCGCTGCGTAGCGGCGCTCGACCAGGAAGACTTCGGCCTCCTTTCCGGACTTGAGAATGCCGGCCGGCCAGTCCTCGAACGGCTCGTCGATGAGCCAGTCCGGGGCCGGCCGGCCGACCGCGATGGTCGGGGCAAGGCACAGACTCCGGTGCGGGGTCGGGGCGTGGACGCTCCCGGCGGCCGGAGTCGTGGGCGGAATGGCTAGACGGCTATCCCAGGCGGCGCGGCACGGGAGCGGGGGCAGCGGTCGCGACGTTCATCGGTTCGCGCCTCCTTTCTCCTGCGCCTCGGGACGGGCGATCGGGCCGACGATACGCCGGCGCGGCCGGTCGTCGCAACCCCTGGCTCCCACGCGAACGTCGACCATCCGGCGTCGTCGTCCCAGTCGGAGGGAAAGGCAGGGAGCAATTGTTCGGCGCTGTCGAGCTCTCGATTCCGGCATCCTTCGCGCGAACATGGATGCGCAACGGGTCCAGGTCGACTACGACCAGATGGCCGACATCTACGCCGACGACGCCGACCGCCACCCCATGAACGTGTCCTACGAGCGGCCGGCGATGCTCGCGATGGCCGGCGACGTCGAGGGTGGGCGCGTGCTCGACGTGGGTTGTGCGGCGGGTGCGCTGTCGGAGGCCTTCGTTGCGCGCGGAGCCTCGGTGGTCGGGATCGACGTGAACGCGCGGCTCGTGCAGCGGGCGCGCGAGCGCCTCGGCGGTCGTGCCGACTTCCACGTGGCGGACATCTCGGCGGCGATGCCCTTCCTGGCTCGCGCGTGGTTCGATGTTGTGAGCGCGTCGCTGGTCCTGCACTACCTCGCTGACTGGGCGCCCGCGCTGCGCGAGTTCCACCGGGTCCTGCGAGCCGACGGCTCGTTGCTGATCTCGACCCATCACCCGATCCAGGACGTCGAGATCTCCGAACCGCCTGCGCCGTACTTCGAGACGACACTGCTGACCGACACGTGGCGCAAGGGTGGCCGCGACTTCGAGGTGCGCTTCTACCATCGGCCGTTGAGCGCGATCGTCGATGCCCTGGCCGAGGCAGGTTTCCTCGTCGAGCGGATCCCGGAGCCGATCCCCGATCCAGAGGCGTTCGCCGACTCCCCGGGGCTGTACGAACAGATGACCCGGCGCCCGTGGTTCCTGTTCATCCGGGCGGTCAAGAAACCGGCCACTCGTCAGCGCGACGAGCGCAGCTGACGCGAACTCGCGCCGCGGACCGCTCGCCGACCCCGGACGAACCCGGTCCGCCGAGCTACGCGCTCGGTGGTCCGTCGACTTCACTCGAGCGCCCGGGCTCCGCGGCATGCACGACGCGGTAGTGGGTCACCGTCGGTTCGTACTCGAGAAGGTAGTCGGCATCGAAGTCGTAGTACTTCGCCGTGTCGGGCGAGTCGCCGGCGAAGGACTGGATGGCGGTCAGCGAGTCCCACAGCGTCAGCATCACCACGTGGGTGACGTCGCCTTCGTCGCGACGGAGAGTGAACACAGCTCGGTTGCCGGGCACGGCGCCGTAGTCCGGCAGGGCGACCCGCTCCATCAACTCGAAGTACGCATCCGCCTTTGCCCGTGGCACCCGCCCGTGCCACATCCGGGCGATCAGATCGGTCATGGTGGAGGCATCTCCAGTGGGTGTCGGATGAGCTGACGTGGAGTGCCCTCGGCCGGCCTGAACGGGGGTCCGTGGCCCGGAACGATGACATCCGCGAGCTCGAGAAGGCGGGCGCGGCTTGCGTGCAATTTGGCGGGATCGGGAGCGTAGGGGTCCTCGATCGGTCCGGTCGCGGTCCACCACGCGTGGTGAACGCCACGACGCCACCGGGATCGTCCACGACCGTGCTGATGTCCTCCCACGAGAGGCCGCTCACGAGCCATCGATCGACGCCGAGATGCCTCCTGAGCGCCTCGATGTCGGATATGAGCGCCGGGGTCGTGTTCGCCGACAGGTCGGCGGCCGGATCGGTCACCAGTGGACGGCTCCGCCCGCAGCCACGCTGGTCGAAGCCGACGATCAGGTACCTGTCGGGGTCGAACCGGCGCCGGTAGCCGCCGCCCATCACTCCTGACCCCGGCCCGCGGGCTTGCCGTCCGGGTTGCCGGATGTCTCCCAGTAGACCTGGTTGGCGTCGCCCACTTCGAGGTAGCCGCTCGCGAACGGCTCGATCTCGGGAAACATCAGCGGCCCGCGGAGCCGCGAACCCTGGCGCGGTGCCGATCGACGACCTCGGTGGCCTCGAGCAGGAAGTCGCGCACCTTGGCCAGCTCGTCGGTGGTGAAGCGCGCGAGAAGTCTGTCGCCCTCGCGCCCGAGCGGGCCGTAGAGGTCATCGATCACCTCGCGCGCATGGGGCGTCAGCTCGACCAGCACCTTGCGGCGGTCCACGGTGTCTCGCCAGCGACGGAGGTATCCCTTGCGCTCCAGGCGATCGAGCATCGTCGTGGTAGCCGCGCTCGACAGTCCGGTCGAGGCCCCCAGCTCACCGGCCGACACGGCGCCTTCGGTCAGCCAGTCGAGGCAGCGCAGGTCGGTCGGATTGAGTCCCAGCCTGCGGCCGACCGCATCGTCAAAGCCGTCGACCGCGCGTTGGTACGCCTGCGTGGCGCTGCCCACGGCGGCAACGAGCGCTTGACGATTGGTCCCCACGCCGGTATCCTTCCATGTTCGAGAGGTACAGCAACCGAGATTCCAGGATACGATACGAAAGGATACCACCATGCAGGCCCTGATCGCTGGCGGAGGCATCGCCGGTCCGGTTGCCGCCATGGCATTGCAGCAGGCCGGAATCGAGTCGACCATCTTCGAGTCGCACGCTCGCGCGGACGGTCAAGTGGGCTCCTACTTCACCGTAACCGCGAACGGACTGGCCGCGCTCGACGCGGTCGGCGTACTCGATGCCGCCACCGGCGCCGGCTTTCCGACGAAGCGCAACGCGCTCTGGAACGAGGCCGGCCGCAGGCTCGCGACACTGCCACTGGACTCGACGCTCCCGGGCAGCCCCAGCGCGCACACCATCAAGCGCTCGCGGCTCGCGCAGCTCCTTCAGGACGAGGCGGTCCGGCGCGGGATCCGGATCGAGTTCGGCCGCCGGCTGATCGACGCCACGGACGCCGGCCACGGACGCGTGACCGCCACCTTCGAGGACGGCGGCGAGGCGCACGGCGACCTCCTCGTCGGCGCCGATGGCGTCCACTCCACCGTGCGCCGGATCATCGATCCCGCGGCGCCGTCGGCTCGCTACGTCGGGCTGACGAACTTCGGCGGCTTCACGGAGGACGCCGGCCGGGGCATCGAGCCTGAGGCCTGGCACCTCATCTTCGGTCGGCGCGCCTTCTTCGGCTACCAGGCGACGCCGGCCGGCGACGTCGTCTGGTTCGTCAACCTGCCGCGATCGAAGATCACGCCGGAGGAGCGCAGTGCGACGACCGCGGCCGCCTGGAAGCGGCAGCTCAGGGAGCTCTTTGTCCAGGACGACGGTCCGGCGGTCGAGCTGATCGATGCCGGCGAGCTGGAGCTGGCTGCCGACAACACTCACGACCTCGGGCACGTCCCAACGTGGCGGCGAGGCTCGATGATCATCATCGGCGATGCGGCGCACGCGCCCGCGCCCAGCTCCGGGCAGGGCGCGTCGATGGCCATCGAGGACGCCGTCGTCCTGGCCTGGGCCCTGGGCGACGAACCCTCCATTCCGGACGCGTTCGCGACGTATGAGCGTCTGCGCCGAGCGCGCGTTGAGAAGATCGTCGCCTGGGGCGCGCGTGGCAGCAGCCACAAGGTGCCCGGCCCGTTCGGGCGTATCGCGCGCGACGTGATGCTCCGCCTGGTCTTCCGCTACCTGGTCACGGAGAAGTCGCTGGCGTGGATGTACGACTACCGGGTCGGCGGGGAGGAGGCTGACGGCCGGGAGGCAATGACGGCCGCCTGATCGTTTCGGGGAACCGCGACCTGGCGGTTCTCGCTCGTACCCTCGCGTCGTTCTCCGCCATCTGTGATGGGATGCGTGGCCACGGAAGTTGACGAAGGGGCACCCAGCGCATGAGACCGGCAGACCTGACGCTCGCCAACTGGGACGCCGGCGGCGAGCCGTCGACGTGGGCGTATCGAAACGCCGGCCAGCTCTTCCCCCACGTCGAGGTCGCGCCCGCGGGAGCGGCCGCCGAGCTGCAGCCCGATGAGCTGGAGTCGGTGGGTCGCCTCAGAGTTGACCGCCCTTCGATGCCGGTCATCAGCCTGGACGACTATCTGGTCGAGGCACCGGTCGACGGCATGGCGGTCGTGCACCGCGGTCGAATCGTCTACGAGCGCTATCCCCGCATGGGCGCCGGCGACCGGCATCTCCTGATGTCGGTGTCGAAGGTCTTCGTCTCGGTCCTGGTCGGCATCCTCGAACGGCGCGGCCTGCTGGATGTCTCCCAGCCGATCGATTCCCTGGTCCCCGAGCTCGCCGGGTCGGGGTGGTCGGGAGTCCCGGTCATCGACGTCCTGGACATGGCCTCGGGGATCGGCTGTCTCGAGGTCGACGACCCGGGCGCCTACGACGATCCGCGGGCCTGCTTCTACCAGTTCGAGGCGAGCCTCGGCTGGCGGCCGGGACCGCACCCGCAGTCCGCGTCCACCTACGAATTCGTCGCCCGGCTGCCTTCGCATCGGCGCTCCGGCGAGGTCTACGAGTACACGTCGGTCAACACCTTCGCGCTGACCTGGCTGATCGAGCGAGTGACCGGGCATCGCTTCGACGACGTGCTCGGCCGCGAGATCTGGTCTCGCGGCGGCTTCGAGGCTCCAGCGCAACTCTGCACGTCGTCGTCAGGCGCGCCGGTCAGCCATGGTGGCATCTCGACCACGCTGCGCGATCTGGCACGCTTCGGGATGCTCTTCACGCCGAGCCGGCGTCGGATCGTGACGACGGAGATCGTCGATGACGATGATGTCGCAGCGATCCGTGCCCGATGCCGTCCACACCTGCTCCAACCCGCCGACTTCGAAGCCCTCGCCCGCATCGCTCCCGGCTACGAGCTGCCGCGCTGCGCGAGCCGTCAGTGGAACTTCGTGTGGGACGACGGCGACATGTTCAAGGGCGGCTTCGGTGGCCAGGGCCTGTACGTTTCACCCGCTCGGGATCTCGTCATCGCGTTCTTCGGCACTCCTGCCGCCGACGGGTCGACGAATCGCCTGCGCTGGATCTGCCGGCGCCTGGCGACGACCCTCTTCCAAATCGCCCGGTGATCGCCCAGTCGCGGCCGACTCACCTTCCAGGGCTGACCTCGAGCCCGTAGCCCAGCGGGGCATCCCAGACGCTTGGCACACCTCGCTGCCCACCCAGCGCGCGCTGTATCGGTGCATGGAGGGCGGTTGGTTCGCCCGTCATGTTCCGAGGATGCGAACGGTCTACCGGGCTCGGCACGAGCAAATCGTCGGTACCCTGCGCGGCGACTTTGCCGACGAGCTCACGGTCATCCCATCGGCCGCCGGCATTCACGTCAGCGCGCTGGCGCGCCGGCACTCGGACAAGGACGTGGCGACCGTGGTCGCCGTGGCCGCGCGGCGTGGCGTGGCGGTTCAGACGCTGTCGGCGTTCGCCGTGGGTGACGCGACGCGGCCCGGGCTCCTGCTCGGCTATGCCATTCCGACCGCGAACATCGACGAAGGGCTGCGGAGGCTCCACGTGGCGCTCAGTCGAGCGCTGCGGGCGTAGGCCGCTCGATATCGGTCTGCGTGCCGTCGGCGAGGCACGCGGTCGCCTACGCTTGGCGGCATGGCGCGGGCGACAGCTCCTGGCACCGCGGTCGACCGGCTGGCGGACCATCTCTTCGGCCGTGCTCCTGCGGGCCCGATGGCGGAGGAGCTGACCGGGTGGCTGGCCAGCTCGGCACGGTTCCGCGCGTTCGCCGAGGCACACCGCGACAAGATCCGGAAGAAGCTGCGCACCGCTGCGGACCCCGAGGCGCGACGCGACGTGCGGGCCGAGCCGCACGCGGCGCACCTGCTGCTGGCCGATCCGCGGATCGAGCTGGCGTTCGAGGCGTACGGGTCGGCGAAGGGCGGGCCGGACTTCACCGTCACGTTCCGGGGCGAGCGGACCTTCAACCTGGAGGTGACGAGGGTGCGCCGAGCGCCCGATGCGGCGAGCTACGGCGGGCCGCTGCTGGCGAAGCTGCGTCAGCTGCCGCCGAGCGTGCCGAACGCGGTGCTCGTCGCGATCGACGGACAGAGCGCCGAGGCGCTCGACTTCGCCGCGGCGACCCGCACGCTGCGCGCCCGGGCGGACGGAAAGGACGAGACATTCTTCGCCAGCCGGGGGTTCCAAGGGACGCGTGGGTTCTACGAGCGGTATCTCCGGCTCGGCGCCGTGCTGGTGTGGTGCGAGGGGGCGGCTGGCGACGCGCGCGCGTCGCTGTGGACCAACCGCTCGGCGCGCATCGCGCTGCCGGAGCGGGCCGCACGGGCTTGCCTGGTCTGCCTCCGAGCCGGTTAGTCGGAATAGCCGAACGCGCCCGGCGGTACCGGACGCGTTCGGCATGATCGGCTTACCGCTTCAATGACCGGCCCGGGCAGTCATCGAGGACCCCTTCTCGTCAACGATCCAGGACCGTCCTGGTCGGCACGAGTGTGCCCTCCGGATCTGAGCCCAGCCGAGCCGGAGATGAGAACGGCCTAATGACACGCGTCCCCGTGGCGTGCGCGGCTTGCGGCTGGGACGGATCGTCATTCCCGCTGCGTCCCCGATGACGGTTCTGTCCGCGTGGGCTCACCCGCGCCTGAGCCGGGGAAGGCAGCCTGATCGGGAAGCTTGGCTGTCGTCGCAGACGCACACTGCGCTGATCGAAGCTCCCGTTGGAACGTCGCGCGGCTGGAGGTGCATCGCATGGAACGATTTCCCGCCCCGTGCCTACCTTGGGCACTCGCGGTGCTCCTCGTGGTTGTGGGAGCCATCAGCCTCTGGCGGGCGTCGTTTATCGAAGTTCGGGCGTCGTCCCGGTAGGTGCGCCCCCGTCTCAGGGCGCGTCGGAGCCCGCGGCCAGCTGCTCCAGGAAGACTGCCTCGGACGACGGCGGAAGCGGCCAGCGCAACCGGGCGGGTGGCCTGCATGTTCCATCAACTCCGGCGTTGCACCGAAGACTGAAGAGACGGCTATCTCTTCGCGGCCGCCAGCGAGAACAGGAATGGAACGTCGTCACGGCCAGGAACTCGATACCAGCCGTCCGCACCCTGCTCCATGACGGGTAGCCACTGGAAGCGACAGACCGGGAACTCGTGCAGGAACTCGATCCGCAGTCCGGCCCCGGCCAGCGCGTTCATGATGTCCGACAGGGAGTGCTGCCATTCGTAGGACGTCTTGTTCTCGAGGATGGCGCCAGGGTCCGCGTACGAGCCGTTGCCCGTCTCCTCAACCGGCCCGGTGTTGAAGTAGGGATGGCTGGCGATCAGCTCGTCCGAGCTTCCCAGAAACATGCCGCCGACCGGGTGGTGCTCGACGATATAGAACATGCCACCCGGCGCGACGAGATTGGCGATCGTCTTGCCCCACGCGGTCAGGTCCGGCAGCCAGCAGAGGACGCCGTAGGAAGTGAAGACGACGTCGAACGTGCCCTCGACATTCTCGTCTGCCCGGTAGACGTCGGAGCACACGAACTCGGCGGGGATCGAAAGTTCGGCAGACAACCGTCGAGCCAGTGCGATCGCCCTGGGTGAGAAATCCACACCGACGACGTCTGCTCCCAGACGAGCCCAAGAGAGGGTGTCGAGGCCGAAGTGACACTGAAGATGGAGCAGCCGCTTCCCGCGCACATCGCCGACTTCGCGAGTCTCGATGGCAGTCAGCGTCGACCTGCCAGCCCTGAACGCCTCAATCCCGTATGCGCGCTCGTGGACGTCGACAAGCTCATCCCATCTGGCCAGGTTTGCGTCGCGGTGTTCTCGCCATCCTTCATCCATCCGCCGATCATCGCCAGACGGCTCGTCGAGTCAAGACTGCCGCTCCCTGAGCAGCCGGAGCCCTTCCCCGCGCGAAATCCTCACTTGTCTTCGCGCGAATCGGTACGAGCCATTCGATGGTCCGTGGTGGATCTGGGTCCAAAGCTGGTAGGTCTCTCTCTGACACGCTGACTCAGCGGCAGCCGGGCGGCTCGTCCGCGGTCGGGCGGTACGTGACCGTGTGGCCGTTCGCGGTGGCCGTGATCACGGGCTCCGGTTCCGTTCGTAGCGTGATCGATAGCTCGACGGTCTGAGCATCATCCACCACGGCTCGCCACTCCGACGGAATGAAGTTGGGGTCCCCGCCCGACGCCTCTGCCCGCCAGGCGATGTTGTTGACATAGCCGAGCCACTCGATCCCGCAATGGACAGCGAGCCGATACGGCGCCGGGAAGCCCGGCTCGACCACCGCCCCCGACTCGTTCATGAACGGCTCCGGCAGCGACGGGTCGCCGTGTACGTCACCCGGACCCGCCACGGCTCCGGGCCGCGAAAGATCAACATCGACCAGCGTCCGCTCCTCAGGCACGCCGGCGGGCGGGTCGTCCGCCCCGAGCTGGATCGCGAACGGCCCGGATGGCAGCCTCGTCCGCTCGAGGGCCACCAGATAAGCGTGCGGATTGGCGTCAGCCGAGCATGCCGCGGGGACGCCGACGAGGACGATCTCGGCGTGGACCAGCGCCCGCTCTTGGTCAACGACCACGTCGTCCAGCCGCAGGTTGGGGCAGCTCGACCCGTAGACTGCGCCGAACCAGATGACCACCTCGGACTCGAAATCGACCGGCGGCGGCGCGCCGGACAGGCCGATGTCGGTCCAGAGCGTCTCGTAGGAAGCCTGGTCGGTGGCGATCCCGGTGCGGTACGGCTGACCGGCGCCCTGTTCATCCGCCAGCAGGCGCCACCCTTCGCCCTGCTGAGGTTGCGGTCCTTCTGCCGGCACGTCCGCCGGATCGGCACCCGCGATGCAGACCCGCTGGCCCGCGAAGCGCTCCTCGACGGCCGCGATGCGCTCCTGGTTGAGCACGCCAACGTCGATGCCGACCACTCCCTGGGTGACCGAGGTCCACGAGGTGACCGGGAACAGTGGACGGAGCTCCTGGACCACCCGGCGCTGGAGTGCCTCCAGCTCGGCCATCGTCCAGTCGACCCCGACCGCGACGACCCCCACGTCCGGAAACCGCTCCTCCAGTTCCCTCTGGCGAGCCTCGGCCTCCTCGCTGAAGGCGACCGTGATCCAGCCGAGATGATCCCGATCGAGCCAGATCTCCTCGAAGCCCGGCTTGCCGGCGGCCCACGCCCGGATCTCCTCTTTCGGCTGCTCGTTGGCGACGTAGATGGGGGAATCGCGGTACCACTCGGCGGGCGCGCTGATCTGTGGGACGTCCTCGCAGCGAGGGATGGAGTCGTCCGCGACCAACGCTGCGGTCGGTGACGCCGATGGGCCAACGGCGGGCGCGCCGTCTCCCCGCGGCATTCGTAGCCAGACGCCGGCGGCCGCAATTGCGACGACGAGGACCGCGAGCACCGCGACTCCGGCGCCCGTCGGTCCAGGCATGCCGGTCGTGAGGGTCGTCCGCCGTGGGAGCCCGGGACGGCTGGCTTGGCGAGAGACCTTGTCCCAGTCGGCCAGGATCCGGTCGGGACGCGGGCGCTCCATCACGCAACCTCCAACTTGTCGCGGGCCCGACTGACCGCCGCGCGCAGCGCTCCCGCCGACGTCCCGAGCAGCGCCGCCGCATCGGCGTAGGAGACGGCCTCGACCGCCGTCAGGACGAGGGCCGTGCGCTCGAGCGCCGACAGGCTGGCCATGGCGGCCTGCACGTCGAGCCACCGGTCCCAGACCGCTTCGTCAGGGATCGCCGACTTCGGGGCCCTGAGCACTCGCCGCCGGATCGCCCGGAAGCGGTCCGTCGCGAGGCGCCGGGTCGTGACCAGCAGCCAGGCGAGCAACGGGCGCTGCCAGTCGACGCTCGTCCGCCTGTTCCAGAGTCGGAGGTACGACTCCTGCGCAAGATCTTCGGCCGCACTCCAGTCGTTCGTCCAGGCAAGCGCGAACCGGAACACGTCGTGCCAGTGGTCCTCGTAGGCGCGTTCGTACGCAATCTCGATCGACGAGGCCACGACGATCTCCGAGCTCACAACCTATACACGCGCCGGGGCAGGAAAACGCACGGTCGAACTCGAGCTCCTGTGCGGCTCATTCGCCCCGCCCGTGGTCCAGCACGATCTTTGCGTGGGCGACGGGCCCGGCAGGAAAGACCGCAGCGGGGTCCTAGTCTTCGTACGCTTGCAGAAGCGTTCGCACCGTTTCCCGGAGCAACATGAAGTTCGTCGGCCGTGTTCTTCCTCGAGCGTTCCGCCTCCTGCGCGACGCGCCCCTCGATCTGCTCCTTGTCGTCGTCGCCCTTTATCTCGTCGGTGCCTTTCTCGCGTTGGATCCTTCGCTCGGCCTGCTGAGCTTGCTGCCGGACTTCGCAGCCGGCGCCCTCCTCACCTCCGGCCTGCTCGGGAGGTCGGCGCCGGACGGCGCTCGGGCGTCCATCGCGCGGCTTGGCCCGCGATTGCCCTCGCTGCTCGGGCAGGTACTCCTCGTCCTCCTGATGCTCATCCCCGTGTCCCTCGTCGCGGCCGTGGTCGCCTTCGTCCTGGTTGTCCTCGCGGCGCCCGGCCTCGGCGTGTCGCTCGAGGATCTGGCGGCCGCCGACCCGTTCAACCCGTCACCAGCGGTCCAGCGAATGAGCCCACTCTTCCTCGCGGCGCTCGGACTCGTCGTCCTGCCATTCTTCGGCCGACTCATGCCGTCCCAGGCGATCGTGATCGACCAGCACGTCGGCCCCGCGGAATCAATCCGCCGATCGTGGCGTATCACCCGCCGCCGGACGCTCGCCACGGCCCTGTTGGGACTGATCGGATTCGTGGCCGGATTCGCCGTCTACTCCATCGTCCCGCCTGCCACCGCCACCTTCCTCGCGATCCTGCCCGCCGCAACATTCGTCGCGGTTGGGGTCGCTGTCTATGACGAACTCCAGGGTGACCGGGTCACGGCATCGATCTCCGTGCCATGAGCCCGGTGGCCCGGGCGGACCGGACGGGCGTGTGTTTGGGCTGCTCACCGGCGGCACGCTGTTCATGCTGGCTCTGATTGCATTCCTCGCGCCAGCGGCGGTTCGACCAGGCGCCTGTCGCGGGCGTCGGCCCGGTCCCACCACGCGCGGCCGTCCTCCCACGTCGGTGCGCAGCTCGTCGACCTTGCGGCGCGTGAGCGGCGCGAGCAGGATGATGCGAGGAACATCATGCTGAGGATCCGACGAAACAGCGAGATCCACGACGTGGACGGCGGCTGGTTCCGCGCCCGCTGGCATTTCTCCTTCGACGACTATCGCGACCCCGAGAACGACAGCTTCGGGGCGATGCGGGTCTTCAACGACGACCGGCTCATCCCCGGCGCGGTCTGGCCGCTCCACCCGCACCGCGACGTCGAGGGGCTGACGTACGTGGCGGAAGGCACGTTCGGGCACCAGGACAACGTGGGTGGCCCGTTCGGCCCACTGCCTGCCGGATCGGTGCAGCGGATGACCCTCGGTTCGGGGGCCCTGCATTCGGAGCTCAACGCGTCGGAGACCGAGCCGATGCGCTTCATCCAGATCTGGATTCTCCCGGATACCCCGAGTCTGCCCCCGGGTGTCGAGCAGCGAGTCTTCACCAGGCAGGACCGAACGAACCGATTGCTCCGCGTCATCGGTCCGGAGGGCGGCGACGTCGTCAAGGTTCACCAGGACGCATCGGTCCACGTCGCGTTCCTCGAGACGGACGTCGAAGTCGTGCATCCGATCGCGCACGGGCGCGGGGCGTACGCCTATCTGATCGGCGGCCGGGCGACCTTCGACGGCGAGCCAGTCGCCACCGGTGATGCGGTGAAGGTCACGGAACAGGCGGGACTGCGCATCCGCGCGACGCACCCCAGCGAGCTGATCCTCGTCGACGTTCCGATGGAGTTCAGACCCGTCGGCGTCTGGGCCGGACCGGTGGAGTAGAGGCACGGCGCGTCGCGACACTCGCATGACGGACGCTCAGGTCCGGCCGGCGCGTTCACCGCGTTCCTCGTCGGCGCGGCGATGCTCGGGGTCGCCCTCGCACTGGTCGCGGTCGTGATCGTCCGGCCCATTGCCTCCGCCGCTCCACGGCGGGCGGTCCCAGCCTGAATCACAGAAGGAGATCAGCGATGGACATCCAGCCCAACCAGCCGACCGCCAAGGGCGGCCCGGACATGTTCACGGGCGACGTCTGGCTCGACGTCATCGTCCGCGGCGAGGAGCCGTCCCGCGTCCGCGTCAACGTCGTCCGCTTCGCGCCGGGTGCGCGGAACGCGTGGCACGCCCATGCCGTCGGCCAGACGATCCACGTGACCGAGGGTCTCGGACGCGTCCAGGCGCGCGGCGGCGAGGTCATCGAGATCCGCGCCGGCGACACGATCCACACTCCGCCGCGCGAGTGGCACTGGCACGGTGCGGCGCCCGACCACTTCATGACCCATCTCGCCATCTGGGAAGCACCCGCCGACGAGCCAGAGAGCGAGTGGGGCGATCAGGTCACCGACGCGGAGTACCTGGCGCAGCCGACTGAGCGACAAACAGCAACCCGCGACGTCAAGGAGATCGGATGACCGGCAAGGAGGTTTGACTTATCCCCGGTGCCGGACGCGGCATGGGCGTGCCATTGCGCAGGCCGACCTCGCCGGTGGCAACGCCGAATGCGGTCAGGTGAGCCTTCGCTTGGGAGACGCGCCGTCCATTCCCGACACGGGGATTCGCGGTCAGAAGGAGGAGCGCAAGGTGTCGACATGTGAGCTCGCTTCGAGGAGACGCAGCCGTGCCGCCTACTCAGAGTCTGATGGCTACCTGATCATCCTGGCTGAAGGCTGTCAACGACGGACAACACATGCCGGTGAGCGCTCGATGCAGGGCACCCGATGGCG
This sequence comes from Chloroflexota bacterium, assembly GCA_030447745.1. Classification (GTDB taxonomy): domain Bacteria; phylum Chloroflexota; class Limnocylindria; order Limnocylindrales; family CSP1-4; genus JACDAV01. Next base: position 154,696 of record JAUJOH010000003.1, on the reverse strand, counting down.
ACTAATCAATGCCAAGTCCTGCCGACGGATCGTACCAGTACGTTTACGGGACGTCGCACTCTTGGCCGGCGCGACCGTGTCGCGGGCGCGCGCCACCGGCCGCGGAGACCGGTCGCAGTTTCGGTCGGTTATCCCGACATGACAGTAAGTCGAAGCGGACGAGCGCCGTCCTCGGGCCAGAGGAGCTCGCGCTCCGCGAGGCCGTCGGTCGCGTCGCGGCTGTCATCGGTCGCCGTCCGCTATATCCGACTGCCTGTGGCCGTACGTCTCGCCCTGGCTGACCTGTGCGAAGCGGTCATGCGCCTGCCGCTCGTCTCGATCGCCCAGTCCACATCCTGGACGACGGCGTGGTCGAGGCAGCGCCGGCAGCCGACCAGCCGCCGCCCGATCTCGCGCTCCGGACACCGTTCGGTGACGACGTCATCCGGGCCCGCCTGCCCGACCCGGGCGGCTTCGGCTGCGGGACTGCGCTGGTGCCGGGCATGACGGTCATCACCCTCACGACCGACATCGAAGCGCCCATCGAGCGGCGTCTTCGACCTAGATATCGTTCTGAGTGGAGCCCCGCGGGACGGACGGCGCCGCGGCCGGGTGTCGCGCTCGCCGTTACCGCGTTCGTGTACAGCTTCGTCGCCCGGGATGAAGGCGACCTGGCCGCGCAGTCGAGCGTGGACCTCGCCGCCGAACCCTTCTGCCCCGAGCGCCGAATAACGTGGGGGTCCTTGGTCGGCGCCTCGCGCGGTAGACTCCTCCATCACGATCGTGGACGCGCGCTGCGCCCGTAGACGAGTACGGTCCGCTCATAGGTGATGACCGTCTCCGATCGCTGGTTGAAGCCGCGGGTTCGGACCCGAACGATGCCCTGCCCGGCGCGCGACCGCGACGGGCGTACTTCCAGGACCTCGATTCCGCGTACAGCGTGTCACCGGCGAAGACCGGTGTCAGCAGCTTCACGTCGTCCCAGCCGAGGTTCGCGACCGCGTTCTGGCTCACGTCCGGCACGGACAGCCCGGTGACGATGGCGAGGGTCAACGTCGAAACGACCAGCGGCTTGCCGAACTCCGTCCGCGACGCGTAGTCGGCGTTGTAGTGGATGTCATGGGAGTTGTTCGTCAACAGCGTGAACCACGTGTTGTCCGTCTCGGTGATCGTCCGCCCGTGCGCGTGGCGATAGACGTCCCCGACGGTGAAGTCCTCGAGGAAGCGGCCCTCCAGCCGACGACCGAGCGCTCATCAGGTGGTCGGTCCTCCTTCGGCTTCCGGGACGAGTCCGGCTTCGACGAGCTCGGCGGCATCGACAACGCCGAGCGCGAGGGCGCGTCTGGGGTCGAACCGTCCAAGCGCCGTGGCCTGCCGGAGCAGGACGCGCGCATGCCGGTCCGTCGCGCGGTCGCTCATCACGCCGCCGATCATCGTCGCGCCGCGTTCCGCCCGCACCGCCTCACCGTACGCTTCGAGCTTCGCCGCCCGGCCTGGAGGGACTCGTCCGTGAATCGGGCGTCGCACGCCAGCAGCACGGCGAACAGCTGCGCGGGATGGCCGACCCACTTGCCGACCATCCCCAGCTCGCGCGCTCCGACCGCGTCGTCGTACACGAGTCGCATCCGGTCCAACCAGCGGACCCGGTTGGTCGTCGCGTCAAGCGCGGGGTCGGCCACCGGGTACTCGAGCGTCATCCCGTCGACGGCCGGCACGCCCACCGCGCCCGCGACCGCCACGATCTCGGAACGTGCCCAGTTGGCCAGCGGATGGTCGTTGCCGATTGTCGGCAGCCCGAGATCGGCGCTGTAGTCGGCGAGCCCGAAGATGAGCGACGCGAGGCGCCGCCGCCCGCCGGACGATCTCGGCGAGCTGGGAGGCGGCCCAACCGGACTCCACGAGGTAGGCGACGCGTATCCGGCCGTTCGGCAGTCCCAACGCGGTCTCCGCCCGGTGGAGCAGCCCGTTGACGAAGTCGACCTCCTCGGGATGCTCGATCTTCGGGAACACGATCCCATCGAGGGGGAAGGCTGCGGGGTCGTCGCCGCAACGGCCGCGCAGGTCCCACAACAGGGTGTACAGGTCGTGGACGGTCGTGTCCAGGTTTAGCCCCGGGTGGCCGGTAGAAGCGAAGGCTCCGAGACGTCCCGAGCCCCAGTCGGCCCCGGCGAAGGTGTCGGCGGCCACCGCGAGGCCGCGCGTGGCGGCGGCCTCGCCCGGCGCCATCGCGTCCTCGCCGTCGAGCATGACGATGGGCGCGCGCGCTGGCTCGGCCAGCCGCTCCTCGACGCGCGGCGAGGGAAGCTCGAGGCGCTCGGCGAGATCGGTGGCCGTCAGGCCGAGCCGCTCGAGCATTCGACCAACCCGCCGTGCCGCCTTCGACGGCCTTGCGCGCCATCGCGGGCGTCCCCAGCGGGGGTCGTGAGGTGCGCCTGCTGCCGCCAGTAGTGAAGCGGCAGGATGGCACGCCGGCGGGCGAGATCGGCCCTGGCAGCACGGCGGTGCGCGTCACCGTCGGCGATCGCCGCGGTCAGATCGGAAGCGGGTCTCGACGGCATCACTCTCCGGATCCTAGCGCGGCATCGGCGGAGACTCCGCGTGTCGAGTGGACAACCGATCGTCACCCCGCCCAGCATCGTGGCTGTCAAGCGTCCCCGCCGGGGAGCGCCGTGATCGACAACACCGGCCCGGTCGTCCCATCGACGCCCTGGTCCTGCGCGGCGACCCCCCAGCCAGGCGGTCCGCGACGACACCCGCCAGCGCATCGTAGCCGCCGCCGAGAGCCGTCGCTACCGCCCGAACGCGGTGGCTCGGGGCCTGCGGACCCGGCGGACCGAGACCCTGCGACTGCTGCTCGCCGTGATCGACGGAGCGGCCGAGCGCGACCTGATGATCGGGTCCCGGCCGCAGATCGACGTCCGCGGGGTCAACCGCTCCCGTCTAGCCGTTGAACAGCTCGCGCAGGAGCTCGAGCGAGGTGTCGCGGATGATGCCCGAGACATCCGGACTGAACGGCGCGGGGTGGCCGTAGCCTCGATGGGAGATCGCCGGCTCGTAGCCGCCGTGCGGGTACTCCTCCGGCGTGGCGACGTAGCCGAGGACGCCCTGCGAGTAGCCGGCGAAGATCGTCACCGGAGCCGGCGAGGCGGCCCGCACGGCGGCGCCGATCTCCCCGAAGATCTCGCCGGGTGCACCGACGACCGCGCAGTCGCCCAGCCGAGCCGCCCAGATCTCGCCCTCGACCGCCGTCGGGCGGCCGCCTCCGCGCTCGAGGCGGAGCATCAGCTCGAGCCAGCTGATGTGGTACTTGATGAGGTTCGTCGTCGCCCGGGACTCACCACCAGCCTCGCGGGCCTCGAGATCTGCTCGCCGCTCGGTCAGCTCCTCCTCCAGGTCCTCCGCGGCCGGCAGGTCGACCATTGGGAGCTGGATGACCCGTCGCGCGGCGCGCAGGAGCTGCGGCCGAGGGTTCTCGACCAGCCGCCGTCTGTACAGCGAGATCGGCGTGAGCGAGCCCCAGTCCCGCTTCTCGACGGTAATGGGGCGCGGGTCGGCGTCGGCGACGGCATGAGCGGCCTCCAGGGCGAGCCGCTCCCCGAAGGCATCCTCGGGCCCGTGCTCATCGAAAAACGCTTCGAGCGGGAGGACGTTGCCGGCCGCACCCTGGAGGAAGACGGTCACGGCGCCGGGCCGGTGGACGTTCGACAGGTGGTCGCGGAGGGGCCCGATGAAGTCCGGTCCGACGTCCGGCACGTCCGGCCCGACGACCACCGGGTGGCATCCGAAGCCGACGATCGTGGCGATCGCACCCGGGAACGTCGTCTCGCCACCGGTCTCGTCGATCCGGATCACCACGACCGACTCATCGACGAATCCGTCCTTGTTCCACCCCAGGATGGTCCGGCCGTCGTCCGTCCGCTCGCGGCGGTTGACGGCGAGACCGTTCACCTTCCCGACCCCGCCGCCGATCCGCGCGGGCCGCAGTCGTTCAACGGCTTGCACCGCGGCCGACGCGTAGAGATCCGGGACGGCGTTCCAGTAACGCAGCTCGAGCTCAGTCCAGCCGTCCCGTTCGCCCCCGAGCTTGATCGTCGCGCCCGGCCACGGCGCGGCGTGCGAGTGGCTCGAGTTGAGCAGGATCTGCGCCGGGTCGCAGCCGATCGCGGCGCCCACCCGCTCACGGATTCGGTCCGCCATCGCGGTCGTGAGCCCGACTACGTCCGCCGCGACGATCGCGACGATGGTGTCGTCGTCGCGCAGCACGCAAGCCGTCGCGCGGAGCGGCTGCCACACGCGACGCGGCGCGATCGGCCGTCGGACGTACCCGAGGACGTCGATGGGGACGGGCGGGGTGATGTCGACCTCCGCCGCGCCGGCGAGGAGGGTCACCGTCCACCTCGGGGTTCAGCCGGCCCCGGTGCCGGCGCCGTCTCCGCGGCAGGCCATGTCTCGGCTGCCTCCACGAACCCCTTGAAGGTCTCCAGGAACCGTGCCGCTCCCACACCGTCGACGGCGCGATGGTCGGACGACAGCGTGGCGGTGAGCACCTGCCGGACGACGATCTGGTTATCGTGCACGACCGCCCGCGGTTCCGTGCGCGCGGTGGCGAGGATCGCGACCTGGGGCGGGGTGACGATTGCCGTGAACGCCGACACATCGAACATCCCGAGGTTGCTGATGGTGAAGGTCGCGTCGCTCATCTCGGGAGCGCGCAGCTTCCCGGCCCGCGTGCGGGCCACGAGGTCGGCCAGGCCGACGGCGGGGTCGTCGACCACTCGGTCCCCGCAGGCGAGGAGTGCAGGTGCGATGAGGCCGTCGTCGAGGGCGATCGCGACGCCGATGTTGATCGAGTCCACGCGCACGAGCGTCTCGCCCTCCCAGACGGCGTTGAAGGCCTGGTGCTCCGTGAGCGTGAGGGCCAGGGCCCGGACCAGGTAGGCGGTGAGCGTGACCCGCCGCTCGGCGGGGCGACCGTCGTTGTCTGTCCGGCTCCGGGCGAGGAGGGCGTCCATCTCGATCGACGTCGAGACGTAGAAGTGGGGTGCCTGCTGCTTGCTCTGGACCATCCGGCGCGCGATCGCGGCGCGCATCGGGCTGACCCGGACCGGGTGGCGTCCGCTCACCTCCGCCATGTCCGAGCCGCGGTCAGGCGCCGTCGTCGAGGTAGCCGATGACCTCGCCGACCGGCAGCTCGGCGCCTGCGTCGGCGACGATCTCGACGAGCGTCCCCGACGCCGTGGATTCCATCTCGACGGTGCTCTTCTCCGTCTCGATCTCGGCGATCACGTCGCCCCGTGCGACGCCGTCGCCGACCTTCTTGATCCACCCCGCCACACGTCCGGACTCCATGTCGTAGCCGAGCTTCGGCATCTCGATCGGGATCCGAGCCATGGGTTCCTCCTGACGCGACGTTCATGCAGGCTGGGCGAGGGCAGCTTGGCGTGAGCCGGACTCGCGGACCGGTGAAAGCGTTTCCAGCCGTCCTATGATACTGGCAGCGGACCCCCGGGAGAAGGTTGGCCGCGACAACGCCGCGGAGGATCGATGGAGTACCTGGTCCACATCGAAGTCGCCTGGCCGGCCGACGGCAATCCGGACGACCTCACCCGGCTGACCGCCCTCGAGCGCAATCGAGCGGGCGAGCTCGCCGCGGCGGGAACGATCCGTCGGATGTGGCGCATTCCCGGTCAGCGCGCCAACTGGGGCCTCTGGGAGGCACCCGACGCGACCGCGCTGCATGCCGCGATCGCGTCGCTCCCGCTCTTCCCGTGGCTGTCGGTCGAGGTGCACCCGCTCGCGGCGCACCCTTCGGATCCCGATCGCGCGGGAGGCCGTTGACCTCCCGGCGGGGATTGCCGGACCGCCGGCGCGTGGCTTGACACCCCGCGAGAGGGGCCAGTAATGTCCCGGCACGGCGCCCTCGCGGAACGTTTCCAGTAATGTTTGTTGCTGGAGTCCCCGCGCCTGCAGGAGGAGACCACCGTGTCCGTTCGCAGCATCGGCGCACGGCGCCGCCTTCCGTCCTTGGCCGCCCTCCCACTCGTCGTCGCTGCTTGCACCACGCCCGGCGCCACGACATCGCCCTCGACCGCGACTTCCGCGCCGCCGGCATCATCGGCGCCGTCGGCCTCGGCAGCCTCCGCCGTGCCGTCGGAGGCTCCTACCGGGTCCGCCGCGGCTGAGGCATTCAAGATTGGGTACATCTCGCTCGGCGACAGCGTCCCGTTCGTCAAGCTCGTCTCGGACGGCATCAAGGAGGCCGCTGCGGACGCGGGCCAGGAGCTCGTCTTCTGCGACTCACAGATCGACGCGGCCAAGGCGCTCGAGTGCGCGCGGAACCTGCAGGTCCAAGGCGTCGACGGCGTGCTCAACTTCCAGGTCTTCCAGGACAGCTCGCCGGAGATCTGCGCCGCGTACAACAGCGTGCCGACGATCGCCATCGACATCATTCAGGAGCCCTGCCAGATCGCCTTCATGGGCGCGAACAACCGCGAGGCGGGACGCATGGGCGGCCGCGCGATCGGGCAGTACGCGAAGGACACCTGGGACTGTGACTTCACCGCGTACGTATCGCTTGAGTCGACGGCCGCCGGGGCCGCGAACACGGACCGGATGGGTGGCTACCGCGAGGGTTTTCAAGAGTTCTGCGAGATTCCGGAGGACAAGGAGCGGGTGCTCGACGGGGCCGACCGGACGGATCCCGCGCTCGAGCAGATGACGAACCTGCTCGGTGCCCTGCAGGGCGATCGGATCGTCGTCGTCGCGATCAACGAGGACGGCATCCTGGGCGCGATCGGCGCCGCCAACACGCTCGGGCGGCAGGACGACCTCTTCTACTCTGGCCAGGGCACCGATCCGTCCGTCTGGAAAGAGGTGGCGTGCAACCCGAACTACATCGCGTCGGTGGCCTACTTCCCGGAACGGTACGGCACGCTCCTGATCCCGAACATCGTCAAGGCGCTCCAGGGCGAGACGATCCCGGAGGAGATCTTCACCGAGCACGAGGTCGTCACCCGGGACAACATCCGGACCGTCTACCCTGACACGCCTGCGTGCTGACGCCGCAACCCGAGCAGCCGACTTGCTGAGACGCGATCGATGACCTTCGCCCTCCGGGCGCAGGGGATCCGCAAGTCGTTCGGCGGGGTCGAGGTGCTCCACGGTGTGGATCTCGACGCCGTCGGCGGGTCCGTGCTCGCGCTGCTCGGGGAGAACGGCGCCGGCAAGAGCACGCTCGTCAAGATCATCGCCGGCGACTACACGCCGGACGGCGGCGCCGTGATCGTCGGAGACGAGTCGTTCGCGGCGCTCACGCCGATCGACGCGCAGAAGCTGGGCGTCGCGATCATCTTCCAGGAGTTCCAGGACGCGCCGACGCTTACCGTGGCCGAGAACATCTCGATGGGCCGGATCCCCAACCGCTTCGGGCTGGTCGACTGGCCGGAGGTCAACCGGCGGGCGCGCAAGATCCTCGACGAACTGGGCGTCGACATCGGCCCACGGCGCACCGTGTCGACTCTGCGTGTGGGGGAGCGCCAGATCGTCGAGATCGCGCGCGCCCTGTCTCGCCGGGCGAAGCTGCTGATCCTCGACGAGCCGACCGCCGCGCTGTCGCACCACGAGGCCGAGCGGCTGTTCGCGTTCATCCGGCGGCTGCGCGACCAGGGCGTCGCAATCATCTACATCACCCACCGGCTCGACGAGGTCTTCCGGATCGCGGACCGGGTCCAGGTGCTCCGCGACGGGTCCGAGGCGCTCAGCGCGGCGGTGACGGACACGGACCGCCCGTCGCTGATCGAGGCGATGGTCGGACGCCGCCTCACCGAGCTGCCGAGACCCGCGCCGGTCGAGGCGGAGCTTCCGGCGAAGCCGGTGATCCGCTGGCAGGACGCCAGTTCGTCGGACGACTTCACCGACGTCTCGATCGAGGTCCGGATCGGCGAGATCGTCGCCATCTACGGGAAGCTCGGGTCGGGCGCCGCGGAGGTCGGCGAGACCGCATACGGCCTTCGTCCGGTTGACAGGGGCACGCTCGAGATCGACGCGGAGCGCGTGACGCTGTCCGGGCCGCTGGGAGGGATCGGCAAGGGCGTCGGCTTCCTGCCGGCCGAGCGCAAGGCCGGCGGCGCGTTCATGGTCCGTCCGGTCGCCGAGAACGTCTCGGTCGCGTCGTGGCCGAGAATGGCGGTCCTCGGTCAGCTCATCACCTTCGTGCAGGAGGCGCGAGCCTACCGCCGCTGGCATGAGTGGCTCGGCATCCGCTCGCGAAATGACCCGCGCCAGCTGATGGGGACCCTGTCCGGCGGCAACCAGCAGAAGGTCCTGCTGGGCCGGTGGCTCGAGCGCAACTCGAAGGTGCTCGTGCTCATCGAGCCCACCCGTGGCGTTGACGTAGGCGCCCGCCAGGACATCTACGCCGCCCTGCGGCGGCTCGCCGAGCAGGGCGTGGCCATCCTCATAAGCACCTCGGACTACGAGGAGGCGGTCCAGGTCGCCGATCGGGTCTACGTGATGGCCAAGGGCAGGGTCGTGACGGAGGTTACCGGGGATGCCGTCACCTCCGCGCGCCTCCTCGAGGCCTCGGGAGGGTGACCGCGTGACCAGCGAGGAGCCACCCGTCCCCCCGGCGTCCGCCCCCGTCACCGGGCCTGCGACGTCCGCCGTCCCGGCCGCGCCTTCAACACCCGCCGGACCGCCCGCCACGAAGGCCAGGGGCCTGTCCGTCCCCGAGACCGCCGCCCTCATCGTCGTGCTGATCGCGCTGTTCGCGTACTTTTCGGTCGCCTCGCGGTTCTTCCTGAACCCAGAGAACCTGATCAACATCCTGCAGAACGTTGCCGTCGTGGGGATCATCGCGTGCCCCGCGACGTTGCTTCTGATCGCGGGACAGTTCGACCTGTCGGTCGGCTCCGCGACCGGGTTCGTCGGGATGCTGATGGCGGTCGCCGCGCTCGCCCCGGGCTCCGGCGGGACGGAAGTACCGTGGTCCGGGAACCTGCCGATCATCGCGGCGTTCATCGTCGCCGTGATCGGGACGCTGCTCATCGGCGTGATCAACGGGCTGTCGGTCACGGTGATCGGCATCAACGCGCTGATCACCACGCTCGGAACCCTCGCGGTCTTCCGCGGCATCACGAAGGTCCTCGGCAACGGCCAGACCATCCGCATCAACGGCTTCGGCGACCTGGGCGTTACGCGGATTCTCGGCATCCCGTTGCCGGTCTACCTTTTCATCGCGGTGGTGATCATCTTCTGGTTCATCCTGCGTTACACCGTGTACGGCCGTTCGCTGTACGCCATCGGGGCGAGCCCCACTGCCGCCCGGCTGGCCGGCATCCGGGTCAAGCGTGTCGTCTTTGTCGCCTTCCTCCTGTCGAGCCTGTGCGTTGCTCTGGCCGGCCTCATCCGGCTCTCGCAGGTCGGCGGGGCGTCAGTCAACGCCGGGCTCGGTGTCGAGCTCTCGGTCGTGACCGCGGTCGTCCTCGGCGGCGCGAGTCTGTCCGGCGGGCGCGGCGGCATCGGAGGGACGGTCCTCGCGGTGCTCATCGTGGGCGTGCTCTCGAACGGGCTCATCCAGCTGAACGTGCCGTCGTTCTGGATCGAGGTTGCGAACGGCCTGCTGCTGCTGGGAGCCGTGGCGGTCGATCGCGCCCGTGTCCGGCTCACTCGCGCGGACACCTAGCGACGGCACGGGAAAGGGATCGCGCAGTGGAGACGCAGCTGACCTGGTCGGACGACATCGGGAAGCGGGTCCGAACGGGCGAATGGGCGGACCAGGCCATCTCGACCGTCGCGAAGATCCGCGAGGCGCTCGCGGACGCCGGGGACGTCTTCGGGCTCAAGGCCGGACGGCGCGAGACCGCCGCCCAACTGGTCGACTACTTCATGGAGGAGGCCAAGGTCGTCTACGTCATCTACCGGCTGTGGACCCCCGGGTTCCTCGACTGGCTCCGCAATCAGGGCGTGCCGCAGGCTGAGCTGGACGCGGAGATGACGCGGTTGGCTGCCCTGATGGCGTACCCGGACGGCGCACCGCTCGACCCGGAGCCGCGCTGGGCGGCGCTCGGGGAACGGGCCGGACGCCTCGGCAACGGCATTCGGAGCTACGACCTCTCCGTCGCCGAGGCCGGCGAGGAACTCGAGGGACTCGTGGAAGACTGGCGCCGGCTGCACGACCGGTATGCCGACCTCATGGCCGGCGTCCTGGCGTTCGTCGCCCGCCGCTTCGGCGAGGGTGCCCTCGAGCCGTGCTATCGCTCCGTGCTCGAGCCGTACATCCAGGAGCGGTACATGGTGTTCGACGTCCGGCTCCGGCCCTACGCCGACACGCTCGTCCGGAACCTGTACATCAGCCTGGAGGCGATGCGGGCGCATCTGGTGGGCCCCGGTCGGCGCGGCAACGTCGAGCTCCATGAGTTCGACGACCGCTTCGAGCTCAGCTTCGACCCCTGCGGCTCCGGCGGTCGGCAGGTCCGCGGGGACGAGATCGAGGGAACTAGCCTGCTGTTCTTCGGCGCCGTACCGAGTTCATGATCTAGAAGAGCACCCGTGGCGTGGAACGAGAAGGGCGTTCGCTATACTGCGCCCACCGCAACTCCGCGCCGTCGACGCTTCCGCCGAGCGGTGGCCACCCTGGGGTGCTGGACGGTGGAGCTGCAATACGCCGGCGCGGCCCGACGACCTGGAGCACGCGTGCGCAAGTGGGACGGTCTGAAGACGCTCGAGGCGATCTCGAGCGGAGGTCGACGGACTGGCCGACGAAGCCGGCCTGCCCGTCCTCAACGACCGCTGCGCGCCGCGATCCATCACTCCAACGAGGAGGAGCACGGGATCGATGACCGTCTCGCCGACGAGGCCGCTGCCTGGCGCATGGCCTTGATTGCCGGAGATAGGGCCGCTCGTCACGAGCGCCTGTACGTCCAACCTTGCCGGGCTGCAGCACGGCTCATCATGCTAGAGGTTACCTGGCCCCAGCTTCCGGCAAGCGGTTCTTCTTCGGGCTGCTTCGAGTTCAGGTCTGGGCAAACGCTGGCCGAGTTGTCCGCGCACCGGTATCGGTACTGGCCGAGTCGCCTGGTCTTCAGGGCAGGCCAGGCAACCTGTACGATGGCGCCGGAAGCCTGGATCCGGGACCGGCAAGAAGATCGGCTATCCGCGACTCGCTGCTGCCCGTGAAGCCTCGCCGGAAGTCGATCGAGGAGCAGGCGCGGAGATCGCCGAGTCGAGGCCGCCTTCGTGACCTCGGGAGGCCGACGCGGCGAGCAGGAGCTGGAGTGCGCCTGCAACCTGCGCTGGCCCAGGCGTTTGCGCGTGCGCTGAACTTCAACGCCTTCGGCGGACAGCGCACCGGGAGATCTGGCGAGGTATACGACAACGTGCCGACGATCGCGATCGACATCGAGCAGAGCCTGTGCCGACGGTGTTCTCGGGGCGAACAACCGCTCGCGGGCGAGGTCGTCGGCACGGCGACCGGCGAGGCGCTGAAGGCCGAGAACGACCGCACGTACGCCGCCGTGCTCACGCTCGAGTCGCCCCAGGTGGGCGAGGTCAACGAGGCCCGGACCGGCGATGTTCGACGGCTTCCAGCAATGCGGCGAGATCCCGGCCGACAAGCTGCGGCGGCTGGGCGTGGGCGGCACGACCGACCAGGCCATCACCCAGGTGAGCGACGCACCGTCGGCGATCGCGGCTGGCGACGTTATCGTGATCCTGAGCCTCAACGACGACATGGCGCTGGCGCGCTCGCGGCGGCGAGACCGCCGGTCGCGAGAGTGAGATCCGGATCGGCGCGCAGGGCGCCGATCCGAGCGCGGAAGGAGATCGCCCGCAACCCCGTGGGTGGCGGATGCGCCTACTTCCCGGAGCGTACGGTGAGACGCTGATCCCGGCCATGATCGACCTGCTTGATGGGAAGGAGGTCCCGAAATGTTCTTCACGGAGCACGAGGCGATCACCAACAACATCCGGACGGTCTACCCGGAGGCACCCGCCTGCTAGGCGCGCCGGTTCGGTGATCGAACGCGCCCCGTCCCCCGCGAGGACGGGGCGCCTTCGCAGCATGGGGCCCGGTGGAGGTACGTCGATGGCCGACCAGCGCGTCGCGCTCGTGACCGGATCCGCCCGCGGCATGGGCCGCGCGGGGCGAGGTCGTCCTTGCCGCGGCGGGTCACCGGGTCGTGGGACTGGACCTCCTCGATCAGGATCGCGGGTCGCTCGCGCGTACGGTGAAGGCCGACCTCGCCGATCCAGCGGCCCCGGGCTCCGTCGTGGGCGACGTGCTCGCGACCGAGGGCCGGCTCGACGTGCTCGTCCACAACGCGGCGGTCTTCGTGCACAAGCATCCGCTGCCCCAGGTGACCCTCGAGGACTGGGAGCTCCAGATGGCCGTGAACCTGCGGGCCGTGTTCCTCCTGTCCCAGGCGGCCGCCGAGCCGATGCGCGCCAACGGCTGGGGCCGGATCATCGCCATCTCGAGCGTGGGCGCGCGGACCGGCGGTGTGTCGAACTCGGCGGTCTATGCGGCGGCCAAGGCGGGGATGATCTCGCTGATGAAGAACTTCGCCCGCAACTATGGCCGGTTCGGCATCACGGCCAACTCCGTCGCTCCGGGCGCGATCGAAGGGTTCATGACGTCGCACCTGACCCACGACGAGCGCGACCGATTCATCTCGCAGACGCCGATCGGCCGCTTCGCCCAGCCGATCGAGGTCGCCAACGTGGTCGGGTTCCTCGCCTCCGATGGCGCCAGCTACGTCAACGGCGCAACGATCGACGTCAACGGCGGCTGGGTGATGACCTGACCGGTCGACCAGACGATCGGGCCGACCACGCACATCTGTCGCGCGCCAGCTCGTCGCCCGGGCCGTCGAGCCGCTCACGGCGATGCGCCCGAGTGCGGCGCCGGTCCGACGCTCATCGCGGCCGCTTGTTCCGGTCTGACAACCTGGCTCCCGCGGCACTTCACGGAGGGATGGCTAGAAGGCGCGCGGGCGTCTCGACGAGCATCGTTCGGAGGGCCGCCTCGCCGACGCCTGCCTCGCGCAGGAGCGGCACGACGTGTTCGAGCAGGTGCGCGTAGCCCCAGCCGCCCCAGCGACGGAGCCGCGTGCGGACGCCGACATCCTGGCTCAGCACCAGGCGGTCGGCGAAGCCGTCGCGCGCGAAAGCGGCCACGACGCGGGCAACGTCCAGGTCGGAGGGCGGCCACCGCCCGGGGCCCAGAAGCGAATGGTCGAAGCCGAACAGGTCGAACCCGAGCAACGCTCCACGGTCGAGCAACGCCCGCAGGTACGCCGGCCGATCGATCGCAGTCGCCACGTGGCCAAGAACGACCCGTTCCGGATCCGCGCCGGCGGCAAGAAGCTCCTTGAGGACGGTCTCGCCCTCGTAACCCCACGGATGGAGATGGACCGAGACGGCGAGCCCCGTCTCGCGGGCCGCCAAGGCGACGCCGCGAAGGACCCGCCGCTCTCCCGGAGTCACTGGGTCCGATGTGCCGATCTCGCCCAGAACGCCGGGTCTGATCGGCGGCTCGCCGGTCCCGCGGACACTCTCGTCGACGAGTCGCCGCGCGATCGACGCCTCGTCGGCGTCGGCGACCCACGGCTCGTGCACCGACTGCAGGTACTGACCGATCCCCGAGATCACGTTGATGCCGGCGCCCGCCGCAATGCGTGCGAGCGCCTCGGGATCGCGGCCAAGGGTCGGCGGAGTCAGATCGACGACGGTCCGGCCGCCCGCCGCCACGAACGTCGCGAGCTCCTCGATTGCGGCCTTCTCGTCGGTCAGGACATAGTTGTCCGGATGGACGCCGGGATTCCAGCGGGCCTCCGCGGCGATCCTGGCGTCCCACGCCACCGGCGGTGCGGCGGCGTAGCCGTGCACGTCGAGCAGCGGCCGTGCGTCCATGACGAGGTGCTCGTGGGGGAGCACGATGCCGAGATCGGCGGGATCGACATCGCCCAGGACGGTCCGTGCGATCCCGGTCACTCGAAGATGACCGACGCGCGTACCCGGCGCTGGCGCACCCCGGCCAGCTCAAGGATGAGCGACACCTCATGCGTTCCCAGACGGGTCCGCAGGAGGCGCGAGGCGGACGTCCGGCTCGTCCACGATCCTGCTCAATCGATCAGGAAGCCGCCGTTGATGTCGGTGACCTCGCCGGTGATGTAGCCGGCGTGCTCGGAGGCGAGGAAGGCGACGAGCGCGGCCACTTCGTCGACCGTCCCGAACCGTCCGACGGGGATGCGGCTGACCAGGTCCCGGGTGTTCGCGATCATCGGGGTGTCGATGAGGGCGGGCGCGAGGGCGTTGGCCGTCACGCCGAACCCGGCGTACTCGTTGGCGATCGACTTCATCAGGGTCATCAGACCCGCCTTCGAGGCTGCGTAGGCCGCGACGCTCCGCGCGCCGCCCGCCTTGCCGGCGCTCGAGCCGATGCCGACCACCCGGCCGTAGCCCGCCTCGCGCATCGCCGGCAGCGCCCGACGCGCGCAGAGGAAGGCACCGGTGAGGTTGATCGCGAGCGTCCGGTCCCACAGCTCGCGGCTTGTGTCCTCGAACGGAACGATCGGAAAGATGCCCGCGTTGAGGACGAGGACCGACGCCGGCCCGAGCTCCCTCTCGACCGTGTCGAACGCCGCGTTCACCGCCGCCTCGTCGCTGACGTCGCACGCGAGGGCGAGGATGCCTTCGTCGGCCGGCGCCTCGAGATCCAGGCCGGCGACTCTCGCCCCGTTCGCGGCCAGCACCTCCGTGATGCGCCGTCCGATGCCCCGGCCCGCCCCGGTCACGACCGCCACGCGGTCCGCCAGCCCATCGACGCGGATCATCGAGCCCCCTCCCTAGACTGGCCCCGTCGCGGCGGGCTGGTGACGTTTCCAGCAGGACGCTACCATAGGCGCGGCGGCCAGGTGAGACCGTCGCGCGGCGGGGAGCGGATGCAGGTCGGGATCGACAGCTACTCGTACCACCGGCGGTATGGCGAGACCCGGCCCGGCGAGACGCCGGTCGCGGATCCGTGGCCGCTGCAGGCCACACCGGTCATCGACCACGCGGTTGCGCTCGGGGTGGACGCGCTGTTCCTTGAGACGTGCTATTTACCCGGGCCGGGCGAGCTCCGGGAAGCGGGCCGCGCCCGCGACGGCGTCGGGATCGCGTTCTCGTGGGGCCATCCGTGGCCCTCGGGGCAGTACCACGGCCTCGACGGCGGCCGATCGTGGGGCGCGGAGCAGGACCTCGCGCGCTGGATCGACGCGGCATCAGGCTTCGCGCACGACGTCCTCCGGATCACGGGCGGGAGCCCGACCTCCCGAGGCGACGAGCCGGCCGACGTTCTCGTCGAGCGCCTGGTCGGCCCTGTCCGCCGGGCGGCCGACCGCGCGGCGGCGTCCGGGATCCAGCTCGGGCTCGAGAACCACGGCGATCTTCGCGCCGGCGACATCCTCCAGCTGCTCGAGCGGGTCGAGCGGCCGAACCTGGGCGTCTGCCTCGACAACGGCAACCTGATCCGGGTCGGCGACGACATGCTCGAGGGGACGGCGGCCCTGGCCCCGCACGCGCTTCTCGTCCAGTTGAAGGACCACGTCGCTGGTGACCCGACGATCCTCGGCGGCCCGGTCTGCACCGTGCTCGGCGAGGGCGTCGCGCCGCTCGACCGGGTCATCGACGAGCTTGCCCGGGCAGGCTTCGATGGACCGGTGTGCGTCGAGCTCGCGTCGCTCGGGCCGGGGGACCACGACGAGCTCGAGATGATCGAGCGGAGCATCGCCTGGCTCCGCGATCACCTTCCCGCCACCAACCAGGCCGTCGCTCGAGGAGGCTCCCGGTGACCGACGTCGATCGCAGCATCCCATTCGTCGAGACCCACCATCACCTGTGGGAGCTCGACCGGTTCCACTACGACTGGCTGACCGATCCCGGATGGCCGGGGCACAACGCGCTGCTGGGCGACTACAAGATGATCCGCTCCACGATCGGCGCGCCGTGGCGGTTCTTCAAGGAGTTCTACGGCGCCAACGTGATCAAGAGCGTCCACGTCGAGGCGGCCTACGCGGGCCCGGATCCGGTCGAGGAGACCACCTGGCTCGAGCAGGTCGCGCACGAACATGGCATGCCGAACGCGATCGTCGCCTTCTGCGACATCGAGCAGGACAACGGGGAGGCCGAGCTCGATCGGCACCTCGAGGCGTCCGACCGGGTTCGTGGCATCCGCATCCGCGCCCATCCCGATGACCCGGAGACGGCGGCGTTCAAGCGCGGCTACAAGGCGCTCAGCGACCGCAACCTGTCGTACGAGCTCAACGCGTCACCGGGCAAGCTGCTGTCCGGCCGAGACGTTGCGGCGGCCAACCCCGACGTGCAGGTCATCCTCGGCCACGCCGGCTTCCCGGTCCAGCGCGACGACGAGTACTTCGCGCTGTGGAAGTCCGAGATCAGCGAGTTCGCCGAGGTCGAGCACGTCGCCGCCAAGGTGTCCGGTTTCGGGATGGCCGACAACCGGTGGACGATCGACTCGATCCGGCCGTGGGTCCTGCACATGATCGACGCGTTCGGCCCGGACCGGATCATGTTCGGCACGAACTGGCCGGTCGACATCCTGTATGCGACGTACCTCGAGCAGACCGATGCCTACCGCCGGATCATCGCGGGCGCCGGGTTCAGCCGCGCTGACCAGGAGAATATGCTCTACCGGAACGCGGAGCGGTACTACCGGATCTGACCGGACATGAAAAGCGGCACCGGGGAGGAGGTCCGGCGCCGCTCTTCTACCCGAAAGGGGTCGTCGTCAGCCGGCGCCCGGGAGCCCGGCGTTCAGGTTCGGCAGCTCCGGGGCGTTGTGGGCCTTGGATCCGAACGTCGTCGGCTTCGTCCGCCCGACACGCGTGTAGTACTCGTCCGGCACGGCCGTCGGATCCTTGAACATCTGCCACTGGCACTTCTGCCGCGCGGCGGGATCGGGGTTCGTGTCCGGATAGACGGGCGGGTCGATCACCCGAACGGGATAGCCGAATCGGTCCATCGGCATCTCTTCCATCAGGATGATGCAGTGGGCGCAGTAGAGGCAGACGCCCGGCGTGTTGTGGTTCCAGGTGTGCGGTTCCTCGGTCACCTTCCAGCCGTACGGCGGCTCCATCCGGGCCGGTGTCCCTTCGACCCAGTCGCCGCGCACCGTCCGCTGTCCCGATCCGCACGGGTCGAACCGCAGGATGAACCGGTCCTCGGTCTCGATCAGCTCGAAGTCACCCGTCCGTTCGGGTCCGACGAGGTGACCGCGCATCGCCTCGCAGGCGACGAGCATCAGGGTCTCGAGCGCCTCGTCCCACGGGTGCTTGTCGATGTCGAACTTCTCGTAGCGCCACACGAACAACGGCAGCAGGACGCGGTCGTACATCTCGCGGACCGCCCCCTCGCCCAACTGCTCCTTGATCAGCGACATGAGGGCGTAGGTGTGGTCGACGTCGCGGTCATGGCACTGGCGCCACGTCTCCTTGGCCGTGTCGAGCGCGGCCTTGGCGGCTTCCGGCTGCTCACGGTACGTCGCGGCGGTGACGTCCTGCATCTCCGACAGGAAGCGGTCCCACTGGCGCCGCGGCTGCCACGGTGAGCCGTCCGGGAGCTTCGAGAGCTCGGTCGCCTGGTCGTTGCGGCCCTGGATCACGCCGGCATCGACGCCCTTGTCGCGGAGGAACCCGTTCAGGTCTCCGATCCACTGGCGGTAGAGCGTGAAGCAGACGTTCGCCTCGTCGATGAAGTAGCTCGCCAGCTGGCCTGCCTCGTCCCAGCGCCCCGCGTCGAGCGCCTCGCGAATCTTCCGGTAGGTGGAGACCTTCTGGTCCTCCCAGGTCCCCATCCGCACCCGCCGTCCGAGCAGCTCGGTGAACGCGATCGTCGTCTCCGGCACGGGGCCGCCCTCCACGCTCCTACAGTGCGCGACGATACCGGTACCGTTTGCAGCACTGACCGTCAGCCTACCACGGCGGTCGAGCCACCCGTCCCCGCGAGAGGACCGCACCGAGACGTGAGCGCCGCGATCCTGGCCATTGTCGCGGCGTTCGCGAACGGGGTTCAGATGGTCGTCGGCACGGACCCCACGCCGCCCGCCGATGCGGGTCAGGCTCGCGGCGGGACTCCTCGTGGTCGGGTGACCGCGATCCTCGTGGGCTGAGACCGCCGGCTCGTGGAGGTCGGGTTCGGACTGGCGGCGGCGGCGATGAACGCGGTCGTCGCGGTGCTCTCGACGCGGCTCGCGCAGCGTTACCCGGCGCGGCAGCTGCTGGCGCCGCTGTTCACCCTTAACTGCCTGCTCCTCCTTCCGCTCGCACCGTTCATGTCGTGGGTCTGGTCGCCGTGGGTCGTGCTGCTCCACGCTGCGGGAACGGCCGCCCTCGTGATCTCGTCGGTCGCGATCTGGGACATGTACACCGCGGGCGGCGCCGCCCCGACAGTGACGGCGCAGTCAGTCAGCCCGCTGCCGGCCGCCGTCGCGACGGGCGTGCTGCTGCCGGGCGAGCTGTCGATCGGGCAGGTCGCGGCCGCGATCGTGGTGGTGGCGGGGGTGCTCGTCGCGCTGCGCGATGAGTTCGACGCTGGGACGCCGCCGGACGGCGGCCTGGATCTCGTCGCGGCCGTCGGCACGGGCGCCGTGACCGTGGTCGGGCGCTTGCTGGCCGATGCCGGCTCGGGCGTCGTCGAGACGTACGTCGTGCGAACGGCGGCCTCGGCTGCGGTCTGCGCGGCGCTGTGGTGGCCGCGCGACGTGCCGTTGCGCGACCTGCCGGCGATGGTGCCGCGAGCGATGGCGATCACCTCGCACCTCGCGCTCATCCTCCTCGGCGTCCAGGGCGGCGGAAACCCGGCGATCGTCCAGACGGTCGTCGCGACGGGCCCGCTGTTCGCGATCGGCTGGGACGTCGTCGAACCGGCGCGCACCGTCGGGCAGGCTCGTGCTCGGGGCCGGGATCGCGGTCATTGGGGTGGCGATCGTGCTCCTCGGCTGACCTCGGACTCGCGTCGGGGCACCTGTGCGTCGACCCCGCAGGTCAAGCTTGCTGCACCAGGCGCGCGGGGCGGTGAGCCGTCCCGGCTCGTCCCGGTGCTGCTACGATGACCGACTGGAACCGTCACCAGCCCGCCGCCGAAGACCGCCAGGAGCCCCGATGGAGCGCGTCGCCTTCTACCTCCGCATCTTCCCGGGGACCGAGGCCGAGTACGACCGGCGGCACGCCGAGGTCTGGCCCGAGCTCGTCGACGAAATCCGCGAATCGGGCATCCGGAAACTTCACCGCTTCCGGCGCGGGACCGACGTCTGGTATTACGCCGAGTGCGAGCCGGACGCCAAGACGGCCTTCGGCGTGCAGGGCCCAGAAGCCCGCCAACCAGCGCTGGAACCGCTACTTCCGCGACGTCATCGCCCAGATCACCGACGACTCCGGCGAGCTTCTCTGGTACCGCCCGATCTTCCGGGCCGACGGCCCTCCACTCGAGGGACCGATGACCCGCAGCACTTCGTCGTCGACCCCGAGCGCGCCGACGAGTACGACGCCCGCCATGCCGACCCGTGGCAGACATGATGGCCGCGATCGAGGACGCCGGGTTCCGGAATTACAACGGGTTCCGCCGCGGCGCGCACGTCATCTACTACGGCGAGTACTACCGGACATGGAGACCGTCTTCGGGCGGATCGACGCGACCGACGTGAACCGGCGGTGGGGCGAGTCGTTCGCAGGGATCATCACGACGATTGCGGACGCCGACGGGAAGCTGATCACGGCCGATGAGGTCTACCACCAGGACTGAGAGAGCGATGCCCGCGTCGACCACACCCTGCCGCCCGCGGGCCGGCGTCGTCCACCCGTACCTGGACGCTCTGGAGCACACCGCCGGGCTGACGTTCCGGGCCGATCGCCTTGCACTGACGCGCCGTCGTCGCCGCCGAGCCGAGGACGTCGTCGAGCCCGTCGAGGTGGCCGAGATCGCGTCGGCGGAGGACGGGGCCGCGATCGGACAAAGGTTTGCGGCGGCGGACGTCGACGTGCTGCTCGTCGTCCAGACGATGGCGGTACCCGCCGCGTGGACGATGGCCGCCATCGAGGCGCTGCGGCGCGTTCCTGTCGTCGTCTGGGCGCTGCATGAGACGGGGCTCGTGAGCGGCGCGTTCGATCACGGCTCGATCACGACCCACGGCGCGACGGTCGGCGCCCTGATGATCACGAACCTCCTGTCTCGAGACGGGCGCCCGTTCGAGCCTCGTGCTCGCGCGGCGCTCGGACCACGCCGGGGTGGTGCGCGTCCGCGATGCGCTCAGGCTTGCCGGAATCGCTCGACGTCTATCGCGCGCCCGGCTCGGGCGGATCGGGCGCCCCCTCGAGGGCTACCAACACGTGGACGCGGACGACGCGGACCTCCGCGCGGCGACCGGGATCGAGCTCGTGCCCATCGACGCCGACGAGGTCGTCGAGCACTACCGCGCCGTCGCGGACGACCGGGTACGGGGGCTGGAGGCCGAGGTCCGCCGCGACTGGACCTTCGAGGAGCCGCTCGACGGCTCTGACTCCTCGAGCGGTCGCTGAGGGCGGCGGCGGCCCTCGAGGACGTCGCCGACGCCCATCGGCTCGATGGGGGCGCCTTCAACTGCCACGTCGAGCAGTTCCGCTTTGGCGAGACGGTCGGGATCGCGCCGTGCTGGGGGCTCGGACGGCTGACGACCGCCGGCCGGCCGTTCACGTGCACCGGCGACGTCGTGACCGCGGTCGCGATGCTGACGACGAAGCGGCTGGGCGGCGCCGCGCTCTACCAGGAGATCGAGGCGATCGACTACGCCACCGGCGAGGTCGTGATCGCCAACAGCGGCGAGCACGACCTGGCATGGCTGGCTCCCGGCGAGCGACCGCGGCTGCGCCGGAACGGCTGGTTCTGCGGCCGCGATCCGCACTGCGGCGTGTGCGCCGTGCTCGAGCCGGCACCCGGTCTCGCTACGCTCGTCGGCTTCACGCCCCATCCCGATTCGCGCGGCGGCTTCCGCTACGTCGTCGCTCGCGGCGAGCTGACCGAGCGGCGCTTCCCGCAGACCGGGACGTCGAACGGCGCCTTCCGCTTCCGGGAGGGTCCCGTGGAAGAAGCGTGGTCGCGCTGGGCGAGCGCCGGCGTAAACCACCACAGCTCGGCGACACCCGGCGACTTCTCTCGGGACGTGGCGACCGTCGCCCGCCACCTCGGGATCGACGCCGTGATCGTGTGACCGGCGCGCTGGCGGCCGCGACCCGCCCTGTCGCGGACGTGTCGCTGCGGGACCTCCGCGACGTCGACCCGTACCCCGCCTACGAGCGGATGCGCGCCGCCGGCAACGTCGTGTGGGACGAGGGCATGGCCGCATGGCTCGTGCTCGACCACGACGGCTGCGCGTTCGTCGAACGGCGCGAAGACCTGTTCGAGGAGCCGACGCGGACGCTGCCGGGCGCGGCCGAGATCGTCGGCCGGCGCGACTTCCGGTCGCTCGTCGGTGCCCCTCACGATGCGCTCCACCGCTCGCTGTCGCACGCATGGCGCCCTGATCCGATCGCCCGGCAGGCGGCGAGCGCGGTCCGCCCGATCGTCACGGCGCGGCTCTCGACCCTTGCCGGGACGCAGCGGTTCGAGTTATTCGCCGACTTTGCACGGCTGCTGCCGATCGCCGTCGTCGCCCGGATGCTGGGACTGCCCGACGCGGACGCCGCGACGCTCGACCAGGCGAAGGGCTGGATGGAAGCGGTCCTCGCCTGGCGCCACTCGTACGGCGAGGACGCCGAGGCGCGCCAGGCGGCCGTCGTCGCGACGAGAGCGCTCGAGCCCGCGCTCGTCGACACCGTCCGCGAGCGGCGCGACCGGCCGGCCGAAGACGCGATCAGCCTGTTGTGGGCGGCGGGCCGGGAGATCTTCCCCGACTGGGACGAGCGCGACGTCATCGACAACGCCAAGTTCCTGTTCGAGGCCGGATCGGAGACGACCGCGTTCTTGATCTGCAACGCGATCCATGTCGTGTTCCAGCAGCCGCCTGAGCAGCGGGCCGCGTGGCTCGCCGACCGCGACGCATTCACGCTGTTCCTCGAGGAGGTCCTCCGCCACACCACGGTCGTCCACCTCCGCGCGCGCCGCGCAACGGCCGACACGACCCTGGGCGGCGTCGCGATCGCCGCGGGGGAGCGGATGATCGCGGTCAACGCAGCGGCGAACCGCGACCCCGGGCGCTGGCGGGATCCTGCTCGCTTCGACCCATCCCGGCCACGGCTGTTCAGCCATCTCGCGTTCAACGTCGGCCCGCGCCACTGCGCGGGTGCCCACCTCGCCCGCATCGAGGCCTTCGAGGCCGTCGTCGGGCTGTTCACCGCGTTTCCGGACCTCGCCCTGGCCGCCGACACGCCGCCGTCCCGTTCGGTCGGACTCGTCTCGCGTGCTTGGCGCCCGATCGAGCTCGTCCGCGCGCGACGCGACCCCGCCCGATGCGTGTCCGCCGCTCGGAGGATGACGGCCACAAGCACCGCGGCCGTGCCGCCCGACCTGCTCCACACCGAGCAGTTCCGGCGCGACCCGTTCCCGGCGTGGCGGCGCCTCCGCCACGACGCGCCCATCTGGCACGATCCGGTCGCCGACCGCTGGATCGTCACGCGCTACGACGACGTCCTCGCCGTGTTCCGCGATCCGGCCACCTATGCCGTCGGGCGCCCGTACCGCCGGTTCTCGGAGCAGATCGGCCCGAGCCTCGTCAACCTCGACGGCTCCGCCCACCGAACCAGGCGCGCGATCGTCGCCCCGGAGCTCGTCGGACGGAGGATCGAGCACGTCCGCCCGATGGTCGCTCGCCGCATCGCAGCCCTGTTCGAGCGGTGGCCAGACTCGGGCGCCGTCGATGCCTGGGCTACCGTCGCGTCGCCCCTGCCGCTACTCGTGATCGCCGACCTGCTCGGCCTCGACGAGACCGACCACGAGGCGTTCGCGCGCCACAGCGCGGCGATCCTCTCGGGGCTCGGTGGCGACGCCGCGGCGGCAGCCGAAGGTCGCGGCGCACACGCCGCGCTCGCCGCGCTCTTCGATCCGCGGATCGACGCGGCGTACCGCGATCCGGGCGACGACCTGATCTCGCACATCGTCAGAGCAGAGGTCGACGGCCAATGGCTCTCGCGCGCCGAGGTCCATTCGTTCGTCAGCCTGCTTCTCGTCGCCGGTGGCGAGACGACCGGCCTCGCCATCGCGAACACATGGGCGACCGTCGCTGGAGCGCCGGATGTGCAGGCCGCACTCGCGAGCGACGAGGACCCGGCCCTGCTCGACGCCGTCATCTCGGAAGCGCTGCGTCACAGCGGCCCGGTGATCGCGGAGGACCGCGAGGTGACTCGCGACGTCGAGTGGCACGGCACGACCGTCCCGGCTGGCGCGACGCTCCGCGCCGTGATCGGCTCGGCCAACCGCGACGAGACCGTCTTCGCGGATCCGGACCGCTTCAACCCGTGGCGCCGCGGCCTCCACCCAGGCAAGGAATCGCGCCACGGCGGTCCCGACGCGGACGGGCGGGCCGGCCACCTGACATTCGGGGCCGGCGACCACTCCTGTCTCGGCTACCAACTGGCGCGCGTGGAGATCGCGGCGGCCACGAGCGCGCTCCTCGACCGCTGGCCGGAGTTCGAGGCGGCGCCGGAGCCTGCGTTTGCAGTCGAGCTGGAGCTGATGCGCCACGTCCAAGCGCTGACGCTCAGTCCCGGATCCGCTCCCACTCGAGGCGCTGGGCGCTGATCCGGCCGCGGACCATCATCGGGTCGGCGCTAAGCATCAGCCGCGAGCCGTCGTCGGACAGCGATACGTGCCGCCGCTGCCGAGTACCGACCCAGTCGGGGAAGAGACTCATCTCGACGTCGTGGATGACGTCGTCGCCGTCGAGTCGGTACGTGCCGGAGTAGGCGATGAACGTGGTCGCCATGGCGACGATCTCGTCGGGCGGGCCGCGCAGGATGTCGCCGCCGGTGATGCACGGCCGGCCGGGCAGGCCGATCGTCGTGATCATCGTCCCGCCGCCGGTGTAGACGAGGATTCCCTCGGGCGACCGGCCCATCGGCTCCGCGACGGAGCCGTCCTCACCGGTCGAGATCCACGACCGGAGCCGCCAGGTCCCGACGAGCCGCGCCGGGTCGGTCACGCGCGCCACCCCGTCATGGCGGGACCGGGGAGTCCTCGCGCACGAGGCGTTCGTGCTTGAGGTCGGCCCACAGGTCCGGCGGGATCCTGTGCCGGAACGTGTCGACGTTGCGGCTAACCTGCGCGCGGCGTTCCGGGCACCCGGGATCACCGACGAAACGGCGGGATGCCCGAGGGGAACTGGAGCGCGGCCGCGGCCAGGGGGACGCCGTGCCGCGAACAGACGGCTTCGAACCGCCGGACGCGCTCGAGCATCTCGGGTTCGGGCGGCGCGTAGTCCGCGTTGGCGGGCTTCGACGCGCCGGTGGCGAGGATGCCGACTGGAACGGCGCACCGACGATGAACGCAGCCGCGCTCGACGGCCGCCGGAAACTCGTCGTCGAGCACGTCCTGGCGCAGGAGCGTATACGGCATCGCGACGAGGAACGCATCGACGTCCACGAGGTCGAGGAAGCGCGGGATCAGCCCCGGTCGTTGATCCCGGCGGCGATCGCCCGGATCTCGCCGGCCGCCTTGAGCTCGGTGAGCGCGCGCCAGCCGGACGTCGCGAGCTGCATGAAGTAGCCGTCGAGCTTCTGGCCCGTCCCGTGGTAGAGGTGGTCCAGGTCATGGATGACCGCAACGTCGTAGCGCGGGACGCCCAGGCGCTGCCGGCTCTGGTCGACCGCCCGCATGATCC
Organism: Chloroflexota bacterium; assembly: GCA_030447745.1. Taxonomy (GTDB): domain Bacteria; phylum Chloroflexota; class Limnocylindria; order Limnocylindrales; family CSP1-4; genus JACDAV01. Next base: position 129,876 of record JAUJOH010000003.1, on the reverse strand, counting down.
CGTCGTACGAGTAGTCAAAGACGACGTCGTTGCGCGCGCCCCCGACCCACGGGGCACTGCTGAACGCGACGAGGGCGTTCGGGCGGAGGCCAGCGGCCGACCTTGGTCGACAGCACGAACTCCTCGCGCGGCCGGTCGCGCAGCCCGGCGCCGGTCCGCAGCTCGGACAGGCCGCGGCCGTACCAGGGCGCCGTGTCGAAGTACCGCACGCCGAGTTCCCAGGCCGTCCGGACCGCGGCGATCGCGTCCTCTTCCGGCACCTTGTGGAACAGCTCGCCGATCGAGGCGCCGCCGAAGCCGAGCTCGGTGACGGCGACGTCGGTCTGCCCGATCCGGCGGACCGCGGTCGGGTCCATCAGTCGCGGGACGCCTCCTGCAGCCAGGGCTGGAGCTTGGGCGCCTCGCCCCACGAGGGGATCGGCGCCTGGAGCGGCTCGTCGATCCAGCAGAACTCGCCGTTCCGCTCACTGCCCGCGTCGCTGGTGAGGCGCAGGATCAGCTCGACCGCCTTGTGGGGCGGATCACCGCCGGTCTCGTCGACCCACGTCGCCCAGGCCCGGTAGGCCTCGGCGATCGGCCCCATCGTCGCGACCCGGTCGCGGATGTCCCGCCACATGTCCGTCCGGACGTCACCCGGATGGATGACGTTCGCGGTGACGCGCCTGTCCCGGCGATCTCTGCGGCGAGATGCCGGGTGAACTGGTTCAGTGCGACCTTCCCGGTCGCGTACGCGGAGTTGAGCGGTCCCGGCGGGTGGAGCGACGCGGCCGACGTCACGTTGACGATCCGGCCCCACGCCTCGTCGAGCATCCCTGGCAGGAACGCGCGGACAGTGAGGTACGGCGCCAGCGCGAGGACCGTGACGGTCCGGATCCAATCCTCGGGATCCGATTCGTGGATCAGCGCGATCGGCCCGAACCAGCCGGCGGCGTTGACCAGGATCGTCGGACGCCCCACCTTCGCGCGAACGCGGTCCGCCAACGCGTCGACCGACGGGATCTGCGTGACGTCAGCGGGCATCGGGACGATCCGACCCGGCCCGTCGCCGGCGAGGGCCGCCGTCTCGGCGAGCTGGCCCTCGTTGCGTGCGACCGACACGACCGTCGCCCCGCGCGACGCGAGGCCCAGGCCGCCCGGCGGCCAAGCCCGCGGCCGCCGCCGGTGACGACGGCGATCCGTCCCTCGTGGTCAGCCATCGGTCCGTGCGCCCGTCTCGAGGTGGAAGACCTCCCGAACCTGGGTCGACTCGACGATGCCGTCCGGGCGGAACTCCATGAGCGGGTTCATGAGCCTCGCTCCACCGGTCGTGGATCGGCGACGCCCAGAGCCGGTCCCACGCCGCCTCGTCGCGGATCTCGGAATAGAGGAAGAGCTGCGGGTCCTTCTCGAAGATCGTCATCGAGGCGATGCCCTGCCGTTCGATCTCGGCCACGAGCTCGACCAGATGTTGTCGTGGTGCGCCTTGTACTCGGCCAGCTTGCCGGGCTTCAACCGCATCGTGAACGCGCGACGGATCATCGCCTCCTCCTTCGGGTCAGTGCGGATCGCGGCGGCCGCCGTGGGGCCGACTTCACCGGTGTTGATCGCATGGAGCAAGGCGCTGTCGTCGATCGTCCCGCGATCGACCTCGCCGGCCACCCGGCCGTGATGGAACACGACGATCCGGTCGGCGAGCCCGACCAGCTCGGGAGCTCGGTGGAGCGGAACAGGATGATGCGTCCGTCGGCGGCGAGGCGCCGGATGAGCCCGTAGATCTCGCGCTTCGCCCGACGTCGACGCCTCGGGTCGGGTCATCGAGGAGCATCACGTCCGGCCCGATCTCGAGCCACTTGCCGACCACCACCTTCTGCTGGTTGCCTCCGGACAGCTGGCCGACGCGCATCGCGGGGCTAGCGGCGCGGACACGCAGGTTCGCGATCTGGCGTTCGGCCGGCGCGACGAAGTCCCGAGCGCGCAGCCAGATCCGGCGGCCCAGCGCGCCGATCGCGACATGGACCACGTTCCGCGCCACGCTGGCCTCGAGCATCAGGCCGTCACGCCGGCGATCCGCCGGGACGAGGCTGATCCGGCGCCCGGCGCCCACGCCCGTCGGGGAAGGTCACCCTGCCGGAGCTCGCCCGCCGGGTGCCGAACAGGACGCCGAGCAGTGCCGAGACGCCAGAACCCTCGAGGCCGGCGAGCCCGACGATCTCGCCTGGCGCTGCGGTCAGGGACACCTCGTGGAGCTCGCGCCCGACGATGAGGCGCTCGATCGCGAGCGGCGGTCCGGCCGCCGTCCGCTCGGCACCCCGTGGCGGGAACATCGCCTCCTGCGCGCCACCCACCATCGCCCGCACGACCTCGGGAATCGTCAGGCCGGCGCGATCGCTGGTCAGGACGATCCGCCCGTTGCGGAGAACGGTGATCCGATCGGCGATCGCGAACACCTCCTCGAGCCGGTGCGAGACGTAGAGGATCGTGACGCCGTCGGCCGTCAGCTCGCGGAGGATCGCGAACAGCCGGCGCGTTTCGGCCTCGTCGAGGGCGGAGTTCGGCTCGTCGAGGATGAGGACGGCGGGTCGCTCGATCAGCAGCCGAGACAGCTCGACGAGCTGGCGCTCCCCGATGGCGAGCCGGCCCACCGGGGTGGCCGGATTGACACCGAGCCCGAGTTGCCGGAGCACCGGTGCCGAGCGCTCGCGCATCGTCGCCCGGTCGACGAGCCCGCGCCGGGTCGTCTCGGACGCGACGAACAGGTTGGCGAGGATGGAGCGATCCGGAAAGAGGCTGAGCTCCTGGTAGACGATCCCGATCCCGAGCTGCCGCGCGTCCTGCGGCATCGCGAAGCTCGCCAGCGCGCCGCCCACCCGGATCTCGCCGGCGTCCGGCTGGACGGCGCCGGCGAGGATCTTCATCAGGGTCGACTTGCCGGCGCCGTTCTCGCCGACGATCGCGTGGATGCTCGACGGGGCGATCGCGAGATCCACGCCGTCGAGCGCGACGATGCCGCCGTATTGCTTCCGCAGGCCGGCGACCTCGATCGCGGGCACGGCGACAGCGTCGTTCATAGTGTCGAGGGAAGAACGATGGTCTCCCGCCCGCTCGCTACTTCGATTCGTTCTCGATCGGCTCGAGCAGTTCCGGCCAGTTCGCGATCTGGTTCTCGACCAGCGGCTGGTAGTACTCCCGCGCCCGTTCGGGCGACGCCGCGAGCTCCTCAAGCTGCTCGAAGGTGAGCGGCGGCAGGTCGTACGGCTCGATTACGCGGTCGGCGGTCACGATCTCTGTGCCGGCGTCGATGAAGCCGCCTTCCGTCAGGTCGACGGACGACTGACCGCGGATCGTGTCGGCCAGGATCTTGACCGGCAGGTAGCCCTGCATGAACGGCGTCTGCCCAAGGCTGATGTACGCGTTGCCGGCCTTGATCTCGGCCAGGTTCTCCGGCGTCAGGTCATAGCCGCCTGAGACGAACGGGGTGTCTGGGTTCGCAGCCTGAAGCCGGCCGAGGCTGGCGATGTCCGGGGCGCACAGGCCCACCATGGCCTTCGCGTCCTGGTTCGCGGCGAGGAGCGCCTCCCAGGCGGCGTAGTTCTCGTTCGCGGCGACCTTGACGTCAAACGGGCCGAGAATCTCGATCCCGCTCGCCGCACCGATCGATTCCTGGACGCCCTTCGCGCGGTTCTCGAGGACGGGGAAGCCAGGGAAGCAGTTGCCGATGATCACTTTGCCGGTTGCGGTGTCGCCGCCGAGCTGCTCGAGCACGCGTGAGCCGAGGATCCGGCCGCTCTCGACCGACCGTTCGCCGACATACGGCGCCTTGACCGTCGTCGACAGGATGTTGAACTGGACGACCGGGATGCCCGAATCGATGATCTCGTTTAGACCGCCGGCCATCGACTCGCCGGGAACCGAGGTCGCGATCCCCTGAACGCCGGTCGCGACGAGCGTCTGGGCCGCCTTGAGCTGCGCGTCGGCGTCACCGCCTTCGGGGCCAGTCACCTGGAGCTCGACGTTCAGGTCGTCGGCCGCGGCTTGCGCGCCGTCGATGATCTGCTGGATGAACGGGTTGCCGATGACGTGGGTCACGAAGCCGATCGTCACGCGTTCGGCCGTCGGATCCTCGGGCGCAGCGCTCGCCGGGCTCTCGGCTGCCATCGAAGGCGAAGCGGCGTCGGTCGGGGCGGTGACCGAGGGGCCGGGCGAGGTCTCCGACGTCGGCGGGCTCGTCGCCCCGCCGCCGGTCGTGCACGCGGTCAGGAACAGCGCGGTGATGGCGGGCATCGCCCATCCGTAGCGACGGTTCACGATCAGAGCCTCCTCCTCGAGTGAGCGCGACCGTTCAGACGACCGGACGTCGGTCGTCGACCGGACGGCGGGCTGGTGGACCCGGTGCTTTTTCGCTGGACTTGGTCGATCACAGGCTGTCGGCGGAGCGACGCTGGCGCTCGCGCTGGCGCCGGACGAGCTGGTCGACCGCGACCGCGACGATGATGACGGCCCCGGTGACGAACGTGCTCCACTTCACGTCGACGCCCAGAAACAGGATCCCGGTCGTGATGACCTGGATGATGAGCGCACCGACGACCGCACCGAGGATCGTCCCCCGACCCCCGGACAGTGGCGTGCCGCCGATGATCACCGCGGCCACGACCGGCAGCAGGTAATCACCGCCGGTGACCGGATCGATCGCCTCGCGGAAGCCGAGGAACATCGCACCGGTCAGGCCGGCGATCGCGCCCATCAAGACGAGCACCAGGATGCGCGTCCGATCGGTTGCGATCCCGGCGAGGCGAGCGGCGTCCGGATTGCTGCCCATCGCTTGCACCCGATAGCCGAAGCGCGTGTGGTGGAGGAGCACGTGCAGCAGGATGGCAAGCACGACGAACGCGATCGCCACGCCCGGGATCAGCCCGAAGACCTTGGCGTCGAACAGGCTGAAGAAGGCGCTCGTCCGATCCGGCGGCACGACCGCGCGCGACTCGTTGACGACGAGCGACAGACCGCGAAAGGCGGAGAACGTGCCGAGGGTGATGATGATGACCGGGATCCGGAGCCGGGCGCTCAGCACCCCGTTGACCAGGCCCAGCAGGGCACCGAAGGCGACCGCAACGCCGGCGCCGAGCCAGGGATCGAGCCCCGCGACGATCGATTTCGCTCCGACGACCGCCGCGAAGTTGAACATCCAGCCGACCGATAGGTCGATGTCGCGGATGGCGATGACGAACACCATCCCGAGCGCGAGCATGCCGATGAACGCCGCACCCGACAGTTGCTGGAAGAGGACCGCCGGGGTGAGGAAGTTCGGACGGAGCAGACCGATGAACACGACGAGGACGATGAGCGCGCCGATGACGCCCGTCTCCTCCGGGAGGGCCCGTCGCAGCGAGGTCGATCGGGCGCTGACCACGGCCGCGGACGGCGCCGGACCGGGCTCGGGGGCGGGGCGGATCGACAATGCGCCCTCCATGCACCCTCGACGAGCGGATGACGGAACCGTCGCTGGAAACGGTACCATCGGCTAAGACGCTGTCAAGCCGGCGGAACCGCGGGCAAGCTCGTTCCGCGGCTCCCGGAACGTTTCCGTCCAGCTGGGGACTCGCAGATGACCGAGGAATCGCTCCCGCGTGAGGCGGTCAAGCTATTCGACCTCACCGATCGCCGGGTCCTCGTCTCGGGCGCCGGGCACGGGCTTGGCTTGGCCACGGCGGCGGCTTTCGCCGGTGCAGGCGCGCAGGTCGCCACGATGGACATCGACACCTCGGTCCTCGACGACGTTGCGCAGGCACAGGGGTTCGGAGCAGTCCGTCGAGCGGACGTCCAGAACACGCCCGAGGTCGAAGCGGCCGTCCGCGAGGGTGTCTCCCGCCTTGGCGGGCTCGATGTCGTCGTCAACGCCGCGGCGCAATATCCGACCGGCTCGCTGATCGACGAGCCCGCCGAGTTCATGGAGGATATCTTCTCGACGAACGTCGGCGGCTACGCCCGAGTCGTTCGGGCCGCGTTTCCCGCCCTGGCGAAGAGCGGGGCCGGCCGGGTCATCAACTTCTCGTCCGTGATGGTCTTCTCGGCCGATCCGCCGAACCTCGGCGCGTACGTGACGAGCAAGGCCGCGGTCGTCGGCTACACGCGAGCCCTGGCCCGAGAGCTCGGCGTCCACGGGATCTGTGTCAACTCGCTGGCGCCGGGCTCGATCCAGACCCGCTCGACGGCCGCCGTCGGGGACGTCGAGGCGTTCCGCCAGCGGCTGATGGAGATCCAGTCGCTCAAGCGGTTCGGGCGGGCTGACGACATCGCGGCGACGGCGCTATTCCTCGCCTCTGACGCCGCCGGGTTCATCACGGGGCAGACGCTGCTTGTCGACGGCGGCTGGATGCACAACTGACGGATCAGACGGTCCGAGCGGAACACCCGGCCCGGCTTGAGGTCCTCGAGCGCCTCGTTCGCTCGGACAGCGGCCGGACGTGCTCGACCCGGTGCTCGACCGCGACGCGGGATGACGACGTCCCGCACGTGCCCGATGGTGAGCACCCGGACGGCGAAAGGACGGCGGGACCGGCGCTCGCGGCTTGATCAGCGCGGCCGGGGGCCGCAGGACATACCGGCGACCGCCTCGTCGACATCAACCCCCATCGGAGTGACCGCGGCCGAGATGTTCGGGCGTCCCCGGGCGGCCGAGCGATCGCCCGGCGGTGTCGTCTTGTACTAGAGGCGCGACCTGGTCACCCGGTGGCCGCCAGCCATTCGGGCTTGCGGTGCATGCCGAGGATGGTCCAGCCCCCGTCGACGACGAGGGTGTGGCCGATGACGTACGACGCGTCATCGGAGGCGAGGAAGCAGACCGCCTTGGCGATGTCGTCGACCGTCGCCAGCCGGCGCATCGGGATCTCCTCGAGCATCCCCTTGAAGTCGATCGAGCCGTTCCGGATGCCCTCCTCGACGAGGAACGTCCGGGCCATTCCCGGCGCGACCGCGTTGACCCGGATCCCGAGCTCGGCGACCTCGGTCGCCATCACCCGAGTCAGGCTCATCAGGGCGGCCTTGGCCGCCGAGTATGGCCCCCGCCCGGGCAGCGCGATCAGCCCGGCGACGGACGCTACGGTCACGATCGCCCCGGACCGCTGAGCCTTCATCGTCCGGAGGGCAAGACGCGACCAGTAGAACGCGCCAAACAGGTGGACCCCGATGACGGACTCCCAGGCGTCCGGGTCGAACTGGTCGGTCAGTGCGACACTCTGGTTCCCGGCGTTGTTCACCAGGATGTCGAGCCGGCCCTCCTCCGCTTCGATCGAGGCGTGGGCTGCGGCGACGGCGTCGCGGTCCGTGATATCGCAGCGCAGGTAGCGCGTCCGCGGCAGCGGCTCGACCGGGTCGATCAGGTCAGGAACGACCGCCGAACCGCCCTCGGCGACGATCCGCCGGACGATCGCTTCCCCAATCCCCCGTGCGCCGCCAGTCACCACCGCGACTTGGTTCTCGAACCGCCCGCCCATCTCCGGCCCTCCGATCCGACTTGCCGCCGCGGTCGTCCATCGTCGGTGATGCAACCGTTTCCAGTAGGATAGGGGACGAGATCCCCGCCCGCGGGAACCGGGGTGCGGGTGGGCGAGGCAACGGGCGCGCTTGGCCGTGGTCATCGGATCCGCAAGCGGGATCGGCCACGCGGTGGCTCGCCGGCTGCTTGGCTGTGATGCTCGCGGACGTCGTTGACAACCGCGTAGGGCACGAGGCGTCCGATCGCGGTGTGGGGACGGCCGTGATTGTAGAAGTCGGCGCAGCGAGAGGGGCATGGGGTGAAATGGTTCCCCCTCTCGGAGGCGGCGGCGGCGGCCCACATGACCGGTCAGGCGATCAACTTCACCGCCGGTTTGGTGATGTGGTGAGGAGGCTCGGATGGCGATCGCGGATGCGTCACGGATCCTGACCGGCCGGGACCAGCCGGGTCCGGCACCTCGCGTACTCGAGGCCGGGCCGGTTCGCGCCCTCCTCGACGGCGCCGACCTGCGCCACGTCCGAGTCGGCGACACTGAGCTCGTCCAGCGGGTCTACGTTGCAGTTCGCGACGCTCCCTGGAATACCATTCCGGCGACGTACCGCGACTGGCAGATCGAGCAGGCTGAGGACGGGTTCCGGGTCTCGTTCGAGGCGGAGCATCGATACGAGGCGATCCACTTCACCTGGCGCGGAACGATCACCGGCGCTCCTGACGGCACGATCCGCTACGAGATGGACGGAGCGTGCCGGGGCGTGTTCCAGTACTCGAAAATCGGCTTCAACGTCCACCACGCGCTCGACGGGTCCGTCGGGCGACCGTACCGAGCGCAGACGGCAGAGGGCGAGCTGCGCGGCGTCCTGCCCGACGCGATCGAACCGCAGTGGATCGTCGACGGAACGATCCTCGGCATGTTCGCCCCGTACTCAGAGATCGCGATCGAGGTCGTCGACGGGCTCGAGGCGGTCGCCGCCCTCGAGGGCGACCTGCTCGAGCTCCAGGACCACCGCAACTGGACGGATGCGAACTTCAAGTCCTATGCGACGCCACTCGCCCTCGGCTTCCCGTTCGACTCGACCGACGGTCAGCGCATCCGTCAGGTCCTCACGATCGGGTTCGGTGGCGCCGTTCCCACGGCCCGCCCACCAGCGCCGCCGACGATCACGCTCGCGCCGGTCGTCGCCGAGCGGCTGCCGGCGATTGGACTCGGGCAACCGAGCCACGGTCAGCCGCTGTCGGCCGGCGAGGCGGCCAAGATCGCGCTTCTGCGCCCGGCCCACCTGCGGGTCGAAGTGAGCCTCGACGAGGCGGGACTCGCCGCGCTCGATCGGGTGGCCGTCGATGCCCAGGCGGTCGATGCGGCGCTCGAGCTGGCTGTGTTCGCAAACGAGGGGAGCGGCAAGGGCCTCGACCGGCTGGCAGCGAGGCTCGGCCCGCTCGGGGTGACGGTCGCGCGCGTCCTCGTCTACTTCGCCCGCGAGGGCTTCAGCGCGCTCCAGGGAGGGACGCCGCCGGCGGTCGCCCGGCTCGTCCGCCGGCGGCTGGAGTCCGTGATCGGAGACGTCCCGTTCGCCGGCGGGACGAACCAGAACTTCAGCGACATCAACCGAGACCGGCCGGAGGACCCCGTCTTCAGCGGCATCTGCTACTCCATGAGCCCCACGGTCCATGCCGCCGACGACACCTCGATCGTCGAGAACTTGGCGGGTCAGGGCGAGGTCGTACGCTTCACCAGGACGTTCGGCGGTGACCGTCCGATCAGCGTCAGCCCAGTCACGCTGGCGACCCGGTTCGGGCCGTATCCCGCCGGGCCGTCGCGTCCGGACGACCTGCCGGCCGCGGTCGACGTTCGCCAGGCGTCGCTGCTCGGAGCGGCCTGGACGCTTGGCTCGGTCGCCGCGCTCGCGGGGAGCGGCGCCGACAGCGTCACCTACTTCGAGACGACCGGCTGGCGCGGGGTCGTCGAGCAGGACGGCGGCCCACCGGATCCGCGCTTCCCGTCCCGCCCGGGCGACATGGTCCCGCTCGCCCACGTCTTCGCGGACGTCGCCGAACGCTCCGGCGGCCGCGTCCGCGAGGCCCGCTCGGACCAGCCTCTGGCGGCCGTCGGCCTTGGGATCGAGGACGATGCCGGGACGCGTGTCCTTGTCGCGAACGTCCGCCCGGAGCGGTCGACGGTCGTCGTCACTGGGCTCGACGGGGGCGAGGTGGACGTCCGAATCCTCGATGAGGTGACCGCTCAAGAGGCGATGCGTGACCCGGCTGCGTTCCGGAACAGCGGCTCCGGCCAGGCGGTCGAGGACGGGCGCCTCACGCTCGAGCTCGGGCCATACGCCGTGGCGCGGATCGATCTCCGCTCAGGAGGGTGAGCCGGCGGCGTGGCGAAGCTTCGACTCCGTCGCCGACCACGTCGACGACCTGCTGCCGGCGGACGTAGAAGCCGGGTTCCGGCCCACAGAGCCGGCAGCCACGGGGCCTCAGGGGACCAGGACCGAGCGGAATACGCGCCCCGCCTTGAGGTCCTCGAGCGCCTCGTTCGCTTCCGCCAACGGTCGGACGCCCTCGACGAGGTGGTTGACGGTGAGCGTCCCATCGAGCAAGAGGTCGATCGCATCGCGGATGTCGTCCGGCACGAAGCCGCGCGATCCGAGCACCGCGAGCTCGCGCCACAAGATGTCGACCGCCCGGGCCCGGAAGTGGTCGAGGCTCGAGCCGATCAGGACGACGCGGCCGCCGGGTCCGCCCATCGCGATCGCCTGCTCGTCCGCGGCCGCGGATCCCACACACTGGACCACCACGTCGGGACCATGTCCGTCCGTCAGTCCCTTCACGGCCGCGACTGGATCGCCGTCTTGGGCGGCCACGGTCTCGTCGGCGCCCAGCTCGCGCGCGAGGCGCAGCTTCGCCTCGGAGCGAGTGACGGCGATCACCCGTGCGCCGAACGCCTTCCCGAGCTGCACGGCATTCGACCCGAGCCCGCCCACGCCCAGAACGACGAGCGTCTCGCCGGCGGCGAGGCGAGCCACGCGCTTCAGTCCGTGGAGCGGCGTCGCGACCGCATCGGTCAGCACCGCGAGGACCGCCGGCGGCACGGGTGCCGGTGGCTTGATGAGCGCCTCGGGCGGCCGCAGCACGTACTCCGCGAACGCGCCGTCGACGTCAACGCCCATCCGCGTGACCGCGGGCGAGATGTTCGGTCGCCCGCGCGCGGCCCACGGATCGCCCGGTGGCGTCGTGATGTAGTACAGCGCGACCTGGTCGCCGGCCGCCAGGCCGTCGACGGCGTCCCCGAGCGCGTCCACGACCCCGGCCGCCTCGTGTCCCGGGATGACCGGGTACGGGACCTTGTCGCCGAAGCCGCCCTTCTGCAGGAAGACGTCGGAGCCGCATACGCCGCACGCGTCGATCCGGACGCGGACCTCGCCGGGGCCCGGTTCGGGCGCCTCCCGTCGAGTCGCCCGAAGGGGCGCTCCGACCTCCGGCAGCTCGATCGCCCGCATCGTCGCGGTCAACGGGCGTCCCGCTCGCGGACGCCGCCGCGCACGGCGATGGCCTCGATCTCGCACAGCATGCCGGGGAAGACGAACCCGACGATGACCGCCGTCGACGCGGGATACGGCGGCGTGAGGAACTCGCCGCGGATCCGCTTGAACCCCTCGTCCTGCGACTGGTGGGACAGGTACGTGTTGAGGCGCATGACGCCGTCGAGCGAGGACCCCTGTGTCCGGAGCACGCGGTCGAGGTTTCGGAAGGCCTGCCGGAGCTGGCTCTCGAAGTCGTCGCCGACGACCCGCCCGTCGTCGTCGAAGCCGGCCTGGCCGGCCGTCACGATCACGTCGCCAGCCCGGACGGCCTGCGAGAAGTACCAGCCGGCGGCCCACGGGAACTGAAAGTCGCTGACGAGAGCCGACATCGCGGACGGGCTCAGTACATGAGGAAGCCACCGGAGGCGTTGATCGTGGCCCCGGTGATGTACTTCGCGTGGTCCGATGCGAGGAAGACGACCGGACCGGCCATCTCCTCCGGCTCGGCGACGTAGCCGAGCGGCGTCTGCTTCTTCATGTTCTCGTAGACCTCGGGTGCCAGCCCGGTCATGAGCATCGGCGTGTGGACCTGCCCGGGCGAGACGCAGTTGACGGTGATCTGGTGCGGCCCGAACGTCCTGGCCAGGCCGCGGCACATTGTCGTCACGCCGCCCTTCGTGGCTGCGTACGCGACCGAGCCGCCGAAGCCGCCGGTCCACCAGCCCTGCGAGCTGAACAGGATGATTCGGCCGCCCTGCCCGCCCTCGATCATCGCCCTGCCCGCGGCGCGGGCCAAGAAGAAGGCGGCCTTGAGGTTTACGTCGTGCTGGAGGTCCCAGTCGTCCTCCGTCACCTCGTCGAGCGAGCCACGCCGTCGGAGCACGGCTGCGAGGTTGGCGAGGGCGTACACGTTCCCGAGCTCCGCCCGGGCCCGCTCCACGATCCCGTCGTGGGCGCCGAGATCGCGCAGGTCCGCCGCCGCGCCCACATGCCCCGACCCGTCGAGCTCGCCGACGACCGCGTCGACGTTGGCCTGGTCGACGTCGACCGCCATCACGTTCGCGCCCGTCGTCGCGAACGCCTTCGTGACGGCGCGCCCGATGCCGCCCGCGGCACCGGTCACGATGACGCCCTTGCCCTCGAGCCCGGCGCCCACGCTCCACGCCATGACCGTTCCTCCTCGTCGTGTGCTGCCGCGGCGCGTCAGACCGCGGCCAGGACCTTGTCGCTCCGATACCGGTCGACGACCTCGTCGAGGACCTCGATCCCCAAGCCGGGCTTCGTGGGCGGCGTGAACCAGCCACCGACGTGCTCGATCGGCTCGGGCACCAGCTCGTGCTGCATCGGGTTGCGGAGCGGCTTGACCTCGATGAGCTTGAACGCCGGCGAGCTGAAGCTCATCGCGAGGCTCGCGGCCGTCACGATCGCGGAGGACCAGCAGTGCGCGTTCGCCTGCCGCCGATGGAACTCGATCCGCTCCACCGCCCGCTTGAACCCGGTGATGCCCTCAGCGCGGCCGGGGTCGATGCCGACGACGTCGACCGTCCCGGTCCCGAGCACGCGCTCGAACCCGTCGACGTTCCATTCCTTCTCCCCGTACGCGATCAGCGATGTCGTCTTGCTGCGCAGGTTCGCGTAGCCCTCGGGATCCCAAGCACCCAGCGGCTCCTCGATCCAGTGCAGGTCGAACTCCTCGAACGCCTGCACCCGACGGACGGCCGTCTTGACGTCCCATTTCACGTTCCAGCCGCAGTCGAGCATGATCCACTTGCCCGGCAGCCCCTCGCGCATCCGGCGCATGTACTCGACATCCCGGTCGTGCTCGTACCCGAGCCGGGCGTTGCCGCGCTTGCCGAGGCCGACCTTGAGGCCGTGCATCCCTGGCGCAACCCACTCCTGAGCCTCCTCGACCATCCGGCCGATGTCCTCGTAATGGGCGTGACTCGAGGCGACCGCGGGAAGCCGCTCGTGGACGGCGCCGCCGAGCAGCTGGACGACAGGCACGCCGAGGAGCCTGCCCTTGATGTCCCAAAGGGCGATGTCAATGGCAGCCACCGCGTAGCTGGCGATGCCGCCGTTGTAGCCGTACCACCACATCTGGTCGCGGAGGGCGTGCCAGATTGCGATGTTATCGAGCGGGTCCCGGCCGACTACGCGCTCCGCCATGCCCTCAATGATTGCCTTGACGGCGAAGTTCGCCTCGGGGAACTGGGTGATCGACTCGCCCCAGCCGACCACGCCGTCGTGGGTGGTGATCTTGACGAGGCACAGGTGACGGAGCGCGTTGAAGTCGTTCGGCTCCGGATAGCTGACCGGGATCGCCTCGACGGTCGCGACGGTGCTCATGGGACTCCTCCTCGCGGCTAGCGCCGGCTATACGCGCTGATGACGGATGCCGAGGGCTTCGGCGACGGCCGGGACCTCCAAGTCGAGGCGCCCCGGTGCGAGAGCGTTGTGGTGGGTTGCGCCGGACCCGATCCAGCGCGCGAGCGCCTCGTCGCCGGGACCCGAATCGAATCGGAACATGCCGTTCGGGCCGCGCATCCGGGTGTAGCGTGACTCGACGATCTGCCCGGTTGCCCACGCGAGCACCCAGCCGTCGTCGGTCGGCGACAGCGAGAGGATCGTCGCGGGGCCCTGCAGGAGTCCGAACGCCACGGAGGTAGCCTCGCCGCGCTCGCCCGGGTAGTGGTCGTTCGCCTCGACGACCACGGCGCCCGGCGGGTCGGCCCATGCGGGGTCGCCCTCGCCGCCGGCCGCGACGAGCACGAGGCCCGTCGCCCGCTCGGGGACGTAGCACTCGCAGTAGAGCGCCGCGCCGGCGAGCCGGCGGGCGAGCGTCAGGGCGATCGCGGTCGGCTGGTCGCCGGTGCACGAGAGCGGCCGGCCGCGCTCCGTCTGCGTCGCGACCGCGAGGCAGGCGGTGAGCCCGACGCGTTGGCTCGTCCGGAACCACGGGCCGTGGCAGTTGACGGTGCCGCCGGCCGCGCCGGCCTCGTCGAGCGCGTCTCCAAGGGCGAGCGCAATCGCGGCGCTGTCGGCCGCGCACGGCCCCGGATCGCCCGACCAGCGCGCGCGGACCTCGTCGACGAGCGCCGCCGCCAGTGCGCGGGGCACGCTCGCGACGCGCTCCTCCCAATCGGCGACGGAGACGGCGACCTCCCGCACGCCGAGGCGGTCCAGCGCGCGCGCGGCGGCTTCCACGTCGAGGTAGCCCGGGATCGGGGCGCCGACCCGAAGGAAGGTCGCCCCGCGGAGCGACCCGGCGACGGCGGTCGCGCGGACGATCCGTTCGAGGACCGCGAGGCCGCCGTCGTCGTCGTGCCCCGCTGTCACGACGCGGAACCGGCGACCACGCCGGACGAGCACGTTGCCGAACATCACGGCCCCGACCGACGTCGAGTGGACCGTCGCCTCGTCCTGATGCAGATCCTCCGGCAGCCGCTCGATCGCCGGGGCGTTCCAGACGACGAGCGGCGCATCGACGCGCGTGAGCGCGAGATCCGCGAACGAGGGCGGTGCCGCCATCGCCGGCGCGAACACGACCGCGTCCAGCCGCTCCCCCGCGAGGCGCGAGGCGACCGCGTCGGCGTCGGATTCGGACTCGATCAAAGGTGTCTCGACGACGTCCGCGAACCTCCCCAGGATCGCAGCGGACCTCGCCGCGTGGGCTCGCATCCGGGCCGGGAAGTCGGGGCCCATCTGCGCGTCGAACAGCGTGAATCGGACGCTGACGAGGCCGACACGGGGACGCCATCCGGTCGCCATCGGGCTCCCTGTCTTCGGGGTTCGGTCGGGACCGCGACGGAGCGGGTGATATCATTTCCAGACTCGTTTCCACCCGCCTCGACGATCCTAGTGGCGGGCGGCGCGCGCCGTCAAACCGGACGATCCATCGGGGTCGCGCGCCCACGGTCGGCCTCGACGAAAGGGGTGCTCTGTGGCGAAGCTGCGTCTCGGCGTCATCGGAGCGGGCTCGGGGACCGTCCGCTCCCACCTCCGGCAGCTCACGGCGCACGCGGACGAGGGGGCGGTCGCGGTGGTCGACGGGCGCCTCCCGGCGCTGCGGGAGCGGTGGATGGGGGAGTTGGGGTTGGGGATCAAGGACAAGTACGTGTTCCAGCAGGCCACGACCGACTGGCGCGAAGTGGTCGCCGCAAAGCCGGACATCGTCGTCGTCGGCAGCCCGCCCGGCTACCACTGGGAGCAGACCAAGGCCGCCCTCGAGGCGGGCGCGCACGTCATGTGCGAGAAGCCGTTCACGCTCGAGCCGGCGCACGCGTGGGACCTCGACGAGACCGTCAAGCGGACGGGCCGGAACCTCCTCGTCGCGTACGGCTGGAATTACCGGCCGATGGTCATCCAGGCGCACCGGCTGATGCACGACGACGGTGGCGTGGGGGAGATCGAGCACGTCGCGCTCCACATGGACTCGGTCACCCGCGAGCTGCTCAGCGAGACCGGCGACTATCCGGGCGCCGACCCGGAGGCGATCCCGCAGGCCGACACGTGGTCGCGGCCGGAGACGTCCGGCGGCGGATACGGCCAGGCGCAGCTGACCCACCTGCTCGGCGTGTCCCTCTGGCTGACCGACCTGCGAGGGCAGGAGGTGTTCGCCCTGATGTCCGCGCCGCTCGACGCGAAGGTCGAGCTCCACGACGCCGTGGCGATGCGCTACACGAACGGGGCGATCGGGACGATGAGCGGCGCGTCGTCGCATCTCGGCGGGGCGAACAACCGCCATGCCGTGGAGGTTCGCGTCGTCGGTTCGCGCGGGATGTTCCATCTCGATCTGCGCGAGAACATCCTGTGGCGCTACCGCGGCGCGAACGACGACACACGCGTGCCCCTCGACGCTGACGCGGGGCTGTACGACTGCAAAGGCCCCATCGACGCCCTCGTCGAGGCGGGTGCCGGCAGAGCCTTTGCCAACAACTCGCCGGCCGAGCTCGGCGCGAGGACGGTCGAGATCCTCGACGCCGCGTACCGGAGCGCCTCGAGCGGCGTGCTCGAGCGGGTCAAGACCCTCGACACCGTCGCCGTCTGACGTGGCGGCACAGGCAGCGCCGGTCGTGGAGGCCGCGACCGCGGGGCGTGTGACGGGCTTCTTCCACGGCGGGATCACCGTCGGCGACATGGACCGCTCGCTCGCGTTCTATCGCGACGGCCTCGGCCTCAAGCTCGAGTTCGACCGGATGCTCGATGCGCCGTACCTGAAGGAAGTGCTCAAAGCTCGAGTTCGACGCGATCCGCACGGTTTACCTCCGGATCCCGGGGGCCAGGTTCGTCGAGCTCCTCGAGTACCGGGGCATCGAGCGGATGCCGGCCGCGTCGCGCCCGTGCGACCCCGGTGGCGGCCACCTGTGCCTGTACGTCGACGACGTGGCGGCCGTCTGGGCGCGGCTCGTCGCGCTCGGCTTCCCGGCGCGCTCGACGGACGTCGTGGACATCACCGCCGGTCCCAACACCGGCGCCCGAAGCTGCTGACGTCCCCGATCCGGACGGCTACGCGATCCAGCTGTTCGCGACCGCCACAGACCCCGGGCACCCTCGCCAGCAATGCTTTCCAGAAACGTTGACAATGCCCGGTGGCGTTCCGATACTGACCGCGGCTCTTCGTATCCCCGGCGCGCATCAGCGCGGTTCGAAGAGAGGAGGAGGCACCAATGCGGATCGAATTCCGCCGCTCGGCCGCGGCTGTGGGGGCGGCCGCGATGCTGGTCGCGGCCTGCACCGCGACGCCGGCGGCGACCACATCACCGAGCATCGCCGCGACCACATCGCCGAGCACCACCGCTGAGCCGAGCGCGGGCGCGACGCCGGGCGGTAGCGGCAGCGGTGCTCCGAGCGGAGGGGCCGCCGACGACTGGCCTCACACCGGGACTCTGAAGGATGGCTCGACCTTCACGTTGAACCCCCGCATTGCCGAGAAGCTCGAGAATGGCGAGCCAGTGAACTACGTCTTCTCATACGGCTCGTCGAGCATCCCGCTGTTCTCGCCTCAGTACCTCGCGGGTTACACCCGGAGCCTGCCGGAGGCGCAGAAGATCCTCCCGATGAACGGTCAGGCCATCGCGCCCGCATCGGCGGTCCAGGACCCCAACGAGCAGATCGCGCAGATCCAGGCGCAGTGGGATTCCGATCAGATCGACTGCCTGTCCGTGCAGCCCACGGGCCAAGACACCTTCACCAAAATCACCAACGACATCATGGCCGACGGCATCCCGGTGTTCACCGTGGGTGTCCAGTCGAACGGGAACGAGCTCACCAACTTCACGCAGATCTCAGAAAAGGAGGGGGAACAGGCGGCGAACATCCTGCTCGACTGGATGGAGGAGACGGGTAACCAGCTCAAGGTCTTCGCCGTTTCGGGCGGCGACCCGACCCAGAACTGGGCACAGGGCCGGATGAAGGGCTTCATCGACACGATCAAGGCGGCAATCCCGGACGCGACGTTCGCCAACACGGAGAGCAACGCCCTCGTGACGACGTACGACCCGGCGGGCACGTATGACGCCTACAAGGCGTTCCTCCAGGGCAACCCGGAAGTCCAGTTCATCGAGAACGTGGACATCGGCGCCGAGCATGCCGCCCGAGCGATCACCGATCTGGGCCTCGCCGGCAAGGTATGGACGCTCGGCTGGAACGTCAGCCTCGGGCAGCTCGAGGCGATCGAGGCCGGCACGCAGGTCGTCGCTCTCGACCAGCGCTGGGGTGATCAGGCCGCGTTCGGCGCGGTCGCGTGCGCGGAGTTCCTGAAGAACGGCAAGATCCTGCCGAACACCCAGGAGCTCCTGCCCGTCACCAAGGAGAACCTCGAGCAGTCCCGGGAGGACTTCCTCAAGATCTGCGAATGCGGCTAGCCGCTACGGGCTGACGTCGTACGGTCGGAGGGCAGCGTCGGAGCTGCCCTCCGGCTCCTTGTCAGCCGGATGGCAAGTTGCGCGCGCGCGCCGAGGGAGCAATGTCGCGATGACCCACGAAGGATCCACGACCCCGGCCGTCCCGGGCGCGGTCGTGCGCTCCCCCAGCGGGCTGTGGTCCGGGCGGGCCCGCGAGGTCGGCCTCCGCCTGGGCGGCCTGGCCATCGCGATCCTCGTCGTCATCGTGATCTTCACCTTCTTGAGCAAGCCCAACACGTTCTTCACCGTGGTCAACGCGCTGGGCGTGACGAGGGGCATGAGCACGATTGCGATCGTGGCCCTCGGGCTGACGCTTGTGATCGTTGTCGGGGAGATCGATCTCTCCTTCGGCTACATGTACGGGCTCGCCTCGACGCTGATCGCCGTCTCATGGATTGTCTGGGGCTGGCCGCTCTTGTTCGCGATCCCGCTTGCGTTCGCGGGCGCCGCGCTCGTGGGCGCAGTGAACGGGTTCCTGGTGGCGGTGGCGAGGATTCCCTCGTTCATCGTGACCTTGGGTACGGGGTCGCTGATCTACGGCTCGACCCTGCTCATCTCCAACACCGCAACGCTCAATCCGCAGTACCCGCCGCCCGGCAAGACGGTCCCCCAGAACGAGGTCGACTGGTTCTTCGGGCTGTCGAACCAGGACCTGCCGCTGGGCTTCCCGATGCAGGGGATATGGATGATCGCCGTCGCGTTGATCGTCGGGTTCGTCCTCAGCCGGTCGCTGTTCGGCTTCCGCCTGAAGGCGATCGGCGGTAACCCGCTCGCCGCGGAGTTGGCCAGGCTGCCCATCCGCAAGTACAAGTTCGCGGCCTTCATCACGTGTTCACTCCTGGCCGCCCTCGCCGCGATGCTCGACTTCGCGTTCATCGGTTCAACCCAGCCGAACGCCGGCCTCTCGCTCTTGTTCCCGGTTTTCGCCGCGGTCATCATCGGCGGGGCAAGCCTGGCGGGAGGGCGGGGAACGGCGATCGGGACCGTCAGCGGCGCGCTCCTCCTCGCCATCATCTCGAACGGCCTGGCGTTGCTGGCTGCCGGTGCGTACCTCAGCCAGTTCGTCCTCGGGTCGGTCACGATCGCGGCCGTCGTGCTCGACCGCTTCACGCAGGGTCTCCGGCGGTGACCGCGGCACGGACGGAGCGCGTCGAGCCCGGCCGGGAGGCAGCCACCGGCGATGCCGGCCTCCATATCCGCGGGCTCCGGAAGTGGTACGGCGACACCCGAGCCCTCGATGGGCTCGATGTCGATGTCTCGCCCGGAGAGATCCTCGGCATCGCCGGTCCCAACGGCTCCGGCAAGAGCACGCTGATCAAGATCCTCGCCGGCGAGGTTGCCGCAGACGCGGGCGAGATCCGGCTCGACGGCGCGATCTGGGAGACGGATGTCGACCGCGAGCGTGTGGCGGTCGTCCACCAGGAGCCGCAGCTCTTCCCGAATCTGACCGTCGGCGAGAACGTCATGGTCGGACGCGAGGGGACGCGAGCGCTGACGCGGCCGCTGAGCGAGCAGGAACGCGCCCTGATGGCCGACCTCGCGATCCTCCAGTTTCGTCACCGCCCGCTCGCGACGGTCCCGCTGGCGATCCAGCAGCGCGTCGAGATCGCCCGGGCGCTTGCCCGCGACGCACGGGTCTTCCTGTTCGACGAGCCGAACTCGGCGCTGACGCCAGAGGAGTCCAACGACCTGTTCCGCCGAATGCACGCGCTCGCCGACGCCGGCCGCGTCGTGCTGCTGGTCTCGCACCGGATCGCCGAGCTCGCGAGACACGCCGACCGGGTCGCGCTGATCCTCGATGGCCGGCGCGCCACCGTCCTCGAGGGAGACAGGTTGACCCAGGAGGAGATCGCCGGCGGGCTGGTCGTCGGCCAGGCGAGCCGCGAGCCGGACGAGGCAGCGCGCGTCCGCTCGGACGGCGCGACCGTCGCGCTCCGCCTGTCCGGCTGGACCCATGTTGACGGGGACTTCAGCGAACTCGACCTTGAGGTCCGAGCCGGCCAAATCGTGGCATTCGTCGGCGTCGAGGGTTCCGGTGCCCGGGAGCTGGTCCGCTCGCTGGCGGGCTTCGAGCGTGCCGCCGGCCGGATCGAGATCGCCGGCCACGATCGCGAGCGCGATGTCGCCGCGGCCACGAGCCTCGTGGCACCAGATCGCCAGGCGACGCTGTTCGACAACCTCACGATCGGCGAGAACATGGTGGCCCGCCTCGACCGGGAGATCACGACTTCCGGAGGCGCCCTCCGGCCGCGGAGGATGCTTCAGATCGCCCACACGCTACGAGAGCAGTTCCGGGTCAAGGCACTCTCGGTGAACCTGCCGATCCGGTCGCTGTCCGGCGGCAACCAGCAGAAGGTCGCCATCGCGGCCGCGATCGTGAAGCGCCCGGAGGTGCTCGTGCTCGAGGAGCCGACCCGCGGGGTGGACATCGGCTCGAAACGCGAGATCTACCGGCTGATGGGCGAGTACGCGAGCCAGGGCCGTGCGGTCGTGATCTTCTGCACAGAAGTGCCGGAAGTGTTCGAGGCCGCCGACATCGCGTACGTTGTGTCGGACGGCAGGCTCTCCGACCCGCTCGTCGTGGCGAGTTTCCCCGAGGTCGAGGCGCTCGCTCGGGCGATCACCCGGCTCGAGCGCCACGTACCCGATGCCATGACCCTGCCCGCGGCCTGACTGCCCCGTGGCGACGAGCCGCGGAGGACCGCGCCTTTGGACGACCTCGGGGACCCGGCGTTCAGCCCGCCGGCGGGGGTGCCGCCGAAGCCCGCGGGGTGTAGGTGGTCGGGAGCACGACATCCTCGAGCTCGGCGCTACCGGCCAGCCGCTTCAGCAGCAGCTCGGCGGCGGTCCGCCCGAGGGCCACCGTATCGCGCGAGATCGAAGCGATAGGCGGGCGGTAGAGGGCACTCAGGGCAACGTCGTCGCAGGTCACGAGCGAGATGTCACGCCCTACCTCGAGGCCCCGCTCCTGGATCACCCGCAGGCAGCCGATCAGGAGCTGGTTGCCGCCGCACACGATCGCGGTCGGGGGGTTGGAGCTGCCCACCAGCTCCCGCGTCGCGGCGTCGCCATGATCGGCCGAGAACGAGCCGGGCAGGTAGCGCCCCTCGACCTGACCTCTGGTCGCGGCGATGACCCGTTTCATGGCCTCCATCCGCTCGCGCCCCGGGAACGTGTCTAGCGCGCCGGTGATCAGCGCGACCCTCCGGTGCCCCAGCTCCAGCAGGTGCCGTACGGCCTCCGCCATGCCGGCGGCGTGATCGTTGCGAACCGAGCTCGCGCGGACGTCCGGATCGAGCCGCCGGTCGACGACCACCAGGGGCACGTCGACGGCTCGCAGCGTCCCGATCGTGCGTGGGTCCGACTCGCTGACCAGCGAGAGGATCATTCCGTCGACCCGGCGACCCTGGAAGAAGCGTACGTGGGTAGCGTCGAGTGCAGGGTCGTTCTCTGAGTTCATGAGGAGGAGCGAGTAGCCGGCGCCGCGCAGCTCGGCCTCCGCGCCCAGCACGATCTCCGCCATGAGCGGGTTGGAGATGTCGGCAAGGACGAAACCCACCGACAGCGTCTGACCGCGGCGGAGGCTCTGGGCGAGGAAGTCCGGCTCGTACTCGAGCTGGGCGACGGCGTCGAGAACGCGGTCACGCATGTCCTGGCTCACGTCGGGATGACCGGACAGGACCCGGGAGACCGACGAGATGGCGACCTCGGCCAGCTCAGCCACCTCGCGCATGTTCGTCCGCCGCCGGGCGCCGTCGCCGGCGTCCCGCGCATCGGTCATGCCCGCGCCACCTCCCTCGAGACAGAAGCAGGACGCTTCGCGGATATCCAGTAACGGACGGTTGCAGCCGACGGTAGCACATGCGGCAGGGGCGCCCGCGGCTCAGCGATCGACCCTGTACCGCTCGATGAAGTCCTCGTCCAGCACCCAGCCGAGACCGGGGCCGTCCGGCAGATGGAACTGCCCGTCGACGAGCGCCGGGCGGTTCGACAGCATGCCCCAGAAGATCGGGTCGCGCGCCGGCGAGAACGCCTCGACGAACGTGCCGTGCGAGATCGAGGCCAGCAGGTGGGAGCCCACCTGCGCCTCTTCGTGGTGGCCGCACTGGAGATCGAACGCGGACGCGAGCGTCGCCACCCGGCGCCATTCGGTGGGCCCGCCGCCCCACGACGCGTCGTAGTTCGAAACGTCGATCGCACCCGCCACCATCATCTCGCGCATCCCGACGCGGCTGTGCTCGCTCTGGCCGGCGGCCACATTCACGTTGCCTCGCAGCCGCACGTCGCGCAGCGAACGGAAGTCGCCGTGCCAGCGAGTGGGCTCCTCAAACCATCGGAGCTCGACCCCCTCGGCCCTGATTCGGTCGACGAACTCGAGCGCCTCCGCCACCGTGTACCCCTGGTTAGCGTCGACGACGAACAGGAAGTCGTCGCCCGAGTGCCTGCGCGCCCGTCGCAGGCGTGCGGCATCGTCCTCCGGGGGGACCGCGCCGATCTTGAACTTCATCCCGACCATCCCGTGCTCCACCCGGAAGAAGTCGATCTCGTCCTCGATCTCGTTGCCCGCCGCGGCGCCGTCCTCGGGGACGTAGTAGCCGCCGATCCCGATCATCGGGACGCGGTCGCTGTAGCCGCCCCAAAGGCGCCAGAGCGGCTGCCCCACCGCCTTGCCGACGGCATCCCAGATCGCTGTGTCGACGCAGGCGATGGCCTGCATCGCGTACCACCGCGGCCGGAGCTGATCGAACGTTGCCGGCAGCATCCGCTCCCAGCAGCGCTCGACGGCCATGGCGTCCTGCCCGATCAGTGCCGGCGCGAGCTCGTCGTGGACGATCGTTCGGATCGCGGACTGGAGCGGCTCGTCCTCGTCGGCGTTGTAAGCCTCGCCGAGGACACCCTCCTTCGTCCGGATCCGCGTGATGATCGTGCATCGATTGCGCATCCGGTAGTAGCTTCCGCGGTAGGTGAACCGAAGCGGGATACGTAGTGGGATCGTTTCGATGGCCTCGATTGTGAGCATGGGCACGACCCTCCGTGACGGCACGGTTTGACGGGGCCGACACCCCGATGCGACGATGCGCAATCGTAACTGGAAACGGTACCGACCCCGCGTCCGTAACCAACGTCGCGGACCCGGGCTGCACCCGCTGCCGTTGGAGGTTTGACCCGATGAGCGACCCGCTCTCGCCCGATCATGTCGCCTGGTTCCGCAAGATGCTGGAGATCCGGCTCTTCGAGGAGAAGGTCCAGGAGCTCTTCATGCAGGGTGCGATCCAGGGCACGACGCACCTGTGCCAGGGCCAGGAGGCGGTGTCCGTCGGGGCGATCGGCGCGATGCGGCCGGGTGACGTCCAGACCAATACCTATCGCGGGCACGGGGAGGCGCTCGCGCTCGGGATGGCCCCGGAGACGGCGTTCGCCGAGTTGATGGGCCGCTCCTCGGGCTGTTCCGGCGGCGTCGGCGGCTCGATGCACCTTATCGACGTGAGCAAGGGCAACATCGGCGCGAACGCCATCGTCGGCGCCGGGCTGCCGATCGCCGTCGGGGCAGCGGTTGCGTTCCAGATCCGCCAGCAGCCGCACGTCGCGCTCTCGTTCTTCGGCGACGGAGCGACGAACATCGGCACCTTCCACGAGGCGCTCAACATGGCCGCCGTCTGGACGGCGCCAGTCGTCTTCATCATCACCAACAACCTGTACGGCGAGTACAGTCCCCTGCGGAGCACGACGCCGCTCGACGACCTCGCCCGGCGGGCCGGTCCCTATGGCTTTCCGGGTGTGATCGTCGACGGCCAGGACGTTGACGCGGTCCATGGAGCGACGAGCGATGCCGTGGAGCGCGCCCGCCGCGGCGAGGGACCGACGCTCCTCGAGATGAAGACGTACCGGTACCGCGGGCACTCGCGGGCAGATCCGGCCAAGTACCGCCCGGAGGGCGAGCTCGAACGCTGGACGAGCCGCGACCCGATCGAGTTGCTCGGCGCCAGGCTGGCGGCCGACGGTCGAGTCTCCCCGGACGATCAGGCCGCGATGCGGGCGGAGGTCCAGGCCGAGATTGACGCCGCCGCCGACCGTGCCGTGCAGTCCCCGTACCCGACGCTCGAGGAGACGGAGCGCTATGTCTACGCTGGCTGAGCCCCTTGCCGCCCCGAGCGAGCCGACGACGGTCGAGCTGACCTACCGCGAGGCGATCAACGCCGCCCTCGAGGACGAGATGGCCGCCGACGAGGCCGTCGTCCTGATGGGCGAGGACGTCAGCGCCGACGGCGGGGTCTTCAAGACAAACCACGGCCTCGTGGAACAGTTTGGTCCGAGCCGTGTGCGGAACACGCCGATCTGCGAGAACGGTTTCATGGGTGTCGCGCTCGGGATGAGCCTGACCGGGCTCCGGCCGGTCGTCGAGATCATGTTCGCCGACTTCCTGCCGACCGCCGGCGATGCGATCGTCAATCAGCTGCCCAAGTACCGCTACATGAGCGGCGGGCAATTCTCGGTGCCGGTAACGGTCCGCTCGATCTCGGGCGCGCTCGGCCGGTTCGGGACGCAGCACAGCGCGACCGGCGAGAGCTGGTTCATGAGTCTGCCGGGGCTGCGGGTCGTGACGGCTTCCAGCCCGGGCGCAGCGTACGAGCTCCTGAGAAGCGCGATCCACGACGACAACCCGGTGATCTTCCACGAGCACAAGGCCCTGTACGGGAGGAAGGGCACCGTCCGGCGGGGCGCGATTGCCGACCTCGGCAAGGCAGCCGTCCTGCGCGAGGGAAGTGACGTGACCATCGTCGCCACCCTGCTGATGGTCGAACGGGCGCTCAAGGCTGCGGACCAGCTCGCCGCGGATGGGATCTCTACGGAGGTCATCGACCTGCGCTGGATCCGGCCACTCGATCTCGCGACGATCGCGGCGTCAGTCTCGAAGACGGGCCGCCTCGTGGTCTCCGAGGAGCAGGTCCACGCCGGCGGCTGGGGAGCGACGATCATCTCTGAGCTCACCATGGCCGGGCAGTCGTGGCACGCCGCACCGCGGGCGGTCAGCCTCCCGGCCGACCTGCCGATCCCCTACAGCCCTCCGCTCGAGAACGAGATCATCCCGTCCGTCGAGCGGATCGCCGCGGCCGCGCGGACCGCGCTCGGTCGTTGACCACTGCACCCGGTGCCGGGCCAGCCGTGCGTCACGGCTTTGATCGTGGCTCGCTCCGGATTGAGCGGATCGAGACGATCGCGCTCAGGGCGCCCCTCCCGCGGCGGTTCTCGGGCAGCGCCTACTCCATGGACAAGCGCTGCACGATCATCGTCCGGCTTCACACCGCCGATGGCCTCATCTCGGAGACCTACAGCGGCGATACCGACGCCGAGCAGGGCGTGATCCTTGACATCATCCATCGTGAGCTGGCGCCGGTGATTATCGGCCGCAGCGCCACCGATCCGGAAGGCGCGTGGGCCGCGATGGAACCCGCGACTCACAACATCCTTCGTGATCGCGGTCTTGCGCTCCAGGCGATCGCTGCCGTCGACACGGCCATCTGGGACGTCTTTGCCAAGGCACTCGACCAACCGCTCCACCGGGTCTGGGGTGCGGTGACGGACGACTTGCCGATCAGCGTGATTGGCGGCTACTACCACCTGGACCTCGACGAGACCGCCGAGCTGATGCGCCGGTACGTCGAGATGGGCTTCGCCGGGTGCAAGTTCAAGGTGGGTGGCAAATCGCCGGCCGAGGACGCCGTGCGGGTGCGGGTTGCGCGAGAGGCCGCCGGTCCCGTCTTCGCGCTGATGGTCGATGCGAACCAGGGCTACGACCGCGCGCACGCCGTCGAGTTCGGGCGATTGGTCGGGGACCAGGACATCCGCTGGTTCGAGGAGCCCTGCCGGTGGACGAACGACCGGCTCTGGATGCGCGACGTCCGCTACCAGACCGGCATCCCGGTCTGCGCGGGGCAAAGCGAGATGACGCTCCCCGGCCTCCGGGACCTCATCGTCGACGGCGAGCTCGACGTCAGCAACTTCGATGCCTCTTGGGCGGGCGGTCCGACGATCTGGCGCAAGGCCGCCGGGCTGTGTGCGGCCTTCGGGGTGGAGCTCGGCCATCACGAGGAGCCCCAGGTGGCGGCGCACCTTCTGGCGAGCGTCGTCGGACACACATTCGTGGAGTGCTTCGACGAGGAGCGCGATCCCTTCTTCTGGAGACTCTCCGACATGTCGAGCCGGATCGCCAACCGGCGCTACACGCTGCCGGACCGGCCGGGGTTCGGTATCGAGCTGGACTGGGACTACGTCCGCGCGCACACGACGGACGCGCGCGTCACCGCGCGATGAGCGAGGCCGCCGCGGCGCCACTCGCGGACCTGCGCATCATCGCGGTCGAGCAGTACGGGGCGGGGCCGTTCGGGTCGCTCTATCTCGCCGACCTCGGCGCCGACGTCATCAAGGTTGAGGACCCCGCGGTCGGCGGTGACGTCAGCCGGGCCATCCCGCCCGGCATCGAGGGCACGGACTCCCTCTTCTTCGAGGCGTTCAACAGGAACAAGCGGAGCGTGCTGCTCGACCTCAAGCACCCGCGCGGCCGCGAGGCATTCGAGCGCCTTGTCGGGTCGGCCGACGCCGTCTACAGCAACCTCCGCGGCGATCAGCCGGCTCGGCTCCGGCTCACCTATGCCGATCTCGCGGCGGTGAATCCGCGAGTCGTGTGCGTCTCGCTGACGGGCTACGGAAGCGTCGGGTCGGATGCCGTCCTCCCAGGGTACGACGCCCTCATTCAGGCGGAGTCCGGCTGGGCGTCACTCACCGGCGAGCCGGACGGGCCACCCACGAAGAGCGGGCTCTCGCTGGCCGACTACATCGCCGGACTGACCGCGTGCCTCGGCCTCGTCGCCGGCGTCCTCGATGCACGGCGCACAGGGCGCGGTCGGGATCTCGAGACGAACCTCTACGACAGCGCCCTCGCGATGCTGAGTTATCCGGCTGCCTGGTACCTGTCGTCCGGTTCCGCCACCCGCCGCGCGCCGCTGTCCGCCCATCCGAGCGTCGTCCCGTTCCAGTTTTTCGCGACAGCGGACGGCTACGTCGCCGTGGCTTGTCCCAAGGAGAAGTTCTACACCGCGCTGGTTACGGCGATCGGAATGCCGGACCTGGCCCGGGATCCGCGCTTCGGGTCGTTCGCCGTGCGCCGCGAGCATCGGGACGAGCTCGTCGCGCTTCTGGGCGGCCGGTTCGCGACTCGGACGACGGCCGAGTGGCTCGAAACGCTCCGCGGCGCGGTGCCGATCGCGCCGGTCCGCTCCCTCGAGGAGGCGCTCGACGCCGACGACTTGCGCCGGCGCGAGATGCTCGCCGAATACGAGCACCCGACCCTCGGGCGCGTGAGGTCCGTCGGGCTGCCGCTCCGGGTTGGGCGGTTCGAGCCGACCTACCGGCCGGGTCCTCGCTTCGGCGAGGGTCAGGACGCGGTGCTCGCCGAGCTCGGCTATTCGGCCCACTAGATCGGCGAGCTCGCTGCCTCCGGGGCGTTCGGGGAAGCGCTGGCGGCCGCCGCGGGATGTTCCGCTCCACGGAGCGAGGAGCGGTGGCATGAGGGCGGTCGGGATCGGACCCACAAGGCGACCCTCCAAGCGGGTGTCGCCGACGAGGTCAGCCAGCCGGGCCGAGGCGCGTTTCCCGACGAGCCCGCCGCGTTCGCCGCGCTGCTGGCCTCGCTGCGTGACCTCGGCGGCGTGGAGCGGATCCACCTCATGCGTACGATGGGTGAGGGCCAGGCGGGCAGCTGTGGGCTGAGTGAGCCACGCTCCTATGGGGCCATGCCGGGCCCGGTCCTGGACGAGCTGCCGACGAACGCAAACGAGCCCGCTCGGACGCGCCCTCGCCGCGCTTGCCGCGATCAACAGATCTACGGCCGCCCCAAGGCTCACCGCGAACGCATCGAGTGAGCCCGAGAATCAAGCGAACCGGGCGCCGGACGCCCAGACTCAGGAACAAACCGGGAAGGGGTCAGGCGAAGTAGCCACCGATCGCCTCCTCGGCGCTCCTTCCGAGAGAGGTCGAAACCCCAGCATCCGGTGGTTCAGCGTCTGCCTTGCTCTAGACGTTGTAGGTTGGCTGGCGAGGAAGGATTCGAACCTTCAATCCCCTGATCCAGAGTCAGGTGCCTTACCGTTTGGCCACTCGCCAGTGACAGCGCCGAATATACCCCAGTCGCCACTCGCCGCTCGAGGGGCGAGTATCGATCGGCGAGGCGACCATCGGTCGGCGACGGAGGGGTCGATGCGACGGACGGGCAGGAGGGCTTGCACTTGAAGGGAAACGTCGACGCGGCCGATGGTGCCGGGAACTTCGCCGTCGTGGCCGCACGATCTCAGTTTCAGGCCCGCAGTGAAGCTCGACGGGAAGGCATCGTGGCAGCGAGGCGGCCGGTCGCGCACGCGTCGGCCGCCGGACTGGGCGAGCAGCGCTGAACGTTGGAACTCCTTGACACGGTCCGCGAGCGGCTGCGGCTGAGCTTGTGGTTCATCCCGGGTGTGTTCGCGCTGGGAGCGACGATCGGCGCCCTGGTGCTGCTCGCCGTCGACCGGCGCCTGGTCGACGAGGGGCAGACGCTCTTCCGCTTCGGCGGCACGGCCGACGCCGCGCGCGACGTCCTGTCGACGATCGCCCAGTCGATGCTGACGTTCACCGGCCTCGTCTTCACGATCACGATGCTCGTCCTCCAGCTCGCCGCCAACCAGCTGTCGCCTCGCGTCATGCGAACGTTTCTCCGCGACCGGCAGAACCAGGCCGTTCTGGGACTGTTCATCGCGACGTTCCTGTTCACGCTCCTCGTGCTTCGCGAGGTCCGCTCCAGCGCCACCAGCGAGCCGTTCGTGCCGGAGCTGTCGATCTGGGCCGCGTTCGCACTCCTCGTCGCGAGCATCGCTGCCTTCGTCATCTATATCGACCACATGGCGCACTTGATCCGCGCCAGCACGGTCATCAGCACCATCGGCACAGAGACACGCGCGGCGATCGACCGACACTACCCGCCAGACGCGCCGGACGAGCAGTCGGACGCGGACAGAACCGGGGTCGGGCCGCGGATCGGCGTCGTCGAGGCGGGCGAGGGCGGTACGCTCGTCGCTGTCGACACCGACGGGCTGGTCAAGGCGGCCGTCGAGGCGAACATCGCGATCGAGGTCGTGCCGATGGTCGGGGACTTCGTGCCGGCTGCCGCCCCCCTGTTCCTGATCTACGGTCAGGAGCCCAGCGAAGAGGCCTCGGGATCCGCGATGGCCGATCGAGTGCGACGCCATGCCTGGTTCGAGGTGGAGCGTACGCTGCAGCAGGACGTTGCCTTCGGCTTCCGGCAGCTCGTCGACATCGGGGCGCGCGCCCTGTCGCCCGGCACGAACGACCCGACGACGGCCGTCCAGGCGATCGACCAGGTCCATGACCTGCTGCGCCAGCTGGTGCGGCGCCCCTTTCCGCCGGCGCTGACGCGCGACGAGGCGGGAACCGTCCGACTGATCGCGAACGGGCCGCAATGGGACGACTACGTCGCGCTGGCATTCGACGAGCTGCGCCTCTACGGCGCGGGCCATATCCAGGTCATGCGCCGCCTGGCTCATGCCCTGCGTGACCTCCTGTCCATCGCTCCTGCTGAGCGCAGCGGCAGCCTGATGGACCAGCTCGCCCGGCTCGACCGGGCGATCGCGCGCGACTTTCCGGATCGTCGAGATCGAGCCTGGGCAGAGACGGGGAGCGCGCGCGGCCAGGGACCGCCGGACGACCGGGGTGAGTAGACCGTGATGCTCGTGGTGGCCCTCGCCGGTCCCGGGGACGAGCGGGCCGCGAGGCGGAGGTCGGATTGACCGACGACGTCCCGGGCGCCGATCTCGACGTCGCGGCCGCGCTCCGAGACGAGCGCTGGGGACTCCTGTCGCGAGTCACGCGGACGCTCGAGCCGGTCATGGTCGCGCTGTCCGCCGTGTGGATCACGCTCCTCGTCGCCGATCTCGTCAACCGTGGTCTGCCTCGCTCGCTCGAGGTGCTCGTCTGGGCGATCTGGCTGGTCTTCGGCATTGACTTCCTGATCAAGCTCCTGATCGCGCCGAGCAAGATCGCGTATGTCAAGTCCAACTGGCTGACTGTCCTGTCGCTGATCCTGCCGGCGTTCAGGATCCTGCGGGTCGCGAGCGCCTTGCGCTTTCTGCGTGCGGCCCGCGTTGCGCGCTCCGTGGGCCTGCTGCGCGTGGTCACCTCGCTCAATCGCGGGCTCGGCGCGCTCGGCCGCACCGCTGAACGACGCGGAGTCCGGTACGTCGTGGCGGCCACGGCACTCGTCATCGTCGTCGGGGCCGCCGCCATGTCCTTCTTCGAGGCGCCTGACGGGCCGAGCACCGCGGAGCCCGGAGCGCCCGACTCGGCGTTCGAGGACTACGGCTCCGCGCTGTGGTGGACGGCCAACACGATGACCACGGGTCCCACCGCCGAGCCCCGAACAGCCGAGGGACGCCTGTTCGGATGGCTGCTCTCCGTGTACGGCCTGGCCGTCTTCGGCTACCTCACCGCGATCCTGGCCAGCCACTTCGTCGGCCAGGACCAACGCGGGCCAGCCGGGGAGGAGGTGCAGTAAGCCGGCCCTGGCCCGCGCCACCCGCCCACAGCACCGGCCATGCGCAGCGATCGAGGCGCCGGACTCCGGGGCGAGGCGTGCGGGCCTAGTCGACCCGGACGTCCTCGACGTGGGCGGGGAGCGCGAATCCGAACTCCGACCCGCCGCCCGACCTCGCGGCGGCCCAGATCCGCCCACCCATCGCCTCGACCAGCTGTCGGCAGACGAAGAGCCCGATGCCAGCCCCGGCCGCCTGGCGGCTGGCCGCCGGCGATCGGTAGAACAGCTCGAACAGCTGCGCCTGCTCGTCCGGCTCGACGCCGATGCCGGTATCGAGCACCCGAACGACGACCTCGTCCTGGTCGTGCCCGGCGTGCACGTCGACGGACGAGCCGGCCGGGCTGTACTTGGCCGCATTCGACAGCAGGTTCCGCGTCACCTGCTCGACGTACGTCGCCTCGCCCAGAACGAGTGGCAGGTGCGGCTCGAGACTGAGCCGGATGGACCGGGTGGGCCACCGCCCCGCCTCAGCCCGCACGGCGTGGCGCAGCACCTTGTCCATCAGCAGCGGCTCGTCGGCGATCTCGACCCGCCCGCGCTCGGCGCGGCTCAGGACGAGGAGGTCCTCGACCAGCCGGTAGAGCCGGTCCGCCTCGGCCTCGACGTCGTCCAGCGCCTGGTCCCGGACCGCGGGTGCGAGGGTCTCGAGTCGCTGCCGGAGCATCTTGGTCAGCCCGTAGATCGTCGTGATCGGCGTCCTGAGCTCGTGGCTGATGACGCCGATGAAGGCATCGCGCAGGGCCGCTCCGCGCTGCTCCTCGGCATAGTGGCCGGCAAGCTCGATCGGCCCGGACAGCGCCCGGACCACCGTCGAGAGCAGCTCCATGTCCGCGTGCTCGAACGCGCTCGGCTCCGCGGAATCGATCTCCAGCAGCCCGATCCCGTGACCGCGCCGCACGATTGGGACCGCGAGCCAGGACCGGATGGCCGCTCCGGCCGCGGGACCAGTCGCGGCGAGGCCCGCCGCGTCAACGTCGCCGGACAGATACGGCTCGAGGGTCTCGACGACGCGCCAGCTGCGGCTCGGACCGCGCGGCACCCGCTGGCCGAGGGCCTCGGACGCGAACGGTCCGACCGCTGCCCGGATCACGAGCTGATCGCCCTCGACGAGCGCGATCGATCCCCCGGTCAGCGGGACGACCGCGGCCAGCCGATCGAGTGTCTCGTGGAGGATCGAGTCCAGCTCCCGCTCGCCCGCGGCCGCCGTGGCGATGTCCACGATCAGCTGCGCGGTGGTGGACGAGCGCAGCCCGTCCGCGACGGGCCGTTCCACGGACGGTTCGTCGACTGTCGACATCGCCGGCATCGTATCAGCGCATCTCGCGGGCATCGACGAGCGTTGCGGACGGCTGGCAGCGCAGCACCGCGCAGCGGTCCAGTCCAGGCCGCGTGTCGCCCGCGTTCGCAACCGCCCTGCAACGGGGCCCGAGCGACCGCCGGTTCACACTGAGCGGGACCTCCGCTACGGTGACGACCCGGCCCGTCGTGGGCCGCCCCGCTCGGAGACCGATGCCCCGATCCTCGCCCGACGCCTCGCTCCTCGTGACGCTCGTCGAGCGCGTCGACGGGGTGCTCGATCGGGTCGCCGCCGTCGAGTCGCCCACGGACGCCGCGGCGCGCCGCGTCCGGCAGCTCCGCGACCACCTCGCCAGCCACATCCGGCCGCGGGCGAGGAGCCTCGAGGCGCCGCTCCTGGTGATGCTCCTAGGTCCCACAGGCGCCGGCAATTCGTCGCTGTTCAACACACTCGTCGGTCGCGCGTCGAGCCGGACGGGCGTCCTGCGTCCCACGACCCGCGAGCTCGTCGCGCTGCTGCGGCCGGAGGACCGGGACAGCCTCACCGGCCCGGGCGGACCGCTGGCGGGACTCGGCTCTGACCAGGTCCGGCTGCTCGTGGACGAGGCGGCCCCGGAGGGCGTGATTCTCGTCGACGCCCCGGACGTCGACTCGGTCGAGCACGCAAACCGGGAGCTGACGGATCGCCTCGTCGAGGCCGCGGACCTCGCCGTCTTCGTCACCACCGCCACCCGGTACGCGGACCGCGTGCCGTGGGAAGTGCTGGGACGCGTCCGCGAGCGGGGGCTCCCCCTGACGGCCGTCGTCAACCGGATGCCGCCCGGCGAGGATGCCCGGACGATCGTCCTCGAGGACGTCCGCCGGCTCTTTGAGCAGGGCGGACTCGGCGGCGGCGACCAGCCACTCGAGCTGCTCGCCGTGACGGAGGGGTCGCTCGATCACGCGGTCGACGGTCTCGCGGCGGAGGCGATCCAGCCGTTGCGCGACCGGATCGCCGCTCTGGCGGCGGATCGCGAGGCGCGGCTCGGACTGGCGGCCCGTGCGCTCGGCGGAGCGCTCGCCGGTCTGGAGCCGCAGCTCCGGACGATCGCGGACGACCTCGAGCACGGCGCGATCGACGCCGACCGGCTCCGACGCCTGGCAACGGACGCCTACGAGCGCGAGCTCGCCGGCCTCCGCGACGATCTCTCGCGCGGGACCTTCCTGCGCGCCGAGGCGCTGCGGCAGTGGCAGGAGTTCGTGGGCGCGGACGAGCTGACCCGGATGTTCGCGACCGGGATCGGGCGCGTCCGTGGCGCGATCAGCTCGTTCGTCCGCGGGCGGCAGGAGGCGCCGGTGGCCGAGGTGCGCGACCAGACGCTGGACGATCTGGTGGCGCTGGCGCGTGTCCGGCTCGCCGAGGCCGCTCGTCGGACCTCGACCGCGTGGGCGGAGGAGCCGACGGCGGCGCGCGCGCTCGAGTCCAACCCGGAAGCGTGGACCGTCTCGGACGATCTGGAGGACCGGCTTGGCGAGCGGCTTCGGGCGTGGGTCGACTCGATCGCGGAGGACGTACGAACGACCGGCGGGCCGAAGCGGACGCTGGCGCGCGGCGCATCGCTGGGCGTCAACGCAACCGGTGTCGGCGTGATGCTGGCGACGTTCTCGCATACCGGCGGTCTGACCGGGGCCGAGGTCGGCATCGCGGCGGCCACGGGCTTCGTCAACCAGAAGCTGCTGTCCGCGCTCTTCGGCGAGGCGGCGATGGTCGAGATGATCCAGCGTGCGCGGCAGCGACTGGTCGAGGTGCTGAGCGACACGTTCCGCGACGAGCTGGCGCGGTTCGACTCCCTCGTCCCGGACCCGGCCGTCCTGCGCGGGCTGGCCGGCGAGCTCAGGGAGCTCGCGGACGACGTGCGCCGGCTGCCGGCCACGATCACCGTCTCCGCGCGACCGGTCCTGCTGCCGGAGCTGCCGAGCCTCGTGCGGCCCAGTCTCTGTTCGGGCCGGACGCCGCCGCCCGGGCCGCCCGGGCCGCCCGGGCCAGGGCGGTGTCGGTGTCGGTCACGTCCGACACGCCAGCCGACACGGCGGCCGAGCCGCGCGATGCCGCGCGCTCGTCGTCCGCGCCGCCGCGGCGCGGTCTGGCCGGCTGCCTGGCCGAGCTCGACGCGGCCACCGACGCCGCGCGCCTCCTGGGGCTGGACGTGCGCGAGGCGGAGGCGGTCCGCCGGGAGGCCGGCGAGCGGCTCGGCTTCCCGGCCGAGGCGGCGATCGTCGCGCTCGTGGGCGGCACGGGCGTCGGCAAGTCGACGATGCTGAACGCCCTGGCCGGTGCCGAGGTGAGTGCCGCATCCGTGCGCCGGCCGACCACGGCCAGCCCCGTGGCCTGGATCCCGCGAGCCTCCCGGCGGACTTCGGCGAGCTGCTCGCGTGGCTCGGCGTGGAGGACGTGCGGCTCCACGACGAGGCCGGCACGGGTCCGGTCGGGATCCTCGACCTGCCCGATCTCGACTCGGTCACGCGCGAGCATCGCCTCCGCGTCGAGGCGCTGCTGCCACGGGTGGACGCCGTGATCTGGGTGACCGACCCCGAGAAGTATCGGGACGCCGTCCTCCATGACGACTTCCTGCGCCGGTGGCTGCCGCGACTCGACCGGCAGCTCGTGGTGCTCAACAAGGCGGACCGGCTCGGCGCGCAGGCGGACAACGTTCGACGCCATCTCGAACGGTCGCTCCTCGACGACACCGGCACCACGCGCGCATCGGCCGTCCGGGTGGTGACCACGACGGCGGCCGGGGGTGATGTGGCGGCCGTTCGCGAGTGGCTGCTCGGCGTGGTCGATGCCAAGCGGGTCGTGATCGGCCGCCTGGCGGCCTCCGTGCGGGCCGTTCTCGACGACCTGGCCGCTCGGGCGGGTGTCGACCCGGGCGCCGACCCGGGCTCGGTGCTCGAGCCGGCGGCGAGGCGGCGCGCGCTCGAGCGCGCCGGGGACGAGGTGCTGCGGTTGATCGACCTCCCGGGTGCCGAACGGCGGGCGGTCGCCGCGACGCGCGCCGCCGCGCGGCCGGCCGGTGCGGGGCCGCTCGGGCGGATCACCGCCTTCTTCTACCGGGCCAGCGGCCGTGAGGCGCGGGTCGCCGATCCGGGTCTCTACCTTCGTCGCTGGGCGGAGCGCGGCTCGCTGGCTCCGGCCGTCGACCTTCTCCGTACCAGCGTCGACGCACCGGTTCGCGCCGCGCCGGCCGGGATCCGCCCGGCGCTTGCCGCCTCGGCCGATACCCCACGCCTGACGGCGCGCCTCCGGGACGCCGTGGACGGTGCGATCGCTGCCCGGACGCCGATGACGCCGCCGTCCAGCCGCGTCTGGCCGGTCCTCGGTCTGTTCCAGGGGATCGCGACACTCGGCATCGCGATCGCGGTGGCGTGGCTGGTCCTGTTGTTCCTGTTCCGGCCCCCGGTCGACACGGTTGACCTGCCGGTCTTCGGCCCGGTCCCGATCCCTTTCGCGCTGCTGGTCGGCGGCGTGGTGCTGGGGTTCATCGTGGCCTGGACGCTCGGGTTGCACGCCGGGCGACTCGGTCGGCGCTGGGCGCGGCAGCTGGGCGGCGACGTGAGGCTCGGCGTCGAGCGGGCCGTGGGTGAGGAGGCGTTCGCGGCGCTGGAGCGGGTCGACGCCGCGCGGCGCTCCGTGTGGGACGCCGCTCGCGCGGCGCGGGAGGCGTGCGGGCCGACGCTCGGCGTCTGACGCAACCCGGCCCGGCCGGGGGCTCCACCGCGTTACGCTGAGCCGCGCAGATCGGAGGCCCGTGGTCGAGTCCGTCGCGCCCGTCGAGTCCGTTCGGCCGTTCCGCGCCTACGTCGCCGAGCGCCTCGACGACGGCTTCCGGCGCGGCGTTCGGGAGCTGACCGTCGCCGACCTGCCCCCGGGAGACGTGCTCGTCCGCGTCGAGTGGTCCGGCGTCAACTACAAGGACGGCCTTGCCGCCCGCGCCGACGGCAAGGTCGCCCGGATCAGCCCGCTCGTGCCCGGCATCGACCTCGCGGGTCACGTGCTGCACAGCGACGACGACTCGTTCGGGGTCGGCGATCGGGTGCTCGTCAGCGGCTACGACCTCGGCGTCGCCTGGCACGGCGGCTACGGCGAGCTCGCCTGCGTTCCGGCGGCATGGGTCGTGCCCCTCCCGGAACGGCTCACCACACGGCAGTCGATGGCGATCGGGACGGCCGGCTTCACGGCCGCGATGAGCGTCGAGGCGCTCGAGGCTCGCGGGCTCCGGCCGGACAGCGGACCGGTGCTCGTGACCGGAGCGTCCGGGGGGCTCGGACGGCTGGCCGTCGGGATCCTGGCAGCCCGGGGCTACGAAGCCTGGGCGCTGACCGGCAAGCCGGACGGGGCGGCGAGGCTGCACGAGCTCGGCGCCGTCGGCGTGCTGGGGCGCGAGGAGCTCGAGGCGGCCGGGACGAAGCCGCTCGCGGCGGCGCGCTGGGCCGGTGCGATCGACGCGGTCGGCGGGCCGGCGATGGCCTACATCCTCGCCACGCTCCAGCCGGGCGGCGCGGTCGCCTCGTGCGGGAAGGCCGGCGGGCCCGGCTTCTCGTCGACGGTCCTGCCGTTCATCCTCCGCGGCGTCGCGGTCCTGGGCATGAACTCCGTGGCGATCCCGATCGAGGAACGGCGTGCGCTGTGGAACCGGCTCGCGACGGACCTGCGACCGCGGGGCCTCGGCGAGGACGTCACGGAGGTGACGCTCGACACGCTGGAGGCGGCGCTCGATGCGATCGTCGCGGGGCGGGCGCGCGGCCGCTGGGTGGTCCGCGTTGGGGCGTGACGCCGTAGGCCGTCGAATCGGGCGCCGGTGTAGACTCGGCGGCACAACCGAACACCCGCCTCCGGGGAGCGCATCCGCGC
This sequence comes from Chloroflexota bacterium, assembly GCA_030447745.1. Classification (GTDB taxonomy): domain Bacteria; phylum Chloroflexota; class Limnocylindria; order Limnocylindrales; family CSP1-4; genus JACDAV01. Next base: position 93,158 of record JAUJOH010000003.1, on the reverse strand, counting down.
TGAGAGTGTGGTTCGACCACAGACCCGCCGAACCTGATCCGGCTCGTACCGGCGAAGGAAGCAGGCCCGAACGCTCGATGCCCTCGTCCCCCGGCGACGGGGCCAGAGCGTGACGGAGGTGCTCGAGATCATGTCCCTGACCCGCGCGCAGACCCAGCCGTACGACGCGCCCTCCTGGCGAACCCGCGACATCGTGATCACGGCCGTCATCGCGGTCGCGTTCGGCCTCGCCTTTCTCGGGTTCGGCTTTGTATGGTCCGCGCTGAATTTCCTGGGCCCGGCGCAGAACCTCTTGTATGCCGTCTGGCTGATGCCCGCCATCGTCGCGGCGGCGATCGTCCGGAAGCCCGGTGCTGCGCTCTTCGCGGAGATGGTCGCCGCAGGACTGTCGACGCTTCTCGGCAGCCAGTGGGGGCCGGACACGCTGCTGTCCGGATTCGTGCAGGGGGCCGCGGCCGAGATGGTCTTCGCGTTTACTCTCTACCGGTTCTGGTCGTGGCCGGTACTGGCAGCCGCGTCGCTCGCGAGCGCCGCCGCAGCGTGGGTGCACGACTGGGTCGTGTACTACCCGGCCTTCGCGCTCGATGCCATCCTGGTGATCGGTGCCTTCATGGCGGTGTCGGCCGTCGTGATCCTGCCGCTCGCCGCGATCCTGCTGGTCCGCGCCCTGCGTGACGCCGGCGTACTGGAGGGATTCCCCGCCTGACGACCACCGCCGCCACCCTCGCACCCGGTCCTCGCGAACCACGTCCCGCGGCCGGGCGCATCCGGGCGGCGGGTCTCGGGTTCCGCTATGCCGGCGCGGATCGCGCGGCGCTCTCGGACCTCGCCTTCGACGTCGAGCCTGGCCAGTGCCTGCTGGTCGTCGGGCCGAGCGGCTCGGGGAAGAGCACGCTTGCGCTGGCGCTCGCCGGGCTGGTCCCGCGCGAGGTCCCGGGCGAGTGGACCGGCTGGCTGGAAGTCGACGGCGTCGACACCGCGTCGGGAATGGGAGCGCTCGGCGGCCGGGTCGGGCTGCTGTTCCAGGACCCGGACCGCCAGCTCGTGATGGAGCGGGTCGAGGACGACGTCGCGTTCGGGCTGGAGAACCGTGGCTGGCCGAGGGCCGCCATGGTCGAGCGCGTGCCCCACGCGCTCGCGGAGGTTGGCCTGGCCGGTTACCAGCGACGCCGGCCGAACCGGCTGTCAGGCGGCGAGCAGCAGCGCCTCGCGCTGGCGGGAGTTCTCGCCACGCGGCCGGGCGTGCTGGTCCTCGACGAGCCGCTGGCCAACCTCGATCCGTCGGCGGCGCGCACCCTGCTCGCTCGGCTGGGCGCGATCCGGGCTCGCGGAGACGCGACGATCGTGCTGATCGAGCACCGGGTCGAGGAGTGCTGGCCGCTGGCCGATCTCGTTCTGGCGCTGGGCGCGGACGGCCGGCCGATCGACCTCGGGCCGCCCGCCAACGTGCTCCGGCGGTCGCGCCGGGTGATGAAGGAGGCCGGCATCTGGCTGCCGACGCGGGACTCCGCGCGGCCGAAGCCGGCCGCCACCGGCGACGGCTCCGGCACGGGCGGCGTCCCGATCGCCGAGGCCTACGACGTGTGGTTCGGCTACGAGCGCGGCTGGCCGGTCCTGTGCGACGTCGACGTCGCGATCCGGCGCGGCGAGCGGGTCGCCCTCGTCGGCCCAAACGGGAGCGGCAAATCGACGCTCGGGCGCCTGCTCGTGGGCCTGCTGCGGCCGGAGCGCGGGACGCTCCGCGTCGACGGCCTCGATCCGGCAGCACTCGCGCCGGCGTCGCTGGCGCGGCTGGCCGGCTACGTCTTCCAGGACCCGGAGCGGCAGTTCCTGGCCGCGACCGTCAACGAGGAGGTCCGGCTGGGGCTCCGGCGCGATGAGCACCGCAGGGTCGACGAGCTGATGGAGCGCATCGGCCTGCCGCTCGGCACGTTCGGCACGCGCAGCCCGTACCGGCTCTCCGGTGGCGAGCAGCGCCGGCTGTCGCTGGCCTGCGTGCTGGTCCGGCGACCGGAGCTGGTGGTCCTCGACGAGCCGACGTTCGCGCAGGACCGTCATGGCTACCAGGCCCTGCTCGAGATCCTGGCCGAACGGTTCGAGGATGGGACGGCGATCGTGGCGGCGACGCATGACGAACGGTTCGTCGCCGACATTGCGGATCGTCGGGTCGAAATGGCGGACGGGCGGATCGTCCCCAGGGCGATGGCCGGGTGATCGCCCGCGTCGAGCCGGCCGACCGCGCGCTCCGCTCGCCGCTCGGTCGGGTCAGCCCGCTGCTCAAGCTGGCCGTCGCCGTCGGGTGGTTGGTGGCGCTCGCGACGACGACGAACGTGGCGCCGGCGCTCGCGATCGCCGCGGTTGCGCTCGTGCTGGCCGCGACCGTCGGTCGGGTGCCGCCGGGCAGGTTGGCGCGCGGCGTACTGCCGCTGTGGGGAGTGGCGGTGTCCGTCGGCGCGTTCAATGCCCTCTTCTCGGCCGCCAATACCGACCCGGCGGCCGCCGAGCTGCTTCGGCTCGGGCCCCTGCGGCTGACCGAGCCCGCGGTCGCGGCCGGCATCGGCGTCGCCGCGCGCGTGATCGCGATCGCATCGATCGGCGTGGCATTTGCCCAAACCACGGACTCGACCCGCCTGGTCGATCTGCTCGTCCAGCAGGCGGGGGTCTCGCCGCGCTTCGCCTACGGTGCGCTGGCGGCGTACCAGGCGGTGCCTCGTTTCGGTGAGGACCTGACGACGCTTCGCGAGCGCGCGCCGCATCCGCGGCCTTGCCGGGAGCTGGCATCCGCGCCTGCTCGTCGCGCTGCTGGTCCTCGCCATCCGCCACGGCGACCGCCTTGCGCTGGCCATGGACGCCCGCGGATTCGCGAGCGGGCCGCGCACGCGGTTTCGCGAGGTCCCGTGGACGTGGCTGGACGGGGCCGCGGCAATCGCCGGCATCGTCGTGGCGGTCGTGGCACTCACGGCGTTCGGCTGACGGCCGGCGAGCCCAGCGAGTCCGGCGGGCGCGGCGGGCGATCGGTCGCCGGTTACCACGGGGGCTGGTGGTAGCGCGCGTTGACCGAGTGCCTACCAGCCCCGATCGTGTAGCGAGCCGCCTCGGCGCAATCCGTCCCCGGATACCACCGGGAGTAGTGGTGGCCAACGTCTGCACGCGCTGGCCCTGTCGCCTACCACCCGGGATGGTGGCTGGCCCGAAAATGCGGGCCACGAGGGACCGCAGGATGACAAGTCACCGGCACGACTCGGGGTGGTATCTGCCTGGTCCTCGGCCTCGGCTACGGCGCGGGTCCTCCGGCGCTGCCGCTGCCGCTCCCACGATAATCTCGGAACTCTGAGGAGGAGGCGCCCCCGGTGGCCGACCAGCGGACGATCGTCTTCTTTCCCGAGGGCGCGTACGGGCCGACGAACAACTGTCTCGGGATCGGCGACGTCCTGCGCCAGCGCGGCCACCGGGTCGTCTTCATCGTCGAGGAGTCGTTCGCAGGCACGCTCGAGGCGAAGGGGTTCGAGGAGCGCCTGATGCGCGCCTCTCGCCACGGCCCGACAAGGAAGCGACGCCCGGCCAGTTCTGGATCGACTTCATCCGCGACACGTCGCCGATCCTCCGGAAGTCTACGCTAGAGCAGCTGTCCGAGTTCATCGTGCCGACGTGGCAGGCGCTCATCGACGGCGCGAAGTACGTCGACGAGCGGCTGGTCGAGATCTTCGAGGACCTCGCTCCCGACGCCATCGTCGAGGACAACGTCGTCGCCTTCCCGGCCTTGCCCGCCTCCGGCAGGTCGTGGGTACGGATCGCGAGCCGAAACCGGCCGAGATCAAGGATCCCGCGATCCCGCCCTTCTCGTCCGGCTATCCGGCCGGCGAACGGACGCACTGGTGCACCTTCCTCGACGAGGTGGAGCGCACCCACCGGCCGATGTGGGAGGACTTCAACGCCTTCGTCCAGACCCGCGGGGCACCGCCGCTCGACTGGCACGAGACGGGTCCCGACTTCATCCACGAGTCGCGGTCGCTGAACCTCTTCCTGTACCCGGCCGACGCCGACTACCGGCGCGAGCGACCGCTCGCGCCGACTGGCACCGGCTCCAGTCGATCGTGCGCGCGACGGACGGGACGTGGGAGCTGCCGGACCACCTCTCGGGTGGTGACGGCGCGCTGATCTACCTGTCGCTCGGGTCGCTCGGGTCGGCGGACGTCGAGCTGGTGCAGCGGCTGGTCGACGTGCTCGGTGCGACCCGCCACCGCGTGGTCGTCTCGAAGGGACCGCTGGCCGACCAGATCGCGCTCCACGACAACATGACGGGCGACGCGTTCCTGCCCCAGCCGGCAATCCTGCCGCAGGTCCACCTGGTGATCACCCACGGCGGCAACAGCACCGTCACCGAGGCGTTCCACCACGGCAAGCCGATGGTCGTGCTGCCGTTCTTCTGGGACCAGGTCGACAACGCGCAACGCGTCGACGAGACGGGCTTCGGCGTCCGTCTCTCGACCCATGGGTTTCGGGACCGGGAACTGACGCGCGCGATCGAGCGGCTGCTCGCTGACCGTGCGCTCCACGGCCGGCTGGCGGCGATGTCGGCGCGGGTCAAGGCGGAGCCCGGGATTGCCAAGGCGGCCGACCTGATCGAGCGCGTTGCCGTGACGGGCGAGCCGGTGCACCGGGTGGGCGCCTCGGCCTGATCAGCCCAGGTTGGTCGCCCCACAGCCGGCTCCTGCCCTGATCCGGCGGTCCGTCGGGTCCCCAGTCCCTCCGCCGCTGTTCCGGACAGACATTCGCCGGTGGACTGTTGGGCCGAGATTCGGCGCCCTCCGCGTTCCTGCCCAGCACGGATCGGCGCGGCGGGCGCGTCATTCCGTGCCCACCAGTGCCGGTGCGCATCCCCGGCCACGTTTCGGAACCACGCGGCGGGTTCGATGCACCGCGTGCATATCCGGCACCCGCGGCGGCCGGTCCCACGTCTCGGCCACGAGCTGTCGCGGCCGCACGTCCGGGCGCGGCGCAGGGACGCATCTCCGCGGATCGTTCGGTCTCTGAAACGTCGTGTGCCGCCCATGGAACACCGGCGCGTCCCGACGTCCCCGAGCCTGCTGGCCTCGGCGATCGAACCGGGCCACCCGACAGCCCGCCCAGCCGGACCCGCAGGCGCGCGGAGCAGGAGAAGCGACATGGATTTGCTCTCAGGGATCCTCGGTGGCCAGCAGCAGCAGGACGAGTTCTCGGAGTTCACGAACCGCTACGAGCAGGGCGCGCCGTGGGACGGGATCTCCGACGACGAGGCCTACAACCGCTACCAGCAGGTCGCGCCCCAGCTCCCGCCTGATGTCTACCAGCGCTCGGCGCAGGAGTCCTTCAGCCGGCTGAGCCCGCAGCAGCGGATGGAGCTCGGACGCCACATCCAGCAGCGGGCGCCGCAGTACGGCGTCAACTTTCCGGACCTCAACCAGGATGGGCAGGACGACCGCCTCCAGGACCCGGGCTTCCTGGCGCAGATGACCGGTCGCATCCACCAGCAGCAGCCGGGGCTCCTCGGCCAGATCCTGGGTGGCGGCGGCGGTGGTGGCCTGGGTGGCGCCCTCGGCGGCGCGCTGGGCGGCGGTGGTGGCGGCGGCGGTGGCGGGATGCTCTCGAACCCGATCGCCAAGGCCGCCCTCGGCGGCATCGCGGCCATGGCCGTCAAGAACATGATGGGCGGCCGCCGCTAGAGGCTCACCGCTTGCGACGGATCGGCGGGGAGGCTTCGGTCTCCCCGCCGCCATCCCGGCCAGCGTCCTCGTTCAAGCGCCCTTGAGTCCCCAGCTTAGGCTCGGTTGACCAGACGAGGCAAGGCGCTCTAGGATCTCGGTGTCCATCGAGCCGAGTCTGAGAGGTTTCGCCTTGTCCGCCCGTCACGGCACGCGACGCATGCGACCCTTGGGGGCGATCGCCCTCGTCGCGACGCTCGCCCTCACCGCCTGCACCGGCGCCGCATCACCCACACCGGTCGAGTCCTCGACCCCCCGTGGCGCCGCCGCCGCGAGCAGCCCGGGCACCAGTGCACCGGCAGAGCCAGGCGGCAGCCTGACGATCTACTCCGGTCGGTCGGAGGAGCTCGTCGGCCCGCTCATCGAGCGGTTCGAGGAGCAGTCAGGCGTGGACGTCAGCGTCGAGTACGCGAGCACGACGGATCTGGCGGCGACGATCCTCGAGGAGGGCGACGCGTCGCCGGCCGACGTCTTCTTCTCGCAGGACGCCGGCGCGCTCGGCGCCCTCGCCGCCGACGGTCGCCTGACCGAGCTGCCGCAGGAGATCCTCGATCTCGTCGACGAGCGATTTCGCTCGCCGGACGGGCTGTGGGTCGGTGTCTCCGGTCGGGCCAGGGTTGCCGCGTACGACACGCGGGTGCTGAGCGAGGCGGACCTGCCCGCGTCGGTGCTCGACTTCGTCGATCCGGCGTGGAAAGGCAAGCTCGGCTGGGCTCCGTCGAACGCGTCCTTCCAGTCGTTCGTCACGGCGCTGCGCGTGCTCGAGGGCGACGATGCTGCGCGGGCGTGGCTCGAGGGCATGCAGGCAAACCAGCCGAAGGTCTACGAGGGCAACTCGCAGGCGCTCGAAGGCGTCGCCGCCGGCGAGGTCCAGGTTGCTCTGATCAACCACTACTACCTGCTGGAGGCGATCGCGGAGCGCGGTGACGTTCCGGTCGCGAACCACTTCTTCCCGGGCGGCGATCCGGGCTCGCTCGTCAACGTCGCCGGCGCGGCGGTCCTGACGACCGCCAGGAATGCCGATGCGGCCCGCGCCTTCATCGACTTCCTGCTCGGCGAGGAGAGCCAGCGCTACTTCGCCGAGGAGACGTACGAGTACCCGGTCGTCGACGGCGTCGCCGCCGACGACCGGCTCCCGCCGCTCGCCGAGATCGAGTCGCCCGACATCGACCTGTCGGACCTGGCGGACCTGCAGGGCACGCTGGAGTTGATGCAGGAGGCAGGCGTCCTGTGACCCGCCCGGTGAGGGGCTGACGTTGCAGCCCCTCACCGTCCCGCCCGCGCCGCGCGGGCGAGGCGCGCTCGGCGCTCGCGTCGGCGGGCTCGTCCCGGGCGCTCGGCCGCCGCTCGCCCTCGTCGCCATCGGGCTTGCGGTGGCGGCGCTGTCGGTCCTTCCGCTCGTCTACCTCGTCATCCGCGCGGCCGGAACCGAGGCCGATGCCCTCACGTTCGTCCTCCGGCCCCGCACGACCGCCGTCCTCGGCTCCACCGTGGCCCTCGGGCTCGTGGTGGGTGCCGGGACAATCGGCCTCGGCGTCCCGATCGCCTGGCTGACGACGCGCACGGATCTCCCGGCCCGGCGGCTGTGGACCGTCCTGACGGTGGTGCCACTCGCTATCCCCTCGTACGTCCTCGGCTTCGCGTTCGTCGCGGCGTTCGGGCCGCGCGGCGCCCTGCAGGGGCTCCTGCAGCCGCTCGGTGTCGAGCGCCTGCCGGAGATCTACGGGCTGCCTGGCGCGGCGCTGGTGTTGATCCTCGCCAGCTACCCCTACGTCGTCCTTGCCGTGCGGGCGGGCATGCTGCGCGAGGACCGCTCTGTGGAGGAGGCGGCGCGGACGCTCGGCGACGGCCGGCGCACCGTGTTCCGCCGGGTCACCCTGCCGCTTCTCGCGCCGGCGATCGCGGCCGGAACGCTGCTCGCCGTGCTGTACGCGCTGTCGGACTTCGGGGCCGTGTCGCTGCTCCAGTTCGACAGCTTCAGCCGCGCCATCTACCTCCAGTACCGGGCCACGTTCGACCGATCGCTCGCCGCGCTCCTCGCCCTGATCCTGGTCGCCATGACGCTCGCCGTCACCTCGGGCGAGGCCCGGCTTCGTCGCCGCGCTCGCGACTTCGCCGGGCGGCCGGCACGCCGTCCGGTGGAGCCCGTGGCGCTCGGCAGGTGGCGGTGGCCGGCCGTCGCCTTCGTGGCGGCCGTTGTCGCGATCGCGCTCGTGGTGCCCGCGGCAACGATCGCCTTCTGGCTGCTGCGGGCGCTGGCGCAGGGCGAGACGTTCCGCGTGGGAATGGCACCCATCCTGGCGTCGCTCGGCACCGGGGTGGCGGCGGCCGGGCTGGCGGCGTTGCTGGCGCTGCCCGTCGGCCTGCTGCTCGCGCGCCATCCCACGCGTCTGGCACGGGCCGTCGAGCGCGCCTCGTACGCCTCGTTCGCCCTGCCCGGCATCGTCGTCGCGCTGGCCCTCGTCTTCCTCGCCACGACGGTCCTGCCGGTCCTGTACCAGACCCTCGTCCTGCTGATTGCCGCGTACGCGATTCGCTTCCTGGCCGAGGCGACCGGCCCCGTTCGGGCCACGCTCGCCCGAAGCGGCTCGCGGCTCGAGGAAGCCGGCCGGACGCTGGGCGACGGTCCGGTCCGTGCCTTCACGGGCGTGACGCTGCCACTGGTGCGCCCGGCCATCCTCGCCGGTGCCGCGCTCGTCTTCCTGAGCGTGGTCAAGGAGCTGCCGATGGCGTTGATCCTCGGGCCGATCGGTTTCGAGACCCTGGCTACAGAGATCTGGAGCACGACGAGCGAGGGCTTCTACGCCCGCGCCGCCGGACCGGCCGCCGTCCTGCTCCTGCTTTCCGCCGGCACGATCGCCGTCCTACTCCGGGACGACGCCCGGTGAGCGGGTCGTATCGGGTGCCGCGCGACACGGCGGCTCCGGCCCTCCCGGCCCTCCGGATCGCGGGCCTGCGGCGAACGTACGGCTCCGTGGTCGCGGTGGCCGGCGTCGACCTCGAGGTGCGGCACGGCGAGATGCTGACCGTGCTCGGCCCGTCCGGCTGCGGCAAGACGACGGTGCTCCGGCTGGTGGCCGGCCTGGAGGACCCGGACGCCGGGACGATCGAGATCGGCGGCCGGCGCGTCGCCGGGGCGGGAGGCTCGGTCCCCCCGGAGCGACGACGGGTGGGCATGGTCTTCCAGGACCACGCGCTGTTTCCGCACCTCACCGTCGCGGACAACGTCGCGTACGGCATCCGACGCGACCCGGATCGCTCCCTGCGCGTCGCGGAGCTGCTGGAGCTGGTCAACCTGCCCGACGCCGGAGATCGGATGCCGCACGAGCTCTCCGGCGGCATGCAGCAACGGGTCGCGATCGCGCGCGCTCTCGCCCCGCGGCCGGACATCGTCCTGCTCGACGAGCCGTTCTCCAACCTCGACGCGGCGCTGCGGACGCAGCTGCGCGGCGACCTCCGTGAGATCCTGCGTGCCGCCGGCGCAAGCGGGATCCTGGTCACCCATGACCAGGACGAGGCGCTGACGCTGGGCGACCGGATGGCGGTCATGGTCCGGGGCCGGATCGAGCAGTGCGCGCCGCCGGAGATCGTCTACGGCGAACCGGCCACGCCGTTCGTGGCCACGTTCGTCGGGATCGGGAACCTCGTCCACGCGGATTGCCGGCACGGGACCGGGATGACGCGCCTCGGTCCGGTGCGACTCGTCGGGGCTGGCGGGCGGGTCGAGGGTGGGGCGCTCGCCGTGATCCGGCCGGAGCACGTCGAGCTCGAGGAAGCCGCCGACGGACCGGCCGAGGCGGGCGCCTGGCGGATCGTGCGGCGGCGCTTCACCGGCTCGGAGATCCTGCTCGAGGTCGAGGCGCCGGACGGGGTGCGGCTGTGGTGCGAGGCGGGACCCGCCGTTCGGCGGCTGCGCACCGGCGACGCCGTGCGACTGCGCCTGCGGGACGTCGAGACGGTGGCATTCGCGCCGGCCCGGACGCACCAGCCGAGCGGCGTGGAGCCCGCGCGGCCGGAAGCGGAGGCGCTCGTCGAGCGTTAGGCAAGCACCGTTCCCAACCTGATGGTGCCCGTCTCGGCCATCGCCACCAGGCGGCGATTCGATCGCCACGGGTTCGATTCCCTCCGGCGGCCGGCCGTGGCGATGGGCGGCCTGCTCCTCTTGCCGGATACCAGCCCCCGTGGTGCAAGACAGCGAGTTGTCAGGCGAGGGGCGGCTGGCCCGGCGGAATCCGCCCCCGAACGGCGCCGCTTCCTCGTCACCTACCAGCCCGGCGGGTAGCTGACCGGACCGATCTGGCTCCCACTACGGGGGCTGGTAGCTGACCGGGAATCTCGTCCTCAAGCCGGTCAGGACCATCCCCGCTGGTATGTGGCGAAAGGCCGGCGGCTGTGGGCGGCGCCTTGGACCATCCCCGCTGGTATGTGGCGAAAGGCCGGCGGCTGTGGGCGGCGCCTTGGCGCCCTGGGCCGTCCGCCGAACTCCAGACGCCGCGCAGGTCGCGCTCGTGTCGCGTGTTTCGTCGCGGCGGCGCACCGTCGGGCATCGTGCGCTACAGTCACGACACGATCGAGCAGTCTTGGGCAGGTTTGATGAGGTTCACGCGCCGTCCGGGGCAGTCCGGCTCGCCGCCACGCACGTCCGAGTGGCTCGGCCTCGGCGAGGCCAGCCGGCTCCTCGGCGTCGCTCCCGGCACGCTCCGTCGCTGGAGCGACACCGGGCGCGTCCGCGCCTTCACGACGCCCGGCGGTCACCGGCGCTTCCGCCGCTCCGCCCTCGAGCGCCTGATCCCGCCGGACGCCACGGACCGGCCATCGCTCGTCCGCTCCGGCGTCACGCCGTCGCGCCTGGCGCGGGCGTATCGGGCGGAGGCGCGCGCCGCGGCCCGACAGATGCCGTGGCTCGTGACACTCGACGACGCGCAGCGCGGCTGGTTCCGGGAGCACGGGCGGCAGCTCGCGGCGCTGCTGCTCCGGTACCTCGACGCGCCGGACGAGGATACAGCCGCGGATCACCTGGCCGCGGCGACCGGCGAGGCCGCGGCGTACGGCCGGATGGCGTCCGGGCTTGGCGTCTCGTTGAGCCAGGCAGTCGAGGGGTTCCTCCAGTTCCGACGGCCGTTCCTCCACGAGCTCTCGGCCGCGGCACGCCGGCGCGGCTTCGACACGGCGGCCACGACGGACCTGATCGAGACGGCGGACCGGGCGATGGATCGGCTGCTCGTCGCTTCCATGGCCGCTCACTCCGTCACGCGCGTCCGGCACGGGTCGGATCGCGCGCGGCGGGCAGACGCGCCGGCGGGACCCTCGTGACGGCCATCGCCGGGCTCCTCGCGCACGCGCGTGACACGCCCGCGGCCGAGCGTGGCTCGCTCGCGGCGGCCCTCCGCCCTTCGCTGCCCGACGGAGCCGTGCTCCTCGAGACGTGCCACCGGGTCGAGCTCTTCGGCACGCCCGAGCAGGTCGACCTCGTGGCCGCGGCGGCGGCGCTCGCCGGAACCCGCCCGCTGTCACGCCTCGAGGACGACGATCTCGCCCGGCACGTCATCGCGCTCGCCGTGGGGCGCTCCTCCACGGTTCTCGCCGAGGACCAGGTCCTCCACCAGCTGCGCGTGGCCGTGTCCGAGGCGCGCGGGCGGGGCGGCGTCGCGCCGGCACTCGATCGGCTCTTCGATCTTGCCCTGCGCGCCGGTCGGCGCGCCCGAACGTGGGCTCCTCCGCGGCGCCCGAGCGTGGCCGACCTGGCGGTCGACGAGGGACTGCGGATCGGGAAGGCGCGGCCGGGGGCCATCCTCGTCGTCGGGGCAGGGCAGATGGGTGTCCTCGCCGCTCGGGCGGTCCTCGCCCGCGGGCGCCAGGTCATCGTGACGAGCCGGTCGGCCGAACGGGCCGATCGCCTCGCGGCGTCGTTCGGGACCACCGCCGTCGCCTTCGACTCGGCCGGGGACGAAGCCGCGCCCGCCGGGGTCGTCGTCGCGCTCCGCGGCCCGTGGCCCGTCCGTCCGGCAGCGGTCGAGCGCCTGATCGCCTCTGGCGCGTGGGTCGTCGACCTGTCGGCGCCGCCTGCCGTCGATCCCGTGGTGGCCGCCCGACTCGGGGACCGGCACGTCTCGGTGGACGATCTTGCGCGTCGCGCTTCCGTCGTCGGCTCCAGCGCCCTGGTCGCCCGCCTCGACCGCCACGTCGGCGAGACGCTCGAGCGCTATCGGCGCTGGGTGGCGCTCGAGCCGGAGCGCTCGGCCGCCCGTGCCCTCGCCACGCGTGCGGACGAGGCGCGGGTGGAGGAGCTGTCGGCGCTCTGGCAGCGGATCCCGTCGCTCGACCCGAGCCAGCGGCTCGAGGTCGAGCGGATGGCGGAGCGGCTGACCACCCGGCTGCTGCGCGACCCGCTTGAGCGGCTCCGCGGCGACGAGGAGGGCCGGCACCGGGATGCCGCCCGGGAGCTGTTCGGGCTGTGAGTGGCGGGACCGTGCGGATCGGCACGCGCGGGAGCGCCCTCGCGCTGGCGCAGGCGCGACTCGTGGCCGAGGCGCTGGAGGTGGCCGGTCAGCCGCACGCGGTCGTGGTCATCGAGACCGATGGTGACCGGCGCGCCCCGGACACCGCCTGGGGCGAGGGCGCGTTCGTGACCGCAATCGAGCGCTCCCTGCTGGCCGGCGACGTCGACGTTGCCGTCCACAGCGCGAAGGACGTCCCGACGGACGAGGACCCGCGCCTGACGCTCGCGGCCTTCCTGCCGCGCGCCGACCCGCACGACGCGCTGGTCGCGGCTGCCGGGTCCGCGCCCGGTGGCTTGCGCGCGCTCCCCGTCGGCAGCCGGGTCGGCACGGACAGTCCGCGCCGGGCCGGCTTTCTGCGTGCCGTCCGGCCGGACCTCGCGATCCAGCCGCTCCACGGCAACGTCGACACCCGGCTGCGCCGCGTCGAGCGCGGCGAGGCCGACGCCCTCGTGCTGGCCGTCGCCGGACTGGCGCGGCTCGGCCGCGGCGACCGCGTGACCGAGCGGCTGCCCGGTGACGTCGTCCCGCCCGCACCCGGGCAGGGCGCGATCGCGGTCCAGGTGCGCGCCGGCGACACGGCGACGCGCGAGGTCGTCCAGGCGCTCGACGACCCAGCGACCCGGGTGGCGGTCGAGGCGGAGCGGGCGTTCCTGCGCGCCGCCGGCGGCGGCTGCCGCGCACCGATCGGGGCGCTCGCGGAGGTCGACGCCGGCAACGTCCGGCTGCTGGGCGGGTTCGCGGCGGACGACGGCCGGACGGCGATCGAGGCGGTCGAGGGCGCGGCCGGCGACTTCCCCGCGCGCGCCGAGGAGCTGGCGGTGACGCTCGCGGGCCGGCTGGCACGGACCCGCACCTCGCCGGTCGAAGGGGAGGCGCCGCCGGCGGTGGCCCGGGCGAGCCGGCCGCGGATCCTCGTGACGCGGCCCGTGGATCAGGCAGAGCGACTGGCCGAGCGTCTCCGCGAGGAGGACCTCGAGCCGATCGAGGTGCCGGCGATCGCGGTCGAGCCGGTCGAGGCGGGGGCCGCGCTCGACGACGCGCTGCTCCGCCTGGCGGCGTCCGATTGGGCCGTCGTGACGAGCCCGAACGGTGCCACGAGCGTCGCCGCGGCGGCGCGACGCCTGGGCGTCGACCTCACGACGGTCCGCTGGGCGGCCGTGGCCGGCGCGACGGCGCGGGAGCTCGCGGCAGCCGGCATCACGGACGTGTGGCAGCCGCGAACGGCGACCGGCACGGCGATCGGCGTCGAGCTGCCGGTCGCGCCCGGCGAGCGGATCCTGCTCCTGCGTGGCTCGCTTGCCGATCCGCTGCTGCCGGCGGAGCTCCGGCGCCGGGGCTGCGAGGTGCGGGAGGCCGTCGCCTACCGGACGCTCGAGGCGCCCGCCGCCTCGCGGTCCGCTCTCGAGCGCGCGCTCGACGGTCCGTCGCCGGATGCCGTGCTGTTCGCCAGCGCATCGGCGGTCCGGGGCATCCTGACGCTCGCTGCGGACCGCCGCGCGGAGGTGCTCGCGATCCCCGCCATCTGCATCGGCCCGGAGACCGCCCGTGAGGCGCGTGCGGCAGGGTTCCGGCTGCTCGGCGAGGCCGCCACGCAGTCGACCGACGCGCTTGCCACCCTGGCCGGCCGCCTCCTGCGCGCCGCCCCGCTCGGAGAGACCCGATGATCGTCGCCGCCCGCCCGGACGCCAACACCCACACTGCGCCCGTCCCGCGCGACCGTCCGCGCCGGCTTCGTCGGAGCGAGGCCATCCGGCGCCTCGTGCGCGAGACGCGCCTGGACCCCGAGATGTTCGTGGCGCCGATCTTCGTGCGGCCCGGAACGGGCGTCCGCGACCCGATCGCCTCGCTTCCCGGTCACGACCGGGTGTCCGCGGACGAGGCGGTCCGTGACGCCGAGCGCCTCGCCGAGCTCGGGGTCGGCGGCGTCATCCTGTTCGGGCTGCCCGCGAGCAAGGACGAAGAGGGGAGCGGCGCGTGGATCGCGGAGGGGATCGTCCAGCAGGCGCTCCGGCGGCTCCGGGACCGCGACTTGCCGCTGGCGCTGATCGCGGACACGTGCCTGTGCGAGTACACGAGTCACGGCCACTGCGGTCCGCTCACGGGCGACGGGCGCGTCGCCAACGACGCGGCCCTGGAGTTGCTCGCCAGGACCGCCGTGGCTCAGGCCGCGGCCGGGGCGGACGTCGTCGCTCCGAGCGCGATGATGGACGGCCAGGTCGCCGCGATCCGGGATGGGCTCGACCAGGCGGGCTTCACCGAGACGGCGATCATGGCGTACGCCGCGAAAGCCGCGTCGGCGTTCTACGGGCCGTTCCGCGAGGCGGCGGACAGCACGCCCGCGTTCGGGGACCGGCGCGGCTACCAGATGGACCCGGCCAATGGCCGCGAGTCGCGGCGGGAGGTCGCCCTCGACGTCGCCGAGGGCGCTGACATCATCCTCATCAAGCCCGCCATGCCGCAGCTCGACCTGGTTGCCGCCGCCCGAGAGCGCTACGACCTGCCGATCGCTGCCTACCAGGTGTCCGGCGAGTTCGCGATGCTGGTGGCGGCCGCGGAGCGCGGCTGGCTCGACGGGCGTCGCGCCATGCTCGAGTCGGTGACCGGGATCGTCCGGGCGGGGGCCGGGATCGTGATCACGTACGCCGCCGCGGATCTCGCGTCCTGGCTCCGGGACGAGGCCCGATGACGGACACCTCAGGCGGGCGCTTCGTCCACGTGCTGGCCCTCGCGGTGGCGCCCGAATGGCGGCGTCGCGCCGCGGCTGACCGCGCGGCGGAGCTCGCGGCGTTGTGCGACGCCGAGCGTGCGTCGGCCGACGTTGGAGTAGCCAGCCTCGTCTTCACCTCCGTCGGGCTGGAGCCAGGTGTCGACCTCGTGCTGTGGCGGACGGGCGAGTCGGTCGACGCGCTCGAGCAGTCGGCCGCGCGGCTGCTGGCGTCGGGGCTCGGGCGGTGGATGACGGTTGCCCACTCCTTCCTGGGCCGGACCGGTCCCTCGCAGTACGTCGTCAAGCCGACGGAGCAGGAGCAGGGGCTGACCGGCGAGAACCCCGGTCGCTACCTGGTCGTCTACCCGTTCACCAAGGCATCCGAGTGGTACCTGCTGTCGCGAGAGGCGCGGCAGGGGGTGATGAACGAGCACATGCGGGTCGGGCGCGGCTATCCGTCCGTGCGGCAGGCGCTCGCGTACTCGTTCGGGCTCGACGATCAGGACTTCATCGTCGCCTACGAGACGGACGACCTGCCGGCGTTCGGCGAGCTGGTCCGCGAGCTCCGGGCCACGGAGTCGCGCCGGTCGACGGTCCGCGACACCCCGATCCTGCTGGGCGTCCGGCGGTCGCTCGAGCAGTTCGGGGCGCTCCTCGGCGTGCGCGCGTGACCGCCACTCGCGCGGCGGCCGGCAGCCAGGAGGGCCTGCGGGAACGCGCCGCGGCGCTGTTCCCGGGCGGCGTCAACAGCCCGGTTCGGGCGTTCCGCTCGGTCGGCCGGCCGCCGGTCGTGCTCGCCGCGGGCGAGGGGCCATGGGTCCGGGACGCCGACGGGAACCGGTACCTCGACCTGATCGGCTCGTGGGGAGCGGCGATCCTCGGGCACGCCCACCCAGCGGTCGTCGAGGCTGTCCGCGGGGCCGCGCTCGACGGCTTCGCGCTGGGCGCCACGCACCCGCGGGAGGTCGAGCTCGGCGAGGCGATCGTCGAGGCGATGCCCTCGATCGAGTGGCTGCGCTTCACCTCGTCCGGGACGGAGGCCGTCATGAGCGCCGTCCGTCTCGCGCGGGCCGCGACCGGGCGAGAGCTGATCGTCAAGTTCTCCGGGACGTACCACGGTCACTCCGACAGCCTCCTCGTGGAGGCCGGCTCAGGCGTCGCCACGCTCGGGATCCCGGGCAGCGCCGGCGTGCCGGCGACGGTGGCCGAGCGAACCGTCGTGCTGCCCTTCAACGACCCTGAGGCCGTCGACGAGGCGTTCGCGGCACACCGCGACCGGATCGCAGCGGTCGTCGTCGAACCCGTCATCGCGAACGCCGGCGTCATCGCACCGGCGGCGGGCTTCCTCGACCACCTGCGCCGCGTCACGCAGGCCGCCGGCGCGCTCCTGATCTTCGACGAGGTGATCACCGGTTTCCGGCTGGGACGCGGTGGCGCCCAGGGCCGCTTCGGCGTCGTCCCGGATCTGACGACGCTCGGCAAGGTGATCGGTGGCGGAATGCCGATCGGCGCCTACGGCGGCCGCCGCGACCTGATGGACCTGGTCGCGCCGCTCGGGCCGGTCTACCAGGCCGGGACGCTGAGCGGCCACCCGCTGGCCATGGCGGCCGGCGTCGCGACGCTCGGCGAGCTCGGGGCGGAGCGGTACGCCGAGCTGGAGGATCGTGTCGCGCGGCTGGCCGCCGGACTGGCGGAAGGCGCGGCAGCCGCCGGATGCACGGTCGCGATCGGGCGCTGCCGACCGCTCCTGACGCTCTTCTTCCGGGCCGGCGTGCCGACGGACGGTTCCGAGGCCATGGCGAGCGATCGGGATGCCTACGCCCGGTTCTTTGGCGCCATGCTCGACCGCGGCATCCTGCTGCCGCCATCGCAGTTCGAGGCATGGTTCCCGGGGTTCGCCCACGGCGACGCGGAGATCGACCTCGTGCTCGCCGCCGCCCGCGAGGCGTTCGCCGCATGAACGACCGACTGCTCCGGGCCTGCCGCCGCCAGCCGGTCGACGCCACACCGGTCTGGTTCATGCGCCAGGCCGGCCGGTCGCTCCCGGAGTACCGGGCGATCCGCGAGCGGGCCACGCTGGCCGACATCGTGCGCGACGCTGCCCTGTGCGCCGAGGTGACCAGCCAGCCCGTCCGGCGGCTGGGCGTCGACGCGGCCATCCTCTTCGCCGACATCACGACCCCGCTGCCCGGGATCGGCGTGGACGTGGAGATCGTCGACGGGACCGGTCCGGTGATCGCCCGTCCAGTTCGGACGGCGGCGGACGTTGCGGCGCTGCGCGGCTTCGACCCGGAAGCGTCCGCGGCGGGGCTGCTCGAGGCGGTCCGGCTCCTCCGCCGCGAGCTCGACGTGCCGCTGATCGGGTTCGCCGGGGCGCCCTTCACGCTGGCCTCGTACCTCGTCGAGGGTCGCGGCTCGCGCGACGCCGGCGCGCTCAAACGCCTTCTGCACGCGGAGCCGGAGGTCGCCGGATCGCTGCTCGACGCCCTCGTCGACATGTCGGTCTCGTACCTCCGCGCGCAGGTCCAGGCCGGCGTCCAGGTCGTCCAGCTGTTCGACTCGTGGATCGGCGTCCTGGGCCCGTTCGACTACGCCCGCCACGTCGCACCGCGCATGCGCCGGCTGTTCGAGGCGCTCGCGCCGCTGGGCGTGCCGACGGTCCACTTCGGGACCGGTGGCGCGGGGCTCCTGCCGCTGATCACGGACGCCGGCGGTGACGTCATCGGGCTGGACTGGCGCGTCGACCTTCGGGACGCGTGGCAGGTCGTCGGCGATCGCGCCGTCCAGGGCAACCTCGACCCGAGCGTCCTGCTCGGCGGCTGGGCCGAGATCGAGGCGCAGGCGCGGTGGGTGCTCGAGCGCGCAGGCGGGCGGCCCGGCCACGTCTTCAACCTCGGCCACGGCGTGCTCCCGGCGACCGATCCGGATCGTCTCCGTCGCCTGGTTGATCTCGTCCATGAGCACGCCGCGGTCGAGGCGAGGGCGTGACTGGAGCGGAGCGGCTGCTGGCGGCCTGCCGAGGCGAGCCGGTCGACGCCACGCCGCTCTGGATCATGCGCCAGGCGGGCGGTCGGCTGCCCGGCTATCTCGCGATGCGGGAGCGGCACTCGGTGATGGAGATCTCCAGGACGCCGGAGCTGTGTGCGGAGGTGACGGTCGGCCCGGTCGATGCGCTCGGCGTGGACGGCGCGGTGCTGTACGCGGACATCATGCTGCTGGTCGGGGCGATGGGCGTCGACGTCGAGCTGACCTCCGATGGACCGGTCATCCGGCGCCCCGTCCGCTCGCTTGCTGACGTGCAGGCGCTCCGGCCGGTCGACCCGGAGGCGGATCTCGGCTTCGTCGTCGAGGCGATCCGGCGCGTCCGGGCCGAGCTGGCGGGGCGCGCCGCCGTGATCGGGATCGCCGGCGGGCCGTTCACGCTGGCGGCCTATCTCGTCGAGGGTGCGCCGAGCCGGGACCAGCTCCACGCCCGCGCACTGATGCACGCGGACCCGGCGACGTGGCACGACCTGCTCGAGCGGCTGACGGCGTCGACCGTCGCGTACGTCCGGGCGCAGGAAGAAGCGGGCGCGCAGGTCATCCAGTGCTTCGACACGTGGGCGGGGTCGCTGACGGCGGCGGAGTACGTTGGCTTCGTCGCTCCGTATGCCCGCCGGATCCTTGACGCCGTGGCCGTGCCGACCATCCACCACGTCGCCCGTTCCTCGCTCCTGCTCGACGAGGTCGCTTCGGCGGGCGGGACGGTGGTCGGCGTCGATTCCCGCCAGGACATCGCCGCCGCCCGCCGGACGCTGGGCGCCGCACGCCCGGTGCAGGGGAACCTCGATCCGGCGCTCGTCCTCGCCGGTTCCGCGTTGGCGCGGCGCGGCGCGGACGAGGTGCTCGCGGCGGCCGACGGATCCGGTCACGTCTTCAACCTGGGCGAGGCGGCACCGCGCGACGCGGACCCGACCGTGCTGCGCGACGTCGCCCGCCATGTCCACGACCGAAGCGCGGCCGCGCGCGCGACGGTCGCCGAAGAGGTTCCCGCCCATGCCTGACCGCCCGTACGGCGTGCTGCTCATGACCTACGGGTCGCCGTCGTCGCTCGACGACGTCGCGCGGTACATGGCCGCCGTTCGCGGCGGTCGGCAGCCGGAGCCGGAGCTCGTCGAGGAGTTTCGCCGCCGGTACGCAGTGATCGGGGGGTCGCCGCTCGTCGCGATCACCCGGGACCAGGCAGCGGCGCTCGAGCGGCGGCTCGGCGACGCGGCGATGGTCCGGGCCGCGATGCGCTTCTCGTCGCCGACGATCGCCGAGCAGCTGGCGGACCTCGCCGCGGCGGGCGTCGATCAGGTCGTTGCGATCGTGCTGTCGCCGCAGTTCTCGCCGCTGCTGATGGGCGGCTACGCCCGCGCGCTCGACGCTGCGCGGACAGAGCTGGGCGGCAACGCGCCGGCGGTCAGCGTCGCCGGGGCGTGGCACCGCGAGCCGGCCTTCCTCGACGCGCTCGCCGACCGGCTGCGCGACGCGATCGCGTCCCTCGGCGCGGACGAGCGTGAGGTGGCGCCGGTCCTCCTGACCGCGCACAGCCTGCCGCGGCGCGTCGCGGAGCAGGAGCCGGACTACCTGGAGCAGCTCGAGACGACCGCCAGCGACATCGCCGAGCGCGCCGAGCTGCCCCGCGATCGCTGGACGTTCTGCTGGCAGAGCGCCGGTCACGAGCCGGGCGAGTGGATGAAGCCGGACTTCGCCGACCTGATGCCGCGGCTCGCGGCCGCGGGTCATCGGAGCGTGGTGGTGGCGCCGATCCAGTTCCTGGCGGATCACCTGGAGATCCTCTACGACGTCGACGTCGGAGCCCGCGAACAGGCCGAGGCGGCGGGTCTCCACTTCACCCGGGTCGTGTCGCTCAACGTGCACCCGCGGTTCATCGAGGCGCTCGCGGCAGTGGTGAACCGGACCCGGACGCTCGAGCAGTCGGAGGCGCCGGCCCGGGCTGGCGCCTGATCGGCGCAGCGCAGCTCGGACCTCAGCCAGCCGTCGGAGGTTCGCGGTGTTCCGATATCGTGCGAACGTGCGACCGCCACCCGTCGGCGACCGGCCGGTCATGCCACCGGAGGCAGCCTCCGCGATCCTCGACTGGTACGACGCCCAGGGCCGGACGCTGCCGTTTCGCGGGATCCGCGACCCGTACGCGATCCTCGTCTCGGAGGCGATGGCGCAGCAGACACAGGTCGCGCGCGTCGCGGAGCGGTGGGTCTCCTTCCTGGGCCGGTTCCCGACCGTTGCCGCACTCGCGGCGGCCACGCCGGCCGAGGTCCTGCGGGAGTGGCGCGGGCTGGGCTACAACCGGCGGGCACTCAACCTGTGGCGCGCGGCGCGGACGATCGTGGAGCGCCACGGCGGCGTCGTACCGTCCGAGGTCGCGGCGCTCGCGGCCCTGCCCGGCGTCGGGCCCTACACGGCGCGTGCCGTGGCGGCCCTCGCGTTCGCACAGGCGGTCGGGGCGGTCGACACGAACGTGCGCCGCGTCCTGTCGCGGATCGTGCGTGGTTCATCGGGTGTTGCACCGCGCCCGCTTCAGGCGGCTGCCGATGACGCGGTCTCCGCGGAGCGCCCGGCCGACTGGACGCATGCGCTCATGGATCTCGGAGCGACCGTCTGCCGGGCGACACGTCCGGACTGCGGTGCGTGCCCGGTCCGCGCGTGGTGCCGGTTCGCCGCCGAGGCAGGGGAGGGCCACGTCCCTTCGCGGACGGCGTCGACGCGTGCCCCGCGGTCATCGGGCGCGGCGTCCGCGCCACGGTTCCCGTCGACCTCGCGCTGGCTCCGGGGCCGGCTGCTGGACCGGCTTCGCGACGCGCACGGTGACGGGTGGGTCGACATGGGCGGACCGGTCGGCGAGCACGACGCGGCCGCGGTCGACCTGGCGCTCGCCGCGATGGCAGCGGAGGGGCTGATCGAGCGGGATCCTGTCGACCTCCGACGCTCTCGGTTGCCGACCCGTTGACGCACCGCAACCGCCAACGGTCCTGTACCCGGCGGCCCGGATCACAGCCAAGGGCCGCGGTCTGGCCGTCGTGGTGTGCCGACCGCGCAACACGGCGGCATTGCACGGCTGTCAACCGGCGGGAGCGGGCGCGTGCCGCGCGGAGGGCGCGACATGAGTCAGAGCGGGGCTGTGGAGCGCGCGACGCGGCTGTAGACGAGGACCGTGCGCTCGCACGTGATCACGGTTTCGTCACGCTGGTAGGCGACCCGGATTTGCCCGGCCGGTGGCCTCAAGCGCCTCCGCGAGATCCGCGCCAGTGAGTCCGAGCCGATCCAGCATCCGTCCGACCGGTGCAGGTCCGGGACGTCACGCATCTTCTTGGATGCTACTCGGTCTGGCGGACTGGCTTGACAATCGATTGTCAGCGATCCAGCATCGAACCTCAACCGGCCTCCGCGATCAAGGGATTTGATGGTGGACATCACCCGAACTGGCCATCCGCCGGGTGACTTCCGTGGTCGCGTGGTCCTCGTCACGGGCGCCGCGCTGGGGATCGGCAAGGGCATCGCCCATGCCTTCGCCACCGCCGGCGCCTCGGTCGGCGTCGCGGACATCGACGCCGAGGCCGCGACGACGACGGTCGCGGAGCTTACCGACGCTGCCGCCCAGGCAGGACATGGCGCGGCGAAACGGGGCTGGTCTGCGGCGCGCGTGATCGCGACGGCCGGGGACGTGTCCGTAGCGGCCGACGCGGGACGGATGGTTGCCGAGACGGTCGCCGCGTTCGGCCGATTGGACGTCCTGGTCAATAACGCCGGCATCTTCCCGCTGGAGTGGTACGGAGCCGTGGACGAGATCAGCGAGGCGATCTGGGACCGCGTCCTGGACGTCAACCTCAAGGGCATGTTTCTGATGTCACGTTCCGCCCTGCCGCACATGCGCGCTGTGGGCGGCGGCACGATCGTAAACATGGCGAGCGTGCAAGGCCTCCAGTCGATGCCCCGCGTGGCCGCGTACGCGGCGAGCAAGGGCGGCGTTCTGTCGCTGACCCGGGCGATGGCAATGGACCACGCTCGGGAAGGCATCCGTGTTGTGGCCATCTGCCCCGGCACCATCGACTCGGCGATGGTCCGCGCCTTGGCCAGGGCGGAGGGCGGTGACGAGGACGAGAACGTGCGCCGCTACGGCGCCGCCCACCCGATTGGTCGGATAGGCACGCCGGCCGACATAGGTGCGGCCGCGGTCTTCTTGGCCAGCGACGCCGCGTCGTTCATCACCGGGGAGGCGCTCAACGTCGACGGTGGCTTCATGGCTCTCGGCGCCTGGGCGACCAGCGCCGGTGCGGATCGATGACGACGATTACGGCGGTCGACGTCATGACGATCCAGGCGCAGCTGCCTGCGCCCGTCATCTTCGGCGAATGGGTCATGCATACGCGCGAGTTCGCGCTGGTCCGCGTCCGCACGGACGGTGACGTTGATGGCTACAGCTATACGCTGACACGGGACGGCGCGGTCGCCGAGCAGATCCGGAAGACGATCGCCCGGGTCTATGTCGGCACCGCCATCGGCGACCGCGAGCGCACCTTCAGGATCGCGTGGCGGCGGAGCCTTGCCTCACATGCCGCGGGCATCGGGCTCCGAGCGCTCTCCATCGTTGACCTCGCCTGCTGGGATGCGGCCGCCCGTCACGCGGATCGCTCCATCGCCGATCTGCTGGGCGGGCGCAACGCGGCGATGCCGGCTACCGCGATCATCGGCTACCCGCCCGGAACGATGGGGCCTGAGGAAACGGGCGCCCAGACTATGGAGTTGTACGCGGCCGGATGGCGCCGCTTCAAAGCCCCCATCGCCGCCACCCAAGATCGATCCGCCGGTCGCCTGCGCGCCGCGCGGACGGCTGCTCCCGATGCCTGGCTCGGGATGGACGCCGCTTGGGTGTACGAAGACGTGGATACGGCCGCGTCATTCATCGAGTCGATCCGGGATGTCGGCCTCGGTTGGTTCGAGGATGTGTTTCCGCCAGGCGACGCGGCCCAGCTGCGGCGGTTGCGCGATCGCATCGACGTGCCGATCGCCATGGGCGACGAACAGGGCGGGAGCTACTACCCAGCGGCGCTCATCGCGGCCGGCTCCGCCGACGTGATCCGCGTTGATCTCACGTGCATGGGTGGCGTCACCGGCGGCCGACGAGTGATCGACGAGATCCTCGCTGCGGACCTGGCCTTCGCGCCCCACATGTTCCCGCACGTGCACAGTCAGGTCCTCGCCGGCCTCGGGCACACGGACGTCCCGATCGAATGGGGGATTCCGTTCAGCGGGGTGCACCCGATGGACGACCCACTCCTTCAGCCGGGCATCGACCCGGGTGGTCGGATGGGCGCATTGCCGGAGGTGCCCGGGTTCGGGCGCTTGGTCGACGCGGATTGGGTTCGGAGCCAGCCGCACGAGGACCCGGCCGGAATCCTGGCCAAGCTGTGATGGGACCCCGCGGACAACGGGGATGGTGGCTGGAGGACGCGACACCGGGCGGCGTGATCGAGCATCCCGGCGGTCGCACGATCGGGGCCGATGAGCACCCGCTGTTCGCCTGGCTCACGGACAACGCGAGCGATGTCCACGGCGATGCACACCGGGCGGCGGCAGGGCCGTTCGGCCAGACGCTGGTCCTTGGCGCGCTGACCGCGGCTGTCGTGATCGGACTGGCGGAACCGGCTGTGTGTCACCCTCGAGATGCCGCACGTGCGGTGCCCGTCGGATGGGCACGCATCGCGCTCACGGCGACCGTCGTGGCCGGGGCCACGCTGACGGCTCGGTCCCTCGTGGAGTCCGCGACCCCCGATGCCGACGGTGGCGGGGGTCTCGTGAACCGCGTCATCGAGGGACGCGATCAGAACGGCACGGTGGTCGTCCGCGTTCGCGAAACGCGGTGGATCCCGTGCGAAGAGGATTGGACAACCGATTGTTGACACTACTGATGGAGCGGCGTATCGTCGGCCGGAACCGTTGCCGCGGTCCTGTGCCGGAACTGTGTCCGGGTCACTGAAGGAGGAAGCGATCGTGGATCAGCAGCGTGCCGATCGTGACGACTTGGCGGCACAGGCGATCTCCGATGTTCTCGTCGGACGAATGACCCGACGGCAATTCGTGCAACGTGCCACGATGCTCGGCCTCTCCGGTGGCGTGATTGCGGCGGTGATCGCGGCGTGCGGCGGCGCAAACTCCAGCCCCTCTCGGTCGGTCGCCGCCAGCCAGGGCGTCGGGGCGAGCTCCGCCGCAAGCGGCGCGGGCGGCGCGTACGACCCGATGAAGTACGCGGGAACGAAGATCCGCATCCTCATGACCGGGGACGAGAACGACCACCGCGCCCTCGGTGACAAGGTCGGCCAGCTCAAGGAAGAGACCGGCATCGATCTCGAGATCACCTCGCCGGCGCTCGGGCCACTCATCGAAAAGACCCTCCAGGTGCTCAAGGCCCCGGAGGCGGAGTTCGAACTCATCAACTATCTGGGCTTCCTCACGACACAGCAGGTGGGCGGCGGCTACTTCGAGCAGCTCAACGCGTACATCGAGGACCCGGCTGAGACCGACCCGAACTGGGACTTTGAGGACTTCGCCGACAGCAACCTGAAGAACGTCGGGATCTACGACCTGGAAAATCAGAAGTTGGGTGCCGGGTCGGACGTGTACGGTATCCCCGGCCTGCACAGCGGCTCGGTGGTCTACTTCTACCGCAAGGACCTGTTCGACGCCGCGGGTCTCCAGCCAGCCAAGACGTGGGACGAGTTCAGAGCTGCCGCCGAGAAGCTCCACACGGATGAGGTCGCCGGTTGCAGCTTCATCGGCGCGAACGATTTCTCGCTGGCGACCGTCGACTGGTACACGCGCTTCATCACGACGGGTGGGCAGCTCATGACCGGCAGCCCGACGACCAAAGACTTCAAGCCGAACCTCAACAGCCCGGAGGCCGTCGGCGCCCTCCAGATGCTCATCGACGTCCTACCGTTCGCGCCCGAGAACGTCACCACGTACGGTTTCGCGGAGAACGTCGACGCGTTCTCGACGGGCAAGATCGCGCAGATGATCTTCTGGTCCACGATCGCCGGGCCTGTGTTCAACCCGGAGACCTCGCTGGTCGCCGAAACAACGGACGTGACGCCGGTCCCAGCCGGCCCCGGGCAGACTCCCCGCGCAATCCTTGGCGGCTGGGGGGTCGGGATCCCGAAGAACGTCGATCCCGCGGTCAAGCCGGCAGCCTGGCGTGCCCTTACCTGGATCACCAGCAAGGAGATGAACAAGTATTTCGTGGAGGCGTACCAGATCGACGCCAGCCGGGACTCCACGTTCAACGATCCCGAGCTCGTCGCCAAGTTCCCGTACCTTCCCGTGGCCGGTGAGGCGAACGCAAACGCGCAGCCCATCGAGACGACCATCCTCAACGACTTCTTCGCGATGAACGACGTGATGAACGTCGAATTCAACAAGGCGTTGATCGGGGATCAGGATGCAGCCAGCGCGTGCGCCAACGTCCAGAGGCAATGGGAGGCGATCCTTCGCAAGGCCGGCGCGCTAGCCTGATCCTGCCTAGGTCGTTGCGCCGCGATGGCTGGTGCGGTCCCGCAGACGACTGCGCCGGCGGGCCCGACCACTCCGGTGGCCGCGCGCCGGCTCGTTCCGGAACGGGACGTCGCACTCCTCCTAGGGCCGTGCGTGCTCTATCTGATCGCGTTCTCGCTGTTCCCGCTGCTGTATAGCCTGTACATCTCATTCACGGACCTGCGTGCCGCCGACTCGACCGGATCGTTCATCGGGCTCGGGAACTACGCGGAGCTGCTGTCGGACGAGTTCTTCTGGAACGCGACGTTCAACACCGCTGTGATGGTGGGCGCCGCCGTGAGCATCCAGGTGATCCTCGGCACGGCCCTTGCCCTGTTCTTCAACCTGCACCTGCGTGGCTCATGGTTCGTGCGCGGCGCGCTGATCCTGCCGATGCTGCTCACCCCGATCGTCGTGGGCGTCATGTGGCGGGCGCTGCTGAACCCGGATTGGGGGATCGTCAACTGGGGAATGGAACTCGTGGGCGTCGACCCGCCGAACTGGCTGGGCTCCACGGAGTGGGCGATCCGGACGCTCATCCTGGTGGATGTCTGGCAATGGACGCCATTCGTCTTCCTCATCGTCTTTGCCCGACTCCAGGTGCTGCCGCGTGACGTGTTCGAGGCAGCGCAGGTCGACGGTGCGGGGCGGCTCGGCATGCTGTCGCGCATCACGCTCCCGTTGCTCATGCCGGCCATCACATTCGCGGCGATCTTCCGTGCCATCGACGCATTCCGGTCGTTCGACCTGGTCTACGGGCTCTCGTATGGCGGACCGGCGCGCGCGACCACGACGCTGAGCTTCCTCGCTTTCCAGAACGGCTTCCAGTTCCAGAACTACGGGTACGCCGCGGCGACCGCGTACGTGATGGTCATCATGTTGATCGTCGCCACGACGGTCCTCCTGCGACGCATCGCGGTCCGACGGACGGACGCGCCGTGATCCGCCGATTGGAGCGCGGCGCGGCCTACGTGCTGCTCGCGGTCATCGCGATTCTCGGGTTCGCGCCGTTCATCTACCTCCTCGTCCTGTCGGGCAAACGACGGATTCAGATCCTTGCCGAGGTTCCGCCCAGCTTGGACTTCGATTGGGAGGTCGTGGCCCGAAACTACAGCGAGGTGATCCAGTCGCAGGGAATGCTCGGGTTTGCGCTCAACTCCGCGATCGTCGTGGGCACCGCGACGATCATCTCGCTCGTGATCGCGGTCCCCGCGGCATACGCCTTTTCCCGGCTCCGGTTCCGCGGCAGCAACACCTGGGCATCGACGATCCTCAGCTTCCGGTTCATGCCTCCGGTCGCGGTCGCCATCCCGATCTTCCTGATGGTCCGGAGTGTGGGCCTCGGCAACAGCTATCCGGGGCTGATCCTGCCCTACGTGGCGTTCACCCTCCCGCTCATCGTCTGGATCATGATCGGGTTCTTCGACGAGATACCGAGGGAGATCGACGACGCTGCACTCGTGGACGGCTGCGGCCGCGTCGAAGTCCTTTGGCGTGTCCTGCTGCCGCTGGCACGGCCGGGGATGATCGTGGCCGCGATCTTCGGGGCTATTTTCATCTGGAACGAGTTCCTGGTCGCCCTTTACGTGGTGAACTCGCGGGGCCTGCAGACCGTGACCCTCGGCGCGGCCACACTTGTCAGCGCGCAGCGACCCATCGACTGGAACATCGCCGCGACCGTGGGCATCGTGACGGTCATTCCGATCTTCTTGTTCTCCCTGTTCATCCAGCGCTACATCGTGCGAGGCATCACGTCCGGCGCCGTGCGGTAGCCAGCAGACAGGAGGCGACATGCGGAGCGAACAGCTCACGGACGGGCTCGGCTGGCCGGAGGGACCCGCCGTCCTTCCGGACGGGCGGGTCGTGTTCGTCGAGAGCTACCGGAGCCAGCTCACGGTCTGGAGCCCCGACGGCGTGGAGCGGTACGCCTACACCGCCGGCGCCCCGAACTCGTCCGTGCTCGGTTCTGACGGCGCAGTTTACGTGTGTCAGAACGGAGGCACCGTCGGCCCGTGGCGCGCGGCCGAGATGACGAGCGCATCCATCCAGCGGGTCGACCGCGAGGGCGCGCGCGCCGAGATCATCGCGACCGAGATCGAGGGGATCGCGCTTAACGGGCCGAACGACCTCGTCTTCGGCCCCGACGGCTGGCTGCTCTTCACGGACCCGGGGGCGTACGACCCAAAGGCGCCCCAGCCGAGCTATATCTACGGCCTGGAACCGTCCGGCCAGGGACACGTCATCGTCGCCTTCGAGACGCCCGTGTTTCCGAACGGCATCGCTGTCTACGACGACGGAACGATCGTCTGGGACGAGTCGTACACCGGTCACGTCCGCCGTCGCAGGCCGGATGGCACGATCGAGGACTGGGGCCGATTGCCCGGCCAGACCCCCATCCTCGACGGCATCAAGATCGGCCTAGATGGGCGCCTGTACGTGACGGACATCGTCGGCAAGGGCATCCACGTGCTGTCCGCGGGCGGCGTGGTCGAGGACTTCATCCCGATCGGGGGTGGACCGACGAACTGCGCGTTCGACGGCGAGGTCCTCTACCTGACCGACTCGGGGACACCAGCCGACAGCGCGGACGCGTCATTTGGCGGAGCGCTGTGGCGGCTGGACCTCGGTCGGCCCGGCCAGGCGCTGGTCCCTGGGAGGATCGGGTGAGCGCGTCGCGGACCATGTTCCCCGGTCTGGACCTCCGGGGCTCAGCCGGCCTCGTAACCGGTGGCGGTTCCGGGATTGGTCTCGAGACCGCATTGACCATCGCCGATCTGGGCGCCGACGTGGCCGTCTTCGACATCAACGCGGCAGCTGCCAAGGCCGCGGCCGATCGGATCCGAGCTATCGGCCGCAAGTCGGTGGCTATCGCCGGTGACGCGGCCTCAGAGGTGGACGTGCAACGAGCGTTCAAGACCGCCGGCGCGGAGCTCGGCGACCTCGATGTCGTGGTCGCGTGCGCTGGGATCCTCGGCGATTACCAGCCCATCGACGCCACGAGCGTCGACCACTTCGACCGGGTCATGGCGGTCAACGTCCGCGGGTCGTTCCTCGCGATCCGCGAAGCGATCCCGCAGATGCGCCGACGGGGTCATGGCGCGATCATCGTGCTGTCGAGCCTCGACGGACTGCAGGCCGAACCAGGCATGGCGTCGTACTGCACGTCCAAGGGCGCCCTGCTGAACCTCGCACGCGCGGCCGCGCTCGATGTCGCCAGGGAAGGCATCACCGTCAACGCGGTCTGCCCGAGCGTGACGCTCACGCCGCTCCTCGAGGGTCGACTCGAGACGCTCCCAGACGGTGCGGCCGTGCTTGCCTCGTACGCGGCGAAACACCCGCTTGGACGCGTCCTGGTCCCGCGCGACATCGCGGCAATGATCGCGTTCCTCGTCTCGCCGCTGGCCACGGGGATCACGGGGACCGCCATCCCAATTGATGCCGGCAAGGGAGCGGCATGGGACGCGTACACCACGCCACCGTGGCTCGCCGCGACGTGACGCTCGGGGCCCCCCGACGGCCAGAGTTGGGCGACACGTCGCAGGTCGCCAGTGCGCGCGCGATCCGTCTCGCCGACGGGTCGGAGGACGGTGTCCGTGCCGTGGACGTCCGAGTCGCCGGCGGGATCCATGCGCTAGTCCTCTTGGACCGCGGACTGGACATCGGCCCGGCCTGGTTCGCGGGGTATCCCTTGAGTTGGCAATCGCCCACCGGCATCGTCCACCCCGCGTACTTCGGGGACGACGTCTGGTTGCGCTCGTTCCATGGTGGCCTGATGTTCACCGCGGGCCTGCAGAACGTCGGGTCGGCAGTCCGGGACGGCGACGCCTTCCACGGTCTGCACGGCCGCGTCTCGAATCTGCCGGCCCGCGACGTAGTGGCGGCGGTCATCGAAGACGACCTCGGCGTCGCCGTCGTCGTCAAGGGCTCGGTCAGGGAGACTTCGGTCTACGGCGTGGACCTCGTCCTTCACCGCCGCCTGACGTTTCGTGTCGGATCCGCGGCCGTGGAGATCGACGATCGGGTCGAGAACCGCGGCTATACCCCGGCGCCGGTCTATCTGCTGTACCACGTAAACCTCGGGCACCCGGTCATCGCGCCGACGTCGCGGCTGGTCTCGCCCGCGGAGCGGGTCGAGGGGTGGGACGAAGCATCACGGGCCGCCGAAGCGGACCACGCCACGTTCCACAGCCCTGCCCCGCACGCCGCGGTCCAAGTCTTTGAACACCATCTGCCGGCGGACGCACCCGCGCACGTGACCATCGCCGTGGTTGATCCGGCGCACGGACCCACCGGAGGTCTCGGCGTCGCCGTCACCTACGATCGGCGCCAGCTGCCTCGACTTTGGCAGTGGCGGATGCTCGGCGAAGGCCTCTACCTGACCGGCCTGGAGCCCGCCAATTGCGGGCTCCTGGGGCGTGTCGAGGAGGCCCGTTCGGGGGCCAGTCAGCCGATCCAGCCCGGCGAGGTGCGACCTTTCGCGGTACAGGTGCGCGCCGTGACCGGCACGGCCGCTCAGGACATGGCAGACGGAGCCCGTTGATGGACGCAGCGACCGACGACCGTCTCACGATCCCAGCCGACTACCTTGCCACGCTGTTCGATCTCCGTGATCGTGTCGCAGTCGTGACCGGCGGGGGGAGCGGGCTCGGTGCGGCCATCGCTATCGGCTACGGACAGGCCGGGGTGCGGGTGGTGATCGCGGACATCAACGATGTCGGGTCGGCGGCAACGAAGGCGACGATTGCCGCACAAGGTGGATCGGCCGAAACGCTCCACCTCGATGTGACCGACAAGACGGACGTCGATGCGGCCGCCGACCACGTGGTCGCCACCTATGGGCGGGTCGACATCTTGGTCAATTCGGCCGGTTCCGCTTTCCGCGCGCCTGCCGAAGACTTTCCCGAGGAGAAGTTCGACTTCATCCTCAACCTCAACCTCAAGGGCACGTACCTGTGCTGCCAGGCCTTCGGCCGCAAAATGCTCGCGCAGCGCAAGGGCAGCATCATCAACCTGGGATCGATCGGATCGTTCGTCGGCTACCCATGGGCGAGCGCCTACCTCGCGTCGAAGGGTGGCGTCCTCGGCGTCACCCGGGGACTCGCGCTCGAGTGGCGCGATCGCGGAATCCGAGTGAACGCCATCGGCCCCACGCTGATGGAGTCGCCGCTGACCCGGATGGCCGCTCAGCGAACATCCCTCACCGCTGACTTCATCAGGGCACGGATGCTCCGGCCGCGGCTCGGCTTGCCGCGCGAACTCATCGGCGCGGCAGTTTTCCTGGCCAGCGACGCGAGCGACCTGGTCACTGGTCACACGCTCATGTGCGACGACGGGTACCTGGCAGCATGAGCAAACGGCAGGACACGATCGTCCCGAAGGCGGGCGAGGTCGACCGCATCACTTCGGTCCGGGTCGTTACGGTCCTCCATAAGCTCGAGACTGCAATCACCTTCGGCACGTGGGTGATGCGTCACCGCGAGTTTGCCCTCGTGGGGATCGATTCCGAGAGCGGTCTGCGCGGATTCGCCTATTGCCTCACCCGCGACGGCCCGTTGGCCGCTCTCGTGGCCCGGACAATCGCCCCCCTCTACGTCTCGCGCTCGGTGGACGATCCCAGCGGCGCTTTCCATGGAGCGCTGTGGGCCAACAACGCGGTCCACGCCGCCGGGCTCGGAATGCGCGCCATGTCCGTCGTCGATGTCGCGGCTTGGGACCTCGCGGCGAAGTCAGCAGGTCGCAACATGACGGAGTTCCTCGGCGGCAAGCGGGTAGCGATGCCGGTGACCGGGATCGTCGGCTACCCGCCGTCGATTTCGCCGGCCGCCACTGTGGACCAGATCGCCGAACTGTGGACCAGGGGTTGGCGGCGGTTCAAGCTTCCGATCGCCCCGACGCCGGACGGGTCGATCGCGCGTTTGCGCGCGGCGCGCGAGGCGTTTCCCGATGCCTGGCTCGGCGTCGACAACAACTTCTTCAGCAAGACAGCCGTCGACGCGATCGCTTTCGGCCGGCGGTTGGACGGCCTCGAGCTCGGCTGGTTCGAGGATATCGTGCCGCCCGGTGACGCCGGGATGGTCGCCGAGGTCCGGGCGGCGATCGAAACACCAGTCGCGATGGGGGATGAGCAGGGTGGCTCATACCATCCGGAAGCGCTCCTGGCTGCCAACGCCATCGATGTCCTGCGCGTCGATGCCACGACCAACGGCGGGATCACGAGGCTGCGTCCGATCGTCGGGAGGGCCGTCGCGGCCGGCGTCCGGGTAGCGCCGCACATGTTTCCCCACATTCATTCCCAGGTCCTCGCCGGGCTCGGTCAGACGGACGCCCCGATCGAGTGGGGCGTCCCTGGCACCGGTGTCCACCCCATGGACGACAGCCTCGCCCAGCCCGTCGTTCGCGACGGCTTGATGGATCCCCTGTCGGATTCGCCTGGTCTGGGTGTGCTGGTGGATCCGGCTTGGATCGCGACGCAGCAGATCAGCGATCCCGACGGCCTTCTCGAGGACCTCTAGACGACAGGAGAGCACTGCATCGCCATGGCTTCCATCACCAAGGCCCACCACATGGGGCTTCAGGTCGCAGACCTCGATCGCTCGGTCGCGTTCTACCGCAACACGCTCGGCTTCGATGTGATCTTCGCCTGGAACCCTCAGGCGGCCTACATCCGCGAGCTGGTCGGCTATCCGGAGGCCGACATCCACGCAGCGGTCCTGCGGCTGCCGGGCACGGAGGTGGTCCTGGAGTTGCTCGATTACCGGAACGTCCAGCGGACGCCGATCGACCCGGCGACCGCCAACCCCGGGACGGCGCACATCGCGTTCTTTGTCGACGATCTCGACTCGCTGTACGCCGATCTCGTCGCGAGCGGCGTCCGCTCCGTCTCGCCGCCCGTGACGCCCACGATCGGCCCGAACGAGGGCGGCCGGGCAGTCTATCTGATAGACCCCGACGGGATCCGCGAGCTCATCGAGACCCGCCGCACGTTCGCCGAGTACGCCGCTGAGCAGGCGTCCCGCCACCTCCATGACGACCGGCCGGGTGACGGCGCCCTCGCCTCCCGCCCGCTGGCCGGCCTACGCGTCATCGACGCTGGTGTCCTGTTCGCGGGGCCGGTCATCGGCACCCTGCTGGCCGACTTTGGAGCGGACGTCATCAAGGTGGAACATCCGCGCGGTGATGCGCTGCGGACGCTCGGCTGGAAGAAGGAGGACGTCTCGCTCTGGTGGGCGTTTGTGAGCCGCAACAAGCGCCTCGTCTCGATCGATTTCAGCAAGCCCGAAGGCGCGCAGGTGCTGCGCGAACTCGTCACCGGTGCCGACGTCCTGATCGAGAGCTACCGACCCGGGACAATGGGCGCTGGGAATCGGCCCAGACGTCCTCCACGCGCTCAACCCCAAGCTGGTCATCGTTCGGACGTCCGGTTTCGGGCAGACCGGGCCGTACTCGCCCCGTCCGGGATTCGGCACCGTAGCGGAGTCGATGAGCGGCTTCGCCCACATCAACGGCCAGCCGGACGGCCCACCCACTTCCTCCGTTCGCGCTCGGTGACGGGGTCGCCTCGCTCTTCGGCACATTCGCCGCGATGTTTGCGCTCTATCACCGCGATCAGCACCAGGCGCCCGGTCAAGTGATCGATCTCGCCATCTACGAGCCGCTTTTCTATTTCACTGGGTCCTCAAGCGCTGGTGTACGACCAGCTCGGCTATGTCAAGAGTCGGACCGGCAGCAGCACGGAATGGACCGCGCCGCGCAATGCCTACCAGTCCTCCGACGGCAAGTGGCTGGGTCTGTCCGCCAGCTCGCAGTCGATTGCCGAGCGAGTCATGCGTCTCGTCGGCCATCCGGAAGTGATCCGGGAACCGTGGTTTGCCGATCACACCGGCCAGGTCGAGCACCAGAAGGAGCTGGATCGACTGATCGGCGGCTGGATATCGAAGCACACCGGCGCGGAAGTTCAGGCCGCATTCGAGGCGGAGGAAGCGGTCATCGGCCCGATCTATTCGATCGCCGACATCTTCGAGGACCCGCAATACCTCGCGCGCGAGACAATTACGACCGTGGAGGATCCGATCCTTGGCCCGGCGCGCGTGCAGAACGCCATCCCGCGCCTGGTCGATACGCCGGCCGCGTTCGTCATCTGGGCGGCCACCTCGGCCAGGATAACCGTGCGATCCTGCGGGATGAACTGGGCTACACCGACGCGGAGCTCGACGCCCAGGTGGCGGGTGGCGTGATCGGCGAGGCACCCGCCCGGGCTCCGGCCTGACGGCGTGGCGACCCTGAGGGACGTTGCGAAGCTCGCGGAGGTGGATCCTTCGACGGTGTCGCGCGTTCTGCGCGGCGATCCGATGCCAGGCCGTCGACCGGAGACCCGCGACCAGATCCTGGCCGCCTCTCAGCGCCTGCAATACCGGCCCAACGCGCTTGCGCGCGCGCTGCCGACCCGCCGCACGGACACCCTCGGCCTGATCATCCCGAGCCTCGAAGACCTCGGCTTCAGCGAGGTCACGCACAGGATCCAAGCGGCTGCCGCCGCGGCGGGGTCGACTTGTCGTCGTCGTGGAGGCGGCGGGGCTGGAGCGAGCGGGCGTGGACGGCGATACCGAGGAAGTCTATGCGCGCCTCGCAACGGACGGTCGGACGGCCTCATCGTCGCTTTCGCGACCCTTGACGACCACCTCGTGACACAGCTGGCCGAGCGGGCATCCCCCTCGTCCTGGTCAATCGGCGCACGGCCGGCGTCCACGGCTCCGTCGTCGTCGACGACGAGCGGGGAGCTTCCTCGCGATCGATCATCTGGTCGGTCTTGGTCATCGCCGGATCGGGTACGTCGGGCTGGCGGCCGACGGATACGGCCCGGCGACGAGAGCACGGCTTCCGGACCGCGATGGTTGCGGCCGGCCTGACGGTGGACCCCTCCTGGGTCGTCAGCGGTGCGCCAACGCTGGCCGGTGGTAAGGGTGCCCTGGAGTCCATCCTGCGACTGGACCCAGCCGCCCGGCCGACGGCGCTGTTCGTGGCGAGCTTGCTGGGGCCATCGGCGTGCTGACGGGCATCCGGACGGGTGGCTTGGAGGTGCCAGCCGACATGTCAGTCATCGCCTTCAACGATCACGAGCTGGCGGCGCACCTGGATCCACCCCTGAGCACCGTCCGCATGCCGAATTTCCGGATGGGGGCGGACCGTAAGGCTGTTGCTGGACGCAATTGATGGTCACGACGACCGTGACCTGATGATTGACGAGGCGCCGGAACTCATCCTGCGCGGGTCGACCCGGCGCATCTGACGCGGACCGCCGGGCAGGTCAAGGGGCGACCAGCAGGGTAGAGGGGTTCCGTGCGTGGCACAAGGGACCGGCGTGGTCAGTCCGCCGAAGCTGTCGCGGCGGAGTCTGTTCCAATCAGGCGTCGGAGCTCGCGTCGCGCCGACCGGCTACGGGCGGGAGGGCGACGGCGCTCGGCTACCTGGCTATGACTCTAGGATCCAGGCGGAAGCGAGATCGGCCTCGCTCACCGGGACACCGGACGCGCCTCCGACAAGAGCGGGCTGTCGCTTGCCGACATCGGCGGTCTCACGGCGGTCCTCGGGCTCCTCGTCGCGCTCCTGGACGCGCCCAAGACCGGGCAGGGCCTCGACAGTCGACACGAACCTCCGCGACTCTGGGCCGGCGATGCTCAGCTACCCGCCACGGGTATATCACGAGCGGTTTCGTCACCGCGCCACCAGATGTCCGCGCATCGGAGCGTCGTGCCGTTCCAGTTTTTCACGAAGGCGGACGGCTACGTCGCGGTCGCCAATCCTCCGGGAACTCGGGTATGACGACGCGCCCGTCGCGAAGCTTGGGACGCCGGGGGCGTTCGGGACGCCTCGGCCGACGCTGGTGTAGAGGCAATCGAGCGCGCGTGAGCTTCCGGCGCGGCATACGACGGTGTCGCTGAGCAGACGACCGAGGAGACGCTCGGTTGCCCGATGGTGGCGCGGAACCACTCCGCTACGCTCTCCCGACCATGGCGACTAAGCCCGATCTCCCGCTCACGCCTCCGGGTCAGCGGATCCGCCGCCACCGGCCGAAGACGGCGCGATCTGGGAGCTCGATCTCCGCGGGCTCCGGCGGCGATGGGCCGCCGCGGCGGCTCGCGGCCCGATCACGGCCGAGGCCATGCGCGGCACGGACCGGCGCGCCGAAGCCCTCGGCATGCCGACCCAGCGGCTGATGGAACACGCCGGAACGGCCGTCGCTGCCGCCGTCCGCGCGCTTGCCGTCGACCAGGAGCGCTGGGGCCGGGGGCCGCTCTGATCCTGTGCGGCCCCGGCAACAACGGCGGCGACGGGTTCGTGGCAGCTCGACGGCTTGCGCGCGCCGGTGCGGACGTCGTCGTCGCGTTCGTGGCATCGGAGCCGCACCCGAGCGGAACGGATGCCGGGCGCAACTGGGACCGCCTCGACGGCGACCACCGCGTGACCCGCCTCCATACCCTGTCGCACGCGACGTGGCGATTCTCGGCCAGGGGATCGAGAAGGGCACGCCGTCGTGGTCGACGCCCTGCTCGGATCGGGCATTCGCGGCGTCCTCCGCGACCCCGTCCGGTCCGCCGTCGAGCTCACTCGACGCGCCCGCGCCGCCGGCATCCCGATCGTCGCCGTCGATACCCCCACCGCGGTCGATCTCGTCCGGCGGAAAACCATCGAGCCCGTGGTCGCGGCCGACCTGACCGTGACCTTCCACCGCCCGAAGACCGGGCTCCTGAGCCGGCGCGGGGCGGCGCTGGCCGGACGGATCCTCGTCGCGCCCATCGGCATCCCGCCCGGAGCGGACCGTGGTTGACCCCGACCTGCGCCGGCAGCCCGGCCTGGCGCGGTCCTGCTCCTTGCGGCCGCGGTCGTCGCGGTCGTGCTCGGGCGGCCGTCCTGACGAGCGTTCTGCCGACAAGGCGCAGCGGTTCGTCTTCCACACGCCGGTCGCGATCGCCGTCCTGCTCGTCGGCACGGCGTGGCTGCTGTGGCGGATCGGGCGGCGACCATCGCGGTGGGGGACTCGCTTCGTTGGGCGCGAAACGGGCCGCTCGCGGAGCCGCTCAGCAAGGGGCTGTACACCGTCGGCGAAGGCGCGTATGCCGCCGCGGCAAACGTCACGAGAGCGCTCGTGACCAGATGACGTAGCACGTCGACGACTCGGACTCCTCTCACGGCTGACGCGAGAACCACGAGGGATCGCGCGGCTACCGAGAGGAGTTTCGATTCCGTGTACAACGACAAGACCCTTACCTGCGCGGACTGTGGACGCCGGAGTTCACCTTCACTGCGTCCGAGCAGGACTTCTACGCGCAGCGTGGCTTCACCGAGCCTCGCCGGTGCGCGTCGTGCCGAGCCAGCGCAAGGCGACCCGGGGTGACAGCGCCGGTGGCGGCAATGGTGGCGGCTACGGCGGCTACGGCGCGGGCGGTGGCTACAGCGCCGGTGGCTACAGCTCCGGTGGCGGTGGCGGCGGCTACGGCTCCGGCGGCGGTGGCGGCGGGTACGGCGGTGGCCGTGACCGCGGCCCGCGCGAGATGTTCAGCGCCACCTGCTCGTCCTGCGGCCGCGGGCCGGGTCCCCTTCCGGCCGACCAGCGGCAAGCCCGTACTGCTCAGACTGCTTCCGCAGCCAGCGCGGCTGATCTCCTCTCGGTGCGGGCCCACGATGGGCCTGCGGGAAACCAGCTAGAGACCCACGACCCGGGCTGTCAGCCGACTTCGGGTCGTTCGATTCTCAGGGCGTCTCCGCCCGGGGCCGGCACCGCCGTGCGCCTCGCCGCCGGGCGCCTCGCCGCCGCGCGCGGCCGCGCCGCCGCCGGGCCCCCCGCGCCGCCGGGCCCCCGCGCCGCCGGGCGTTTCCTGTCAGATGCCCGTCAGGGAGCATTGGCGCGGTTCCGGTGCGCACCATGACACCAAAGATCGTCGTTGGCGGCG
This sequence comes from Chloroflexota bacterium, assembly GCA_030447745.1. Classification (GTDB taxonomy): domain Bacteria; phylum Chloroflexota; class Limnocylindria; order Limnocylindrales; family CSP1-4; genus JACDAV01. The sequence goes on along the minus strand of JAUJOH010000003.1, from coordinate 55,690 downwards.
CGGACCCGTGCGGTCGGGCGTTCCGCGGGTCACGGGGGGCGACGCTCTGGAGGCGCGCGCGTCCGACCCGTCGGGGGGCATTGCAGTGCCCCGAACTGGAGGCGCCCATTTGACCGGTCGGGAACTGCGGCTGCGGCCGGGAGGCGACCCGCGCGAGGCGCCGGCTGGTTTCCTCTCGGAGTGGCGCCCTCGAAGCCACTACCATCAAACACGTGCTCGAGTTCGAGATCCGGCCGCAGGGGCCGTTCGACCTCACCGCCGCGCGCGACTTCGCGGGCGGGTTCGGACCCGGGATCGGCGGCGGGGCCGTGGCCGGCGAGAGCCTGATCATGTCGTTCCCGGTCGAGGCACCCGGTTGGCCGGCCAGTGCGGCCGTCGAGCTCCGGCAGGAGGCGGACGGCCTGATCCGCGGCCGCACGGAGGCACCGCAGGAGCTGCTCGACGCCGTCCGTCGGCAGGCGATGCGCTCGCTCTCGCTCGACCATGACGGCACGGGCTGGGCCGGCGTCGGCGCCCGGGATCCGGTGATCGGGCGGCTCCAGGACGAGCATCGCTTCCTTCGTCCGGTCTGCTTCTACTCGGCGTACGAGGCGGTCACCTCGTTCGTGATGGGCCACCGGATCGCGAGGCGGCAGCTGGCCCTCATCAAGGAGCGGATACGGGACCAGATCGGCGACCGGCCACGCCTCGACGGCGTCGAGTTCCCGGCCTTCCCGCGCCCCGACGGGTGCCTCGAGCTCCACGAAGTGCGGGGCCTCGCGGCCGAGAAGGTCCGCTGGCTGCACGGCCTGGCCGAGGCCGCCATCGACGGTCGCCTCGACACCGAACGGCTCCGTGCGCTTCCCTTCGCGCAGGCGCTCCGGGAGCTGCGCGCGCTGCCGGGCGTGGGCGAGTGGACGGCCGAGGCGGTTCTCCTGCGCGGATGCGGCGTCGCCGACGAGATCCCGGCCAACGACGAGATCAGCCGCGAGGCCGTCGCCGAGCTGTACGACCTGGGACACGTCGACGACGCGACGTGGCTCGAGATCAGCGACGGCTGGCGGCCGTACCGGATGTGGGCAACCGTGCTCCTGCGCGTCGGGTGGCAGCGCCGGCGCGGTCCCGTCAGCTATCGGCGTGATCGTCCCGCGCGCAAGTCGAGGTGTTGAAGGAGCGTCACGGCGGGAGACGCCCGCTCAAACGGGCCCGCCGCCGCGTCGCCCGCCCAGCAGGGAGAGGTCCAGCTTCCGCTCCGTGCCGTGGATCAGCCGGTCGATGTTGTCGGCGTGGGCCAGCCAGACGAGCGCGGCGCCGCCGGCGGTGTAGAGGGGGTAGGCGACGGAGATCGAGCCGTTCGCGGCCATCCACGACAGCCACGCCCAGCTCGCCATGGCGACCGACCCTACCAGCGAGCCCAGCGAGACGTACTGCGTGGCGAGGATGACGCCGACGAAGACGGGCATCGCCAGCGCGACCGCTAGGGGCTGGATGACGAGCATCGTCCCGACACCGGTGCCCACGCCGCGCCCGCCGTGGAAGCGGAGGAAGATCGACCAGGACGCGCCGAGCACCGCGGCCAGCGCGCACAGCACCTCCACGGCGGGTCCAGCACCGGCGAGTCGAGCAACCAGCACCGGAAGCGCCCCCTTGAGCACGTCGCCGATTACGACGACGAGGGCCCACTTCCGGCCCAGCACCCGGAGGGCGTTCGTGCCGCCCGTCCGTCCCGAGCCCACCGTCCGGAGGTCCGGACCGCCGGCCGCCCGGGACACGAGGACGCCCATCGGGATCGAGCCCGCCAGGTACGCGGCCAGGATGAGTGCGATGGCGAGCGCCAGACCGTCCACTGACCCGGCAATCTAGCACCCGTGCCGGTCGCGTCACGAACGGAGTGACGGCCTGGCATGACACAGCTGGGTCGGTCGCCAGTGGCACAGCGCCGCCTCGCAGTCGGTTGCGGGCACGGCGACCCCACCGTACGATGCCCGCGATGACCCACCCGCCGGACCGGGCTCTGGACGTCCCGGTCGGCGCCCGATCCGCGGCTCCCTGAGGCTTCCCAACGATGGCCGTCGGCTCCTCGAACGACTTCGATCTCGTCGTGCTCGGCGCCGGCACCGGTGGCTACACGGCGGCGTTCCGCGCCGCGCAGCTCGGTCTCAAGGTCGCCCTGGTCGACGAGGACAAGATCGGCGGGACCTGCCTGCATCGCGGCTGCATCCCGACCAAGGCGCTGCTCGAGTCGGCCGGCTTCGTCGACCGCGTCCGCCACGCCAACGAGTACGGGCTGACGCTGCCGGGCGAGCCGGGGATCGACTACGCCCAGATGGCCGCCCGGCGCGACCAGGTCGTCAAGCGGATGTGGACGGGGCTCAAGACGCTCGTCGACAAGAACAAGGTGACCTGGGTCGCGGGTCGGGGCCGGCTCGACGGGCCGCAACGGGTGCGCGTCCAGCAGCCCGCCGAAGACGGCACGCCGGGCGTCGGCGGCGAGCGCGTACTCCAGGCGACCGATGTGATCCTGGCCACCGGGTCCCGGGTCAAGTCGCTGCCGGGCCTCGTGCCCGACGGGACCCGGATCGTCACCAGCGACGACGTCGTCCGGATGACCGAGCTGCCGAAGGACATCGTCATCGTCGGCGCCGGGGCCGTCGGCGTCGAGTTCGCCTCGATGTTCCACGACGTCGGCGTGAAGGTGACGCTCCTCGAGTACGCGCCGTCGATCGTCCCGCTCGAGGATCGCGACGTCAGCCAGGCGCTCGAGCGGAGCTTCACCCGGCGCGGCATCACGGTCATGACCAACGCCCGGTTCGATCCGGCGGCCGTGGCCGTCGAGAAGGGCGGCGTGTGCATGATGGTCGGGCCGGAGGGCAAGGACGGGCAGGAGCTGCGAGCGGAGATGATGCTCGTCGCCACCGGTCGGGCCGCGAACCTCGAGGAGATCGGGCTCGAGACCACGAAGGTCGAGACGGACCGCGGGATCGTCAAGGTCAACGGCCGGATGCGTACCAAGGAGCCCCACGTCTACGCGATCGGCGACATCATCGGCGGTCTGTGGCTCGCCCACACCGCCGCCCACGAGGGGATCGTCGCGGCGCACACGATCGCCGGCGAGAAGGACGTCCACGAGATCGACTACGTCGAGCAGCCGCGTGCGACCTACTGCCGTCCCGAGATCGCGTCGGTCGGGCTGACCGAGCAGCAGTGCAAGGACCAGGGCCTGCCGTACAAGGTCGGCAAGGTGCCCTTCCAGGCGATCGCCAAGGCCATCATCGGCGGCGACTACGAGGGCTTCGCCAAGATCATCGGCCACCGGGAGACCGACCGGACCCTCGGCATCCACCTCATCGGCCCCCACGCCACCGACCTCGTGGCCGAGGCGTCCCTCGCCTTCACGCTGGAGGCCGCGCCATGGGAGATCGGTGCCGCGACGCACCCCCATCCGACGCTCGCCGAGGTGCTCGGTGAGGCTGCGATGGCCGTCGACGGCCGGTCGATCAACTTCTAGCCAGATCGAGCCAGCAGGAGTCACCGAGCGATGGCCGTCAGCGATCGGAGCGCCAGCCACCTCGGTGAGGCCGTCGGCCTGAGCGACGAGCAGCTGATCGAGATGTACCGGCTGGTCGCGCTCACGCGCGCACTCGACGAGCGGATGTGGGTGCTGAACCGGGCCGGCCGGATCCCGTTCGTGATCAGCGGCCAGGGGCACGAGGGCGCCCAGGTCGCGATCACCTGGCCGCTCCGCAAGCAGCACGACTGGGTGGCGCCGTTCTACCGCTCGATCGCGACCTGTCTGACCTTCGGCATGAGCCCGCGCGACATCCTCACCGCCCAGTACGCCACGGCCAACGACCCGTCGTCCGGAGGGCGGCAGATGCCCGGCCACTACGGATCCCGCGAGCACAACCTCGTCTCCGTGTCGTCGCCCGTCGCGACTCAGCTGCTGCACGCCATCGGGATTGCGCTGGCCGCCAAGGTGCGCGGCACGGACCAGGTCGCGATGACGTTCATGGGCGAGGGGTCGTCGAACCAGGGCGACGTCCACGAGGGCCTGAACTTCGCGGCGATCCACAAGCTGCCGTTCGTGTTCGTGGTCGAGAACAACGGCTATGCCATCAGCGTGCCGTCGGCCAAGGAGCTGGCGGTCGAGGACGTGGCGTCGCGCGCCGGCGGCTACGGCATGCCGGGCCTCGTCGTCGACGGCTCTGACGTGCTCGAGTGCTACCGGGTGGCGACCGAGGCGGTCGATCGAGCCAGGTCCGGCGGCGGGCCGACCCTGATCGAGGCCAAGGTGACGCGGCTGACCGCCCATTCGTCCGACGACCAGCAGACCAAGTACCGGTCGGAGGAGGAGCTCGCGTCCGAGAAGGCGCGCGATCCGCTTCCCAGGTTCCGGGCGCAGCTCGTCGACGCCGGGATCCTGACCGACCACGTGGAGCAGCGCCTGGGGGCGGACATCAAGGCGGTCGTCGACGACGCGACCCAGTACGCGGAGTCCCAGCCGGACCCCGACCCGTCGACGGCGATGCGCTGGGTCTACGCGGAGGAGTGGCCCTCTGAGGCGCCGCCGCCGTGGGGCTTCGGCACGGCCGGCGGGCACGCGGAGGAGCACTGATGCCGGCGAAGACGTTCATCGAGGCCATCCGCGAGGGGATGGCCGACGAGATGCGCCACGACGGCTCGATCATCGTCCTCGGCGAGGACGTCGGGAAGAAGGGCGGCGTCTTCCTGGCCACGGACGGGCTGTGGGCGGAGTTCGGGGACGACCGCGTCATCGACACGCCGTTGACCGAGTCGCAGATCATCGGCACGTCCATCGGCGCCGCGATCAACGGGCTGCGGCCGGTCGCGGAGATCCAGTTCGCGGACTTCATCCACCCGGCGTTCAACCAGCTGGTGTCGGAGGCGGCACGCCTGCGCTACCGGTCGAACAACGGCTACTCGTGCCCGATGGTCGTCCGCGCCCCGTACGGCGGCGGCGTCCACGGCGCGCTCTACCACTCCCAGTCCGTCGAGGCGTTCTTCACGCACGTACCCGGTCTCAAGGTGGTCATCCCGTCCACCCCGTACGACGCGAAGGGCCTGCTCCGGTCATCGATCCGCGACGACGACCCGGTCCTGTTCTTCGAGCACAAGAAGATGTACCGATCCGTGCGCGGAGAGGTGCCGGACGGCGAGTACGCCGTGCCGCTGGGACGCGCCGCCGTCACGCGGGCCGGGACGCAGCTCACGGTGATCGGCTACGGCTTGATGGCGCACTACGCGCTGGAGGCCGCCGAGCGGGTGGCCGACGACGGGATCAGCGCCGAGGTGATCGACCTCCGGACGCTCCGGCCGCTGGACAAGGAGAGCGTGCTCGACTCGGTGCGCAAGACGGGCAAGTGCCTGGTGGTGTACGAGGACAACCGGTTCGGCGGCTACGGGGCGGAGGTTGCGGCGATCGTGGCCGAGGAGGCGTTTGACTACCTCGACGGCCCGGTGACCCGCATGGCCGGCCCCGACGTGCCGGGAGTGCTACAACCACGTCCTCGAGGACTGGTTCATGATCAACCCGGAGAAGATCGTCGACGGGATCCGGACTGATGACTTCGCGGCGCCGCGCGCCTCAGGGCGATCCTCGAGCCGTACGGCCGCCGGATGCACGTCTCGGCCGACGCTCCGACCGTGTTGTCCGTTGACATGGCGCGCGAACCTGCGCCCAACCCGACCACTTGGTTTGGCGCCGACCGGCGGGAAGCGGTACGTGAGCTACTACCTGATGCCCGTCTACGTGGAACCGTCGATCCTCGACGGCGTGTCCCCGGAAGCCGGCGCATGCAGGGCAAGTCGTGCTTCAACTTCACCGGCGTCGACCACGCGCTCCTGGCCGAGCTCGAGCAGCTGACGCGAACGGGCTACGAGCGGACGGCCGGGAGCCAGGCGTGGGCGCTGCCAAGCGGATCGAGCATGGGATGGCGCACCGGCGTGCCCGGGGCTGACTCGCGGGCGCGGGACCTGGCGGCCGTCGAAGCCCGCATCTGGGGGCTGCTCGAGCCACACCGGCGGCGCGGGTTGGTGGACTCGACGATACGGGATGCCGTCCCTCGGGGGTGCCGTCCCCTCGCGTGGCCCGGGGCCAAGGCGCACGACTACTTTGCGGCGGTCAAGGCGGCGTCGCGCAATGTCAGTCTCTTCCTGCTCGTGGCCGACACGTATCCCGAAGCGCTCGAGGAGCGTCGCCCGAGCTGCTGAGCCGGACCGGCAAGGCCGTTCAACTTTCCGACGCTCGACGATGCCATGGCGGCGGATCTCGAGGCGCTGCTCGCGCGGCTGTTCGAGCGCTACGAGGCGGCGCACGCGGTGTCCTGAGTCGGGATCGTGCCGGCGTGGGGCCGGATGCGGGCCAATCGCCACCCGCGCCGCCCGCAGCCGCCGCCCACACCCGCCCCCGCAGCCGCCGCCGCCCACAGCCGCCGCCACAGCCGCCGGCCCGCCACATACCAGCGGGGATGGTGCTAACCGGCTTGAGGACGAGATTCCGGTCAGCTACCAGCCCCCGTAGTGGGAGCCAGATCGGTCCGGTCAGCTACCCGCCGGGCTGGTAGGTGACGAGGAAGCCGTTCGGGGGCGTCCGCCGGGCCAGCCGCCCCTCGCCTGACAACTCGCTGTCTTGCACCACGGGGGCTGGTATCCGGCAAGAGCAGCAGGCCGCCCATCGCCACGGCCGGCCGCCGGAGCCAGGCACGGACCTCGCGCTGCAGGAGCGGGTACGTCGGCGCCAGGAGCGGCCGCGCTCGGACCAGCCGCCGCCGCGACGTCGAGCCTTCGGGCATCACCAGCAGCCGGCCGACGATCCGCGCCTCCCACCCCTCTCGCTCGCGCGCAACCCGCGGCGCCAGCCGGACCTTCTGGTCATGCTTGCGCTGGGTCTCCTCGGCCGAGGTGAGCTGCGACTTTATCTCGGCCACCACCAACGCCGCCCAGCCCGCGTGCCAGCCGAGCACGTCGATCGACCCGCGCTCCCCGTAGACCGAGTAGCTCGCCTCGACGCGCGTCGACCAGCCGTCGGCCGCAAGCGCCTCAACGGTGCTCGCGACGAGCCCGGCGTGGCGTTCATCGAGCAGCCGGTCGATCGCGCCGCCGCGCCATCGGACGTCGAGCTCGACCGAGGCATCCAGCGCTCGCAACACCGCGCGGAGCGTCCGCAGCGGCACCGCGTCGAGGTGACCTCGTTCGAGCAGCGAGATCTCCTGCGGGCTGACGCCGGCCCGAACGGCCACGTCCGCCTGCCGCCACCCGAGACGCTGCCGGCACGCTCGGATCAGGCGGCCGACTCGCACATCGTCCACGGCATCCATCGTCGCGACTTACGCTCACCGCCGGCTTATCCCCGCTGATCGATCGCGGACCGAGCGTCGACGTCGCGGCGGTTGGACCACGACGCGATCGCGATGTGCCGGCTCGAGTCGACCGTCCGCGACGCGGACTGGACGACGGGCCGGCGGAGAGCGAATCGCTGCGACCCGGCAGCCCGAGGGCGAGGGTCCCAAGCGGGCGGCCACCAGCCCTCCCGTGCCAGCTCGGGCGACGCGGCGTCACGACCGGCCCGGCAGTGGCGCGCGGATCGACACCGACAAGGGCCGGTCGAGGAAGGCGGCCACCCGCTCGACCTCGGCGGCGAGCTCTTCTCGTGCTCCGTCACGCCACGGGTCGAACGGAACGACCGCGACGCCGCCTCGCCTACCGGCGCCGACCTCCCACGTCCCCGCGACACGGCCGTCGACGATCACGATCGGGCTGATCCAGCCCGCCGTCCGGTAGACGAGGTCGTGCCGCTCGACCGGGAGGACGGCCTCGACCCGCCTCGGCAGCTCGTTGGTGAACGGGTCGAAGCCCGGAAGGAGTCGGACGCCGCGGAAGGGTGAGGCGCCCGAAGCCGCGGCCGCGTCCTCGGCGCGCACGAAGCCTCCCGAGCCCCGGACGTCGAGCGGCGTGACTCGGTCGCCCAGCCGCCGGAGCGCGTCGTTGATGAGCCCCGCGCGCAGGCCGCCCCACCAGCGCCGGACCATTTCGCGCGTGGCGCCCGGGAAGGTGGTGAGATAGCGCTCGATCAGCTCGGCGAGCGCTTCGATCGGGTCCTGCTCGCGCGGCGACCAACGCGTCCCGAGCCAGGCCCGTGGCTGGACGAACGCCACGTTGCGCCCGTCCGGCGGGCCGAAGACGAGCACCCCTCGCCGTGACGCCGGCGACAGGTAGGTGCCCCAACCGCTGCGCAGCTTCTCGGCGAGGGCGGGCTGGCTGAGTCGCGCGGCCACCCCGTCGGCCAGCTGCGCACGCGTCATCGGCCGGTCGGACAGCAAACCCCCGATGGCGGCGACCATGTCCTCGATCTCGAGAGCCGTGAGGCCGAACCAGCGTTGCCACGCCTCGCTTCGCCAGCCCTCCTGGGCGGCGGCGGACGCGACGAACAGCGCGTGATCGTCCGGCGTCACCAGGTGCAGCGTTCCGCGAAACGCCCACGTCTTCAGCAGCGCTCGCCGCTGCCACAGCGCGTCGCGGACGTCCGCCGGCCGCAGGCCATCGATGCGCGCCGCGAGCTGGAGCTCCGCGGAGCTCATCACCTGCGCATGGATGCCGACCATCCTCTCGACCACGTCGAGCAGCCGGTCCGGTGTCGTTCTCGTGGCGAGGTGCTGCCGCTGGAGCCGGAGCGCGAGCACCTGATCCCAGCCGGCGCCCGGCCGTGGTGCCGCCGAGCGGCGTGGAGCCATGGCGCGACGATACCGGCTCGACATCTGGCCCGGGTCGCTCGGACGCGCGCCGATGCCACCTCACCGCGGATGCGCGACACTGTCCGGACTGCACGACGCTCAGGACGCCTCGCGCGAAACCGGAGGATTGCCAAGTGGCCAAGGTGACGATGCCCCAGCTCGGTGAGAGCGTGGCCGAGGGGACCATCGGCAAGTGGCTCAAGCAACCGGGCGACCAGGTCGCCAAGTACGAGGCGCTCCTCGAGGTCATCACGGACAAGGTCAACGCCGAGGTGCCGTCGCCGTTCGAGGGCGTGCTCAAGGAGATCCTCGTCCAGGAGGGCGAGACCGTTCCGAACAACGCGGAGATCGCGGTCATCGAGACGGCCGACGACGCGGGTGCGTCTGCTTCGGCATCGGCCGGGGGCGACGGGGCGTCCGACGCCGGCGTGCCGGCGCCCGCGCCACCCGACGCCGGCGCTTCGGAGAAGGAGGCGTCATCCTCCGAGGAGGACACGGGCGGCCCGCGTCTCGAACCGGTCGGTGATGAGGCGCCGGCCGCCGCGTCGCCCGCGAAGAACGCGGAGCCGAGTCGGGGACCGGCCGGCTCCGATGAGCGCGGCCCGACCGAGATGACGGAGGCGGCCGCTCCGGCGGCCGGCACCACGCCCCCGCCGGCCACGGGTCCAACCGCCGGCCTGGCCGCCGGGGGCGCGCCCTCGCTCAACGCCGGGGCCACTGCCGGCTCGGCACCCGCCGCCGTCGAGCCGGCGGGTAACGCGGATGCGCCGATGACGCCCGCCGTGCGGCGCCTGCTGCGGGAGCACGGCCTGACCGCGGCCCAGCACGTCGGCACCGGTGGCGGCGGGCGGATCACTCGCGACGACGTCGTCAACTTCGTGGAGTCGCAGCGAACCGGCCAGCCGGTGAACGGCCAGTCGGCAGCCGCTGCTGTCGCCGATGCGCCGGCACCGTCGCCCGTCGAGACGCCGGGTGCACCGGCCGCGGCGAGCCCGGCACCGGCGGCCGCCGCTCCGGTCGTCCCCGCTCCAGCGACGGCCGCACCCTCCCCGGCCCCCGCGACGCCGCCACCGGCCTTGGCCGCGACCGGCACGCGTATCGAGTTCCCGGCCGGCGCGGACGAGGTCCTCGTCCCGATGACCCAGATGCGCAAGGGCATCGCGGCGCAGATGACCCGGGCGCTCCAGGCCCCGCACGCGTACGTCCAGATGGAGATCGACGCCACGAAGCTGGTCGCCTTCCGCGAGCGGGCCAAGCGGGACTACCAGGCGAAGGAAGGCGTGTCGCTCAGCTACGTCCCGTTCGTCGTCAAGGCGTCGGCCGAGGCGCTCAAGCGCAACCCGACCTTCAACGCCCACTGGACCGAGCAGGGGCTGCTGGCCAAGCGGCGCGTGAACATCGGCGTGGCGGTCGCCGTCGACGAGGGGCTGATCGTCCCGGTCGTGCGCGACGCCGACACGCTCTCGATCCACGGCCTCAACCGCGCCATCGCGGACGTGGCCGGCCGCGCCCGGGCCGGCAAGCTGCGCCTCGACGACTTCGGTGGTGGCACGTTCACCGTCGACAACACCGGCTACCTCGGGACGAACCTCGTGATGCCGATCCTGAACGTCCCGGAGGTCGGCATCGTCACGATGGAGGCGATCACCAAGCGCCCGGTCGTCGTGTCGACGCCGGACGGGGACGTGATCGCGATCCGGCCGGTGATGAACATGGTCCTCGGCGTCGACCACCGCGCCAACGACGGCGCCGGCGGGGCCGCGCTGCTGCGCGACATCAAGAGCTGGCTGGAGTCGGTCGGGCCGGAGACGCCGATCTACTAGTCGCACCCGGATACCACCGCCCGTGGTGCAAGACAGCGAGTTGTCAGGAGGCGGGCCGCCGCCCGGCCGCGAATCGCGGTCAACGGCGCCCCGGCGTCGTCACCTACTAGCCCGGCGGGTACATGACTGGACGCACTCGGCACGCACTACACGGGGTGGTAAATGCCAGGAGATCCGCCGATCCAGCGCCTTTGCACCATCCCCGCTGGTATCTGAACAATCGGACCGGTGAACAAACGGACCGCGTTGGTCATCGCGATCGGCGGTCTGCTCCTCGGCTGCGGCATGCTCCCGGAAGTGCCGCACACGGACGACGGGCAGCCGATCCGAGTGGCACGAGACGGAGAGGCCGTGCGCGTTCTGGTCGACGGCTGGACGCGGCCGGACGTCAAGATGGTGCTGTGTGCCCGTCGCGTACCGGACGACCAGCTGGCCAACCTCGTTCCGTGGCCGGCGCAACGAAGGGATTGCCTGGAGATGGAGACCGTGCACGAGGGCAGTCGGCTCGCGGGCACGTACTCCTTTGCGTCTTCCTCCGCAGTGCGGTTCTCAGCCTTCAATGCATCGCCGGCTTGGTACGTCGTGATCGTGGGGCTCGACCAGGCTGCGCCGCGCTTCTCCCAGGTGCGCCTCCCCGGTGGGCCGGTGCGACGGGATTGAGCGCGGTCTGCGTCACGCGCGGTGCCGGATTCATATAGCCGTGCCACGTCGAGCAGCGGGCCGAGCGCGGCCGCGAGGTGCTGACCGCCGCTCGGGATCCCCGGCGAGGCGGACCTGCGCGGCACCCGCCGCGCCGGACCTGCGTCGCCGGGTGACCGGCATCGGCATCGTCGACGCATTCGGAGCCCCCTGACTACACTCCCGAAGATGGGCCGCGAGCTTCCGATCTTCACGCCGCCGGGTGGCGGTCACCACGCCGGGCACGCGACGGCCGACCCCGTGACGATCGCCATGGGCGGTGGCCGGTTCGATCCGGCGGCCGACGGCACGACGCCGCTGCGCCGCCACCCGGACTGGATCAAGGCCCGCCTGCCGTCCGGCGACAACTACCACGACCTGAAGCGGCTGTTGCGCGGCCTCAACCTCAATACGGTCTGCGAGGAGGCCCACTGCCCGAACATCGGGGAGTGCTGGGACCAGCGCACGGCGACGATCATGATCCTCGGCGACACGTGCACGCGGGCGTGTGGCTTCTGCAACATCAAGACGGGCCGGCCCGACTGGTTCGACGACGACGAGCCGCGGCGCGTGGCCGAGGCGATCTCCGGGCTGGGGCTCGAGCACGTCGTCGTCACCAGCGTCGCCCGCGACGACCTGCCCGACGGCGGCGCGCACGTCTTCTCGGAGACGATCCGGCGGCTGAAGAGCGCCTGCCCGGGGATGGGCGTCGAGGTGCTGATCCCCGACTTCAACGGTGCGCAGGCGCCGCTGCGTGACGTGATGGAGGCGCGACCCGACATCCTCAACCACAACCTCGAGACGGTCGAGCGGCTCCAGAAGCCCGTCCGGAAGCGCGCCCGGTGGGATCGCACGCTCGGCGTCCTCGAGCGGGCCAAGGTCTACGCCGGCGAGATCGGCTACCCGGTCCACACCAAGAGCTCGCTGATGGTCGGGCTCGGCGAGACGCGCGAGGAGCTGGCGGCCGCGTTCCGCGCGCTTCGCGAGGTCGACTGCGACGTGCTGACAATCGGCCAGTACCTCCGCCCCTCGCAGAACCACCTGCCACTCGAGCGCTACTACCGGCCCGAGGAGTTCGCCGAGATGAAGGTCGAGGCGCTGGCGCTCGGCTTCCGGCACGTCGAGTCCGGGCCACTGGTGCGGTCCAGCTACCACGCCCGCGACCAGGTGCCGGGCGCCGAGCTGAAGCGCCTTCGACGAGAGGCGACCCTCGACGCCCAAGGCCGGGTGGTGCCGCTCGCCGGGTGACGACGGCAGGCCGTGATGGCGCGGGACGTGCGCCCGGACCGGCGCCGCGGTGGGCTGGTCGGGCCACTGACGGCGCGGCTGTCGACTGACGCCTCGGCTATCCTCCGCTTGTGGCCCGCCTGCTCTCGCGCAAGATCCCGCTCGCCGAGCTCCACTGCCACCTCGGCGGCGCGGTGACCCCGGCGATCATGTGGGGCATCGCCCACGCGCAGGGGATCAAGCTGCCGACCAAGGACTACTGGCAGTTCCGGGACATGATCACCGTCTCGTCCCGGTCGCGATCGTTCGACGGCTACCTTCAGCTCTTCCACTGGACGGAGCTCATCCAGAGTTCGCCGCTTGCCGTGGAGCGGAGCGTGTACGAGGTCGTCGGCGGCGCGTACCGCAAGAACAACGTCACGACGATGGAGCTCCGCTTCAACCCGATGAAGCGGAACCGGGGCGGGGAGCAGGACCTCGACCACATCATCGCGGCCGCGGTTCGCGGCATGGACCGGGCGAACCTCGAGTACCCGGTCAAGCCCGGCCTGATCTTCTGCCTCGACCGCGCGTTCCCCTTCGAGCTCAACGAGATCATCGCGGAGAAGGCGATCGGCTGGCGCGATCGCGGCGTCGTGGGCGTCGACATCGCCGGTCCCGAGTCCGCCACCTTCCGCGTCGCCGACTACCGTCGGCTGTTCCGACGGGTCCGCCAGTACGGGCTCGGGATCACCGTCCACACCGGCGAGTCCGGGCCGATCGACGAGGTCGCGCGCGTGGTCGAGCTGCTCGAGCCCGATCGGATCGGGCACGGCGTCAAGGCCGCCTACGACCCGCGGGCGCTGGGGATGATCCGGGAGCGCGGCATCGTGCTCGAGGTCTGCCCCACCTCGAACCTGAACACGCGCGTGGTGTCCGGCTGGGACGAGTTCCGCTGGATCTTCGACACGCTGCGACGGAACGAGATCCGGTTCACGATCAACACGGACGGCCCGGAGCTGCTGAAGACCTACATCCGCGACGAGCTGGCCCAGCTGGGACGGCTCGGGATCCTCTCGATCGACGACCAGAAGGTGGCAGCGGAGACATCCCTCGCCGCGTCGTTCGTGCCCAATGTGTCGGACGTCCCGGGCCCGGTGCGTGAGCCCGCCCGGCGCCAGGTGGTCGAGCGGGAAGAGGCCTAGCTGTCCTCGCCCGGCGCCTCGTCGCCGGCCGAGCGGAAGGACACCCCGCAGCCGGCGCACCGAACGGGCAGGGCCAGTCGTGGCCCGAGCCCGATCCGCCGCCCGCAACGTGGGCATCGTTGCGAGAACTGGACCATCGCACCCACCGTCACGAGCGGCGCCGCAAACGGGATCGCAAGCGTCGACACCCACGGTTCGTCCGGCGCGACGAGGAGCACGAGTGCCCAGGCGAACAGCAGGGCGACCGCGAAGCCGAACCCGGTCAGCATGCGCCGCCACCAGCGGTGGAGCCGGGCGAGATCCGCGGGCTCCAGCGGGACCTGCGGCCCAGGGCGGGCCATGGCCGGCGGTCCGGCGGATGACTCGGTCACGCCGCGCGTCCGCGGGTGTTCAGCTGGGAGGGCTGCCGGCGGCGGCCGCCGCGACGAGGTCCGTGGCCCGCGCGTCCGTGGGCGGACGCGGGGCGGCCGAAACGCGCGGCTCGGGCATGGCCAGAGGCTAGCACCGGCCCTCGTCGATCGCTCGGTCCACGCCGTCCGCGAGGCCCGGTGTACCCTCGCGACATGGACCTCGACCTCTCGCCGGAGCACCGACTTCTCCGCGACACGGTTCGCGACTTCATGGAGACCGAGGTCGCGCCGGTCGTCGATCAGCACGAGCGCGAGCGGCGGTTCCCGGTCGACATCGTTCGGCGGCTCGGCGAGATGGGCTGGCTTGGGATCCCGATCCCGGAGGACGAGGGCGGCGCCGGGCTCGACACGCTGGCCTACGCGATCGCCGTCGAGGAGATCGGCCGGGTGTGGGGCTCGCTCGGCCTCATCGTGGCCGCACACACGAGCCTCGGCTGCGGACCGATCCACCTCTCCGGCACGCCCGAGCAGAAGCAGCGCTACCTCGTCCCGATGGCCTCCGGGCAGGTGCTTGGGGGGTACGGGCTGACCGAGTCGAGCGCCGGTTCCGACGCCGGCGGAACGCGCACCACGGCGACGCTCGAGACCGGTCCCGACGGTCCAATGTGGCGGCTCGACGGCGGCAAGCGCTTCATCACGAACGCCGGGCAGGCGGGCACCTACATCGTCACTGCCCGGACCGGCACGACGGATCGCGGCGAGCCGGAGATCAGTGCGTTCATCGTCCCGGCCAATACGCCGGGGTTCAGCGTCGGACGGCTCGAGGAGAAGATGGGGCTGCACGCCTCCGCCACCGGCGAGCTGATCTTCCAGGGCGCGTGTGTCCCGGCCGAGAACATGCTCGGCGCGCAGGGCGAGGGGTTCCGGACGTTCCTCCGGATCCTCGACGGCGGCCGCATCTCGATCGGGGCGCTGGCGCTCGGCGTCGGGCAGGCGGCGCTCGACGCGTCGATCCCGTACGCCCAGCAGCGCGAGCAGTTCGGGCGCCCGATCGGGTCGTTCCAGGGTGTCGCCTTCATGGTGGCGGACATGGCGACCGAGATCGAAGCCGCCCGGCAGATGGTCTGGCGCGCCGCGTGGCTCAAGGACCAGGGCAGGGACTACGGGCTTGCCGCCGCGCAGGCCAAGCTGTTCGCGTCGGAGGTCAGCTCACGGGCGACGAACAACGGGATCCAGATCCACGGCGGCTACGGCTACGTCGAGGAGTACAAGGTCGAGCGGTATCTGCGCGACGCGAAGCTGACGGAGATCGGCGAGGGGACGAGCCAGGTCCAGCGGCTCGTGATCGCGCGCAAGATCCTCGGCCTCCGGGTCGTCTGAGGCGACGAGGCCGGACCCGCCGCGCGGGATGACGCCGCCGACGGGTGACGGCGCCCGCGGGGCGCCCCGTGCGGGCGGCCGCCGCCGAGCGGGCCGCGCCGGGCGCGAGAACGTGCGGGCGGCCGCCGGGGCCGCCCCCGAACGTTTCATCCATGAACCCGCGTGGTACGGGGTCGCATCGCCCGTGTACCGGGTATTCCCGCGAGCACGAGCGGCGGAGAACCGGCGAGTCACCCGTTCCCGCTCGTCACGGGCGTTCGTGAGAGAAACAATCGACGCTTCGGCGACCACGGGGGTTGCTCGGTGAAATGTCGGGGCCCGGGATACGGAGCCAGGGCCGCGAATCCCGGCAACCGCGGCGGCGCGGCCCGGAAGGAGCGGAGCTACCCCGGGGCGACCAGGCGGACGGCCAGCCGGTACTCGGCGTCCGCGCCGACACGCGTCTGGAGCGTCATGCTCGGGCGTGACTGGCCGGCGAATGTCCAGGCGACGTCGCCGTCCCGCCGGCGCGGCCGGCCCGTCGCGGCGTGCGAGGTCAGCCGCCGCCAGCAGCCTCCGTCAGGGCGTCCCGAAGCTCCGCCTCGAACGCAGGCGCCCACGGACCGGGCCCGATCATGAGGAACGGGGATGCCTCGATCGACCCGAACGCGTCCGCGTCCGTGACGTAGGAGCGCGCGCACGCATAGACGTCGGTGTTCCTCCGCTCGAACGCCTCGCGGTTGCGGAAGATGTAGACGTAGACCGGGGTCGGCTCCTGCTGATCCAGCCCGCGCGCGGTGAACCGGATGGCCGTCGGTGCCAGGTCCGTCCCGGCGCAGCCGGGGTCCCCGCTCCGGATCTCGTCGACCACGATGCCGCGCCGGGCCAGCTCGGACGCGATCCCCGGAAAGTCCGTCGGCGTGGCCGGCGGCGATGTCGTCGAGACGAAGCCGCAGCCCGCGAGGACCGTCAGGCTGATGCCGCAGGCGAGCGCGAGCCGGACGTGGCGCGCAGCTCGACGCAGGAGGCTCACGAGAGCCGAGGCTAGCACGGGCCTTGCGGGAACCGGCGCTACCATGGCCCGACCGCTGGAGCATCCGCCACGACTGCCCGATTCTCGTCCCTCTCCGGCCTCGTCCCGCGGCTCGCGCTGGCTGCGATCGTGGCCGGCGTGTCCGTCGTGGGGCCTGGCGGGATCGGCTCGAGCAGCCACGGCCCACGCGCTGGCGAACGCGTCGACCCGGTGCTCGCGCCGGAGCATCCCGACCCGATCCGGGCCCAGATCGTCGACGTGGCCCTGCTGTCGCCCGCAGGGCGCGAAGCGGCGCCGCGACTGCTGACCGTCACTCCGGACACGTCGATCGCCGGCCGCACGCACTTGACCGTGCTCGAGCGGTCCGCCGGGCGGTGGACCGTCAAGGCTTCCCACGTCGACGAGCCGCCCGTACTCGGTGCGACGGCCACGCCGTGGCTGGTCGGCCTCGCGCCCGATCGCTTCGCCTTGATCGGCGTCGCGCCGGAGTTCCGCGAGACGTGGATCAGGACGGTCACCTGGTCCGGCGACCGGCTCGTGCTCGGGCAGCGACGTGCGGTCGCGCTCCTGGTCGACGACGCAGGACCGGCGGACGTGGACGGCGATGGCTCGCCGGAGCTCGTCGTCGCCGAGGCGCGTGGCACCGCCGGCGGTCCCACGTGCGAGGGCAGTCGGCTGGCGATTCTCGACCTCGCCACCATGGGCGTCGTCGCGGAGCATCGCGTGCCGGAGGTTCGGCTCGCGGCCGGCGTCGTGGCGGACGTCGACGCCGTCCCGGGCGACGAGCTCGTGAGCACGGCGTTCCGCGATTGTCCGGCGGTCCCCGGCTTGCCGGTCCGGATGGCGCTCAGCGTGGTCAGCCTGGCGCACGGTGTGTCGCTGCTCAACCGGCGACTGGACGCGGCCGACCCGCTCTCGGGATGGTCCGGGCGGCCGTTGGCGATCGACGGCCACGGCGGGCAGCCGGCGACCGTGCTCGTCGGCGGCCCGGACGGGCTCCTCGCCATCGGCGGTGCGGCGCGCGAAGCACGGGGGCGGCACAGCCGCGCGGACGTGCCCACGACCGTGATCACGGAGCTGGCCGGGGTTCTCCTGGGTGCGGCAGAGACGGCACAGGGCGCGGTCGTCGTGACGGGCGGCGCGGACGGGATCACCACCGGCGAGCTCGTCCCGTCGCCGGACGGTCTGACGGGCAGGGTCCGCAACCGGCTGACGCCGGCCATGATCGACGACGCGGCGCGAGAGGCGGTCGTCACCGATGTCCGGATCGCGGCCCTGCGCTTCCACGGCGGCGCAGCCTGGATCGATCCGGGCAACGGGTGTCCCGCCCTGGTCGTGCCCCTCGTGGTCGTGTCGTGCGTGGGGGATCGAGATCCGGGCCCGGCCGTCGCCGCGCGCGGGCCGGCCTGGTTCGCCACCCGGCCCCTCGCGCGCATCCCCGCGGCGGAGGGTGACCGGCTGCTGGTTGCCACGGCAGACGCGTGGCCGGCGGTTCCGGCCCGCTTCGGCGCGCCCGCCCCGCTCGCCGCGGAGCCCGCCGGGACGCGATGGCGGCACGGACCATCGACCCCGTTCAGCCTGGCCGAGGTCGCCGCAGCGGGGCTCGACCAGCCGGGTGCGGCGCAGCCCGTCATCGGCCCAGCCGCGCTGGGCGAGCCGCGCCAGATGGAGCTGCGCGCCGCGCCAGGGTCGCGGGCGCTCGTCGGGATCGCACGCGGCGCGGAACCGGTGCTCGACGACGTCGGGCTCGGCGACCTCCTCGCCGGGCCAGGCCCCCGCGCCGCCGCCACGACGCTCGTTCGGCTCGAGGACGCGGCGACCGAGGGGGGCTTCGCTGCCCAGCGCATCCGGCTGCCGCTGCCGAAGCGCCCGTCCGAGCCGGACACCACGTGGCAGGCGGTCGCGGTCGCCATCGGCGCGCTGGGCGACGTCTCGCCACCGGTGCGAGCCCGGGTCGTCGTCGACGGGGTTCCGCCGACCATAACGCTCGACGCGCCGTTCCTGTCCCCACCGTGGCCGCTCGTCACCTCCGTGAGCGGACGGGTCGAGCCGGGGGCCGCGATCACCGTCGGCGGCGCGCCCCTGGACGTGGCTGCGGATGGGGGCTTCGAGCTCGCGGCGCGGCTGACCCCGTGGCCGCAGCGGTTCGAGCTGCGGGCCGTGGACCCGGCCGGCAACCGGTCCGTCGTGCGTGTCGACCTCGTTGGCGGCGTCGACTACCGCCAGCTTCCCTGGGCGGCGTTGCTCGTGGGTGGCCTGCTCCTGGGGGCGGCGTGGGGCGGCCTGCGGTCGCTCGTCCAACCCGGACCGCGCAGCTCGCGGGCT
>JAUJOH010000003.1:18187-36882 GCA_030447745.1 Chloroflexota bacterium | reverse complement strand
CACTCGTGTGGGAGGGCGAGGACGGCGCTGTCCGGGCTCTCACGAACGCCGAGCTTCGGAGCGAGGTGCAGCGCGCCGCGCGGGGGTTCGCGGCGCTCGGCGTCGCGCCCGGCGATCGAGTCGGCATCTACCTGCCGATGCTGCCGGAGACGGTCGTCGCGGTGCTCGCGCTGGGCCTGCTCCGCGCGATCTACACGCCGATCTTCTCGGGCTATGGGGCGGCTGCCGTCGCCTCCCGCCTCGCCGACTGCGGCGCTCGGCTGCTCGTCACCGCCGACGGGTTTCTCCGCCGCGCCAACGCCGTGCGCCTGAAGGACGTGGCCGACGAAGCGGTCGCGGCGACACCTTCGGTCGAGCGTGTCGTCGTGCTGCGGCGGCTCGGGGAGCGGCTCGACCCCGTGCCATGGACGGACGGTCGTGACGTCGACTGGGACGCTGCGATGGCGGGCGCGGACGACGGACCTCCGCTCGACGTGCCGGCGACCGACCCAGAGACGCCGTACATGCTCATCTACACGTCTGGGACGACCGGACGACCGAAGGGCGCGGTCCACGTCCACGGCGGGTTTCCGATCAAGGGCGCCCAGGACCTGGCCCACTGCTTCGACCTCCGCCCGGGCGAGACGCTCTTCTGGTTCACGGACCTCGGCTGGATGATGGGTCCATGGGCGATCTCCGGAGCCCTCCTGCTAGGCGCCCGGCTCGTCATCTACGAGGGAACGCCGGACTTCCCGGGCCCGGACCGGCTCTGGTCGATCGTCGCCCGGCACGGTGTCACGCACCTCGGCCTCAGCCCGACGGTGATCCGGGCGCTGATGGCGCACGGCACCGAACCGGTGCGCGCCCACGACCGGTCATCGCTCCGCGTCCTCGGCTCGACCGGGGAGCCGTGGAACCCGGACCCGTGGTGGTGGTACTTCCGCGAGGTCGGGGAGGGGCGCTGCCCGATCGTCAACTACTCCGGCGGGACGGAGGTGAGCGGCGGGATCGTGGCCGGCAACCCGATGACGCCGATCCGTCCGTGCTCGTTCGCCGGGCCCAACGTGGGCGTCGCGGCCGACGTCGTCGACGCGGACGGTGAGCCCGTCCGGGGCCGCGTCGGCGAGCTCGTGATCCGCCAGCCGCTGCCCGGCATGACGCGGGGCTTCTGGCAGGATCACGATCGCTACCTGGACGCGTACTGGCGGCGTTTCCCGGGCGTCTGGGTCCACGGCGACTGGGCGCTGGTCGACGCCGACGGCTACTGGTACATCCAGGGGCGCTCGGACGACACGCTCAAGGTCGCCGGCAAGCGGGTCGGCCCGGCGGAGGTGGAGTCGGCGGCGGTGGGCCATCCGGCGGTCGTGGAGGCCGCGGCGATCGGGCTGCCGCACGAGGTCAAGGGCGAGTCGATTGCGGTGTTCGCGGTTCTCCGACGCGGCGAACGCGACGATCCCGAGGTCCGGGCGTCGATCGCAGCCGCCGTCGCGAGGGAGCTCGGCAAGGCGCTCCGGCCGGACGTCGTCGCAGTCGTGCCGGCGCTGCCCAAGACCCGCTCCGGCAAGGTGATGCGCCGCGTGATCCGGGCGGCGTATCTCGGCCTGGCTGCGGGCGACGTGTCCGCCCTCGACGACCCCTCGACGATCGAGGCGATCGGCGCCCTCGGGCGGAACGCGGGTCATGGCTCGTCCGGCATCGTGACGTCGCGGGGCGGATAGACGCTCCCGTCGAGCAGCAGGCGCGGGCCGAGGGGCTCGGGCAGGTCGACGGCCATCGCGAGCCAGGCACCCCCGGCGTCCCGCAAGCCGGCGCCGCCAGCGCGCCGACCACCAGAAGCCGGGACAGCCCGCGCACGGAACTCATCGGCCGCGTGCCCGGCGCTTCGCGTCGCGCAGCCGGGTGAGCGTGTCCGAGGGCTGTGGTGGAGCTGCCGGCTGCGACGGCTCCGCCCGCGGCGGCGGGCCCGGCCTCGTGCGTTCCGCGACGGGCGACGGTCCGGCGTTGTCGACCGGATCACGCATCGCCATCGGCGCCGCCGCCGGCCGGATCGCGGCCGGCCGGGGCTCGGCTGTCGAGCCGGCCTCCGCCTCGCCGGCCGAGTCGCCGCGCAGCAGCGCGGCCCTGGCGCTAGCCCCGGCCGCCCGCTCCCGACCCGCCAGCATCCCCTCGACCGTCGCCGGTCGCGCCGCGACCCGGCGCCACCGTCGCTCGCGCAGCCACGTCCGCGCGTCGGCCAGCTCGCGTCGCCCAATCGACACACGCCGCAGCGCGACGTCGACTGGCCACAGGAGCAGCGCGAGAACCAGCAGGAGCGGCCAGAGCGGCGTGAACGTGCTGGTCGTCTCGAGATCGTGGACCCACGCCTGCTCCGGCAGATCGATGGCCCGTCCGCCGGTCGCCGTCCGGAGCGTGGCGAGCAACGCCTCGTTCGGCCCGAGCAGGCGGTACTCGGCCGCCGTCGGCGCGACGAGCCCGACGGTTCGGCCGAGCGCGGCCGCCCCGGGGCGCGTCTGTGACACGCGCACGGCGTACGCTCCGGGATCGATCTGTCCCAGCTCTCGCTCGTAGACACCGGGCGCCACCTGGTCGAACTCGACGTCGACCGGCTCCAGGTCCGGCCCGACGAGCACCGCCCGGGTCTCGTAGAAGTCCCGCGGCGAACCGTCCTCGCCGACGCTCTCGACCCGCAGCGTCGTCTGCTCGCCGCGGGTGACGAACTCGGCCTCGATGCCGCCGGTCTCCTCGCCCGGGTACGTCCAGGCAACGAGCTGGCTGAAGAACTGCGTGAAGCCCTCCCAGCCCAGCCAGTCGCGCGCCCAGCGACCGGTCGAGTCGGAAGTCCAGGCCACGGAACGCCCGAGCCCGTACTGCCACTGGGCCAGGATCGGGTCGTCGCGGGTGCTGACGAGGACCGTCTGGGCGGCGGACTTCGGCGTCGTGCCGTTGTATCCGAGGAGCTGGGGAAGCTCTTCGATCCCGCGCAGGATCGGCGACGTCGAGGTCTGGATCGGGAAGAACGCCTCCTCCACGATCTGCTGCCCGGACACCTGCTGCGTCTCCTTCAGGAAGATGTCCGGGATGCTCGCGGCGTTGACGGCGTCGTAGAACCGGCCGCCGCCGTCCCTGGCGAGCCCCTCGAGGAACGGGTTCGAGCCGCCACCGGCTCCCACGGTCGAGAGCGTGATCCCGGCGCCCTTCATCCGATCGAGCAGCGCCTCGTACTGGCCGGACGAGGACCAGCCGTCGGTCAGCAGGATGATGTGGCGGCGGGTGGCACGCGCCGCCCCCAGCGAGTCGACCGCGTTCTCAAGCCCAGTAAAGATGTTCGTGTTGCCCTCCGGCGAGATCCCGGAGATCTGGCTCTGGAGGTTCCCGATCTGACCAAGCGGCTGGGTCTGGACGACCCAGTGGGCGCGCTCGTCGAACGCGACGACGCCCAGCTCGTCGCGGGCGGTCAGGGCCGCGGCAGCGCGAAGGATCGCCTCCTTGCCGATGTCGACCTTGCGCACGCCGTCGATCCCGGTCGCACCGCCCGCGCCGCCGGGATCGCCAGGGCCGCCGTTGAAGGTGTTGCAGTGGCAGGCATCCATGGAGCCCGACTTGTCGATCACGACGACCAGGGCAACGTCCGGCTGCTTCTCACGGTTCCTGACCCCCATGTCGACCGGCAGCGTCTCCTCGACGGGCGTCTCCTGGTAGCCGCCCGCGCCGTAGCTGCTGGGACCGCCGATCATCACCAGCCCGCGTCCCAGGTCGCGCACGTAGACCTGCAGCGCGGCCAGCTGGCGGTCGGACATCCGCAGCCGGCCGACGTCGACCATCACGATGCTGTCGTACGTGGCGAGGCCGGCGAGGTCGCTGGGCAGCTCCTCGGGGACGATCGTGTCGACTCGTTGCTGCTCCGCCTCGAGGGCGCGGACCAGCTCGTCCGCGACCTGTTCGTCGCCGGCCAGCACGAGCACCCGGGGCTCGCCGTTGACGATCGTGTTGGAGTCCCCCCGGTTGTTCTGCGCGAACGTGTCCTGGGCGGCCTCGACGACGACCCGGAAGGTGTGGAAGCCGGGTTGCGTCGGCTCGACGGTGAAGCGGACGCTGTTGAGGCCCGCCTCGAGGTCGAGCCGCTCCGTCGCGACGAGCACCCCGTCCCCGAACAGCCGGGCGGTGGCCGGCTGCGCCACCGTCGAGCGGATCTCCGCGACCGCTTCGATGGTCTCGCCCAGCCGAGCCGTGGACGGCGTGCGCAGCCGCTCGACGAGCACCTCGCTGCGACCCGCCAGCCCCACCAGCCGCGTCTCGACCTGCACGCCGCGATCTGCCGCGAGCGCGGCCTCACGCTGGCCCTGCCCGGTCGTGTCGTTTCCGTCGGACAGGAGGACGATCCGCTTCTGGGCATCGTCCGGGAAGAGCGCGGCGGCGAGTCGCAGCGCCGCCCCCACGTCCGATGCGCCACGCACCGGTGTCGAGGCGATCCGATCGAGCGCCCGGACGTCCGACGGCAGCCGCTCGACGACGGCCTCCTCGCCGAACGCGACGATGCCCGCCAGATCGCCCTCCGGCATCTCCTCGAGGCTGGCCTGGACGAACTCGAGCGCCTCCTGGCGGCCGGCGGCCCCGACCGAGTCCGAAAGGTCGACGACGAAGACGGTCGCCAGCCGGTCGACCGGCAGGACGAGCTGCAATCCGGCAAGCGCCAGGACGAGCGCGGCGAGGAGCACGGACCGCACGAGGAGTGCCGCCGTGCGCCGGCCGGCACCGAGCCGGCGCCGGCCACCGACGTGCAGCAGCGCCGTGAACAGGAGGAGCGGGACCAGCAGCAGCAGCGCCGCCGGCGTGTCGAACCTGACGCTCATCAGCCGCCACCAGCCGGACGCCCGCGGATCCGGGCGCCCAGCCGGCGCCACAGCAGCGTGAGCGCGTCGCGCTGATAGACCGCCCACTCGATGGACAGCCCGAGCAGCACCAGGAGCACGATCGGCACCCACAGCTCGTCGCGGGCGGGTGGGCGTTCGGCCCGGGGTGCCGTGGCCGCCGAGCCGCTCGCGCCGGGTGAGGCCGCCGGGCCGCCGCCGAGGGCGGTCAGCGCGGCGGCCGATCCGGGCGCGATGTTCGACTCCGCCACGTCGAACAGGTCGACCGCAAACCGGATCGGCGCGGAGGGATCGTCACCGCCGGCCGCTGGCGTGGCCGACGACGAGTTGCTCGGCGACGCGCCTCCGCTCGGCGACGCGCCTCCGCCCGGCGTCGGCGTCGGGGACCGGCTCCCGGTGTCGCGCGGCGACGCGGTGGCGTCCGGCAGACCCACTGGCGTGACGGTGTAGACGCCGAGCTGGTCCGTCTGGCTGAAGGTCAGCGCCGTGCCGCCGAGCGTCCCTGGTGCCAGCTCCACCGAGGTCCCGTCCGGCCGTTCGACCCGCAGTCCGGTGGCACCCGCCGGCACGGGGAGCGTGATCGGATCACCTGGCGCGGCCGCCTCCGTCGGCGCTCCGGAGCCGCCCAGGAGCTCGCCGGTCAGGTTGGCGAGGAGGATCGGGAAGGCGACCTGGAGCGGCAGGTCCGACTGCCGCGGCTCGAAGGCCAGCACGGCCGTCCGCTGCCCGTCCCGCTCGCCGGCGTAGAGCAGCGGCGCGTTCGCCGGGCCCGGGATGACCGTTCGAGCCCAGTCGGGCAGGACGAGCTGTCGGGCGACCGCGATGTGCGTCGTCGACAGGTCGACGTAGCGGAGGACCGGCTCGTCCGGGGCGAGCGTCCCGATCCCCGGCTCCCGGAGCGTGCCGCGCACCTCCCCGAGCGCGCTCGTCCGCGGTGGGGCGATGGCGAGGACCGCCGTGGCCGGCAAGGTCGCGGGTACGAAACCCTCGAAGATCACCAGCTCGAACTGGTCGAGGCCGGTCGTCGTGGCGTACTCCGCGGGTGTGCGGCCGTAGAGCTCGACGTTCGGGAGATAGCTGAGCGCCGTCTCGAGGTACGGATCGCCGTCGCTCACGAGCAGGACCTGTCGCGGCTCGTCGTCCGGGACGACGGCCCACGCGCGGTCGTCGGTGGCCAGCTGGTCCGGCCGCCCGGTCTCCTCGCGCGGCACGAGCCGGACCTCGATCACGTCCGGCTCGGGGAACTCACCGCCCTGCGTGATGTCGTCGACGACCACGTCCGCCCGCGCCTGGGCGTCCAGCGACAGGTCGCGCGAGTCGAGCAGGACGCCGTCGCCGTAGACCTCGAGCCGCGGCTCCGCGCGCTCGATGTCGAGGTTGGCGACGCTGATGAACGCGGACTTGGTGAGCCCGGACCGGGCCGTCCGGATCGCGAGCGCGACGATCGCCTGGTTGCGCCGCTCGCGACCGACCTGGAGCACGCGCACCGGCGCGTCGACCCGGGCCGTCGGCTGCTCACCGAGCGCCGCGTCCGTCGCGACGAGCACTTCGGCGTCACCGGACCGCGCGGCGAGCGCGTCGGCCAGCCCGAGCGCATCGTCCAGATCGCCGGCGGACGGGACCGGCCGGATGGAGGTCACGGCCTGCCGGATGCGCCCCAGGTCGCTCGACCCCGAGGCGACGACGCGGGCGGTCTGGCCGGCCGCGATGACGCTCACCGTGCCGCCCGACGGCAGATCGCGGAGCGCCGCGATGGCCGCGTCATGCGCCACCGCCATTCGGTTCGGCGCGACGTCCGTCGCGGCCATGCTCGCCGAAGCGTCGACGATCAGCACGATGTCGCGCGCCAGACCGGCCGGTCGCTCGAGGAACGGTCGCGCCGCGAGCAGCGCCAGGATCACGACGAGCAGCAGCTGGAGAAGCAAGAGGAGGCTCCGGCGCAGCTTCTGCCACGGCGCGTTGGCCTCGACGTCCGTCACGAGGCGGCTCCACAGGAGCGTCGACGGGACGACGGTCCGGTCGCGGCGCAGCTTGAGCAGGTACATCGCGACGACGAGCGGCACGAACAGGAGCCCCAGCAGCGCCAGCGGCGTCGCGAACGGCATGCCGCCGCCTAGCCCAGGACCCGGTGGCGGCGGAGCTCGGCGAACACCAGCTCCACGAGCGGCAGATCGCTCGGCACGCTGACGTAGCTGGCCCGGCGTTTCGCGGCCAGGTCCGCGAATGCGGCCTGCCACGCCGCGAGCCTGGTCCGGTACGCGTCAAGCGTCGCCAGGTCGACCGTGACATCGATCCCGTCGCCGCTCTCGGCGTCGACCAGCCGCAGGTCCCCCTCGAGCGTCGGATCGAGCTCGTCCGGCGACAGCACGTGTAGCACGACGAGCTCCGAGCTCGTCGCGGCGAGCTCGCGGATCACCCGGTCCGCGGCCGGGTCGAGCAGGTCCGAGATCAGCACGACGACGCCGCGCCCGCCGAGCTGTGCTGCCGCGTGCCGGGCGGCGGCCACGAGGTCCGTCGTGCCGGGCGCGACGTCGATCGCGGACAGGCTCGACAGCAGGCGGAAGACGCGGCCAGAGCCGCGGAGCGGCGGCTGGCGACGGGCGACGCGGCCCCCGAGGACCGTCACCGCGACGCGGTCCTCCGACGCCAGCGCGATATAGCCGAGCGCCGCGGCCGCGCGCTTCGCGAACAGCAGCTTCGACGGACGGCCGGCGGCCATCGACGCGGAGCCGTCGATGACGAACGTGACCGTGACGTCCTCCTCCTCGACGAAGAGCTTGACGAACAGCCGCTCGAGTCGGGCGTAGACGTTCCAGTCGAGCTGCCGGAGGTCGTCGCCGAGCGAGTAGTCCCGGTAGTCGGCGAACTCCACCGACTGGCCCCGCTTGACGCTCCTCCGTCCGCCCTTGAGCCCGCCGCGGACGGGCCTCTTCATCAGGAGCAGCAGCCGCTCGAGCTGGCGAAGGAAGCCCTCGTCGAAAACCGTCGGGTCGACGTTGCTCGGAAGGAACGCCCGACGCACGCGCTCCCCGCCGCGGTTTGGCGGGGTCTCGTCGGCAGGACGGGCGTTGGTCATCGGCGTGGCCGCGCTGGCCCTATTCGACGGCCGCCGGCGTGACGTTGTCGAGGATGGCCCGCACGACGGCTTCGGTCGTGACGCCCTCGGCCTCGCCCTCGAAGTTGAGGATGATCCGGTGGCGGAGAGCGGGCAACGCGGCCGCCCGGATGTCGTCGATCGCGACGTTGAACCGGCCGTCGAGCAGCGCCCCGATCTTGCCGGCCGTCACGAGCGCCTGTGCGCCGCGCGGAGAGGCGCCGTAGCGAACGTACTCGCGAACGAGCCGCGGCGCGCGCGGCTGGTCCGGATGGGTGGCCGCGAGGATGCTGACGGCGTAGGCCGCGACGTGCGGCGCGATCGGCACCGCGCGCGCAAGCCGCTGCATCTCCACGATCTCGGCGGCGGTGCACACCTTCCGCGCCGCCGCGCGCGTCCGAGCCGGTCGTGCGCTCGACGATCCGGAGGAGATCGTCCTCGGACGGGAACAGGACGAGCACCTTGAAGATGAACCGGTCGAGCTGGGCCTCCGGCAGCGGATACGTGCCCTCCATCTCGAGCGGGTTCTGGGTCGCGAGCACGAAGAACGGTGGCGGGAGCGGGTAGCGCTGCCGCGCGACGGTCACCTGCTGCTCCTGCATCGCCTCGAGCAGGCTCGACTGCGTCTTCGGGGTCGCCCGGTTGATCTCGTCGGCGAGGACGAGGTTGGCGAAGACCGGCCCTGGCTGGAACCGGAAGACGCGCGTGCCCTGTTCCTCGATCAGGATGTTGGTGCCGGTGATGTCGGCCGGCATGAGGTCCGGTGTGAACTGGATCCGGTTGAAGGAGCAGTCG
Organism: Chloroflexota bacterium; assembly: GCA_030447745.1. Taxonomy (GTDB): domain Bacteria; phylum Chloroflexota; class Limnocylindria; order Limnocylindrales; family CSP1-4; genus JACDAV01. The sequence goes on along the minus strand of JAUJOH010000003.1, from coordinate 28,146 downwards.
ATGACATCGGCGATGGTCCGCACGAGCATCGTCTTGCCGAGGCCGGGCACGCCCTCGAGCAGCGCGTGTCCGTTCGCCAGCAGCGCCGTGAGCGTGTGGCGGACGAGGTCGCGCTGACCGACGATGACCTGCCCGACCTCGCGCTCGATGGCCTGGGCGCGCTCGGCGAAGACCTCGGGCGCGATTGCGGGCGGCGTGGCCGTTGCTGCCATGGTTCCTCCAGTGACGGTCGCGGCCGATTCGGGCGGGCCTCAGTTCGACGGATCGAGCGAGCTGAAGTAGTCGCGCACGTAGTCCTTGACCGAGAGCGGCACGTAGTTGCGCTCGAGCGTCGTCTGCGCGTAGTCGCGGAACTCGGCGTAGACGTCCTCGTACGGGGTGAGCGGAGGATTGGTGACGCCGGTCCCGGTGCCGTTGCCCTGCTGGCTCTGCCCGTCGCCGCCCGTGCCCGCGACATAGGAGGGGTCGCCCGGCCGGCCGAGCCGCTCGAAGGGCGCGTAGACCTCGCCGAGCTCGTCTGCCTCGCCGCCGGGCTGATTGTCGTTGACGGGTCCGGCCGGCTGGCCGCCGCCGCTCGTCCCGGACCCGAGATGCCGGGCGTTGGAGCCGCCGCCGCCGAGCGAGCCGCCGCCCCGGCTCCGCCCCTGCCCCTGCCCTTGGCCTTGGCCCTGTCCCTGGCCTTGGCCCTGCCCCTGGCCTTGGCCCCTGCCCCTGGCCTTGGCCCTGCCCCTGGCCTTGGCCCTGCCCCTGGCCTTGGCCCTGCCCCTGCCCCTGGCCTTGGCCTTGGCCCTGCCCCTGACCCTGGCCCTGGCCCTGGTTGCCCGCCTGCCCGGTCTGCCCGGAGCTGCTGCCGTTCTGCCCCTGCCCGTTTCGCGGGCGGCCGGCGTCGGCGAGCTCTCGTCGAGCGTCCTGGAGGCGTGAGGCGGCGGTCGCGAGATCGCGGTTCACGTCCACCCGTTGGCCGGCGTTGCCCAACGCCTCGCGGACCCGGTCGAGAGCTTCCCGCGCTCCCGCCGGATCGCCCTGGCCGAGACTCGCGGCCGCATCGCGGAGCGCCTGGCCCGCCGCCCCGTCCGCCTGGCTGGCGGCAGCCTGCTGCTCGGCCAGCTGGCGAGCGAGCTGCTTGAGCTCCTCCGGGCTGAGGCTGTCCAGCTTGTCACCCAGGTCGGCCAGATCCTCCGCGGCGCGCTTCTGGTCGCCTTCGCGGTTGGCGTCGTTCCGACCGGTGGCCGTCCGAGAAAGGCTGCGGCTGAGGCTCGTGAGCGCAGACGCTCGCTGTTCGTTGGCCGGATCGAGCCGCGATCGTACGCGGCTCTCGACGCTGCCGACGCGGGCGAGGTTCACGTCGAGGTCGCCGGGTCGATCCCGGAGTTGACGGGCCAGCTCGCGCAGCTCCCGCGCGAGCTCGGTACGCGGGTCGTCGAAGTCCGCGCCGGTTGCCTCGAGGTCCTCTGCGATCTCGTCCAGCCGGTCCGCCTGCCGGTCTGCCTCGTCACGCACCTGGCGCGCTTGCGCGATCACCGCATCCTGCGGGTTCGGGAGCAGCACCACCGGCACCAGGACCAGCGCGGCGACGAGTGCCGCGACCGCCGGGCGCCGCGACAGGCGGGGCCGGAAGAGGACGGGCGGCAACGTCCGGAGCGCCGCGAGGGCGTCGAGCCGCTGCCGCCGGACGAAGCGGCGATGCTCGGCGAGGTCGTCGTCGGTTTCAGCGGCCTCGGCGTCCGCGGGACCGGCGGCGGACGGCATGGCCGCGGCGAGCGCGAGCGCACTGGTGACCCGGTCCCCGAGACCGCCCTCCGCGTCGACCGCGAGCGCCGTTTCTCCGAGCGCAGGACGGCAGGCGAACGCGGCGGCGACGAGTCCGACCACCCCGATCACCGGGATCGCGGCCGCGATCACGGGCGTCTGCTCGACCGAGGCGAGCCGCGCGACCGTCCACAGCAGGAGCTCGGCACCGATGACGGCCGCGACCGCGAGCCAGGCGCGCCGGACGATTCGACGGAGCCACAGGCGTCGACCGTGGGGTCGCAGCACGGCGCGGATCTGGACGAGCGTCGGGTCCAGCGGCCCGGCGACGGAGGCGCGCGGATCGGGCGGGATCCAGGGCGCCGGACGGTCTCGCGCGAGGCGCCCGGGGCGGCGAGGCGCGAGGCGCCGGATCACGCCGCCACCCCACGACTCGGGCGCGCCCGACCGCGGCGTCCGAGGCGCCACCGCCGCGTCGGCGAGACCAGCTGGACCGACGCCACGACGAGCACGACCGCGAGCGCCAGCCATGCCACGACGCTCTTCGGCCAGAAGCTGTCGCGGACGACGCCGAACGGCTGGACGACCTCCACGTCCGGGGCGAAGTCCGGGAACGCGGGATCAATGGCAGGCCCGCCTACGGGCGCCTCTGTGGGGAGCGGCGCGGCACCGCCGAAGACCTGCCGCTCGGCGACGAACGCGACCCGGCTGCACCACTCACCGAACCCGTCCTCGACCGCGCACATGATGTCCGCCTGGGCGAAGTACGGGTTGAGCCAGACGAGCGCCTCGGGCGGGCGCCCGTGGATCGGGCCGATGCCGCGCCCGTTGCCAGACTTCGACATCTCGTCCCAGAAGAAGAACATGAAGTACGCGCCGAGGGTCACGAACAGCACGCCGAAATAGGTCGCGATCGTCGCCGCCTGCGTCCGCCGCATGAGCGCCGAGAAGAACAGCCCGACGGCACCCAGACCGATCGCCGTGGCGAGCAGCACGAGGTAGGCGCGAACGACGTCATCGGGGGCGACGCCGCCGAACACGAAGACGAGCGCGGTCAGCGGGATCGAGGCGAAGATCAGGATGAACACGTAGGTCAGCGCGCTGAACAGCTTGGCGACCACGATCGACGCGGACGAGATCGGGGTCGTCACCAGCATGTCGAGCGTCTGCTTCTCGCGCTCGAGGCTGATGGCGCCGGCCGTGAACGCGGGCGCCAGCGCCGCCACGAGCAGCGTCTCGAGCATCATCAGCGCGGTGAAGACGCCGCGGCCGATCGACGCCGAGGCGTAGGTCGCGCTGCCCGCCAACCCTCGCCCGAACCGCTGCTCGAGGATCAGCTCCATCATCCAGGCGAACGCGGCCAGCAGGACCAGGTAGACGGTCAGGATCACGAACGCGCGCCGGCCGCGCATCCGCCCGCGGAGCTCCTTGGCGCCGACCGCGCTGAGGCCGGCGAACGCATCCGCGAACCGTTTCGTCATCGCCCTGGACCCTCGGTCGGCGCCCGCTGAGCCCGCTCCCGGGCGCGAATCGGCGGCGAGCGGCTCGGGCGTCGGCGTCTCCGCGACGGGGCCAGTCGCAGGAGCGTCACGGAACGGATGATCCGTCATGCTGCCCGGTCCACGTCGCGCGCCGTCACCTGCAGGAACAGCTCCTCGAGGTCGCTCGCGGCCCGGGCGAAGCTCGTGACCCGCAGCCCGGCAGCCACCGCCGCGCTGAGCAGTCGGGCGGACGCCTCGTCGTCGCCCCGGAAACCAAGCTCGATCGTGCCGTCGGCGAGGAGCGCGGACGACGCGACGTCCGCATCGGCGGCGAAATGGCGCCGCGCCGCCTCGACCGCGTCGCCATCGCCGAGCACGCGCACGCGGAGCACCGCTCCGAGGCGAAGCCGCTGCTCGATCTCCGCCACGCGGCCCTGCGCGAGGACCTGGCCGCGGTCGACGATGGCGACGCTCGTGCACAGCTCCTCGAGCTCGGGAAGGATGTGGCTGCTGATCAGAATCGTCTTGCCGAGGGTCTGCAGCTCCCGGAGCAGCTCGCGCAGCTCCACGCGCGCCCTCGGGTCGAGACCGGACGCCGGCTCGTCGAGCAGGAGCACCGCCGGGTCGTGGACGAGCGTGTGTGCCAGGCACAGCCGCTGCTGCATGCCCTTCGAGAGGCCCTGGACGTAGCTGTCGCGCTTGTCGCCGAGGTCGAGCAGGTCGAGCAGGTCGCCGATCATCTGGCGGCGGCGGGTGGCCGGGATGCCGTAGCAGCGGGCAAAGAAGTCGAGGTACTCCCAGACCTTCATGTCGTCGTAGACCCCGAACACGTCCGGCATGAAGCCGATGACGCGCCGCACGTCGTTGGGGTTCCGGCGGACGGACGCACCCGCGATCTCCGCATCGCCGGAGGTCGGCTCGAGCAGCGTGGCCAGGATCCGGAGGATCGTCGTCTTGCCGGCGCCGTTCGGGCCGACCAGCCCGAAGATCTCGCCGGCCGGCACGTCGAGATCGAGACCGGCCACGGCCAGCGTTCCGTCGTACCGCTTCACCAGACCCTGCGCCCGGACGATCCCCGTCACCTGACGTCCCCCTGGATCCGCACCTGGACGTTGAAGCTGATCCCCTCGTGCCACTCGTTCACGAACCGCAGGAGCAGCGTACCGCTGCCGGGATCGACGTAGCGGTCCGGCTGCTCGAGCTCGTACGTTCCACGCGGCTCGAGCGGCTGCATCCGCATCCAGCGCCCGCCATCGGTCCGGTCGAAGATCTCGAGCGCCGGGACCTGGAACTCGCGGTCGACGCAGCCCTCGGTCGTGGGGTCGCAGAGGTCCGGGCGCTCTGGCTCCTCGCAGCCCGGTTCGTCGGTCTCCTCGTCGAGGCAGGGCTGCGGATCGAGCGGTCGGATGGAACCGCGCGGTTGACCGGGCAGGCCGTCACCGAAGTCGAAGCCGAGCGTGACGCTGCTCGGGTCGAGCACGCCGTCGAAGGCGACGGGCCGATAGGCGAGGGTCGCGGTCCCGAGGCCCAGGCTGATCGATCCCGGGTCCTTGCTGAAGAAGTTCGCGTCGGCGTCGACGACGCTGCTGCGGAGCAGGTCGCCCTCGAATGCCGTGTCGCCCGTGACGCGCATCGGGAGCGGGATGTAGTAGAGCGTGTTGCCGGTCCGGCGGGGCTCCTGCCCGGAGATCCGGACGTCCAGCACCGGGCCTGTGCCCCAGGCCAGGAGCACCGGCGACTCCGACGCGAGCTCGGTCGTCGCCCCCAGCGTGGGGTCATAGGTGAGCTGCTGGAGCACGGCCTGACGCACGACGCTCCGCAGCGCGGAACCGTCCGTTCCCGACGGGTTGCCGAGCAGGGCGGGGCCGATGATGCGATCCCCCAGCGGCTGCCCGAACGGCACGCTGCGCACCCGCATCTCCACCTGCTGCTGCGCGCCGGGGGCCAGATCCTGAAGCACCACGACGGACCCCCCGAGCACGACGGCCGGCTTCTCCAGCGGGCGGTCTGACAGGTTGGCGACCGTGCCCCGCAGCGTCCCGTTCTCGAGTCGGAGATCCGCGCGAACGCGCGGCACGGTCGTCGCCGTCTCAGCACGCAGCGTTCGAAGGGTCCCAAAGCTCACGGTAAGATCGCGGACCCGAGCCGGGTCGCCCTGGAGGACGTCGAGCTTCCCGGTGCCGCCCGAGGCCTCCGCGGTCAGCGTGGACGAGAGCAGTGCGCCGCCCGGCACCTCGACCTGGTACGTGCCGCGGGACGGCGAGAAGACCCCGAGGTAGACCTGCGCGGTCCCCTCGGTCGTGTCGGGCGCGCCGCGCACGATCGCCACCTCGTTGACGATCACGTCGACGCCGCGCAGCGCCGCGCCGAACCCGTACGCGCCGGCGGCGAAGACGGCGATCAGGACGGGCATCGTGATCCACGCCCACTCGCGCCGGTCCAGCTTCCGGAGGACCAGGTAGTTGATCGGCCCGATGAGCACGATGTAGGCGGCAAGCAGGATGAGCAGGCCGCCGAACGGCGGCAGCGCCAGCGCCGGCAGCTGCGAGACGGCATTGACGCGCGCGCTGTCGTCGCCGGCGATCGTCGGTCCGGCCACGCGTGGTGGCAGGAGGCGCCGCCACAGCTCCTCGGCGCCGTCGCCATCCGCCGGCCAGCCGTGCGTCGGGTCGAAGCCGAGCAGGACGACCGAACCGCTCCCGAACGGTGCCTCCGCGGCGACGGCCTGGTCCGCGACCGTGGCGAGCGCCCGACCGCGCTGCAGCGGACCGGCGAGGGCCGGGAGATCGGCGGCGTCAGCGGGCACGGAGCCCAGCAGCGCAGTGAGCGACTCCGGCGCGACGTCGACGGTCGCCGCCGGGCGATAGGGCAGCAGGTCGTCCGGGAACCCTGAGAGCATCGCCCCCCCCGCCGTGCCGCCCGCGATCACGAGACGTCCGCCGCCCGCCAGCCAGCCGCGCAGCGCCGTGACCTGGCCCGGCGAGAGCTGACCGGAGTCGGCGTCCTGCCAGATCAGCCGGTCCAGCGGCGCCCACGCCTCGACCCGCTCCGGGAGGTCCGCCGGCTGAAGCGGGACGATTGCCGCCCGGCTCCCGTTCTCGGCCGGCAGCAGGTCCAGACGCGGCACGATCCCCTCCGGCCGCTCCGCGACGACCCCGACGACGAGCTGCGCCGCGTCGTGCACCGTGAAGGCGACCTCGCTGGTGGCGACGGTCCGTCCACCGTCGACGAGCACCACGTCCAGCGTGCCGCCGAACGCCGGTGGCTGCGCGTACAGGAGATACGTCTTGTCCGACTGCGGCGGCAGGTCGACGGCGGTCCCGAACGTCGTCCGGCTCTGCGCGCCGCCGGAGAGCCGCAGCTCGCCGGAGACGGACGGCCCATCGTTGCGCAGGTACACCTCGATCGCCATCCACGAGCCGACACGCGCGTGTCCCTCGAGCATCACCGCGGCTTCCATCACGGGTCCCTGTGCGGCAGCGGCCGCCGCCGGGGCGCCGCCGAGCGACGCGAGTGCGATGACCGCGACGACCGCCGCGATCACGCCGCGGACAGGCGCGGCGTGGTGGTGCGATCCGGGCTGCGCGGCGAGCCTCGCCGGCGACGCGGGATGGGGCACGAGGCCTCCTGACGGTGGAACCCGGGCGGTCGCAGCAACGACGCCCCGACCGTCGAAAAAGTTGCGCCGAGCCGGGGGAACTCCGCTCCCGTCGGCGCACCCCGCCGGGCTATCGTACGATGCCCGGCGTCCCGCCCGACCGTCCGCCGCGTCCCCGCGACGCGGTCCGCCGAGGTGCCCGTGCCCCTGATCCGACCGTTCCGCGCCCTCCGCTACCGCGCGGAGGCCGTGCCGGACCTGTCGCGCGTCGTGAGCCCACCGTACGACATCGTCTCGGCGGACCAGCAGCGGGAGCTGCTCGCGCGGGACCCTCGCAACGTCGTCCGGCTCGACCTCCCGGAGACCCGGCCGGAGGACGACGCCGGGGACCGCTACCGGCGCGCTGCGCGGACGCTCGCGACGTGGCGCTCCGACGGTACGCTCGTCAAGGATCGCCGTCCCGCCTTCTACGTCCTGGAGCAGACGTACCGCGCCCCAGGTGTCGGAGCGGAGCGCGTCCAGCGCGGCTTCTTCGGGCGCCTGCGGGTCGAGCCGCTGGAAGCCGGTTCCGGTGTGCGGCCGGAGGAGCGGACGCTCGCGGCACCGCGCGATGACCGGTATCGGTTGCTCCGCGCGACGGGCGTCAACACGTCGCCGGTCGTCGGCCTCTACCGGGATTCCGCAGGTGACACCCGCCGTGTGCTGGAGACGGTCGCCCGGACCGTGCCGGACGTCGAAGTGACGGACGACGAGGGCGTCCGCAATCGGATGTGGGTGGTCGCGGACGACGGTGCGGCGGAGGGACCCGTCCCGACGCTCGCGGCCGCCGCCGGCGCCGGCCCGATCACGATCGCGGACGGTCATCATCGCTACGAGACCGCGCTGCGCTACCGCGACGAGCGGCGGATGAGCCGGTCGTGCGAGGAGGACCCCCCGTTCGACTACCTGCTCGCCCTCCTCCTCGAGGCGACGGCGCAGCCGCTGACCGTGCTGCCGACACACCGGATCGCACGTGGCCTCGGCGACGACGGCGGGCGCCTGCTGGACGCGGCCGTCGGGCTGTTCGACTCGGAACGGGCCGACCGCGCGGTGCTTGAGGGGTGGAGCGCGGACGGAGCGGGGGGACGCGGTCGCATCGGCCTCTGGACGCGTCGCGGTGGATGCATCCTGACCGCTCGCCGCGACGCGTTCGAGCCGTGGCTCCCAGCCGGCGGGCCGGCGGTCCGAGCGCTCGATGTCACCCTGCTGGCGGTCGCGCTCGACCGCCTGCTCGGGATCGACGCCGCCGCCCTTGCCAGCGGGGACCGCATCGACTACACGAAGTCGGCGAGGGAAGCGGTCGCGCGCGTCGACGGCGCGGTAGGGGACGCGGACGCCGCCTTCCTGCTCGAGCCCACGCCGGTCGCCTCGATCGTCGAGGTGGCTGCGCAGGGCGACGTGATGCCCCAGAAGTCGACTTACTTCTACCCCAAGCCGTTGACCGGCCTGGTGATCAACCCGCACGAGTGGTGAGCCGGATGCCCGACACGCCTCCCGACGGCTTCCCTGGCCGAACGCCGCTGTCCCCGCCGCCCGGCCGACCCGTTCGCAAGGACGAGATCGAGCTGCCGGAGCGGGGCCTGTACATCGAGTCGTGGCTGCCGGAGCGTCGGTCGCGACGAAAGCCGGTCCTGTACCTGCACGGCGAGCTCGCCGGCTCGTGGGTCTGGGAGCGGTTCCTCAACTACTTCGCCGGGCGCGGCTGGGAAGGCCACGCACTCAACCTCCGCAACCACCACTGGTCCCAGACCGCGGATCCGGCGGAGCTGTCGTTCGACACGTACACGGAAGACGTCGTCGCGGCGCTCGAGCGGCTGGGTCCCGGCACGGTCCTCGTGGGCCACGGGATGGGCGGCCTGCTCGCGCTCAAGGGGGCCGAGCGCGCGGCGATCTCCGGGCTCGTCCTGCTGTCGTCGGAGCTGCCACGCGGCCTCCGGCCGCCCGCCCGGCCGTTCGAGCTGCGCGACGTGCCCGACGTGTACGGCAAGTCGCGCATCGGCTGGGAGACGCTGCCGGAGAAGCTCGTCCGGGATCACCGTGACCTGACCGTCGCGGACGTGCTGCGCATCCAGCACCTGCTCGGCCAGACGCCGCACGAGGCCGGCGCGGCGCGCCGCCAGGTCCTCGAGGGCGTCTCCATCGACCCGGCGGTGTTCCCCGAGGTGCCGCGCCTGGTGATCGGCGCCGGACTCGACCGCTACGTCCCCGAGCCGGACTCGGAGCGTCTCGCGCAGTGGCTCGGCGCGCAGTACGAGCCGTTCGGCGCCCACTCGCACTACGGGCTGATCCTCGGCGAGCGCGGGTACCAGCAGGTGGCCGAAGCGGTCCGGTCCTTCCTGGAGCTCCACCGGCTCTAGCCTCTCCCGGCCGGCTCCCCTCTGGGTCGCTGCCATCATCGACCTCCACAAGGGGGTATCGGCCTCTCCCGGCCGGGTCCGGGCCGCCGTCTCGTACACTTGGAGCGTGGTCGATCCACGCCTCTCCCCGGATTGTTCGGGCTGTGTGCCGGGGCATGCGCCGCTCGATCTGGGCGGCCTCGAGATCCCGCTGGCGATCGGCGTCCTGCTCGGCGGCACGGTCGCCTTCGTCATCGCCGTGACCGCCATCGCGCGACTGGTCGAGTGGCTGCTCGACGCCCGTTCGCGCGTCACCGCGGCTTCCCGCGACGGCGGGGAAGACGACGACGCGCATCGTCGCCGGAGCCCGAACGCGACACTCGGGGCGTCCGCCCGCCGTCGGCGGCGAGGCTTGGCGGGTCTGTCGAGAACCGTCGTCGCGGCCATGCTGGCCGGCTCGCTGCTGTTCGCGCTCGCCTGGTGGTCGTTCGTCCTCAGCCGCATCGGCGACCTGGGGTAGGCCGCTCGCGTTTGCCACCCGTCGGCGCAGCTTGGTATCATCCCGCCCCGTCGGAGGCGCCCGCGGGAGCCGGCCGACCGCCTGCCGCATTCGTCTAGAGGCCCAGGACACCGCCCTCTCAAGGCGGAGATCACCGGTTCGAATCCGGTATGCGGTACCAACCCCGCCCTCATCGGCCCGGTCCGAGTTCGGATCGGGCCTTCTCGTTGCCCGCCGGGTCCCCGATGAACCCTTAT
>JAUJOH010000003.1:14923-18087 GCA_030447745.1 Chloroflexota bacterium | reverse complement strand
TGAACCCTTATCGCGTTCCGAGACGGGTTCGACCAGGCGACCGGGTCCTCGTCGAGCCACAGCTCGGACGTCGACGCTCACCAGCGGCGGGCGCGGCCGGGTCGCGCGGCGAGCTCCGCCGCGCCCGCTGGGTGTGCCGTGTTGCAACGTCGCACTGCCGGGCGCACTACCGAGCCGATGGGGGGCGGTGGGCGCCAACATGGGACCTCGGGGCGCTTCCGGCCTCCGGCCCTCCCGCAGCGATTCGCTCACATCGACCGTCGCCAGGTCCGACGGTCAGGCCGGTTGCATCACCCGGAGACCTCGGCTGGCGGCGGCAGTTGCGAGGCGCTCGTCGTACGTCACGAACCCCCGCAGGTCCGAACCGAGCTGCTCGGCGCTCGCGAGATGAATTGCGTCGAGCGAGGGGAGCTCGGGCGGCTCCAGCAGCCCCGCCGCGTCGAGGATGCGATCACTGACGCGCAGCATGTCCACCTTCGCGAGCACCTCCCGGCCTCGCCGAACCGCCTCGGGGCCGAGGGGCAGGAGCGCACGCACGACCTCAGTCCGAGCAAGGGCACTCGACACGAGCGGCCGGCGGCGCCCGAGGTAGCGCCGCAATGCCACCGACTCGGCTTCGCGAACGGCGAGCTTCACGAGCGCCGACGAGTCGACGTAGGTTGCCCGCTCAGCGCTCATCGCCGCGCAGTCGTTCGAGGACCTTCGACGGGGACTCCTGTCCGGGAGCCAGGGGCAAGGGCTCCGGCAGGTCCTTCAGGTCCGAGTCGGCCGGGTCGAGGTCGCCGGTTGCGCGCAGGCGTTCGATCGGACGCCGCTTTGGCAGTGGTGCGAGCACGGCCACCGGTCGGCCGCGGTCCGTAATCTCGATCGTCTCCCCGGTCTCCACCCGTCGCAGCAACTCGCTGGCGCGCTGACGTAGTTCCCGAACGCCCGACGATGACATGTGCTAACAGTAGCACATTGCACGGGAGCCCTTATTGGAGCCCTTATGGTTGCTGTCTATTGGGTCTCATGCGTCTCTTCGTGGTCGTCTCTCAACTCGACTGAGACGCATGAGACGGTTCACCGAGAGTCCGGTATGCGGTACCAGCAATCATCCAGAAGCCCCGGATCAAGCATCGATCCGGGGCCTCGTCGTGGTCTCGATGCCATTGAATGACCCTGATGATCAACCTCGGGACGGCCCGCCAGGCCGTCTCATCGGCGACGACGACCCAGAACCGTGGACCGGCTGGTGATGCGTCAGGCGTCCTCGGCGGAGAGGTCCTTGTCCTCCATCTCCCACGCATGGTCGAGCGTGTGGAAGGCCGAGTGTCGGATGAGGAACGGCAGCGTCCACGACCGCATTCGCCGCGTGACCTCCCCGGCGTTGTAGGCGCGCATCGCCGCGACGTACGTCTCCCGGTGCTGGCGTAGCCCGTCAGGTGTGAGCGCCGCTTCTTCCGGTATCCGCAGCCCGACCTGTTTCGCGAAGTCCTCGCTTTCGGTGCGGATGGTGTGGCGGATGATCCGGTCGCGGTCGCGCCCACCCCCGCGCGGCCCCTTGCGCATCTCCGGCGAGACCCGAGCCGCAACGCCGTCGAAGAACGCCCAGGAAGCCCGCAACAGCGTCATCCCGCGCTCGAGCTGCGCCTCGTCCATCGGTCCATGCTCGGCCGCCGATGGCGAGAAGGAAATGCCCCAGAAGTCGGTCGAGCCCGTACCGATCTTGTCCTCCACGATCTCGAGGGGCCCGGCGGCGTCGAAGTCGCGCGCCATCCCGGCGAGGCTCGCGACCGACCGGTAGCGCTCGCGATAAGACTCGAGCGTTTCCAGGGCGAGTTCGGCCGTCTTCGCGCCCCGACTCCACCCCGGCCAGTCGATGGCGAAGGCCACCGACCGCTTCTCCTTGGGCCCGCGTTCGATGACGGTGCGGACAGGCATGCCTCATTCTGGCACGGGGAAAACAGCCGCATGAGGCCGACGGCGCAGCACGATAAGCAGCGCCTCCGCGCTGACGGCAAGAGAAGCGTCATGAGCGACTCGCCGCACCCGCCCCGGCCCCGGACATCTCCCACACCGATGCCGAACTCTGGCTGGCAACAGCGGCGGCGGCGCCGATGAGGCTCCAAGCGCGGCACCTTGATGTGAGCGGCGACCCCTTCACGCGCTTGATGACGGGCGCAGCGCCCCCGGACCGCGCGCCCGGGGGCGTTCTTCTTTCCCTAGACTCGCGCAACGATGTCCGCCCCTGCCGAGCGCCGCCTCGCGATCCTGACCGAAGGCCAGTTCGGGTTCCATCACGGCAAGACCGCGATGGGTGTGATCCGGTACGGCGCGGACCCGGTCGTTGCGGTCCTCGACTCGGCGCTCGCCGGGCGGAACGTCGCGGAGTGGCTGCCGGACCGGGACATCCCGATCGTCGCCTCCCTCGATGACGCGCTCGCCCTGGCCCAGCCCCCGACCGCGCTGCTGATCGGAATCGCCCCGACCGGCGGCCGGCTGCCCGCATCGTGGCGGGCGACGATCCTGGCGGCGATCGGCCGCGGCCTCGACGTCCACAGCGGCCTCCACACGTTCCTGGGCGACGACACCGAGCTGGCGGCTGCCGCGCGGGACGCGGGCGTCCGGATCGTCGACTACCGCCGGCCTCCCGAGCGGATGGAGACGGCCGTCGGGCGACGGCACCGGCCGGGATCGCGCGTGATCCTGACCGTTGGGACGGACTGCGCGATCGGAAAGATGTCCGTGGCGCTCGAGCTCCGGCGCGCGGCGGCCGAGGCCGGCCTGCGGGCGTCGTTCGTGGCGACCGGCCAGACCGGCATGATGATCGAGGGCTGGGGCGTCGCCGTCGACCGCGTGATCGCGGACTTCCTCCAGGGCACAACGGAGTCGCTCGTCGAGGAGGGCGAGCGACGTGGCGACTGGGTCTTCGTCGAGGGGCAGGGGTCGCTCGACCACCCGGCCTACTCGTCCGTCACGCTGGGGCTGATCCACGGCGCCACGCCACACGCGATGGTGCTCGTCCACCGCGTGGGTCTCGAGGAGCACGACTTCGACCACCTCCCGGAGTGCTCGTTCCCGATCGCCCCGCTGCCGCCGTTCATCGCCCTCCACGAAGAGGTGGCAGGGCTCGTCGCGCCATCCCGGGTCGTGGCCGTGGCCCTCAACACGCGCGTCCTCGA
>JAUJOH010000003.1:0-14823 GCA_030447745.1 Chloroflexota bacterium | reverse complement strand
TCGGCGTCCCGGTGCACGCGCTGCTCGGGCTGACCGCGGAGATCCCGCCGACGGATTTCACGCTCGGCATCGACGCACCCGACGTGGTTGCCGACCGCGCCCGACGAGCCGCCCGGTTTCCGGCGCTCAAGATCAAGGTCGGCGGGCCGTCCGACATTGCCACGCTCGAGGCGGTCCGGGCGGTGTACGCCGGAACGCTGCGCGTCGACGCCAACACCGGCTGGCAGCCGGAGGCGGCCGTCGCGCTCCTGCCGGACCTCGAGCGGCTCGGCGTCGAGCTGGTCGAGCAGCCCTTCCCGGCCCACCGGATCGACCAGCTCCGCTGGCTCCAGGAGCGCTCGCCGCTCCCGATCGTGGCGGACGAGAGCGCCGTCACGATCGACGACCTCGAGGCACTTCGGGGCGCGGTCGCCGGTGTCAACGTCAAGCTCGCGAAGTGCGGCGGCGTGGGGCCGGCGAGACGGATGCTCCTGCGAGCGCGGGAGCTCGGGTTCCGGACGTTCCTCGGCTGCATGGAGGAGACGTCCGTCGGTATCGCGGGCTCGGCCGCGGTCGCCAGCCTGGCGGACTGGGTCGACCTCGACGGCAACCTGCTGCTGGCGGAAGACCCGTGGGCCGGTCTCGAGCTCGACGAAGGCTGCCGCTGGGCGCTCTCGGCCGAGCCCGGTCTCGGTCTCCGGCGCCGAGCGGCGCGGGCCGGCGCGCCGTCGGTCTAGCGCGGTCCGACACGGTCCTCACCGATCCGACCGAGAACGCCCGTTCGTGTGGAAAAGTTGGTGGACGAGATGGTGGACAAACCCTCTTCTCGCCGCCCCGAGGGTCGTCCTACGATGCTTGCCACCGGTCGCCGAGCCCCCAGCCGAGGGAAGACCGGGACCCGCGACCACACTCCCACCGCCGCCTGGTTCCACTCGCCGGCGCGACGTTCGGATGGTCGGGCACCGGGAGAGGAGGACACACCCTCGATGGATTCACGCACCCTTGAACGCCCGGCGTCGGCCGATGCCGTCGAGTTCGTCCGCTTCTGCTATCGCCGCCGTCGGGTCGGCTGGCCGGAGCTGTACGACGAGATGTGCGCCGTCACCAGTCGCCGGCTCTACCGCGGCTGGAGCAGCGATGAGCTGAGCGCCGAGGGGATCGGGCTCAGCCTCTTCGAGATGCCGGCGCTGGCGGCCCTCGTGGACCGGGTCGTCGCCGAGGAGCACGGGCGTCGAGTGCTTGCCCGCGCGATGGCGGCCGAGGCAGCCGCCGTCCGTTCCGCGAGAGCGCCCGCAGCCGAGGCGCCGGCCACCGAGTCGGCCCCTGCCCCCACGTTGACTGGAGCGACGGCCACCGCGTGAACCCGCCAGCCGCTCTGCCGCCCGTCGGTGTCAACGAGGAACCCCCGCCCGAGACGGGGCGGGGGTTCCTGGTGTTCGGGGGCTGATCGAGCCGGCGGTCACGCTCGGATGCGTCGCCTCGCCATCTCGCCCTCGATCTGACGCTCTGCCTCGACGTACCGGTCGATCTGCTCCCGGAGCTGGTTCGCCTCGGGCGTGTAGAGGTGGACCTGCTGCTGGAGGATGTACGACAGGCGCCGGCTCGTCATCCGGGCATGGTCAAGGTTCTTCATCAGTACCAGCGGATCCATCGCCGCAAGATCCGACGGGTGGTACATCTGCTTCATGACGCAATTCTAGGGACGCCGGTGCGCCAGTCCGGACGCCGGCGCGCCAGTCCCGACCGCTGCGCGCACCGGCGTTGTGGGCGAGTGCCGGTCAGCCGCCCGACTGGAGCTGGGCGACCGGCGCCTCGCCCTGCTTCAGCTGCGCCAGCCGCGTCTCGACCTCGACCTCGTCCTCCTCGCCTTCGAGCGACGCGAACTGCTCCTCGAGCGACGACGCCGCGACCTCCTCCCTGCCGCGCACCGGCGCCTCCTGGCGTCGGACGCGCTCCTCGAAGCGGTTGATCTCGCTGGTCGGGTCCATGATCGAGACGCTCTTCATCGTCTGCTGGACCTGCTGCTGGGCGTGGGCCATCTTCGCCCGCCCCACGAGCTCGTCCCGCTTCTGGACCAGCTCCTCGCGCTTCGCACGAAGCTTGTTGAGGCCGTCCTTGAGCTTGTCGGCGAGCTCCGTCTGCTGCGCCGTCTGCGTCTCGAGGGTCCGCGCCTGCTCCTCGAAGCTGATCTGCCGCCGGAGCGCGATCCGAGCCAGCTGGTCGAACCGATCGGCCTCGGTCGCGTTGTTCTGCGCGCGCAGCTCGTCCGCCCGGCGTGACGCCGCGGCCGCCTTGTTGCCCCACTCGGTCGTTGCCTCGCGGGCCTCGCGGGCATCGTCCTCGACGAGCCGCAGGTTGCCGACCGTCTGGGCGACGGCCTCCTCCGCCTCGGCGATGTTGTTGGTGTAGTCGCGGACCAGCTGATCGAGCATCTGCTCCGGATCCTCGGCGTCGTCGAGGATCGCGTTGACGTTTGCCCGCACCAGCTGACCGATGCGGCCGAGGATGGACGATTGCGCCACCGGTTGAGCCTCCTGAACGAATGGCTGGGGGTTGTCGCCAGGCGTCGGCGCCGCCGGAAGCGACTCGGGGCACCCTGGCACGTGGCTACAGCGTACGAAACGGGGTGGCTCGCCGGACCTCGCGGGTTGAGGCCGCGCCCTCGCAGCCGCATCACCAGCGTCCACCGCTGCCGCGTCCGCCACCGCCCCCGAAGCCCCCTCCGCTGCCGAACCCACCGCCCCCGAAGCCACCGCCGCCCCAGCCGCCGCCGCCCCCGCCGCCGAACGGGCCGCCCCACCCGCCGCCGCCGAACGGCCCCGACGAGCCCCACTCGGAGCCGCCCCAGCCGCTGCCACCGCGGAGGCCGCCGCTCAGCACGCCGCCGAGGATCCCGCCGAGGACGACACCGGCGAGATCCGAGCCCCCGCGCGAGCGCCTGCCGCCGCCCCAACCGCCCCTCCGCCGGCCCACTGGTCCCACTCGTCGTCGGCGATCTCGAGTGCCTGCTCGGCGAGCCGCTCAGCGCGCGTGGCTGTCTCGAGCGCATCCCGCAGGTCGCCGCGGTCGCGCAGTTCGAACGCGTGCTCGAGGGCGCGGTCGGCCTCGGCCAGCCGCGTCCGTGCACGGCGTCCGACGCTGCCGCGGTGCGTCGCGATGAAGTCGGTCACCGCTTCCACGTCGGCCTGCGCGTTGACGAGCGAAGCTTCGACGGCCGCCTCGAGCCGCGCGTGCTGCTCGGCGTCCTGGCGGACCTCGGCAAGCGCGGCCTGCGAGAGTCGGACCGCTTCCGTGGCAGCACGGCGGGCGGCGATCGGGTCCAGCGGGACGGCCGACGCAGCCGCCCGGGCCTGCCGGAGTGCCGTCTCAGCCGCGGCCAGCGTCGTCCCGCCGCCCGGCGCATCGGCCAGCTCGCGACGTGCCTCGCGCGCCGCCTCGAGGTCCGCTTCCGCCTGGGCGATCTCGTCCGCCACGCGTGCCTCGGCGTCCGACGCGCTCGCGGCACGCTTCTCGACGGCGTCGAGCAGCGCGGTCGCGCCCGTCAGTCCCTGCTCGGCGACCCGGGCCTCGCGCGCCGCAGCCCGCCGGTTGCCGCCCGCGAGCGCGGTCGTGCCGCGCTGCGCCGCCTGGCGCGCCCCCTCGATGCCCTTCTCCGCCTCTTCCATGTCGCCGGCGACCGGCGCCCGCGTCGCAGGCGCGTACCGGCCCAGCGCGTCCCAGGCCGCCCGGGCCGTCGGGATCCGGGCCTCGAGCGCGGCGATCCTGGCAGGGACAGCCTCGAGGATCTTCGGCGCGTCGCGCTCGAGGTCGCGCAGCGACTGGATCCGCGCAGCCTCCTTGTCGAGCGCCTCCTGGGCCTTCCGGGACCTGGCGACGATCTCGTTGAGCATCGCCTCGCGCTGCTCGGGCGTCTCGGGCTCGGCGTCGTCGAGTCGCTGACGGACGGCGAAGGCGGCGCGAAGCTCCTCGCGGGCCTGGGCGGCCGCGGCGCGCAACGGAGCGACCTCGGGCTCACCGTACTCGGCCTCGACGAAGCCGATCTCCTGGACGGCGTCCCGAACGCGCTCGTCCGTGGCGATCAGCACGGCGTTCGCCTCGCGCGCCAGTCGCCCGGTGCGCCGGTCGCGCTCCTCGGCCTCCCGCCCGGCCGCACGCCTGCGCACGACCCACCAGCCGATGAGGCCGATGCCGCCGACGATCAGCACCAGGGGGAGGAGAATGCCGCCACCTCCGCCGCCGGCGGACGGCTGCTCGAAGCCGCCACCGTTGGGCTGCTCTCCGGTCGCCGGCTCGTCCCCGCTCGCCGTGGCCTCACCGAGCGCTTCGGCGGTCGCGACCACCGCGCCGGGGAAGTCGCCGTCCCGCAGCCGAGGCTCGAGGGCGTCCACGACGATGGCATCCGACTCGTCCTGGGAGATCGACTCGAGGTCCCGACTGCGCCACAGGTAGTACGTCCGGTCCTCGATCGCCACGAGCAGCAGGGCGTCGTTGCCGCCCAGCGAGTTGCCGGCTGCGATGCCCTCGGCAAACTGCTGTGCAGGCAGCTCGTCGGTCGTCGGGACGAACACGACCCAGAGCTGGACGTTCCGGGTCTCGAGGAGCTCCTCGATCGCCTGCTCGATCTCGTCCTCGCCGCCCTCGAGGACGCCGGTCTCGTCCGTGATCGGCCCCTGGATCTCGGGGATCGTGGCGGCCGCGGCCGGCTGGACCAGCACGACCAGCGCGATCAGGGCCGCGAGAAGCGGGCGGGAGAGCTGGACGTGCGCGTGCATCGGAGACCGGATCATCCCAGACCGGCTGCCGGGCCGGGGGACATGCGCAGGCCGCAGGTCGTTGCGTCCGCCGATCAGATCGCGCGCAGACCCCGTGGCGGCCAGGTCCAGTCGACGTCGATCCCCGCGCCGGCCAGCGCCCGCCGCCGACCCTGCTCGGACGCGCCAAGGACGAGGATCCGGTCGGTCTTCGTGGCGCGGCCCGCCTCGTCGCCCCACAGCTTGGTCATCTTCCGGTTGGCGGCCACGTCGTCGATGGCGACGCCGGCCAGCCGATAGCCCTCCGGCGATGCGGCGGTCTCCCAGACCCGCTCCGCGAGACCGATCCCGCCGCGGATCGCCCGCCCGCGATCCGTCTCCACGTCGCCGATGACGAGGACGACGATGGCATCCTCGGTCAGGGCCGGACGGAGCCCGGCGAGCACGTCGCGCATGAACTCGAGATACGGCTCGCGGTGATGGGCGTCATCGAGCGTGCGGTCGATCTCACGCGCGTCGAACCCGAGCAGCCACGTCCTGAGCCAGTTGTAGTAGCCGTACTTGACGACCCGCAGGTACGGCGGCGAGGTCACGACGAGACGGGCCCGGTCGGGGAGTCCGCGGTGGCGCAGCGCGGCCCTCGCGCGCGGCGTCACGTCCCGGGCATCGCCCAGCAGCGCCACGCCGGCTGAGGCGGGCACGAAGTCGCGGTGGAGGCGACGCACCTTCGCCGCCAGGCAGTCAAAGACATCCCGCTCCGGCGACTGGAACACCGTGCGTGCCGCGAACTCGCGCACGTAGCGCGGCGCCATGCTGAACGTGTTCGGCATGAGCGTCGAGAGGTAGCTCGCGCTTCGCCCGTGCAGGATGCCCGTCAGCGCGGCCGCGAGGAAGCGGTCGGTCCGGTCGGCGAGGTCGAGCGTCGTGCGGACGTAGAGCAGCTGGGCGAGCGTCCGCGGATGGAACGCGAGGGAGACCTCGGCGGGGACCGGTTCCGTGCCGGCTGACGCCGGGCTCGCCGAGCCGGCCGCCGGGACGAGCACCGCGCCTTCTTCCGGGCCGGGTGCCATGACCGCGTCCGCGATGCGCTGCCACGCCGGCGCCTCCGACCGCCACGCGAGGCGGAGGGCGGTCAGCCGGGTTGCGGCGTCCGCGCGCGTGGCCGGTTCCGCTTTCGCCGCGGTCAGCAGGTGGGCAAACGGGTTCAGGTCGTTGCCGACCCCGATCCGGCCCTCCGCGGACGCCTGCAGCGGCGTCGTGCCGCGGCCGGAGAACGGGTCGAGCACGACATCGCCTGGGCGCGAGTAGCGGGCGATGAAGGCGTGGGCGAGGGCCGCCGGGAAGCTGGCGAGGTACGAGCACATCGGGTGGAACGAATGGCCCCACAGCCGCTGCTGGTCCTTCCACTCCGGCGGGATCGCCAGCGCGGGCAGCCGAGCGGGCAGATCGAGGGCGAGCTGCGCGGTGTCGACGCCGGCCGCAAGGGATGGCGCCGCGACGGTCGCTCGAGACTCGTGGGGCGGCATCGGCGTGCAGTCCTCGCGGCGGGTCGGACAGGCGGCCGAGCATAGCACGCGGCACCCGGCGCTCCTGACGGTATGGAGCCCCACGGAACGTTGTTACACCACCTCAACTCGGAACGGATGGTTGCGACCGTGGTCGAAGCTGTTGGCCGTCAGCCCGTCAGCGAGTCCCGTCTCGGTCGGATGTCGAGCTTCAGACCAACCCGTTACTGGCGTGGCTCGAAGGTTGGATCAACCGCCGGGATCGGCGTGAAGAAGACCGGTGCGTTTTCCGCGGACAGGGCAACGCCAGCGAGCGATCCGCCCGACCTGTGGAGCGCGACACGGATCTCGTGGTCCTGGCCGGACATGAGGGGGACGCTGAGAACCAGGTCGTACCCCGAGTCCTCGCGCGGCACGATGAGGCCCGTCAATGGGATGACGTCGGACGTCCGCGATTGACAGTCGCCGCTCTCGCCCTGGTCCCACGACCATGCTTGGACGCGGCCGACGTCTTCATACGTCGCATGCTCGTTCTTGAAGGCGAAGCACGGCTCGCCGGCGATCGCCGTGGTCGTCATGTACGTGCCGACAGGCAGTCTGGCGGAGATCCTGGCCCCCACGCTCACCGTCGCCGTGCCGACGACGCGACCATCGATCGCCGCCGACAGTCGCCAGCAGCCCGGGACGGGGAAGCGTTGCTCGAACAGGTACCAGCCACCCGGCAGCCGCGGTGCCGGCTCGGACCCGTGGAAGATGTTCGTCGGGTCCATGGCGCTGTTGTACGAGCCAGGCACGTGGTCGCCCGGTCCCAGGCGGTCCGCCCAGACCTGAATGTCCTGGCCCGGCGAGGCGTCAGGCTGGAAACGGGTGATGAGCAGCCAGTTGTTCGGTTCGGCGTGGAACGCGTCTGGCTCGGTGTTGAAGAACGCGTTCGGGCCACCGATCTCCTTCCACCAGCTGCCGTGACGAACCACCGTCGAGACCTCGCAGCCGTCGGTGGGGCTGGGCTGCCCGACGCTGGGCGTCCGCGGGAGCTGGGACACGGAAACGGCGACGACGACCGCGACCGCACCGACGAGGGCCGCGACGAGGGCGGCCCGCCACGTACTCGAGCGGCGACTCGCGGTCTCTGCCGCGAGCCGGGCGCGGAGCGACTCGGGCCGCAGGATCATCGGCGGGCGGTATGCCTCTGCCCGTATCGCTCGCCGCAGCTCGACCTCGACGTCGTCGTCGTTCAAGTCGGTTCCTCCCGCGCGGGCGCTGTGAGTTCCGGTGGGTCGTCGGCCAGTGCAACCCGCAACCTGGCGCGAGCCTGGCGAAGCTGGGTCTTGACGGTGTTCTCGCTCCTGCCGACCACGGCGGCGATCTGCGCGGTGGGGAGGTCGGCCACGTAGTGCAGGGCGATCACGGCGCGCATGCGGGGCGGCAAGCGGTTGATCGCTTCGCGGAGCTCGAGTCGGTCGATCGGGCTGCGATCGTCTGTCGGGACATCGCTTGCCGCCTCGAGGCTCACCAGTTGGGGCTGGAATCGCCGCCGGCGTCTGAGAGCCAGCCGGGTGGCAGTCGTGAGCAGCCAGGACCGCAGACCTTCCGGAGTACGGAGTGCGTCGATCTTCCGCCAGGCCGTCAGGGCCGTGTCGGCCAGGATCTCTTCCGCGTCCCGTTCGTTGCGCACGATGAGGAAGGCCACGGCCTGGATCTCCGCTCCGTGCTGGCGCAGGAGTTCACCGAGCGCCTCGGGGTGTCGCGCTTGTAGCGCCGCGACGAGCGTCTCGGTCAGCTCAGTCCTCGCGATCTCGTGAGGCGCCTGCTACTCATTGAGAGGCCAGTCATCACCCAGTCAGGGTGACTCGACAGGCAAGACGCCGGGATGTTCAGCGAGGATTTCGAACTCAACCAGCCTCGTGAGAAAAGAGACCTACGCGCGGGTGGCGGGAGAGCTTTGGCTCCGCGTTCCTCGGATCTCTGTGAGCCTGCCTTGGCCGTCGAACACGAACCGTGCTTGCGAATCGTCCTCGACCGTCACTTCACCGTCGGTCTCGCGCACCGGGAGTCCCAGGCCGCGCAGGTAGTTGGTGACGGCCGTCTGCCGAATGGGGACCGGGATGCCGACGAGCGCCTGCGACACGACGCTCATCGCGCGCGAGGACACGGCCTCGGCGATCTCCCTCCTCATCGGCGGCAGCTCGACGAGGACGAAGAGCTCGCCACCGTCGTACGGACAGCGGTAGTAGGCGTCGGCACCGAGCAGGCCCGCGACCGCCAAGGCGAGAACATGCCCGTCGAGGATGCGAGCGAGATCGACTTCCGCGTCCGTAAGTGCGGCGATTCCCCGCTCCCGACCGATTGCTGCCGCCTCCCGCGCCTTGATCGTCAGGTTCTCGGCGACGCTGTCGTTCGCCCACGCCCAAAGCCAGGATCCGGTGGCCTCGGAGACGGTGCCGAGCACCTGCACCGGCAGCACCATGTCGTCGCCCAGGCGGAGGACGCCTGCATCCTGGTCGAGCTGCCGGTCACGGTCTCCGACGATCTCGCCGAAGGCGAGCTGTCGGTCGAAGGCGCGCAGCAGGTGCTCGTCGAGCAACGCTTGCAGCTGTCGGTCGGGACCCGGTGGCTGGAGGTCGTCCGGCTTCGTCCCCAGGATCCCTCTCAACCACTTCATCCGCGGGCCCCTGTGGGTTCTGTCGATGGTGGCCAGCGTACGACGAGACCACGGCTCGGTGGAGCTGCCCATACGACCCGACCCTCGAGCGAAGGGGCAGCGGCGCACCGCGGGGCGCGGCGCGCGGCTGGTCGAGGCACTAGGCTACGTGCCGCTCCGTCCATCACGTGGCAGGCCGACGGAGTGTCGACATGACACGCGCGCACGTGGGGAGGCGGCTCGGTGATCACAGCACTCCTGTTCGGCCTCGTCGCCAGCTCGGCGTTCATCATTGGCGTGGTAATCGGGCTGTTCGCGAAGCCGCCGCGGCGGCTCGTCGCCGGCGTCCTGGCTTTCGGCGGCGGAATCCTGGTCTCGGCACTGTCCTTCGACCTGATGGAGGAGGCGCTCGAGAAGGGCCACACCACGTACGTGATCGGCGGTTTTCTCCTCGGCGCCGTCATCTATGTCGCGATCGCGGAGCTCCTCGACCGCATCGCGGCGAAGTCACCCAAACGTGAGGGCCGCCAGGCGGAGGACGTCGTACCGGACGCACACCGCATCCCGGAGTCACCGGAGATCGCGGCGATCAGCGGGACTGCGCTGCTGGCCGGCACGGTTCTTGACGGGATCCCCGAGAACGCCGCGATCGGGATCAGCCTGCATGCCGAGGGCCAGAGCCTCGGGATCGTGCTTCTCGCGGCCGTGTTCATGAGCAACCTTCCCAACACGATCACGAGCACCGTCGGGATGCGCGAGGAGGGCCGCTCGACGGCCTACATCTTCGGCGTCTGGACGATCGTCGCGATCGCGTGCGTCATCTCCGCCGTCGCGGGCTATGCGCTCCTCGCCGGCTTGCCCGGGAACCTCGTCGCCGCGATGCTCGCGCTCGCGGCAGGGAGCATCCTGGCGATGCTCGCCGACACGGTCTTTCCGGAGGCGTTCGCAATCGGTGGCCCGGTGGTCGCGCTTTCGACGGCCGTTGGCTTCGCGTCGGCCCTGATGCTGGCTCAGATGACCGGGGGCGGCTGAGCTCCGGCATCGACTCGCTGCGTGCTGCGGCGGACCGCTGGTGCGTGGACCCGCGGAGCGGTCGCGGTCGTGCGGTTCGCTCCTGCGTCAAACTGAGTGCCGACGACGTCCCCGTAGCTCAGCGGACAGAGCAACCGCCTTCTAAGCGCCCCGCTCTATACGGCGTGCTTCTGAGCGCGGGCAGCGGACCGCAGGGGCCTCTGTTAGTTGCTCATAGCATCCGCCGATGCTCATGAGGATCTGGCCTGCGGACAGGCCTGTTCTTCGCTGTGAGCTTCGTCGGCTGGATCGTGCTTCTCGGCGCGGCGGCCCAGCCCCCGCTTGCCGTTGTCTCGCGTCGAGAACGGCTGTCGCGACCCCGGGCGTCCCCGTAGGCGAGTTGGAGGTTGCCGCCGGCGTGTAGCCTGAGGTCAAGGATGAAGCGAAGGCACGCTGTGCGAGGATCCGCGCGGTATCGGCCGCGTTGGTCGTGGTCGCCATCGTCGCGCAGGCAAGCGCCGTTATTGACGTAGGGGCGTTCCGTCCGGACGCAGTTCTTTGCGTACTTCACGATCCAGAGCAACCTGATCGGAGCCTGCACGCTCGCTTGGCTGGCATTGAACGGCGATCATCCCAGGTCGCGGACGCTCGAGGTGCTGCGAGGCGCCGCCGCGGTCTACCTGACCGTGACCTTCTTTGTGGTGATCTTCCTGCTCTCCGGTCGACGTCGGGTTGCAACTCGGATGGGTCGACTTCGTCCTTCACAAGGTCTTTCCGGTGGTCGTGGTCCTGGACTGGCTGATCGATCCGCCGCAACATCGCCTCGCGTATCGAGACGCAGTGATTTGGCTGGCCTACCCGCTTGCGTGGACTGGCGTGACGGTCGTTCGCGGAGCCGCGGACGGTTGGTACCCCTACCCGTTTCTGAACCCCGCCAACGGCGGGTACGGTCAGGTCGCCCTCACGGCAGTCGCGGTCACGGCGGGTTCCTCCTGATTGCCGCAGTCATCGTTGCAGGGTGGCAACGCGCGCCGCTCGCCGTTGGCGACCGACGCCCCGGTGCCAGGCGCCCGCCACCGGATGAAGCCCCCGTCGCCGTCGCTCGGCTGGCCGCATCGTTCTGGGAGGAACGTGCGGGATCGCTCGTCGACGCGCGGAGCCGGGGGCCGAGATGAGGTTACCGAACGGGCCAGAGCGCGCGTAGTCGCCGCCCTCGCTCGGCGTCGTCGATCGAGGAGTCGAGGACGAGCGCACCGACCGCCGGCAGGAGCTCGACGAGGACCGCCAGCTCGGCCGCCTGTTGCGCGGCCACGACGGCGGCAGCGTCACGCTCGAGCCCGGTCAAGCACTGGCGACACACGTCCTCCGCTGGCCGCTCCGGCGCGATCAGGAGCACCTGCCGCTCCCAGCTACGCCGGAACCGGGACGCTTGGCCAACCTGGTGCGCGACCGCGTACTGGATCGCCTGACTCGGCCGCACGCGGCAGCGCACGGAAAGCGTGCCGATGTGGCCGTTCCAGCCGACGACGTAATGCCACGGGCTGGCCGGCTTGCCGCGCCCGTCGTCGTCGAGCTGCATGGCGCGGATCCATGAGCCCGAGGGTGGCAGACCGTCAGGCGCCGGCTTGATGTTCTCTAGTAGGGCCGCGGCCTTGGCGTTCAGCGCGGCGAGATCCTTGTCGATCGAGGGCCAGAAGTCCCTCATCGGTCGACCCCGCGCGACCTGAGCACTGCCAGGAACAGCAGGGCTGCCAGCGCGCCTCGGGCGTAGGCCTCGTCGAGCTCCTGCGACCGCTCGGCGTCGGGGCGGTCGGCGCTGGCCATGAGGCGCCGGAACCGCGTCCGGCTCATGGGCTGAGGTGTGGTCATCTGACCACCTCCAATACAACGCCCCCGGCCGGTGTGCTAGCACCGAGCGGGGGCGGTTCGGAGTCTATCTGCCGGAACAAATGTTCCGGTGTCGCTCGTCTAGCACCGAGCGCGGTCAGTGTAGCTACATCAGCGGGGTGCCGGGGCGACGACCCCCGGCTCCTCATCCTGACCCGGGTGAGTGACCGGGCCGGTCGTCCGACCCCGCGGGTCCCGATGGATGCAGTACACCGGGGCCTGAGGGCAGGGTGAGGCTGGTGGTCACGCCTTGCGGCGCGACCGGGCCGGCGGGGGAGGCTCCGCCGGCTTTGGATTGACGGGCTCGGTGAGGCCCGCTGCGGCGAGGTCCGTCGTCGACACGTCCTCCGACATCTTCACCCGCTCGAAACGCCGTGCTGAGGCGTTCCAGGCGACGTCAGGGCCGACTGCGGCGACGACCTCCGCGTGCGGCGGGCCGTCAGGCGACATGACCAGCCGGGTCGCCTCTTCCGGGCTCAGCTTGCCGCTCATCGGACGCCCGTGATGGCGACGAAGTGGGCCGGCTGGGCGACCGCAATGTCGGCCCGCAGGTACGCCCGGAGATGCACCTGGAGCTGGCGGAACGCGCTGTCGGTGGCGTCCGCTGCCTCTCGGCTCGCCTCGATCGTCAGCGTCCGCCGGACGCCGATGAGGAGCTCGTTCCACTGGCCGACATAGACCTCGGACGTGTCGGTCGAGGTGCCGGTCGTGAGGTTCTCGGGGATCTGGGCCGTGACGTACTGCGGCATGTTCTCGACGCTCGGCGGCATCCGCAGGGGCTGGTTCGTCGTGTCGACGAGGCGGTCGAGCGTCCCCGCGGTGCGCGGGCTGTAGATGATCGCGGTCGGCTCGCCGTTGGCGGCCCGGATCGTCTGGATGGCGGTGGACAGCGGGGCGTAGCTGGTGAACGCGGCGCCGTTGGCACCCTGCGACTGGAGGGTCACCCCGGTCGTGTTTCGGATGCCGCGCGGCTCTGGCGCCGTTCCGGAACCGCGCAGGGCGGCCCGGTCGAGCTCGAGGGCGAGCGCGCCCGCGAGCGCGTTCTCGATGACGTCCTCGATCTCTTCGGAGTCCTCGAACAGCTCGACGGACGACTTGACGTAGGCCATCAGCGTCCGGGCCGTGAGGGTCACCTGCTCGAGCGTCATGTCGGACGCCGTGGCGGCCGCGTTCTCGAGCTTCCAGCCGGCCGCCGGGTCGCCCGCGACGCGAGCGAGCTTCAAGGTCGATGACGTCATCGGGACGGTCTGCGCGCCGGCACGGATGACGCGTGCCGCGTTGCGGGCCTTGTCGATGACGCGGGCCGACAAGACGTCCGGGACGGCGTAGCCGCCGGCCGTTGCCGTACCGACCGCCATCGCCCGGGCCTCGACGGGGATCCCGGACCAGTCGCCGGTGACGATCGAGCGGACGTACTTGCTCATCGTCAGGTCGCGCGCCGGGTCCGACTGGCGGTCGACGAGCGACGACATGCGCTGCTCGCGTCCGAGGACGCGGACCGTGCCGCCGTCGCGGGTGTCGAGCCCGCCAGCGTGGAAGTTGACGACGCTCGGCAGGGTGGCGTCGTTCTCGCGCCCGAGGTTCGCCTGGCGGGCGTTGACGTGGTCGCTCGACAGACGCTTGTACTCGGCCTCGAGCTCTTCCCAGCGGGTGATCTCGGCGATCGTCAGCGACCGGCCGTCGGTCTCCGCGCGCTTAATGATGTTGCTCATCTCTGCCCACGCGGACGCCTTTGCGTCGCGGAGCTGTGTCTCGGTCACTCGCGTTTCCTTCGCACTCTCAGCGGGCGCACCAAAGGACGGAGGCCCGCAATGGCCTACAACATCCCTGGGGCTCGGGTGCCATGAAGGCGGCGCGAGCTTTGCTCGGTTCCTCGGCGGGTGCCATGGAG
This sequence comes from Chloroflexota bacterium, assembly GCA_030447745.1. GTDB lineage: Bacteria > Chloroflexota > Limnocylindria > Limnocylindrales > CSP1-4 > JACDAV01. The sequence goes on along the minus strand of JAUJOH010000003.1, from coordinate 1,158 downwards.
GCGGCGCGGCGAGGTTCCGGGCCGATGTCGGTCCGGGTGCCTGAAGGCGGCCCGTCCTGACATCGCCAAGGTCGGTCCTGCGTGATCAGCGCGATCCCGACGCTGGCCATTGTGAACGGATGGCCGGTATCGGTCAATGCACCGGCTCCGCCGGCGGCCGCTCGGCGTACGGGCTGAACTCGACGACGAGCTCGGCGACGTCGATCGAGGCGACCGGCCGGAGCCCGCGCTCGTCGATCACGAGGACCGCCAGGTGGCGGAGCCGGTGGTCGTAGATGAGGCGGGTCGAGGTTCGGCCAGTGCGCGCGTCCTCGAGGAGTTGCCGGCCCTCGGGGTGCCGGGTGCAGAGCGCGGCCATGAGCTCGGACGTCGCGTCGACGAACGGGCCAAGGTCGATGTCACTCATCGTCGGCACCGCTGATCACGGTCCAGTGGCCGAGCGGGTCGGCCAGGACGGGGTCCTCGGCGGCGTCGATCTCGCGCCCGCGCAGGACGTCGCCGAGCAGGTCCGGCCGGGGTGCCGGGGCGGCCCCGTGCGCCGGACCAGGATCATCGTCGGGCGGCAGGCGGTCGAAACGCTCGTCGACGGGCATGGCTCTCTCCTCTCGGTTGCAGCGGCCAGCGGTGGTCATCTCGCCACGCCAGTCGGCCGGGCAGTCGACGCACGGGCGGTTGGCACGGAATGGGCCATAGGTCTTCGCGTTGCCGGCCTGCCAGGTGGCGTACTCGACGGGGTCCATGCAGGCCGGTTGCCAGGTCACGGCAGGTCACGCCGGCAGAGCTGCGCGCCTCGGACCATCGACAGTGCCCGGTCCTCGATGCCGTTCCGGGCGGCACGCAGGGCGGCCCGAACGTAGAGGCCGTGGAGCTGGAGACCGCGCGCCTCGATGTCAGCGTCGATCGCCTGGAGCTCGCGCTGGAGCGCGCTGGGCGGCCCGAGACGGGCGCGCAGCTCGTCCTCGGGGGTGAGGTCGACGAGGGGCCGCTGGCGCGGCGCGCGGAGACGCGGGACGGGCATGACGACTACCTCCGGCGGCGCGACGACGGGGGCGGCGGCCCCTCGAGGTCGAGCCCTAGCTGCTTGATCCCGGCCGCGAACGCGGCACGGGCGTCTCGCTCGATCGCGACCGCCGGCGATGCCTTCTGCTCGCCGAGGCG
>JAUJOH010000013.1:62752-64146 GCA_030447745.1 Chloroflexota bacterium | reverse complement strand
CGCAGCTGCTCGGCAGCGGCCGCGCGTGACAGGTTCTTGTTCCAGAGACTGAGCCCGAGCAGAGGTCGTCCGGGTTAGATCGCCGCACGCGCCAGCGCAACCGGCGCGCCGAGTCGTGCTGGATCGCCGGGTCCCGGCGACAGGACCAGCCCGTCGAGCTCGGGCGAGAGTGCCGGCTCGGCCGTGACGTCGTGGGGCAGGACCCTGACCCGTGCGCCGCGCCGCCGCAGCGAGCGCACGAAGCTCTCCTTCAGCCCGAGATCGACGATCGCCACGAGCGGCCCCTCCTCGTCCGGCCCGCCGACGTCCCGGACCTCGGCCGGCGACACCTGCGCGACGAAGTCCTGGTCCTCCCACCGCGGGACCGCCCGCGCCCGCTCGGTCGCCGCCGTCCCGTCGATGTCCCCCGGCGCCGTGACGATGCCGCGCAGGCAACCGGTCGTCCGGAGGTGGCGGGCCAGCGCCCGAGTGTCGATGCCGGCGATCGCCGGGATGCCGTGATCGCGGAGCAGCGCCGCCAGCTGACGCGCGTCGTCGAGGACGGCGGCCGTGGCATTCCCGACGACGAGCGCCCGGAGCCATGGACGCGTCGACTGGTCGTCGGCAACGAGGCGCCCGTAGTTGCCGATCAGCGGATAGGTCATGGCGACGACCTGACCCGCGTAGGACGGATCTGTGCACACCTCCTGGTAGCCCGTCTGGCTCGTGTTCACGACCAGGTCGCCACCGGCGGAGCCCCGCGCGCCGAAGGCGAACCCGCCGAACACCGTGCCGTCCTCGAGCGCGAGCAGGGCGGCGCCGAAGTTGCCGATGCGCGGATCGACGAGCGAGGCCGGCCGAGGTGCGGGGGGATGGATCATGGCGCCGCACCCGCGCGGCGTAGGCGAACAAAAACCACCGGCCCTCGGGGCGCGGTGGCAGGATCGGGCAGGGTGATGACGAACCTCCCTTCCGGCCTCTCTGGACCGGTACACCGGCCTCACAGGACCGGCCGCAAAGGACGCCCGTAGGCTAGCACGATGCCCTGGCCTCGGACGTGCCTGCGACGCGGCTGCTACCCGCGACGCCGCTCCGACCCCGGCCACGAAGCGGCGCGGCCCGGCGGCTCGCGTCGCGGCGCGCCACAATCGCGTCCCGCGACCTCGGGGGGCGGCGCGGCCCAGCAGCGGAGCAACACGAGGAGCCGACATGCCTACCGCCGCGCGGGCGAGCATCTTCCCGACCTTCTTCCTGTCCGGGTTCGAGTGCTCGACGTTCGACTGGCAGGACAAGGGCCGGCGGGATCTGACGGCCGAGACGCAGCACCGCGAGCGAGCCATCGAGGACTACGCGCTGCTGCAGGAGCTGGGGATTGCCGTCGCGCGGGAAGCGGTCCCGTGGCCGCTCGTCGAGCG
>JAUJOH010000013.1:0-62652 GCA_030447745.1 Chloroflexota bacterium | reverse complement strand
GCCGGCGGCGAGTGGGGCTGGATTGCGCCGTTCCGGTCCGGTCCGCGCGGTCGCGACGAGCTGCGGCTCGCCCTGTGCCGGGCGGCGATCGCCGGAGCAACGGCCATCCGCGAGGTCGACCCGGACGCGCGGATGGTGAACATGGACCCGCTCGTCAACGTCGTGGCGCCGCGCGACCGACCGGACCTCGAGGACGCCGCCCGACGCGAGACGTACGAGGACACGTTCGTGGCGTGGGACGTCCTCGCCGGTCGTGAGCACCCGGAGCTGGGTGGGAGCCCGGAGATCCTCGACATCGTCGGGACGAACTGCTACTCGTTCGGGCAGATGGAGTATCGGGAGGCAGGGCCGCACGCCTCGCTGCCTCCGGATGACGACCGGATCCGTCCGCTGTCCGAGCTCCTCGATCTCGCCTGGCAGCGCTACGGCCGCCCGATGATCATCAGCGAGACGAGCGGCCTCCGCGACGGACGCGCGGAGTGGCTGCGCGACGTCATGCAGGAGTCGCTGGCCGCCGTCCACGACGGCATCGACCTGCACGGCATCTGCCTCTTTCCCGGCGTCGACATGCAGGACTGGCACACCGGCGAGTGGCTGCACAACGGGATCGCGGACCTGATCGACGAGTCCGGCCAGTTGAAGCGAGTCCCGGATGATGCCTACATCGCCGAGCTGCGCCGCTGGCAGAGGCGCCTGAACCGTCGCGAGAAGCTCGACGAGGACCCGTTCGGCGACCCGGTCGATCTCCAGGAGGTGGTCGACGCGGCGCACCGCTGGAAGCTGCAGGGCGACGCCAACTGGACGTGACGGCGCCTCGCGCCAGTTGCCGGCACGCCGCCCCGGCTCACGAACGACCGCGCTGCCAGGGCCAGCGCCCGTAGAGCTCGACCTCCAGGCTGAAGCTGAGGAACGTCCGGACGAGCACGATCAACCCGAGCACGGCGACGCTCTCGAGCGTTGGTGCCACGGCCACGGTTCGGATGATGTCCGCCGCCACGAGCAGCTCGAGGCCGAGCAGGATCGCCTTGCCGATCCCGCGCCGATACCCGTCGTAGACCTCGCCGCCGCCGCGGTTGCGCGCCTGCGGGATGGTCACGATCGTGATCCAGATCACGCCTCCCGCGATCACGAGCACGCCGGCAAGGTCGATGGCGCGGCCGATGGTTTCGACGGTGTCCGTGAAACTCACCCGCGCACCTCCCGCTCGACCGGCCGGTCGTCTCCCGCCGATCCGGGACGCTCCGGCGCTCCAGGCAGGACCCAGTGGTTGCAGCGAAGGATCCGGCCACCGTAGTCGACGTCCACCTCGTGCGCGGACAGGACCATCCAGCCGGCTTCACTGATCGGCTCACCGTTCCAGTCGGAAGTCCAGAGAGTGATCGCGCCGACGGGCGGCGCCTCGGGGGCCGGCACGATCTTGAAATACCACGAGCCCTTGGCGACGTGCTCGAGCCGGCGCCGGTGAATGCTCGGGATCGCGTCGCGCGGCCACGGGCCGCCCAGCTCGGCCATCACGCCGGCGTCGGTCTCGAGCGCCTCGACCAACCACTGATCCGCGTCGGTGTACTCGACCAGCTCCATCGCGCTCCATCCTCCTCCCCGGCAGCGTAAGCGGTGAGGCGCAAGGATCGGACGGGAGCGGCGGCAGCGCGGGTCAGACCTGGACCCAGGCAGCAGTGTCCCGCGGCAGGCCGCCCTGCGTGAGCGGCCCGCTGGCGTAGAGGACCGATGCCCCAGGCGGGAGACCAATCGGCTGCCCATCGACGTTCACCATGCACAGGAACCCGTGGTCTCGTTCGAAGGCGAGTACCCCGTCCGGTGCTTCCCGCCACCGGAGCGGCCCGGATCCCAGCCCCGGATGGTTCCGGCGGATCGCGAGCGCGCCGCGGTAGAACTCGAGCATCGATCCGGGCACTCCTGTCTGCGCCGCGACCGACATACCGGCCCATGCGGCCGGTTGCGGCAGCCACGGCGGAGACCCATCCGACGGCCCGAAGCCGAGCGACGGTCCGTCAGCCGACCATGGCATCGGCACGCGGGCACCATCCCGGCCGCGCTGCTTCTTTCCGGATCGCACCCAGGTCGGATCCTGGAGCATTCTCTCTGGCAGATCGAGGACCTCCCACAGACCCAGCTCCTCTCCCTGGTACAGGTACGCACCGCCCGGCAGCGACAACATGAGGAGGGTGGCCGCCCGAGCCCGACGGGTGCCGAGGTCCAGGTCCGGTTCGGCGTCCGCCGCAACGCCCTCCGGGCGTCGCGGGATCGTCTCCCGCTGCGGCAGCCCGAGGCGGGTCACATGTCGGACGACGTCGTGGTTGGAAAGCACCCACGTCGGCTCGGCGTCCACTCCCCGGAGCGCGGCGAGCACCTGGTCGATCCCCTGCCGGAGCAGTGGTGAACGCCAGGGGGTCCGGAGAAAGTCGAAGTTGAAGGCACTGTGCAGCTGGCCCCGTCGGACGTAGCGAGCGAGTCGTTCCGGGCCGTCCACCCACGCCTCGGCGACGAACACACGCGGTGGGGTGTACTGGTCCGCGACGCCCCGCCACTCGCGATAGACGTCATGCACGACGTCGCGATCCCAGAACGGGTGCTCGACCGAGCCGTCTCCGGCGGGCGGCTGCAGCTCGCTACCCGCGAGATCCGGCAGGTCCGGGTCCTTGAAGAGCGCGTTCGCGACGTCGATCCGGAAGCCGTCGACACCGCGGTCGAACCAGAAGCGGAGCACGGACATGAACTCCGCGTGGACTTCCGGCTGGTCCCAGTTGAGGTCGGGCTGGCCCACGTCGAACAGGTGCAGATACCACTCGCCGGCCCTGCCATCGGCCTCCGTGATCCGCGTCCACGCGGAGCCGCCGAACACGCTCTGCCAGTCGTTCGGGGGCTCGGACCCATCGCCGCGGCCGGTCCGGAAGATGTATCGCTGCCGGGCCGGGGAGCCGGGTCCGGCGTCGAGTGCGGCCTTGAACCATGGATGCTCGGTCGAGGTGTGGTTCGGCACGATGTCGAGGAGGACTCGCAACTCCAAAGCATGGGCCTCGGCAATGAGCGCCTCCGCCTCCGCCAGGGACCCGAACACGGGCGCGACATCCCGGTAGTCGGCGACGTCGTAGCCCGCATCGGCCATTGGCGACGGGTACCAGGGATTGATCCAGATGGCATCCACGCCCAGGGCATGGATGTACGGGAGGCGCGCGCGGAGGCCGGCAATGTCGCCCATGCCGTCACCGTTGCCGTCGGCGAAGCTGCGCGGGTACACCTGGTAGATGACGGCATCGCGCCACCAGTCAGCGGGGGCAGCAAGCGTCATGCTGCAGGAGCCTCATGCCACGCGTTGCGCTCGTCTGCCGTCGTCCACGACCGTCGTCCAGTGGCGGTGGGCGCTGCGGGCGGGCACCGGGTCGCCGTGGGTCTAGCGGCCACGCGTAGCCGGCGCGCGGAGCCTCACTTATCGAGTCGACGGTCCAAGGCGATCCTGCCCCGGGCCGCTGTCCACGCTCCGCGCGGGCTCCTTCAGCTCCACGAAGATGGCGTGCGTGTCGCTGTCGCCGATGTTCTCGCCGGAGTGCTCCTGACTCGCGAGCCATCGGACCACGCCGCTGTCGAGCTCCACCTCCGCCTCCTGCCCCCCGGCCACGAGACGACGTCGGATCGAGCTCAGCGTGACCATGACGCTGTCCGGGTGGCCGTGTGGTGCTGTGCGATCGCCCGGCGCATCGCGGTACTCGAGAACCCGGACCCGCTCGTTCTCCATGACCACGCGGTAGAGGCCCGGGTTGGTCAGGACGGGATCAGAAGCCATGGCCGCACGGTAGTGGCTCGCGGCGAGCTCGGCAAGACGCGTCCGTGACCTCGAGTGACTGCTCCAGCAACAGGGCCATCAGCTGCCTCTGGTTCAGTTTGACACGCGGCCTACTGGCGCGACCGTGGCGCATCGATCGGCTCGCCGCGCTTCAGACAGGACGAGCGTCAAGGCTGCAGGAGGAGGAATGCGTCGAGCTCGACGGTCGTGGCCGAGGACGCCGAGTTCTTCTGCCCGAGGACCCGTAGCTCCACGGTGTGGGGCGTAGAGCTCGGGTACCCGGTCTGCCACACGATCTGGCGGTACGCGGTGGTCGTGCGGTACAGGTCGACCACGGGTCCCGGGACGCCGTCCACGTAGACCTGGAACTTGCCCTTGTCAGGCCCCGTGGTGGCGACGATCGCGAAATCGTGGCCGCTCTGCTGGAGCCTCGCGTTGTTGCCCGCGGCAGACGCCTGACGGGCCGTTCCGCCGGAGTAGTCCGTGTCGGTCGCCGTCCTCCAGCCCGTGCCGCCGTACGTCACGTCGGGCGCGGCTGCGTTCTCCTGGAACGCCCGTACCTTGAAGGTGGGTCCCGTGGCGTAAGTGCTCGCGTTGCCGGCGTTATCGGTGGCTCGGACGCGGTGTGTCCGGAGCGACGTCGCGCTGGGCGTGACGTAGGCGGTGGCGGACGGGGTCGACGGGTGGGTTGAGGTCGACACGAGGGCATAGTCCCCGGCGTCCGTCCTGGCCTCGAGGACGGAGTTCTTGATCCCGCTCGCGGCGTCGCTCACCGTCCAGGTGTTCCGGACCGGAGCGGTCGGGCCACTGGTCTTCACCGTCGTGCCAACCAGGAAGCCCGGGTTGGGTGCGGTACGCGCGGGCGGCGTCGGGTCCGAGCAGTTCGTGCTCTTGATCGCCGTTCCGTACTTGTAGAGGACGCCGTCGAAGCGTGACTGAACCCTGCCTCCGTTGAAATCCTGCTCGTAGTGCAGATGCTCCGTGGTCGCGTTCCCGACCTCGTCGACGTACCCGAGCAGGCCGCCGCGCGCGACAGTCTGATTGACGGTCACCGCAACCCGGCTCATGTGTGCGTACTTCGTCTGCCAGCCGCCGCCATGGGAGATCGTGATCTGGCCATTCGTCGTGGCGTACTTGGTTTCGGTCACGGTCCCGTCGGCACTGGCGAGCACCGGGTCGCCGGCGTCCGCGTTGTGCGGCTGGCCGAAGTCGATCGCGTACCCATGCCCCGAATATGTGGAGCCCACGTACGTCTCGCCGCAGATGAAGGGCTTGAAAAGCCAGAGCTGCGGCAGCCACCGGCCGAGGCGCTCCCGAGGCCAGGATCGCAGCGGCAGCGCCAGCGCCACGATGGTTCGGGCGCAATGACGAGCGCCGGATGTCTTCGGCAATACGTAGTTCCCTTCTGCCGCCAGCGTGCTTGTGCACCGTGCGGTGAGCCGTGCGGCCGCCGGTTGTCGTCGAAGCGACGCCCCCGGGCGTCAGGGCCAGTCCAGGACCGGGAGTCGAGCGCCTCCGGTTACCCGGCCAGGCGCCGCAGCTGCTCCATCATCCGACCGCCGGACTCCTCAGATCGTGCGGGGCTGTGCGGTGAGCTGGCCGTCCGGCAGGCCACCGGCCGCCTCCGCGACCGCGATGGCTGATGGTGCGGGAAGTGTGTTGACGGACGGCCCATGGCACATGGATGGCGATGGGCCATGGGTGTCTCCCGACTGCACAAGCGCGACGGGTGAGCCACCGTGCGCAGCGAGTCCGTGTGACCGTAGCCTGCGGTCCAGGGCTGACATCCCCCAAATTGACCTACGTCGTCATGGCGCTGGGCACGGAAGCGCTCCCCGCGAGAACGTGGGTCGACGCCCGAGTCTGCGCTTGGCTCGTGGCTAGGCGGCCCGCTGAGTGTCCGTCGCGTCACCGGCTGGGATCAGGCGACGCCGATGGCCTGGCGGACGGTCAGGTGCAACGTGACCACGATCCGGACGATCCGATGAAGGCGAACACGACCAACGTGATCGTCAGGTGAACGACCGCACCGACCCGGACCAGATCCACGTCGATGACGGCTGGGCGCGCCATCGTCGACTAACTCATCATCCTCCGGCGGACCGGCTACCCGGTCGCCCGGGGATCCATGGGCTTCTGGCTCGTCTACCCGCTCGCGTGGTGTTCGCCGCACTGCTGTCTGCCGTCGTCAGCGCGGCGCCGATCAAGAGCACTGCCGCACCGATCAGATAGTTGCCGGGATTGAGGACGCCGTTGCCGGCAAGGTCGACGAGCTGCACGACGATCGCGGCGAGCGCCACGACGCCTGAACATCCGCCGATACAGCGCGAGCGCGGTTCACGACTCCATTCGGCCGACTATAGCCGTCCCGCCAAGGCCGACTGACAGAGGAAAGAGCCGTCCGCAGTCGATTTCACCATTGTCCGCTAGCGCGAGCGCACACCGCGGGTCGCGCTCGTCGTGGACGGCGTGGTGTCGGCGTCGAACGTGCGCAGTGATGCTCGTCCGTCCGGGGCAGTCGCTATGGTGGACGTGTCCCAAGCTCGCGCGCGATGACGCGCGAAGCGGTAGGCTCGAGTTCGTGGGGGACCCGTATGAGGAGTTTCGGGACTTCGTCCTGCGAGGCAACGTCGTCGACCTCGCGGTCGCGTTCGTGATCGGCGCGGCGTTCGCGGCCGTCGTCACCTCGTTCGTCAGCGATATCCTGACCCCGCTCCTGGGGCTCATCGGCGTCCCGGACTTCCGAGAGGCCTCGGTGACCGTCGGCGCCGCAGAGGTCCGGTACGGAGTCTTCCTGAACGCGCTGATCGCGTTCCTGCTCGTGGCTGCCGCGATCTTCTTCTTCGTCGTCAAGCCGATGAGCGCGCTCGCGGCGCGGCGGAAGGAGATGAACCAGACGTCCCGGCTACGAAGGAATGTCCCGAGTGCCTCTCCAGCATCTCGGCCGGTGCCCGCCGGTGTGCGTTCTGCACCGCTCCCCAAGGGTGACGGCTCGCGGGCACCGGCGGCTTCGTCTCTGCCGACCCCGCATTGATGCGTGGCTCGTCGAGGTGCCGAACGAAGGTCGGCTGGACGTCCTCCACCGCCTGCATGGTCCAACGAGTGCGGGGATCACCAAGGCCCTCGGGGATCGGCCCCGAGAGCCTCTTTCACCCTCAGAGAGTGGTGAGCCCGGAAGGATTCGAACCTTCAACCAAGTGATTAAGAGTTGGTCCAAGCCACGCTCAGAGGCCGCCTTTGAGCGTGCAGCACGTCCACCAGCGTCCGCCTGTACCACGGAATCCGCGCGCTAGGTGGTACAGAAGTGGTACAGAACACCCCCGTCGCCGTCGCTCGAGCTGGCCGGAAGGCGTGACAGGCGGTAACGTCTTCCGGGGCCGTCGTCGACGCGCGGAGCGGTGCGCCCGTGAGTAACCTGCATAGACGGGAGGACGGCGGGCGACAAGCGTTCCGTCGTGAGCTGGACACGCGGAGGTGAGTTGAGGTGTCGGGTCTCATCGTCTGGATCGTTCTCGGGCTGATCGCGGGCTTGATCGCGCAGTTCCTCGTCGGCGGCGGATTCGGGCTCCTGGCAACGATCGTCCTAGGCATCATCGGCGCGGTTGTTGGCGGCTATGTCGCCTCGGCGCTCGGAATCGGCGGTGTCAGCGGTCTCAACATCGGGAGCATCGTCATCGCAACGATCGGCGCGATCATCGTGATTCTCATCGCCCGTGCTCTGAGCGGACGCCGCGCCGCAGTGTAGGAAACAGCTGTCGGTCGCCGTCGGTCTAGCCTCGAGGACGTAGCCGACGCAAAACGGGGGAAGCGAACTCAGCGGGGCCGGAACACCATCAACGCGACGATGACGAAGCCGAGTGACACTTCGATCCGGCCGATGGCAACGCTCTTCGGACCCCGCATCAGGGCGACCGCCGCGGCGTTATCAGCCCAGTCGAGCGCGTCCCGGACCCGCGGGCGGACCTTTGCCCAGTACTGCGTCTCGATCAGAACGAGGGCGAGGATCACGACGCCGGTCGCGAGCACCCCCAGATCGATGGTCGAGTAGCCGAACAGCATCAGCGTGACGAGCCCGGATACGACGGTCAGGTGGGGCGCGATGGTGACCATCCGTTCAAAGGCGGGGCTGAGCGTCAGAACGATGTGTCGTCGCTCGGTGAGGCCCGGTGCACGACGGAGCGAACGCGCGGAGCCGGGGGCCCCGGTCGCCGTTCGTCTCGCTGTCAGCCGGTGAGTACGCTACCGCTGAGGCGCTAGAGGTTCGCGACGACCCTCCGAACATTCGCGGCGTCGAGGGTCACGAAATCGGGGCGCGGGACGTTCGGGACCATGGCGGCGGCCGCGCGTGCGGATTGCTCGTCCTCGAAGATGGCGACGGATAGTCCCTCGCCGTTCACGGGTTCAAGCCAGTACGCCGCGAGCAGGCCAGGGATTTGCCTCACGCCAGGCAGGACTTCGCTGTGGAGCCGCTCCTCTCCCTCGGCTTCGCGGCCGGCCTCGATTCGTGCATTGACCAGGACGGCGTACGTGCGACCTCCTCGTTGCGGACCGCGGACGGCTTTCGCGCAGGCGGCCTGCGACCAGTATGGCGGCGCGTGCCCGCCGCGTTAGTCGATTCGGACCCCCGGTCGCCGTCGCTCGAGCTGGTGGAACCGGGGTTCCAGATCGTTGTCGACGGCGGAGCGGGGGCCGCGATGAGCCTAGCGAACGACCGCCAGCGCCCGTCGTCTCCGCCGGACCTCATCACGCTCACCCGAGCAGCGCCGGCAAGCATCGAGGGCGGGGGGCTTGTCCGCGACGACCGCCTCGGCGACCGCGCTCCGGAGGGTGATACGCACGCCGCACCGCGTCGTCCCGTGGACGACGTTGACAGCGTGCGGCCAGGTCCGGAGATCACCCGAGAAGACGTGCCACTTGCCGTACCACCGCTCGTCTTGCGTCCACCGCCCGCGGATCCACGAGCCCGCGCGCGGTGGCGTGAACGGGACGGGCTCCGGTCGCATCAGCTCCCTACGGACCGCCTCGACGACGGCCCACAGAACGTGGCGCACGGCGTCCCGTTTGGCGTCAGCGACGACTCGCTCCCTGGCCTCCCCGTACAGCCGCACGTCCGCCTCATCGAGCACCAGCCGGGCGACGCGCCCGACTTCGGGCTCGATCGCCGCGGCTAGGTCGACGAGGACTGGCGGGACGGCTCCGCCGAAGGCCACCGCGAAGGGGGACCCCCGGAAGCGGCCCTCCGGAGTCATTTCGTGCGTCAAGTGTGGTGAGCCCGGAAGGATTCGAACCTTCAACCAAGTGATTAAGAGTCACTTGCTCTACCGTTGAGCTACGGGCCCACGCGATTCGCGCTCAGTTCCAGTGGAACTGCGTTTCTGCGCCTCCGGTCCTTTGGACGACGCTGGAACAACAAGCGATTGCGAACATTGCGATGCCTCGTCCGAGCTCCAGACACCGTGCCAAGCGCCCCGGCGGGCACGACAGATCCTACCCCAAGGGCCCGACATCGCGGTCAACGCCCGGGTCCGTCGGTCGGCACGTGCGAGCCGGCAACAAGGCGGCGACGACCAAGCCAAGGCGTACCTGGACGCGACTGCCCGCTTCGACGCCTTTGAGGCGCGTGGGATGCCGCACGCGGTCTTGCGATCGGCCGCGGGCACGTCGAGGCCTTGCTTCATCTCAGACCGCTCCAACGCCCCTCTATGTGGTCGAATGCTAGGGAATAGCTAGTTGATCGAAACCGGGTTGACGTCGCCGCAGTCGCGACGATGCCCTCCCACAGCCGGGGACCGTCATGACCGCGCTTCTTTCGCTGCTCGTCGTGCTTACCCTGTCGCTGCTGATCACGCGTATCCCGACGGTGGCCCTGACGCTCACTGGTCCGTCGCGGGAGACGGCCCGATTCCAGGCTCGCTCGGCCTTCACCGGTTCAGCCTTTTACGACGTCGGAGTCGGAGCTCGTCGTTCGTCACCCCGTCCGTCGGCGAATCGTGATGCTGCTCGGAAACGCTGGCATCGTCGCGGTCGTCGGCTCGTTGTCCTCGCCTTCATCGAGGTCGAACAACCGGGTCAGTGGCTTCCGCGGCTCGTGGTACTTGCGGCCGGGCTCGCGCTCGTGTGGTTCCTTGCCGCCAGCCCGTGGATCGATCGGCTGATCTCCCGGGCGACAACGTGGGCGCCCCGACGCTACACGCAGCTCGACGTCCGAGACTGTTCCGAGCTTCTTCACCTTGGCGGCGAGTACCGCGTTGTCGAGCTCGAGGTGAGGCCGGGCGACTGGCTGGCGGACAAGACGCTTACGGAGCTGGACCTGCGGCGCGAGGGAATGATGGTCCTCGCCGTGGAACGTCCCGCGGGAGCGTTTGTTGGAGTACCAACTGGCGAGACGTTGGTTCGACCCGGCGACACCTTGGTGCTCTACGGGCGAACGCCGGCTCTGGCTGAGCTTGATCGGCGACGAGCGGCGCTTCGGGGGCGGACGCGCGCGCCGAGGCCGTCGCCGAGCAGCGCCGTGTCGCGCAGGCTGAGGCCGAATCCGACCCTGCCGCACCCAGGGGTTCAGGGGAGCAGCGGCTGTGACCTCGCGTGCTTAGGGCGGCTGGAGGCCAGGCCCATCCCTCGTGGCGCCCCGCACGTAACTTCCGGTCGCTCTCGTTCTTGCGCCGCGTGTTGGGCGTCTGGTCGCCCGGCACGTCACCGGTATCGGCGCCCTTCAGGTTGCACACGCAACGTCGAGGCTCGCCCGGCCGAACCCGGGGCGGAACCCGCCGACTCAAGCGGCCCCCGCTCTCCGCGCGGGAGCACCGCAGGGGCGCTCACGGGTTGACTGCGGCAGGATCGACTGGTTGACTTCGGCCCGATCGCAGTCGCTGCTCTTCACGTGGGGGGAACCCCGTGACTCGACGGCTGTGTAAGCACGTCGGCCCGAGGCTGCTATGGCGAGATCGCTGCAGTTAACCGTACCGCCGGCGAGGACAGGTGCGCTTCGGGATGCGCTCCTCGCGACCGAGGGCGTGCTCGGCTTGCGCGTGCAGCGCGGTATCGCGGTCGATCCGAGCGGGGATGTCCTGTCCTTCGAGGTCCTGGACGCCCATCTGCCCGGCGTTATGCGGCTCCTCGACGAGCACGGCCTGGGCGCGGATGAGGGGACGTCCATGCTGACCAGCGAACCGCTCGCGGTTGTATCGCGGAAGCACGGGGCGTCCATCATCGGCGACAAGAACGAAGCGTCGCTCGAGGAGATCGAGCAGGTGATGGCGCGCGCGGCACACCCTACGGCGAGCGTCGTCGCGTTGATGGCGATCTCGGGCGCTCTCGCTGTCGTCGGCATTGCGGAGAACGCCATCCACTTGGTGGTCGCGGCGATGCTGATCGCACCAGGGTTCGTACCCATCGTGCGGGGGTCTTCGGTGGGATCGCTCGCCGTGGTGACTTCGCTCCCGGGGCTCTGCATACGCTGCAGGCGTACGGCGCACTCCTTGCCGCGGCGGGTGCCACCTCTCTGCTGCTCCTTGCCATTGGCGACGACCCGGCGGGCTCTGCCTCGTCCTATCTGCCTCGCGGCGCCCTGATCGCCTACTGGGCGTCGGTGAGCCCGAGTTCTATCTTCATCGCCTTCGTCGGTGGCATAGCCGGGGCGATCGTGGTCACCACGAACCGGGTCGTCTTACCGCGGGTGTCATGGTTGCGCTTGCCCTGATCCCGTCGGCCGCGATCGTCGCGATCGGCGTCGTCACCTGGGACGTCTCGTTGGCGACCTCGGGGATGCTCCGCTGGCTGCTCGAGGTCGCGCTCGTTGTGAGCGGTTCCGCAGTCGTGATGACAATCAAGCTGCGCGTATTCAACAGGCGCCGCCCGCAAGGGTGATCTCGAGCCCGCTCCTTCTCGCGATCGGGGTCGGCCGCGTCGTATTCTTTCACCCGGGCGAGGGTGATGGTGAGCGTGTCCGAGGGCAGATCGGGAAGCGTCTTCGTCGGACGTGACCGCGAGCTCCAGGAGCTGCTGCGGGAACTGGACGACGCAGCGTCCGGCAGCGGGCGTCTCGTCCTCCTGGCTGGCGAGCCAGGTATCGGGAAGAGCCGGTTGGCGGACGCCCTGAGCGCGCACGCGCGGAAGCGAGGCTACCGCGTGATGTGGGGGCGCAGCTGGGACGACGCCGGTGCTCCGGCCTACTGGCCATGGGTGCAGGCCATCCGCTCGTACCTGCGCAACACGGATCGGGAGGTGCTCCGGCGCCAGCTCGGCCAGGGCGCGCCGGATATCGCGCAGATGCTCCCCGAGGTCTCCGGCATCCTTCCCGGGCTGCCCACGCCGCCCGCGGCCGCTCCCGAATCAGCACGCTTCCGTCTCTTCGATTCCGTGGCCGCCTTCCTGATCGAGGCCGCGTGCGAGCTCCCGCTCGTGCTCGTCATCGATGATCTCCACGCAGCGGACACCGCCTCAATCCTGTTGCTCCGCTTTCTGGCCAGCCAGCTCGCGGACAGCCATCTCCTCGTCGTTGCGACGTACCGAGACGTGGAGCTGACGTCGGACCACCCGCTGACATCGGCGCTCAGCGAGCTGATGCGCGAGCCGGCGACGCGCAGGCTCACCCTCCGCGGTCTTCCGCAAGCGGCGGTCGCGGAGTTCATCCGAGATGCGGCGGGCATTCGACCGCCGATGCACGTCGCGTCGCTGATGTGGCGCGAGACCGCCGGCAATCCCCTGTTCCTGGGCGAGGCGGTACGCCTGCTGACTGGCGAGGGCCGCCTCGACCAGGTCGCGGGGCTCGGGTCGCTCCACCTTGTCGTCCCTGCCGGGATCCGCGGGGTGATCGGGCGGCGAGTCGCGCAGCTCGGGGAAGCGAGTGCCGATGCGCTCCGCTATGCGGCGGCGATCGGACCGGAGTTCGGCGTGGAGGCGCTTCGCCGGGTCGGTGGCTACCAGGCCGGCGAGCTCATCGATCTCCTCGACGAACCCCTGCGCGCGGGGTTGCTCGCGCCGGTCAGCGGCGCATTGGGCAGGCTGCGCTTCTCGCACGAACTCGTCCGCGAGACGCTGTACGACGAGCTCAGCCCTGGTCGTCGGATGCGTCTCCACAGGCGCATCGGGGAGGTACTCGAAGAGCTCTACGCGGGCACCGCCGAGCGGCACCTGGCCGAGCTCGCGCACCACTTCTACCAGGGTGGCGAGGGCGCCGACACCCAGAAGACGGTCGACTATGCGCAGCGTGCCGGAGGCGAGGCAGCCAAGGCCCTCGCCTACGAGGAGGCCGTCCGCCTCTATCAGATGGCGCTCCACGCGCTCGAGGCCGGAACGTCCCCGGACGACTCCGCGCGGGCGGAGCTGCTCCTTTCCGTCGGCGACGCCGAAGCGCGGGCAGGCGACCTCGTGACCGCCCGAGGGACGTTCCTGAGCGCGGCGGGCGTCGCCCGGCGGATCGGTGACGTCAGGCAGCTCGCTCGCGCGGCGCTTGGGTACGGCGGGCGGTTCATCTGGACGCGCGTCGGCCGCGATCCGCACCTGATCCCACTCCTGCAGGACGCGCTCCGCATGCTGGACGGAGCCGACGATTGCCTTCGGGTGCGGCTCCTCGCGCGACTCGCCTGCGCGTGGCGCAGCTCCCCGGAGCATCGCGACCACAGTGCCGCGCTGAGCGGAGAGGCCGTCGAGATCGCACGAGCTATCGGTGACCCGCCCACGCTCGGCTACGCGCTGGTGGGCCGCTACTGGGCGACGTACTGGCCGGAGAACCCGGCCGAGAGGCTCGGGACGGCGAAGGAGCTGCTGGCTGTCTCTGAGGCGGCGGCCGACACTGAGCGGACGCTCGACGGGCACCAGACGCTGCACGCCGCCTACACCGACCTGGCGATGATGGCTGAGGCGAAGACGCACCTCGAGATCGTCGAGCGCGCGGCGACCGAGCTCCGGCAACCGGTGGAGGTGCGTGCGCTACGGAGCTATCGGTCCGTACTCGCGCTGCTCGAGGGAGCATACGACCGCGCGGAGGAGCTGATCGAGGGAGAGGTCCAGCCCGGCAACCCGATCAACCCGATCCACGACGACGTGTCCGAGGCGGGCATGCACCGATTCCTGTTGCGGCGCGAGCAGGGCCGGCTGGCGGAGGAAGAGGCGACCGTGCGCGCGTCCGTGGCCGAGTTCCCCTGGTACCCATTCCACCGTGCGGCGCTGGCGTGTCTTCTCATCGACCTCGGCCGAGGGGACGAGGCGCGCACGGTATTCGACGAGCTCTCCCGAAACGACTTTGGCGCCCTGTACCGTGACAGCGAGTGGCTCCTCGGGATCGGCCTCGCGAGCGAGGCGGCTTCCCGACTCGGCGACACGGCCGCAGCCGAGAGCCTCTACGCGCAGCTGTCGCCATTCGCCGGCCGCCACGCGATCGGCCACGGCGCGGGGAGCGTCGGGGCCGTCGATCGGTACCTGGGATTGCTGGCGACCACGCTTCGGCGCCTGGACGATGCGGAACGGCACTTCGAGGATGCGATCCGCTTGAGCGAGCGGATGGGCTCTCGACCCTGGACGGCGCACACGCAGGCGGACTTCGCCGAGATGCTCCTCCGTCGCGATGGACCCCGGGATCGAGATCGCGCAGCCGCGCTCGTGCGCGCGGCCCGCGGGACTGCCGAGCATCTCGGCATGACCGCCCTGAGAGCCCGTCTCCCACTCGATGACGTCGCAAGGGAGGACGTGGCAGAGGAGGGATCCGCTGCCGTCGCCGTCGCGAGTGGCGACACGTCGCCACACGTCCAGAGGACTGGCGTCTTCCGCAGGGACGGGGAGTACTGGACCGTCGCCTTCGAGGGCGACAGCTTCCGACTTCACGACGCCAAGGGGTTGCGCTATCTCGCTCGGCTCCTCGCGGAACCGGGCCGAGAGATCCACGTGCTCGATCTCGTCGCAGGCGAGCGAGCTCCGGAGGCGGGGCGGGTGCAGAGGCCCACGACCCGTGATACCGACTCGTTCGGATTCGGCGACGCGGGAGAGATCCTGGACGCTCAGGCGCGCGATGCCTACCGGCAGAGGCTCAGCGAGCTCGAGGCGGAGATGGCCGAGGCCGAGGCGTGGAACGATCCCGAGCGTGTCTCCCGTCTTCGCGCCGAGCACGACCTCCTCGTCCAGGAGCTGGCCTCCTCGGTGGGGATCGGCGGCCGCTCTCGCGTCGCGGCCTCGGCCGCCGAGCGTGCGCGCCTCAGCGTGGGGAAGGCGATCCGGGCTGCCCTGCGTCGGATCGAGACCCACAGCCCGTCGCTCGGTCGGCACCTGGCGCTTGCCGTGCACACCGGGACCTTCTGCTCGTACACGCCCGATCCCAGCCTCTCCCTGACCTGGGAGCGCTGACCGCGCCGTATCGCTTCCACGCGTGCCGTCCGATGGCACGCCCGTGACCTCCCTTTTCCCGCCTTTCCCTCGAACGAGCCGCTTCGGCTCGACACGGACGGATCCGAAGAAGGGAAGGGATCGACATGCACATCCGCATCCGAGCCATCGCGCTCGCCTGCGCGCTCCTCGCCGCCGTGGCGCCCGGTACTGCTCTTGCCGAGGGGCCCGCACCGATCCCGGCACCGGAGGGTTTCGCCGAGCTGCGCGCCCGCTTCGAGGGCAAGAGCGGCGACCAGATCGCGACCATGGGCTACATCGCCGAGCCTCCCATCTGCATCTCGGAACCAGGGACGGGTGGCATGGGCGTCCATGCCCTGAACATCGAGAACTTTTCGGCCCAGTTCGCGGCCGGCGTGATGGATCCCGAGAACCCGCCGGTGGTGCTCCTCGACGCGAGCCTCGAGCGGGTCATCGGCCTGGAGTGGGAGGCGGCCGACGTGGGGAAGGGCGCACCCGAGGCCTTCGGCCAGCCGGCGCTCCTGCTGCCCGGCCATCCCGGACCCCCCGGCACCGAGGACGCACACTACATGCTCCATGCCTACTTCCGGCCCGACGGCGAGGTCCTGTTCGCGCCCTTGGACCCGCAGGTCTCCTGCATGCCCGACACGGCCACCGAGGCCGTGTCCGACTGGGCCGGCGCGCCGCTCGGCGGACCGCTCGGCGGTCCTGCCATCCCGGTCGCCCTGCTGGCGGGCCTGATCGTCGCGTGGGTGACCTTCCGGCACCGGCTCGCGACGCGCCACTGACCGATCAGCCGTCGACTCCTGATCAGCACCCACCCTGGCCGACGCCCCGTCGCCACAGCGGCGGGCCGTCGGCTTCACCAGCCGAGCGTGCGCCAGTGGACTACGACCTGGCACGCCCGGGTCTGGCAGCCGACCCAGCCCGGATGTTCCCGGAGTGGACCCCGGAACGTGCACTGCCCGGCGCCTGAGACGCGGGCATGGAGCTTGAGGACAGATGCCGGACATAGCCGACACAGGGGAGTGGCAGCGGGGAACGCCTCCGTTGCCGCTCCCGGCGCCGTCTCAGGTCGGCGGCCTTCCGTCCATCCCCAGCGAGGTGGACCATCGGTTGCGGACTGAACCGATCCTCTGGATCAGCTCGGTCCGGCCGGACGGTCTGCCGCACGTCCTGCCGATCTGGTTCAGCTGGGACGGACGCGCGATCTGGCTGTTCAGCAAGCCCAGCGCGCAGAAGATCCGGAACCTGCGCCACTGCCCGACCGTGATGATCGCCCTGGGTAGCGCGCATCCGGGCTTCGACGTGGAGCTCGTGGAGGGACGGGCCGAAATCCTGGACGAGCGAACGTTCGAGGTCCTGTCGCTCGCGCACGTCGACAAGTACCGCGACGCGATGTCGCGCGCGGCCCTGACGGCACAGGTCTATGCCGAGCGCTACAGCCAGCCGGTTCGGATCATCCCCTCGCGGGTCCTCGACTGGCGCGCGCGAAGATAGCCAGCAGCCGCCCTTACGATCGGACGAAGCCACGAGGACACGATGACCATCCCGATGATCGTGCTACCGGACGACGCCAACGTCATTTCGCTGTTCGACGTTCGCTTCCGTTACGGGATCGCATCCGGTCAGAGCGACGGCACCCTGTCGATGCTCCAGATCACGATCCCGCCGAGAACGCTCGTGAAGCCACACATGCATACACGCGAAGACGAGTACTCGCTGGCCGTCTCGGGGACGGTCGGCGCCAGGCTCGGTGACGAGACCGTCGAGGAGATCCCGGCCGGCAGCTGGCTCGCGAAACCACGCTCCGTTCCACATGCCATGTGGAACGCGACCAGCGAGGCGGCCCAGATCCTCGAGGTCGTGCTTCCCGGCGGCATCGAGCGCTACTTCGAGCAGCTCGCGCCCGTACTGAGGGAACACGGACCGGAGTGGACGACGCGGTACAACGCGCTGGCCGAGGAGTTTGGGCTGACGATCCTGGACGACTGGACGGATGAGCTAAAGGAGAAGTACGGCATCACGCTCTGAGATTCGGGGGCGGCGAACGGCCGCCGAGCGTCGCTCGCCGCCTCCCCGTGGCGCAAAGCCAGGCAGCAGAGAACACGGCCGCCGCGCACGCGAGCCCTGCACTGAAGCGTCACCCGCCGCACGGCAGGGCTACAGGCCCCGCGGTCGCGCCGACCGCAGCTCCGGGTCGCAGCATCAAGTTCTGAGGGCCGGGAGCCGGCCCGGAGATCAATCCTCCTGCGCGTTCGCGCAGTGCTCCCCGCCCTGGCCCTGTCCCTGGGCGGGCGTGCCGACCGGGGCGAGCGGCAGCCCATGGGGGTGGTGGGCCAAGAGGGCCTCCTTCGCCATCCCGTTGTCGTTCGAGGGGCTTCCGGCGGCCTCCGCATGGCAGGTGGTCGCGGGCAGACCGCCGTGGTGGAACGCGAGGGCGGATCCGGGCAGTGCCAGCGCACCGGCGAGAGCGAGGGCGGCTGCAAGTCGCTTCATGGTTCCTCCTCGATGGTTGAGGTGCCGATACGACCGCTACACCGGGACGAGCGCGACCAGTTTCGGCCCCAGCCGTGAAAGGACTGAGCGGCGCCTGAGCTCGCCCGTCAGACCTTGGCCAGCCAGGGGATCGGCCAGCTCGGGCCGACCTTGTCGCCGCGCCGGGCCACCAGGAGGACCCGCTCCTCGCCACAGGTGCACTCGTAGTGGCGGACCAGCAGCCCGTCGACGTGCTGCTCGTGCTCGAGCTCCATCCGCACCTCGCCGTCGGGGTGACGGTGGATGACGACGTCCTCGTCCATCGGTTCAGTCTCCTTCCGCATCGGCGCGAAGCTCCGCGATGACCGTCCCGCCGCACGCCTCGGCGATTGCCACGACCTCGTCGGCGTCGTTCGCTTCAACGGTAACGGCAAGGAGCACACCGTCGACCCGATCGAGCGCCATCGGCGCGAGGTTCGCCTCCCGGATCGCGATTCCCTTGCCGGTCAACCGGCGAAGCACGTCGTGCGCCCCCGGCTCCGAGCTGAACATCGCCCCCACGGCGATCTGGCGCGCATCGTCCGCCGCGCGGCGGCGGCCGCCTTCGGCGGCCAGCCGGCCGATCTCCCCGAGGCAGTCGACGCTGATCATCCACTGGCGTTCGACTCGCTCACAGTCAAGCAGACCGGTCGCGCACCACTGGCGCAGCCGGTCCGCCCCCACGCCGCTCCGCGACGCTGCCTCGCTCAGATGCAACAGCTCCTGACCGACCGCCATATCCACGCACCGACCTCAAGAACGACGCGACCAGCGTGGCGGCAGCCGAGGCGCGGACGGGCCGTCACGACGCCGACGTGGGGTTACGTGCGGCTCACAGATCGGGCCGGTCGATGCGACGAGTCGCGCCGGTGCGACGCTCGTCGAGCGCAGCGACCAACCGGTCGATCAACGGGGCCTGTGTGTCCTTGATCCGCCTGCGGGCCTCGTCCGGAGGAAACCATTCGACGCGGTCGATCTCCGGGATCGTGATCCACCGGCCGGAGTGTGGCGGCCACTCCAGCGGAAACGTGTTGGAGCGGGCGGCGGCCGGGTCGAGATCGCCCTCCAGCGCCCAGGCGATGACGACCTTGCCGCCCTTCTGGCGGATCTCGCCGAGCTGCAGCGCCGGGCCGTCCGGTGCGGCGTGACCCGTCTCCTCCTCGAACTCGCGCCGCGCAACCGCCTCCACGTCCTCGCCGGGCTCGATCTCGCCCTTGGGCAGCGTCCACGCGCCGGCGTCGCGACGGGCCCAGAGCGGCCCACCGGGATGGGCAAGGAGCACTTCGAGGGCACCGCCGCCCGTTCGCCGGTAGAGCAGGATCCCGGCGCTCCGTCGCGGCACGGCCTACCAGCGCGGCCCGCGCGCCGTCAGCCGCCGGCGGCCGACGCGGGCGATGCTGGCTGCAGCATCAGCCGGCGCTCTGGTTGTCGATCTGAGCGCGCTGGACGCGGCCGCTGAAGTCGACGTAGATGGACTTCCACTCGGTGTACGTGTCGAGGGCGGCGCGGCCGGCCTCGCGGTGCCCGTTGCCGGTCTCCTTCCAGCCCCCGAACGGCAGATGCGTCTCCGCCCCGGTGGTGCCGGCGTTGACGTAGACGATCCCGGTCTCGAAGTCGCGCATCGCCCGGAAGGCGGCGTTCACGTCGCGGGTGAAGATCGCGGCCGACAGGCCGTAGCGGACCTGGTTGACGGCCGTCACCGCCGCCTCGTATCCGTCGACCGGGATGACCGACAGCAGCGGGCCGAAGATCTCCTCCTGCGCGATCCGGTCCAGCGGCGCGACGTCGCGAAAGATCGTCGGCCGGAAGAAGTGCCCGTTGGAGAGGTCGCCCTCGCCGGCCCGGTGGCCGCCGAGCACGAGCTCGCCTTCCGACCGACCGATGTCGACGTAACCCTCGACGCGCTCCGCCGCCCGGGCGTTGATCAGCGGCCCGACGTCCACGGTCTCGTCCAGCCCGCTGCCGAGCCGCAGCCGCCGCGTCCGGGACTCGAGCCGCGCGAGCAGCTCGTCCGCAACGCGCCGGTCGACGACGACACGCGAGCAGGCGGTGCAGCGCTGCCCGGTCGTCGCGAAGGCCGACCACACGATCCCGTCCGCGGCGAGCTCGAGGTCGGCGTCGGCGAGGACGACGGCGGCGTTCTTGCCACCGAGCTCCAGGCTGAGACGCTTGAGCCGGCGGGCGGCTCGCTCGGCGATCCCCTTCCCCGTCGCCGACGACCCGGTGAACGACAGGACGGAGACGTCCGGCGAGTCGACGATCGCGTCGCCGACATCCTCGCCGCGGCCGGTCACGAGGTTGACCGTGCCGGGCGGGAACCCGGCCTCGACCATCAGCTCGACCAGGAGCACCGCGCAGTGCGGCGTGTCGCTGGCGGGCTTGAAGACGACGGTGTTGCCGGCCACGAGCGCCGGCATCATCTTCCAGCACGGGATGGCCATCGGAAAGTTCCAGGGCGTGATGATCCCCGCCACGCCGATCGGCTGGCGGACGCTCATCGCCCACTTGTCCGGCAGCTCGCTGGGCGTCGTGTCGCCGAACATCCGGCGTCCCTCGCCGGCCATCAGGAACGCGATGTCGATCGCCTCCTGGACGTCACCGCGCGCTTCCGCCAGCACCTTGCCCATCTCGCGGGTCATCGCCCGCGCCAGCCGCTCCTTGTGCTCGGCCATCAGTGCGCCGAAGCGGTAAAGGATCTCGCCACGCTTCGGCGCCGGGGTCGACCGCCAGCGCGGGGCGGCGAGCTCCGCGGCGCGGACCGCCATCGCGACGTCCGCGGCGGTGCCCTGCTGGAACCGCCCGACGACGTCCCGCGTGTCGGCCGGGTTGCGGCTCTCGAACGTCTCGCCGGACACCGACTCGACGCACTCGCCGGCGATGAAGTGCCCGAAGCCCGGGACGTCGGCGGAGGCCGCACCGGATGGCG
The DNA here is from genome assembly GCA_030447745.1 of Chloroflexota bacterium. Classification (GTDB taxonomy): domain Bacteria; phylum Chloroflexota; class Limnocylindria; order Limnocylindrales; family CSP1-4; genus JACDAV01. The sequence goes on along the minus strand of JAUJOH010000013.1, from coordinate 42,070 downwards.
CGACGGCGGTGTCGGTCATGGCTGCTCCCTCGGTCGTTGCGCCGGGATCATAGCCCCCGACCAGCGGCCGCCGCGATCACCCAAGCGATCAGGCAATCTCGCGATTCTTGAGGTCGTCGCCGAATGGTCGTCGTCCGAGACGGTCGCCGCCGACCGATGCCGCTTGGGCCGCCACCAGCTCGGCGTACTGACGCTCGAGGCCGGTCGGGTGACGGACGAGCTTCCCGGCCCCGTCGTCGCGGACGTCCCAGAGGCCCATGTGCGCCATGTACGCCTCGACCGGTCGGCGACCTCGCCGGTACGCCCAGGTGACGAGGCTGAACGCCGGGAACCAGGTGTAGCCGATCACGGGCACGCCGCCCGCCCGAACCCGGCCCACCGCGGCGACGGATCCCTCGAGCCATCGATCGCGCGACCGGATGCTGCCGACGACGCTCGTCTCGGTCAGCATCACGGGCCTTCGGTAGCGTTCCCAGGCAACGCGAAGCACCCGGTCGAGATCGAAGGGGTTGCCGAACCGCTTGCGGTGCCAGGGGCGATCCGGCGGCCCGCCGAGCGTCCACGCGCTCATCTGCGGATAGAAGTTGGCACCGAACACGTCGAAGCGGCGGTTCCCGTCGGCCAGCGCCGCGAGCTGACGCTCCGGGATGCCGAAACGGACCAGCCAATGCCAGAGCGGGTGGTCCGGCGTGACGCGTCCCTCGAGGAGATCGGCCGCGAGGAACGGCTGGTGGCGCCGCTCGTCGACGGCCGCGTCGAGCCCGGCGTCGACCGCGTCGAGGACCGCCATGGCGTCGACGTGCACGATCACCGCGTCCGGCCGGCTCTCGCGCAGGGCGTCCACGGTCAACGCCATGCCGGCGGCCAGGCTCATCAGCACCTCGGCATAGCCCCGGTGACCGCGGCGGTAGGGCGGCCAGGCCGCCACCCGCCCGGAGAAGTGCGAGTGGACCAGCGGCTCGTTGAGCGGCGTCCAGAGCTGGATGAGGTGGCCGTAGCGCTCGGCCACGGCAGCCGCGTACTCGGCGACCCGCTGCGGGTAGTCCGGCGCGAGGAACGTCCTGTCCAGCCAGAGCGGTGCCCCGTAGTGGACGAGATCGAGGATCGGGCGTATCCCGAGGTCCTCCACCAGGTACGGCAGAACCTGGTCCGTCCATGACCAGTCGAAGCGGCCCGGGGCGGGATTGACCTGGTACCACGGGATCCCGTAGCGGAGGTAGCGGACGCCGAGATCCGCGATCATCCGGAGATCCTCGCGCCACAGCCGGTCATGCTGGGTCAGGACGTACTCGTCGAGGATTCGGCCGGAACGGGCGGCCACCTGCGGGACGAAGGTGTCCTCGATCCCGAGCGCCCACGCGAAGGGCACGTCGAAGCCGGGTGGGAGATCCGGCGTGACAGGGAGCAGGTTGGGCCGGTTGAGTGCGTCCGGAGGATGGTCAGCGGGTCGCGGGGCGCGTTCGGGCATGGTGAAGGGCCTCGGAGACATGGCGCGGACGGGAGCGGTGCGCGGGGGGCGCCGGCGGGCGCCTGTCGGCCGTCGACCGATGGCTCAGACGCGCTCGAATGCCATCGCGACCGATCCGCCACCGCCGAGGCACAGGGTCGCCAGACCGTACTGTCCCTCCCGCCGCCGGAGCTCATGGAGCAGCGTCGCGACGATGCGGGCACCGGATGCGCCGATCGGGTGGCCGAGCGCGATCGCGCCGCCGTTCACGTTCACCCGGTCCCAGTCGAACCCCAGCTCGCGCCCGTCGGCCAGCACCTGGGCCGCGAAGGCCTCGTTGATCTCGATCAGGTCGAACGCCTCGATCGGCATCTCGATCCGGTTCAGGAGCTTGCGGACGCCCTCGATCGGGGCGAGGAAGAGCCACCGCGGCTCGACCTCCGCCTCCGCGTAGCCGACGATCCGGGCGAGCGGCTTCAGCCCGTGTCGCTCCACCGCACGCTCGCTCGCCACGATCGTGGCGGCCGCCCCGTCCGTCAGGCCCGGCGCGTTGCCGGCGGTGACGCTGGCGACGGTCGTCGGCTCCGAGCCGTCAGGCAGGGAGAAGACCGGGCGCAGCTTTCCCAGGACCTCGGCCGAGGTGTCGCGGCGCGGGTTCTCGTCCACCGCCACGACCGTCTCGCGGCCTTTCGCGTCCCGCGTGGTGACGGGGACGAGCTCCGCCTCGAACCGCCCCTCGTCGATCGCCGCCACGGCGTTCTGGTGGCTGCGGAGCGCAAACGCGTCCTGGTCCTCGCGGCTGACGCGACTGCCGGCTGCGACCCGCTCGGCGTGGGTGCCCATGTGACAGTCGTCGATTGCGCACCACAGGCCGTCGTGGACGGCCGCGTCCGCGATCGTGCCGTCGCCCAGCCGGTAGCCGAAGCGGGCCTTCGGCAGGAGGTACGGCGCGAGGTTCATGTTCTCCATGCCGCCCGCGACGGCCAGCTCGATGTCCCCGGCGCGGATCTCCGCCGCGGCGAGCATGATCGACTTCAGCCCGGAGCCGCAGACGCGGTTGATCGTCGTCGCGCTCGTGGTCACGGGCAGACCGGCCTTGAGCGCCGCCTGCCGCGCCGGCGCCTGGCGAACGCCGGCCTGGAGGACCTGGCCCATCAGCACTTCCTCGACCGCCGCGTCGTCCGGAAGTCCGGCGCGCTCGACGGCTGCCCGGATCGCCGCTGCTCCGAGTTCGACCGCCGGCGTGTCCGCGAACGCGCCGCCGAACTTGCCGATCGCCGTGCGCGCCGCGCTGACGAGGTACACGTTGCCGTTGCCACCGCCAAGCTGATCGCTCATCGTTCGATGCTACACCCACGTCCCGGGGAGGTCGCCCTCCGGTTTAGTGCCACGTAACCGGCCCTCGGCAGACTGCCCGGATGGATGACAGGCGCATCGGGCGAGCGATTCGCGCGCTCCGAATTCGTCGTCGATGGCGCCAGGTGGACCTCGCCGAGCGTTCCGCGGTTTCCCGCCAGCTGGTGTCGAAGATCGAGCGCGGTGACGTCTCCACCGTATCGCTGGGTCGCCTGCGCGCTGCGCTGGGCGTCCTCGGCGTTGAGGCGGAGCTCGCGCTCAACGGCTACGGGCGTGATCTGGATCGCCTGCTCAACGCGGGACACGCGGCGATGCACGAGGCGGCGGCGCGCAAGCTCGGATCCCTGGGCTGGGCAATCGCGCCCGAGGTCTCGTACTCGGTCTACGGCGAGCGCGGCGTGATCGACATGCTCGCGTGGCACGCGAGCACGTGCTCCCTGCTCGTCATCGAGCTGAAGACATCGATCGTCGACGTCAACGACCTGATGGGTTCGATGGATCGACGGCGGCGCCTCGCGCCGCGCATCGCGGCCGAGCGAGGGTGGCGACCCGTCCTCGTCGGCTCCTGGGTCGCCGTAGCGGACACGCCGACGAACCATCGGCGGGTCGCGGCGCATGCGACCGTGCTGCGCGCCGCGTTCCCGGACGACGGCCGCACCGTGCGCCGCTGGCTCGCGGGTCCCTCAGGCCGCCTGGACGCGCTGGGTTTCCTATCACGTGCCACCGCTGGTGGCGCATCGCCGGAATTTCGTCCCAGGCGGCGCGTCGACCGGCCATCACCGTGCGCGCCGAGAGGATCGGCGCGGCCAGCGACCCGCGATTCACGTCGTTCCGCCACCGGCCGTGGCATCTGAGAGGAAATGCGCCGAGGGGCTGCCCGCGGCAAGCGCCGAGGGGCTGCCCGCGGCGAGCGCCGAGGGGCTCCCCCGGCCGCGAGGGGCTCCCCCCGGCCCCGAGGGGCTCCCCGCGGTTCGGAGGGTGCGGCCCGCGGCCAGCGCGGAGGGCCGCCTTCGCGGGCGCGGTCCGCCACGCGCCGGCCATCAGCCGGGCGTCGTCCGCTGGAGCAGCGCGTCCGCGACGATGAGCCGGTGAATCTGGTTCGTGCCCTCGTAGATCTGCGCGCCCTTCGCGTCCCGCATCAAGCGCTCGATCCCCGTCTCCCGCGAGTAGCCGCTGCCACCGAACAGCTGGACGGCGTCGGTCGCCACGCGCATCGCCGCATCGGACGCCGTCCACTTGGCGAGCGACGAGGCCTCGCCGATCGGCTCGCCGCGATCCCGGGCCGCTGCCGCCTCCCGGGTCAGCGACCGCGCCGCGGCGACGTCCCGGGCCATCTCCGCCAGCATGAACCGCAGCCCCTGCTGGTCGGCGAGCGGCCCGCCGAACCCGCGCCGCTGCTGCAGGTAGGCCGCCGCCTGCTCGAGCGCGGATCGGCCGATCCCCACGCACGCTGCGGCGATGGAGATTCGGCCCTCCGCCAGCGCGGTGAGCGCGATCCGGTACCCGTCACCCTCGGCGCCCAGCCGGTTCGCGGCCGGGACGAAACAGCCGTCGAACACGAGCTCGGCGGCCGGACAGGCACGGATCCCCATCTTCCGCTCGTGGGCGCCGAACCGGAACCCGTCCATGCCCTTCTCGACGAGAAAGGCCGCGATGCCCTTGGCGCCGCGGGAAGGATCGACGGACGCGAAGACGAGGTACCGGTCCGCCTCCGGCGCGTTCGAGATCCAGATCTTCGTGCCCGTCAACCTGTAGCCCGCCGGCGCATCGGGCGTCCCGACGCGCTCCGCCCGAGTCCGGATCTGCGCGGCATCGGACCCTGCGTGCGGCTCCGTCAGCGCGAACGCTCCGAGCGCCTCGCCGGCGAGCATGGGCGCCAGCCAGCGTCGCTTCTGCTCCGCCGTGCCCCACGTGAGGACGGGGAACTGGGACAGGATGTGCACCGACAGCGTCACCGCCGACGCCATGTCCGCCGCTCCGAGCTCCTCCATGACCAGGATCCAGCCGAGGTAGGAGAACCCGGCCCCACCGTCGGCCTCGGGAAACGGCGCGGCGGTCAGCCCGAGTTCGCCCATCCGCCGGAAGATGGCGCGGTCGAACCGCTCGCCCTCGTCCCGTTCGGCGGCAGTCGGCGCGACCTCGCGCTCGGCGAACTCGCGGGCGGTGTCGCGAAGGAGGCGCTCCTCCTCGGTCAGCGGCCAGGTCAGAACGCACCTCCGGCGTGGGGCGAATACGCTCGAGGGGCGACGATACGATAGCGGCCGTGGAGCCGCCGTCCGTCGATCACAGCGACCGCCCGGCCACGACGGCCGAGCCGACCGGGACGGCCGAGCCGACCGAGACGCCGGTGCCCGACCCCCATCATCCCGAAGCAACCGCCACCGCGCGACTCGACCGTGAGCTCGTCCAGGCGCAGAAGATGGACGCGCTCGGCCAGCTGGTGCCCGGTATCGCGCACGAGCTGAACAACCCGTTGGCGGCGATCATCGCCTTCAGCCAGCTGATCCGGCGCGATGCGAGGCTCCCCGGCGACCTGCGACACGACGCGGACCTGCTCGTCGGCGAGGCCGAGACGATTCGCCGGATCGTCCAGCACCTGCTGGAGTTCGCGCGCCCGCGACCGCCGGAGCGGCATCCGACGCAGCTCCGTCCCCTGGTCCAGAGTGTGGTCGACCTGCAGAGCTACCTCATCGCGGCGGCGGAGGTGACCGTCGAGATCGACATCGCCGACGACGTCCCGCCCGTCCACCTCGATCGGGCGCTGATGCAGCAGGCCCTGCTCAACCTGATGCTCAACGCGTCTCAGGCACTGAGAGCCACCCGGCGGGGCGGCCGCCTCGCGATCCGCGCCACGGCCGACCGCTCGGCGACGCCAGCGGTGGTGCACCTCGTAGTGGCCCACGATGGTCCGGGCGGCGCCGATGCGCAGCACGAACGTCCGTTCGCGCGATCGCCCGAGGCGAGCCACGAGGCCGGCGCGGCGGGGCGGGGACTCGCCGTCGCGCATGCCATCGTCGCGCAGCACGGCGGCTCACTGCGGCACGAGCCGGCAGACGGTGGCGGCGCGACGTTCGTCGTCGAACTCCCGTTCGCGGTACCCAACGCGGAAACCGCGCAGCCGGCGGCACCCCGCCACGAGGAGCCGCGAGGACGCACTCCCACCGGCGACCGCGCCGCAGGCGACGAGCCTGGGCGCCCGCGTGTTCTCGTGGTCGAGGACGACTCCCCGATCGGACGCTTTCTGGCCAAGGCGCTGACCCTCGTCGGATGCGAGCCCGTCGTCGCGGAGACGGGCGGCGAGGCGGTCGATCTGGTCCGGCGCGAGGCGTTCGATGCCGTGCTGTGCGACCACCGGATGCCCGGCATGAGCGGCACGGAGGTGTTCGAGGCGGCCGTCCGGGTAAGGCCGGAGCTGGCGAACCGCTTCGTGATCACGACCGGCGACGTGCTCGACCCGGCGCTCCGCGAATTCGCGGAGATGCACGGCATCGGGCTGCTCGCGAAGCCGTTCGACCTCGACAGCGTCGGGCGGACGGTCCGGGCCGTCGTGGAGCGCCCGAGCGGCTGAGCTCAGCCGCTCGGGTAGGTGTGAAACCCGCGCCCGGTCTTCTGACCGAGGTGACCCGCCTCGACCAGCTCCACCAGCACCCGCGGCGGGCGGAAGTGCTCCTGGCCCAGACCGTCGTGCAGCACGCGCATGATCCCGAGACACACGTCCAGGCCGATGAAGTCGGCCAGCTCGAGCGGCCCCATCGGATGGCGGAGGCCGATCTTCGCGCCGGTGTCGATGTCGTCCGCGCTGCCGAGGCCTTCCTCGTAGCCGCGCATCGCCTCGGCCAGCAACGGCATGAGGATCCGGTTGACGATGAACCCCGGCCGGTCGGCGGAGGCGATGACCTGCATCCCGAGCTCCGCTGCGAGACCGCGCACCGCGGCCTCCGTCTCGTCGGAGGTGGCAGAGCCGCGGATCAGCTCGATGAGCGGCATGACCGGCACCGGGCTGAAGAAGTGCATCCCGACGAACTTCGCGCGCCGCTCGTCGCCCACCGCCGCCGCCAGGCGATCGATCGCGATCGAGCTCGTGTTCGAGGCGAAGATCGCGTGCGCCGGAGCGGCCGCATCGAGCTGCGCCCAGAGGGCTGTCTTCACGTCGACGTCCTCGAAGACGGCCTCCACCGCGAGGTCCGCCTCGGCGACGCGTACTGGGTCGGCGGTCGTCTCGATCCGGCCGAGCGTCGCATCGCGCTCGTCGGCCGCCAGCCGCCCTTTCGCGACCGCCCGCTCGAGGTTGCTGGCGATCCGGTCGCGCCCTGCCTCGGCGCGCGCGAGCTCCGGCTCGTACAGCACCACGCGCTTGCCGATTGCAGCGTGGACCTGGGCAATCCCGTGACCCATCAGCCCTGCGCCGGCCACGAACACGCGCTCGATCGGCATCGGATGAAGGCTACGCGCTCGCGACCCGGACTGGCTGCGACAGCGCGCCGCGGCGGGCCAGGAGCAGCCCGCTCGCGACCGCGGCCAGCAGCGCCGAGACCAGGAAGGTGGGCCCGTATCCGGCGCGGTCCGCGATGAGCCCGAGCCCCACGGGCGCGACGCCGAATGCCAGATCGACGAACAGCGTCGTCGTCCCCACGACGGTGCCGCGCTCCGTCTCGGGCACCCGTGAGACGGCCAGCGCGAGGAGGGCCGGCATCGTGAAAGCGACCCCCGCCGCAAAGACGGCGGCGCCGGCGATGAGCCCGACCACGGTCGGCACGAGCCCGAGGATGGCCAGGCCCGCAGCCGACAGCGCGAGCGCGGCGCCGGACAGCCGGGCGGCCCCGAACCGGTCCGGCCAGCGGGCCCCCACCACCCGGAGCCCGACGACGATCAACGCGTAGAGCGCAAGCGGGACGCCGGCGTCCGCCAGGCCGACGTCCCGGGCGTGGAGCGGCAGGAACGTCAGGAAGCCGGCCATGCCCCACAGGCCCAGCAGCGTCACGAGCCCCGGGAACACGCCGGCGGGATGGAGGAACGGGGCGCGCGGCCTGGGTCCGGGCACGGCCACGGCGGGCGAGGTCTCCGGGATCAGCAGCGTCAGGCCCGCGGCGAGCACGGCCACGCCCGCTGCCGTCATCCACACCACGTCGAACGAGCCCGCCCGCAGCATCGCCTCACCGATCGGCGGTCCGATGGCGATACCGAGGTACAGCGACAGGGAGAGGAAGCTGATCGCCTCGCCACGCCGTTCATCTGGCGCGAGGTCGCTGCCCGCGGACAGGGCGGCGACGAAGAAGAAGCCCTCGCCCGCACCGAGGAGCAGGCGGGCGACGATGAACGTCGCGAGGTCGGCGACTGCCAGGTGGAACACCACCGCGGCGACCGTCAGCACGGCGCCGCCGATCAGCAGCGGGCGGCGCGCCGAACCGGTCCGCCGACCATCCGACCAGCGGCCGGAGCGCGAGCGCCGCGATGCTGAAGGATGCGATCGAGATGCCGACGCCGGTCGCGTCCGCTCCGAGCGCTGTCTTGGCGAACTGCGGCGCGATCGGCAGCATGATCCCCGCGGCCACGAAGAACGCCAGCGTCGCCGTGGAGAGGGCAAGGAAGGCCGGCGTGACGAGCCGGGGCGGCGCGGCGTCAGCCATCGCGGTTGACCGGAGCGGCGTCACACATCGGAGTCGACCAGGTTGCCCATCAGCCGGTCGGCGGCGGTGTACGGATCGAGTCGGTGCCCGGCGACCTCGCCGAGGACCGATTCGGTCGCGGCGCGACGATCCTCGGCGTGGAGCGACGCGCGCAGGCGGTCGGCGAGGATCGCCCAGACCTGCGCCTCGGCGCGAGCCAGTCGCGCCTCGCTGGTCGCGGCATCGCGTCCCGCCACGCGGTGGCGGTCGAGCGAGGCGAGGAGCTCGGGGACGCCCGCGCCGGTGGATGCGGTGGTGATGAGGACTTCCGGCCGCTTGGGTAGCGGCCGATCCGGGGCCCCGCCGGACCCCACCTTCGGCCGCCGGCCGCGACCAGCATGGCCCGCAGCTGGGCCGCCGTCCGCTGCGCGCGCAGGCCGGTCGCCCTTGTTCACGACGACCAGGTCGGCCACCTCGAGCAGGCCGGCCTTGATCGCCTGGACCTCGTCGCCCGTCTCGGGCGCCTCGAGGACGACCGTCGTGTCGGCCGCCGCCGCGACCTCCACCTCCGCCTGCCCGGTGCCGACGGTCTCGATGAGCACAAGATCGAAGCCGCAGGCATCGATGACCGCGGCTGCTGCGCCGGACGTCGAGGCGAGGCCGCCCGCATGCCCGCGCGACGCCATCGATCGGATGAAGACGTCGCGATCACCGGCGTAGGCCTGCATCCGGACCCGGTCGCCGAGCAGCGCTCCACCGGTGATCGGCGACGACGGGTCCACGGCAACCACGGCCACGGACCGGCCGGCCGTCCGCACCTCCGCGATCAGCGCGCTGACGAGGGTCGACTTGCCGGCACCCGGCGGGCCGGTGATGCCGACCCAGGTGCGCTCGGCCGGCCTGCCGGTAGAGGCGGCGGAGGGCGGACTCGGCAACCGGTGTCCGGTTCTCGACCGCCGTCAGGAGCCGCGCCAGCGCGCGGCGGTCGCCGGCGACCGCGGCGTCGGTCAGTTCCGTGGCGCGCGCGACCGCCTCGGACGCGTCTTCCGGTCCGGCGTCGGTCACGCTAGTCGCGCGGCCGGACGTTGGTCCGCAGGAACTCGGCCACCTCGGCGATCGTCGTTCCGGGCCCGAACACCTCTGCGACGCCTGCTTCGCGCAGCGCCGGGATGTCGTCGTCGGGGATGATCCCGCCGGCCGTCACGAGCACGTCGTCGAGACCGGCCTCGGCGAGGAGCCGGCAGATCCGCGGCAGCAGGGTCATGTGGGCGCCGGACAGGATCGACAGGCCGACGACGTCGACGTCCTCCTGGAGGGCCGCCGTCGCCACCATCTCCGGCGTCTGGCGGAGCCCCGTGTACACGACCTCGAAGCCTTCGTCGCGCAGCCCGCGCGCGAGGACCTTGGCGCCCCGGTCGTGGCCGTCGAGCCCGGGCTTGGCGATGAGCACCTTGATCGGTCGGTCCGGCATGGGCGGATTGTAGGGACCGCCCGGCGGCCCGATCGCGGACCGCCGTCAGCTCTGCGCGCCGCCGCTCAGCGTGATCGTCTGGCCGCTCACGTAGCTGTTCGCGCCGGAGCCGAGCCACAACACGAGCCCGGCCAGATCGTCCGGCGTGGCGAGCCGCCGGAGCGGGATCGACCGGGCCAGCTCCGCCTGACGGTCCGGCGCGATCGACGGCTGGCCGTCGCGCTCGGTCAGGATCTGGGTGGGCGCGACGGTGTTGACGAGTACGCCCCGCGGGCCGAGCTCCTTCGCGAGCGAGGCGCTCAAACCGATGATCCCCGCCTTGGCCGAGGCGTAGTGCGCGGCGCGGGCGACGCCGACCAGCCCGGAGCGGGCGGCGACGTTGACGATCCTCCCCCAGCCGGCCTCGGCCATCGCCGGCGCGACCGCGCGGCAGACGCGGAACGTCGCCCCGAGCATGTCGTCCAGCGTCGACGCCCACGCGTCGTCGTCCAGCGCCTCGAGGCGGTCGGTGCGGTACGCGGACGTCGCCGTCACGAGCACCGCAACGGGCTCGCCGAGCTCGTCCGTCACCCGGCCGATCATCGCGTCGACACGCTCGCTGGACCGAAGATCCGCATCCACCGCCACGGCACGGCCGCCGCCCTCGACGATCTGCGCGGCGGTCGACTCCGCCCGGCTGGGTCGATCCGGCGACCCCGGCGCGCGCTGGTGGAGCGCAACGGAGGCGCCCTCGGCGGCGAAGGCGCGCGCCACCGTCGGCCCCGCCCCGCCGCCGGCGCCCGTGATCAGGACCACGCGGCCGGCCAGTCCCAGATCCACGTCAGGGCGCCGGCGCCGGTCGCGCGAGATGGGCGAAGAACTCGGCGCGGGTCCGGTCGCGCGTCCGGAACAGGCCGAGCACGGAGCTCGTGGTCATGATCGTGCCGGGCTTGCGGACGCCGCGCATGACCGCGCACAGGTGCGTCGCCTCGAGGACGACGCCGACGCCCTGCGGGGCAAGCCGGTCCATCAGGAAGTCGGCGACCTCCTGCGTGAGCCGCTCCTGCACCTGGAGCCGCCGCGCGTACATCTCGACGATGCGGGGGATCTTGGAGAGCCCGATGACCTTGCCGCGCGGGATGTAGGCGACCGCGGCCGAGCCGAAGAACGGCAACAGGTGGTGCTCACAGAGCGAGTAGAACGGGATGTCCTTGACGACCACCATCTCCGAGTATCCGACGTCGAAGATGGCGCGGTTGATGAGGCGTTCCGGGTCGACGTGATAGCCGGCGGTCAGCTCGGTGTACATCCGGTGGACGCGCTCGGGCGTTCCCTGCAGGCCCTCCCGGTCGGCATCCTCGCCGATCTCGGCGAGGATCTGGCGAACCGCGTCCTCGACGCGGCCGTTGCCGGTGGCCGGGCGGACGGGCGGCAGGTGTCCGCCCTCGATGGACGCGGCAACGGCGCCGTCCTCGCCGATCTCGGTCTCGATCTCGTCGACCAGCCTCCGCACGTGGGCGGGCAGGTCAGGGGCGTTTGGCATCGTGCTCCTCGGTACGCCGGCGATCGTACGCCGGCGCCGAGATCTGGTGGGACGCGGATGTGCCGTCGCCGGCCGTGGGGGCGGACGCGACGGTGAGGATGGCATCGGTGACCTCGGCCGGTCGGTACCGGATCAGGTTGTGGCCGTCCGACGGGAAGCGGGCGACGCGGATCGGCGGCCGTCCCGCTCCCGCCAGCGCCGCCCGGACGTGGTCGAGCGCCGGACCCCGCGTGCCGGCCTCGTCCTCGGCCGCGACGAGCGCGACGATTGGCGCCTCGATCGCGGGCAGCGTCTCTGCCGGCCGGTAGGCGAACAGCGCCTCGACCGCGCCCGCAAGCGCATGCGGTCGTGTCGCCGGCACGACGCGACCGGCCGGCGTGTCGACGACAGTTGCCCGGGCGGCACGGTCCTGGTCGGCGTCCCACGTCGAGGGGTCGAAGGCCTGACGGTCGCGGAGGTAGGCCGTCATGGACCGCAGGACCTCCGGCGGCTCGTCCAGGCCGCGCAGGAACTCGTCCGGCTCGAGACCCGTGGTCGACCGGAGGTCCTCCCAGCCGCCGTCGACGAGCACCAGCCCGGCGCAGCGGTCGCCGAGCGCCCGCGCCGTCCAGGCGGCGACCACGCCACCGAACCCGTGGCCGGCGACGACGACCGGCGCCGCCGCGAGAAGCCCGCTGCCGTCCGCGACCGCCACGACGTCTTCCGCGAGCGTTGCGTCGTCGTACCCCGTCGTCGGCGAATCGGACAGGCCGTGGCCGCGGAGATCGAGCGCGACGGTGGGACGGCGGAGGCGCAGCCGGCGCGCCACCGGCGTCCAGATCCACGCCGTCTGCGCGAGGCCGTGGAGGAGGATCACCGGCGGCCCGTCCGGCTGCGACGGGCCGCCCCAGTCGAGGAAGTGGATCCGGTCGGCCGGCTCGACGAGGACCACGTAACCGCTGGGCTCCGCGGCGAGGTCAGGGTCCGGAGCGCGGCGCGGGTCGAGCACGGGCGGCGCGTCCATCGGCGGCTAGGATAGGCGGCCGATGCCGAAGCGCCGCCGCGGCTCACGCAGCGCCCTCCCGGACCGCCTCCCGCGCGGCCACCGGCGGTTCGAGGCCCTGGTGTCCGTCGCCCTTTCCCGGATCCCCGACCCGTTCCGGCGGGCGTTCGACGAGGTGGCAGTCGTCATCGCGGACGAGCCGGACGACGAGCAACGGCGGGACAACGGGCTGGGGCCGGACGACGTCCTGTACGGCCTCTACGAGGGAGTGCCCCGGACCGAGTGGGGCGCCGACTGGGCCGCTGTGCCCAACAAGATCACGCTCTTCCGGCTGCCTCTCGAGACCGACTTCCCGGATCCGGACGACCTCGCGGAGGAGGTCCGGGTGACGGTGATCCACGAGCTGGCTCATCACCTCGGGATCGACGACGACCGCCTGGAGGAGCTCGGCGTCCACTGAGCCGTCGGTTGGCGAAGGCCGGTATCGACGGCGTGCGGCCGGGCTCGACCCCACCAGCGCGGCGCGGTGCACCGGCGCGGGGCGGGGTTACGCCACGGGCTCGACGGGCGCGGCCGGCTCGACCGGCTCGACGGGCTCGACCGGCTCGGCGGCCGGTGCGCCGAGCTCGAGCAACTCGCCGAGCCGCCGCAGCTCGACGTTGCCGCCCGAGGCCACCACGCACACGCGCTCCTCCGCGATCGCGACGCGCGCGAAGAGCACTGCCCCGAGCGCCGCCGCCCCGGCCGGCTCGAGCACCTGCTTCATCCGCTCCGCCGCGAACCGCAGGCCGGCGAGGATGGTCGCATCGTCGACCAGGACGATGTCGTCGACGTAGCGGCGCACCATGGCGAGGGTCCACGTCCCGGCGAACGGCGCGCCGAGTCCATCGGCCACGCTGACGGGCGAGATCGGCACGACGCGTCCGGCGGCCAGCGCCACGGAAAGCGCGTTCGACCGCTCCGGCTCGATGCCGATGACCCTGGTTCCGGGCCGCGACTCCTTCACCGCCGCCGCGACGCCGCTGATGAGACCGCCGCCGCCGATACCGACCACGACCACGTCGACCTCCGGCAGGTCCTCCAGGATCTCGAGCCCGACCGAGCCGTTGCCGGCAATCACGTCCGGGTCGTCGAAGGGATGGCAGAGCGTCAGCCCGCGCTCCTCGACGAGCTCTGCCGCCACCCGCTCGGCCGTCTCGCCGACGTGCTCGCCGTGGAGGACGACCTCGGCGCCGTAACCGCGGCAGGCGTCGACCTTCGAGCGGACGGCAGCGGCCGGCATCACGACCGTGGCTGGGACGCCCGCGTCCCTCGCCGCCCACGCGTATGCCTGCCCGGCATTCCCCGCCGACAGCGTGACGATCCCCGCGGCGCGCTGCTCGGAGGTGAGCGACGCCATCTTGGTCGTCGTCGCGCGGACCTTGAAGGAGCCGGTCTTCTGGAGATGCTCGCCCTTGACGTAGACGCGGCCGTCGGCGACGTGAACGCCAACGGTGGCGGCGAGCTGTGCCGCCGCAGTCTCCGACGAGAGCATCGGTGTCCGGTGCAAGCGCCCCACGAGCCGCTCGCGGGCCAGCCGGATGCGGTCGAGTGAGACCAGTTCGAGCTCCGTCACCGGGGAAGTATGTCGCGCGGCCACGGGACGATGGGTCGGGTGGCATGGCAGCGGGATGGGCGGCGACGTGCCGGGCCTGGACAGACGGTCGGGGCCGCGGCCGGACGCTTGGAAGCCGTGCGCGGCGACGTGCTCCAGGTCCGGCGCTCGTGCTCCAGGTCCGGCGCTCGCAACGTGCCCGCAAGAGCGCTGCACCGGCGCCTCGCCCGGACGCATCCCGGCCGGACCGACCATCGCTCGGCCTGACCGTACGCTCCGTCCGGACCGCCCGAGCCCTATCCGAGGTGCGCCAATGACCAGCCCCCAGTCGCCGTCGACCTTCGACGACGGCATCGCGCTCGGCTCCCTCTTCTTCGTCGGCAACGCGACGATGCTGCTCCGCGTCGCCGGGCTGACAGTGCTGACGGACCCGAACTTCGTCCCGCGCGGCACGGACGTCCCGCTCGGCTACGGACTTTCGACGAGGCGACTCACCGACCCGGCCATGACGCTGGACGAGCTGCCGCCGCTTGACGTCATCGTGCTATCGCATTACCACGGTGACCACTTCGACCCGCTGGTCGAGGAGCGGCTCGATCCGACCATCCCGATCGTCACGACGCCCGAGGCGGCCAGCATCCTGGCCGGGAAGAACTTCCAGCGGACCCTCGCGCTGGAGACGTGGTCGACCCACGAGATGACCGGCCCCGACGGCGTCGTGCGGATCACGGCCCTGCCCGGCCGCCACGCCCCCGGCCCGATGGACATCGCGCTGCCCGAGGTGATGGGCAGCCTCCTGGAGGTCTGGCGATACGGAGCGGCCGGAGCGACGGCCCCCGTGGGCGATCCGGACATCCGCCTGTACATCACGGGTGACACGCTCGTGTACGAGGGGCTGAAGGAGATCGGCGACCGCTCAGGCTCGATCGATCTGGCCCTCCTCCATCTCGGCGGCACACGGGTGATGGGCGTCACGGTCACGATGGACGCCGAGCAGGGCGTCGAGCTCCTCCGGATGATCCGCCCGGCATCCGCGGCGGCCATCCACTACGACGACTACGAGGCGTTCAAGTCCCCGAT
The DNA here is from genome assembly GCA_030447745.1 of Chloroflexota bacterium. Lineage (GTDB taxonomy): Bacteria > Chloroflexota > Limnocylindria > Limnocylindrales > CSP1-4 > JACDAV01. Next base: position 27,012 of record JAUJOH010000013.1, on the reverse strand, counting down.
CGAGGACTTCGTCACGGCTGTCCGGGAGGCGGGTCTCGAGGACAGCGTGCGGGTTCTGCGGCGAGGCGACAGCCTGCCGCTCTAGAGGCCACCGAACGCGCTGAGCGCGGGCAGTCCACCCGCCGGGCAGGCGACGAACAGCGCAGTGCGCCATCGGTCGGCGCGCCGTCGCGGGTAAGCCGCCCGGTTCCCGCGCGGATCCGCCGGGCACCGTCCCGGACGAGCACGACTCGGGCGACCGCCGCCCGCCAGAATCGGCCACGTACGCCTGTGCGGACTGGTAGGTCCTCCGAACCGGTCCGCACGCACACGCTGGCACGGCCGTATGCACGCGGACCGCGCGTCGGGCGCAGACGGCAGGCCGAACAGTCTCGGGGAGCATCGATGGCCGTGTTTTCGAGTATGCCAGCGGGTACGAGTCCGTCCTCGCATATCCGTGATCGGCGGGCACGCGTACGATTCTCACCGTGCATGGCGGGCCTGTGCCTCGGCCGTGTCTTGGCCGCGGCGGCTACGCGCACGGTGGTGCACCCCGGCTGGCTTGCGTACTTGCGCAAGTCGTGAGAGACTGTTCGCCATGTTGGAGCACCAGGTGAGCCCGAGCGACGCCGAGCGTCAGCGGTACGCCTCCGTCGGCCGTGCCCTGGCCGACCCGAAGCGGCTGTGCGTGCTGGAGTCGCTGGCGGACGGCGAGCTCTCGGTCCGGGATCTCGCCACGCGGGTGATGTGCCAGGTGCCCAACATGAGCCAGCATCTCGCGGTCCTCCGCGGCGCCGGGTTGGTCACGACCCGACGCGACGGCAGCACCGTCTTCTACCGCCTCTCGGATCCGCGGGTCCTCGAGGCCTACCGACTCATCCAGACGATCGCCCGCTGAGGGCAGCACTGTCCGGCCAGCGCGGCGGACGGAGAAAGGATCGACCCATGGTCGACATCAAGGTCGCGACCGATACCAACTTCGAGGAGCTCGTCCTCAAGAACGATCGCCCGGTCGTGGTCGACTTCTGGGCGGCGTGGTGCGGGCCCTGCAAGATGGTCGCACCGGAGATGGAGAAGCTCGCCGAGAAGTACCAGGGTGCCGTCGACGTCGTGAAAGTCGACGTCGACGCCAACCCCCGCCTCTCGCAGGCGTTCAACATCATGAGCATCCCCACGATCGCGTTCTTCCGCCCGGGCCAGCAGCCGATGGGCGTCGTGGGCTTCCGGCCGCTCGAGCAGCTCGAGCAGCAGTTCGAGCTGGCGAAGTTCAAGGCACCTGCCGCGGAGAGCGCCTGACGCTCTCGAGCGCGTCTGTCACAAGCGGCCCCGGTCGATGACCGGGGCCGCCCCGTTTCAGGCGCCACGGAGGATCGGGACCACACCGTTTCCGGGGGCTCGAGCCGGGGGCACCAGGTCCGCGGCTTGGCGTTGTTCCGCGCTGCTTCCACCGTAAAGTCCGGCGGGAGCGGGCCTCAGTTCCGCGGGCTGGTCGCGTGTCGGTGCGCGCTGGCCAGCCACGACGTCGCCCGGTCGACGGCATAGCGGTCGACGTCGGCGGGCCGGAACGCGATCCACTCGCGGCCGCGCCGTGACGTGGCCGTGTCCGGTGTCCCGAGCGCGGCGCGACCGACCAGCGGCTGGAGGCGGAACTCGGCCGCCCCATCGGAAAACGTCGCGAACGGTCGCCCACCCGCGGACCACTCGATCCGATCGCCGTCCTGTGACTGCTGGACGCCGGGCAGCGCCATCGCGGCGTCCGCGAGGGCTTCGCGGAGCGTCACGACCGCGCGCTCCGGAGAACGGCGTCGAGATCCGCCCGATGCCCGTCGTAATGCTCGAACGTCTCGCGGATGAACGACTCGAGGTGCGTCCGGTGCTTGACCCAGCGGCTCTCGGGCACGACGGTCAGGTAGCCACGCAGCTCGCCTGGCACCGTCCGGAACCGCTCGCGCACGTCCGACAACGGGGATGCCGCCCACGCCGCTCGCCACTCCTCGTTGAGCTCGTCACCGCGCGCCGCCCACTCGGTCTGGACGCGAGCGAGCGTCGCGCTCGTCTCCCCGACCGCGAGCTCCTTGGCGGCGGCCACGGACACCTCCAGCCACGCGACCATGTGCCCCATCAGATCGCGGCCGGACCAGCCGTTGGCGCCCTCCACGGGCCGCTCGAGCTGCTCGTCCGAGAGCGCGTCGAGCGCCTCGTACGGACGCCACGCGTCGCGCTCGTCCTCGAGGAACGACAGCGCATCGAGGTACATGCCGGCATGGTACCGGCGGGCGCATCGCGCGGTCCCGCAGGCTGGCGTGCAAGGGGTTACGAGCCGTCGACGCCGCGGAAGGCGCCGGCGAAGGCGGTCAACGTGAAGGCCGCGCCCGTCGGGTCGGAGACGACCGTGAACCGCCCGATCGGGATGTCCATCGGCGGCACCCCCCAGCCGGCCGCCGAGCCCACCTCCGCGCCCCCGACGTCCGTCGTGCCGAGGTCCAGCCAGCAGAACGTTCCACCGGGGTACCGGTCGACCCGACCCATCACACGGCGACCGGCTCGCGGTACTCGCCGAACACCTCGCGCAGAACCGCGCATTGCTCGCCGAGCGTCGCGTACGCGCGGGCGCACCGGACGAAGTGCGGCATGAGGTTCGTATCCGACGTCCCGGGTCGGGACGCTGCCTCGCGGAGCCCGGCCAGGGCCGACGCGACGGCGGCCGGATCGCGCTCGCGCCGCGTCCGCTCGAGCCGCGCCATGTGCCGCTCGAACGAGCCCGGCGGGACGGCGAGCACCGGCACCGTCGTGGTCTCGCCCTCGTCGACGTAGGCGTTCACACCGACGATCCGTCGCTCCCCTTGGTCGAACTCCCGCTGGAACCGGTACGCGGCATCCGCGATCTCGCGCTGCGGGTAGCCCTCGGTGATGGCGGCGACCATCCCGCCGCGCCGGTCGATCTCGTCGAGATAGCGCCACACCTGTCGCTCGGTCTCGTTCGTGATCGCCTCCACGAACCAGGAACCGCCGAGGGGATCGACGGTGTTCGCGACGCCCGACTCCTCGGCGATGATCTGCTGCTGTCGCAGCGCGAGCAGCGCCGCCTCGGCCGTCGGGACGGCCAGCGCCTCGTCGAACGCATCCGTGTGGAGCGACTGCGTGCCGCCCAGGACCGCCGCCAGTGCCTGGAGCGCGACGCGGGTCAGGTTGTTGAGCGGCTGCTGCGGCGTCAGTGAGACGCCGGCGGTCTGGGTGTGGAAGCGCATCCAGGTCGAGCGCTCGTTCTCGGCCCGGTAGCGCTCGGTCATGAGCTTCCACCAGATCCGGCGCGCCGCCCGGAACTTGGCAATCTCCTCGAAGAAGTCCGAGTGCGAGTTGAAGAAGAACGACAGCCGCGGCGCGAAGTCGTCGACGCGAAGTCCCCGCTCGAGTGCCGCCTCGACGTAGGCCATGCCGTCCGCGATCGTGAATGCCAGCTCCTGGATCGCCGTCGAGCCCGCTTCGCGGATGTGATAGCCGCTGATCGAGATCGTGTTCCAGCGCGGGAGCTCGCGCGTCCCGAACTCCACGGTGTCGGTCACGAGGCGCAGCGACGGCTCGGGCGGGAAGAGGAACTCCTTCTGGGCGACGAACTCCTTCAGGATGTCGTTCTGGGTCGTCCCCTCGAGGCGCTCGCGCGGCACGCCGCTCTTCTCGGCCGCAACGATGTACATCGCCCAGATCGGCGCGGCTGGCGAGTTGATGGTCATCGAGGTCGAGACGCGGTCGAGCGGCAGACCGTCGAGCAGGACCTCCATGTCGGCCAGCGACGACACCCCCACGCCGCACGTCCCGAACTCGCCCTCGGCCTCCGGGTCGTCGGTGTCGTAACCGTAGAGGGTGGGCATGTCGTAGGCGATCGAGAGCCCCGTCTGACCGGCCGCGAGGAGCTGTCGGAAGCGCGTGTTCGTGTCCTCCGCCGCCCCGAAGCCGGCGAACATGCGCATCGTCCAGAGCCGCGTCCGGTACCCGGTCGGGTGGATGCCGCGGGTGAACGGCGGATCGCCGGGCAGCCCGATGTCCCGCGCCGGCTCGAAGCGGTCCCAGCGCCCGGTGCGCAGCCGGTCGCCGTGATGGTCGACCTCGGTCGGTCCGCCGGCTCCGGCCGGGGCACCATCGCTCGCCTCCTCCCACGACCAGTAGCCGTAGAGGCGCTCGATCTCGAGATCACTGAGAGTCGAGAAGCGCGGCCGGCGCTCGCCGCCCCGGCGGAGTGTGGGCTCGAGGCACTCCCGCGACCAGGCGTCCCTGCGCGCGCGCCAGTCGGGCGCTTCGTCGTCGGATCGCGACCGGTCGTTCATGCCGGCGACTCTAGCACCGGTCGTCCCCGCGTCAGCGGCGGCGGAACCGCGTGCGAGGAGTGCTCTCCGTCGTGGTCGTCCCCGAGCTCCTGCGGCCGCGGATCATCCGGACGACCTGCCACGCGGTCAGGAGCGGGACCAGCCGGCGCGGCACGAACCGGAGCATCGCGACACGGAAGATCGTTCCAAACATGGGCCCAGTGTCACGGCTGGCGGCCTCCGCGGCGAGGTCGCTTGCGGCCGATCCCATGTCGGACGTGTTGCGGTCGCCGTCGCTCAGCCGGCCACCGCGGTTTCCGCTGCGCGTTCGACGAGCTGGTCGTGGACGGCCCGACTCTCGGCCTCGGCAACGTCGCTCGCGACGAGCACGGCGCGCACCTGGCCGGCGGCCGGGCCGTCGAGGACGACGACCGACTGGAAGGATTGGCCGTTGAGCGTGTCGAGCCTGCGACCGGTGAGCGATCCGACCGCGAACCGGCTGGTCGTGACGTTCTCGGTCTTGCGCGCGCCGCGTGCACCCGCCTCGTAGAACTCCGCCAGCCGATCGACCGTCAGCCCCGGAGCCTCGAACACGGCGATCGTCACCCCGCTCCGCCGGTCCGTCTCCCACAGCGCGCCGGCGAACCGGACCTCGTCGATGCCATGTCCGGCGAGCGAGCCAAGGCGTCCTTCGGAGCAGTTCCGGCCCGAGTCGAGCCGTGTCGGCGGCGCGCCGTCGAACGAGGTGGGGACGAGCGCCTCTAGGTCGGGGTAGGCGCCCGCGAGTCGCCCGTCTGCGCTGCAGGGACCGGAGGGATCGAATTCCGCCTGCGCCGCGGTCGAGCAGGCCGGAACGGCGGTCGCGAGGACGATGAGCAGGGCGGCACGAGCCAGCGACGCGGAACCAGGGAACACGACCACAGCCTACGCGGAAGGGCCGAAACGAGCCGGATCACGCGGTCCAGCGGCGCCACGCGGCGCTCGCGCGTCCCGCGCGTTGGCGCGGCCAGCCGCGCCTCTGCCGCGTGTCAGGCCGGACGCCCGGCCGCGTTTCGCTCCGGACGCTCGCGCCGGTGCACCTGGCGGCGATCCAGATCGTCCTTGATCACCCGAGCTGCCGCGACGAGGTCGCGATCGCGCGTGATCGTCCTGGCGAGCCAGTCGACGTAGGACGGCTCGAAGGCCGCGACCTCACCGAGCGTGTGGCCGCGAAACTTGCCGAACTCCAGCTCAATGGCGTGTGCCGTCTCGAGCGTCGGCCGCGGCGGCGGGCGGAAGCGGTGGATGCGCGCCCGCTCCATCGGCCCGGTGGGGTGTGACGCACGCGGCGGCTCGCGCTCGCGCTTGGGCTCCGGCTCGGGCTCGGCGGACGGTCGAGCCGACGGCGAGGAGTCACGGGCCGATCCACTCCGCGCTCGAGCGTCGGCGCTCCCCCACCCCGCCCGCGCGCCGCGTCCGGCCTCGCCGGTTGTCGAGTTCCGCGGCCGGAACGTCTCGCTCGTATCGACGCGCCCGGTCACCGGACGACTGGGCCGCGGCCTCGGCGGGCCACCGGTACGCGTGCCGGGCGCCGGTCCCTCGAAGCCGCCGCCGGCCCGGCGGTCGCTGCGCGCCGCGGCCTCCGCGACCCGCGCCCGGACGCCTTCGCGACGGAGCGATTCGTAGGCGTCGTTGATCTCCGCCATCTGCCGGGTCGCCACCCGTGAGGCGGCCGGATCGTCGCCGGTCAGGTCCGGGTGGTGCTCGCGGGCGAGCCGCCGCCAGGCGACCTTGATCGCGGTCGCGCTGGCGCCCGGCCGGACGCCGAGGACCTCGTGTGGGTCGCGCTTCGGCACCGCAGCAGTGTAGCGACGGCGTTCGCCGCGTCCTCCGGCGGCGTGCCCCCGCGAGCCCGGTCTCGCGAACGCCGCGCCGCCGCGCGGCCGCGCCGAGTACCGTTCGGGCCATGTCGTCCTTCCGACGTGCCGGCATGGCCGCCGCGCTCGCTGCCGCCCCGCTCGCGCTCGCCTGGCGGTTCGCGCTGATCTATCGCGTTCGCGCGGGGTTCCCGCAGTCCGGACCGCCGCGGGTGACGCCCGAGTATCTCGGGCTGCCGTTCGAGGAGATCACCGTCCCCTCAATGGGGCTCCAGCTGCCGGGCTGGTTCATCCCCGCTCGCGGCGGGCAGCCGGGTCCGGGGGTCGTGCTCGTGCACGGCTGGGAGTCCGCCCGTGACCGGACGCTGCCGCTCGCCAGCGTCTTCCACGCGGTCGGGTTCCACTGCCTGACGATCGACGTCCGCGGCCAGGGCGCAAACCCGCCGGAGGAGCTGCCGGTCTCGGCCGGCGAGTTCGGGCTCGACGCCGGCGCGGCGTTCGAGGCGCTGCTGGCGCGGCCCGAGGTGACCGTCGGCGCGATCTCCGGCCACTCGATGGGCGGCATCGGGGCGATCCTGGCCGCGGCGGCGGACCCGCGCGTCGGCGCGCTCGTCGTGACGTCCGCGCCTGCCGACCCATGGCGGCTCACCCGCGAGACGTTTCGCCTCGCGCGGCTCCCGTTGTCGGATCCGATCGCGTACCCGCTTGCCTGGTTCACGACGCGGGTCTTCCTGCGGCCTCGGGGCCACACCGTCGAGGAGATCGATGCCACGCGGGCGATCGCCCGGTACGACGGACCGGTGCTCCTTGCGCACGGCGACGCCGACGAGGTGGTCCCGGTCGGCCACCGAGACCGATTGGAGCGCGCGGCGCGCGCGCCGAGGGCGGCGCGACCGGACGCGCTGCCGGTGAATTCGCTCATCATCCCCGGCGGCGGCCACAGCTGGCTGTACGAGTTCCCGGTCTACCGCCGGGCGCTCGCCGCGTTTCTGGCGAGGTCGCTCGGCGGACCCGTGGATCCGGCGACCGCCGGCGACATCGCCGCCGGCGTGCCGGCGGTCCGGATCCCCGACATCGATCGTCAGATGAGCGCGGTCACGGCCGAGCCCGGCGGGTTCCGATCCCTGGCGGCGATCGGTGGTCGCCGGCCGGCCGACAGTCCGGGCCTTCCCGACGCCGAGCCGCCGGCGCCGGACGAGCCGTTCAACCCGCTGACGACGCCGGTCGCCGCCGACGGTTAGCTGCCCTGCCCGCTGGGGGCGTCCAGCCCGCTGCGCGCGTCGATCTCGACGTCGAGCGTGGCTGCCGGTCCGGCCGCGGTCTCGGGCGCCGGGGCGCCCGCGGCGACATACGCCTCGATCGCCGACTCGAGCCCGACGTCGCGCCCCGCCGACTCGGAGCGGAGCCACTTCTGCTCGAGCACGTCGCAGTACGCCTGGAGGGCATCGCGCCCGGAACCGATGGCCGGGACGAGACGTGCGACGCTCGGCTCGAGCACCTCGTGAAGCCAACGGTCGGCCGCCTCCCGCTCGCCGATCGGGCGTCGCTCGTAATAGGCCAGCCAGGCGCCGTACTCGCGCACGTCGTTGAGGAGCAGTCGCGCCTGGCCCTCGAGCGCCTGGAGGCCGGTGAGCCGGCTCAGCTCCCGGGCGTGGAAGGCGCGGTTGCTGACCACCGTCCGGAGCCGCATCTCGGCGCCTTCGGACGACGGGTCGAGCTCGATCTCGTCGACCGCGAAGCCGAGGTCGTTGAGCCGCCGGATCCGGCTGCGGACGCCCTGACGGTCGCCCGGCCGGAGCGCGGGTTCCTCGTGCAACTCGTCCCACAGCGCGTTGTAGCGGTGCCGCACGCCTTCGGCCGCCGGGATCGCCTCGTCGATCTGGTCGGCCGCGTCCCGCATCGCGGCGAGGTCCGCGAGCCCGAAGGCGACGTTCTCGACGAGGATGTCGAGGTCGTACCGCCGCTGGCCGTCCGTCAGGCTGGGGTGGACCTCGCTCGTCTCGGCGTCCACGAGATACGCCTGGATCCGCTCGCCGTCACGACGGAAGAGCGTGTTCGCCAGCGAGCAGTCGCCCCAGTACACGCCGGCCCGATGCAGGTCGACGAGCAGCGAAGCCATCGCGTCGAGAAGCCGGTCGCGATACGGACCGGGCCCGATCGGAAAGCGCGTCAGGAGGCGGCGGTACTGCAGCGAGTGGGCGAGATAGGCCGTCACGAGAACGGCGACGTCGCGGTCGGGTGCCTCCGCGATGCCGACCGGGCGAACCGCCGGCAGGCGCAGCTCGCGAAGGTGGCGCAGCACGGTGAATTCCCGGTTCGCCGGGTCGAGCGGCAGCTCCTTGAGGGCGTACGTCACGTCGTCCACGACGACGAACCGGACGAGGTGCCGGGAAGGCCCCACCGGCAGCTCGCGGAACGTCACCTCGTCCGGCGGCCACTCGGCCAGCGGGCGCTCCCACGGCAGGTCGAGCAGGCGCGACTCCGGCTCGCGGAGCCGGAGGCGCGGGAACGCGGAAAGGGTCACCACGGGCCCGGGCGCGCTGTCGTCAGACCCGCTTGCGCAGGTAGCTGGTCACCGAGCCGTCATACCCGAGCGTGTCGTACAGGTGCCGCGCCTCCGGGCGGTGATGGCCCGCGGTGACCTCGATGAACGCGGCTCCAAGCTCGCGGGCGGCGCGCTCGGCCTCCTCCATGAGCCGATGGCCGACGCCACGCGCGCGGACACCCGGATCGACGACCAGGGCGAGGATCCGGACGATCCGGTCGTCGTGCTCGAACCGCGGCAGCGCGTGAAAGGCGATGAAGCCGACCACCTCGCCGCCCGCGTCGGCGACCACGACCTGCGAGAAGGGCGACGCGAAGCGCTCGAGCCGAGACACGATGTCGCTCGGACCCGCGGGATAGCCCTCGTCGGTGAACAGCGCCGCGATCCGCTCGGCGTCGTCCGTCGTCGCGGGGCGGAGGTCGATGCGTCCCTGCTCCGTCACTCAGGTGATGGTACCGGCTGGCGTCCGCCTCACCGGTTCGGCTTGCGGGCCGGTCGCCGATCGGTTGCGCACCTCGGCGACCAGCAGGAGGTGCGGACCCCACCGCGAGCCACCGAGCACCAGCCGCTGCCGGCCCAGCGGGCCGTCGCCCGGCGCGGACAGCACCACCCCCTCGCGTCGGACGGCGTCGATCATGCCTGTGTCGACGACGAGGTAGAGCGCGAGCGCCGCCTCGCCGAACCGCGCCAGCGCGGCGGCGAGGCGGCCCGCGGTGCTCGGCGCGGGGAGGGGGACGCCGGGGCCGGGGCCGAACGCCAACAGCCGGCACTTCGCACCGAGCGCGTCGTCAGCCGTCGCCGCCCGCACGACGGGACGACCGTGATGCGCGAGCCGCTCCGCGAGCTCGATCTCCGCTCGATCGAGATCCACGGTCGCCCAGCCGATCGCGACCGATCGCGGGGCCGCGACCGTGGCGACCTGCTCGAGCCGGACCCGGAACGCATCGTCGGCAGGGGGCGGGATGCCGTCCCGCACGGCCTCCGCAAGCACGGCATCGGCAACCGCGGCGCCGATCCCCGTCCGACGCGCGTTCATCGCAGGAGCAGGTCCGGCGCCGGCTCGCCGATCGGCTCGAACCCGAGATCGCGGTAGAGCCCGATGGCCGGCTCGTTGTCCGCGTGCACGCCGAGATACGTCCATCGGCTGCCGGCCGCGACCGCGTCCGCGGCGACCGTCGCGGTGGCCAGCCGGCCGAGACCACGGCTCCGGAACGCGGGCCGCGTCCCGATCGAGGACAGGTACGAGGCGCCGTCGAACGTCGTGACCCTGGCCGTCGCCGCGGGCTCCCCCGCGACGCGGACAAGGCACGCGTCGACCTCGGCTCGCTCCGACAGGGCGAGGGTTTCGATCTGCAGGGACGCCCGACCGCCCGGGGCGACGTCGAATGCGTCGGTGAGCACGAGGGCCACGTCGGACGCGGACTGGCGGGCGGCGCGGCCGTGCAGCGCCGAGATCTGATCGATCGTGATCGCCGGATCCCGCCCCGTCGCGAGCGCGTCGGCGACGCGACGTGGCGCCGCGAGGAGCATCAGGCAGCCGGCGCCGATGTCCTCCCAGCCCTCGGACGTCAGCCGCGACGCGAGATCGGGCGGCTCGTTCAGCGCCGGCCGCGGCCACACGTGCGGGATCCGGTCGAGCGTCGCGAACAGGACGATCGTCTCCGCCAGGCGGCGGGCGAATGCCGCGCCGTCGTCCGGCCATCGCACGGCCCCGACACGGTTCCAGAACGGCTCGCGATCGACCGAATCGCGGAGCAGCAGCGCGTCCCCCAGGTCGCGCAGCTCGCGCCCGGGAAGCGCGTGGACCCGGGCCTCGTGCCATTCGAGGAACACGAGCGCGTCGCGGTCGAGACCACCGGGCAGCGGCATGGCGGCAACGATACCGGCGGCCCGGGCACGAGCCCGGACGCGCCTGGATCAGCCTGGCCGCGTGGCGGCGAAGAGCGACGCGCCGGACGGCAGCGCGATCGATTCAGGCGCCGCGAGCCCGGCGGCGTCGAACCATGACAGGAACGACTCCCGCGTGCCGAGCTGCGTGCCCTGGAAGACCTCGTCCAGCTGGACCCCAGCGATGAGCTCACCATGACGCGTCCGGAACTCCTCGACCGTCGACGGGAGCGGCCAGTCGAGCACGAGCAGGCGACCGCCTGGACGGAGCGCTGCCCAGGCCGCGCCGAGCGCACGGGGCGGATCCGGCAGCGTGTGCAACGCGTACTGGAAGTAGGCCAGGTCGAACTCGCCGGCGTGGCCGGGCTCTTCAACGTCGCCATGCTCGATCTCGATCCGGTCGGATAACCCGGCCGCGGCGACGTTCCGGCGAGCCCGCTCGACCGAATCCGGCTCGAACTCCACGCCGACGAGGCGCAGGTCCGGGAACCTCCGCGCCATGGCGATCAGCCACCGGCCGCCGCCGCAGTGGACGTCGAGCACGCGGCCGCCCCGCGCCAGATCGGCGACCAGCTGCGGCAGCGCGGCCAGCGCCTCCTGGAAGAAGACCGCGATGTCCTGGACCGTCAGTCGCTCGATGGCGGCGCGGTAGCGGTCCGGTCGGTCCCGGACTGGCTGGCCGGTACGAAAGAAGTCGATCATCCCATCCCAGTCGAGACTGGCCACCACGGCGTGGGCAAACTGGCCGCCGAGGTAGTCCGGGATCGTGTCGTCGAGGAGGATCGCGCCCACCTCGGGGTCGACCCGCACCCGGCCGTCGTCGAACGTCGCAAGGTCGTGCGCATCGGCGGCCCACACCCAGACGTCGATCGCGTGCACCTGCGTCCCGGTCGACGCCGCAAGCTCGGCCGGGGTGAGCCCTGCCGACCCGGCATCTCGCAGACGAGCGAACAGCCCGAGCTCGAGACCCAGGTAGACCAGCCACGCCCGGTAGAAGCCGCCGAGACTGCCGGCCAGCTCCTCGAAGCGATCGTCGAGACGCATCCTTCGGCGATTGTCGCAGGGCAGGCCGCCCACGCACCGACCCTTGCTCGCGGCGCCCGGAACCGGCACGGTGTCGCGATGCAACCGATTTCCGCCGGGCGGTGTTGAAGAAGACATGGACGACGCCCTGCCGAGCGCCCTCGCTACCGACCTCGACGGCGCCTTCGAGCGCCTGGTTCTCGACCATCAGGACCGGCTCTACTCCATCGCCCTGCGTGTGCTCGGCGATCCGCGCGACGCGGAGGAGGTCACGCAGGACTGCCTGGTCCGGGCCTACCGGGCGCTGGCCTCCTACGACCCGGACCGAATCCGGTCGCTGGAGGTGCGTCCGTGGCTGGCGACGATCGTCGTCAACCTCTGCCGCAACCGCGGGCGACGCAGAAAGCTGGCCGTCGTCCGCCTCGATGCGCCGAGCGCCCGGGACACGATCCCGGTCGCCGGCCGGATCGCGGCCCACGACCCCACGGGGAGCCCGCATGCGTCGGCGCTCCGGCGCGAGACGGCGCGTGACTGGGCGGCGCTGCTGGCCACGCTCCCTCAGCGGCTGCGGATCCCGGTCGTCCTCCGGCATGTCGACGGCCTGTCGTATGCGGAGATGGCAAACGCGCTCGGCCGCCCCGAGGGAACGCTCAAGGCGCAGGTTCACCGCGGGCTTGCGCTCCTCCGTGACGCCGCCGAGTCGGCGTCCCTGCTCGATCGCGAGGTGATGTCCGCATGACGCCCCGAACGCCGCTCGGCCTGGCCGACGTGGAGACGGCTCTCGCCGGCCTCGCCGTGGCTGCCCCGCCAACGCTCGCCGGAGCGACCCTTGCCTCGGTCGGGCTGGCCGATGAGTACGCCACGGTGCCGACGCCAGTCGGCGCCGTCTACGTGGCCTGGAACGGCCTCGGCATCTCGACCGTCGGTCGGGCCGACGACGACGCCACGTTCGAGCGGCGGTTCGCTCGATCGATCGGAAGGCCGGTCCGCCGGGCGGCGGCCCTCCCCGACTCGCTGGCCCGGGCCGTCGCCCGGCGTCTCGAGGGCGACCGGCGAGCGCGCCTCCCGCTCGACCTGCGAGGCCGGACCGAGTTCGAGCGGGCCGTCTGGCTGAAGGCGCTCGAGATCCCCCGCGGAGAGGTCCGCCCGTACGGCTGGATCGCCGCCGAGATCGGCCGGCCGAACGCCGTCCGGGCGGTGGGGACCGCGCTCGCCCACAACCCCGTTCCGCTCGTGGTGCCCTGTCACCGGGTCGTCCGGAGCGACGGCTTGATCGGCAACTACTCGCTGGGCGGCCCGACCGTCAAGCGGGTGATGCTCGCCGCGGAGGGCCTCGACCCGGACGAGCTCGAGTCGCTCGCCCGGGCAGGGATCCGGTACCTCGCCTCGGACACGACGCGGGTCTACTGCCTGCCCAGCTGCCACAACGCGCGCCGGATCACCGCACGGCACCGGGTCGCGTTCCGCTCCGGCCGGGCGTCCGAGGCGGCCGGCTATCGGGCGTGCCGCGACTGCCGGCCGGATTCGGCGGCGCGGGCGGCATAGCGTCGCGGCCAGCGCGGCGGCCGCCCGGCGGCGCCGCGCTGGAGCCGGTACACTCCGAGAACGTTGGACCAGTCGGCTAATCCAAAAAGCACCGCCAGCCCGCTCGCCGTCTGGGTCGCCCTCATCACGCTGTACTTGGTGTGGGGGTCGACCTACCTCGGGATCCTCTTCGCGATCGAGACGATCCCGCCGTACGTCATGGGCGCACTTCGGTTCGCCCTCGCCGGATCGGCGATCCTCGCCTGGTCGTTCGTCCGCAACCCGGGCTCGCGTCCGTCCCGCCGCGAGGTTCGCGACTCGGCGATCGTGGGCGCGCTCCTGCTCGGCGGTGGTCAGGGTCTGGTGGCCTGGGGCGAGCAGACGATCCCGTCCGGGATCGCGGCACTCCTGATCGCGCTGCTGCCGGCGTGGCTGGTGGTGCTCGGCCGCGTCTTCGTCGGCGAACGCATCTCCCGTCCCGTCGCGCTCGGCATCGTGATCGGCCTGGCCGGCGTGGCGATCCTCGCCGGTCCATGGGAGACGACGGGCCAGCTCGAGATCGGCGGGTTGCTCGCCCTCCTCGCCTCGCCAGTCCTGTGGGCAGCGGGCTCGATCTTCGCGGCGCACCGGGCGGCTCAGCCGTCCGACCAGGTGCGCTCGCTCGCGATCCAGATGCTCTCGGGCGGCGCGGTGATGGTCGTCGTCGCCCTGCTGGTCGGTGACTTCGCTCGCTTCGACCCGGCCGGGGTGTCCGACCGGTCGCTGCTCGCGATCCTCTACCTCGCGGTCGTCGGGTCGCTCGTCGGCTACTCGGCCTACATCTGGTTGCTGCGGCATGCGCCGCTGGCCAAGGTCGGGACGTACGCGTACGTGAACCCGGTGGTCGCGTTCGCGCTCGGCGCCGCGCTGGCCGGGGAACCCGTCACGCCGCGGATCGTCGCCGCGGCCGGCGTGATCCTGTTCGCCGTCGCGCTCATCGTCACGGCTCGCGGCCGGACGACCCGAGCCGAGCCCGCGGCCGACAACGAGGCGGCCACGACGCCGGTGGCCGGCGTTGGGACGACCGCAAGCCCAGCCGACGCGTCCGCCGCGGACCGCGGCGACACCCCCGCGCGGGACCAGGATCCGGCCCCCGCGCGGGGCTGAAGGCAGGACGGTCGCCGCGCGCGGCTAACCCGCTTGGGCCCCTCCCACGGGTCGCCGCCAGCCGTCCGCCGGCCACGGCTCGCAGCGGATCGGGCGGTCCTGCCGGTAGCCGAGCGCGTACTCCGCCTGGATGATCGTGTGCAGCTGGCTCGTGCCCTCGTAGATGACGGCCGCCTTCGAGTTGCGCAGGTAGCGCTCGACCGGAAACTCGCTGGAATAGCCGTTCGCACCGTGGATCTGGATCGCGTCGAGGGCGCTCCGGACCGCGTGGTCCGTGGCGTGCCACTTGGCGAGCGATGTCTGGCGCGTGTTCCGCAACCCCTGGTTCTTGAGCCAGCCGGCCCGCCAGACGAGCAGCCGGCCCATCTCCGTGCCGGCGGCCATGTTCGCGATCATCTGCTGGACGAGCTGATGGCGCCCGATCTCCTGGCCGAAGGTCTCGCGCTCGTGGGCGTACCGGAGCGAGGCGTCGAGGCACGCCTGGGCCAGCCCCACGGCGCCGGCAGCGACGGTGTACCGGCCCTGGTCGATGGCGCTCATCGCGACGAGAAACCCCTCGCCCTCCTCGCCGATCCGGTGCTCGGCCGGGACCGCCACGTCGTCGAGGTTGATGAGGCCCGTGTTGCCCGCCCGGATCCCGAGCTTGCCGTGGAGCGTCCCGGTCGAAAGACCGGCCATGCCGCGCTGAAGCATGAACGCCGTCACCCCGCGCCAGCCGGCGGAGCGGTCGACCGAGGCGAAGACGAGGAAGTGGTCGGCGATGTCCGCCAGGCTGATCCAGATCTTCTGGCCATTGAGCCGGTACGCCTCGCCGTCGCGGGTGGCCGTGGCGGCCAGGTGGGCGGCATCGGTTCCGACGCCGGGCTCGGTCAGGGCGAAGGTGGCGAGCTTCTCACCCCTCGCCTGCGGGACGAGCCAGCGCTGTCGCTGCTCCTCCGTCCCCCACTGGAGGAGCGCCAACGAGTTGAGCCCGACGTGGACGCTCTGGACGACGCGGAACGCGGTGTCCGCGCGTTCGAGCTCCTCGCACAGCAGCGCGAACGAGATGTAGTCCATCCCGCCGCCCCCGTAGCGCTCCGGGATCGGCGCCCCGAGGAAGCCCTGCTCGCCCATTTGGGCGAAGACCTCCCGGTGCACCTCGCCGCGCTCGTCCCACTGCCGGATGTGGGGCAGGATCTCCGCCTCCGCGAACGCCCGCGCGCTCGCCTGCACGAGCCGGTTCTCCTCCGTCAGGGCGAAGTCGACCAAGACGCGACCCCTTTCAGCGAGTCGGGCTGGCCGGGCGCCGCGCCGGCCCGGGCCGGATTCTAGGCGGCGGCTCCGGGCCCCGCCGCCGGCCGTGTCCCGCGCCAACCGTCCATCGGCAGCGGGATGCGTCCGCCCGAAGGGTCCCCATACCTATACTCGCCCGATGGATGATGTCGGCACCGCCGTTCCGAACCTCTCGGCCCTGGCCGGCAACCTCAGCCCGGTCCTCGGGCGGTACTTCGAGCGAAGCTGGAGTCACGGCGCCGGCCATCGGTTGTACGACACAGCAGGCCGGGGATACCTCGACTTTGCGAACGGCATCGCGGTCACGGTCCTCGGGCATGCTCATCCGCGCGTGTCCGCCGCGATCCACGCCCAGGTCGATCGCCTGATCGGGCCCACCGGCGCGATCGGGTACTCGGAACCGGTCGTCCGACTCGCCCGGATGGTCGCGGACACGCTGCCGGCGCCGATCGACACGGTCTTCTTCGTCAACTCGGGTTCGGAGGCGATCGAGTCCGCGATCAAGCTCGCTCGGCGGGTCACCGGGCGTCCGGCGATCATCGCCTTCGAGGGCGGCTTTCACGGACGGACGCTCGGGGCGGCGTCGGTGACGACGTCGAGCGGCAACTACCGCATGGGCTACGAGCCGCTGCTTCCGTCCGTCTACTTCACGCCGTTCCCGCGCGTCTACGCCGACTTCGGGGGTGACGAGACAGAGGCCACGCGCGTCTGTCTCCAGCACCTGCGGCGCCTGACGTCCGCCACGGTCCCGGCCGCGTCAGTGGCCGCGATCCTGATCGAGCCCGTCCAGGGCGAGGGCGGCTACCACCCGGCACCCGCGCCGTTCCTCCGGGCGCTGCGCGACTTCTGCGACGAGCACGCCATCCTGCTGGTCGCCGATGAGGTCCAGTCCGGGTATGCCCGGACTGGGTCGATGTGGGCGCTCGAGCAGGCCCGGGTCGTCCCCGACGCCGTCTGCATGGCCAAGGCGATGGCGAACGGCCTCCCGCTCGCGGCGCTCGCCACGCGACGGGAGCTGCAGGAACGGTGGGGCAAGGGCGCGCACGGCTCGACCTACGGCGGGAACCCCGTGGCGTGTGCGGCCGGAATTGCCGTCCTCGAGACCATTCGGGACGAAGGACTGGTCGAGAACACTGCCGCTCGCGGGGAGGAGCTCAGCCGGAGCCTCCGCTCGATTGCCGCCGAGGACGAGCGGATCGGCGACGTCCGCGGACCGGGCCTGATGGTCGGCGTCGAGATGGTCGCGGACGCGAGGACCCGTAAGCCCGACGGGGCGCTTGCGCAGGCCGTGATGGCGCGGGCGGCGGACCTCGGGCTCCTCGTCCTGACCTGCGGGGCGGAGCACCAGGTGATTCGCTGGCTCCCGCCGCTCGACGTCAGCGCGAGCGAGATCGCGGAAGGGGTGGAGCTGTTCGGCGAGGCGCTCCGGGCGGTCTGAAGCGGGGGCGCAGGCGCACGACCAGCGGGGTCAGCGGTTGTGCCTGACGAGTCAGCGGTTCTGATTGAGGAACTTCATGACGTCGTCCAGCCGGAAGCGCCGATCACCCCGGCGACAGACGCGGTAGAAGGGAAGCTCGCCCCGGTCACCAAGCCGCTTCACGGTGTTGACGTGGAGGTGGAGCATCTCGGCGACCTCGGTCGCCGTCAGCATCGGGCCAAGTTCGTTGGCGGCCGTGGGAGCCATGCGTGTCGTTGCCTCGCTGATGCGCACCCTGTGGCCGCTCCTGATGCCCCGGGGTGCTCAGGGGTGGAGTGCGGCCTGCTGCTAGGCGGAGCGTAGGAGTCCGCACCTGCCGCGGCCAGCCGTACTTTGCGGTAGCCGCCAGTACCGGACCGGTGCGCTCGCGCAACGGTCGGGCTGGCTGTGCTGACTGCGCGAGACCCGGGCGGCGGTCTCCCTGAGGGCCGGGCGGGCGAGAGCCGCGGGCATTTCAGATCCCGCTCGGGTCCGTCAGCCGCCGAGGACGAGCTCCACGGCGTCGACGAGCGTCGCGACGACCGGAACGCCGGGGTCGACCCCGGTGGCCGTCCCCGCTCGGTCGAGGAGGACTCCAGCCATGCCGGCGCCTCGTGCCCCGAGGACATCGGCGCGATAGCTGTCTCCGATCATCACGGCATCGCCGGGACTCACTCCCAGGTCCCGGCACGCCCGCAGGTAGAAGTCCGGTGACGGCTTGGCCAGACCGATGGCGCCCGAGGCGAAGATCCGGTCCACGTACGCCGCGATGCCGAGGCCCTCGAGCAGCTCGGTCAGCAGGGATCCCCAGTCGCTCACGATTGCCGCAAACGGCTCACCGGGGCGCTCGCCCGACTGGCGAGCCTCGCGGAGTGCGTCGAGGGCCGGCTGCGTGTCGTCGTAGAGTTCCCATGCCTCGGTTGCCATCTGGGCCACGAGCACGGCCTCCAGCACCTCGCGGTCGCGGTCGCCAAAGCCGAGCTCTTGCAGCATCAGGCGGTGATAGGAGCGCCACGTCTCCTGGATCCGCTCGTCGCTCGCCCAGGTGGCGTTGCCGGGCCGGTGGTATTCGTCCCAGAACCACGCATCCGCCGCGTCCCAGGCTCGGCGCACCTCCTCCTCGTCCGGCCGGTGACCGTGGTCCTCGAGGACCCTGGCGAGCCGGCCCGCCATCGTCTCGCGCGGCCGGATCAGCGTGAATCCCGCGTCGAGACAGACGAGCCGGTACGCCACCGGGAGACGGTACACGGGTGGGCACGCCGAGAACCGGCCGACTGTCGCCCGATCGCTCCCGCGCCGCCCACAGCCGCCGCACCGCGCCACCGCGCGGGCTGCCCGAGGTGCTCGGCCCCCGAACTCCGATGGTTTCGCCACATACCAGCGGGGATGGTCCTGACCAGCTGGAGGACGAGATTCCCGGTCAGCTACCAGCCCCCGTAGTGGGAGCCAGATCGGTCCGGTCAGCTACCCGCCGGGCTGGTAGGTGACGAGGAACGGGCGCCGTTGGGGGCGGATCCCGCCCGGTCAGCCGCCCGCCGCCTGACAACTCGCTGTGTTGCACCACGGGGCTGGTATCCGGCAAGAGCAGCAGGCCGCCCATCGCCACGGCCGGCCGCCGGAGCCAGGCCCGGACCTCGCGCTGCGCAGGCGGCTCAGACGTGGTTCCCACTCACGTTGCTGACGAGCACCTGCATCGGCGACCGGCCGTCGCGCGACGTGGGGTCGGTTGTGGTTGTCGTGGTCGCGCCACGACGGAGCGCGGTGAGCCGCGCGTCGTTGGTGGCGTACAGGCGGGCGTAGGCCCCTCGGCACCACGACGCGCCACTGGATCTCACCCGCGACCAGCCCCGCTCAGCCCGCCGGGCAGAGGATGCCGAGTATCATGCACGCTCGTGGAGCAGGCGGGCCCGCCGGCAGGCGCCGGTTCCGCGCCGAGTTGTGCCCTCTGGAGGACGCGATGAAGATCCCTCGACCCCTCGCCGGTCTTGCTGCGACGGCGTTCGTGGCGACCGCCTGCGCGTCGGCCGCCTCACCCAGTCCCGCCGCAACCGGCGGTGCCGGCCCGTCCGCGTCAGCAGGTGCGTCCGGATCGGCAGCAACCGGCGGTGAGACGCCCGAGACGCTGGTGATCGGGTTCGTCCCGTCCCGGGAGGCGGACGCGCTCGTCGAGACGATCCAGCCGGTCGCGGACTACCTGACCGAGCAGCTCGGCATGCCCGTCGAGGGCTTCGTGTCGACGGACTACACCGGCCTCGTCACCGCCATGGAGACCGGGCAGGCGCACATCGGCGCGTTCGGCCCCTTCGCCATGCTCCAGGCCGTCGATCGCGCGGACGCCGAGATCATCCTGCAGTCCGAGCGCAACGGCAGCGCCACCTACCACACGCAGTTCTTCACCAACCAGCCGGACAAGTACTGCACGGACGAGCCTGTCCCGAACGAGCGAGAGGTCGAGGACCAGCCGGTCACCTTCCTCAACTGCAACGGCACGGACCGCGGGCCGGACGACTCGCCGGAGGGCCCGATCGGCATCGAGAATCTGGCCAAGGTCGAGGACGGGACAACGGTCTCGTTCGTCGAGCAGACGTCTGCCTCCGGCTACATCTTTCCGGCCACGGTCTTCGCGACGGCGGGGATCAACCCCGAGACCGACATCGAGCCCCTCTTTGCGGGAAGCCACGACGCCTCCGTGATCGCCGTGTGCGAGGGTCAGGCGGAAGTCGGCGTGAGCTTCGACGACGCGCGCACGGCGGCGACAACCGAGTGCGACATCGAGAATGAGGTCGTGGTCTTCGCCTACGGGCCGGAGATCCCGAACGACGGGATCGCCGTCGCGGGCGCGCTCCCCGACGATCTCCAGACGAGGATCAAGGACGCGCTCCTGGAGTACTCCCAGAGCGAGGAGGGGGCAGCCACCCTCGAGGAGATCTACGAGATCTCCGCCCTCACGGAGCCGGATCTCGACGCACTCGAGATCGTCCGCGACGCGGCCCGAGAGCTGGGCGTCACGGAATAACCGGGCCGCGGGGCGCTCACCGCGCCCCGCTCCCGTTCCTCTCCGCCGATGATTCGTTTCCACAACGCGTCGGTCGTCTATCCCGGCGGGGTGCACGCGCTCAGAAACGTCGCGCTCGAGATCCCGGACGGCGAGATGGTCGTCATCGTGGGGCTGTCCGGGGCCGGGAAGTCGACCCTCATTCGCGCCATCAACGGCCTCGTTCCACTGAGTGGCGGCGACGTCACGATCGACGGCGTCAGCGTGCGGCACGCGACGCCGAAGCAGCTGCGCCAGCTGCGGTCCAAGATCGGCATGATCTTCCAGACCTTCAACCTGGTGAAACGCACGACGGTGCTCAACAACGTCCTGATGGGTCGCCTCCACAGCGCCGGCACGATGCGCTCGCTCATCGGACGGTATCGCGCGGACGACGTGGAGATCGCGATGCAGGCCCTCGAGCGGGTCGGGATCGTCGAGAAGGCGTATGTCCGCGCGAGCAATCTCTCGGGCGGTCAGCAGCAGCGCGTCGGGATCGCCCGGGCGCTGGCGCAGCAGCCGACGATCATCCTGGCCGATGAGCCGGTGGCGAGCCTCGATCCCCCCACGAGCCACGTCGTCATGCGCGACCTCCAGCGGATCAACCGGGAGCTCCGGATCACGACCATCGTGAACCTGCACTTCCTCGACCTCGCCAAGGTGTACGGCGAACGCATCATCGGGATGCGGGCCGGCGAGCTGGTGTACGACGGGACCGGCGCGCAGGCGGACGAGCACGTCTTCCGCGACATCTACGGTCGTTCGCTCACTGCGGACGACGTCCTGGGCGTGACCGAGGCGGTCGTCCCAGCCTGATGACGGCGGCGGCAACGGCGCGATCTGCGAGACCACCGAAGCCGACGGCCTCCCCGGCCCTGCCGCTCGGTCTCGCAGCATTCGTTGCGATCACCTGGCTCTCGCTGAGCGAGCAGTTCGGGATCGGGTTCGATCTGGCCGAGGTGGTCGCCGACATCACCCGCGGCGCGCCAATTCTCCGTGAGCTCCTCACGCCGAACTGGGGCTTTCTCGCCCGCACCGTCGAGCCGATGCTCGAGACGTTTCAGATGGCCGTTCTCGCGTCGGTGATCGGGTGCGCGATTGCGCTCCCGGCCGCCTTCTTCGCCTCGCGGGTCACCGCGCCCAACCGCCTCGCCTTCAGCGCGAACCGTGGCGTCCTCAGCGTCATCCGCGCCATCCCGGACCTCTTGTACGCACTGATCTTCGTCGCCGCTGTCGGGCCGGGGCCGCTGGCGGGTGTCGTGGCGCTGATCCTCTTCAACATCGGCGTTGTCGCCAAGCTGCTCTCGGAAACCATCGACGGCGTCGACAGCGGGCCGATCGAGGCGGCGCGGGCGGCCGGCGCCAACCGCACGCAGACGGTCCGTTCGGCCGTTCTTCCACAGGTCCTCCCGAACTACGTCGCGTACGCGCTGTACACGTTCGAGCTCAACATCCGCGCCTCGACAGTCATCGGGATCGCGGGCGCCGGAGGCATCGGCAACCTCCTCATCACCCAGTACCGCTTCTTCAACTGGAGCAACGTCTCGGTCATCGTCGTCGAGCTGTTCGTCTTCGTGTTCCTGATCGAGGTGGCCTCGATCCGGCTCCGCCGGCGGCTGGTGTGACGAGCGGCGCGGCCATTGTCGGGCGGCCCGCCGGCTCGGGCTCCGCACGTCCGAACGCTCCCGGCCGGCGGCGTCGCAACGCCAGCCTCCTTGCCGTTGCGGCGGTCGTCGCCTGGTGCGCGCTGAGTGTCGAGATCGAGGTCGAGGGCCTTGCTGAGCTGCCCAGCGGCGTGGCCAACGTGTTCTACGAGATGTTCCTCGAGGACGGGCCCGACTGGTTGTACCTCGGGCGCTCGCTGGAGGCGATGCTGGAGTCGCTCCAGATCGCCTGGGTCGGGACGGTGGTCGGCGCCGTCATCTCGCTGCCGCTCGGGTTCTTCGCCGCGCGGAACGTGTCGAGCGGGCTCGTTTCCAACATCGTCCGCCAGGTGCTCAACGCGATCCGGGCATTCCCGGAGCTGGTCCTCGCGATCGCGATCTTCATCCCGATCGCGGGGCTGGGCGCGGTCGCGGGCGCGCTGGCCATCGGGATCCACTCGGTCGGCACGCTCGGCAAGCTGACCGCGGAGGTCGTCGAGGGAATCGACCCGGGACCGGTCGAGGCCGCTCGGGCCGTCGGCGGCGGCCCGCTCGCGGTCCAGCGGTGGGGCGTCCTGCCCCAGGTGCTACCGGAGATCGTCGCGTTCTGGCTGTACCGCTTCGAGATCAACATCCGGGCGGCCGCTGTGCTCGGGGTCGTGGGCGCCGGCGGCATCGGCCTGGTGCTGCAGCAGACGATCGTGTTCGGCCGGTTCTCGCGGGCCGGCATGGCGATCATCGTCGTGGTGGTGATCACGATCCTCGTCGACACGGTCTCCGGCTGGGTCCGCCGACGGATCATCGAGGGCGCGCCCGGTGCCGCGGCCCTGGAGCCGGACCTGCAGGTCGCGATGGAGGCCCGTGCGCTCAGTCCCGTCGGGCCGTTGGCGGGCGGCGCCACGGCGGGTGCGGACGGCGGCGACGGCGGCGGCAGCGCCTAGCGAATCCGAGCTCCGGAGTAGCGTCCGGCGCTCGGCGCCCTCCACGGCTCGCTCACCACGGAAGGCGTCAGGCGGACCTGGATGGCTCGGGAGCTTCGGCCTCCGGGACCGCCTGCGGCTCGGCTACCGCCGCGCATCGAACCGCGGCTTTCGGGAACGTCTGGTTCGCGACCGTCGCACCGGCCGTCTCCGAACCTGGTCGTCGCGGGATGGCGACCCGCGCAGGAGTCCCGGCCGTGTCCGAACCGCGTTGTGGCGGGATGGCGACCCGCGCAGGAGCGCCAGCCGCCTCCTGTCCTTCGTCGACCCGCCCGGCGGCGCGCGTCGCCCTGACGGCCGGGAACAGGTCAAGCTGGTGGACGGTCTGGAGCACACGTGCCGACGGCACCACGGAAGCGGCGCGCTCGAGATGGCGCATCTGGTCGTCGAAGAAGATGTGCGGTCGCAGCACCTCGAGGATGCCCGTCTTGTCGAGCCCGCCGAGGAAGAACGTCTCGTCGATGCGCACATTCCACGACCGGAGCGTGTTGACGACACGCTGGTGGGCCGGCGCTGCCCGCGCCGTGACGAGGGCGGTGCGGATCGGCGACCGGCCCTCCGGGAAGCGGGACTGGAGGCGCGCCAGCGCCTGGAGGAACGGTCGGAACGGGCCGGGCGAGAGCGGAGCGTCGGCGTGCCGTGCCTCGTGCTCGTGGAACGCGTCGATACCACCCCGCTGGAAGACCCGCTCGGACTCGTCGTCGAACAGCACGGCGTCGCCGTCGAACGCGACCCTGACCTCGCCCGGTTCGTCGTCCGCGGGAGCCTCGGGTGCGTCGAGAACGAGCGCGGCCGGGAAGCCCTGGGCGAGCGCCGCGAACACGTCCTCCGGCTCCGCGGACAGGAAGAGGCTGCAACTGAATGCCTTGAGGCACGACCACGGATCGCGGCCACCGCGGAACGCACCGCGCGTGATGTCCAGCCCGGAAGCCTCGATCGAGTTGAAGACGCGCATCGCGGAGTCCGCATCGTTGCGCGACATGACGATCACCTCGACCAACCGCTCGGAGCGGCCCGCGTTGAGCGACAGCAGCGCCCGCACGAGAGGAAAGGCCGCGCCGGGGCTGAGCGGGTCATCCTCGTGCTGCCGCTGGTAGTCGCGGTAGGCCGCCAGCCCCCGGGTCCGGAACACCTCGTTCGCTTCGTCCAGGTCGAACAGCGCGCGCGACGAGATGCCGACCACGAGCTTGTCGGCGAGCGAGTACGCCATCCCTGGACCTACTCCCATGCGAGGCACCGGCGGTCATGTTGTACCACTCTGGTGTCGGGATACCGCCGGCTCGTGCCGGCGCCGCGCAGTTGGCGACCCGGCAGGTGTGGGAGCCGTACAGTCGACTCAGTATCGGCTCGCTAACTCGGCCAACAGCTCAGGCCAATATTCGTATCCGTACTCGATCCCGAAGCGGACGAGCACCGCATCGTGGCTCGGTGACGCATAGATGAACTGGCCATGGTTTCCCTGGGCCCAGAAGTCGTTCGGCGTTCCCGATCCGGGCCGGGTCCACCAGTAGGTCTGGTAGTCGGGCGAAGGATCGGACTCCGTGTCAGCTCGGGTGGACTCAGCAACCCAGTCGCGCGGGACCAGCTGTCGCCCTCGCCACTGGCCGTCGTTGAGGTACAGCGCGCCGAACTTGGCGAAGTCGATGGCTCGGCCGTTGAGGCCCGCCTGCATCAGCTCGAAGCCAGATGCCTCACTGTCGAGGCTCCAGGAGCCGTCGGCCTCCATGCCCAGCGGGCCCCATAGCGTGTCCTCCAGGTAAGCGGACACCGAGCGTCCCGTCGCCCGCTCGATCACCAGACCCAACAGGACCGCGTTGACGTTGTTATACGAGAAGCGCTCGCCGGGCGGGCCGTCGACCTCCGTGTCGTGCAGGGCCACGGCACGCATATCGACGCTGTAGTAGGGATCCAGATCGCCGAGGCCGGACGACATGCTCAGGAGGTGGCGCAGCGTGATGCGCGCAAACCGCCCGTCCCGCTCGGCCAGCTCCGGCAGGTATGCCGTGACGGGATCGTCGAGGGAGTTGATATGGCCTTCCTCGACGGCGATGCCGACCAGGGCCGAGACGACCGACTTCGCCACGGAGAACGAGCTCACCGTGGATTCCCGCCGGTGGCCGTTGAAATAGGCCTCGTACACCAGGGTGTCGCCCTCGAGGACAAGGAACGCCGTCGTCCCCGTCGAACGCAGGAACTCCTCCAGGTCGCGCTCGACAACCTCTCCCCCGTCGCGAACCGGTACCGTCTGTACCGGGCTCTGATCGGTACGGGGAGCTTCCGGAAAGTGGAACGCTGGCGCCTGCGTCTCGACCGGGCGGGCGGTGAACCTCTGATAGTCGAGGACGTCCGACTCTTGCCACGCAATGGAGCGGGCCAGCTCGGAGCTTCCGGTCGAAAGCCAGGCCCATCCGTAGGCGAGATCCGCGCTCACGAGCACGACAATCGCGCTGACGACGGCGGCTCGAACCAGCCGCCGTCCGCGCCGCAGCAGGCCGGCGACCAGCACCAGGGCGACGGCAAGGGCGGCCGACAGGAGCAGCGAGGCCATGACTGAGGCGACGCCCAGGGTAGACGAGGCGATGCCGAGGAGGTTCGGTCGCCCGAGATGGCGAGGCACCGAGCTGACGCCCTCAGCCCAGGTGCTGTACTGGTCGGCGGGGGTCTCGACGAACATGTGCGGCACCTGAACGGCCACCAGCAGGACCGCAACGAGGCCGACGGCCATCCACGACTTGGTCCGCGAGAGAAGAACAGCCGCCAGGAGGAGCGGGTAGACCAGCAGGCTGGCGCTGAAAAGCGTCACTTCGCCGCTGAAGGGCCAGCCGCTGTAGTCGGCTCGCAGCACATGATCCACGTGGTGCAGGACTGACACAACGATTGCGGCGAGCAGCGCCATGTGACCATGGCGATGACGGTGGCTGGCCCGCCCTGGTCCGTGGCCGTCAGTCCCCCGCCCGTGCCATCGACCGTCGTGCGTCACTATGTTGAGGGTGCCATTGAGTCGTGCCGCGTAGAGCCGCAGGCGGGGTCGTTCACGCCTCCTGTGCTTGCCCGTCGATCGAGCTGTTTGACTGCGGTAGCGAGCCGTTCGCACCGCGGCGTGCTCCGAAGACGATCAGGCCGGCCGGGATGAGCAATGTGATGAACGGACTCGGCTGAAAGACGGCACTGGCAGCCACGCCCCAGAGGCCGAGGGCCCAGCCGACGAGACCCGGCACTCCGTGATTGGAGCGACCCAGCCGCGTGATCAGACCGCCCAAGACGATGAGTGGCACGCCGAAGCTGCCGAGCGTCAGCCAGAACGCTCCGGCGGTTGTGCTGAGTTCGCCCATGCCGAAGGACGGGAACCACAGATCACCTCGTAGCCAATTGGAAAGGTGCTGTTGGCTGGCGGCGAGGGTCGTGACGAGGTGAATCACCCCTTGCAGGATGAGGATGCGGCCGGCCCAGATAGTCATGGTGATTAGCCTCCGACTGTTGTTTCGGAACTGCCGGTTCCGTATATTGCCACCATGACTTCAGCCGGTCAAGCTCGCGGTCGAAAGCGCGACAGCCGCGTCGATCAGGCCCTCATCGCAGCCACTCAAGAGCTCCTATTGGAAGTGGGCTACGCGAAGCTGACGGTGGATGCCATCGCCGCGCGAGCCGGTGTCGGCAAGGCCGCCATCTACCGCCGCTACGCGACAAAACAGGAGATGACCTTCGCGGCCGCCATCCACGACCTGACCCTTGAGCCCCCGCCGGATACCGGCTCCCTGCGCGGTGATCTGGTCGCCCTGATCGAGGATATCGTGAGCAGCCTGGCGAACGGCCCGGCGGCCGCTGCGGTGCCCGGGCTATTGGCCGACATCCACGGCGATCCCGCCTTGACCGCCCGGTTTCTCAACACGTTCGTGGCACTCGAACGCACGTACATCGTGGGTGTCCTGAAGCGGGCGCAGGGGCGAGGGGAAATCGGTGACGTACCGGACCCCGACCTCGTCCACGCCTTGCTGCTGGGCACGGTCTTCGCATCCCTTTTCCTGCTGGGGGTCGGCAGCGACGGCCTCGCGCAGCGCCTCGCTGCGCTCGTGGCGGCGGCGCTCGTGGGGCCACACGCGGCATCCGACGCGTGATCCTGCCGGACAGCCAGGGGTGACGGACAAACCGATGCGCACACCTCCTGGGCTGGACTGATGATTTCGAGCAGCTGGCCGAAAACCGGGGGAGGACGGCGGGATGGTACGTCGGCTCGTGGAGCGTGCGCTCCGATGTGCCCGCGCGCATGGGCGGCATGGGTTGCCGCACGCGACGGTTCCGAGCCGTTTGTTATGGCGTCCCCGGCAGGATTCGAACCTGCGACCTTCCGCTTAGAAGGCGGTTGCTC
>JAUJOH010000012.1:11084-61095 GCA_030447745.1 Chloroflexota bacterium | reverse complement strand
GGCCGTGCGCGAGCGCTCGCGTCGGTGGGTCTGGCGGCCGCGATCGCCCTCGCGGCGGCAGCGGGTCAGGTGGCGTCCGGGCGCGCCTGGGGCTATCCGCTCGCGGACCTCGTCTGGTGGTTCGACGTGGTCATGCTGTCGGAGACGATCATCGCGCTGGCACTCGCGATCCGCCTCGGGACACCCGGCTGCGAGATCGGCGTCTGGACTGAGCTGATCTACCGCGCCCGCGGCGAACGGACAACGTCGACCCCCTGGATCCTGTGCCTCGTGGGCCTCAACCTCGTGGACGAGTGGGAGGCGCGGCGCGGCAAACACTCGGAAGCCGCCGCCCGGTGAGTCGCGCTCAGTCGCATCAGCCGATGATGCCCGCCTCTCGCAGCTCGGCGATCGCCGGCGGGTCGAGACCGGCGGCCCGCAGGATCTCGTCGGTGTCTTCGCCGAGGGCGGGCGGCGCGGCGGCCGGGAAGGCACCCGCCTCGAACCGCAGCGGGCTTCCCACGACGCGGACCGGACCAGAAGGCCGGTCGAGATCGCGGAGGAGATCGCTGTCCGCGACCTGTGGATCGTCCAGGATCCGGTCGACCGTGTTGACCGCTCCGCACGGCACGTCGGCGGCGCGCAGCGCGTCGACCCAGGCGTCGGTGGGCCGCTCGGCGAGGACCGCCTCGAGCAAGGCGGTCAGCTCGTCGCGATGCCGAACGCGATCCGGGTTGGTCCCGAAGCGAGGGTCGCGGGCGAACTCCGGTCGACCGAGCACGGTGCAGAACCGCCGCCAGCCCGGCTCGCTGGCGACCGCGATCGCCAGATGACCGTCGGCCGAAGGAAAGACGTCGTACGGCACGATGCTCGGGTGCGCGTTGCCGAGGCGGCGCGGCACCTGGCCGGCGATCAGGTAGTTGTGCACGACGTTCACGAGCGACGCCAGCTCGACGCCCACGAGTGAGAGCTCGACGCGCTGGCCGTGACCCGTTCGGTCGCGCTCGCGGATCGCCGCGAGGATCGCGATCGCGATGTACAGACCGCTCAGGACGTCGACGATCGCGACGCCGACCCGCATCGGCCGGCCGGACGGCTCGCCGGTCACGCTCATGAGGCCGCCGACCGCCTGGATCACGATGTCGTAGCCCGGCAGGTCGCGGTACGGTCCGCTCGGTCCATAGGCCGTCAGCGAGACGACGACCAGGCGCGGGTTCAGCGAGCGCAGGTCCTCCCAGCCGAGCCGAAGCTCGTCGAGCGTCGCCGGGCGAAAGTTCTCGACCACGACGTCCGAGTCGGCCACCAGCCGGCGGAAGACGTCGCGGCCTCGCTCGTCCTTCAGATCCAGCGCCAGGCTGCGCTTGTTGCGATTGACGGCCAGGAAATAGGCGCTCTCTCCGTCCGCCGTGAACGGCGGTCCCCAGGCGCGCAGATCGTCGCCGGAACCCGGCCGCTCGAGCTTGACGACATCCGCCCCGAGATCGCCCGCGACCATCGTCCCGAGCGGGCCGGCAAGGACCCGCGTCAGGTCGAGGACGCGGATGCCCGCGAGCGGCCGCGGGCCATCGGTCATCGCGACGGGCAGAGCCGGCCCGCGGGTCGGCGGTGGCGTTGCTCGCGCGGCACGCGCTCCTCCTGACGTACGCCGATCCTCCGGGCGACGGCAGACGGCCCGGCAGTGGCAGCCTACCGCGCGGCGACCGGCGGCTGTCCGGCTCGTCGACGAACGCGGTGCCCGGCGGGCCGGGTGCTGGATCGGTCGAACCATGCGCAACTGTTGCGGGTGACGGACGCCGCGCCGCGGACGGCGGACCGCAGTGGGCGCGAGCGCATGTCCCGGCGGTGTCACTGGCATGCTGTTCTCGCCTAGCGCGCCGTCCTGGAGAGCTGCTTGTCCGAACCGCAGGTCATGACCGTCACCGGGCCGATGCCGGCCGCCGAGCTCGGCGTGGTCGACGCGCACGACCACCTCTTCCTGTGCTCCCCGGCCATGCCGGTCCAGGGGCTTGACGATCTCGACCGAGCCATCGAGGAGGTGCGCGAGGGCGTCGCGTCCGGCCTGGGCGCGATCGTCGAGATGACACCGATCGGGCTCGGGCGACGGCCGGAGCTGATGCGCCGGCTGTCCGACGCGACGGGGGCCCGCATCATCGCGGCGAGCGGCTACCACCGGGACGCCCACTACCCGACCGGCCACTGGGTCCACGAGGCGACCGTCGAGACGCTCTCGGATCGGATCGTCACCGACCTGGAGCAGGGCATGCACCCGGCCGACTGGCTCGACCCGGCGCTCGCGCCCGACCCGGCCCGTGCGGGCGCGATCAAGGCCGGCGCCTCATACCACCACGTCAGCCCGTCCGAGCGGCGCCGGCTCGAGGCCGTCGCCGCGGCCGGCCTGCGGACCGGCGCGGCGCTCCTCGTCCACACCGAGGTCGGCACTTTCGGGCACGAGATCGTCGATCTCCTCGAGGGCTTGGGCGTCGCCCCGGATCGCGTGGTCCTCGCTCACCTCGACCGGAACCCGGACGCCGAGCTGCACACCGAGATCGCGTCCCGCGGCGTGACCCTCGAGTACGACACGATCGGGCGGACCAAGTACCACCCGGACAGCGTCGTGCTCGACCTGATCGAGCAGCTCGTCGCGGCCGGCCACCTCGACCGGGTGGTCCTGGGCCTCGATCTCGGGCGGCGCGACTATCTCCGTGCCTGGGGCGGCGGGCCGGGACTGCGCTACCTGATGGCGACGTTCGTCCCCCGGCTGCGGCGGCGCCTCGGCGACGAGGCGGTCGACGCGATCCTGGTCACCAACCCGGCCAGGATCTTCGCGATCCCGTCGGCGACCGGCGGAGCCACGTGACGGCGGCCTCGATCGCCGCCCGCTACGACGTCGTCGTCGTCGGGGCCGGGTCCGCGGGCGCGGCGGCGGCGATCTCCGCGGCGCGCGTCGGTGCCCGGACACTCCTCGTCGACCGCCTCGGGTTCATGGGCGGCACGTCGACCGCGGTCCTCGACACGTTCTACGCCTTCTACACGCCCGGCGAGCGGCCGCGCCGCGTCGTCGGCGGGCTCGGCTGGGAGGTCGTCGAGCGGCTGACGGACGAGGGGATCGCGTTCGAGCGGCCGAACACGTATGGCGCCGGGACCGGTGTCACGTATGACCAGGAGGCCCTGAAGCTGGCCTGGGAGCGGCTCGCGGAGGATGCGGGCGTGGACCTCCTCCTGCACACCTGGGCCACGGGCGTGCGGCTGGTTGGCGGCCGGACCGAGGGCGTCAGGCTCTGGAACAAGGGCGGCGAGCGGTGGATCGAGGCGGCCGTGGTGGTCGACGCGTCCGGCGACGCGGACATCTGGGCCATGGCGGGCGGTCCTTACGTCGCCGCCGGGTGGACCGGGGGCGTCCAGGCGCTCTCGACGGTGTTCCGGCTCGCCAACGTCGAGGTCCGGCGGGCCGCCACCGTTCCCAAGGCGGAGCTGTGGGCGCGCATGCGCGAGGCGGCCGCGAGCGGCGACTACCGGTTGCCGCGGGTCGAGGGCTCGTGGCATCGCACGCCGCACCCGGGCGTCGTGATGATCCACATGACCCGCATCCCGAACGTCGACGCCACGGACCCGGTCGAGCTCACTCGCGCGGAGCTCGAGGGCCGTCGCCAGGTCCGCGAGTACCACCGCTTCCTGCGCGAGCGCGTGCCCGGCTTCGAGGCGTCCGTGCTCGTGGGCACGTCACCGGCCATCGGCGTGCGCGAGAGCCGACGCGTTCACGGCGACCACCGCCTCACGCGCGACGAGGTGCTGGAGGGACGGCGATTCGCGGACGAGATCGCGCTGTGCGGTGCGCCGATCGAGGACCACCATGCCGGCGGCGACACGAGCTGGCGGTACGTCGGGGAGGGCGGCGTGTACGGCATCCCCTACCGGTCCCTCCTGCCGGCAGGCGTCGAGGCGCTGCTCGTCGCCGGCCGCTGCTTCTCCGCCACCCACGACGCGCACGCGTCGGCGCGATCGATGGCCACCTGCATGGCGATGGGCCAGGCGGCCGGCACGGCGGCGGCGATCGCGGCGCACCGGGGAACGACCCCGCGCGCGCTCGACGCCGACGCGCTGCGGGCGCGACTGCTGGCGGACGGCGCGCTGCTCGAGCCGATCGAATCGGATGCCGTGGCCGCGGCGGGCGGACCGGCGTGACCGTGGACGCGCTGCGCACCGGTCCTGTCGCGCGGGCGATCCGGGAGAGCCGGCTGATCGTCGTGCTCCGCCGGGTCCAGCCGCGGGAGCGACTCCTCGGGCTGCTCGACGAGCTCGCCGAAGCTGGCGCCCGCGTCTTCGAGATCACGTTCGACGCGCCGGACGCCGCCGAGGACATCGCCGCCGCCCGCGAGCGCCTGCGGCAGCGGGCCGGGGCGTCGTTCCTGGTCGGCGCCGGCACGCTGCTCGACCGACGGCAGCTGGCCGCCGCTGCCGACGCCGGCGCCGACTTCGGCGTGGCCCCCGTCCTCGACTTCGCACTCGTGCGCGCGTCGATCGAGGCCGGACTCCCGTTCATCCCGGGCGCGATGACACCGACCGAGATGGGCGCCGCCTGGCAGGCCGGGGCGACGTTCGTCAAGCTCTTCCCGGCGTCGGCCGTCGGCCCGGCGTTCATCCGGGAGCTGCGCGGCCCGCTGCCGGAGGTGGAGCTGATCCCGACCGGCGGCGTCGACAGCACGAACGCTCGCGCGTTTCTGGATGCGGGCGCGGCGGCGGTCGGGATCGGCAGCGCGATCACCAAGGCGGACCCGGACGCGCGGCGCGCGCTCGTGGCGGCGGTCGCGGCGCGATGATCCGTCGCGCCCGGGCGACGACCGTGGCGAAGGCGCTGGGGCGATGACGCGCTCGGCACGCTTCGAGAACCGGGTCTGTCTCGTCACCGGCTCGACCGGGATGGCGGCGAGCGCGGCCCGAGCCCTGGCCATCGAGGGCGGCCGGGTCTTCGTGGTCTCGCGAACGGCGGACCACGCGCGCAAGCTGGCGGGCGAGATCGCCTCGGCCGGCGGCCGAGCCGAGTGGGGCGTCGCCGACCTGACAGCCGAGGACGCCGTCGACACGACCGTGGCCACGTGCCTGGCGGACTTCGGACGGCTCGACGCCGTCTACAACGTGGCCGGCATCAGCGGTCGCCGGTTCGGTGACGGGCCCCTCCACGAGCTGACGCTCGAGGGCTGGGAGACCGTGCTCGGGGCGAACGCGACGAGCCAGTTCCTGGTCTGTCGGGCCGCCGTCCGGCACATGCTCGCGCAGGAGCCGGACGGCGCCGGTCGACGCGGCGCGATCCTCAACATGTCGAGCGTCCTCGCTCGGCGACCGTCGCCGGCGCACTTCGCCACCCACGCCTACGCCGCGAGCAAGGGCGCGATCGAGTCGTTCAGCCGCTCCGTCGCCGCCTACTACGCACGGGACGGCATCCGGGTCAACGCCATCGCCCCCGCGCTCGTCGCGACGCCGATGAGCCGACGCGCCCAGGACGACCCCTCGATCGTTGCCTACCTCCGCGAGAAGCAGCCGCTGGCGCGCGGGGCGATCGAGGCGGACGCCGTGACGCGCACGGCGCTGCATCTCCTGAGCGAGGACGCCGCCATGATCACCGGCCAGGTCGTCGACGTCGACGGCGGGTGGGGCGTGTCCGAGCCGGGCCGAACCTGATCACGCGGGCGATCGGGCGTCCCACAGGGCCGCGGACCGGCCTCCGGTCAGGCGGCGCCCGCTCCCGCGTGCCACACGCCGCCGCGCATGACGCGGCGGACCTGGAGGTCTTCGCCGAGCTCGACGAGGTCCGCCCGCTGAGCCGCGGCCAGGCGACCCCGATCGGTGACGCCGAGCAGCGCAAGGGGGTTCCGCGAGGCCGCCGCCACGGCGTGGGCAAGCGGCACGCCGGACTGCGCGAGGTTCCGGACCGCCGCATCGAGGGCGATCACGGAGCCCGCGAGCGCGCCGCCGTCGACGAGCGTGCATCGGTCGCCGATGAGCTCCACCGCCATGCCGCCGATCGCCGCCCGGCGCTCCCCCGTCCCCGCGAGCGACACGGCGTCACTGACGAGGATCAGCCGATCCGACGGCTTGGTCCGGGTGATGATCGGCCACAGTGCCCGGTCCACGTGGTGGCCGTCCGCGATCAGCTCCACCCAGGCATCGTCGTCGACCAGGGCCGCGACGGCGAGGCCCGGCGCGTGATGGTCGATCCCGGACATCGCGTTGAAGAGGTGCGTCGTCGTGCGGCCGCCGGCGGCGTAGCCATCCCGCGCCGCCTGGAGCGTCGCAGCGGAGTGCCCCATCGACGCGGCCACGCCCCGGTCACGCAGCCACTCGATGAGCTCGACGGCGCCCGGGATCTCCGGTGCGACGGTCATCAGGCGCAACCCCTCGATCAGCGGCTCGAGGTCGGCCCGGTCCACGCCCGCCGGGTGGCGGATGAACGACGGGTTGTGGGCGCCCTTGCGGGCCGCGGAGATGAACGGACCCTCGAGGTTGAACCCGAGCGGCACCGCTCCGTCGGCCGGGGCCGCGTCGAGCCACGCGCGCACGCGGTCGGCGAAAGCGGTCAGGTCGGACAGCGGGGCGGTAACGGCCGTCGGCAGGAACGAGGTGACGCCGTGCGCGAGGAGCGCGCGCGCCATCCCGTCGAGCGCCTCGCTCGGACCCATCGCGTCGTGGCCGCCCCAGCCGTGGACGTGGACGTCGACGAAACCGGGCGCGATGAACGGGAACGACGGGCCAGCGCCGGTGTCCGAAGCACCGGGATCGAGCTCGACCGCCGCGATGTGCCCGTCGTCGACCCGGACCGTCCCGATCGCCACGCGGTCGTCGAGGACGAGCCTCCCGCGCACGACCTCCGATGCCGACCGGTCAGCGGCCATGGCCGTCGTCGCTGGGCTCGACGTCGAAGCCGACGTCCAGCGCGTACCGGTCGCCGGGGTAGCGCGACTCCGTCGCCTCGATGGGCCGCCCGTGGCCGTCGAGGATCACGCGCCGCTCGACGAGCAGCGCATCGCCGCGCCGAATCCCGAGCTGACGCGCGTCCTCGCGGCTCGCCGGCTCCGCCCGGATGGTCGCCGTGCCGCGCCGAAGCGCGAAGCCGCCGCGGACGAGCGCCTCGTGCAGGGACCCGGTGACGAGATCCGCGGCCATGACGGCGGGCGCGACGCGTCGGTCGAGGACGGCCGATTCGATCGCCATCGGCTCGTCGTCCGCCTGACGGAGCCGCGTGATGGCGACGACGAGCTCGCCCGCGGCGAGCGCGAGATCGCGCGCCTCGGCTGCCGTCGCCGGCCGGATCTCCCGGCCGAGCAGCCGCGAGCTCGGCGTCCTGCCACGGCGGCGCATCTCATGCGAGAACGTCATCAGGCGGGTTGCCCGCCGATGCGCCGGCGCCTCGGCGACGAAGCTCCCGCGGCCGGGACGCCGCACCAGCAACCCCTCCTCGGCCAGCCGCTGCATCGCGTTCCGGGCGGTCATCCGGCTGACCCCGAACTCGGCGCAGAGGTCCGCGTCGGACGGCAGCTCGTCGCCGGGCCGCAGCGAAGCGATCCGCTCGCGCAGGGCCTGCTCGATGCGCCGGTAGTGAGGGACGGAGTCGGTGAGCGTCATCGGCGCGGGTCGCCGTTCCCGGCACCGGAGGAGGCCGCAGCTGTGCCGGGGTGCGCCGAAGCGGCCCTCCCCGCCGCCGCGGCCGCTCGCTCCGCGCCGTGCAGCGCGGCCCCGATCGCCCCGGCCCACGTTCCGAGCTCGGCCCGCACGAGCTCCACGGCCTCGAGCGACGTCGTCCGCTCCCGCCGCCGCAGCTCGCTCCGGATCGGCTCGAGGAGCAGATCTCCGGCCGCGGCCACGCCGCCGCCGATCACCACCCGATCCGGCGAGGGATCGAGATGAGGTTCGCGATCCCGATGCCGAGATAGCGGCCCACGTGGGTCAGGCCGTTGACGGCTCGCTGGTCGCCGCGCCTCGCGGCCTCGACCGCGGCCTGTGGAGATGCCGCGCCGCACGCGATCGCGAACTGGTCCGCGCGCACGTACGCCTCGAGGCAGCCGCGGTTTCCGCACCCGCACCACGGCCCATCGGGGTCAATCGTCTGGTGCCCCACCTCGCCCGCGGTGCCGTCGTGCCCCTGGTGGAGCTGTGACGCGACCGCGACGAACCCGCCCAGCCCGGTGCCGAGCACGAGGCCGACGACCGACGATGCGCCGCGGCCTGCCCCGAGCCGGAGCTCCGCCAGCCCGAAGGCGCGCGCGTCGTTGATGAGCGCCACGGGCAGTCCGAGGGCCGCCGAGACCGGAGCCGCAACGGGACGCTCCGCCCAGGCGCCCGGGACGTTGACCAGAAAGCGGGTCGTGCCCGCGACCGGGTCGTACAGGCCCGGCACGCCGATCCCGACGGTCGTCACCCCGGGCCACCGGGCGCACGCCGCACGGGCCGTGTCCGCGAGGCGCGCGACGACCGCATCGGGACCCTCGGCGGCCATCGTCGGGACGAGCCCGCGGTCGAGCGTGCTCCAGTCGCCGCCGAGGTGCTCTCGACGACGGTCCACTTGAGGTTCGTGCCGCCGAGGTCAAGCCCGACGTGGCGGCTCGCCGCGGCGGCCGCGCCCTCCGCGGTCATGACTCGTCCGTGATCCGGGTGTACGCCGCCGCGACGACGAGGATGATCGCGCCGAACAGGATCTGGCGGACGGGCTCCGGCATCTGGAGGACCGTCAACAGGCTCGTCAGCACGGTCAGGATGAGCGCGCCGACGATCGTGCCGCTGTAGCCGCCACGACCACCGAAGATCGACGTCCCGCCGATCACCGCGGCTGCGACGGAAGGGAGCAGGAACCGCTCGACGAGCGTGACGCTCGCGGTCCGCGTGACCGCCCCGTAGATGATCCCGGCCAGGCCGGCAAGCAGCCCGGAGATGACGTACAGCGTCACCAGGACCTGCCACACGCGAACGCCGGAAAGGCGGGCGGCGATCTCGTTGTCGCCGACCGCGTACAGGAGTCGGCCGAAGCCGACGCGGCGGAGCGAGAACACGATCAGCGCTGCGAGTGGCACGAAGACGAGCAGGCTGTTGGTGAAGAACCCGAACGAAGTGCCGCCACCGAGCCAGGCGACGCTCTCGGGGATGATCGAGCCGCTCGTGACCATCTGCAGCTGGTAGACCGTCATGAGGCCCAGGACGATGAGGCTCATGCCCAGGGTCATGATCAGCGGGTGGACGCGGAAGACGCCGACCCCGATGCCATTGACGAGACCGGCCAGCGCTGTGGCCGCGAGCCCGAGCGCGACCGCGACCACCGGTCCCTGCGCCGGGGTCTGGGTGGCCATGATGTAGGCCGCCATCGACGCGACCGCCGCCACCGAGAGGTCGATCCCGCCGGTCAGCATGGTCAGCGTCTGACACGCAGCCAGGATCGCCAGCGGCACCGCGAAGCGGATGACGCCGGAGGCCCAGATCGGGTTGCGCAGCCCGGGCTCGACGATCCACAGGACGGCGATCAGCAGCACGAGCAGCAGGATCAGCGGGACCAGCGACGGTCGACGAGCGTCCGCCGCAGCGATCTCGCGACCCCGGACCGGCCTGCGCTCCGACCGGTGGCCTCCGCGCTCGTCATGCCGTTCTCCTCCGCAGCGTGGCGAACGCCCCGACCATGACGACCACCACCATGATCACGCCCTGGACCACGGTCGTGAAGTTGGGGTCGACGTTCAGGAACGTCAGGTCGGCCCGGATCAGAGCGAGCACGAACACCGCGAGGATCGGGCCGAGGAGCCCACCGCGGCCGCCGACGAGGCTCACGCCGCCCAGGACGATCGCGGCCACGCTGAGCAGCGTGTACGGGCCGGGCACCGGCGTCCCGATCCCGGTGCTCATCGAGAGCGACAGGCCGCCCATCGCCGCGAACAGCCCGGTCACGGCGTACGCTGCCACCTTCGTCGGCGCCACCGCCACGCCGCTGCGGAAGGCGGCCAGCCGGTCGCTACCGACGGCGTACATCGAGAGCCCGAGCCGCGAACGTCGGAGCGGGAGCCAGACGAGGGCGACCGAGACGACGAGCAGCACCAGCGCCTCCGGGATCCACTCGCTGCCGATGGTGCCGTCGATCAGCCCCTTGAGCCATTGCGCGGTGCCGCCGCCGGGCGACTTGAGCACGAGCAGGGCGGCACCCGCCCAGACGAACGACAGGGCGAGGGTGACGATGATGTCCGGGACCCGGCTGGCGACCACGAGCAGCCCGTTCACCGCGCCGAGGAAGAGTCCGAGGAAGAGCACGAACAGAACGACGGGGACCGCCGACTCCTCACTGCCGCCCGCCATGAGCGCCGCGGCCGTGACGTTCGTGAGCGCCAGCAGCGAGCCGATCGAGAGATCGATGCCGCCGGAGATCACGACGATCGCCTGGCCGACCGCGGCGAAGGCGATCGGCAGGGCGCCGATGGCGAGGGATCGCAGCTCGGCGGCGCCGTAGGTCGGCTTGATGGCGCGAGTGACGAGGAACAGCACCAGGAGAAGCGCGGCCAGCCCGAACGTCCATGCATTCCGCCGGACCACGCGCGCGACGGTCCCACCGGTCCGGCCGGGCGCCGAACCCTGCACGGTCCCTGCAGCCGCCGTCATGCCCGCGACCCCGCTGGCGGAGCCGGTTCGCGAACCGCCTCGCGGGGCTCGCCGACGGCGCCGTCCCCCCCGGCCGCCGGAGACGCCTCAGCCTCCTCGATCGCCACGGCTTCCGCGACAACCTCCTCCGGCGTGAGCGCGCCGGGCGGAAGCCCGTAGGCCGCTCGAAGCAGGGTCGGCTCGTCGGCTCCCGCGGCCGGCATCTCGTCGACGACCCGGCCACCGAAGATCACCACGACCCGATCGCAGGCGAGCGGGATCTCCTCGAGCTCGGACGTGTAGAGGAGCACCGCGGCCCCCGCTGCGGCGAGCTCACGGAGCAGCTCGTAGATCTCACGCTTGGTCCGGATGTCGATCCCGCGCGTGGGGTCGAAGCACAGCAGGGTCCGGACGCCGCCGGCGACCCAGCGCGCGATGGTCACCTTCTGCTGGTTGCCGCCGGACAGCCGGCGCACCTCCGACTGGGCGCGGGTGTCGATCTGGAGACGCCCGACGGCGTCGTTGATCCGGCGACGCTCGCCGGTCACGTCGATCGGTCCCCAGCCGGCCAGCGGCGCCGAGAACGGCAGCGCGATGTTCTCGCGGACGGAGCGCTGCATCAGGAGCGCCTGTGCCCGGTTCGCGGGGACGAAGACAAGGCCGGCGCGGATGGCGTCCGCCGGGTGGCCGAACCGGACCGGACGCCCGTCGACACGGAGCTCCCCGGCCGCCGGGCGGGCAGCGCCGGCGAGCACGTCGAAGAGCTCGTCCTGGCCCTGGCCCTCGAGCGCGACGATGCCGAGCACCTCGCCGGCGTGCAGATCGAACGACACGTCCTGGAGCTTCGCCCCGGCCACCAACCCGCGCACGGAGAGGCGCGGCGCGCCCGGGCCCGTCAGCGTCTCCGGCGTGACGGGCGGCCGCGTGCGCGTGGCTGCGGGCTCCGTCGCGACGGGCCCCAGCATCAGCGTCACGATCTGGTCCTCCGTCCCCTTGGTCACGTCGAGGACGCCGACCGTCTCGCCGTCGCGCAGGACCGTCGCGCGGTCACAGATCGCCGCGATCTCGATCATTCGGTGCGAGATGAAGATGACCGATCGACCCGCCTCGCGCTGATGGCGGATCGCGTTCATGACGTGCTCGGTCAGGTCGGCCGGCAGGGCGGCGGTCATCTCGTCGAGCAGCAGGACGTCCGGTTCGACCGCCAGCGCACGCGCCAGGTCGAGGACCCGGAGCACGGCGAGCGGGAGCTCTCGCGCGGGCGTTCGGAGGTCGAGGCCGTGGACGCCCAGGTCCTCGACCCAGCCGCGGAACGGCGCGACGGGGGTGCGGGTGAGGCTCAGGTTCGCGAGGACGTCCAGGTCCGGCACGAGGGACGGCTCCTGGTAGACCGGGATCAGGCCGGTCCGCCGGGCCTCATCAGGCGAGTGCATCCCCCGTTCCCGTCCGCGCAGCGTGATGGTGCCGCGGTCGGGGCGGACGGCGCCGGTCAGGATCTTGACGAAGGTGCTCTTGCCGGCGCCGTTGGCGCCCATGAGCGCGTGGACCTCGCCGGGCCGCACGCCGAGCGACGCGTCGCGCAGCGCGGCGACAGCGCCGTAGCTCTTCGCGACGCCCGTGGCTTCGAGCAGGAAGTCGGTCATCCGTTGCCCAGCGGAATCAGGACGTGGGGCGCCGGCGAGGCCGGCGTCCCACGTGGGGGTCGAGCTACTCGCCCGGGCCCTTGCAGGCCAGGAGCTGTTCCTTGGTGTACGTGGTCCAGTCAGGGATCGTGATGTTGAGCGGCCAGAGCGGGTCGATCGACGGATCGACGGCGGCCTCGAGCTTCTGGCGGCCCTCCGGCGTCTGGTTGTCCCAGACCTCCGGAGTCAGGAGAACCTGCTTCTCCGACGGCGGCTCGCCGTTGAGGACGCGGAGCGCCAGCTGCACCCCGGCACCACCGACCGCGGCCGGGTTCGTGACGGCGGCGCCGACGAGGCCCTCCTCGTTGACCAGCTGGTTGACGAACTCGCTGTTGTCGGCGCCGACGATCGGGACGTACTCCCGGCCGGCCGTCTTGAACGCGCTGACGATCGGCGAGTCGACGCCGGAGGTCCACACGCCGTCGACCTGCTGGCCGCTGGCAAGGAACTCGTTGATCTGCTGGACGGCCGTCGCCGGATCCCAGTTCGTCGCCTGCTCGGCGACGACCTCGATGCCGGGGTTCTCGGCGAGCGCCCGCTGGAAGCCGGCGTGGCGGTCCGTGTCCGCCTGGGCGCCGGCGATGCCGCGCTGGTACACGACGTTCCCCTGGCCGCCCATCTGCTCGAAGAGCCACTTGGCGCCGAGGTAGCCGTATTCCTCCTGGTCGTTCGACATCAAGTACGCGTTCGGCTCGTTGACGCCCATGTCGACGGCGACGACCGTGATCCCGGCCTCGACAGCCTCCGCCAGGGCGGGAGTGACCGCATCCGGGCTGACCGGGTTGACGATGATGGCGTCCACGCCGGCGGCGATCAGGTCGCGGATATCGCTGAGCTGGCCGGCGGCGTCCGTGTTCCGGTGAGCGATCACCATCCGCGACACCTGGCCGGACGCGAGTGCCTCCGCCTTGGCCGAGCAGATCATCTCCTCGCGCCAGCCGTTGCCCTGGAGCGTGTTCGACACGCCGATGACGTACTCGCCGTCGCCGGCGCCCGTCCCGCCGCTGGCACCGGCGCTCGCACCGGCGCTCGCGCCCGCGCTCGCGCTAGCGTCGGCGCTGGGTCGCGCCGCTCGGGGTCGTGCTCACCTGGGCACTCTGGCGCGCACTCGCCTGCGGGCCCTGTGTCGCGCCGCCCGGCGTGCAGGCGCCCGCGACGATCGCGACCGCCGCGAACGTGGTCAGGACCCGTGTGGCCCTCAAGTTCTCCATGAAGGGTCTCCTCCTGGTGCGACCGGCCGGCGCGTGCCGACGCTCGGTCGAGTCACGCTGCTGCGTCCCCCGTGGAACGATCCGTCCGTCACCCACCTCCTCGTCGCTGGTCGATCGCGCCGGCGAGCCGCCGGGCGTGCTCTCGATAGGCCTGGTCGAACAAGGCGCGCGAGCGGTCGCGGCCCACGACAGAGTCGCGGGTGATGACCGGCGGCATGGCGCCGCGCTCCACGAGGAGCTCGGCCACGCGCACCTTGATGGAATTGACGATCGCCACGGCGGTGATCGTGGACCCCGGGCCGACCGGGGTGTCCAGCCCCTCGAGCGTGCACAGCGCGTCGGCATGCGGGGTGCAGAGGTCGATCACGAGATCGGCCTCGTCGAGGAGCCGGCCGCCGGCGGCCGCCTCCGGCTCGGCGGACAGCGACTGCTCGACCGACGTGACGGCGATGACGCGCAGGCCGCGAGCGCGCGCGCCGCGGGCCATCTCGACCGGCACCGCCGTCAAACCACTCGCCGAGAAGACGACCATCACGTCGCGCGGTCCGAACGAGAAGTTCGACAGGATCACCTCGGCCAGGCCGGGTGTCCGCTCGATGAACATCGCCTGGCGCTGGCCGTTCGCGCCCACGACCTGCGTGTGGAAGGTCATCGACAGCTCGACAATCGGGTTGAAGCCGGGGTACGACCCGTAGCGCGGGAACATCTCCTCGACCGGGATCCGAGAGTGGCCGGTCCCGAACAGGTGGACGAGGCCGTCGCTCGCGATGGCGTCCGCGCACCACTGGCTGGCCCGCTCGATGGCCGCGGCCTGCGTCGTCGCGAGGCGCTCGAGGAGCGCGGCAGCCTCTGTCATCCACGGCAGCGACGGCGCGGTGACGCTCATGCGGCGGCGACAGCCGGGACGACCTCGACCGGCTCCCACCGGCCGCTCCGCATCGACCGATACGCAGCGTCGAGAATCGCGTTGACGATGAAGCCGTCTCGGAACGTCTCGCGTGGGGTCGTCCCAGAGCGGAACGCCTCGACGACGTGCTGCATCATCGCGTCGTGGCCGTGGACATGGGTCTCGTCCGGGACGGGGAAGACCCAGCCGGTCTCCGCGTCCGCTTTCTCGCCGATGTAGCCCGCGGGCCGCTCGATGAAGGCGCGCATCGGCGTCGACGTGATGTCCTGGATGATCCGGCCCCCGTCACCGTAGACCTCGAAGCGGCCCTCGAGACCGCCCTTCGACGACCACGACACGTCCATCGTGGCCGCCCGCCCGTCCTCGAACCGGATGATCATCATCGCGTTGTCCTCGCCGGTCGTCCGCTCGCCGTGGACGAGCGTCGCACCCCAGGCGAAGACGTCGCGGACCTGCACGTCCTTGCCGAAGACGAAGCGCGCCGCCTCGGCGCCGTGCGACGCCATGTCGAGCAGCGCCCCGCCGCCAGCGAGCTCGGCATTCCAGAAGTGCGCCGCGTGGGGACCGCTGTGGCCCTCCCGGGCGCGGAACGTGAGCGGCCGGCCGATCGCGCCGGCCTCGACCATCTCGCGCATCCGGATCATCTCGGTCCCGAAGACCACGTTCTCGAGGTACGCGTTGAACAGGCCCGCCTCCTCCACCAGCCGGAGCATCTCCGCCGCCTCGCGCGCGTTCCGGCCGAGGGGCTTCGTGCAGGCCACGGCCTTGCCGCTCCGGACCGAGGCGCGAATGGCGTCGAGGTGGAGCTGGTTCGGCAGCGAGACCACCACCAGGTCGACCTCGGGATCGCCGCACAGCGCCTCGATCGAGTCGACGGGACGGCTCCCGAAGCGCTGCGCGAACGCCTCGCGCCGCTCGGCTCCGGCGCCGTAGTTGGCGACGACCCGGGCACCCGGGACGTAGCGCAGGCCGAGCGTGTGGAACTCGCCGATGAACCCCGAGCCGAGCATCCCGACGCGCACCAGGTCGGACACGGTCAGTAGCCACCGTCGCCCGAAGCGAGGCCGACGGTCGGCCGGATCTCCGCTTCGCCACCGGCGAACCTTCGCGCCCGGAAGTCGTCGAGGATCGCCCTGGTCTGGGTCGCGCCGACGCGGCTTACCCCGAGCGCCATCACGGCGACCAGCGCGTCGAGTGTCCGCACGCCGCCGGCGGCCTTGACCTGGATGTGCGGTGAGACGGTTCGCCGCATCAGCGCCAGGTCCTCATGCGTCGCGCCGACGGCTGCGAAGCCGGTCGAGGTCTTCACGAAGTCCGCTCCCCCG
This sequence comes from Chloroflexota bacterium, assembly GCA_030447745.1. GTDB lineage: Bacteria > Chloroflexota > Limnocylindria > Limnocylindrales > CSP1-4 > JACDAV01. Next base: position 45,389 of record JAUJOH010000012.1, on the reverse strand, counting down.
GCTTCGGCCGCCCGGCAGGCACGGACCTTCTCGTCGTCGGTGAGGTAGTGGTTCTCGAGGATGACCTTGACGATCGCGCCCGCGGCGTGTGCCACGTCGACGACCGCCGCGATGTCGCGCTGGACGTCCTCGTCGCGCCCGGACTTGAGCGCGCCCACGTTGATCACCATGTCGAGCTCGGTGGCGCCGTCCGCGAGCGCTCGCCGCGCCTCGAACACCTTGGTGTCCGTCACGTGCGAGCCGTGCGGGAACCCGATGACCGTGCCGACGGCGACGTCCGTCCCGCCGAGCAGCGCCCTGGCGCGCGCGACGTCGACCGGTCGGACGCACACCGACGCCACGTCGTACTCGGCGGCGAGCCGGCAGCCGTCCTCGATGAACGCGTCATCGAGCTCCGGCCGCAGGAGCGAGTGGTCGATCGTCTTGGCGATGTCGCGTTCGGTCAGGTGCGCGAGGCTGGCCGTCATCAGTTCTCCCGCGGGATGAAGGGCCGGAGGTTGTCGCGGGCGATCAGGAACCCGCGCTTGACGAGCGCGTCCGTGCCCTCGAAGTCGTGGTCCTCGTGCTCGATGATCACGTCGCCGTCGTAGCCGGCGCGGTAGAGCGCAGCCATGATCCGGCTCCAGTCGGCGTCGCCGAGGCCGGGCAGCCGCGGGATCTGCCAGCCCATGCCGCCGGACAGCGTGCCGCGCTCGTAGAGCCCGTCGCGGTCGATGAGCACGTCCTTGGCCTGGACGTGGAGGATGTGCGGCCCGAACTCGTGGATGAACCGCTCCTGGTCGATCATCAGCCAGACGAGGTGCGACGGGTCGTAGTTGAGCCCGACGGCCCCACCCCACTGCTCGATGATTCGGCGCCAGATGTACGGCGACCAGGCGATGTTGTGGCCGGCGGGCCACTCGTTGGCGCTGAAGATCATCGGGCAGTTCTCGATCGTGATCTTCACCCCGTTGTCCCGGGCGAAGGACACGATGTCCGGCCAGACCCGGAGCGCCTCCTGCCAGTTGTCGTCCTGGCTCCTGGCCTGGTCGCCGCCCATGAACGTGTTGACGAACGGGACGCCCATGCGGCCGGCCGCCACGATGACGTGGCGCAGGTGGCCGATCATCGCCTCGCGTTGCGCCGGGTCCGGATGGAGCGGGTTGGGGTAGTAACCGAGGCCCGAGATCGAGAGACCCTTGCCGCGGATCTCGTCGACGATCTCCCGCCCGCGGGCCGCCGACAGGTCGGTCACGTCGATGTGCGAGGTTCCGGCGTAGCGGCGGGTCGGACCGGTGGCCGGCGGCCAGCAGGCGACCTCGAGGCTGTCGAAGCCGCTCGAGGCGGCCCAGTCGGCCACCTCCATCAGCGGCGTGTCCGGGAACGGCACGGTCAGGAAGCCCAGCTTCATCGCGGCCCAGCCTCCATGGTCACGGGGTCGATCCGACGGGTTGCGCGACGCTCGTGTGCTCGACGTCCACCCAGCGGCCCTCGTGCGCGCTCCGCAGCACCGCGTCGCCGACGAGCATCTCCTCGTGGCCGTCGGCGAACGTCGCGTACGGCGGGGACTCGGAGATCCGGCCGGCCAGGACGTCCGGGTAGAACGCCCGGAAGAGCGCCGGGAAGGTGTCGCCGAAGCCCTCCACGTGCCCACCGGGAAGCGTCGCCGCCGCTCGCCCGGCCGGGGTCATCAGGGCCGGATTGCGCAGCAGGATCTCGTTCGGGCGGTCGCGGTGACCGAGCCACAGGTGGTCCGGCGTCTCCGAGTCCCAGGCCGCCGCGCCCGTCGACCCGTCGATCTCGTACTGGAGCGAGTTCTTGCGGCCGGCGCTGACCTGCGAGATGGCCACGGCACCCCGGGCGCCGCTCTCGAACCGGAGCAGGATGTTCGCCACGTCCTCCGTCCGGATCTCACGCTCGACGGTCTCGGTGGCTCGCTCCGTCGAGAAGGTGGCCACGGGTCGCGCCGGCTGGCGGCGGACCGGAATGAACGTCGCGAGATCCGCCATGACCGATGCAACCCGCTGTCCCGTGACGAAGCTCGTCAGGTCCAGCCAGTGCGACCCGATGTCGCCGACCGCGCGGAGCGGTCCGGCCCGCTCAGGCTCGAGCCGCCAGTTCCAGTCGCTCTCGAGGAGCAGCCAGTCCTGGAAGTAGTGGCCGGTGATCAGGCGCACGTCGCCGAGCGCGCCGTCACGCACGGCCTCGCGGAGGTGCTGGTTGAGCGGGTAGAAGCGGATGTTGAAGTTGACCGCGGCGACCTTGCCGCTCTCTGCGGCGAGCTGGACCAGCCGCCCCGACTCCTCGGAGGTCATGGCGAGCGGCTTCTCGCACAGGACGTGGCGGCCCGCGGCGAGGATCGCCGAGACCTGCGGAACGTGCAGGTCGTTCGGGGAGGTGACGTGGACCACCTCGACCCGGTCGTCATCCAGCAGCTCGTCCAGGCTCTCGTACGCGCGCGGGACACCGAGCGCCTCCGCCCGCGTCGCGGCGCGCTCCGGCGTGGAGCCGAGGAGCCCGCAGATCGTCACGCCGATCCGCCGCAGCCCCTCGATGTGGACGGCACCGATGAAGCCGCTGCCGATGACGGCCGCGCCGACATCGCTCACTCGCCGCATGCTCGCTCGGGCTCTCCTCGTGTCCCCAGGCGACGAACCGCTCCGCCGGCGGTCAGGAACCGGAAGTGTAGCGGGTGATCGTCTAGACGGCTAGACAGCACGGTCGGACCACGGCCGGTTCGCGTCTCAGCGCTGATTCGCGAGCCCCGAGGCGGCCGGTTCGTCGGCGATGACCCGGAGCCGGGGGTGCCGCCGCAGGAACGAGGCCGGGCAGTCGGCACCTTCCGGCCCTGTGAGCGCGCGGGCGAGGATCTCGGCCTTGCCCGCCCCGGTCACGAGAAGCCACACCTCCTGGGAGGCGAGGATCGCGTCGAGACCGAGCGTGATCCCGGCCGTCGGCGGGCGGCGTGCCCCGTAGCGCTCGACGGCCGCGCGCTGGCTCTCCGGGGTCAGCTCGACGACGCGCGTCGGAGAAGCGGCGTTCGAACCGGGCTCGTTCAGGCCGACGTGCCCGTTGCCCCCGAGGCCGAGGAGGGTCAGGTCGAGCCCCTCCGCTGCGAGGTCGCCGTGGCGACGCGCCGCCGCCTGCGGCTGGAGATCGTCGATGGGCACCGGATGGAAGGTCGGCGCCGGGTCGATGCGATCGATCAGCTCGCGGCACAACCGACCGTCCAGCCGCGCCGGATCCTCCGGCTCGAGCCCGACGTACTCATCGAGGAGCATGACCGTCGCTTGGGCGAGCGAGACCTCGCCACGGTTCGCGATCGCCGCGAGCGCCTCGTAGACGGGCGACGGCGTGTCGCCCGTCGGGAGGCACAGGCGCAGCGACGGCTGCTGCCGCACTCGCTCGGCCAGGTCCGAGGCCACCGCTGCCGCCCACTCGGCCTCGGAGAGGACGTCGACACGGACGCCCCCGCCCACGGCGGGTGCGTCCGCGGCGTCAGGGGCCGGCAACGACCCGGTCGACGAAGTCGCCGCTCTGCCGATCCTTCAGGATCAGCTTGTGCCGTCCGTCCGGCAGCACCTCCCGCTTGATGACGACGTGGCCGTCGTACGTGTCGGGCTCGGTCCGGATGCGTGGCGTCGTCCCGCCGCGCCACTCGAACAGGTCGATCGGCTCCCAGCGGCGCGTCTCGGCAGACCGGTACGCGGCGTCCATGATCGAGTTCACGACGTACCCGTCATAGAACGTCTCCTGCGGCGGCCGGCCCTCCTCCATCGCTCCGAACATGTCCGTGAACATGTCGGGGTAGCCGAGCTCCGACGCCTCGTCCCCGACCGGGAATAGCCAGCCCTGCTCCGTCTCCGCCTTCTCCGCCACGTAACGACCGCCTCCGGTCTCCGCGCCGGCGGTGAACATCTCGAAGCCCGTCCGGAGGAAGTGATCCATCCAGATGGTGCCGTGGGTGCCGGCGACCTCGTCGCGCAGGTCCATGCCGCCACGGAACGTCCAGCTCACCTCGAACTGACCGAGCGCCCCGGACTCGAAGCGGATCAGTCCCACCGCGTTGTCCTCGTCGGAGATCGGGTGGACGAGCGTGTCCGTGTGGCAGAGGACCTCGATCGGCCGGTTGCCCTTGCCGACGAAGGTGCGGAGATCTCGATGCAGTGGCAGCCGAGGTCGATGATCGCGCCGCCGCCGGTCAGGCGGCCGTCCCAGAACCAGGCCGAGTGCGGGCCCGGGTGGGTCTCGCGCGAGCGCACCCAGGTGACGTCGCCGATCGCGCCGCCCTGGACGGCCTTCAGGGCCTTGAGGGTCTTCGGCGTGTAGCACAGGTCCTCGAGGTAGCCTCCGAACACGCCGGCTCGCTCCACCGTGTCGAGCATCCGGCGCGCCTCCTCGGCGGTCCGCCCGAGCGGCTTCGTGCAGAGGACCGGCTTGCCCGCCGCCACGACGAGGTTGATCGCCTCCTCGTGGAGGAAGTTCGGCAGCCCAACGATGACCACGTCCGTGTCGGGGTGCTCGATCGCGGCGCGCATGTCGGTCGTCGACTCGGGGATGCCCCAGCGCTCGCGGAACGCCTGGCCGCGCTCGGCGCTGCGCGAGTAGACGACCCGCACGCTGTCGCGCCGCCGCTGCCCGTGAAGCGTCATCGTGTAGAAGTCACCGATCAGACCGGTTCCGAGCATCGTGATCGCGTGTTGCTGCATCGGGCTCCTCGCTGCGGCTGAGGCCCGATTCTAGGCGTCGACCGCAGGATGCGGCGGCATCACACGGCGGCGGTGGCCGTGCCTGATGCACCGGCGCGGCGAGCTGCGCGCGGACGCGTCCGACGATCCGCTCCGCGTCGCGCCCGACACCGGCCAGGATGGCCGAGGTGAGCCCGGTCTGGAACGGCAGCCCGACGAAGTGGAGCCCCGGCACGCACGCCACGCCTCGCTCGTGGCGCGGCCGGCCGTCCGCGTCGGCGATGGCCGGGCGGATCCAATCCAGCTCGTGCCGGAACCCCGGTTGCTCGTCGTCGAGCAGGGCTGGTCGCGCGAGCGCTACCGCGCGTGGCTGGCGGCGGCTCTGTCGAGGATCCGCTGGGGCGCCCTGCCGGAAGGTGACCGCGGTCGGAGAACTGGGCGAAGCGCTGGGCGCATCGCCGCACCACCGGCGCGCGAGCCGCGGGCGTGAGCCTCGGCCCAGGCGACGGTGGTCCGCTGGTGCCGGCGTTCGCCGTGTTTGCCACCCGCGAGTAGTTCCAAGCAAGCGCAACAATCCGTCCGGCCCTGGCCAGTCACCGGCTTTGGTCCGGCGGAGCACGGGCGGCTCGTCCGGGCAGCGCATCTCCGGTCGGACAGGGCGTCGGCCAAAGGCAGGCGGGACGCCAACGTGACGCCGGCTGCCCGGTAGACCACGACCGGGCGGCGATCGCTGGGCGCCGAACACCGCCACAACCTCGAAGTCGTTCGGCTTGGCGGCAACGACTGAGACGCTCGCTGTGGGCGGACCCGACACCGCTCGCGCGCGCCAGCCGGTCGGTACGTTCGGGTGGTAGGCGGATCAAGCGTCCGACGGGAAACTCGGGGCGGCCGGCTTCGGACGGGTTGCGAGAGGTGGCATCGGTGAGCGGAGACGGGCTGGTCGGGGAAGGCCGCGCCGCGCCGGCCCCGCCGTCCGTCCTCGACGGCGCGGTTCCACGTCGCCGGCTCCAACGCCGCCTCCGGTGGCGCCTCCGGCGACCGAGCCGCGTCACCCTTCACCGCGCGGCTGGCGTCGAGGGGCCAGGCGAGGTCATCGCGTACCAGCGGGCGATGTTCGCCGTGCGCGCCCTCGGGATCCTGATCCTGCTCGCCGTGACGCCGCTCTACCCGACGTTCGACCCCGTCGTGCTCGCGGCCGCGATCGCCATCCTGCTCGCGATGCTCGCCTTCCAGGTCGCCTGGTTACGGGATGATCATCCGCTCCGGTCGTGGCAGCGGGTCGCGCTGCTCGGGCTCCTCGCTGACGGCCTGGCCATCGTGCTCATCAGCCAGTCCTTCCTGCCGAACGCGTCGTGGGTGGGCTACCTGCCATACTCGCTCCTGGCGCTCGAAGGCGCGGTCTTCTTCGGGATGACCGGTGCGCTCGTTGCCGCGCTCGTCACGACACCCGTCTTCCTCCTCCAGACTGCGGCCCGCGCCGCCATGGGGATCGAGGTGATGCCAGAGCAGACGGTGACGATCGCGGCGGTCCTGGCGCTGGAGGCGTTCTTCCTCGGGCTCTACGCGCACGTCAGCCGGCGCGTCCGCGGCGACCTCGCGACGCTGCTCCGGCTGTCCGCGCTGCTGGCGCAGCAAGAGTCGCCGACGCGAGTCATCCAGGCCCTGGACGAGTGGCTCACCGTGCTGCTCGGGGCCCGCGTCAGCGCGGTCGCGCTGCGTCGGCCCGATGGTGGCTACGACGTCCTTCGCTGGCGAGCGGCGGAGACGCGTGACGTCCCAGCAACCGACGTCGCCGGCATCGCCGGCATGGCAGGCCGTGACCTCGAGCACGACTTCCGTGGCCGCCACGCAATCACGATCACGATCGAGCCGGAGCGTGACACGGTCATCGCCGCGGCCCTGGGTCTCGGCAAGTGGGTCCGGGCGCTGACGCTCGTGCCGATCCACTCCGACGGCGTCCACAGCGGTCTCCTGCCGATCCTCTGGGACACGGCGCGAACGCCATCGGACGGCGAGCTGGACCTGCTGCACGGGCTGGCCGATCAGACCGGCCAGGCATTCGCGCAGGCGCAGCTCGGGCGCGCGCGAGAGCTGGCGGCGACGGACTCGCTGACCGGGCTGGCCAATCACCGGGCGTTCCAGGACCTCCTCGGCCGGCACATCACCGACGCCCGGTTGCGCGGCGGGCGGGTCGCGATCCTGTTCTGCGACCTTGACCGATTCAAGGGCGTCAACGACCGGCACGGGCACGCCGTCGGCGACCTGCTGCTCCACCGCATCGCCGCCACGGTCCGCAGCGTCGCGAGGACCGGTGACGTCGTCGCACGGTACGGGGGGGACGAGCTCGCGCTCATCCTCCCGGAGGCCGGCGCCGAAGCCGCGGTCGAGGTCGGCCGGCGGCTGCGCGATGAGGTTCGGACCGTTGACAACGGCCTCGGCGTCGACGTGACCGTCGGCGTGGCTGTCTACCCGGACGACGCGATCGACCAGACGACGCTCCTGGCACGGGCGGATGCGGCCATGTACGCGGGGAAGCGCCTGGGTGGCGGCCACGTCGTCCACACGGCGGAAGTCGTCGCCGAGGCGTAGGCCCGCGCAGCGGAACCGCTCGCCCGTCAGCCCGCCGCGAGCGACCCCAGCCGGACCCCGGCCAGGAAGGCGCGGTAGGCCGTCGGCACGTCCGGCGCGACGATCCGGACGCCGCGGTCGCCGTACCGCTCGGCGAGCGGCACGATCGCGGCGTAGTCCGCCTCCCCGCCGTTCCGGTACTCGATCTCGAGCCGCACCGGGGCCTCCAGCTCGAACGGCCGCAGCTCGCCCGAGCCCGCCCGCCGCACGGCGAGCTCCGCACCGGCCCGGACGAGGTCGCGGGCTACCTCCGGGTGGACCGAAGCTGCCGCCCGCCAGCCGACCGCCCGCTTGACGACCACGCGCTCCGCCCACGGCAGCCACGTCTCCGTCTCCTCGGCCAGGCGATCGTCCCCGGCCACGAGCCCGACCGGCACGCCCCACGCGCCGAGCACTGCGGCGTTGATCCCGGTCTCACCGACCGGGCGGCCGTTCAGGGTGGTGAGCGTCGGGGCGGACGAGTACGTGTGGGCGATGACGCCGCTCGGGTGGCCGGCACGCGCGTGATAGCCGACGAAGAGCGCGACGTCGAAGGGCGTATCACCGACGAGGCCGGCATCCGGCCCGCCACCCTGGACCATCGACCATGCCTTCTGACCCTGGACCACGACGGCTCGCCGGTCGAGGGGCAGCGGCGCGAGGTTGAACATCTGGCCGTGGCTGTCGTTCAGGACGACGTCCGTCGCGCCCCCGGCGTACGCGCCATCCACCGCGGCGTTCGCCTCGCCGACCATCAGCTCGACGGCCGCCGCGTAGCCCTCGTCGCCGCGGCCAGTCGGCGCCGTGTGCTGATGCCGGCGAGACCCTCCATGTCGACGCTCAGGTAGACCCGCATCAGTGCTCCTCGCGCGTGCCGCGGCCCGTCGCGGCCGGTGCGCCGCGGCGTTGCGCGGACCCGTCCTCGCCGGCTCGCCGATCCAGACGTGGCCATCGGCGAACCGCTCCGCCTTCCAGATCGGCGCCCTGGCCTTCGTCTCGTCGATCGCGTAGCGGGCCGCCGCGAACGCCGCATCGCGATGCGGCGCGCACGCGACCACTGCGACGCTGATCTCGCCGAGCGGCACCTCGCCCACGCGGTGAACGATCGCCAGGCGTGCCACGTCCCATCGCTCCCGGATCTCGTCCGCGATCGCCTCGAGCATCCGGGACGCCATGCTGTCGTGCGCCTCGTACTCCAGCGCCTCGACGTCCCGGTGGGCATGACGCGCGGCCTCGGTCTCCTGGCCCGGCGCCGGCGTCCCCGGCGTCCGTCGGGTGCGCCCGAGGAACGCGACGACGCCGCCATCCTCGTCGGAGGCCACCCGATCGATCAGCTCGGGCAGGATCTCGACGCCCATGGCGGCCTCGCGCAGCTCGAGCACCCGCGTCGATCGCGCCGGCCGCTCTGGGGAGCCCTCGCTGCCGCCGCTGACGGGCGGGATGCACGCCACCTCGTCACCGTCCTCCAGGGTCGTGTCCGGAGCGGCGTACTCCCCGTTCTGTGCGAACCGGACCGCCGCCCGCCCGGGCGCCAGCGCCGGAAACCGGTCGACCAGCGCGGACCACGCGGTCTCCACTGTCGCACCTTGACGCAGCTCGAGACGAACCTCGCGCGTGCCGGCCAGCTCGCGGTGCATCGCGAACAGCCGCATCCGGACCGTCAGGCCGCTGGACGGATCGGTGTCCGTCATCCGCGGTACCCGCCGACGAGCAGGCCGTCGCCGACCGGCAGGATCGTTGCGATGAACCGGGTGTCGCGCAGGACGGCCGGGCCGAAGGCGCGCAATGCCTCCGTGTCCGGGTCGGCCGGCGCAGACCCGCGGGGACCCGCGACGCGGCCGCTCCAGAGGACGTTGTCGGCCAGCAGCAGCGCGCCCGGCGCAAGCCGCGGGACCAGTTCCTCGACGTAGGCGGCGTACTCCGGCTTGAGGGCGTCGACGAAGGCGAGGTCGAACGGACCGGCGAGGGCGGCGTCTCCGGCGGCGAACGCCGACAGAGCCGGCGCGTTGACGACGGTGATGCGGTCGTCGGCGATCCCTGCCTCGCGCCACCAGCCACGGGCGCGGTCCGTCCGCTCGCGGTCGGGGTCGATGGTCACGATCGAGCCGCCGTCGGGCTGCCCGAGCGCAAGCCACAGCGTGGAGTAGCCGAAGGCCGTGCCGACCTCGACGATGCGGCGGCGCCCGGCTGCCAGCGCCGCGAGCACCCGCCCGGTTGCACGGTCGACGATCGGCACGCGCTCCGGCTCGGCCGCGCGCTCGATCGCCAGCAGCGGGGCGATCGGCGGCTCGGCCGCCGCCTCGATCCAGTCGAGGTCCTCCGGGCCCGGGATCCAGTCTCGGTCCAGCTTCATCAGACCAGCACTCCCGCGCCGAAGTAGAGGCCGGCCGCCAGGATCGTGCCGGCGGCGATCGAACCGACGTTGATGTAGAGCAGGCCCGTCGCCGACTCCATCGAGCGACTCCGGGCCGTCTGGATCGCCGCCCACGAGACGATCAGCGGGAAGATCAGGCCGACCACGAGGCGCAGCCAGACGAACAGGGCCCACGGCCCGACGAGGACCGCGAACGGTGCCGTCCCCGCAGGCCCGGCGCCGGTTGCCGCCCAGACGGCGAAGAGCGCGACCTGGAAGGCGAGCACGACGGTGAGCGAACGGGCGAAGAGGATGAGCGGTCGCTCCGGGAGCCTCGGCGTCACGAGATACCAGTGGCCGAGGATCATCGCGGCGAAGACGCCGCCCGTCGCCGCCGTGAGAACGCCGAACTGGACGAGCAACGGCACGGCGTTGAGCATGCTGCCGCCCCAGCCGAGCGCGCCGCAGACGAGAACCGCCCCGCCGGCGACGAGTCCGGCGAGGCCCAGCGGAGCCGCACGGTGCCCCCGTGCCAGCGCCACCGCGCCCCCGGCCGCAAGCGCGCAGAAGGCCCCGAGCGCGAGCCGTCGCGGTACGTCCCACCGGGGATCGGCGACCACCGGGGACCCCGCCAGCGTCGCCGGGAGCGCCGTGTCCGAGGCAAAGGCGAGGAGCCCGAGACCGACGGCGCAGACGGCCGTGAAGGCGAGGAATCCCCGCGTCGCCTCCGTCCGGAGCCGCGCCAGGACGACCGCCGCGTAGGCACCGACGGCGAGACTCGTCAACACTGTCCAGTTGATGAACGCGAGGTTCTGCGCGATCCGTTCCGCGGGCACGAACCGAGTGTAGCGGCGAGCCGGCGTCTGACCGGTCGCCGCCCGGCCCGCGGCGTCAGTCGGCCGCGCGTCCCGCGCCCGTGACGGCTTCGGGAACGACTCGTCGCGTCTGGAGGTAGACCTGCATCACCCTCCGGACGTCGTTGTCGTCCAGCTGGCCGTCGGCACGAAGGGCTCGCTCGACCTCCCGGACCGGGTCGAGGCTCTCCGGGGTAAGCGACCCGAAGAACCGGGTCGCAGACGACTCGTCGGCCGTGTCACGCACGACCCGGGCGAGGCGGACGGCGGTTCGGAGGGTCGGCCGCCGCTCGCCACGCACGATGCGCGAGACGGTCGACACGTTGACGCCGGATCGGTGAGCCAGCTGGCGAAGCGACATGCGTCGGGCGCGCAGCTGCAGCGTCAGCCAGTCGCGGAACTGGACTTCGTTGCCTTCGTCGATCACAGGTTCGCGCCTCCTGGGCGCACGCGGCGGGGCGCGCCGATCGGCCTGCCGGCCGGCGGCCGGGCCACAGCGTTGCGCCGGTTCCCTTGCAGCAGGTCGGTCGCGGGCCGGGTCCGGGTTGCGGGCACGTGTCGGCCCGGCCGTTGCCAGGAACGCTCATGCACGAGAACGGGGTGGCGGAGATCTGGACCCACGACCGCGACTACCGGAAGTTCCGCGGAATCACCGTTCGCGATCCCTTCGAGAGCGCGCCAGCCTGATCGTCGGATCTTGCGCGACCGGTGCGGGCCGGCGAGTGGCAGACGCCTCTCAGCCCGGCCAGGCGAGGACCATGACCCGCAGCTCCGTCATGTCCTCGATCGCCCAGCGCAGCCCCTCGCGGCCGAGCCCGCTGTCCTTGACCCCGCCGTACGGCATGTGGTCGATCCGGTAGGTCGGGATGTCGTTGACGATGACGCCCCCGACCTCGAGGCCGTGGAACGCGCGCCAGGCATGGTCGAGGTCGTTGGTGAAGACCCCGGTCTGGAGGCCGAAGAACGAGTCGTTGACCTGGCCAACCGCCTCGTCGAAGTCGCGGAACGGGAAGGCGACGACCAGCGGCGCGAACGCCTCGTTCGAGCAGACCTGCGCCGAGACGGGCACGTCGGTCAAGACCGTCGGCGGGAAGAAGTTGCCGTCCGGCCTGCCGCCGACGAGGACGGTGCCGCCGAGGGCCGCCGCCTCGTCGACCCAGGTCTGGGTCCGTCCCGCGGCGTTGTCGTCGACCATCGGGCCGACGTCCGTGGACGGGTCGAGCGGGTCGCCGACCTTCAGCCCTCGCGCGCCCTCCACGAGCCGCTCCATGAACGGCTCCCAGACGGCCTCGTGGACGTACATCCGCTGCACGCTGATGCACACCTGTCCGGCGTAGCCGAAGGCGCCGACGAGCGTGCGTCGCACCGCCCAGTCGAGATCGGCGGAGGCGTCGACGATCACCCCGGCGTTGCCGCCCAGCTCGAGCACGACCTTCTTCTTGCCGGCCCGGTCCTTCATCCGCCAGCCCACGGACGGGCTGCCCGTGAAGGTCAGCAGCTTGAACCGCGGATCCTCGACCATCCGGTCGCCCAGCTCGCGGCTCATCGGCAGGATCGAGACGGCGCCATCCGGCACGCCGGCCGCGTCGACGATCTCGGCGACGGTCAGCATCGTCAGCGGGTCCTTTGACGGCGGCTTCAGCACGATCGGGTTGCCGGACGCGATCGCCGGGGCCAGCTTGTGGGCGGCGAGGTTGAGCGGGAAGTTGAAGGGGCTGATGGCGGCGATCGGGCCGATCGGGAACCGGCGGGTGATCCCGACCCGACCCTTCGAAGCCGGCATGAGATCGAGCGGGATCGTCTCGCCCACCATCCGCTCGGCCTCCTCCGCGCCGAGCCGGAACGTGAGCGTCGCCCGATCGACCTCCATTAGCGCGTCACGGATGGGCTTGCTGGCCTCGAGCGCGATCAGCCGCCCGAGCTCCTCGCGCCGGTCCCGGATCCCGGCGCTGATCTCGCGGAGGATCCGGCCGCGCTCGTAGGCGGGCAGCTGGCGGGTCTCGTCGAAGGCCCGAACCGCCGCCACCACGGCCGCCTCGTACTGCTCCGACGTGGCCGCAAACGTCTGGCCGGCCGGCTCGTCGCGGCGGGCGGGATTGGTGATGGCGAGCGGCTCCGGGGACTCCACCCACCGGCCGGCGAGGTAGATCGGATGGGGGGTCGTCGTCGTTGCGGTCGCCATGCCGTCGGAGCCTCGATGCGGATCCCGGGTCCGTGCGTGTGGTTCCGAGTGCATTCTACGAGGCGCCATCCCCCAGCTCTGCCGATGCGAGAGGGCGCCGACGACCACAGACGCGCGTCCGGAGCGTGAGCGGTCGCGGCAGCCGGACCGGCTCGGCGGTCGCTGAGCCGCGATCAGTCCTCCACCGGACGCTCGTATGAGCCAAGGACGCGCACCATCGCCGCCTCCCGTCGGAGGTGCGCGAGCGCGTCCCGGGCGGCCGGCTCCTCCGCGTCGGCGTCGAGGTCCACCCAGAAGACGTACTCCCAGCGCGCGGTCCGGGCGGGCCGCGACTCGAGCCGCGACAGGTTGACGCCACGCGTCGCGAACGCGCCGAGGCACCGGTGCAGCGAGCCCGGGACGTTCCGGACCGCGAAGACGAGGGTAGTCATCCGCCCCTGCCCGGACCCGACAGCCGGTCGAGCCCAGCCGTGGGTGGCGGTGCCACGGGCCGCGACGACCACGAACCGCGTCCGGTTCTGCTCGCCGGTCTGAACGTCCGGGGCGACGATCTCGAGCCCGTACAGCTCGGCGGCGCGCGGAGAGGCGATCGCGGCGGCACCCCGCTCGCGTCGCTCGGCCACGGTGCGTGCCGCCCCGGCGGTGTTGTACGTGGTCAGGACCTGCCACGGACGCGTCCGCAGGAACTCGTCCGCCTGGGCGAGCGCCTGGGCGTGGCTGTAGACCCGCTCGATCGACTCGATCGGTTGACCCGGCAGCGCGAGCAGGGCGAGCCGCACCGCCACGCTGACCGCACCGACGATCCGGAGATCGAACTCGGCCAGCAGGTCGTACGTCTCGCGGATGCTGCCGGCGAGCGAGCTCTCGATCGCGGCCACCCCGGCATCGACAGCGCCGTCGCGGACCGCCTCGAAGACGGCGCGGAAGGTCGGAACGGCGGCCGGCTCGGGATCGGCGAAGTAGGCGACGACCGCCTCCTCGCTGAACGCGCCGGGCTCGCCCTGAAACGCGACCCGCGGCCGCGCGCCGGTGCCCGCGTGCCTCACGGCCCGCAGCTGACGCGCACCGCCGGACGCGGGCGATCGCGCGGGTCCGTCAGCGGTTGAACCAGGCGGTCGTGTCGTGGTGCGCCTCGTCCTCGTCCATCTCGGCCCTGGCGACGCCCTCGCGAGCGGCCACCCGCTTGCGGTTCCCGGCCGCGTCGGCGGCGCCGGCCCAGTGCTCCTCCGCGAGGAGGCCGTTGATCGCCTGGACATAGGCGTCGACCGAGGCGGCGATGATGTTCGTCGAGCGGACCTCGCCCGAGTACTCGCCGGTGCCGCGCTGCCCCGCCGCGTCGGACGGCGGGGCGATCCTGACCGTCACGACGCCCTCGGCGTCGGGCCCCTCGGCGACCGCGTGGACGTCGTAGCCGACCAGCCGCGGGTGCCCCGTGAGGACGTCAGCGAGCGCCCGGTCGACGGCGCGGAACAGCGCGTCGACCGCGCCGTTGCCCTCCGCGGACGCCTGCCATTGATGGTCGCCTGAGGCGATCACGACGGCGCCGCGGCTCTGGACCCGGCTGCCGGAGGTGACGGTCCAGCGCGCGAGGTGGAGGGTCGGGGTCGCCTGGGTCTGGGTCGTCACGTGGCTACCTCCCGGTGACGGTGGTGGGGCTGGGGTCGCCCGCGGTGTGGGTGCCGCGGCTGGTCGTCGTGAAGTGGCGCTCGTCGCGACGCCGCAGCTCGGCGCCGGACTTCCAGATCGCGTACTCGAGCGAGTCACCGAGGGCCGCGGCACTCGCCGCGATGATGTTCGTGTCGGAGCCCATCGTCGACCACGTCCGGGCACCGTCCTGCGAGTCGATGATCACCCGGGTGCGGGCCGCCGTCGCCGCGTCTCCGTCGAGGATCCGGACCTTGTAGTCGACCAGGCGGACGGCGTCGATCGCCGGGTAGAACGCACGGAGCGCCTTGCGCAGCGCGGCGTCCAGGGCGTTGACGGGCCCGTTGCCATCCGCTGCCGTGTGCAGGACCTCGCCGTCGACCTCGACCTTGACGGTCGCCTCGGCCAGCAGCTCCCGGCCGTCGCGCTGCTCGACGAGGCAGGTGTAGTCGATGATCCGGAAGGGCGCCGCGTAGTCCCGGGCATGCCGGCGGATCAGGAGCTCGAACGACGCCTCCGCGCCCTCGAAGGCGAGACCCTCGCTCTCGAGCTGCTTGATCAGCCTGGACAGATCGCCCGGGTCGATGATCCCCTCCAGCTCGTGTCCCAGCTGACGGGCCCGGATCGACGTGTTCGCCCGGCCGCCCAGCTCGGACACGACCAGCCGGCCGGTGTTGCCGACGGCGGACGGCTCGACGTGCTGGTAGCTCCGCTCGACCTTTGCCACCGCGGCGCCGTGGACGCCGCCCTTGTGGGCGAAGGCGGACCGCCCGACGTACGGCTGGTAGTCGTTCGGCGCCACGTTCGCGATCTCGGCGACCGCGCGCGACAGCTCCGTCAGGCCGGCCAGGTCGCCACCGCCGGCCGGCACGAGATCGTGCGGCGTCTTCAGCGCGAGGTTGGCCAGGATCGAGACCATGTTCGCGTTGCCGCAGCGCTCGCCGTAGCCGTTGATCGTGGCCTGGACATGGCGGACGCCGGCGGCGACGGCGGCCATCGAGTTGGCCACCGCCAGCTCGGCGTCGTTGTGCGTGTGGATGCCCCACGTGACGATCGGCGCGCCCGCGTCCCGGCCGACCGCCGCCCGGACGTCGCCGAGAATCCGGACGAGCTCCTCGGTCAGCGTCCCGCCGTTCGTGTCACACAGGACCAGCGTTCGCGCTCCGGCCTCGCGGGCCGCGCGGAGGGTCGCCAACGCGTACTCGCGGTCCGCCTTGTAGCCGTCGAAGAAGTGCTCAGCGTCGTAGACCGCCTCGCGACCGTGGTCGACGATGAAGCCGACGGAGTCGCCGATCATCTCGAGGTTCTCCTGGGGCGACGCGGCGAGCACCTCCGTGACGTGGAGCAGCCACGACTTGCCGAAGATGGTCACGACCGGCGTCTCGGCCGCGACGAGCTCGCGCAGGTTCGGATCCTTCGCGGGCCGGTTCGACCGGTGGCGCGTCGAGCCGAACGCCGCGAGCTTCGCCCGCTGCCAGCGGAGCCGCTTGGCCTCGGCAAAGAACTCGATGTCCTTGGGGTTGGACCCCGGCCAGCCGCCCTCGATGAACGGCATCCCGAACTCGTCGAGCATGCGGGCGATGCGGAGCTTGTCGGCCAGCGACAGCGTGATGTTCTCGCCCTGCGTGCCATCCCTCAGTGTCGTGTCGTACAGGACGACCGGCTGCGCGCCCGCGGCGGCGTCCGCTGCCGATCCTGCCGGCCGAGTCATGACGGCATCCCGACGTGGCTCGGGAGCCGGTCGACGATCGCCGTCGCCATTGCCGTCGTGCCGACGACCAGCCCGTCGTCGGTGTCCGCGGCGTTGGCGATGTCGCGCGTCCGCCAGCCGTCCTCCAGCGCGCGGGACACGGCTTCCTCGACTGCCGCCGCTGCGTCGTCCCGGCCGAACGACGTCCGCAGGAGCATCGCCGCGGACAGGATCGTCCCGATCGGGTTCGCCCGATCCCGGCCGGCGATGTCGGGCGCCGAGCCGTGGATCGGCTCGTACAGCCCGAACACCCCGTGGGTCGCGCGTCGCCGACCAAGCGATGCGGACGGCAGCATGCCCAGGCTCCCGGCCAGAACGGCCGCCTCGTCGGAGAGGATGTCGCCGAAGAGGTTCTCCGTCACGATCACGTCGAAGGCCGCCGGCTGCTTCACGAGCAGCATGGCGCACGAGTCCACCAGCTGGTGGCCGAGCTCGACGTCCGGATACTCGGCCGCGACCTCGTCCGTGACGGTCCGCCAGAGACGTGACGTCGCGAGGACGTTCGCCTTGTCGACCTGGGTCACCCGGCCGCGTCGACTTCGGGCGATATCGAACGCCATCTTGACGACGCGCCGAATCTCCCGCTCCTCGTACGGCATCTCGTCGAACGCCCTGCGCTTCGGCTTCCGGCCGTCGGGCTCCATCCGGTTCCCGAAATAGATCCCGCCCGTCAGCTCGCGGACGATCAGCATGTCGACGCCCACCAGGAGCTCGGCGCGGAGCGGCGAGCTGCCGACGAGCGCGGGATGGACCGTCACGGGCCGGAGGTTGGCGAACAGGCCGAGACCGCCGCGCAGGGTGAACAGCGCCTGCTCCGGCCGGACGGCCGCCGAGGGGTCCGACCAGGCCGGCCCGCCGACGGCACCGAGGAGCACGGCGTCGGCCGACCGGCACCGCTCGACGTCCTCGGGGCGGATGGCGACGCCGTGCGCGTCGATCGCGACGCCGCCCGCCTCGACCTCGTTCCACTCGACCGAGAAGTCGAACGCCTCACCCGCCGCATCGACGACGCGGCGGGCGGCCGCCACGACCTCCGGCCCGACGCCGTCGCCCGGGATCGCGACCACCCGGTACGTCATCATGGCGCTCTCACGGCAGCTGGTCCGCGGCGCGGCGACCCACGTACGCCACCGACACCCCGTTGATCTCGGCTCCGTGAAGCTTGTTGACCGCCACAAGATAGGCCTCGAGCGATGCCTCGATGATGTTGGTCGACAGCCCGTGGCCGGACACCACGAGCGCGCCCGGGCCTTCGTCCGACGACCGCCGGCAGCGGACGAGCGCCTGGCCCTGGGCGTCCTCGCCGGCCGACACCGCCTTGATCTCGTACTCCGTCAGCACGGGGCGCCAGCCGAGGACCGGCAGGAGCGCCTGGTCGACCGCCCCGTAGAGCGCGTCGACCGGGCCGTTTCCGGTCGCCTCGACGGACCGCTCCTCGCCGTGGATCCCGAGCGACACGGTCCCGGTCGCGCGGCCGCCGTGCGAGCTCGTCACGCTCCAGCCGAGGACCTGGACGGAGGCCGGCACCTCCGAGACCCGCTGCTCGACGAGCGCCAGCAGATCCGCATCGGTGACGTCCTTCTTCGCATCGGCCAGCGCGATCGCTTCGCGGTAGATCGCGTCGAGGGCATCGCCGTCGAGGTCGTGGCCCAGCTCGCGCAGTTTCTGCTGGAGCCCGCGGCGGCCGGACAGCTTGCCGATCGTCAGCTGGCTGCCCGCCAGCCCGACTGACTGCGGGGTCATGATCTCGTAGGTCAGCGGGTTCTTGATCACGCCGTCCTGGTGGATCCCGGATTCGTGGGCGAACGCGTTGCCGCCGACGATCGCCTTGTTCGGCTGGATGGCGAAACCGGTCAGGTAGGAGACCAGGCGCGACGCCGGTGTGATCTGCTCCGTCTGGACGCCGGCGGCGAGCTCCCGGAACTGCCTCGGGCGCGTCCGGAGCGCCATCACGACCTCCTCGAGCGACGCGTTGCCCGCCCGCTCGCCGAGGCCGTTGATGGTGACCTCGACCTGGCGTGCCCCGGCCTGGACGGCGGCAAGGGTGTTGGCCGTGGCGAGCCCCAGGTCGTTGTGGCAGTGGACACTCACCGTGGCGTCGCGGCCGACCCGCTCCACGACCGTGGCGACCAGGGCGCCGAATTCCGACGGGATGGCGTAGCCGACGGTATCCGGGATGTTGACCGTGGACGCGCCGGCCGCGACGACCGCCTCGTACACCTCGAGGAGGAAGGTCGGATCCGTCCGCGAGGCGTCTTCGGCGCTGAACTCGATCTCGGCGTCGCGGCCGAGCTGCTCCCGACCGTGGCGCACCCAGCGAACCGCCTCGGCGAGCGCCTGTTGGCGACCGATCCGCAGCTTGTGGGTCAGGTGGATGTCGCTCGTGGCGATGAAGACGTGGAGGTGCGGGCGCTCGGCAACCCTGATCGCCTCGATCGCGCGCTGCGGATCGCCGTCCCGGCAACGGGCGAGGGCGGCGACGGCGACCGCGCCTCTGGTCTCCTGTGCGATCCGGCGGACGGCCTCGAAGTCGCCGTCGGACGCGGCGGGGAAGCCGGCCTCGATCACGTCGACCTTGAGCCGGGCGAGCTGGCGGGCGACCTCCAGCTTCTCGGCCGCCGTGAGGCCCGCGCCGGGCGCCTGCTCGCCGTCGCGGAGCGTGGTGTCGAAGATCCGGACGTGGTCCCGGACGACGCCCGGGCCGGCGACGCCTCCGCTCAACGCGCCGACTCCGCGCCGGCGCTCGACCGGGCGGCGCCGGACGCCGTCGCCTGGGCCTGACCCGCCTCCACGACGACGGGGTCGACGAACGGCATCTTCGCGCGGAGCGCCGCGCCCACCTGCTCGATCTGGTGGTTCCGGTCCTGCTCGCGAAGACGCTGGAACTCGGCGCCACCGGACTCGATCTCGCCGACCCAGCGCTGCGCGAACGAGCCGGACTGGATGTCGGCCAGCACGTCGCGCATCGCGGCCTTGGCGCCCTCCGTGACCCGCGGCCCGGAGACGTAGTCGCCGTATTCAGCGGTGTCGCTGACGCTGAACCGCATGAAGTTGAGGCCGCCCCGGTACATCAGGTCGACGATCAGCTTCAGCTCGTGCATCGTCTCGAAGTACGCGAGCTCGGGCTGGTAGCCGGCCTCGACGAGCGTCTCGAAGGCGGACTTGACGAGCGCCGAGACGCCGCCGCACAGCAGCGCCTGCTCGCCGAAGAGGTCGGTCTCGGTCTCCTCCTTGAAGGTCGTCTCGAGCACGCCGGCGCGGGTCGACCCGATCGCTCGGGCGTAGGCGAGGACCCGCGCCCGGGCCGTACCGGAGGCGTCGCGGTGGACCGCGAACAGCGCCGGCACGCCGCCCGCCTGCTGGTAGACGCTGCGGAGCAGGTGGCCGGGGCCCTTGGGGGCGACCATCCCGACATCGATGTCACCCGGCGGGTCGATCCGGCCGAAGTGGATGTTGAACCCATGGGCGAACATCAAGAGCTGGCCCGGCCGGAGATTCGGCGCAATGTCCGCGTCGTAGACGCTCTTCTGAGCCGTGTCCGGCACCGCGATCATCATCGCGTCCGCCTCGCGCACGGCGTCGGCGACGTCCGCCACGCGAAGCCCGGCCTCCTCCGCCGGGCGCCGGCTCTTCGAACCCGGCGCGAGCCCCACGACGACGTCGATCCCGCTGTCCCGCAGATTCTGCGCGTGGGCGTGCCCCTGGCTGCCGTAGCCGATGACGGCCACGGTCTTGCCTTCGAGCGCCGCCGGGTCGGCATCGGCGTCGTAGTACATCCGCGCAGTCATCGGTTTCCTGCCTCCAGTGGGTTGCCACCCTCAACGATGTCCTGGGTATCGCGCTCCGAGGCGCGAGCCGGAGCTCCGCGACGCCATCGCCCCGAGGATTCCTCGATCGACTGCGAGCCGCGCGCCATGACGACGGCCCCCGTTCGAACCAGCTCCTTGATCCCGTACGGCCGCACGAGCGAGGCGAACGTGTCGACCTCGGCCTCCGACCCCGTGACTTCGACGACCACCGCGTCCGGCGCGACATCGACCACGCGGCCCTTCGACAGCTCGACCAGCCTCAGGATCTCGCCCCGGTTCGAGTCGGTCGCGCGGAGCTTCACGAGCGCCAGCTCGTGCTCGATGGTCGGCTCGCTGGTGACGTCCTGCACCTTCAGGACATCGATCAACCGGTAGAGCTGCTTGGCCGCCTGCTCGACCGCGACGTCGTCGCCGTGAAGGGTGATCGTCATCCGGCTGATGTCCGGCTGGTCCGTGTGCGACACGGCCAGCGAGTCGATGTTGAAGTTCCGGGCGCGCATCAACGACGCCACCCGGTTGAGGACGCCCGGCTTGTTGAGGACGATGGCCACGAGGACGTGGCGCCGGTTGTCGCCGCTCCCCGGCAGCGCCCGCGGCGGTGGCACGGTGTGCGCCGGCGCCTGATGGGCACCCGCAGGCACGCGGCCGTCATCGGCACCCTCAGTGCTCATGCGCGTATCGCCCTCCGAGGTCCAAGGCGGAGCGCCGCGACGCCATTGGCCCGAGGATTTTCACTCGTCCGGCCCGTCCCACTTCTCGATCAGGTCGGACAGGCCCTTGCCGGCCGGCATCATCGGGAAGACGTTCTGCCCCTCGGCGATCTCGAACCAGATCAGCGCGGGCCCGTCGACGGCCTGCGCGGCCCGGATCGTGTCGTCGACCTCGCCGGGCGTGGTCGCCTTCCAGGCCGGGATGCCGAACGCCTCGGCGAGCTTCAGGTAGTCCGGCCCGAGGAGCGTCGCCGAGTGGTAGTTGCCGGCGTAGATGATCTCCTGCCACTGGCGGATCATCCCGAGCTTCTTGTTGTCGAAGACCGCGATCTTTACCGGGATCCGGTCCTGGACGAGCGTCATCAGCTCCTGAAACGTCATCTGGAAGCCGCCGTCGCCGGTGATCGCCCAGGTCTCGCGGTCCGGCCGGCCGAGCGCGGCGCCCATCGCCGCCGGCACGCTGAAGCCCATCGTCCCGAGGCCCCCGGACGAGACGTGCTGGTTCGGCTCCCGGAAGCCCGTGTAACGGGCGAGCCACATCTGGTTCTGGCCGACATCGGCCACGTACGTCCCGGCGTGACCGGACAGCTCGCCGATCCGCTGGACGACGAAGTCGGCGGAGAGGAGACCATCCCGCCAGGCGCCCGACCCGTGCCAGCTCGAGCCCTCCGACTCACGCCGCCATTCGGCCAGCTGGTCGAGGTACTCCCGACGCGCTGCGGGCTCAACCGCGGAGACCAGCGGCGTCAGCGCCTTCAGGACGCGCTTCGCGTCGCCGACGATCGGCACCTCGACCGCCACGTTCTTGCCGATCTCGGCCGGGTCGATGTCGACGTGGACGATCCGGGCGTATGGCGCGTAGGTCCGGACGTTGCCGGTCACCCGGTCGTCGAAGCGCATCCCGATCGCGAGGAGGAGGTCGGCCGACTGGATCGCCCGGTTGACGTGCTTCCAGCCGTGCATCCCCATGTAGCCGTAGCTGAGCGGATGCGTCTCGTCGATCGCCCCGATGCCGAGCAGCGTATGGGCGACGGGGATCTGGACCTTTTCGGCGAGCTCGCGGAGCTCGTCCCATGCCTCGGCATGGAGGACGCCGTGACCGGCCAGGATCATGGGCCGCTTCGCGCGGGCGATCTCCGCCGCCGCGAGCTTGAGCTGACGCGGGTGGCCGTCGAGGTTGGGGCGGAACCCGGGCAGCCCGGCGACAACCTCCTCGGGGGTGGGATGCTCGACCTGCGTCTCCTGCTGCAGCGCGTCCTTGGTGATGTCGATGTGGACGGGCCCCGGGCGTCCGGTCCGCGCGATGTGGAACGCCTCGGCGACCACGCGCGGGAGGTCATCCGCGTCGCGGAGGAGGTAGTTGTGCTTCGTCATCGGCAGCGTGATGCCGTTGATGTCGATCTCCTGGAACGCGTCCTTGCCGAGCAGCGCACTGGGCACGTTGCCCGTGATCGCCACCATCGGGACCGAGTCGAGGAGCGCTGTGCCGATCCCCGTCACGAGGTTGGTCGCGCCCGGCCCCGACGTGCCCATGCAGACGCCCACGCGCCCCGTGACGCGCGCGTAGCCGTCGGCCGCGTGGGCCCCGCCCTGCTCGTGGCGCACGAGCACGTGGCGCAGCTCCGGGTAGTCGCCGAGCACGTCGTACAGCGGCAGGATGACACCGCCCGGGTAGCTGAAGAAGACGTCGACGCCCTGACGGAGGAGCGCCTCGCACAGGACGTCGGCGCCGATCCGGGTCCGACGGCGCGGCCGGGCGTCGTTCAGCATCTCGCGGCGCGCGCGCTCGACGGCCGCCGCTCCGGCGGAGCCGTCGCCCGGCACGTGGCTGTGCCTGGTCGTGGCCGGATCGGGCGCCGGCGCTCCCGTCCTCTCGGTCGTCGTCAATCGGTGGTCCCTTCCCTGCCCGAACATGCCGGACATACAACAAGACCCTCGCCACCCGGCGAGGGTCCCTTCGGTCTTCGGTGGTCTGGCGCCCTAGTGCCGCCCGTCCGTCCGCGTTCCTCCGTTCTCCCGCCGGGAGCCGGTAATGAGAAGCCGGAGAAGGCTCTCAAGGCCGAGAAGAAGCGAGCGGACCAAGCCGCCGAGCGATCCGTCGCCGAGGTCGCGGTCATCGAGGGGCACCTGGAGGCGCCGGCCGTCGCTGGTGACAGCGATGGCGACGCGGCGGCGATCCCGATCCTCGAACCGACCCAAGGTGGACTCCACTGACATCACCCGGGACCTGAGGGCCCGAGGTGTCCGCGCAGTCTACGCACCCCTCGGTGATCGCGCAACCACCCGCACCTGGACCTGGACCGCAGCGGCAGAGTCGTCGTCGCTACGAGGCGTGAGTGACCCCGCCGTCGCCGTCGCCGGACCCCTCCAGCCGGTAGCCCATGCCGCGCACGGTCGTGATCCGCGCTTCGCCCACCTTCTGTCGGAGGTACCGGACATACACGTCGACGACGTTCGATCCGGGGTCATAGTCGTAGCCCCAGACGTGGCTCAGCAGCTGCTCCCGGCTCAGGACCTGGTTCGGGTGGCGGAAGAACATCTCGGCCAGCCCGAACTCCCGAGCGGTCAGCTCGACGGTTCTTGCGCCGACCGTTAGCCGCCGGGTGCGCAGGTCGAGCGCGGCTTCCCCGACCCGGATCACCGTCGTCTCCGGGGCGCCGTCCTCCCGGAGACGTGCCCGCACTCGAGCGAGCAGCTCCTCGAACCGGAACGGCTTCGGCACATAGTCGTCGGCGCCGCCCTCGAGACCTGCCACGGTGTCCTCCACGCTGTCGCGCGCCGTCAGGATCACAATCGGCAGGCGTCGACCGCGCGCCCGCAGTTCGCGGAGGACACTGAACCCGTCGCGACCGGGCAGCCCGACGTCGAGGATCAGCAGATCGAAGTCATCGGAGTCCGCGAGCAGGAGGGCGTCGCGTCCATCGTCGGTCACCGTCGTCGTGAAGCCGTTTGCGCGCAACCCCTTCTCGACGAATGAAGCGATCCGGGGCTCGTCCTCGGCGATGAGGATGCGTCTCATGCGGCGTCCTCCGGGATCCGTGCCGGGAGGACCACCGTGAACGTCGCCCCCTGTCCCGGCTGGCTGTCGAGGTCGACCCGGCCGCCATGCGCCTCCGCGATGGCCTGGACGATCGACAGCCCGAGACCCGCCCCGTCGGACCGTCGGTAGCCCGATCGGCCTCGGTAGAAGCGCTCGAAGATGCGCTCGCGCTCCTGGGCGGGAACACCCGGCCCCGTGTCTCGGACCCAGACGCGCAGCTCGCCGCCGCCGAGCGATGAGCCGATGGCGATCGCGTCATCGGGTGTCGTGTGGCGCACGGCGTTGGCGGCCAGCTGCAGGACGGCCTGCATGAGCCGCTGCTCGTCGACGACGGCGCGTCCGGTCGCCCGGGCGTCGAGGCGCCAGTCCCGGGCGGCAAGCCCGCGAGCGGTGTCGAGCATGCGGGACGTCAGCTCGTCGATGTCGACCACCCGGGCACGAAGGAAATCTGGTCGCTCGGTTCGTGCCAGCGTGAGGAGGTCGTCGACCATCCGGCTCATGCGCTCGAGCTCGTCGGCGACAAGCTCCAGCGTGCGGCGACGGTCCTCCGGATCCTCGCCCATGACCTCGAGATGCCCCCGGATGACCGTGATCGGCGTCCGGAGCTCGTGGCCGGCGTCGTCGATGAAGCGACGTTGAGTCGCAAAGGCCGATTCCAGCCGCTCGAGCATGTCGTTGAATGTCGCGGACAGCTCGGAGATCTCGTCGTACCCGCGGACCGGGATCCGCCTGCTGAAATCCGTCTCCGAGATGGAGCGCGCCGTCCGGGTGACCAGCCGAACGGGCGCGAGGATCCGCTCCGCGAGCCTGATCGCGAGCGTCGAGCCGATCAGGAGCATGACGAGTCCGACCATCGCAGCCGCCAGGGACGCGGCATCGGTGTCGGCACGCTGGAGGTCGCGAAAGTTCGCCACGACGAAGACGCCGCGGGGATCGCCGTCGACGCGGAAGGGAACGGCCGCGTACTCGATGGCACCCACCGGCGTGTCGGCCCGGCCCCGCTCCGACTCATCGAGGGTTGCCCATCGGGCGATCAGGCCCGGGTCGTCCTGGAGCGGATACGGCGAATGGACCTCGCCGAGTGGCGTGACCTCGTCGTGGGGGCTGTACCCGTGGAGCCGTCCGTCAACGAACGTCAGGAGCGACTCGTGCTCGGCCGGGATGTTCCGCTCCAGAAAGACGTCGAAGATCCGGTCAACCCGGTCGCCGAACGGTTCGCCGGTCGCGGGATCGTTTCCGCCCGCCAGGCGCCGGATCTCGTCGACCTCCTGCACGAGGTCCGCCTCGATCCGGGCGTCGAGTCGCTGGACGAGCACCTGGCGGACAAGGATCACCGAACCCGCCGTCGCGAGCGCGAGGACGACGATGAACCACCACACCAGCCGCAGCCGAATGCCGCCGAGGAACGTGAGGACCCGACGGCGGAACCGACCGCGCATCGTGGTGCCCGGCACGGAGGACGACGCCCGATCCAGCACACCGGCCGACGCCCGCATCACGTCGGCCACGGTTCGGCGCGGAGCTCGTTCACCGGAGGACCGTCCGCCTCGTTCCTTAATACGGCGTTGGACTGACATGAGAAGACTCTCATCGTCGCTCATCGTCCAAGGGCATGACGGCGCACGCGGCGCCCGCCCCCACGAAACTCAGCGCACAACGAAAGAGGCACAGCCGTCGGCGGTGCCTCTCGCGACCCCCGGGGGCGAGGCGGAATGTACCCGGCTGAGTCAGTGCCTAGGCTCTGGTGTCGTCACCCGTCTCGCCGCCGGAGCCGGTCGCGTCTCCCGTGGCGGCATCCGCCGTGTTGGCGCCGCCGCTGGTGCCGTCGTCGCCACGGTGTTGTCGCCGTCGCCGGCCGCCTCACCCGGCGGACGCGGGTCGACCCGGAACTCGACGAGTCATGTGCTAGCCTGAATCCCCCTCAACCGCAGGCCGGATGGCGATGCCCACGACGCCGAGCACCCCGCGCACCCTCGTCGAGAAGATCTGGGACGACCACGTCGTCGCGGAGGAGCCGGGTGCGCCCGCCGTCCTGGCCGTCGACCTGCACCTCATCCACGAGGTGACGAGCCCCCAGGCGTTCACCGCTCTCCGCGCACGCGGCTCACCGTCCGCCGCCCCGGCCAGACCGTCGCGACCGCGGACACAGCATCCCGACCCACCCGCGGAACCTGCCGATCCTCGACGCGATGGCGGCGGCTCCAGATCGAGCAGCTCGAGCGGAACTGCGCGGAGTTCGGCATTCCAGTCCACGGGATCGGCTCGCCTGAACAGGGCATCGTGCACGTGATCGGGCCCCAGCTCGGGCTCACGCAGCCCGGGATGACGATCGTCTGCGGCGACTCGCACACGAGCACGCACGGGCGTTCGGCGCGCTGGCGTTCGGGATCCGGGACGAGCGAGGTCGAGATGGTCCTCGCCACCCAGACGCTGCCAGCGCCGTCCGGAAGACGTACGAGGTCGGGTCGACGGCCGTCTCGCGCCCGGCGTCAGCAGCAAGGACATCATCCTGGCCCTGATCGCCCGGATCGGCGTCGGCGGCGGGACCGGGCACGTCTTCGAGTACACCGGCGAGGCGATCCGCGGGCTCGATGGAGCAGCGGATGACGATCTGCAACATGTCGATCGAGGGTGGCGCCAGGGCGGGCCTGATCGCGCCGGACGACACAACCTTCGAGTACCTGCACGGACGCAGCCACGCCCCCAGGGCGCCGACTGGGGCGCGGCAGTGGACCATTGGCGCCGCCTGCCGACGGACGACGGCGCCACGTACGACCGCGCGATCACGATCGACGCGTCGGCCCTGGAGCCGATGGTCACGTACGGCACCAACCCCGGCATGGGCATCCCGATCACGGGCCTCGTCCCTTCGCCTGACCACGAGGCGGACGCCTCCCAACGGCGCGCTCGAGCGCGCGCTCGGAGTACATGGACCTGCGCCCCGGTCAGGCGATCCTCGGGCAGCCCGTCGACGTGGTCTTCATCGGGTCCTGCACCAACGGCCGGATCAGCGACCTGCGCCTGGCTGCGCACGTGCTGCGCGACCAGCGCGTCGCGACGGGTGTCCGCGTGATGGTCGTGCCCGGATCGGACGAGGTGAAGCGCGAGGCAGAGCAGGAGGGCCTGGCGGATGTCTTCCGCCGCCGGAGCCGAGTGGCGCGAGGCCGGCTGCTCGATGTGCATCGCGATGAACGGCGACCAGCTGACGCCCGGGCAGTACGCCATCAGCACGTCGAACCGCAACTTCGAGGGTCGGCAGGGCAAGGGCGGGCGGACGCTCCTCGCGTCGCCGCTGACCGCGGCCGCCAGCGCCATCTCCGGCGTGGTGACGGATCCGCGGACGCTGCCCGGCATCGACACGGCGGCCACCGTCGGTGGCCGCTGAGCGGTGCGCCAGCCGTTCGGGACGTTCACCAGCCGGGTGATCCCCCTGCCCGCCGAGAACGTCGACACGGACCAGATCGTTCCGGCCCGGTATCTCAAGGTGACGGACAAGAACGGCCTGGCCGAGGCGCTGTTCCGCGACTGGCGGTTCGAGGAGGACGGCTCGCTCAAGGAGCCGCGATTCGTGCTCGACCGATCCGAGATGGCCGGCCGGCGGATCCTGCTCGCGGGCGACAACTTCGGCGCCGGCTCGTCCCGCGAGCACGCGCCGTGGGCGCTGACCGCGTGGGGGCTCCGGGCCATCCTGTCGACCTCCTTCGCCGACATCTTCCGGAGCAACTCGCTCAAGAACGGGCTGCTGCCGATCGCCGTGCCGGCCGAGACGCACGCCCGCCTGTTCGCCATGGTGGCGGCCGATCCGGACCTCGAGCTGACCGTCGATCTCGAGACGCAGCTCGTTCACCTGCCCGGTGACGAGGACCTGTCGTTCGACGTCGATCCCTTCGCCCGGATGATGCTGCTCGCGGGGACCGACGAGCTGGGATACCTCCTCCGGAACCAGGACGCCATCGCCGCCTGGGAGGCGGCCCATCCGCCACGCGTCGACACCCGCTCGGGCACCGCGACCGCCTGAGGCCGCCGACGTTCGGGCCACGTCGGCGGGCGTGCGCCGGCCCAGCCGGCGGTCCGCCGTTCGATCGTGGCCGCCGCGCGCCGCGCGGGAACCAGCGACCCTCGTCCCCCGTCTGGCGCCCATGATGAACGCAACATCCGCGCTCCTTGTCGGACTCCTCCTCGCCACGATTGCGGCCGGCTGCAGCAGCGGCGCGACCGCCGGCAGCGCCTCACGATCTCCGGGCAGTCCCGGCGCCTCCGCGCCCGCACGCACCGGTGAGCCGGGTGGGCGTGTGCCGGCGAGCGAGGCGCCGGACACCGGTGTGATCGGCGGCGGTGGCGGAGTGCCCGGTGGCGGCGGGCCTAAGCTCGTCTTTCCGAAGCCCGGGACGAACAACCCGCGTCCCGTGCCGATCGAGTCGATCGAAGCGAATGTCCAAGGGCGGACGGTGACGCTGGTCGCGACGTGGTGGAGCGGCGTCGAGCCATGCCATGTTCTCGACTCGGTCGCGGTCGAGCGGGAGGGCAACACGTTCACCGTCTCGTTGACGGAGGGCGGAGCCGGCGGCGACGTGGCGTGCATCGAGATCGCGATCCAGAAGGCGACGACGATCGAGCTCGGGGAGCTCCCGCCGGGTCAGTACACGGTCGTCGCCGAGGGCGGCATGACGGAACCCGTCGTCTTCACCGTCGGCTGACGTTCTGGAGTCGATCGAACCCGCGGCAACGGCCCCAGGACGCCCTGCCACCCGGGCGTCCTGCCGCCCGCGGGGCCTCCGGCGGGGTGTGGGACGATCCGTCGGTGAACCTCTTCGACGCCGGCGCGGTCGTCCTGCTCGTCGTCGCGGTCTTGCTCGGGTTCCGGTCCGGCGCGCTGCCGCAGATCGGCGGACTTGCCGGCGCCGTCGCCGGCGCCGCCGTCGCGATCGTCGCCCTCCCGTTCGTCGAGGGCTGGCTCGCGACGTTCGACCCTGCCGGCCGTGCCATCGCCGTCCTCGCGGGGCTCCTCGTGCTGGTCGGTCTCGGCGAGGGCCTGGGGTCGGCTGCCGGGCGCGCGGCCGGGCGGGCGCTCGGTGGCGGCGTGCTCGGGACGGTCGACCGGGCCGCGGGTGGGATCTTCGGCGCGGCGCAGGCACTGCTGATCGTGTGGCTGGCCGGCGGTCTGCTCGCGGCCGGTCCGGTGCCGTCCCTTGCCGCACAGGCCCAGACCTCGACCGCCGTCCGGTCGCTCGCCCGAGTGCTACCGCCGGCCACGGAGATCGCCGTCGGGCTCGGCCGTCTCCTCGACGCATCGCGGCTGCCGGAGGTGTTCATCGGCCTCGAGCCACTGCCGGCAGAACCGGTCGACCGACCGGACGACCCCCGCGCCCGGGCGATCGCCGCGGTCGCCGCGGCAAGCACCGTGAAGATCACGGCGCGAACCTGCGAGGGAATCTCCACCGGCAGCGGGTTCGCCGTCGCCGGCCAGTACGTCGTCACCAACGCGCACGTCGTCGCGGGCGGACGGGCGGTCCGCGTGGGGCTCGGCCGCCAGCTCTACGACGCGTCCGTCGTGGTGTTCGACCCGGACCTGGACGTTGCGCTCGTGTGGGTGCCCCAGCTGGCCGCGGCGCCGCTCGAGTTCGCGACGGAGGACCCGCGGCGTGGCGCCGTCGCCGCCGCGCTCGGCTTTCCGGGCGGCGGCCCGCTCACCGTCGTGGCGGCGGCCGTCACGGATGCCTACCCGGCGCAGGGCCGTGACATCTACGGCCAGGACCGGGTGAGCCGGCCGATCCTCGAGCTCCGGGTCGAGGTCGAGCGAGGGAACAGCGGCGGCCCCCTGGTGCTGACCGACGGCACGGTCGGCGGCGTCGTCTTCGCCGAGGCGCGGACCGACGATGAGGTGGGCTACGCGCTGAGTCCGACGGCGGTCGCGGCGCGGGTCACGCCGGGGATCGGCCGGACCGAGGCCGTCGAGACCGGCGCCTGCCTGCGCTGACGTCCGCGCACGGCCGGACCGTAAGCGGCGCGGGCGGCCCCCGGCGGGCTGCTCGGCCACCCGGTTTCGCCGAGCGCCCGCTACGATGCCGCCCCGCTACGATGCCGCGATGACGGACCGGACGAAGGCCGGCGAGGAGCTCGGCCGGCTGGCGGCAGAGTTCTGGAGCTGGTGGCTGGCGGCGAACCCGACCGCAGCCACGTCGATCGGCGACCGCCGCTTCGATGATCGCCTCGACGATGTGTCGCCGGAAGCGATCGAGGCGCGGCGCTCGACCATCCAGAGCTTCGTCGAGGGGGCGCGGGCGCTCCACCATTCCGCCCTCGGGGAGTCGGATGCGGTGACCGTCGAGGCGCTGCTGGCGGAGCTCGCGAGCGAGCACGCGCAGCTCCAGGCGGGCCTCCATTACTGGTCCGTGGATCCCCTCGAGGGACCGCACATCCTGGCGCTCGACCTGGAGGCCTTCCAGCCCGTCGCGACCGTCGAGCAGGGCCGCGCGATGGTCGCCCGGTGGCGGGCACTCGGACCGTGGCTCGACCAGCACGCCACGAACCTGCGCGCGGGCCTCGCCGCCGGCCTCGTCGCCGTGCGCACGCCCGCCGAGAAGGTGATCGAGGAGATCCGCGACACGCTCGCCCGGCCGGACGAAGAACTGCCGCTCCTCGCGCCCGCCCGCGTCGAACGTCCGGACTGGCCGGCATCAGAACGGGACGCCTTCCGGGAGGGTCTCGCCGACGCGGTGCGCGAAGCCTTCCGGCCGGCGCTCGCCCGCTACGGGCAGGTCGTCGAGCACGAGGTGCTTCCGGGTGCCCGGCCGGACGACCGGCCGGGGATCGCGCACCTGCCCGGTGGCGCGGAGGCGTACGCCGCGCTGATCCGTGTCCACACCTCGCTCGACCTCCCGGCGGAGCAGGTCCATGCCCTCGGCCTGGCCGAGGTCGAGCGGATCGACGCGGAGCTCGAGGAGCTCGGCGCACGGGTGCTCGGGGTGCGCGGCCGGCCGGCGATCCTCGAGCGGCTGCGCTCCGACCCGGCGCTGTACTTCACGACCCGCGACGAGGTGTACGAGAAGGCGCGGTCTGCACTGGCCCGTGCTCAGGAGGCGGTCCCCGAGTGGTTCGGCCTGCTGCCGACGAGGGACTGCGCCGTCGTCCGGATGGGCGCCCACGAGGAGAAGCACTCGACGATCGCCTACTACCGGCAGCCGGCGGTCGACGGGTCGCGTCCGGGCCAGTACTTCGTCAACACGTACGCGCCGGAGACGCGGCCCCGGTATGAGGCGGAGACGCTGGCGTATCACGAGTCGATCCCCGGTCATCACCTCCAGATCGCGATCGGCCAGGAGCTGACCGAGCTGCCGGAGTTCCGGAAGCATCTCGGGCCCACCGCGTTCTTCGAGGGCTGGGGCCTGTACACGGAGCGGTTGTCGGACGAGATGGGGCTCTACTCGGGCGACCTCGACCGGATCGGGATCCTGTCCTTCGACGGCTGGCGAGCCTGTCGGCTCGTCGTCGACACGGGGATGCACGCCCTTGGCTGGACGCGCCAGCAGGCGATCGACTACATGACCGACCACACCGCCCTCGCCCCGAACAACATCGCCAACGAGGTCGACCGCTACATCGTCTGGCCCGGGCAGGCGTTGGCCTACAAGATCGGCCAGCTGGAGATGCTCCGCCTTCGCGAGGCGGCCAGGGCAGGGCTCGGCAGCCGGTTCGACATCCGGGCCTTCCACGACGCCATCCTGGGGCAGGGTGCGCTGGGCCTCGAGCCGCTGCGGGCGGTCGTGGAGCGGCGGCTGGGGACCGGTCGTGCGGCGGACAGCGGTGCCCGGTACAGCGGCCGCCCGAGCGTCGCGCACCTACACTTTCCTGACCGTCAGCTGGACCGAGGACCCCGATGCTGAAACCCTCCCTTCCCTACGCCGCCCCGGCGCATCCCGCGAAGCGCCATTCCTCGCGGCTGACCGACGGGCCGGACCGGGCGCCGGCCCGGGCGATGCTCAAGGCCGTGGGCTTCAGCGACGACGACCTCGCGAAGCCACTGGTCGGCGTGGCGACCACGTGGATCGAGACGATGCCCTGCAACCTCAACCAGCGGCGGCTGGCCGAGTCGGTCAAGGCCGGCATCATGGCCGCCGGCGGGACCCCGATGGAGTTCAACACGATCGCGGTGGCGGACGGCGTCTCGATGGGCACCGAGGGGATGAAGGCCTCCCTCGTCTCCCGCGAGGTCGTCGCCGACTCGATCGAGCTCGTCGTGCGCGGCCACCTGCTCGACGGGCTCGTGTGCCTCGTGGGATGCGACAAGACGATCCCCGGCGCCGCCATGGCCCTCGCCCGCCTCGACGTGCCGGGGCTCGTGCTCTACAACGGGACGATCTATCCCGGCACGTACCAGGGCCGCGACCTGACGATCGTGTCGGTCTTCGAGGCGGTCGGCGCATATCGGGCGGGGAAGATCGACGCGGACGAGCTGTACGCGATCGAGAGCGCGGCGTGCCCGGGCGCCGGCGCGTGCGGCGGGCAGTACACCGCCAACACGATGGCCACCGCCATGGAGTTCATCGGCCTGTCACCGGGCGGGCTCAACGGCATCCCGGCCGAGGACCCGGCCAAGGACGACGCCGCCCGACGGGCGGGCGAGATCGTCATGGACCTGGTCCGCGACGACCGGCGACCGTCGGAGATCGTCGACCGTCGGGCGCTCGAGAACGGCATCGCTTCGGTCGCGGCGACCGGCGGGTCGACGAACGGCGTGCTCCACTTGCTGGCCCTTGCGCACGAGTTCGGGATCGGCCTCGACATCGACGACTTCGGCGCCATCGCCGACCGCACGCCGCTCATCGCGGACATGCGACCCGGCGGCCGATTCACGGCGTCGGACATGTACGACGCGGGCGGCGTCGGGCTCGTCATGCGCGAGCTGCTGCGCGAGGGGAAGCTCCACGGGGACGCCGCCACGGTCGACGGCCGGACGATCGCCGAGGTCGCGGACGCGGCCACCGAGACGGCGGGCCAGCAGGTCGTCCTGCCGATCGACCGGCCGCTCAAGCCAAACGGCGGGCTGGCGATCCTGC
Organism: Chloroflexota bacterium; assembly: GCA_030447745.1. GTDB lineage: Bacteria > Chloroflexota > Limnocylindria > Limnocylindrales > CSP1-4 > JACDAV01. Next base: position 12,717 of record JAUJOH010000012.1, on the reverse strand, counting down.
GCGGGTCGCTCGCGCCAGACGGCTGCGTGGTCAAGCTGGCGGGCCACGAGCGCCTCTACCACCGCGGCCCGGCGCGGGTCTTCGAGTCCGAGGAGGACTGCTTCGAGGCGGTCAAGTCGCAGCGGATCGTTCCCGGCGACGTCGTCGTGATCCGCTACGAGGGCCCGGCCGGCGGGCCCGGCATGCGCGAGATGCTCGGGGTGACCGCCGCGCTCGTCGGCGAGGGTCTCGGCGAGTCGGTCGCGCTGCTGACCGACGGCCGGTTCAGCGGCGGGACGCACGGGCTGATGGTCGGTCACGTCGCGCCCGAGGCGGCGCTCGGCGGGCCGATCGCGCTGGTCGAGGAGAACGACACGATCGTCATCGACGTCGACCGGCGCGTGCTCGAGCTCGAGATCGACGCGGGCGAGATCGCGCGGCGGGCCGGGCGGTGGTCGCCGCCCCAGCTGCGCTACCGCTCCGGCGTGCTGGCCAAGTACGCGGCGCTCGTGAGCTCGGCGTCCGCGGGCGCGGTGACCACCGGTCCTCGCCTGGCGGAGCGGCTCGCTCGCGCCGCACGATGATCGCCGACCGGCGCGCGTCGCCGACGGGCGGCACTCCGGGCGGCCGGATCGGTTTCAAGACCTCGCCGCAGGACGTCGACTGGGAGACGCTCGATGCGACGTGGGCGCTGGCCGGCGAGCTCGACGTGTTCGACGCCGGCTGGATGAACGACCACCTGACCGACCCGCGCCAGGCGCACGGCGGTGCGTCGTGGGAGGCGCTCACGCTCGCGGCGACGCTCGCCCACCGGGTCCCCGGCAAGTGGATCGGCCACGGCGTCCTCGCCAACACCTTCCGCCACCCGGCGGTCCTCGCCAAGGCGGCCACGGTCCTCGACCACGCGACCGGGGGTCGCTTCATCGTCGGGTTGGGCGCCGGGTGGCACGAACGCGAGCACACCGACTTCGGGATCCCGCTGCCGCCGATCCGCGAGCGGATCGACCGGCTCGAGTCGGCGGTCGACGTGCTCAAGGCGCTCTTCTCGGCGGAGGCTGCCACACTGCCCGGCGTCTCGCGACCGGATCCGTTCTACCCGCTCGATGGCGCCCTGAACGAGCCGACCCCGCAGCGTCCCGCCGGCCCGCCCATCTGGCTCGGCGGCCAGAAGCCGCGCGGCATCGCGCTCGCGGCGCGCGCCGGCGACGGCTGGATCATGCCGGGCGACCGCGCCGGCGACGTCGCCTATCTGCGCGACAGGCGGGAGGCGGTGCTGCGCGCGATCGACGCGGCCGGTCGTGACCCGGCCGGCTTTGTGTTCGCCGGCCAGGTCAGCGTGGGCGGCGACGCGGCGGCGCGTCGCGAGGCGGTCGAGACGGCCCGCGCGCTCGTGGCCGCGGGAGCCGCTCACGTCGTGCTCGCGATCCCGGCGGCGGCCGGACCGGAGGCGCTGCGGACCGTCGCGGCCGAGGTGGCCACGCCGCTCCGCGACGGCTGGGGGTGAGCGTCGGCGTCGGGCCGGCCGATGGGAGCCGGAACTCGCCGGCCGTGCCGCAACTCGCCGGCCGTGCCGCAACTCGCGTTCCGGCACGGGTTCGGCGCGGGTGGGACTCGCCGCTTCGCCGCCGCGGCGTTCCGGCGGCTGACCGCCCGG
>JAUJOH010000012.1:0-10984 GCA_030447745.1 Chloroflexota bacterium | reverse complement strand
GTTCCGGCGGCTGACCGCCCGGGGGTCGCCGTGACCGCGTGGCGGTCGCGTGACGGGTGAGGGGGTGAGGGCCGCCGCCCGCGGGGGCCGCCGCCTCGGACTCGGCGGGCGCGCGCGAACCCGCCGCCGTCCCGCGCCCGAGCTCGCCGGTTGCGCCGGCGCGTGCTCCGGCATCATGGCCACATGACCGACGCGCGACCCGACCCGGACGACGCGGCGGGTTCGGTGTCCGTGCCACCCGTCGCACAGCCTCGCCCCGCGCGGCTCCCGGCCGACCCTGCCGCCTACGACCATCCGCGCGCCGAGCTGGCGCGCGCCAAGGGCCTCGATGCGCCGTACATCCCCGGCGGGCACGACCCGGATCCCGAGCAGGGGCGGCGCGAGGAGCGCCGGCTGCTCCGCCTCCTGCTGGTCATGGTCATCGCCGTAACGCTCGCCGGCTTCGTGCTCGGCGCGCTCGCCATCCTGATGACCGGCGGCAGGTGAAGACCACGCTTCCCCGCCCGTCCGCCGGCGTCGACGCGGCGGCCTGGGAGCGCGCGCACCGCGACCTCGTCGGAATGCTCCGTGCGCTGATCAGGATCCGGTCCGTCAACCCGCCCGCGCCCCCGGACGGCGACGGCGAGCTCCAGGCGGCGCGCGCCATCGCGGCGCACCTGGCGGAGGCCGGGCTTCGGCCTGAGATCGTCGAGCCGTATCCGGGCCGCGGGTCGGTCGGCGCTCGGCTGAGGGGCGACGGGACGGGCGGCGAGCCGCTCCTCCTCCTCTCGCACCTCGACGTCGTCCCGGCGCCGGAAGACGGCTGGACGCACGACCCGTTCGGGGGCGACGTCGCCGACGGCTACGTCTGGGGCCGCGGCGCGGTCGACATGAAGGGGACGGCCGCGATGCAGCTGGCCGTCATCCGGCTGCTCGCGGACGAGGCCCGCGAGGTCGGCCGTGATCCCGCGGTGGACCCGGTTCCCGGGCTGACCCGGGACGTGCTGTTCGCCGCCACCGCCGACGAGGAGGCGGGCGGTCACGAGGGCATCTCGTGGCTCGTCGACCACCGACCGGACTGGCTGCAGGCCGCGGGTGCGCTGAGCGAGTGCGGCGGCGTCTCGCTCGACGTGGCGGGGCGCCGCCTGTACCCCATCCAGGTCGCCGAGAAGGGCTTCGCCGTCTACCGGATCCTCGTCAGGGGGACGTCCGGCCACGGCTCGATGCCCCGGCCGGACAACGCGCTGGTCCTCGCCGCGGAGGTCGTGCGCCGCCTCGCGGAGCCCGGGCCGCCCCGCCCGACGCCGGTCATGGAACGCTTCCTGGCCGTCGCGTCCAACGGCCTCCCGCCAGACGTTGCCCGCCTCGTCCGGGCCATCGCGGACCCTGACGCGCGGGCGAGCGACGCCGCCCTCGCCGCCCTGTGCACGCCGATGTACGCCCGCGCGGCGCGCGCGCTCCTGCGCGACACCATCTCGCCGGACATCCTGCACGCCGGCACGAAGTACAACGTCATCCCGGCCCAGGCGGAGCTCACGATCGACTGCCGCCTCCTGCCGGACACGGACGAGCCGGCGATGCGGGCGGAGGTCGTGCGCCGTCTCGGCGACCTGGCCGGCGCCTGCCGCGTCGAGCTGACCAACGCCGGACCGTCGGTCGAGGCGCCCGTCGATACCGAGCTCTACGCGCTCCTCGACTCCGCGATCCGGGACCACGACCCGGACGGCATCCCGGTGCCGGGGATGCCGCCGTTCGCCACGGACGCGAAGCACATGGCCCGCCTCGGGGTTCCGACGTACGGATTCTCGCCGCTCCGGCTCGACCCGGACGAGCGGTTCCTCGAGCGGTTCCACGGCGTCGACGAGCGGGTCAGCCTCGAAGCGCTGCGCTGGGGGCTTCCCGTCCTGTACGACGTTGTCCGCCGCTTCTGCAGCTGACCCGGTGCAGCCGCGCGGCTAGGGCGTCGACCCCCGGATGAGGCGGCCGCGCCGCGAGAGCGCATGGGTCGCCAGCGCCGCCACGCCCATCGCGACCAGCGTCCGCTCGGCGGTCGGCAGCAGGCGCACGGCGGACAGGAACTGGTCAGCTCTTGCCCGGTCGACGACCCGGAGCACCGCGTGACCGCGCGGGGTGAGCCACACGGTCCGCTGACGCCGGTCCTCGCGCTCCGGCCGGCGCTCGACGAACCGGCGTCGGACGAGGCCATCGACCAGCCTGCTCGTCGCGGATGGCGAGCGGCCGATCGCGTCGGCGAGGTCCGAGACGGTCGTGGTCTGACCCTCGGCCAGGACGTAGAGCGCCGCCAGCTGCGTGAACCCGAGGCGCAGCTCGCCGAGCTGGGAGGCGAACCCGACGACGAGCTCGCGCCACAGCGCCCGGCCCATCGCCACCCGCTCGGAGATCTGGCGGACGTTCGTGATCCGGGCACCGGCGGCCAGGACGGGTGCCGACAGGTCCGCCTCGAAGGTTCGGGCGATCACCTGGCGCGGCGGCGCCCTGCGCGATCGAGGACGGGCTCGTCGGCGTTCGATTGGCACGGCCGGAGCGTACCGGGTCGTGGGAAGTCGGTGCAAATACGCAAGCAGTTCACGCGAGGCGGCCCGGGAGCGAGGCACAATCGCCCCACTCCACACCCGAGGTCAGATGACCGGCGTCGCATTGGTGTTTCCCGGGCAGGGCTCGCAGTCCGTCGGCATGGGCCGCACCGTCGCCGTCGCCTCCGCCGCCGCGGCGGCGGTGTTCTCGCGTGCCGACGACGCCGTGGGCGAGCCCTTGAGCCGGCTTGCCTGGGAGGGACCGGCGGACCAGCTCGACCGAACCGAGAACGCGCAGCCGGCCCTGCTCGCGACGTCGGTCGCGATGCTCGAGGCGCTCCGCGAGCGGTGGGGCGACGAGGCGCCTCGCCCCGCCTTCGCGGCCGGGCACTCGATGGGCCAGTACAGCGCCCTCGTCGCGGCCGGCGTGCTGCGGCTCGAGGACGGCGTTCGCCTCGTCCGCGAGCGGGGTCGCCGGATGCAGGCTTCCGGAAGCGGTCGCGACGGCGCGATGGCCGCGATCATCGGACTCGACGAGGCACGCCTGCCGGAGCTCGTCGACGAGGCCTCGCGGGCCGGCGTGTTCGGCGTCGCCAACCGGAACGCGCCGGGCCAGGTCGTCGTCTCGGGCGAGCGGCGGGCGATCGAGGCCGGAACCGAGATCGCCAGGCGGCTCGGTGCGCGCAGGGCGATCGTCCTGCCGGTCAGCGTGGCCGCGCATTCGCCACTCATGGCAGAAGCCGCGGCGGGGCTGCGAGCGGTGCTGGACGACGTCGCGTTCGCGGACCCCGATCCGCCGCTGCTGGCCAACGCCGATGCTCGCCGGCTGACCACCGGCGCGGCCTGCCGGAACGAGCTGATCGAACACCTGACCGCCGGCGTCGACTGGGTCGCGGCGGTCCGCGCCATGCTGGCCGAGGGTGTCTCGACGTTCGTCGAGGTCGGCCCGGGTCGCGTGCTCACGGGGCTGGTGAAGCGGATCGCCCCGGATGCCACGGCCGTTGCCGTCGACGACCCGGCCGAACCGGAGGGCCTCGCGGTGCCCGTCCACGCCGTCACCACCGCCACCTGATCCGCGGCCGGTCGGCCGCCCACCCCGAGGAGCCACGCCCGTGCGCAAGCCCGACTACAACCGCCGCGTCGCCGTCACCGGTCTCGGTGTGATCAGCAGCATCGGCAACGACAAGCAGACCGCCTGGGACAACCTGATGCGCGGCGTGTCCGGGATCGGCGAGATCACCCGGTTCGACGCATCCCGCTACGAGCAGAAGGCGGGTGGCGAGGTCCGCGACTTCGATCCGGCCGAGTGGATGGACGCCAAGGCCGCGCGTCGCAGCGAAGCGAGCCTCCACTTCGGGGTCGCTGCCGGGAAGCAGGCGCTGGCTGACTCCGGGTTCGAGATCACGGACGCCAACCGGACCGAGGTGGGCGTCGTCTTCGGCTCCGGGGCCGGTGGCCAGACGCTGATGATCGACAACTACGACACGCTCCGGTCGAAGGGCCCGGCGCGGGTCCAGCCGACGTTCATCGCCAACGCACTTGTCGATTCGGCCTCCGGGATGCTGGCCATCGAGACCGGCGCGATCGGGCACAACGCGTGCATCGTGACGGCCTGCGCGACGGGCACGCACAACGTCGCGGAGGGCGCCGAGGCGATCCGCCGCGGCGACTGCATCGCGGTCATCTCAGGCTCCACGGAGGCGCCGCTCCTCGAGGTGGCCCACGCCGGATTCGGCAACATGCGGGGGCTCGGCAACGCGCGGCCGGGGGAGCCGCTCTCGTCGGTCTCGCGACCGTTCGACGCGTCCCGGGACGGGTTCGTGCTCGGTGAGGGTGCCGGCGGGCTCTTCCTCGAGGATCTCGAGCACGCTCGCGCGCGGGGCGCCCACGTCTACGCCGAGGTGGCGGGCTACGGCTCCGCGGCGGACGGCTGGGACATGATCCAGCCGGTCGAGCACGGCGCGGGCTCGGCGCGCGCGATGAAGATGGCGCTCGACCGTCGCGACATCCCTGCCGACGAGGTCGACCTGATCAACCCACACGGCACATCGACGCCGCTCGGGGACAAGCGCGAGACGGAGGCCATCTGGGCGGTCTTCGGCGAGCGCGCGTCGGGGTCCGCCCGGCAGCTTGCGATCAGCGGCACCAAGTCGATGACCGGTCACATGATGGGGGCGGCCGGCGCCTTCGAGGCGCTGGCGACGGTCATGGCCGTCGACCAGCAGTGCGTGCCGCCGACGATCAACTACCGGGAGCCGGATCCCGACTGCGACCTGTGGGTCGTGACCGAGGCGACGCCGATGACGATCCGTTACGCGCTCTCGAACAATATCGGCCTCGGCGGCCACAACGGGGCGATCGTCTTCAAGCGGTACGAGGGCGACTGAGGCGCGACAGGGGCGCCCCGAGGTCGGGCGCCCCTTCGTCCGCGCGGCGGGCTCCAATCTGCTCGTCCCGGCCGGCCGATCAAAGGCGCGACCGGGTGGATCGGACCTCTAGCCGTTGGCCTCGATGAGGGCGGTCACGATGTCGGTCGATTCGTCGATCGACTGGGAGACCGCGAAGATGACCGTGTCGCCCTCCTGGTAGCCCGCAAAGGCGGCGCCACCGCCCTCGGTCAGGCCGACCGTCTTGCCGCCGATCGTCGTCTCCTCGACCTCGCCGCCCGAGGATCCGGCCACGCCGCCCATGACGCTTCGGAAGAACTCCGGTTCCTCGGCGCCAGGGACACCGGGAAAGGCCATCGCCATCACGACCCCGACATCCTCGCCGTCGCGGGTGACCGTGAGCGCGCCGAACTCGATGACGTCGCCCATGGCACCGAGGCTCTCCCCGACGCCCTCTTCGAACGCCGCGGCGCTGGCATCGTCGAGCGGCTCGAGCGCGTACGGCTCGGCGATCGTGAGACCCTCGGTCGGGTCCGCGGCGGCCGCGCTGGCGGACGGCTCAGTCGTCGCATCGGCTGTCGGACTCGGGCTCTCGGCCGTCGGGCTCGGGCTGGCGGACGGTGATGGAATCGCGCTCGCGCTCGGCGCTGCAGTGGCGGTCGGCGACGGTCCGGTGGATGCGGTCGGGCTGGACGTGGCTGGAGTGCCGCCGCCGCACGCGCCGGCGACGAGCGCGGCCGCTGCCGCAAACACCCCGAGCGACGTGGATCGGAAGCGGCGACTTGTGCTGGCCATCTGGTCCCCCTGTGACGCGCGCCGGTGGTCGGCTGGCGATGGTACTCGATCCGCGGCTGGGCCGGGACACCGGCAATGCGCGCAACGCACGGCTCAGTACAATCGACCGAGTCCCCTCGACGGTCCCAGAGGTTCCCCATGCCCAGCGCTGATCTCGCCCGCCGCGCCGTCGTCACCGGCATGGGTGCCGTGACGCCGATCGGCAACGACGCGCGGACGTTCTGGCGCAACCTCCTGGGCGGTGTCTCTGGCGGCGGGCCGATCACACACTTCGACGCCGCTGCGTTCGACGTCCGGATCGCCGCCGAGGTCAAGGACTTCGACCCAGCCGTCGCGATGGACCGCAAGATGGCCCGCCGGATGAGCCGGTTCATCCATTTCGGCATGGCGGCGGCGACCGAGGCGGTCGAGGACTCCGGGCTCGACTTCTCGACCTGGCCGATCGAGCGACGCGACAGGGCCGCAGTGGTCATCAACACCGGCGGCGGCGGCATGGAGCAGGTGACCGACGGCGCGGATGCGATCCGGACCAGGGGACCGGGCCAGGTCAGCCCGTTTGCCATCCCGGCCCTCTCCGGCTCCATGGCCGCCGCGCAGGTCTCGATGCGCTACGGCCTGACGGGTCCGGTCATGACCCAGGTCGCGGCCTGCGCGAGTGGCGTGATCGCCTACCAGGACGCGTTGCGCCTGATCCGCTCGGGTGAGTGCGACGTGGTCGTCGCCGGCGGCTCGGAGGCGCCGCTGCTGCCCGTCGCCTTCGCGGCGCTCGGCAACATGGGGGCGCTCTCGAAGCGCAACGACGAGCCCCAACGCGCATCTCGCCCGTTCGACCGGGAGCGCGACGGGTTTCTGTTCGGGGAGGGCGCGGCGGTCCTCGTGGTCGAGTCCGCCCGCCACGCTCTCGATCGAGGGGCCACGATCCTGGCCGAGGTCATCGGTGCCGCCCTGACCGCGGACGCGTTCCACATCAGCGCGCCGGAGCCGACGGGGCGCGGCGCGGCGATGGCGATGACCCGTGCGATGCGCGATGCGGCGATGACGCCGGACGAGGTCGACTACATCGTCGCCCACGGCACGTCGACGCCCCTCAACGACGTCACCGAGACGCGCGCGATCAAGTCCGCGTTCGGCGATCGGGCCTACCACGTCCCGATCAGCTCGCCGAAGTCGATGATCGGCCATCTCCTGGGCGCGGCCGGCTCGGCGGCCGCGATCGCGGCAGTCGGCGCGATCCGGGACGCGTGCGTCCCGCCGACGATCAACCTCGAGAACCCCGATCCCGAGTGCGACCTGGACTACGTCCCGAACGTCAAGCGCGAGGTCGCGGTCGACACGGCGATGGTCAACGGCTTCGGGTTTGGTGGCCAGAACGCCGTGGCGATCTTCCGGCGCTTCGAAGCCTAGGAACCGCGGCCGCGGCGGCTCAGCCGGCGAGCGAGTCGCCCTCGAGCCGCCGGATCCCGTCGATCAGGACGTCGGGGAGCGGTATCGGCCGGCCGGCGGCGTAGTCGTAGGTCACGAGCACCGATTCGGCGACCGCAATGAGTCGTGCGCTGCCCCACCGGCTGTCGGGCGCGGTCAGGCGGTGCTGCATCCCGAAGCTCGTGCCCCCCAGCCGGGTGACCCGCGTCTCGACCGTCAGCGTCTCACCGTAGAAGGCCGGCGCCCGGAACGCGACGCGGACGTCCGCGAGGATCATCCCCTCGTCCGCCCCGTGGATGCCCAGCGGGAGCGGCCGACTGGTAGCCGCCTCGTAGTAGGTCGCCCGGGCGATCTCGATGTAGGTCAGGTAGGCCGCGTTGTTGACGTGACCCATCGCGTCCGTGTCCGCGAAGCGGACCTCCACCGCGCGGCGACAGGCAAAGTCACCCGGCACGTCACGGGGATCGTCCGGCACGGCCGCGCGCGACCGGACCGGGGTCGAGGTGGCCATCACCGCCGAGTGTAGGATGCGGATCGATGCCCCGCCCTCTCCTGCCCGCCTGGCTCCGCCGCGGACTGGAGGCCGCGCTCGTCGCGGCGATCGTGGCCATCGCGTCACTCTGGGGCGATCGGCTCTCGGCGGGCGGCGCGCCGTTCCCGTTCCCGGCCGGACCCGCCGGCGCGCTCCAGGTAGCGCCAGCGGTGCTCGCGCTGGGCGTCCTGACGACGGCCTACCCGATCGCCATGGCGGCCACACGCAGCGACGCGCTGATGGGCGCGCTGGCGGCGTACCTCGTGGCGTGTGACCTGACCATCGTCTTCATCGGCGGCCACGTCTCGCTCGAGCGGTTGGCGGCCGTTCTGCCGGTCGGCGCCTTCGTGGCGCTGCTCGCGCTCGGCCCGACTGTTGCGGGCGTCGCCGGAAGCCAGGTCGGGGCGTCGCTCGGCTTCGGGCGGCGGGCGGGCGCCATCGCGGCGGTTGCCAGCGCCGTCGCGGCCGTCGTCGTCCTCACCCTGATCGGTCTCCTCGTCTAGGCCGACCCGCTCGATGGCGGCGTCTACGATGAGTCCGATGGGTGCCGTCGCGTTCGCCGTCGTACGCGCGCCGTGGGGGCCGCTCCACGTGGCCGCCGGATCACGGGCCGTCGTCGCCGTCGAGCAGCTGGCGACGACCGACGGCTTTGTCGCCCGGCTGCAGGCGCGTCTCGCGGGCGATGTTCGACCCGCCGGTGCGGCGGCCGATCCGACGGCGTCGCGGCTGGCCGAGGCCGCAGCGGAGCAGCTCGCGGCCTACCTCGGCGGCCGGCGCCGGACGTTCGACCTCCCGGTGGACCTCGACGGACGTCCGGCATGGGACCGGGCGGTCCTGGCCGGCGTGGCGGAGGTGCCGTGGGGCGCCGTGACCAGCTACGGACGCGTCGCCCGGCGGGTCGGCCGCCCGGGCGCCGCGCGCGCTGTTGGCGGCGCCGTCGGCCGGAACCCGGTGGGGATCGTCGTGCCGTGCCACCGCGTCGTGGCTGGCAACGGGTCGATCGGCGGCTACGGCGGTGACTGGTTCGGCTCGCGCGACGCGTTGCTTGAGATCAAGCGCGAGCTGCTGCGTCTCGAGGGCGTCACGCTCCCGGCGACCCTGCACGAGTGATCGGACACCCACCCCCAACCCGCGACCGCGTCAGTGGCGGGGCACCGGACGCATCGGATAGACCCCGATGACCACGGGCGTCGTGGGGTCCACCGACAGCTCGTAGCCGATGTCGCCGGCCCGGAACAGCTCGCCCAGGAGCTGGCCCTCGTGGGGCGGGAGTCCGACGAACACCGTTCCGGCGTCGACGCTGACCGGCGTGACCTCGTCTTCCGCGCCGTCGATCGCGAACCGGCGGCGCAGCTCGTGCATCGGGACCCAGGCGCGCGACTTGATGAACCGGCGGAGCTGCGGCGCCGTGCAGCGGCCGCCGGAGCGACCCTGGTACGACTCCGGCGCGGCGGCCGGACCGTTCGTCGGTCCGTTCGGCGCGGGTTCGAGCGTTGCGACGGCTGGCGATCGAGACGAGTCCCGGGCCGTGGCGAGTGCTGCGACCGCGGTCGGTGTCGCTCCCGGTTGAAGGCGGTCACGGCGGCGGTCGCCCGGCGCGGCCTCGGCGACTCCGGGCGTGAGCTCCGGGCCGTTCCCGCCGGCCGCGCGATCGGCGCCCGGCAGCTCCGGCGCGAAGGCGTCGCTCCCGATGGTCGACGGCGTCACCCGCTCGAGCCCGGGAGCGGGTTCCGGCGACGGACCGCGATCCGGCGGACCGGGCCGCGATGCGCGGACGCCGCGGTGGTGCGAACGTCGGCTCACCGGGCGTGGCGCGGATGGAGCTGGGGAGGCGGCGCGGCGAAGCCGCCCCGCGATGTCTTCACATACATGTCTCGAGCCGGTTGCGGACGGCCGGAGGCCGCTGTTGCCGCGATGATACCCCCCGCCCGGCGCCCAGCGGTCCGGGGCGTCGGCACGGTTCCGCCTGCGCCGCCGTCGCCGTCAGCCGTCCACGACGTAGAGGTCGCGCGCCGCCCGGTTGAGCACCGTCGGGCCGTCGCGCCCGCAGACCACGATGTCCTCGATCCGCGCCCCGTACCTGCCCTCGAGGTAGATCCCGGGCTCGATGCTGAAAGCGTGCCCGGCGGCCAGCGGTTCGTCGTTTCCGGCCACGAGATACGGCTCCTCGTGGCCCTCGAGGCCGATCCCGTGACCCAGCCGATGGATGAACTGCGCGCCGTAGCCGCCCGCCTCGATGATCCCGCGCGCGACCCGGTCCACGCGTTCCGCCGGCATGCCCGGCCGCGCCGCCGCGGACGCTTCGGCCTGCGCCTCGCGAACGAGCTCGAACAGCCGCCGGAACTCCTCGTCCGGGCCGTTCGCCGGGTCGCCGCCGGTCACCCACAGCGTCCGCGTGATGTCGGATCCGTACCCCTCGATCGTTCCGCCGATGTCGAGGACGACCGGCTCGCCGGGCTGGATCACGCGGTCAGACGCATCGTGGTGTGGCGATGCGGAGTTCGGCCCGGAGCCGACGATCGCGAAGTGAGCTTCCTCGTGCCCCTCGGCGACCAGCCGCTCACGGACCTCGCGTGCGACGTCCGCCTCCGTCCGGCCGACGAGCCTGCCGGCGGCGATCTGCCCGACCACGCGGTCCGCCGCGTGCGCGGCGCGTCTGAGGAGCTCGATCTCGTCGGCGTCCTTGATCATCCGGAGCCCACGGAGGACCGTGGACGCCGGCACGAAGCGGGCCGCCGGCCGTGTCGCCTGGAGCCGCAGCAGGTGGCTCGCCCAGAGCCGATCCGAGACGGCCAGATGCAGCGCCTCGTTCGGGCCAGCCGCGACGTCGCGGAGCGCGAGCGCATACGGGTCGTCCGTCTCGTCCCACGTGTCGATCGTGACGTCGGTCCGGACCTCCACCTCGGCCGCGGCTCGCTCGAGACGCGGAACGACGAGCACGGGGGCGGACCCGGGGGTCACGACGAGCATCGTGAGCCGCTCCAGCGGCATCGCCCGGTAGCCCGTGAGGTACTCGAGGTCCGGTCCGACGCCGACCAGCACGGCGTCGACGCCGCCGGACCGCGCCGCGGCGGCGAGTCCGGCGAGGCGCTCCGCGTATCGCTCCGGCGGGATCACGGCCGGGGCTCGTCGCGGCTGCCGAGCCACGCCTCGAGCGTCGCCGGCCCGTCCTCGAACAGCTTCCGATAGGCGAAGACGCCCACCTACCCCGCGGCGAGCGCCCGCTTGCGCAGATCGTTCTCAAATTGAAAGACAACGAATAGCACCAACACACATCCTGAACCATACTCACTCACACAAAAACAAACTCACTCTCAGCGTCCAGAGATAACTAC
>JAUJOH010000002.1:227847-372080 GCA_030447745.1 Chloroflexota bacterium | reverse complement strand
CGTCGGCTCCGCGCTCGGCGACGGCCGCCGTTCGAGCGCGGTGGACCTCGACGAGCGACAGCATCGCGTCCCGGTTGGCGAGCGTGTCCGCCGCTGCCGCCTCGAGCCGGGTGCGGAGGATGCACAGGTCCGCCGATCATACGACCGCATCCCGGCGCCAACCCTGTGAGCCGGTCCCGGGCGTCGCACTTCGCGGCAGCCCCCCCTGCTACTGTGGCATAGCAAGTTATGCCTACCGAACCCGCTAGTGGCTCCTCGCCAGTCCCCTCGGTCGATGCCGCGAACTCGGAGCGCGCCGAGCGCATCCGGCTCCGTCTGGCCGACGCCTGGGGCGAGATGGGCGGGTCGTGGGGCGTGGCCCCGGCCATCGCCCGCGTCCATGCCTATCTGATGACGCGGCAGGTGCCGCTCACCGAGCGCGAGGTGCGCGAGGCGCTGGGGCTCTCGCATCGCGCGGCGAGCCTGGCGCTCGCGGAGGCGGAGACCTGGGGGATCGTCGAGCGGGTCCCGGAGCCGCGTCGCGTCGGGCGGCGCGGACCGGCCGGCACGGCCTATGTCGCGGTCGGCGACCACTGGCGTTGGTTCGGCCGGGTGGTGGCCGAGCGGAAGAACCGCGAGGGCGACCCGATCATCGGCGTGCTCGAGCGGACGGCCGCCGAGGCCGAAGCGGAGGCCGCGGCGCACCCCGACGACGAGGATCTCGTCGCGCTGCGCGACTGGCTGGCCACGTTCCTCGTCTTCGTGCGGCTGTTCGATCGGGCAATCGGGCTCGTGCCGCAGCTCGAGCCGCGGGAGCTCGAGCGCGGGCTGCGGCTCCTCGGCAATGTTCCCGACGATACGATCCTCCGGCTCGTCCACCTGCTCGGGGGCCTCGACGATCGGGACGTCCTCGGGCTCGTCGACGCCCTCAGCCGGCTGTCGCCCGGTGCCGCACGGCGGGCCACCAGGCTGATGTCCGGGGTGGTGCGGACAGTCGGCCGCTGAGTCCGCGCATGGCAGCCCGGGCGCGGCCCCCCGCCACCGCGTCGCGTTCGCTGCCGCCGAACGGCGACCCTCGCGCGACAGGGAACCGGAGACGTCGTGCGATAATCGCGGGACGCAGGGTGACCCGGTCGCTCGAACGGGCGAGGACCCCGCGGCCAGCCGGCCGGCAGACCCCGCGTGCCAGCCCGGAGTACCCGAAGCACATGACCGTCGAAACGTCCACTTGGGCGACCAGGAAGGGGCTCGCCCAGATGCTCAAGGGCGGCGTCATCATGGACGTCGTCACGCCGGACCAGGCGAAGATCGCAGAGGACGCCGGCGCGGTTGCCGTGATGGCCCTGGAACGCGTGCCGTCGGACATTCGCGCCGCCGGCGGCGTCGCGCGGATGAGTGATCCCGGGATGGTCGAGTCGATCATGAACGCGGTGACGGTCCCGGTCATGGCGAAGGCGCGGATCGGGCACTTCGTCGAGGCCCAGATCCTCGAGGCGATCGGCGTCGACTACATCGACGAGTCGGAGGTCCTGACGCCGGCGGACGAGTCGAACCACATCGACAAGCACGAGTTCAAGGTGCCGTTCGTGTGCGGTTGCCGGAACCTCGGCGAGGCGCTCCGCCGGATCGCCGAAGGCGCGTCGATGATGCGGACGAAGGGCGAGGCCGGGACCGGCAACATCGTCGAGGCGGTCCGCCAGCTCCGTGACGTCAACGCCGGGCTCCGCCGGCTCCACTCGATGCGCGAGGACGAGCTGTTCGTCGCCGCCAAGGAGCTCCAGGCGCCGCTCGACCTCGTCCGGGAGGTCGCCCGCGACGGCAAGCTCCCGGTCGTCAACTTCGTCGCCGGCGGCATCTCGACGCCCGCCGATGCGGCGCTGGTCATGCAGCTGGGCGCCGAGGGCGTCTTCGTCGGCTCCGGCATCTTCAAGAGCGAGGACCCGGCCCGGATGGCCAATGCGATCGTCCAGGCCACGACGCATTTCGACAATCCGGCGATCGTGGCGGACGTGTCGAAGGGGCTCGGCGCGCCGATGCGCGGCCTGACGCTGGAGTCGATTCCGGAGCAGGAGCGCCTGGCCGTTCGGGGCTGGTAGACCGTCGCGCCCGATGGCGTCGTCGGTCCCAAGGGCCTCGCGGATCGCGGGCTTCGGAGTCCTCGCGCCGATCGTCCGCAGGGCGTCGCCGCGGCGTTTGGAGAGCGTGTGCTGACCACCTTTGAGGGGGCGTGTGCTGACCACCGTTGAGGTTGCCACTCGATGAAGATCGGGGTTCTTGCCCTGCAGGGGGCGTTCCGGGAGCATCTCCAGACGCTCGACGCGATCGGCGTCGACGGCGTCCCGGTGCGCCTGCCAGCCGACCTCGACGCTGTCGACGCGCTGATCCTGCCGGGTGGCGAGAGCACGACGATGCGCCGACTGATCGATCGATGGGGCATGCGCGAGCCGATCCTCGAGCTTGCGGCGAGTGGCGCGCCCGTCTTCGGCACGTGTGCCGGGATGATCGTCCTCGCACGCGAGATCGCGGGCCAGGAGGAGCCGATCCTGCCACTCCTCGACGTGACCGTCCGCCGCAACGCGTTCGGGCGCCAGCTGGATTCGTTCGAGGGTGAGCTGAACGTGCCGGTCCTGGGCGACACCCCGGTCCACGGCGTCTTCATCCGCGCCCCCGTGATCGAGCGGGCGGGGCCGGACGTCGATGTTCTCGCCACGCTCGACGATGGCCGGATCGTCGCCGTCCGCGAGCGCAACGTGGTCGCGACGGCCTTCCACCCGGAGCTGGCGGGCGAGACGCGGTTCCATCGGCTCGTGGCCACGATGGCGTCCGAGCACGCTGACCCGGGCGAAGGCTCCGGCCGGCGTCCGCATCCGACGCGCCGAGCGAGGACGCCCCGGTGACCGCGGCAGCTGGGCACGGCGGCATCGTTTGGTGGCAGCGGTGACGGAACCGCGCGCGAGCCGCGCCACGGGGAAGGTCCGCGCCGCGCGCTTCACGGACCTCGCCGCGCTCGGCGAGCTCTCCCGGCTGTGCCAGGGCGACGGCGCCGACACGCGATCGCTGGGCCTTCCCGTGAGCGGCCCGCCGATCGGCGTCTTCAGCCTGTTCCGGCTGCCGCTCGGCGCCTTCCGGCCCCACGACCTGATGTTCGTCTACGAGGACGAGCGCCGCCTGGCCGGCCTCATCCGCGTCGAGCGCGAGTCGTCGCGCGACGAGTGGACCATCGTGGAGCTCGACGCCGTGGGAGCGGCGACCGCCGGCGACGTCCGCTACCGGCTGGTGCAGCAGTTGCTCCGCGACGGCGCCAAGCGGGGCGCCGCACGCTTCCACGTCGCCTGCGCCGACGCGGATGGCAACGTCGACCTGTTCATGCAGGCAGGGTTCGCGCGCTACGGTGACGAGGCGGTCCTCTTCCGACCGTCGAGTCAGCCGTTGCCGCCGCCCATGTCCGATGCCGATGCCGCTGCCGCGTGCATCCGGCCGGCGACCCAGATCGACGCGCTGGCGCTGGCACGGCTCTACGCGGCCGCGACACCGCCACCCGTCCAGCGACTGGAAGCACTGCGGCTGCCGGACTGGGAGCGCCAGGGAAACCAGTGGCGCGTGCCGCGGTCCAGCCTCGCGCCGATCCTCAGGTTCGCCGACGTCGATGGTTTCGTGATGGAGGCACGCGACGGCGGGCGTGACGGCACGCAACTCGACGGATTCGTCCAGGTCGGTGTCGCGAAAGAGGACCAGCCGCACTATCTCAAGGTCCTGGCCCGCCCCGGCGTGGATTGCGCGCCACTCGTCCGATACGGGCTCGGCGTCATCGCCGCGCGGACGCAACGCGGCGCCGACCATCGTCACGATCATGGGGTCATCGCTCCTGTGAGGACGTACGAGTCCCCGACCGACCGCCGCCTCGAGGAGGCGGGTTTCGCCACCATGGCGACCGTCACCCTGCTGATGAAGGAAACCCTCGTCCGCGTCGCCGAGCCGGCCCTCGTGCCGGCCGGCGTCCGCTAATGGAGGACGTGTTGAGCACAGACGAACGCCGGGAGTCGATCGACGATCTCGACGCCCTGCTGGAGTCGCTGCCGCCGGAGATCGTCCATGCGGTGCATGCGCTGCCGGACCGTGAGCAGCTGATCGAGGTCGTGCTCGACCTCGGCCGGCGACCTGAGGCCCGCTTCCCGGACAGCGAGGTGACGCTCCTCGAGCGGGAGATCGTCGACGCCGACATCCAGCACGTCGTCGACAACATCGGCACGTTCGGCGACGACAACCGGGCGGGGATCGAGCGGACGCTCCACCGGATCTCCGCGCTCCGCAACAGGAACGGCAAGATCGTCGGCCTGACGTGCCGGATCGGCCGGGCGGTGTACGGGACGATCGAGATCATCGAGGACTTCGTAGAGACCGGAAAGTCGATCCTGATCATGGGCCGGCCCGGGATCGGCAAGACGACGATGCTCCGGGAGGCGGCGCGGGTCCTGGCGGACGACCTGGGCAAGCGGGTGGTGGTTGTGGACACGTCGAACGAGATCGCCGGCGACGGCGACATCCCGCATCCCGCGATTGGCAAGGCGCGCCGGATGCAGGTCCGGACGCCCACCCTGCAGCACGAGGTCATGATCGAGGCGGTCGAGAACCACATGCCGCAGGTCATCGTCATCGACGAGATCGGGACGGAGCTCGAGGCGCAGGCTGCCCGGACGATCGCCGAGCGCGGCGTCCAGCTGATCGGCACCGCGCACGGCAACAACCTCGACAACCTGATGCTCAACCCCACGCTGTCGGACCTGATCGGCGGCATCCAGAGCGTCACCCTGGGTGACGAGGAGGCGCGCCGCCGCCGCTCGCAGAAGAGCGTCCTCGAGCGCAAGGCGCCGCCGACGTTCGACGTCATCGTCGAGATCCAGGACCGCGACCGCGTGCTCGCCCACGCGGACGTCGCCGAGACCATCGATGCGATGCTCCGCGGCGACCCGGTCGCCCCGGAGCTGCGGTGGCGGGACGCCGAGGGCGTCCACCGGTCGCAGGCGCGGCCGCGACCCTCACCGCGCGACCAGCTCGGGACGGAGCGCTTCGCGGGGCTCGTGGGCAGCGGCCCCGGCTGGCGCACGGAACCGGGATGGCGCGGCGACAGCCCATACCGCGGTGGCGGGTACCGCGAGGCGGATCGCGGCGCCTTCCGCTCCGGGTACCGCCCCGGCGCGTCCGGCGGCTGGCGGCAGACGCGCGGCGGGTCCGGGCGCGAGGGCCGCGAAGGCCGCGAAGGCCGCGAAGGCCGCGAGAATGCTCGCGCGGAGGGCGCCCCAGGCAGCTTCGGCAGCGGACCCGTGATGCCGGGCGAGCGCTTCGCGGTGCCGCCCGGTGCCGACGCGGCCGACGCGCCGTTCGTCGCCGGCGAGATCGCCGATCGCGGCCCGCTGGAGCGCGGTGCCGCGCCGGCGCCCGAGCCGCGCGCCCGGGATGCGCGCGAGTTCGAGCGACAACGCGCCTGGCGCGAGCAGGCGTCGCGGGCCATCACGGCCCTTCACGCGGACGAGGGGACGGCGCCGGTCAACGGGCGCGATCGAGACGACGATGATGAGGACGCCGAGGACGACGAGGTGGTCGCCGATCGCGCGGTCGCGACCGCCATCGCGGAGGTCGGCGAGACGCTGCATGGCGACCCCGGCTCGATCCTGCCGACCCTTCGTGTCCTCCCGCAGGGGATCAGCCGGAAGCGTCTCGAGCAGGCCGTCCGGGAGCTCCAGCTGCCGGTCATCGTCGCGCACGACGTGGACGAGGCGGACGTCGTCATGACGCTCAAGAACGAATACAAGCAGAAGACGCCGCTCCTCCGCGAGGCCGAGGAGCGCGGGATGCCGATCTACGTCCTGAAGAACAACACGATCCTCCAGATGCAGGCGAGCCTCACCTCGATCTACTCCCTCGAGGTCGACCCGCGGGAGGCGGCGCTCCGCGAGACCGAGGAGGCCATCGGGCTCGTCATGACCGGCTCCGATGCCGTCGAGCTCTCGCCGCAGAACGCGTACATCCGTCGGCTGCAGCACCAGATGGCCGAGCGCGCCAATCTCGTCTCGCGCTCGCGGGGGCGTGAACCGTACCGGCGGGTGCGGCTCTACCCGGACGTCGCCCGCACCTGGCGCTGAGCGCGGCGCGGCAGCGGCCGCCGGCAGGGGCGCCGGGACCTCGGCTTCCGGACCGGGAGGACCCGTGGGCTACACTCCCGCCCGTGGCAGCGGTTGGAGCTGTCGGCGCGGGCTGGTTCATCACCATCGAAGGCCCCGAGGGCGCCGGCAAGACGACGCAGACGCAGCGGCTGGGCCGACGAGCGGCCGCGGCGGGTCTCGAGGTCGTGGTCACCCGCGAGCCGGGCGGGACGACCGTCGGCGAGCGCGTGCGGGAGATGCTGCTGGACGCCGCCTCGACGCACGGCCCTCGCGCCGATGCGCTCCTCTTCAACGCTGCCCGCGCGGAGCTGGTCGAGTCGGTCATTCGGCCCGCGCTCGCCCGCGGCGCGCTGGTCGTGTCGACGCGGTTCGCCGACTCGACCCTCGCCTACCAGGGGTTCGGTGCCGGTCTCGACCTCGACGAGCTCCGAGCCCTCGAGCGGTTCGCGACGGCCGGCATCGTGCCGGACCTGACGATCCTGCTCGATCTGCCGGCGGAGGTGGGCCTTGCTCGCAAGGACTTCGAGCGAACGCGGTTCGAGTCGGCGTTCGGCCTCGACTTCCACCGGCGCGTGTGCGACGGCTTCCGGGCGCTCGCGGCGGCCGATCCGGTGCGGTTCGCCGTCATCGACGCCCGGGCCACGGCGGCGGAGGTCGAGTCGGCGGTCACGGCCGCGGCGAGCCGGCTGACCGGTCTCGGCCTTCTCCAGCCCGGCGACGCGTCGAGTGAACCGGAACGCCTCGCTCAGCGCATACCTCGATGAACGACACCGGACCGACCCCGTCACGACCCGTGTCGTCCGTCGAGGACGCCGACCGAGCCGTGCTCGCGCGCGCCTCGGCCGGCGATCTGCGAGCCCTGGAAGAACTCTACGACCGGTATCGAACGATGGCCTACTCGATCGCGCGGCGGATCACGGGTGACGCAGGGATGGCGGAGGACGTCGTCCAGGAGGCGTTCCTCGGTGCGTGGCGCAATGCCGCCCGATACGTCGAGGGTCGCGGCAGCGTCAAGACGTGGTTCCTGGCCATCGTCCACCACCGGGCCGTCGACGCCGTCCGGCGGCGCCGTCCAACCGTCGGCCTCCCCGAGCGCGAGGCCGTGCCTCCCGCGTCACTGACCGCCCCGGACGTATGGGGCGAGGTCGCCGGCCGGCTCGACCGTGACGCGATCGTCGCCGCCCTCGCCACGCTGTCGGACGTCCAGCGCGAGGCGATCGAGCTTGCCTACTTCAGCGGCCTCACACAGCAGGAGATCGCCGTTCGGACCGGCGCGCCGCTCGGCACCGTGAAGAGCCGGATGCGACTGGGCCTCCTGGCGATGCGTCGCGCCCTGCCCGGCCAGACGGCCGAGATCCCGGCCGAGTCACCCGCGAGGGCGCAACCATGACGTCCGACCAATGCGACGTCGTGCGTGAGCTCGCCGCGGGTTACGTGCTGGGCGCGCTCGACCCTGACGAGGAGCGCCTGGTCCGCGAGCATCTCGCGGAGTGCCCCGAGCGGCACGACGAGTTCATGGAGCTCGGCAAGGTCGTTCCGTACCTGGCCGAGGCCGTCGAGCCGATCGAGCCGCCGGCCTCCCTCAAGTCGCGCGTGCTGGAGGCGGCAGCCGCCGATCTCGAGGCGCGCGGGGCCGGAGCGACCGTCGCGGCCCCCGGGCGATCGGCCGGCGACGGCACCGGGCCGGCCGACCGCCCCGAGGCGGCGCTGCGGGCGGCCATCACGGCGTTCCTGTCGCGCGCCAGGCGGGGGGAGCGCGAAGGGCGCCGCGAACGCGAGAGCCGGTCGGCGCGAACGTCACCGCTCACCTGGCTCGCCGGCCTCGCGGCCGTCGTGGCGATCGTCGCCCTGGCCGGCTGGAACGTTGCCCTCCAGCAGGATCTCGGGGTCGCGCGGGAGTACCAGCGAGGGCTCGCGGCGGTGCTCGACGTCGCCGCGGCCCCCGGCAGCCAGACGGCGATCCTGACCTCCGAGGGCGACGGCCCCACCGGGATCGCGGCCGTCAGCGAGGACGGTCAGGTGGCGATCGTCATGCGCGATCTCGCTCCCACCACGGGCTCTGAGGTCTACGAGGCCTGGGTGATCGCCGGGCAGGACGCTCCCGTCCCGATCGGGCACTTCACGGTCGGCGGCAACGGGACCGCTGCCTTCGCGACCCGCGGTGCGCCCGCAGCGACCGGCGTCACCGTGGCGCTGACACGGGAGCGCGGCCCCGACGCCACCGCGCCCACGCCGCCGATCGTGTCGCAGGGCACGGCGACGACCGCCGGCTCGTAGCCGTCGTAGGGTCGTCGGGCGCTGATCGCCGCGTCGTCAGGCACTGATCGCCGCGCCCATTCGCGTCAGCCGGCCGGCTGCGTGCTCGCCTCGTGGAGCGCTCCGGCTCCGCTTGCCTTGGCCACCTCGAGGGCCGCGAGCGCCGCGGCCAGCACGTCTTCGGCCGTCGCGCCGTCGCCCGGGAAGCGGGCGAGGCCGGCCGATACCGAGATGGATCGCCCGGCAATCGGTGAGAGCTTCTCGACCCCGGACAGCACGCGACGCGCGACGGTGACGCCGCCGGGGCCCGGGGCGACGAGCGCGAACTCATCGCCGCCAATGCGCGCCACGGTGTCGACCAGCCGGACGGCCTCGTTGATCACGGACGCCACCGCACGGAGCACGTCGTCACCGGCGGCGTGCCCGCCCACCTCGTTCGTCGCCACGAAGCCGTCGACGTCGAAGAGGGCCAGGGACACCTCGAGACCCTGACGCGCTGCGCGGGCAACCTCGAGCTCGAGGACTCGGTCGAAGGTCCGCCTGTTCGCCAGGCCCGTAAGTGGATCGGTCTGGGCCATCCGCTCGAACCACTCGGAGCGCTCGGCGACGAGCGACGCGAGCCGGGCGTGGTCCACCGCGACCCCCGCAAGACGGGCGAGTGCGACCAGCGTGGCAACCGCATCCCCGGCGAGCTCACGCTCCTCGTGCCAGCCCACCGCGATGACCCCGAGTGACAGCTCGATCCCAGCACGCGTGACGACGAGCGGCTCGAAGGCGGCCTGCCGGCTCGCCGTCACCGCCAGGTAGCCGCCGGCGTCGGCCCCGGCGCGCCGGCCGGCCCGGTCGCGGGCGGTCGCGAGCACCGGATCGTCCTCGCCGCCGAAGCTCTCCCGAAGCCGATCGAACGCCGGCTCGTCGATCCCGATCGCGAGCGCCGGCTCCAGCCCCACCCGGTCGGGATCCTGGAGGAAGACCGCCGCCGTGTCCGCGGCGAGCACGCCGGTCGCGATGGTCAGCAGCTTCCGAAGGGTCGTGTCGAGCTCACCGCCGTTGGCCAGCGCGTCGGCGGCGCCGCCGAGCACGTCGAGCGGAGTCGGGGAGCCGGGTCGCGCGGCGTCGGTCACGGGAGGCCTCCGGACGGTCGGGAGCAGGTTCGATCGGCCACCGCGTCCGCAGCGGCGGCCCGCGGTGCGCCGCGGGTCCTTCGGCATCGACCCGGACACGACCGGCGGCGCGTCCGGGCGATCGAGCGTCCCTATACTCGGCCTCGTGAAGCTGGTCGTGGCGATCGTCCGCAACGAAGACGCGGGGTCGCTGGTGGACGGGCTGCTGGATCGGGAATACGGGCGACCCAGCTCCACAGCGCCCAGGGCTTCCTGAAGCAGTCGAACGCGACGATCGTGGTCGGTATCGACGACGACCGGGTCGACGAGGTGATCGGCCTCGTGCGCGAGACGATGCACGTCGCGCCCCCAGATCGTCAACCCGATGCCGCCGATCATGGAGCCAGGCGAAGTTCTTCATGCCCTACCCGCTCGAGGTCGAGGTCGGCGGCGCCACTGTCTTCGTTCTGCCCGTGGACCGCTTCGAGCGTCTCTGGGCCGGCGAGCGGCGTCCGCGTCACCCGGTCCGCCGGCTTCACGCTGACCGCGATGACGACCGTGCTCGTGGGAGCGGTGGGACGCCCGGCGGCGCGGGTCGGGCGGTCGCCATCCTTCGCTGGCCATCCGCGGCGCGGCTGTGTTTCAGGCAACAACCGCCGTGTGCGACACGCCGGCCGGAGCAGCTGGCGCCGAGCTTCGTGCGTGGACGGGTCTCGAGCGAGCGGCGAGACGTTTCCGTTCGCGACGCTGGTTGGTCGATGAGACAGGGCTCGCGTCGACGACCACGGGGGTTCGTAGGCGAAACGATCGAGTGGGGTGGCCGAGCCGGAGGCGGCGACGGCGCTGGCCGGCGGCGCCGTGTACGCCGGGCGCCGTGTACCCCGGGCGCCGTGTACGCCGGGCACGCGGGTCGGTCCCGTGTACGCTCGTCCGCGATGAACCCCTGGATCGGCACCCTTGCGGTCACTGCCCCAGACGCCGTGGCCGCCTGGCGCGGCATCGAGCAGCTCCACGGCCCCGCGGCCGAGCTCTCGCCCGCCTGATGCCCCTCCGCCCCGACATCGTCGAGTGCTGGGTCTTTCGCGTCCCCGTGCCGGGGAGCGTCGAGTACCTGCTGATCCGCCGCGCAGCGGACCGGATCTACTCGGGGCTGTGGCAGCCCGTGACCGGCGCGATCGACGGCGACGAGCTGGTCCCGGCGGCGGCCCTCCGCGAGGTGACGGAGGAAACCGGCCTCGGCCCGGCGGACATCGAGGCGTTCTACGATCTCGACCAGGTCGGCTCGTTCTTCGCCGAGGATCTCGACGCCATCGTGAACAGCGTCATCTTCGCCGTTCGGGCGCGACCGGCCGCCGTCCCGCGGCTGTCCGGCGAGCACGTGGGCCTCGAGTGGGTTGGGGCGGACGAGGCGCTCGCCCGATCGGTCTGGCCGCCCTACCGCGACTCCGTCGAGCTGATCGAGCGGATCGCGGTGGACACGGAGCTCGCCCGCTGGTTCGAGCTCGATCGCACCGGGCGCCGAGTCGCCCGAGCCCCGCGCTAGACTGGTCGCGTCCGTCGAGGCGCCGGCGAGCGACGAGGAGGCGAGGGGTTGATCGACCGAACCGAGGCTCTCGCGAGCGCCGGCCCCACAGGCGCCACCCGGCGTGCGTTCCGCTCCCGCGTCGACTCGCTCCGGCCGACATACGGGTTCGAGGACGTGTCGCTCGCTCCCGGCACGAGCACGCTCGAGCCCGCCGATGTCGAGCTGCGCGCGGACTTCGCCGGCATCCCACTGGCGATCCCGGTCCTCGCGGCCGCCATGGACGCCGTCGTGGACCCCTCGTTCGCCGGTCACCTCGCGGACCTCGGCGGCCTCGCCTTCCTGAACATCGAGGGCGTCCAGACTCGGTATGACGATCCCGCGGAGCTTCTTGCCCGCATCGCCGATGCGCCCGACGACCGGGTCCATGACCTCCTCGCCGAGGCGTACGCCGCCCCGATCCGCGAGGTCCTGGTCGCGCGGCGGATCGACGAGATCCATGGCGCCGGGTCCCGCGCGGCGGTCGCCGCGACGCCCGGCGCGGCGCGACGGTGGGGGCCGTTCTGCGCGGAGCACGGGGCAGAGCTCTTCCTAGTCCAGTCGCAGGTTTCGAGCGCGCGGCATCTCGCATCGGGCTACGACCCGCTCTCGTTCGCGGAGTTCGCCCGCTTCATGCCGATCCCGGTCGCGGTCGGCAACACGACCAACCCGGATGCGGCCTTCGCGCTGATGGCGCACGGCGCGGCGGCCGTCTTCGTCGGCGTCGGCCCCGGTGCGGCATGCACGACCCGCGAGGTGCTGGGAATCGGCGTGCCGCAGGTCACGGCCGTCAGCGATGTCGCCGCGGCGCGGGACGCCTTCCTCGCCGAGACCGGCCGGCACGTCCCGGTGGTCGCCGATGGCGGGATGCGGCGCGGCGGCGAGATCGCCAAGGCGATCGCCGCCGGCGCGGACCTCGTGATGCTCGGCTCGCCGCTGGCACGGGCCGAGGAGGCGCCGGGCCGCGGCACGAACTGGGGGATGGCCACTCCGTCTCCGGTACTGCCGCGCGGGACGCGGATCCGCGTCGGGACGGTGGCCACGCTCGAGCGGATCCTGCTGGGCCCGGCCCACGCGACCGACGGCTCGGAGAACCTGATGGGTGCGCTGCGCCAGTCGATGGCGGCCCTCGGCGCCCGGACGATCCGCGACATGCAGCAGGTGGAGATGGTCTACGCGCCGGCCGTCCAGACCGAGGGAAAGTCCTGGCAGCGTGGTCGCTGACGTTCCGCCGTTGTAGTCACGATGCGGAGGAGACTGACTACATGGATGTGGGGGTCAGAGATCTCAAGGCCCGGCTGTCGGAATACCTCGCTCGGGCCGAGCGAGGCGAGGTGATCGGTGTCACCAGCCGGGGCCGTCGCATTGCACGGATCGTGCCCGTCGACGACCGATCCTGGATCGAGCGGGGTCTGGCCGAGGGCTGGCTCACGCGCCAGCGTGAGGGTCCGCCCGAGCCCTTCGCGCCGCTTCCACGCCGGCCGGGCACGCCATCGACAACGGAGCTCATCCGCGCGGATCGGGACGCGTGACCCCGCCGGGGCCAGGGCTGTTCGTCGGTCGGGTGGTTGCGCAGTCGATGAAGCGACGCATTCCCGACGGGGCATGGTGCCTGTTCCGCTCGCCCGTGGCCGGGTCGCGCGACGGGCGTGTCGTCCTCGTCGAGCACCGCGACATCAGCGACCCCGATCACGGCGGTCGGTACACCGTGAAGGTGTACCGACGCGTGGGCAACGACATCCATCTCGAGCCCGACACGGACTCCGACGGCTACGAGCCGATCGTCCTCAGCGGCCTGACCGATGACGCCGTGCGAGTCGTCGCCGAGGTGGTCGAAGTCCTGCCCGGCCGGCTGCCTGGGTCATGAGCGATGTCGGCCAACAGCTGGCTGCATGGGGAAAGGTGCTGATGATCGAGACTCGCGGACGCGTCACCGGCCGCCCGGCCCGGACGGCAGTCGGGTTCGTCGAGGAGCCGGACGGATCATGGCTCGTGGCGGCGGGTGATCCAGATGCCGACTGGGCGCTCAACCTCGAAGCCGAACCTCGTGCCGTGGTCAACGTGGGCCCTCGGCAGGTCGAGGTCGTGGCCGAGCCCCTGGCGGGCGCCGAACGGAACCGGACGGTGCGCGACCTGATCCTCCGCTACGGCACGCCGGCCGAGCGTCTTGGGTCCGGCCCGGCATTCCGCCTCCGGCCGCTGACCGTCGCGGATGGCGGCCGGTGACGATCAAGGCGGACATCGACGTCCCGATCGCGCGACCGGTCGACGTCGTCTGGGAGCACCTCACGGCCATCGAGCGGTTCCCCGAGTGGCTCGTGGCGTCCGGGATCACGCGGGTGCAGCGCGAGCCGGGAGCGATCCGCCCCGGGATGCGGCTCCGGATCGACCAGCGCGTGGCCGGCAACGCGACGGTGCTCGAGGGGGACATCACCGCCTGGCAGCCACCGCTGCGGTTCGCGTTCCGTGCCGGGAGCACGGACGGGATCTCGGTCGAGGCGGAGGCGACGCTCGCCGCGGAAGGTCCCACGAGCCGGCTGCGATGGTCGCTCCGGATCGGCCTGCCGCTTCGCCTTCGCCTGTTCGAGGGCATGGCCACGCCGGAAGTCCGTCGCGCGGCGAGCACGGACCTGCGCGGCTTCAAGCAGCGGCTGGAGTCGGTCGCCGGCTGAGCACCGGAGGCGCGACCGCCGAGCGGTGGAAGGCCGGGAGGGCCAACGGACGGTCGGACGCCCGCCGAGGTAGCCGCGGCGGCCTTTTCGTTCGTCCCGCCCGGAGGCCACCGCCGAACGTTATGTCGCCGTGGCGGATGCTGCGCCGCACGCCGATCGCGGTGATCCACCGCAAGGGACTTCGATTCTCCCTCGCTCGATCGTTTCGCCTACGAACCCCCGTGGTCGTCGACGCGAGCCCTGTCTCATCGACCAACCAGCGTCGCGAACGGAAACGTCTCGCCGCTCGCTCGAGACCCGTCCACGCACGAAGTCCGGCGCCAGCTGCCCGGCCGGCGTGTCGCGTACCACGGC
Source organism: Chloroflexota bacterium (assembly GCA_030447745.1). Taxonomy (GTDB): domain Bacteria; phylum Chloroflexota; class Limnocylindria; order Limnocylindrales; family CSP1-4; genus JACDAV01. Next base: position 357,994 of record JAUJOH010000002.1, on the reverse strand, counting down.
GGTTGTTGCCTGAAACACAGCCGCGCCGCGCCGAGAAGCGGGCGCGAGCGGCGACCAGGCAGATGGGAAGCGAGGCACGCCGCAGAGCATCCCTCGCTGCAGCGGTCGCAGCCGGCACGGCCGACCGCACCGGCGTGGACGGTGGCCGGGCCGGTAGACTCTCGCGAAGGCGGAACGGGAGGCGAGCAATCGACGTGGCGGCCACCGAGGACGCGGCGGACGACGGTCACCAGCTGCCGGCGGGCACGTCGCGCACGCCCGACCGGTGGCCGACCCGCCCGCCCGGAGCGCGGCAAGACCGTGCACGGCGAGGCCGCCAATGCGGGCCACCGGGTGCTCGCGCCGGACGACGCCGAGGTCGAGGCGTACCTCGAGACCGCGCTCCATGCGCCGCCGCCGGATCGGGCCTCGGATCCGCCGGCCGGTCGGGCGGTCGACACGGTCGTCGTCCTCGACTTCGGCAGCCAGTTCGCGCAGCTGATCGCCCGGCGCGTGCGGGAGCTCAACGTCTACTCGGAGCTGCTGCCCCACGACACGTCGTGGGCGGAGATCGAGCGGCGCGCCCCGCGGCGATCATCCTGTCCGGCAGTCCGCACTCGTCTACGATCCCGAAGCGCCACGCCCGGACCCGGCGATCTGGAGCGGGCGCATTCCGGTCCTCGGCATCTGCTACGGGGCGCAGCTCATGGCCCGCGAGCTGGGCGGCGACGTCGTCCCGACGGCCCGACGCGAGTACGGCCCGGCGACCGTGACGATCACGACCGACGACGGGCTCTTCGACGGCATGGACCGCGCCCAGCCGGTCTGGATGAGCCACGGTGACTCGATCACCCGACTTCCGGCGGGATTCGCGCCGACCGCCCAGACCGACTCGACGCCCTACGCCGGGTTGGCGGACCCGGCCCGGAACCTGTACGGGATCCAGTTCCACCCGGAGGTCGTCCACACGCCGCGCGGGCGCGACGTGCTGCGCAACTTCGTGGTGGGGATCGCGGGCGTCCGCCCGGAGGTGGACGCCCGCCAACTTCATCGACACGACGGTCCAGGCGATCCGCGACCGCGTCGACGATCACGCGGCGCGAACCGGTGGCGACGGGCGCGTCATCTGCGCGCTGTCCGGCGGCGTCGACTCGGCCGTCGCGGCGACGCTCGTCCACCGGGCGGTCGGCGACCGGCTGACCTGCATCTACGTCGACCACGGCCTGATGCGGAAGCGCGAATCGGAGCTCCTGCGCGAGACGTTCGAGCGGAACCTCGGCATGCAGCTGGTGATGGTCGACGCGCGGCAGCGGTTCCTCGCGCGCCTTGCCGGCGTCGCCGATCCGGAGCAGAAGCGCCGGATCATCGGCGACGAGTTCATCCGGGTCTTCGAGGAGGAGGCGGCGCGGCTCGGCGCGATCGACTTCCTGACCCAGGGCACGCTCTACCCGGACGTCATCGAGTCGGCCACGTCCGAGACGAAGGCTGCCGCCAAGATCAAGACCCACCACAACGTCGGCGGCCTGCCGGCCGATCTCCGGTTCCAGCTGATCGAGCCGCTCCGGTACCTGTTCAAGGACGAGGTCCGGACGGTCGGCCTCGAGCTGGGGCTGCCGGACGCGATGGTCCTGCGCCAGCCGTTCCCGGGCCCCGGTCTCGCGATCCGGATCATCGGCGAGGTGACGGCGGAGCGCCTCGACACGCTCCGTGACGCGGACTGGATCGTGATCGACGAGATCAAGGCGGCGGGCCTGTACCGGAGCGTGTGGCAGTCGTTCGCGATCCTCACGCCGGTGCGGTCCGTCGGCGTCATGGGCGACGGCCGAACCTACGCCAACGTGGTCGCGATCCGGGCCGTCACCTCGGAGGACGGCATGACCGCCGACTGGGCCAAGCTGCCGTACGAGGTGCTCGGCCGGATCTCATCGCGGATCGTCAACGAGGTGCCGGGGGTGAACCGCGTCGTGTACGACATCTCGTCGAAGCCACCCGCCACGATCGAGTGGGAGTAGCCGGCCGCTGACTCCGGTCGCTGCCACCCTCGTCGCGCTCACCGTCAGCGGTCGTCCCTGCGGGATCGCCGGTGGCGACGGCGCCGCGCGGCTATCCTGCCGCCGTGCCCGACCGACTCCCACCGCCCGGGCCGTCGTTTCTCCGGGAGCAGGAGGTGCGCATCGGCGACCGGGTGCTGCGCGCCGGGATGGCGCGACCATCCAGCCTTCCGAATGACTGGTACCTCTGCGTGCTCTGGATCGCCGACGAGGCCGGCGTCGTCGCCTTCACGGACGTCGCGCCGGCGGCAGGCCCGCCGGCCGACCCGCCGCTTGCCCGCCTCGGCCCGGCGATCACCGGTGAGCTCTCCGGGCTGATTCGCGAGGAGGGTGGTCGCCTCGCCGTCCGGGTCGGTCCGGTGGTGGCTCCGGAGGATCCGACCCGCCCGTGGCGAACCCCGCTGGCGGTGCGGGCCGCGTTCGGGCTGGAACCGATGCGCTCCGCGACGATGCGGCCGAACGAGCTGGCCGCCGCCGTCCTGACCGCCTTCCGGCGCGCCGTCGAGCGTCTGCATCACCGCTGAGCCGGGTCTGGCCCGGACGGCGCGCGGGCGCGTGAACGGTGCCGGGGAGCGCCCGACCGGATCGTCGGTAGACTCGCCGGACCCGATGTCCGCCGTGCCGCCGCGACCGCTCCGCCGCACCGCCCGGTGGCGGGACACCGTTCTCGGCGCGCTCCTCGCGGCACTCGAGCGGCCGCGGCTCTGGGTCGTCTGCCTGCTCGGCTTCCTCGTCCGTGGCGGGCTGTTCCTGTTCCTCCTGCCGATCGTCGTGCTCCCCACACCGGCCGGCATCCAGGCCGAGCTCGCGCCGCTGCTCGTCCCGCTCGTCTTCGGGCAGGTGTCGCCGGGTCTCGGGCTCTTGACGGTCGCGCTGCTCGCCGTTGGTGCGGCCTCGCTCGTGCTCGGCGGCCTCGTGGGGGCGTGGATGGACGCGCTCGCGGGTCGGGAGGCCGCCGCCGACGCCGCCCCGGAGGCGGCGGGCATCGCGGCCGCTTCCGATGTCGTCGAAGCGGCGCCCGACACCGCTGCCCCGGCGGCCGACGGGCGCGTCGTCGGGGCGGTGTGCACGGCTCGCCTCCTCGCCCACGCGCCGCTGGCCGTGGCCCTCGCATGGTGCGCCCCCCGCGTGGCGACCACCGTCCACGCCGAGCTCGTGACGCCGTTCGAGGTGGCGACCCCGATCGCGGTGCGGATCGCCACCGCGTTGCCGGACGCGATCACGGTTGTGCTCGTCGCGTGGCTGCTCGGCGAGGCGGCGGGAGGGCTTGCCGCGCGCGAGATCGTGATTCGCCGCCGGTCGGCGATCCGTGGCGCGCTGCTCGGGTGGCTGGACCTCCTGCGGCACCCGGTCGCGAGCGCGGCGACCATCGTGGTCGGCACCGCCGCCGTCACGCTGGCGGTCGCACCGGCGCTCGTCGCGGCAGCCGCCGCCTGGGGGTCGGCACGGTCCCTGCTGTTCGAGGGGGCACCGCCGGCCCACGTCGCGCTCGCGCTGGCCGGCTTCGTCACGCTCTGGCTCGGCGGCCTCGTGCTCGCCGGTTTGGCGACGGCCTTCCGTGCGGTGGCCTGGACGGAGGAGTGGCTGCGGCATCGACCGGCGACCGTCCTCGGCGATGCCGTCGGTTCGGCCGGCGGGACGGGAACCATCGGCGATCGCTCCACCGACCGTCGCGCGGGGTGGCCTGCGCGGGGAACGGCTGACACGCTGGAGGCACCGCAGCGGAGATCGTGATGACGACTCGGACGGTGCCTGGCGCGGATCCGAAGCCCAACGTGCCGTCCGGTCCGGCCGGGTGCCCCTGCTACACTCAGCCGACGCCGTGGGTGCCCGGTAAGCCTGCTCGGCGGAGTGGGGCCGCGAGCGCACGGAGGCAGCCGCCAGGCGAATGGACCAGATCCTCCAGGAGATCGTGTCGACGATCACGGGATTCGTCGGCAGCGCTCCCGTCCAGCTCGCGATCCGGGCAATCGCGATCTACGTGGTCATCCTCTGGCTGGCAGCCGCGTACTGGGCGTATCGCGATATGCAGCTCCGGACGGAGAACCCGCTCCTGCCGTACATGGCGGCCAGCCTGATCATTCTCTTCACCCCCGTCTTCTTTCCGCTGGCGATCCTCATCTATCGCATCGTTCGACACCAGGAGAAGATCGGGGAGGTATATGAACGGAACCTCGCCGAGGAGGCCCTGATCGCCGAGATCGAGTCGGCGAGGGGGTGCCCCACGTGCGCGCGCCGCGTCGATGACGAGTGGCTGATCTGCCCAACGTGCAGGACTCGCCTCAATCGCGTCTGCCCCAACTGCAGCCGCCTCGTCGGCCTCGGCTGGTCGATCTGCGCCTGGTGCGGCAGGGACTTCGAGCGACCGGACCAGGTCGCGCACGAGCCGCTCCCCGAACGCAAGGTGGCCGGCGGCGCCGTTGCCGCCACGGCGCCCGCGCCGGCCACGGCGCCCGCGCCCGCCACGGCGCCCGCGCCGGCGGCCGCCCGCGGGGGCGAGCGTGCCCGCACGGACCGGGGCACGATCCGGCGGCCGGTTGCGCGGCGGCGCACCGGCTCGCGCGCAGGACGCGCTGTCGGAGTGATGACCCGGCGTCCGTGACCCCTGACGCCGACGGATCGGAGGTTCCCGCCGGTCAGCCGGCGCCGCCGGGCCTGACGTCCTTCACGATCGAGGGCCGCCGGGCGCCGGCGCTCTTCGTCGTCGGCTGGCTGGCGACGCTGCTCGGCTTCGGCGTCGCGCTCGTCGGGCTCCTGCGCGGGGGCGGGATCGCGGGCGGCGTGCTGTTCGTGGCCGGTCTCGCCGTGCTGGGGATCGGGCTCGTCGCAGCGGCCGGCAGCCAGGCGATCGAGCGCGCCGCGGTCGGCGACCGCTCGTACCGCGGTCCGTCGCCGGTGCTCGTCTTTGCGGCGGTCCTTCCGCTGTCGCTCGTGATCGTGATCGCCGCCGTCACGCTGCTTGTCCGCCTGGGCGTCGACCCGAACGGGCCGTTGGCTGTGCTGATCTCGCTGGCGGCCATCGCGACCGTCTACGCGGCCGTGGTCCGGATGCTCGTCGTCGGGACGGGTGCCCTGAGCTGGACCGAGATGGGCCTGCGACGGGGCGCGCGGGGCATCGTCGAGGACGCCGCCTGGGGTGCGGTCCTGGCGGTCCCCGTCCTGTTCCTGACGGGCGTCCTCGGCATCGTGCTCGACCGCTTCCTGCCGATCCCGCCGAGTGTCCTGCCGGATGCGCCGGACGCCGGCGGTCTCGTCCTCAACCTGCTCGCCGCAGCCGTGATCGCCCCGATCGGCGAGGAGCTCTTCTTCCGCGGCTTCGTCACGACGGCGTGGGCGAGGACGGATGGACCCGCCGCCGCGTTGGTCCGAGGCTCGGTGTTCTTCGCCATCGCCCACGTCCTGACGCTGACCGCCGGCGACGCCGGCCAGGGCGTTGGTCTGGCCGCGTTCGCCTTCCTCGCGCGCCTGCCCGTCGCGTTCACGCTGGGCTGGCTGTTCCTCCGCCGTGGCTCGCTCTACGCCCCAATCGCGCTCCACGCGGTGTTCAACGGGCTGCAGGTGCTCGCGCTCGCGGCCGCCGGCGGTGCGGCGGGCTGACGGCCCTCGGCCGGGCCGCCGTCAGCGCGCGCCGGGCGCGCCGGAGTCCGTGGAAGCCGGGGTGAAGGGCGAGGTGAGCTTCCGGTGAGACCGGCTGCGTAGTCTCGGACATGTCCTCGGGCCCGGACGGCGGGGGGAATCGGCGGGCTCTCGTCGTCCGGGTCCGGGGCGCCCCACCCATTCCGTACAGGAGATGCCGGATGATCGACGTCCCGCTGGACGAGGCCCGCACCGCGCGTGGCAGGCGCGTGCGCGAGCTGCCGGTCACGGAGCGTCCCCGCGAGCGGCTCGCACTGCGGGGCCCGGGCGGCCTGACCGCGGCGGAGCTGATCGGGATCGTGTGGGGTTCGGGCGCGGCCGGTCGGTCGGCGACGGCGCTCGCCGAGGAGGCGTTGTCGCGCCACGACGGCGTCACGGGGTTGGCCCGGGCGTCGGACGTGGAGCTCGAGAGGATCCCCGGTGTCGGGCCGGTCCGCGCGGCGCAGCTCGCGGCCGCGTTCGAGCTCGGTCGACGGCTCCTGGCCGACTGGCCGGCTGCTCGGTGGAGCGTGCGTTCACCCCGTGACGTCGCGGACCGGCTGGTGCTCGAGATGGGGCGCCTCGAGCGGGAAGAGCTGCGGGTCGTGCTCCTCAACACGAAGAACGTGGTGCTGCGGGTCGCGACGGTGTACCAGGGGAACGTCGCCTCGTCGCTCGTCCGGATCGGCGAGCTCTTCCGCGACGCGGTCCGCCTCAACGCGACGGGCGTCATCCTCGTCCACAACCACCCGTCCGGCGACCCCAGCCCCTCGCCGGAGGATCTGCACCTCACCGCGGAGGCGCTTGCCGCCGGTCGCCTGCTCGACATCCAGCTCCTCGACCACCTCGTGGTGGGCCACGACGCGTGGGTCTCGCTGCGTGATCGCGGCGTCGACTTCGACCGGATGGCACGCTCCGGCTGAGATCGGGGGGCCGCGCGGCGGCCGTGACACCGGCCGGCACCCGACGCCGCTGAGGCCGTCGTACGGCCGGAGGCTCAGGGGCCGCTCCGCCGTCGCCGCGAAGCGTCTCGTCGCTGCTACGCTCTCCCGCGATGAAAGGCATCGTCCTCGCCGGCGGCACGGCGACGCGGCTCTTTCCGCTGACCATCGTGACCAACAAGCACCTGTTGCCGATCTACGACCGGCCGATGGTCTACTACCCGATCGAGACGCTGGCCGGCATGGGCGTCAGCGCGGTGATGGTCGTGGTCGGCGGCAAGAGCGTCGGCGACGTCGTGGAGCTGCTCGGCGACGGATCGCACTTCGGCCTCGACCTCACGTACCGCTACCAGCACGGCGCGCTCGGCATCGCCCACGCGATCGGGCTGGCGCGGGACTTCGTCGGCGACGAGCCGTTCTGCTGCGTCCTCGGCGACAACATCCTCCGTGGACCCGCCCTGGCGGAGTGCGCACGCGAGTTCGAGGCCGGTCCGTGGGGTGCCGGGACGCTGCTGTACCGGGTCCCGGATCCGGAGCGCTTCGGCGTTGCCGAGCTCGACGCGGCGGGGCAGGTCGTCGGCTTCGAGGAGAAGCCGGCACACCCGAAGTCGGATTTGATCCCGATCGGCGTCTACTTCCTCCGGCCGGACGCCTTCGAGGTGATCGAGGGCCTGGCGCCGTCGGGCCGCGGCGAGTTCGAGATCACCGATGTCCTCAACCACTACATCCCGGCCGGTGGCCTGTACACGCGCGCGTACGACGGTCACTGGACGGACGCCGGCACGGTCCCGTCGCTCCTCCGGGCCGCCGAGCTGGCGGCCGAGGACCACCGAGGCGGCCGCCTCAGGCCGCCCGTCGAGCGGCCCGCCACGTGACCGCCGACCCAGCTCGCGGACGGGCGCGGTTCGGGCCCGGCAGCCACCTGCTCGTCACCGGCGGCGCCGGGTTCATCGGTTCGTGCTTCGTGCGCGAGATCCTCGCCCGCCACGACGGCACGCGGATCACGGTCCTCGACAAGCTGACCTACGCCGGCAACCGCGCGAACCTGGCCGCGATCGAGGCGGATCCCGAGCAGGCCGATCGCCTGCGCTTCGTGCTCGGCGACATCGCCGATCCGGCAGTCGTCGGACCGCTGGTCGAGGACGTCGACGCCGTCGTCAACTTCGCCGCCGAGTCGCACGTCGACCGCTCCATCCACGACCCGGAGGCCTTTCTCGTGACCGGCGTCATCGGCGTTCATGTCCTGCTCGAAGCGTGCCGCCGCGAGGCCACGCGCGCCGCGGCCGGCCAGCGAGCGACGCCACCCCGGTTCCTGCAGGTCTCGACGGACGAGGTCTACGGGTCGGTCGAGACCGGCCATTCGCGCGAGGACGATCGGCTCGAGCCGCGCTCGCCGTACTCCGCCGCCAAGGCCGCGGGGGAGCTGCTCGCCCGGAGCTACTTCGTGACCCACGGCCTCGACGTCGTCGTGACCCGTGGCTCGAACACGTACGGGCCGTACCACCACCCCGAGAAGCTGATCCCGCTCTTCATCACCAACGCGATTGACGATCGCCCGCTGCCGCTCTACGGGGACGGCCTCCAGCGGCGCGACTGGCTCCACGTGTCCGACCACGCGGGTGCGATCGAACACGTGCTCCAGTTCGGCCACCCGGGCGAGGTCTACAACGTGCCGGGCTCAGCCGAGCTGCCGAACCGCGATGTCGTCACGCGCCTGCTCGACCTGCTGGGCAAGCCGTGGTCGCTCGTGCGGCAGGTCGACGACCGGCCAGGGCACGACCGCCGCTACGCGCTCGACGGTACGAAGCTGCGCGGGCTGGGATGGCGCAATCGGATGTCGTTCGACGAGGGCCTGGCGGCGACCGTGGCGTGGTTCGGCGCGAACGAAGCGTGGTGGCGGGCGGCCCGGTCCGGTGACTGGGACGACTACTACGAACGCCAGTACGGCGCGCGTCTGGCGGGCTCGGTCGACGCAGCCGGCGGATGAGGGTCGCCGTCACGGGGGCCGGCGGACGGCTGGGCCGCGCGCTCGTCGCGGCGCTGGCCGACGCACCGTTCACCGGGCTGTCCGGTCCCCTCGGCTGGACGCGCGCAGACTTCGACCTCGACACGCCGGAGTCGGCAACCGACCTGCTGCGCCGGGACCGCCCGGAGGTCGTCATCCACGCCGCCGCGTGGACCGACGTCGACGCGTGCGCCCGCGAGCCTGAGCTCGCGCAAGCGCGCAACGCCACGGCGACCGCCGTGCTCGCGGCGGCCTGCGCCGGCGCGGGGGTCGACCTGCTCGTGGTCTCCACGAACGAGGTCTTCGACGGACGGCGGCAGGCTCCGTACGAGCCGGAGGATCAGCCGCGGCCGATCAACCCCTACGGAACCTCGAAGCTCCAGGGCGAGCGAGCGGCGGCGGCGGCGTACGCGGAGGCTCGTGGGGCGCGACTCGGGATCGCCCGGACGGCGTGGCTGTTCGGCCCGCCCGGGAACGACTTCCCGGCCAAGATCCTGGCCGCGGCGGAACGCGCGCGCGAGGCGGGGGCGCCGCTCCGTGTCGTCGGCGACGAGCACGGTTCGCCGACGTACACGCTCGACGTGGCGGACGCGATCGTCGAGCTCATCGGCGAGGGAGACGTGACCGGTATCCACCATCTGGTGAACGGCGGCGTCACCTCGCGTGCCGGCTGGGCCCGCGAGCTGTTCCGCGAGGCCGGAACGAGCGTCACGATCGAGGAGGTCCCGGCCTCGAGCTGGCAGCGACCGTCGACGCCGCCGCTGAATGCCGTTCTTGCGCCGACGCCGCTCCCCTCCGGCGAGCCGATGCGGCCGTGGGAGCAGGCGCTCGCCGACTACCTCCCGGCGCTGCTTCGGCAGCGGACGGCGGCGGCGCGATGACCGGCACGACCGCGCCGGCCGCGTCGCGGCTGCCGGGCGTCCGCTACGGTGCCGTCGTGCGCCACGCGGACGAGCGGGGCGCGCTCCGGGAGATCTGGCGGGCCAGCGAGGCAGGCGATCTCGACCCGGCGCACACCGGCTCGCCGCCGGGAACCTCGCCGGCGTATGTCCAGGCGAACCTTTCCTCGTCGGTCGCCGGGGTTCTCCGGGGCCTCCACTTCCACCGCCGCCAGCTCGACCGCTGGCTGGTCGTCTCGGGCCGCGCGTGGGTCGCGCTCGTCGACGTGCGGCCGATGCTCGCGGGTGAACCGGAGCCGGGTCTCGAGACGCGGGAGCTGGAAGCGGACGAGTGGGTCATCATCCCCGCCGGTGTGGCGCACGGCTTCCTCGCGGTCGAGCCGCTCGACCTCGTCTATTTCGTGACCAACGAGTACGACGGCAGCGACGAGCTCGGGTTCGCCTGGGACGACCCGGCGGCCGGTGTCCCGTGGCCGGTGCTCGACGTGACGCCAGATGGCCGGCCGATCCTCTCCGAGCGCGACCGGCGCAACTCCTCGCTGACGGAGCTCGTCGACCGCCTCAGGAACGGCTGAAGCGGCCGCGGCGCCCCGGCCGCGGACAGGGGGTCGCATCGCGGCACCGCGCCGCGACCCGGCCTACGCAATGCGGGCGAGCACCAACCGGGCGCCACCGTACCAGACCGCCCCCGGCCGCCCACGGCGTGCGCGACGAACGGACGGTGCGGACGGGACCATCCCGGGATGGAGCCGCCAGGGCGCACGCGAGAGGCTGAGGCCGCGCTCACCCCTCCCTTCCCGGGTCGCCCGGGCCCCCAGCACCCGGAGGCACCATTGCGAAACCTCGTTTTCGCGCTCGTTGCGGCGCTCGCCGCGTCCCTCGCCACGTTCGCCCCCAGCGAAGGCGTGCCGGCGGCCGGCGCCGCCTCGACGGGCCCGAAGGTCGTGATCATCGTCGGCGCGGTCCATGGCTCGACCACCACGTACCGGACCCGCGCGGACGCCGCGTACGCCGAGGCGATCAGGTACAGCTCCAATGTCGTCAAGGTCTACAGCCCGAACGCGACGTGGGCCAACGTCAAGGCCGCGATCCAGGGCGCCTCCGTGGTCATCTACATGGGCCACGGCAACGGCTTCCCCAGCCCGTACCGCACGAGCCCGTGGCCGTACAGCCAGAACGGCTTCGGGCTCAACCAGGTCGCCGGACAGGGCGACTACAACGTCCAGTACTACGGCGAGCACTACATCGGCGGGGAGGTGACGCTGGCGCCGAACGCGGTCGTGCTGCTCCACCACCTGTGCTACGCGTCGGGCAACGGCGAGCCGGGCCAGGCGGAGCCGACCGTCGACGTCGCCAAGCAGCGCGCGGACAACTACGCGGCCGGCTTCCTCAAGGCAGGCGCCAGGGCGGTCATCGCGGACGGCCACATGGGACCCGCCTACTACATCCGGTCGCTGTTCACCACCCACCAGACCATCGACCAGATGTGGCGTGCGTCACCGAACTACCACGCCAACGCCTTCAAGTTCGCCTCCGTCCGCAGCCCGGGGTACACCGTCCAGATGGATCTCGTGCAGCCGACCTCGGGTTTCCTGCGTTCCGTGAGCGGCAACCTCGCCCTGACGACGGACCAGGTGACCGGCGCATCCGTCGCTCCGGCCGGCGGCGACCCGCTCTCGAGCGTGGCAGCCTCGCCGGCTCGGTTCTACCCGCACGACGAGGACCGGTTTGCGCCGACGACCACGCTGTCGTTCACGCTCGCGCGCACGGCGACCGTGACATGGCGGGTCACGACCGCGGACGGGACACCCGTGCGCACCCGGTACGAGCGCGCCGCTCTCGCGGCCGGCACGTACCGCTTCGCCTGGGACGGGCGACAGGCCGACGGCACGTTCGCGCCGAAGGGCCGATACCTCTCGGTCGTCGAGGCAACCGACGGGCAACAGTCATACGTCCAGCGGGTGTGGGTCGAGGCGAACGCCTTCAGGATCCGCTCGTCCGATACGACGCCGGCCCGGGGTCAGCAGGTGACCATCACAGCCACGTCGAGCGAGCCGCTGTCCAGCGGCGTCCGCCTCGGCATCAGGCAGCCGGACATTGCGCCGTACGCCGTCGTGATGACCCGGGTCAGCGACCTCAGCTACCAGGCGACCGTGACGCTCCGTCGGTCGTCCGCCGGCCCCATCAGCTTCCGGGTCAGCGCGCTGGACGCCGACGGCCGGTCGCAGGCCACCCGACTGATCGTCCCGCTCCAGTAGCTCCCGTGTGGTTCCGCCACCACGCCCCCCGGTGGCCGGCGATCCCGCCGGCCACCGGGTTCCACGCCGTCGAGCCGGTACGGACCACCGCACACGCCCCTGTACCAGCCCCGCCCGGACCATCGTCAGGCTTGGGGGCCGCCGTCCATCCGCCTACGGTGGCCGGGCTCCTGAGAAGCGGCCGGTGGTCCGTGGAGCAACCCGAGCCACCGTCGCGACGCCGGCTCACGGCGCGCCCCCCGATGAGGACCATCGTGATCCGTCGCAGCCACCACCTTTCCCGCCGCTCGACGCGCGGCCACGGCCCTCGCGTCGCCGTGCTGGTCGCGGTCACCGTCGTCGCCCAGATCCTCGCCACAGCGCCCGTCGCCGCGAGGCCTGCCGCATCGCCGGAGACGCCCGCCGCGGTGCGGCTCGCCCAGGCTCCGCCCGCGACCGGCGGGGAGCCCGAGGGGCCCGGGATCCACTACGAGGAGGCCCAGGCGCACGCCGCCGACCGGATCGCCTTCAAGCCCGGCGGTCGCGTCGACGTTCCGTTCACTCCCCGCGCCGGCGATCGCACGCCGGTCGGGGGCGTGAGCCCACGAGCTCTTCCCGCGGGGCGCGCGACCGGCGCGCAGATGGCGGCGGCCCCGCAGGGCAGCGAATCGGCGGAGACGGAGACCGGCGACGCCCCGGTGGACGCCCCGGTGGACGCCCCGGCCGTCGCACCCAGCGACGTGCAACCGGCCGAGGGCGCGGTCGCGAGGCGGCCGGCCGGCGACGCGACGGCGGCGCCGGGCGCCACCACCCTGTCCCGGCAGGTCTACGGGTTCCTCCCGTACTGGGAACTCTCCGACAGTGCGACGGTGCTCGACTACCGGGTGCTCTCGACGATCGCCTACTTCAGCGTGGGGGCCGACCGTGACGGCAACCTCCTGAAGCGGAACGCGGACGGCAGCATCACGACCGGCTGGGGCGGCTGGACAAGCGCCCGCCTGACCAACGTGATCAATGCCGCGCACTCGGCCGGCACGCGCGTGACGCTGACGCTCACGATGTTCGCCTGGACGGCGTCCCAGGCGTCGAACCAGGCGGCCCTGCTCGGCAATCCCACCGCGCGGCTGAATCTCGCCCGCCAGGCCGCTGCGGCGGTGCGCGACCGTGGCGCCGACGGGATCAACATCGACTTCGAGCCCATCGCCAGCGGCTACGCCGACGAGTTCACGGCGTTCGTCCGGACCGTTCGGGCTGAACTCGACCGGCTGGCACCGGGCTATCACCTGAGCTTCGACACGACCGGGTACATCGGCAACTACCCGCTCGAGGCCGCGACGGCGCCCGGCGGCGCCGACGCCATCTTCATCATGGGCTACGACTACCGGATCGCAAGCTCGAACCCCGTCGGCTCGATCGACCCGCTCCAGGGCCCGGGGTACGACATCACCGACACCCTGAACGCCTTCACGGCACGCGTCCCGGCCTCGCGCCTGATCCTCGGCGTGCCCTACTACGGGCGCGTCTGGTCGACGGACACCGACCTCGCGCATGCACAGAACATCTCCGGCGCGAAGAACGGCACATCCGCGACGGTCATCTATTCCAGCGCCGCCAAGCTTGCCGCCACCCACGGTCGCCGGTGGGACTCCGTCGAGCAGAGCCCGTACGTCGCGTACCGTCGCGAGAACTGCACGACGACCTATGGCTGCGTGACCGCCTGGCGGCAGCTCTGGTACGACGACGCCGTCTCGCTCAAGCAGAAGTACGACCTCGTCAACCGATACCGCCTCGCCGGGGCCGGGATGTGGGCGTTGGGGTACGACGACGGCCGAACCGAGCTCAACCAGGCGCTCGCCGAGAAGTTCGCGAACGTCGCCGATACGACCGCGCCGACGGCCGGCGTCAAGGTCCTCGCGGCCCGCCAGCGGGATGCCGGCTTTATCGTCAGCTGGAACGGCGCCGACGCCAGCGGGATCAAGTCATGGGACGTACAGGTGTCGATCGACGGCGGTGCTTTCGCGGGGTGGCTGACGGCCACGACCAGAACGTCCGACGTCTACCTGGGTCGAAACGGGCGCGGCTACGCGTTCCGGGTCCGCGCCACGGACACCAAGGGCAATGTCAGCCCCTGGAACGTCTCCTCGACGTGGCAGGCATCACCCGCGCTCGCCGTCGGCGGCTTTGGGCTCGTCGCCACCGACGGCCTCTCCATGCGCTCCGGTGCCACGACCCGGGCGACCAAGCTCGGCGAGGTGCACCGGGGCGACATCCTTGCCGTCGTCGGCGGGCCCGTCTCGGCCGACGGCTACCGGTGGTGGCAGGTCGTCGGGCCACTCCGCGAGTGGCGGCCGGTCGCGGCGCCCCCGACGTTCTGGGTCGCGCAGGGTGGCTCGGGTCAGACGTGGCTGAAGGCGGACCGCGCGCCGAACAGCACGGTGGTCAACGCCGGCCTGCGTGACTACGCGCCGGGCGACCCCACGACCGATGTTGCGGGTCGGACGTTCTCGCCCAACGGAGACGGCCGGCGCGACGGCCTCTCCATCCGCTGGACCAACGCGATGACCTTCGACAGCGTCGCGCTGAAGGTCTTCCGCACTGACGGCACCCTGGTCGGAACGGTCCCGGTGGCGCGGACCGCAGCCGGCGCACAGCTCGCCACCTGGAACGGAACCGTCGCCGGCGTGCGCGTGCCCGACGGCCAGTACGTCGTCGCGCTTGCCGCCTCGGCCGCGGGCGTTGCGTACTCCGCGCCGTCGAGCCGGCCGACGACTGCTGCCCAGATCGGCGCCTTCGGCGTCGTGGTTGACACGGCCGCCCCGGCGATCACCGCATCGACCGTCAGCACTGCCGCCTTCTCGCCGAACGGTGACGGCGTCCTCGACAGTGTCACGGTCGGCGTCACGGCCGCCGGCACGTCGAGCTGGGGTGCATCGGTCGTCCCGCTCGCCGGCGGCACTGCGGTCCGATCCGTCACCGGCGCAGGCGCCAAGGCGTCGTGGTCGTGGGATGGTCGAACGAACGCCGGCGCCGTCGCCGCTGACGGCCGCTACCGGATCACGCTCTGGGCGTCGGACGCGGGCGGCAACCGGGCGTCCGACACGTGGGACGTGACGCTCGACACGACCCGCGTCACCGTCAACGCGACCGTGACGCCGGGCCTGTTCTCGCCGAATGGCGACGGCGTCTACGAGACGGCGAGCCTGGCCTGGTCCGCCCGCGAGTCGGTGTCCGGCAAGGCCTCGATCCGCAAGGGCACGAGCGTGGTTGCGACGTGGACCGCCGGCTCGACAGGTGGGATCACCTGGAACGGCACGGACGCCGCCGGCGCCCCCGTCCCGAACGGCGCGTACACCTTCCGGGTGGACGTGGTCGACGCGGCCGGGAACCGGACGGTCCGTGACGTGCCCGTCGTGGTCGACCGCACGGCCTCCGCGCCGACGTGGTCGCCGGCCATGTTCTTTCCCCATGACGGCGACGCCCTGGCGCGGGCGTCGACCGCCTCCTTCCGGCTGGCTGGGCCGGCGACGACGACCCTGCGTGTCGTTACGCGCGACAACCGACTGGTGACGACGGCGTGGGCCGGCCGCGCCCTCCAGGCCGGCACGTGGTCGTGGGTCTGGAACGGCAGGACCGCCCTCGGCGCGCTGGCACCGCGCGGCTGGTACCGGGTCGTCCTCACCGCACGGTCGGCCCACGGAACCATCACCCTGACGCGTCTCGTCCTTGTCGACGCCTTCCGGCTCGAGCCGTCGACCACCACGCCCGTCAGCGGCAGCACGCTGACGCTGGCCATCCGGACGGTGGAACCGCTGGCGTCGACGCCGCAGGTCCAGTTCACCCAGCAGGGACGCGCGACCGTCACGAAGACGGCGACCAAGGTGGGGACCGTCGACTACACCGTGAGCTTCCCGGTTGCCACCGGCGCGCCCGGACCGGCGAGGGTCGTCGTGACCGCCAGGGACACCGGCGGCGGCACGAACAGCCAGGCGCTGACGGTCACCGTGCGCTAGACGGGCGGTCCGCCGTCACCGCCCGGAGGCGGTCGCGCTCCGTACACTGGCCGGCGTGACGTCGCACGAGCCCCGGCAACCGGATCGGCCGAGCGGCGCACCCCCCGCCGCCGCCCCGCGGCCGGCGCCGGCGATCGACGCGCCGGGCGACGGCGTGTGGGTCGTCCTGCCCACGTTCAACGAGTCGGACAATCTCGCGGGCATCGCGGGCGCGATCCTGCATCACCTGCCGGCGGGCACGCTCCTCGTCGTCGACGACAACTCCCCGGACGGGACGGGTCAGCTCGCCGACCGCCTGGCCCGTGACGACGACCGGATCCGGGTGCGCCATCGACCCGGGAAGCGGGGGCTCGGCCGCGCCTACCTCGATGGCTTCCGGGTCGCGCTCGAGGGCGGGGCCCGCGTCGTCGTGCAGATGGACGCCGACTGGTCGCACGACCCCGCCGTGTTACCCGAGCTCGTCTCGTCAGTCGTCGGCGACGCCGCCGACCTCGTCATCGGCTCGCGCTACACGCGCGGCGGGGGCGTCACCGAGTGGGGACTGTGGCGACGGCTGGTCTCCCGGGGCGGATCGCAGTTCGCGCGGGCGGTCCTGCGACTCGCGCCCCACGACCTGACGGGCGGGTTCAAGGCGTGGCGTGCTGCGACGCTGGAGGCGATCCCCTTCGCCGGCGTCCACGCGGGCGGTTACGCGTTCCAGATCGAGATGACGTATCGCGCGTCGCGTGCCGGCGCGCGGCTGACGGAGATCCCGATCGTGTTCCGTGACCGCCGCGTCGGCCAGTCCAAGATGTCACGCCGGATCGTCGTCGAGGCGCTCCTCGTCGTGGTGCAGCTTCGCTGGGACCAGCTGCGTCGGCGTCGCACGGGGCTCCGTTTGAGGCGGCAACGCGCGGGCCGGTGGCGCGGGAGCACCGGCCGAGGCCGCCGATCTGGCTGACCCTGAGGGTCGCGGTTCCCGGGCCCGCGCCGCCCGCCCCCGATCCGACGCCGGCACTCGGAGCGGCGCGCTAGGCTGGACGCGACCACCGGCCGTCGCCGGCGCACAGCCAACCGCACGATCGAGGGACGAACCATGGCCGACCGAACCGACGAGATCGAGAGCCGCGACCCGGCCGGCGGGGAGCGCTCGGCGGCCATCGAGGCCGCCGAGCAGGCGGGCGGAGTCGTCGCCGATGTCCGTGCCGGGACACCGGACAGCCGCCGCGAGGCCGGCAAGGACGCGGGCGGAGCGACGCGCGGCGAAACCGTGACGTCGGGCGACGTGACGCTCATCGAGGGGGACGGGCTCCCGGCCGCCACTGCCACCACGATCCAGGTGACGCGCGGCGGGATCGGTCGGGCCGAGGGAGAGGACGTCAGCGTCTCGATGGGCGGCATCGGACTTGCTCGCGCAGACCGCGTGTCGGTCGAGCTCGGCGGGATCGGAGCCGCATTCGCCGGCGAGGTGGAGGTCCGTCAGGGCGCCGCCAACCTGGTGTTGGCGCGGGAGGTCGAGTTGGAGCAGGCGTTCGTCCAGTCGGTGGTCGCGGCACGCGCCGAGATCGAGGAGGGGACCAACGTGCTGTTCCTGATCGCCGCCCGGGTGGAGGGGTCGGTCCGGCCGGTGCTCGACTGGCGCGGCGCCGTGGCGTTCGGGGCCGCCTTCGGGATCGCGGCCGGGCTTCTCCGCCTTCGCCGCTGACCGATCGAGCGCCCGGCTGCGGCCGGGCCCGCGGCTATACTCCGGCCGACCGCCACACGGCGCGCTCCGGACCCCGAACCACTGCCTTCCGGTGGGCCGCCAGCAGGAGTGCCTGCGATCGTGATCGACCCCGCCGCCCGGATCCATCCGTCCGCCGACGTCGAGGACGGCGCGACGATCGGACGCGGGACGTCGATCTGGCAGCGCGCACAGGTCCGCGCGGGCGCGCGCATCGGAGCTGACGGCGTGGTCGGGCGCGACGCGTTCATCGACGGCGGTGTGCTGATCGGCGACGCGGTCACGATCCAGAACGCGGCACTCGTCTATCGCGGCGTGACCGTCGAGGACGGCGCCTTCATCGGGCCGGGGGCGATCCTCACCAACGACCGCTACCCGCGCACGCTGACCGTGGCAGGCGAGATCGCCCGATCTGGCGACTGGCAGCTGAGCCCGATCGTCCTCCGCCACGGCTGCTCGGTTGGGGCGGGGGCGGTCGTCGTCGCCGGGGTGGACGTCGGGCGCTTCGCGACGGTCGGCGCGGGCGCGGTCGTCACGCACGATGTGCCGGCGCACGCGCTCGTCGCCGGCAACCCGGCGCGCCGGATCGGCTGGGTCTGCTCGTGCGGGCGCCCGCTCGTCGACGCAAACGGCGATCCTGCCCCCGCCGCGCCGGCGCACTACGCGAACGACACGGCACTCCATTGCCCGGCCTGCGGTCGCGTCTTCAGCTACGTGCCCGAGGGGGAGACGGTCGAGGAGGCGAGCGGCCCGCGAACGGAGACCAGGGCGTGATCCCGATCGGCCGCCCGGACATCGGCGAGGAGGAGATCGCGGCCGCCGCCATGGTGCTCCGGAGCGGGATGATCGCCCAGGATGCGCGCGTCGCGGAGCGACTCCTGCGCCGGCGCCCGACCGGAACCGGAAGGCACTTACGGTAGGATTGCGACCCGTCAAGAGCCGAAGCTCTCTTCCGCCCGCGTCGAGGATCCTGCCACCCGATGTCCGTTCGTACCAAGCCCGTCGTCCGCTCCCGCCGCGCCTGGGAGACGCCGGAGCGCCGGAATTTCCTGCTCAACGTCGGCTTCGGGCTCGTCGTGCTGATCGCCGTCCTGCTCCTGCTGGCCTACGCCGCGTACTCGTGGTACGACCAGCACCTCGCTCCGGTCGCGTCCGTCAACGGCCAGTCCATCAGCAAGGACGACTACAACCGTCGCTTCGACATCGAGCAGGTCCGCCTGTCCATCGCCTTGAGCCGGATCGCGGACGAGCAGAATGCCGGGCGACTGGACGAGGACCAGGCCCGGCTCCAGACACAGTTCGTCGAGCAGCGCCAGCAGCAGCTCCCGAGCGACACGCTCGAGCGGCTGATCGATTCGCGGATCCAGAACCAGCTCGCCGCGCAGGCGGGCATCCAGGTCACGGACCAGGACGTCGAGGCGAGGCTGGTCGAGGAGGCGACCCGACAGGAGCAGCGGAGAGCATGGTTGGTCGAGGTCGCGCCGGTGGTTGCGGAAGGGGCGGAGGAGCCGACCGCAGCGGCCGTCTCGGAGGCGAAGAACAAGGCAGAAGCGGCACTCCAGGAGCTCGAGGGCGGCAAGGCGTGGGAGGAGGTGGCCAGGACCGTCTCGACCAATCCGGCCGCGGCGGAGGGCGGTGACCTCGGCTGGATCTCGGAGGAGTACGACCTCGAGGCACCGTTCCTCGAGGCGCTCTTCGCGCTCGAGAAGGGCGAGCACACGGGCGTGATCGAGGGCGAGGACGGCGTCTACCGGATCGGTCGGGTCACGGACGTCGTCGAGGCTTCGGTCGATCAGAACTACCAGACCCTGATCGAGGACCGGGGCGTCACCGTGGAGGCCTACCGAGCGGCCGTCCGCGACGACCTCGTGACCGAGCGGTTGCGCGAGAAGATCGAGAGCCAGGCACTCGCTGCCGGCCCGCAGCGCGAGGTCGCGGAGATCTTCCTCGAGAACACCGCCCTGCCCGCGGAGCTCCCGCCGGGCTCGGTCAAGACCCGCCACATCCTCTTCTCGCCCGGCGACGACCCGCAGGCCGCCGCCAACGTCCCGCCGGACGACCCGGCCTGGGACGAGGCGGAGGCGGCGGCCCGCAAGGCGTACGAGACCATCAGGGCGGATCTCTCGAAGTTCGACACCGTCGCGCGCGAGGAGAGCGACGAGCCCGGGGCGGACGCGTCCGGCGGCAAGCTGCCGTGGTTCGACCCCACGTCCCAGCTCGACCCCGCCTTCGCCGAGGCGATCTTCGTCGAGGGCCTCGAACCGGGGCAGCTGCTGGAACCGGTGAAGAGCGCCTTCGGCTGGCACGTCATCCAGATCCTCTACTTCCCGACCGACGTCGACCAGGCCAACAAGCTGAAGGCGCAGCTCGAGGACGGCGCGGACTTCGCCGAGCTGGCTCGCGAGTACTCCTACGGAACGGAGGCCGCCGAGGGCGGTGAGCTGGGCTGGATCGCACGGTTCCAGCTCGATCGCAAGTCGGAGGAGGCGATCTTCGCCACACCGGTCGGCAGCGTGACCGAGCCGGTCGCCGTCGACCAGGACGGCGTCCACCTGTACAAGGTGCTCGACGAGGCGACGCGCGAGCCCGAGGGTGACCAGCGCGACAGGATCGAGGAGACCGCCTTCAGGAACTGGTACGAGTCGAAGAAGGCCGAGTTCGACATCGAGCGCCAGGTCTCGCTCTCCGACCCGACGAGCTGACCGGCCGCTCGTGCTCGACGCCCTGCTCGCCGAGGCGCGCCTCCGCTGGGGGCTCGACCCCGGCGCGGGTCTCCAGATCGTCGCTGCGGAGCGACTCGTCGCGACGCCGGTCGAGGCGTCGCGGCCCGTCGTCGTGCTGCCGCTCGCGGCGCTGGGCGGCGGCGCGTCCGCCGTGGAAAGCGGGATCGCCGGTCCGCTCGAGCCGCTCCCCGGGCGCCACGGCCCGCTGGGCCGCGACCCGATCGCGCTCTTCCGGCGCCTCTACCCGAGCGGCCACGTGGTCGGGCGGTTCGGTGCCGCGGACGGCACGACCGTCGGCGCGCTGACCGCGGCCGATCTCGCCGCCCCGCTCTACCTGGCGCCCGTTCCGGCCGAGCTGGCCGCTGCCGGGCCCTGGGCGATGCCCTGGATCTCCGACCGGCTGCGACGGCCGGACGGCTGCCCATGGGACCGTGAGCAGACCCACGAGTCGTTGCGGAACCACCTGCTCGAGGAGGCCTACGAGGTCTACGACGAGCTGGCCGACGGCGCGACGCCGGCCCTCGCCGATGAGCTCGGCGACCTGTGGCTGCAGGTCGTGCTCCACGCCCAGCTCGCCGCCGAGGCGGGCGTCTTCGATCTCGCCGACGTCCAGGCCGCGATCGCGACCAAGATCGTCCGCCGCCACCCGCACGTCTTCGGGGAGGCCCGCGCGGAGACGGCGAGCGACGTCAACCGCCAGTGGGAACGGATCAAGGACGGCGAGCGCGCCGTGGCGGCCGCCGGGAGCGATCCGGCCGACGATCCTCGTGCCAGGAGCGCGCTGGACGGCATCAGCCGGTCGCTGCCGGCGCTGGCCGCCAGCCAGGAGATGCAGGAGCGGGCGGCGAACCTGGGCTACGACTGGCCGGACGTCGAGGGCGTCCTCGTCAAGGTCGAGGAGGAGATCGCCGAGCTGCGGGCGGCGGCGGATCCGCGCCAGCGCTCGGAGGAGCTCGGCGACCTGATGTTCGTCGTCGTCAGCGTGGCGCGTCGCCTCGGCGTCGAGGCCGAGGCCGCGCTGCGGGCCGCCAACGACAAGTTCCGGGCTCGGTTCCGGACCGTCGAGCGGCTGGCCGCAGAACGGGGAACGGCGCTTCGCGACCTCGACTTCGCGGCACTCGACGACCTCTGGAACGCGGCCAAGGCGGCGGAGCGCGCGGGCGACCCGGTCGCCGCCGGCCGGAGGAGCGCGACGTGACGATCGGGAACCGGGGAGTCGTGCGTGCCGACGGCCGCGGCCCGACCCAGCTGCGACCGATCACGCTGACGCTCGGCGTCCAGAAGTGGGCCGAGGGGTCGTGCCGGATCCGGGTCGGCGACACGGAGGTGCTGTGCGCCGCCACGATCGCCGACCGGGTGCCGCCGCACCTGCGTGGCAAGGGCACGGGTTGGGTCACCGCGGAGTACGCCATGCTTCCGCGCGCCACGGCCGAGCGGACAGACCGCGAATCGGTCAAGGGCCGCGTCGGTGGGCGGACGCACGAGATCCAGCGGCTGATCGGCCGGTCGCTGCGCGGCGTCGTCGACCTGGCCCGGCTCGGCGAGCGGACGATCACGGTCGACTGCGACGTCCTCCAGGCGGACGGCGGGACGCGGACGGCGTCGATCACGGGCGGGTACGTTGCGCTCGGGGCCGCCCTCATCACCTACGGGATGGAGCGGCTGCTGGTCTCGAAGATCGCCGCCGTCAGCGTCGGGATCGTCGACGGCGTGCCGTTCCTCGACCTCGACTACCCGGAGGACTCGCGCGCGGACGTCGACTTCAATGTCGTCGGCACGGACGCGGGCACCTACGTCGAGCTCCAGGGCACGGCCGAGGGCAAGCCGTTCGACCGGGCCGACGTGGACGGGCTGCTCGATCTCGCCGGCGATGGCCTCGAGCGCCTGTTCCAGGCCCAGGCCGAGGCGCTCGCGACGGTCCGCCGCTGAGCTAGACGTGGTGGCGTCCCGTCCGCGGCTCGTCGTCGCGACCCGCTCCGCGCACAAGCTCGGCGAGCTGCGCAAGCTGCTCGCGCTGGAGACCACGCAGCTCGTGTCGCTCGACGAGCTGGGCGTCCCGGGCGAACCGGTCGAGGACGCCACGACGTTCGAGGGCAACGCGGCGAGCAAGGCTCGCTGGGCGGTCCGCGCGACGGCGCTCCCGGCACTCGCCGACGACTCCGGGATCGAGGTCGACGCACTGGGCGGAGCGCCGGGCGTCCGGACGCGTCGGTACGCGGGCGAGCACGCGGACGATGCACAGAACAACCGCAAGCTCCTCGCCGCGCTCGAAGGTCTTCCGGCATCGGCTCGCGGAGCTCGCTACGTCTGCGCCCTGGCCCTCGCCCTGCCGGACCGGGCCGGTGCGCGGGGCGGGCTGCCGGTGATCACACGCCGCGGG
Organism: Chloroflexota bacterium; assembly: GCA_030447745.1. Taxonomy (GTDB): domain Bacteria; phylum Chloroflexota; class Limnocylindria; order Limnocylindrales; family CSP1-4; genus JACDAV01. Next base: position 335,452 of record JAUJOH010000002.1, on the reverse strand, counting down.
ATCTGCCCGGGCCGCATTGCGACCGAGCCGCGCGGTGACGGCGGCTTCGGCTACGATCCGATCTTCGAACCGGCCCGCGAGGCGCCCGGCGGCCGGACCTTTGGCCTGTGGTCCGACGCCGAGAAGAACCGGGTCTCGCACCGGGCGCGCGCGGCCCGGCGGATGGCGCCGCTCCTCCACGAGCTTGGCTTCGGATGACGCACGATGGCCAGACGCGGAAGTCGGCGGCGGAGTACGCCCAGGCAGGCCGCTACGGCGCGCCGGAGGCTGCCGGTGCAGCGGACGGCTCCTGTGTCGGCCATGGCCGGGGAGGCACGCCGGGCTTGCTGAAGGCGGCCGCCGCGACCGCGCGAATGGCGGCGACGTCCGGGATCTGGACCGAGCCGTATTCGTTCATCCCGGACGCGACGAGGGGGTCCCGCAGCACGATCCGGACGGTTCGGCGGCCGTCGATCTCCTGGGCGAGCGCTGCGAGGTCTGGCAGACGATCTGGCGGGAGGTCCGTGCGGATCGTGTCGCCGACCGCGTCGAGCAGCGCCGGCAGCCGGAACAGCAGTGTGTCGCCTCGCACGGCGGCGTTGCGGATGGCGACGAGGATCTGCTGCTGCCGCTGGGCCCGCGTGAAGTCCGTCTCGCCCGCCGAACGGCGGATCCGAGCGTAGGCGAGGGCGTTCACACCGTCGAGGTGATGGCGCCCGGCGGTGATCGACCACCCGCGGCGGTCGCCGCCGAACCCGTCGTACTTCGGGTCGTTGAGGTCGCGGGCGACATCGACGTCGACGCCGCCGACGGCGTCGACCATCTTCGCGAACCCCGCCATGTCGACGATCGCGTGATGGTGGATCTCGATCTCTAGCAGGGTCCCGATCGCGTCGCGCAGCGCCGCCGTGCCGCCCTCCGGAAACTCGTCAGGGTTGCGGTCGGCGTAGTTCATCAGCGAGTTCAGCTTCGGCTCCCACGTCCGGCCGCCGGACATCGGGACATCGACCAGATCGCGCGGCAGGGACAGCATCGTGACCGTCTCGCCCACCGGGTCCAGCGACGCGACCATCAGCGTGTCGGTCAGCAATGCCGTGCGGCCCGGGGCGGCGTCCACGCCGATCAGCAACACGTTCAGCCGCTCGGTCGTGCCCGGTCCGGCCGGCGGCGCAACGGACCCCGGCGGCCGCTCGAAGACCCGCCCGAAGCTCTGGAGTCCTGAGCCGACCAGGCTGCCCAGCGCGTGAGGGGCGGCCACGAAGACCATCACGAATGCGAGACCGATCCACGCCCGGCCGCCAGGGCGTGCCGGGTAGCGCCCGTCGAGGAACGCCTGGCCGACTGATGCCAGCCGCCACAGCAGCAGGAGGCCGTTCAGGATGAGCAGGCCACCGACCGCCGAGGGGACGACGAGGGCCGCCGCGACCCTCGTCGGCGAGGTCAGCTGCACGAGCAGGCAGACCGCGGCCACGAACCCGAGCACCGGGAGCGCGAACGCGGCCGCCAGCCGGACGTCTCCGTTCGCGAGCTGTCCCAGCCCGGGCACGACGGCCGACAGACCCGCCGCGGCGAGTCTGGCTCGGTCGTCGGGCGCGGATGTCGCCTCGCGCTGGTCTGGGGACCCGGCCGGGCGGGGGTTCACCGCGCACCTGGCAGGGCTGCGGCCGGCATGGACGTCCCGACTCCCCGGGGTGGCGCGAGCATCGGACGGGGTGCGGCGAGCGTGCAAGTTGGTCCTCGAACGGTTCGGTCGGGAATGCGGCGGCAACAGTCTAGGTCGCTCGCCGGGTCATCGGTCGGCGGCTTCCGGCTGCACGAGACAGGCAGCCAACGTTCGGACATGGCGACGCCGGGCGGTCCATCAGCCTGCCAGTTACCGCCCGGCGTCATGGTCTGGGACGAGGAGCCGTCCGGTGTTGTGCCGCCCGACGCGCTACAACGCCGTTACGCCTGAGCGCCGATGTGCGCGACTCGGTGTGCGCGATCGGGACAACGTCCGGGCCCACCGGACGAGGCGAGGACGCGGGCAGTCTCGCGGCACCGCGGACCGCCCGGCGCGGCCATGACGTGACGGGCCGTCAACCGCTCCGGTGACGGTATGATCGCGGGGTCGGAGGTGGTGGATCCCATCGCGCTCCTCGTCCGGCGGTGCTGTGAAGGGTTCACCGGCGCGTGCGAGACGGGCGGGGTCCGTCGCCGCGGCTCGACCGAGGGTCCGTGCAGTCTCGGTGGTCAACGGTCCGGGGTGTAGCGAAGCCTGGCATCGCACGTGCTTTGGGAGCACGAGATCGTGGGTTCGAATCCCACCGCCCCGACCAGCTCCCGTTCGGGCCGTGCGGGAGAACGCATCGATCCTGCCCGGATCGCAACGAGGAGGGTCTGCGTGTCAGAGACCGGGAGGGCGCTTCGCGCAACCTCGGACGCGCTGTTGGCGGATCTCGAGGCGCTCGAGGTGCTCGAGCGCGAGAAGCGAGAGCTGGCATCTGGGCATCCCCGGTTGCTTCAGCTGGCGGCGGAGGTCGAGGAGATCGCCGGACGGCTGGTCGGCCAGACGGTACGCCAGCGGGGGCTGTCCGCGGACGCCCAGGGGATGATCGCCTCCGGCCATGGTGACGCGCCGACCACGTCCATCGCCCGAACGGCCCGCGAGATCCATCTCATCCTGGCCGACTGGCGCACCGCCGAGCGGCGTGCCGCCGATACGGAACCGGGCTCCGCCGCCGCGCTCGAGGCGCGGGCCCACGTCGACCTCCTGCGCGCCGAGTACCGCGACGCGCACGAAGCGGCTCGCCTCCGGCGTTAGGGGAGGCCCGCCGGCCCCTCGGATGGCGGGCGACTCCCCGGTGGCCGAGGTCGCTCGCGAGACACGAGCACCCAGCCCCCCGCGAGGACAAGCTCCACGACGGCGTCAGCCAGATAGGCCCGCGAGATCCGGCCTCGAGCCACATAGACGACGTCCACGGCCGCGAAAGCGAGCGCGGAGCCACCTGCGAGCAGCGCGTCCGGGGCGTGACTCGGCGTCGGACGAGCCGCACGGACGGTCAGGACGCCGCCGATGGTCGCGGCCAGCAGGCCGACCATCCGGACGAGCCAACGATCCACCTTCGGACCCGTGACAAGCTCGAACGTCCGCATCGAGACGAGCGGCCAGAGGCCGGACGCCAGGTAGTACGCCCCCTGAGCGAGGGCGAGCTGTCGTCGCATCCAGGTACGATGCGCGGCGCGGACGGGCGGCGGCCCGACGGCCGCGACCCGGCCGCTTGCAGCGCGCTTGCAGGCGCTATCGTCGCCGTGTGACGTTGGGCCCCTCCGCCAGCCGGTTCGACCGCCCGGCCGCCTCGTCGCGGCGACCGCTCCGGGTCGGCGTCCAGCTGCCGGAGGTCGAGCGTGAGGTGCGCTGGCCGGAGCTGCGCGACATGGCCCGGCGCGCGGAGGACATCGGCCTCGACGCACTGTGGCTGGGCGAGCATCTCCTGTACCGCTTCGCCGACGGCTCCACGCGTGGGCCATGGGAAGCGTGGACGTCGCTCGCGGCGCTCGGCGCGGTCACGAGCCGGGTGGCGATCGGTCCGCTCGTCGCATGCACCGCCTTCCACAACCCGGCCGTCCTTGCGAAGCAGGCCGATGCGCTCGACGAGATCACGGGCGGACGTTTCATCCTCGGGCTCGGCGCCGGCTGGAACCAGACCGAGTTTCGTGCTTTCGGCATCCCCTTCGACCACCGGATCTCGCGCTTCGAGGAAGCGTTCTCCATCATCCGCGGGCTGCTTCGCGACGGCGCCGTTGACGTCGAAGGCCGCTTCTACAGCGCCCGCGACTGCGAGCTCGTCCCACGGGGACCGACGCCGGGCGGACCACCAGTGCTGGTTGGTTCGAGCGGCGAACGGATGCTCGCGATCACCGCGCCGCACATCGACGCGTGGAACGCGTGGTACGCCGACACCGGGAACTCCCCGCGGGGTGTTGCGCTGCTTCGGGAGCGAGTCGACGCGGCTGCGCGCGCGGCGGGTCGCGACCCGGGTGACGTCTCGCGCACCGTCGCGGTGCTGGTTCGCTTCCCGGGCGGCACCGGGCGGGAGATGGGCGACACGTCGGAGCGGATGGCCGTTCCGCCGCTGGAGGGTTCCGCCGAGAACGTGGCCGACGGCCTCCGAGCCTACGCGGCGGCCGGTATCTCTGAGGTGCAGCTGGTGCTCGATCCGATCACTTCGGCCTCGATCGCACAGCTCGAGCCGATCCTGCAGCTCCTCGACGCCTGATGAGCGGCCCGACTGCGCGCGGCGGCTCGACCGGCGGCGGATCGATCCGCGGCGGCTCCGCCCGCGGCGGCTCCGCCCGCGGCGCCTCGACCCGCGGCGGCGAGGAGGTCTCCGAGCTCGACAAGCGGATCATCGAGCATCTCCAGCAGGACGGACGGCGGCCCTTCACGCAGATCGCAGCCGAGCTCGGCGTCTCCGAGGCGGCGGTTCGTGCCCGGACCAACCGTCTGGTCGACCGGGGCATCCTCCAGGTCGTCGGCGTGACCGACCCGCTGAAGCTCGGCTTCCAGCAGCGGGCCATGATCGGCGTCCGCTGCGAGGGGAACCGGCTGATCCAGGTGGCGGACGCCGTGTCAGGCTTCGAAGAGGTCGACTACGTCGTGATCACGGCGGGCGCCTTCGATCTCCTGATCGGGGTCGTCTGCAAGAACAACGAGGCGCTTCTCGCGTTCCTGGCCGACAAGCTCCGGACGGTCGACGGTGTCCGTGACACAGAGACGTTCGTGTACCTGCGGATGGTGAAGCAGACCTACCAGCGGGGAACGCGCTGACCGCCCTCGCACTGCGTACGAGAATCGCCGTCGCGGGCTGACCGACCGTGACGTCGGTGGTCGTCCGGTGCGGCGACGCAACGGTGGATCGGGCCGGAGGCCGGCCGCACGCAGTGTTGCGGCTAAGATGCGGACTCCGAGCGAGTGCCGGGGTGCTCGCGAACCCTGGAGGTCGCCGCGCGATGCCGGTCGAGCCGGTCCTGACCCTCGCCGTGGTCGCGGTGCTCGCCAATCTGGCGGTCATGGCCGCCGTGCTGCTGCGCCCGCTGATGCGCCGTCGTGGCGTGCTGGCTCGGCGCGCGGCGTCCGCCGCCAACGACCGTCGGGCCATCGAGGCGGCGACCGTCGCCGGTCAGCAGCCGGAGGAGTTGAGCGGCGGCGCCGAGACCCCGACGATGGCGTACGACCGCGTGGTGCGGATCGTCAGCTGGGTGTTCATCCTTGCCTCCTCGACGATCGTCGCCGTGACCGGCCTGTGGCGCGAGAACCAGGCCATGATCTTCGTGCTGCTGGCCATCGCCGGCCTCTTCGTGCTCGTCGTGCACGACCTGCTGCCGGCCGAGACCCTCGGGCCGGCCAGGTTCGTGGTCGAGGGCTCCGTCGCGCTGACGCTCGCCACGCTGCTCGTCGTCCTGACGGGTCGCGAGGAGAGCCCCTTCTTCTTTGTCTTCCCGCTCATCGTCGGTGGCGCCGCGCTCGTGGTCAGTCCCCGCGCCACCGTCGCGCTCGCGGCCGCCGGGAGCCTCGGCTACCTCGTGGCGCTGACCGCCGGAGCGGACACCCCGCTCAGCGCCGACGGGATCGCGACCGTCGGGATCAACCTGACCGCCCTGATCCTGCTGGCCTACGTCGGGATGGTGAACGCGCGCGAGCAGCGTCGGTCGCGCGACGCCGCGATCCGGCTGTCGACGGTCGACCCGCTGACGGGCCTGTTCAACCGGACCTTCTTCTTCGCGGCCGTCGAGCGCGAGATAGCCCGGAGCGCACGGTCCGGACGCGGCTTCTGCCTGCTGATGATGGACCTCGACGAGCTCAAGATGGTCAACGATCGCTACGGCCACTTCGTCGGTGACCGCGTGCTCCGGGGCGTGGGCGAGGTGATCCGCGACGGCGTGCGCAGGATCGACACCGCCGCCCGCTACGGCGGCGACGAGTTCGTCGTGCTGCTCCCGGAAACGGAGGCGACCGGGGCCTATGTGCTCGCGGAGAAGATCCGCCAGGGCGTCGCCGAGCTCAGCGTGCCGGGAACGGACGCTCGCGTGTCGATGTCCGTCGGAGTCGTCAACTTCCCGGACGACGGCCACACGTCGGATGACCTCATGATCGCCGCGGATCAGGCGATGTACATCTCGAAGCGGGGCGGCAAGAACCGGGTGGCGGGTCTGCCCGTGGAGCACGGCCGGGCCGGCGTCGCAGGCTAGCCGGTCTGCGCACGCTGGCCGCGCCGTCGCGCTCCCGATGGCCGTGGCCGGTCGCGGTGTAGCATCGGACCGTGCCTCCACACGACGAGCGCCGGGCGCCTGAGCCCCGGGGCTTCGCCACCCGCGCGATCCGCGCCGCCTCGCGCCCGCCAGGCCTCGTCCAGCGCCCCACGTCCGTGCCGATCTACCAGACGGCGACCTTCTCGAGCTCCGACGCGGAACAGCTGGGCGCCGTCCTCACGGCCCGCGAGCCGGGCTACGCATACAGCCGGGTCGACAACCCCACGACCGCCGCCCTGGCCTCGGCCGTCGCGGAGCTGGAGGGAGCCGAGAGCGGCTACGCGTTCGCGTCCGGCATGGCGGCGATCCACGCGGCGCTCGTCTCGCTCGTCTCCGCGGGCGACCGGATCGTGGCGACTCGCGCCGTCTACGGGTCGACCCGGGCGCTGCTCGCGAACGTGCTGTCGCGCTTCGGCGTCGAGGTGGCCTGGGTCGACGTCGCCGACATCGCCGCCGTGGAGCGCGCGGTCGCGTCGGCACCCACGCGGGTCCTGTACGCGGAGACGATCTCCAACCCGATGATCGTCGTCGCCGATCACGAGGCGCTCGCCGCCGTCGCGCATCGACACGGCGCCGCGTACGTCGTCGACAACACGTTCGCGTCGCCGTACCTCTGCCGGCCGGTCGAGCTCGGCGCGGACCTCGTGATCGAGTCGGCGACCAAGTACCTGTCCGGCCACAGCGACGTGCTGGCGGGCGTCGTCGTCGGCTCGCGCGACGATGTCGCGGCCGTCCGGGACGTCCAGATCGACACCGGAGGCACGCTCGCGCCGCTCGCCGCGTTCCTCGTCCTTCGTGGCCTTCCGACGCTCGCGGTCCGGATGGAGCGCCACAGCGACACGGCGGCGGCACTGGCGGCATGGCTCGAGCGTCAGGACGGCGTGCGGCGCGTCGTCCACCCCTCGCTGACCACCCACCCGCAGCGGGCCGTGGCCGACCGGCAGCTCGCGCGGGGAGGCGGAATGCTCGCGGTCGAGCTGACCGGTGGCCGCGCCGCGGGCGAGGCGTTCATCGACGCCCTCACGCTCAGCGAGCGGACGGCCTCGCTCGGCAGCATCCACACGATGGTCGTCCATCCGCCGTCCACCACGCACCGGCAGCTGGACGACTCCGCGCTGCGGGAGGCCGGCATCGCACCGGGCGCGCTCCGGATCTCCGTCGGGCTGGAGGACGTCGACGACCTCCGGGCGGACCTCGAACGCGGCCTGGCGGCCGCAGCCTCGGTCCGCGCCGAGCCCGTCGCCCCGGGACGCTAGGAGCTCCCCATCGCCACCATCGCGGCGCGGCGGCCCGCCACCCGCACCGCTCGGCCGGATCCGCTCGGTCGCCTGGGGACGGCGGTCTGGGACCTGCTGACGTCCGTCAACTTCGCGGTCCTCCAGATCGTCGTCCTGGCGCTGCTCGCGACGATCGGGATGACGCTCCGCCAGCTGCCCGACTTCGCGTTCCGGACCGCCGGCGACTACGCGGCCGCGATGGCCGACATCCACGCCCGCTACGACCCTGTCTTTGGGGCCCCCGGCGTCGGCGTGCTCGAGCGTCTGCAGCTCTTCCAGGTGTTCAGCTCGATCTGGTTCTCCGTCGGGCTCATCGTGCTCATCGTGTCCATCGTCGTCTGCACGCTCGACCGGGCACCCCGGCTGTGGCGGCAGTCCGCGGAGGTCCGGGTGGTCCAGCCGGAACCGTTCTTCGACCCCCGGCTGCCCGACCGCGCCACGATCGCCGGCGTGCGCGACACGCAGGTGCGTGAGGTGCTCCGCCGGCACCGGTTCCGCGTCCGGGAGGCCGAGGCCGAGGGCGTGCGCTACCTGTACGGCGACCGGCACCAGTACACGAAGATGGCCACGCTGCTCACGCACCTCGGCCTGATCCTGTTCCTCGTGGCTGCGGCGGTGACGTCGCTCCTGGGCGACGAGCAGGGGCTGGTGGTGGGCGAGGGCGAGTCGCTGACCGTCCAGCCGATCGGCACGCCGGGGCTCCTGCTCGTGCGCAACCTCGGCTTCGACGCGCCCGGCTTCGAGACAGGCACTCCGAGCGATTTCACGACCGACCTCGCGGTCTTCCGCGACGGCCAGCAGATTGCCCGAAAGACGATCCGTGTCAACGACCCGCTGTCGGTGGCCGGCTACACGTTCCACCAGAACGGCTTCGGGCCCGCTCCAGACATCGTCGTGCGCGATACCGCCGGCGACGTCCTGTGGTCCGGGGCCGTCCCGCTCACCGAGGAGGCGGCCGGCTTCCCCTACGGCGTGCTCTCCGTTCCGGGGCGCGAGATGGGGCTCCAGCTGCTGCTCCAGCGCGGCGCCGACGGGCGCGGCATCGTGCTGGTCCTGCCGTACCGCGTCACCGGCGCCCTGCCGGACGGCTCGCCGAACGTCGAGGAGCTCATGCCGATGGCAATCGCGGCCGGTGAGGCGCAGACCGCCCCCGGGATCGACTTCTCGGTCGAGCTGCGGTCGTTCTCCGACTTCACGCTCCTGATTGCCAAGCACGACCCGGGGCAGGGTCTCGTGTGGCTCGCCTTCGGCTCGTTGATCACGGGGCTCGTGATCACCTTCTACCTGCCCCGGCGACGCGTGTGGGGCCGGCTCGCGCCGGGGGGCGAGTTGACGCTCGTCGGCCGCTCGGACCGCTACGTCGACTTCGACCGCGAGTTCGGCCGGCTCCTCGGCGATCTCGTCGCGTCTCGACGCGCGGGCTGACGCTGGCCACCCGTGGCGACGCTCGAGGAGCTCCGGGCGGTCATCCTTCCTGGCGCCCGCGCGTTCCCCGGCGTGTCCCTCGACCGACCGATCGCGTGGGTGCGCGTACTCCGCGCCCGGGTGCCGGCCTTCGACGCGCTCGAGCCCGGCGACCTCGCCATCGTGCCGGCGTCGGCGCTCACACACGTTGCGGCGGCGGCGGCGGATCTCGAGCCGCTCGTCCGCGCCCTTCGCGACGCGGGTGTGGCGGGCGTCGTCCTGCTGGAGCCGGACCCGGACGACGCCGCGGGCCGGGCGGCGGTCGACGCACTCGAGAGCGCCGCGGTCCGCGCCGACGTGGCGGGGATCCGCGCCGGGCGCGTGGACTCGGCCGTGCTCGAGCGAAGCGTGGCGGGCTTCCTCGTGAACCGGCGTGCGGAGCTGGAGCACCAGTCACGGCTTCTCGAGAGCGGGCTCGAGGCACGCGCGCTGGCGGGCGCCGGGCCGGAGGGCCTGGTCGCGGCCGTCGCCGAGCAGCTCGGGCGGGCCGTCGCGCTCGAGGGGCCGCGAGGTACCGCCATCGCCGTCCACGCGCCATCCGGCATACCCGACGCTGCCGCGGCCGTGGCGGCCTACCACGCGAGACCGCGCCGAGCGGTGCTGCGCGTCGCGCTGCCCGGCGCAGCCGGACCGGCCGGCAGCCTGGCCCTGCTCGGTGACCGGCCGCCGAGCGAGCTCGAGCGGCACACCGCGGACCGGATCGCAGCACTCCTGGCGCTCGAGCTCGACCGCGACGATGCCGTCCGGCGTGCCCGCGACACGTCGGGCCGAGCCGAGACGCTGCCGACTGGCGGTCCACCCTGGGTGGTGGTCGTCGCGCGCCAACGGACCGCCGAGTCCGGCGACACGAGCGATGCTCGCGAAGCCTTGCGCCGAGAGCTCCGGCGGCTTGCGCCCGCCCGCCGGATGACCCTTCGCGGCGACGCGGAGAGCCTCGAGCTGCGGGCCGTGCTGGCCCTCGACGAGGGTGACCGGGACGGCATGGAGCTGTCACGCCGGATCGGCGCCTTCCTTCGTCGGACCGTGGCCGTGTCGCGGCCGTTCAAGGCGCCCGGCGACCGGCCGGCCGCCGAGGCCGATGCTCGCGCGACGCTCGAGGCAGCGGAGTCCCTGCTTCATCCGCCGGCCGTGGCGCGCGCCGACCGCCTGCCCGCGATCCGGCTCCTGGGCAACCTGCACAACGTGCCGGACGGCCCCCGGCTGGCTCGCGAGCTGCTCGAGCCGCTGCTGGTCGGCCGGCCCGATGTGCGGCGCGAGCACCTGGCGACGCTGCAGGCGGTGCTCGACCATCCCGGCGTCGCCGAGGCGGCCGCAGCACTGAACGTGCACCGCAACACGGTCGCCTACCGAATCCGGCGGATCGAGTCGCTCACGGGTTGGCGTCTGGCGGACCCCGATCTCCGGCTGCCGCTGCTACTCGCGGTGCGACTTGTGCACGATGGCCAAGAAGTGGCCGCAAGAGGATCACGCGGTTGACGAAGCCGGCTGCTACGCTGCGTCAGGACCGGTAACTCCGCGTCGACAACGTGCGGACTGCACAAACGGGAGCCCGGCGACAGGAGGGAGCAGCGATGGTGATCGCGCGCGAGGCCGTCGACGGCATCGAGAAGATGGAGCAGGCAAAGAGCTCCGGCATCCGGTTCGTCCAGCTGCAGTTCACGGACATCATCGGCGCTGTCAAGGCGGTCACGATCCCGATCCACCAGCTCGAGGGATCCGTGCGCCACGGGACGTGGTTCGACGGCTCGTCGATCGAGGGCTTCACCCGGATCGCCGAGAGTGACCAGTACCTCATGCCGGACATGGGGACGTTCGGCGAGATCCCCTGGCAGCGGGGCGACGGGCCGCGCGGGACCGCCCGTGTCATCTGTGACGTCTTCACGCCGAACGGCGAGCCGTTCGCCGGTGACCCGCGTAATGTCCTTCGCCGCCAGGTCGACCGCGCGCGCAAGCTCGGCTACGTGGTGAACACCGGGCCGGAGCTCGAGTTCTTCCTGTTCCGCCGCGACGAGACCGGCAAGATCGCTCCGCTGCCGCACGACCAGGCCGGTTACTTCGACTTCTCGACCGATCTCGCGCAGGAGATCCGGCAAGACATGGTGGACGCGCTCGAGGCGTTCGGCATCCGCGTCGAGGCCGCGCACCACGAGGTCGCCGAGGGCCAGCACGAGATCGACTTCGAGTACGCCGATGCGCTCCGGACGGCCGACAACGCGATCACCTTCAAGTTCGCGCTCAAGGCGATCGCGCAGCAGCACGGTCTCTACGCGACGTTCATGCCGAAGCCGATCCACGGCATCAACGGCTCCGGCATGCACACCCACCAGTCGCTCTGGTCGCTGGCCGACGAGCGAAACGCCTTCGCGGACGGCGACAACCCGTACGGGCTGTCCGACGTGGCGCGGTCGTACATGGCGGGCATCCTCGCCCACGCCCGCGGGATGATCGCGGTCCTCGCCCCGCTCGTGAACAGCTACAAGCGGCTCGTTCCGGGCTACGAGGCGCCGACCTACCTGACCTGGGGACGGACGAACCGCTCGGCGCTCATCCGGGTGCCGAAGGTGTCACCCGGCAAGTCGATCGAGGGCACGCGGGTCGAGGTCCGCTGCCCGGACCCGTCGTCCAACACGTACCTCGCCTTCGCGGCGATGATCGCGGCCGGCCTCGATGGAGTGGAGCGCGGGCTGGAGCTCGGCGAGCCCGTCGAGGAGTCGCTGTTCGAGATGGACGCGGCGACGATCGCGGGCAAGGGCATCCGCGAGCTGCCCGGGACGCTCGGCGAGGCGATCGACGAGCTCGAGAAGGACAGCGTCATCTGCGAGGCGCTGGGCGACCACGTGCTGTCGCACTTCGTGGACGCCAAGCGCCTGGAGTGGGACGAGTACCGCACCCAGGTCTCGGACTGGGAAGTCGAGCGCTATCTGGAGATGTTCTAGAGCCGGCAAAACCTCGCGCGGATGGCGTCGCGGAGCTCCGCCTCCGACCTCGGTGCGCCAGCGTTGACGTAACCGCCGAGGTTTGTCCTAGCCGCCGCTCCCCCGCGCCTGCCCGGCCGGGCGCCCTCACGGCGCCCGGCCCGCTCATGTCCGGGAAGTCCGGCCGGAGCCGGACGGCGGTCGGGACGGTCTGCTGTTCGACACCAGCAGACGCCCGCGGATCGCGCAGCGGTGATGCACTCCACCGCGGCTGCCCGCATGATCCCGCCATGTCCGAACGCGCCGCGAGCGCCGTTCCGGCCCACGCCGCCGCCGGCGTCCGACCGGGGCTGACGCTCTGGCTGCTCTCGATCGCCCACGCCGTGAACCACGCGCAGGCCGTGCTTCTGCCGCTCGTGTACCTGCGCGTGATCGACGAGTTCGGAGTAGACGTCGGGACGATTGCGCTGCTGTCCGCGGCCGGCGCCTTCGCCTCCGGGATCGTGCAGTTGTCCTTCGCGAAGCTCACGCGCGTCGTGTCGCGTCGCCGTCTGCTCGCGGCGGGCGGCATCCTCTTCGGCGGCGGCTTCGCCGGCCAGGCGCTCATGCCGTCGTTCTGGCCGTTCGCCCTCGTCAACGTGGCCTCGCGGATCGGCGGCGCACCCCAGCACCCCGTCCGAAACGGGCTGCTTGCGGAACAGTTCCCGCCGCACCGACGAGGGTTCGCGATCAGTGCCCACATCGCGGGCGGCAACGTGGGGACCGTCGTTATCGCGCTCGCGGGGGCGTGGCTGATCGCCGGCGTGGGGTGGCGCTGGACGGTCGTGCTGTTCGGCGTGCCAGCCGTTCTGATCGCGCTCGGCATCCTGCTCTGGGTCCGCGAGACCGGCTCGGACCGTCACGCCGCGGTGGCGCACGGGAGCGTCCGTGAAGCCTTCGCCACGATCCTCCGCGACCGCGATCACCGCTGGATCTACCTCACGTCCGTGCTCGGCGGCGGCGGGCGCGGGCTCGGGGTCGTGAACCTCTTTGTGCTCTTCTATCTGACGCGCGTCATCGGCGTGGAGCAGGGGCTGGCGGACCTGATGTACGGCGCGCTGATCGTGTTCTCGGTGCCGGCGCCACTCGTCGCCGGCTGGCTGTCCGACCGGCTGGGTCGCAAGCCCCTCATCATCGGCGTGTACCTCGGCGGGGCGGTGGGGTTCACGATCTTCATGCTGGCCGGCTCGTCGATCGCCGGCTTGTGGGCCGGCATCGTCGTGATGGGGCTGTTCACGTTCGCCGAGAGCCCGCAACTCCAGGCGCTGCTCGCCGATATCGCGCCGCCGGCCGTCCGCGACGCGTCCTTCGCCGCCTACTTCACGCTCGCGTTCGGCGTCGGCTCGCTATGGGTGGCGGTCTACGGCGCGATCGTCGAGGCGTGGGGCGACCAGGTCGGGCTGCCGGTCGTGTTCTGGCTGATGGCCGCGACGTTCGTCGTGGCGGCGCTGGCGGTGCTGCCGATCAAGGAGCCACCGACCGCCGCTCGACGCCCTCGGCTGGCGGAGCACGAACTGTGACCAACGTCCGGCGCTGGGACCGCGGCCGGCAAGGGCGGCCCTGCTATCATGCCCGGGCCTGGTTCAACGGGCACTCGGTCGGGGCGTGGCGCAGCTTGGTAGCGCGTATCGTTCGGGACGATAAGGTCGTGGGTTCAAATCCCGCCGCCCCGACCATCCCACCTTCCGTGTCGGGCCGGCCCGGAGCCGCTCGTGACGCAAGCGCGCCTGCGCGTCCTGGCGCTGGTCCCCGCCCACGACGAGGGGCCGCGCATCGGCCGCGTGGTGATCGAGGCAGCCCGGCACCTGCCCGTTCTCGTGGTCGACGACGGTTCAGACGACACCGCGCAGACAGCGCAACGAGCCGGTGCGCGGGTCATCCGCCAGCGACCGAACCGCGGCAAGCGCGCGGCCCTTCGGACTGGGTTCGCCGACGCGCTCGAGCGCGGCTTCGACGCCACGACGCTCGACGGCGACGGCCAGCGCCGCGCGCGATCGGCCGCGGCCGGCGGCACCGACCCGCGCCGCCCGGAGTGATCGGGCGGCGAGGCATGCCGCCGGTCCGCCGCATGGCCAACCTGCTCGGCCGGCGGGCGTTCTCGTGGGCCGTCGGTCGCGACGGACAACCAGTCCGGCTCGGCTGGTTGGTCGGCGTCTGATGGGCGAGACTGACGAGCGCCGAGTCCGACGCCGAGATGATCACGACCTGCCGCGCGGCTGGGTCCCGATCAGCACGCACTACGGCCGTCGAGCCACATCCGCCCGGGCCATCACCTGCGTCACTTCCCGCGCGCCACGCCGCGGCCCGCCGGGCGATGCGGCGACGAGGCGCGCTGGACGCCCTCGCGGCGAGAATCGACCGCGGGGCCGACGATCGACCGGCGGCTCGGGCCGTGCCACGCGCTCGACCAGGGCGGCCGGCCATCGTCCTCCCCGGCGCCGGCTATTCCGCGGACAATGCCCGCCTTGCTCGCTGCCGCCGGTCGCAACGTGATGGTCGTCTCGGACACGTTCGATCCCGACAGCGGTGATCCGTCGAACTGGGTCGAGCGACGAGCGGAGGCGACGTGGTCCGAGGTCGCGACGGCAAACCGCTGCTGATCGCGAAGTCGCTGACGACGCTCGCCGCGGCGGAGGAGCGCCGCCGGTCTGACGCCGCTCATTGCGGCCGAGGGAACGAACGTCGCTTCGGTCTCCGCGGGCTTCGTTCTCGTCGGCGGCACGGCGGATCGACGTGGGACCGGGCAGCCGCGGCCGGGCTCGCGGCGGCCGAGATCGTCGAGCTGCCCGGGGCCGATCACGCCCTCGAGGTCCCGGGAGACTGGGATCGGAACTGACCGACGCCATCGCGCGGTTCGCGCAACCGGGCTCGGCGGCTCGATCGGTCGTCGGTCCCTGATCCGCCGTGCGGCGGCGATCGACCGGCTTCAGCTCGGGCCCGTGCCAGGCGGTGTCCTTCGACCGGGGCGGCCACGTGGACCATCGTGGTGGCGCGCCGCAGGCATCGGCTGCATCCGTCACTTCCTCCGGCGGCGGCGGCCGCGCGCCGGGCCGATCACTGGCCGCACTCCCGGCGCTCGCGACGGCTGGGCCGGCTCTCGCCCGTCGGCCCTCATCCACGCTGAGCGGCTCCGCGACGTGCGAGCGTGCCGGAGCGACCAGGATGCAGTCAGCGGAGATCACGCTCGCGTGTGCGACAGCCACTCAGCGAGACTGAGTGGCAGCCCACGGTGGCACGACTGAGCGCCGACTGACGGGCGGTCACTCAGGGGCGAACGGACGCGCGCGACACCCGGGAGTCGCTCAGGGCGCGCCGATCGTCAATCGTCCATCCGGATCCCGACATCGAGCCACCCGCGTCGAGGACCGATGACGGCTGACGGTCCGCGCGGCGCTCCCGTAGCGTGCAAGGCACGTTCCCCTCGCGGGACACCGATCCAGCACATCCCGGCGGCGTCCTCTCGGGGCAGGGGGCGCCGCCTCCGTCTTTCACGCCGATCCGGTCGCCGCCGCGGTCACGGCAGGCTCCGGATCATGCCCCCGTCGACCGCCACGACGACGCCGTTCACGTACGACGCGGCCCGCGACAGCAGGAACGCGCCGACGCGACCGAGCTCGGCCGGCTCGCCGTACCGACCGAGCGGAATGCGCGCGACGTTCTGCGCCTTGACCTCCTCGATCGGCTGCCCGGACTCCTCGCTCCGCGTCCGATCGAGGGAGCGGACCCGGTCGGTGTCGATCCGGCCGGGCGCGATCCCGTTGATCCTGATCGGCGCGATCTCGCCGACGAGGCTCTTGATCAGCCCGTTCAGCCCGGGTCGCAGCACGTTGGACGTCACGAGATTGGCGACCGGCTCGCGAACGGACGACGAGAGCACGAGCAGGATGGCCGGATCGCACCCGTCGTCGAGTGCCGGCAGCGCCGTCCTGATGACGCGGAGTGCGGCCTGGAGCGTTCCCGTGATCGCGCGCTCCCACGCCGTCTCGTCGAGCGCGGCGAAGCTGCCGGGCGGCGGACCGCCGGAGTTGACGACCAGGCCGTCGAGTCCGCCGAGCGCGTCGATTGCGCGTCGGGTAGCGTCCGCGGGACCGTCCGCCGTGGTGAGATCGGCCGCGATGGTCACCCCGCCGAGCCTGCTGGCGACAGCGCGGAGCGCCTCGGACTGCCGGGCAACCAGGGCCGTCCTGGCGCCTTCCTCGGCGGCGGCCTCCGCGATCGCCGCACCGAGGCCGCGGCTCGCGCCGCCGACCATGATCCGCCTGCCCTCGAGCCCCAGGTCCACCGGCGCCTCCATCGCGACGTGCGAGCGACAAGGCTAGCAGCGCGCGCCGGTCGGCTCGTGGTCCGCGGACCGCCGCGCCGCCACGGCCGTGGCGATCCTTCGGGGCGGGCGTTGTCACGTCGCTGGGATGCGGTCCGGCAGGCTGGCGCACCCGGACGACCGGCCTTGCGCCTAGCGTCGGGCCTTCCCGCCGTACGCGCGCGCGGGATGACACGGAGACGACCGACATGAGATGGAAGCGAGCCTCGCGCAACTACGTCGAGGATCGCCGCGGTGGCGGCGGCTTCGGCGGATTCGGCCGCGGCGGCGGGTTCGGCCGTGGCGGCGGGTTCCGCCGCGGCGGCGGCGGCATCCCGATCCGGACCGGCGGGATGGGCGGCTTCGGCCTCCTCATCGTCCTCGCCTTCGTCGCTCTCCAGATGTGCGGTGGCGGGCTCGGGACCGGGGGACCGGGAGGCGACACCAGCCGCGGACCCGCTGGCGGCTTCGGGGAGGTGCAGGCACCAGGCCGGGACGGCGGGCTGCCGGCCGAGGAGGAGCAGGTCGAGTTCGTGAAGGCCGTGGTCGAGGACGTTCAGGTCACCTGGCAGCGGGCCTTCGTGGACGCGGGACGGGAGTACGAGGACACGCGACTGGTGCTGTTCGAGCAGGCGGTGGACACCGGCTGTGGGCAGGCGTCGTCGCAGGTCGGCCCCTTCTATTGCCCGGTCGACCGCAAGATCTACCTGGATCTCTCGTTCTTCCGCGAGCTCGACACACGGTTCGGCGCGTCGGGCGACTTCGCCCAGGCGTACGTCATCGCGCACGAGTTCGGGCACCACGTCCAGACGGTGCTCGGGATCAGCGATCAGGTGCGGCAGGAGCAGCGGGCCAACCCGGACCGGGCGAACGAGCTCTCCGTGCGGCAGGAGCTCCAGGCCGACTGCTTCGCCGGCGTCTGGGCCCACTCGGTCTGGGCGCAGCCGGACGAGCAGGCGGTCCAGTCGATCACGGAGGAGGACATCCGCGAGGGTCTCGAGGCGGCCGCGGCCGTGGGCGACGACCGGATCCAGCAGCAGTCCGGGCGCGGCGTCAACCCAGAGACGTGGACGCACGGCTCGTCCGAGCAGCGGATGGACTGGTTCCAGCGCGGCTTCCGCGAAGGCTCCGCCGACGCCTGCGACACCTTCAGCCAGTAGGGGCGGCCGGCGCAGCCAGGGTCAGGAGCTGCAACGGGGGCGCCCGAACGCTCCGTCCGACCCGGCGCTGTGCTAGTCGTCGGCAAGGTTCGGCGCCAGCCACCGGGCTGCCGTCTCGACGGTCATGCCCTTGCGCCGCGCGTAGTCCTGGAGCTGATCGCGGCCGATCCGCCCGAGCCCGAAGTAGGCGGACTCCGGATGCCAGAAGTACCAGCCGCTGACGGCCGCACCGGGATACATCGCGTACGACTCGGTGAGGTGGATCCCGGCCCGTGACTCGGCGTCGAGGAGCCGGAACAGCGTCCCCTTCTCCGTGTGGTCCGGGCAGGCCGGGTACCCCGGCGCCGGCCGGATGCCCTGGTAGCGCTCGGCGACGAGCGCCTCGTTGTCGAGATCCTCGTCCGGGGCGTAGCCCCAGAGCTCCTTCCGGACGCGCTCGTGGAGGCGCTCGGCGAAGGCCTCCGCGAGACGGTCCGCCAGCGCCGTGGCCAGGATCGCCGAGTAGTCGTCGTGCGCCGACCGCAACTCGGCGGCGAGCTCCTCGAGTCCATGGCCCGCAGTGACGGCGAACGCGCCGACGTGGTCGGCGACGCCCGTCTCGCGTGGCGCGGTGAAGTCCGCCAGCGCGAGGTTCGGTCGGCCCGGCGGCTTGACCATCTGCTGCCGCAGTGTGTGGATCGTCGCGATCGTCCGCCGGCGTGCGTCGTCCGCGTACACCTCGATGTCGTCGCCGACCCGGTTGGCCGGCCAGAAGCCGACCACGCCGTCCGCCCGCAGGCGTCCCTCGCGCACGATCCGGTCGAGCAGCGCGAGCGCGTCCCGGTGGAGCGACCGAGCCGCCTCGCCGACCTTCGGGTCGTCCAGGATCCGCGGATAGGCGCCCTTCAGCTCCCAGGTCGCGAAGAACGGCGTCCAGTCGATCCGCTCGACCAGCTCGTCGAGCGGGTAGTCGTGGAGCTCGCGGACGCCGAGGAAGCTCGGACGGGGCGGCTCGACGCCCGTCCAGTCGATCGCGGGGCCGTGCCGCCTCGCCTCCGCCAGCGGGTGGCGGACCTCGCGCTCGCGGCGGTCGCCACGGTCGCGGCGGACCGTCTCGTACTCCTCCCGAATCCGGCGCGCGAACTCGGCCCGCCGGCCGTCGTCGAGGAGGTCGGACGCGACGCCGACCGCCCGTGACGCATCGAGCACGTGGACGACCGGCCCCTGGTACCGCGGCTCGATCTTGACCGCCGTATGCGTCCGGGACGTCGTGGCGCCGCCGATCAGCAGCGGGATCCGGAAGCCCTCGCGCTCCATCTCCGCCGCGACGTGGGTCATCTCCTCCAGTGACGGCGTGATCAGCCCGGACAGCCCGATGATGTCCGCGCCGACCTCGTTAGCCGTCTCCAGGATCCGCGATGCCGGGACCATCACGCCGAGGTCGATGACCTCGTAGTTATTGCACTGGAGCACGACGCCCACGATGTTCTTGCCGATGTCGTGGACGTCGCCCTTGACGGTCGCCATCACGACGCGACCGTTGGCCTGCGCAACTGACGGGTCCTTCTCGGCCTCGATGTAGGGCACCAGGTGGGCAACCGCCTTCTTCATGACCCGCGCGCTCTTGACGACCTGCGGCAGGAACATCCGTCCGGAGCCGAACAGGTCGCCGACGACGTTCATCCCGTCCATGAGCGGGCCCTCGATCACGTGGATCGGGCGCTCGGCGGCCTGGCGGGCCTCTTCGGTGTCATCCACGACCCACGCGTCGATTCCCTCGACGAGGGCGTGCTTCAACCGCTCGCCGACGGGCAGCTCGCGCCACGAGAGGTCCTCGACCCGCCGCTGGCCGGACTTGTCGCCGAGCCGCGCGCCCAGCTCGAGCAGCCGCTCAGTCGCGTCGGGCCGCCGGTTCAGCACCACGTCCTCGACGGCCTCGCGCAGCTCGGGCTCGATGTCGTCGTAGATCGCGAGCGCCCCGGGGTTGACGATGCCCATGTCCATCCCGGCCGCGATCGCGTGGTACAGGAAGACCGAGTGGATCGCCTCGCGCACGGCGTCGTTGCCGCGGAAGCTGAACGAGACGTTCGACACGCCGCCGGAGACGCGGATGTGCGGCAGCTCCGCCTTGACCCGCCGGGTCGCCTCGATGTACTCGACGGCGTAGTTGGCGTGCTCCTCTATGCCGGTCGCGATCGCGAAGATGTTCGGGTCGATGATGATGTCCTGGGCGGGGAAGCCGACCTGCTCGGTCAGGAGGCCGTAGGCCCGCTTCGCGATGCTGACCTTGCGCTCGGCGGTGTCGGCCTGGCCCTGCTCGTCGAACGCCATCACGACCACCGCCGCACCGTAGCGCCGGCACAGCCGGGCCTGCTCGAGAAACGGCCCCTCGCCCTCCTTGAGCGAGATCGAGTTCACGACCGACTTGCCCTGGACGGCCTTCAGCCCTTCCTCGATCACCGACCACTTCGACGAGTCGATCATCACGGGGACCCGGCTGATGTCCGGCTCCGAGCCGATCGCATTGAGGAACGTGCGCATGACCGAGGCCGAGTCGAGCATCGCCTCGTCCATGTTGACGTCGATCATCTGGGCGCCCGAGTCGACCTGCTGCCGGGCGACCTCGACGGCCTCGTCGATCCGGCCGTCCGTGACGAGCCGCGCGAACTGGCGCGACCCGGTGACATTGGTCCGCTCGCCGACATTGACGAACAGCCCGCCGGGCGTCGGGATCGTGAGCGGCTCCAGCCCGGACAGGGGCGTCGCGATCGGCACGTCCGGCACGAGCCGCGGCGGGTGCCCGGCGACGGCGTCGGCGATGGCCCGAACGTGGGCCGGCGTCGTCCCGCAGCAGCCCCCGGCGATGTTGAGCAGGCCGTCGCGCGCCCACGCGCCGATCAGCTCGGATGTCACGCCGGGCGTCTCGTCGTAGCCGCCGAACTCGTTCGGCAGCCCGGCGTTCGGGTACGCGCTGATCGGCAGCGGCGCGATCCGGCTGAGCTCGGCGACGTGCTCGCGCAGCTGCCGCGCACCGAGTGCGCAGTTGAGGCCCACGACGACGGGGTTGGCATGGGCGACCGAGTTCCAGAACGCCTCGACCGTCTGCCCGCTGAGCGTTCGACCCGAGGCGTCGACGATCGTGCCCGAGACGATCAGCGGCCGGCGCTCGCCGAGCGCGTCGAACGCGGCTTCGACGCCGAAGATCGCGGCCTTGGCATTCAGCGTGTCGAAGATCGTCTCGATGAGGAGGATGTCCGCGCCGCCCTCGACGAGTCCCTCCGCCGCTTCCTGGTACGCCTGGGCCAGCTCCTCCCAGGTCACGTTCCGCGCCGACGGATCGTTGACGTCGGGCGAGATCGACGCGGTTCGGTTCGTGGGGCCCAGCGCGCCGGCGACGTAGCGAGGCCGGCCGGGCTCGCGGCGTTCCGCTCCGTCCGCGGCCTCCCGCGCAATGCGGGCAGCCTCGCGGTTCATCTCGCGGCAGACGTCCTCGAGCCCATAGTCGCGCTGGCTGATGCGGTTGGCATTGAAGGTGTTCGTCTCGACGATGTCGGCCCCGGCGTCGAGATACGCGTCATGGATCGCGCGGACGATCGCCGGCTGGGTGAGCGTCGTCAGCTCGTTGTTGCCCCGCAGATCGCGGGGGTGATCGGCGAAGCGATCGCCCCGGAAGGCAGCCTCGTCCAGCTGGTACGTCTGCAGCAGCGTGCCCATCGCGCCGTCGAGCACGAGGATCCGTTGCGCGAGCAGGCCGTCGAGCACCTCGAGCCGGGAGGTTCGCGTGAAGGGCGGACCTTGCACCACGGACGGCCCGGCGGGTACGCCGCGCGGAGCCCTCCGGGAGGGCGCCGGTGGCGCGTCGGCGATGGCCGCGGGCGAGCATCGTGAGCGAATCATGTCCGTCGAGTGTACGCCGGGTCGCGGGCCCTTCCCGTCCCCGGCGGTCACAGCGCCGCGATCGACCGGGGCGCCAGCCGCGGCCCGTACCGCGGCGGGCGGATGCCGCTGGCCTCGAGAAGGCGGATGACGCGGCCGCGCTGGCCGCGGTACGGCTCGAGCAGCTCGAGCATCCTGGCGTCGTCGGCGCGAGGCTCGCCGGCCAGGGCCCACGACAC
The DNA here is from genome assembly GCA_030447745.1 of Chloroflexota bacterium. Lineage (GTDB taxonomy): Bacteria > Chloroflexota > Limnocylindria > Limnocylindrales > CSP1-4 > JACDAV01. The sequence goes on along the minus strand of JAUJOH010000002.1, from coordinate 313,933 downwards.
GAGGTGCGGCAGGTGGAAGTCTCCGACGCTGACGGCGTCCGGGTCCCCGAGCGCCCGCAACGCGACCTCCGCGGCGGTCCACGGCCCGACACCCGGGAACGAGACGAGGCGCCGGTACGCCTCCTCGAGCAGGAGGTCGACAAGCTCGTCGAGCCTGGCCGCTCGCGCGGTGACACGCGCAGATCGTCTCCGCCCGGCGTCGCTCGACGCCAAGCGGGTGGAAGGCGTGATACGGCGGCGCCGCGAGCGTCTCCGCCGCAGGCGCGACCCACAGCCCGAGCCCGCCCGGCGCCGGCTGCCCGTAGGTACGCACCATCAGCCGCCAGCCCGGAACGCCTCGGTCCCCGTCACCTTCTGCTCGAGAATCGCCTGGACGAGGGCCTCCGTGACGTTCCCGGTCCGGCCGATCCGCAGGCCCCGGAAGCGGTGCCGCAGCTCGGCGAGCAGGGGATGCGCGGGGCGGAGCGACAGCGGCTCGTCGTCGGCGCCGACGAGTCCGGGCAGCCGCGCGAGCAGGCGGTCGGCGCGGCGCCGTGGGCCTCCGCCTCGAGCCGGTCACGGCGCTGCCGGATCACGACTGCAGCCGGGCCGTCCACGGTCCGCGTCGCTCGCGCGACGAGGCCGGGCTCGACCCAGATCGTGGGGTCGCCGGTCCCGCGCCGGAGCGGCCCGAGGGTCAGCCGCAGGTCGATCGTGGGGTCGACGTGGATCGTCCGTGCCGGCATCACGACCAGTCTGTCACGCCGCCGAAAGGTTCGGCACCCGTCATCCGCGAACGGCTCGGCCCGTCTCTGTTACGGTCCCGAGACGTGCGACTCCCCAGAGTCGTCGCGAGCGCCGCGCTCATCGTCGCGCTCGCCCTGGTTGCCGTTCCCGGACCTGTGGGTTCGCGCGCCCCTGGCGCGGACTTGCCGATCGACCCGGCCCTCCTCCAGCCGGTGGAGGCCCGACGCGATGTGACGGGGATGGCGGTGACGACGCCCACACTCGACCCCGCGTACCGATCGTCGGGCGTGCTTGGCCGTGCCGAGCGCATCGTCGACCCGGCCGCTCCGCCGCCTCCGCCGGAGCGTGGCGACGTTGGCAACCCGGCGGTCGCGCCTCGTGTGACGATCATCGCCACACCGCCACCGACGCCGCGTCCAACGGTGGCTCCGATCGGCCGAGCGCGGCCCGCGCCGTCCGCACCGGCCGCCGGCGGCGGCGCCACCGAGCAGGAGCCCGCCCCCGGAGGAGCCCGCCCCGCAGGAGCCCGCCCCGCAGGAGCCGGCGCACCGCAGGAGCCGGCAGCGGAGGAGCCCGCCCCGCAGGAGCCCGCCCCGCAGGAGCCCGCACCGACCGCCACACCGGCACCCGTCGACACCTCGTCCGGTGGCTGGAACTACGACCCGGACGTGAGCTGGTACGGCCCGGGGTTCTACGGCAATCGGACGGCGTGCGGCCAGACGTACTCGACGTCGATCATGGGCGTCGCTCACAAGACGCTTCCGTGCGCTGCGGCCGTCACCTTCCGCAACCCGGCCAACGGGCGGGTGGTCACGGTGCCGGTGATCGACCGCGGCCCGTACGTGGCCGGCCGAAACTGGGACCTGAGCGCCGCCACGTGCAGCGCGCTCGCGCACTGCTACACCGGCCCGATCGAGTGGCGATTCCCTGATCCGCTGACGCGGCTGCCCGGCGCGGCCGCGGCCAGCGACTGCAGCTGGTCGACGACTACGGGTCGCGGTGGGGGATCGCCGAGCGGGGCTGAGCGCCGCCCGGCTCCCAGCCCTCGGGCGCAAGCTCGAAGCCCTCGAAGGTGAACGCCGGGGTCACGATGCAGCCGACCAGGGCTCCACGCGCCGAGCGGTCGCGCGGCCTGCCAAGCGCCCGCCGGAACGACGGCCTGCGGCTCGTCGCCGCGACGCACCTCACCGCCGAGCCGGTGGACGGCGACCGGGACGTCGTCGCCCGCCGCGACCCGGAGCGCGAGGGGCTCGCCGGCCGACCACTGCCAGACCTCGGCGGCGTCGACGCGGTGCCAGCGCGACCGCTCTCCGCTGGCGAGCAGGAACAGGATCGCGCTGCCCGCGGCCCGCTCGCCCGGAGCGGCCGGGGCCCGCCACGTCTCGACGTACCAGCCGCCCTCCCGGTGCGGCCGCATGCCGAGGGCCTCGATCACCTGGTACGTCTCCTGGGTCCGGGCAGCTCGCTGGCGTGATGGCCGCATGCACCGTACCGTAGCGGCATGTGTCGAAGCATCAAGCAACTCCGCCGCCCGGAGGCGGCCACGACGGGCGAGATCGAGGCGGCCGCGCTCCAGTTCGTCCGCAAGCTCAGCGGCTACCGGGCGCCGTCGGCGCGCAACACCGAGGCGTTCGAGGCGGCCGTCCGCGACGTGGCGGCCAGCAGCCGCCGGCTGCTCGAAGAGCTCGGCGTGCCGGTCGAGGAGGGCCCGAACCGCTGGACGCCAGGTTCGGGTCACGCCCGGACACGGCCGGCTCCAGGAGCGCCGCCGACGCCCGTCGTCTGACGGTGGCGGCCGCCGCGTGGCGGTGGTGGTCGCTGACGCGCTTCAGCCCGTGCGAGCCGAGGCGAGCTCGCCCCATCGCCGGGCTGCGTGGACCGTGATGCGGATGATCGGTCGTGTCTCGAGCCGGTGCGCCCCGTACTGCGGGTACTTGGCGCGGAGCCCCGCCACCGCGGCGGCGTGCTCCTCCCGCTCGTGCGGCTGCGGCTCGAGGATCTCGCCGCGCCCATAGAGGCGCAGCCACGCGAGCTGCGTCCAGTCCTCGTCCCAGCGATCGACGAGCACGACTGCCTCCGGCACGACGAGCAGATCGCGGACCCGGGGCAGCGCCCGCGGATCCGGGGACGCCTTGGGCTTCTCGTCGATCGGCGTGTAGAGCCGCGGCCGGCCGAGCTCGTCGTCCGTCTCGCCGAGCACATGGCAGATGGGCACGAGCCGTGGCCTGCCCTGCGGGTCGGTCGTGGCCAGGACCGCCCGCCGCGCATCCGCGACGAAGCGCCGCTCGACGGGCGTCAGGATGGGGTCGCGCATCGCGTCCGCATGATGCATCGTGCACCCGTGAACTGGGGAGGGGCGATGACGTGCAGGTCCATCGGCCGGCAGTGCAGAGCCTGATGCTCGCGGCCTCCCCGCGGGGCCGGCGTCCCGCGGATGCCAGCGTCCTGTCGGATACCACTCCCTGTGGTACGAGACGTGACCTGGCACGAGCCGGGCCTCGGGCCGTGCACGAAGGAGGGCCGCCCCTCGGTCACGCACCATCCTGGATGGTGCGTGGGGCGTCCCGGGCGTCCGCGACTACTCCGGCTGGCAACTGACCAGAAACCCGGCCAACCCGGGCGCCAACACCACCGCCCGTGGTATGTGACAAGACGATGCACCGCCGAACCGGAGGCGGGTGGGCCGGCCTCGGGCGCGCAACCCGACGGCTAACCGCCGCGACGGAGGCCGGTGCTCCGCTGCGGTCGAGCAAATCGCGCCGGTCCGGTCGGCTGCGATGCGGTTGCAACCCTGAGCCCGGGAACCCTGCCTTCCGCGGGACCCGCCCCGCCGAACCTTCTCTGGTGCCCAAGCCCCGCGGTTCGGCGGGAGCGTCTGCTCCACGCGCCCGAACCGTCCCCCTCAGGGCGGCAGCCGCCCTCCTCTTCCTCGCGCTGGCCACGGCTCTCGGTGCCACCGTGGCCGTCGGCCGCGCACCGGTCGCGCCGGTGGCCAGGGTGGACCCCGCCCTCCTCACGCGCGTCGTCGCCCCGTCGCCCGCCCATCTCGCGGCCTCGCCCGCGGGATCGGCCACGCCCAGTGCGGCCGTCGCGGTCGTCCTGGACTTCCCGCAGGACCCGCCCTCGTTTGCGCCGCGACCAGAGCCGGAAGTCACGCAGTCCGTCGAGGTCATCGTCGTCGCGACGCCGACGCCGACTCCGCGGCCGACGCCCACGCCCACTGCGCGGCCGCAACCCCTCGCACGGAGCACGGGCGGGAGCACGGGCGCCGCATCAGCGGTGGACCCGGCGCCGCCGACCGCCGCTCCGGCGCGAGAGGCGTCGCGGACCGCCGCCCCCGCGCCGCAACCGCCACCGCCGCAACCCGCGACCGGCAACAGCGTCTCCGGCATCTCGAGCTGGTACTGCCAGGCCGGCGTGAGCGCCTGCCATCACGCGTATCCGGGCGGAATGTACGCGGCCGCCGGACCCGCGCTCCGGGTGGGCGACTGGCGCGGCCGGACGGTGACGGTGTGTCGCGGCGGCAGCTGCGTCCGGGTGAAGCTCGTCGACTGGTGCCAGTGCTACGGCTCGCGCGTCATCGACCTCTACAGCGACGCGTTCCGGCAGCTCGCGCCGCTGAGCTCCGGAACGATCTCCGTCACGGTGACCTGGTAGCTGAGCTCCTCGCAGCCCGCCGGGTCAGAGCCGCATCACGTAGAACAGCTCCGGATCGCCCTCGTCGAGCCCCTCGACAACCCCGCAGGGGGCAAAGCCGAGCCGGTCGCACAGCCTCTGCATCGGCTCGTTCGAGCGGTTCGTCGAGGTAAACAGCCTGGTGCTCGTGGCGGCCTCCGCCACGGCCGCGACCAGACGGCCCGCGACACCCGCGCGCCGGTGGTCGGGTGCGACGAAGAGCAGCTCGAGGAAGTCGTATGCGAACAACCGCCCGACGACGGCGTAGCCGACGACGTCGCCGCCGACCGCGGCGACGAGCAGCCGCTTCGCCGACGGCGAGAGCGTGTCCCGGATCGACGTCGACGTCGGCGAGCCGGTCCGCAATTGGTCGAGCCGATCCACCTGCGCGAGATCCGCGTCGTCGGCGACCCTGAGCTCGAACGGCTTATGTGACCGGGTCACGCCGGCGCAGGCGTCGGCAGCCGCTCGATCCGGATCGCCGTCGCCTTGAACTCGGCCGTGCCGGACTTGGGATCCGTCGCGTCGATCGTCAGCAGGTTCGTCGCGACGTCGGCCTGGAAGTGCAGAGTCATGCTCTTGGGCACGGGTGTGCCTCGTCCCGGTTCGGCCGACGCTTCGCGTGTACGCCGCCTGTTACGGGATGAGCGCGACACCTCCTATCCCGCGGTGAGCAGGATGACGTTGCCGTCAGGGTCGTCCACCATCGCCGCGTACGGACCGAACGTCTGGACGGGCTCCCGACGGCCGTGATAGCCGTGGCCCGTCAACTCGCGGTATTTCGCGTCGACCGCCTCGTTGTCGTCCAAGAAGAACTCCAGCATCACCCGATAGCCGCCGCTGGGTTCCTGCCTGTCCGGGTCGTACGTGTCCGCGAACACGGTGTCCCAGAAGATGGTGACGCCGCTCTCCATGCGCTTCTCGACGAACGGCTTGGCTTCGGAGCCCTCGGGTATCTCGAGCCCCAGCCTGCGGTAGAACTCCAGCGAGGCTGCCATGTCCCGGACCATCAGACCGACCATGCTGAGTTGCACCGACAAGACCTCTCCTTTCCGTTCGAGCGATCAACCGCCGATCGGGCCGACGGACCCGGGAGCTTGACGAGACGGAACGGCGCCGCCTCGATACCGACGGCGCGACGCTGCGCGACGTCGACGTCCCGGAACACCTGCCCGGGTGACCGGGGACGGAAGGGCGCCCGCTCATGGCGGGCGTCGTGACACCTGCCGGGTCAGCCGCCCGCGTCTCCCCCACCGGAGGCGCCACGCCCCGTCCGCTCCTGGAGCTCGTCGATCCGCCGCGATGCCTCGGCCTTCGTGAGGTTCTCGTCGAACTCGACGCCCGCCTCGCGACTGAGCGTCTGGAGGTAGGACCGCTGCGGTCCCGTCATCGGCTCGTCGCCGGTGACCCAGTCCGCGGGGTCTTTTTCGGGGCTGGATCCAGGCGTGCCGCCTAGCGCAGCGCCGCCGTTCCCGGCGCCGGCTGCGGTGTCGGCCTCGCTCGCGCCGGTGGCGCCGCCCGTGCCGGCCGCCGATTCGGGGTCGTTGAAATCCGGTTCGGGTGTTCGGTCGTGCTGCTCGGTCATCGTCAGTCCGGGGTGACGCCGACGCGGTATCGGTACGACAGCTCGCCGCCCAGCCAGCCGGTCACCGCCAGGATCGTGCCGGTGAGCAGGGAGAGCGCGAGGCCCATCGGGACGACACCCTTGCCGGAGTCGTCCCGGCGCATGGAGAGGTTCACGGCGCTCAGGGCGAGAGCCGCCACGTTTCCGCCGGCGTGCACCCACGCCTCGGGGTGCTCGCGGATGCGCTCGCGACCGGTGAAGTCGACCGAGCCCACCGCGCCGGCGAGCGCGCCGGTCGCGATGCCGGCGCCGAGCAGCACACGCGACGCGCGGGCCCAGAACTGATCGCCCGTCCGGGCGAAGGCGACATCCGATGCCATCGCGCCGGCCAACGCGCCGATCGGCAGCGGGACGATCATCGGGTGGATCGGGTGCCAGTTGATCGCGGCCAGGCTCGGGATCGGCGGGTTGCGGAGGCCGCGGCTCGGCGTCTGGTCGGAGCCCACGAAGGACCGCGGGTCCGTCGCTCCGCTCCCGGCGGTGACGTCCATGGCGGGCGTGGCCTCGGGACTCGACCACGCGTCCGCCGCGGATCCGTCGACGGTGCCCGATGCGCCCGCAAGCGGGACCGGATCGTTGGGCCGCCACTCCGGCTCGCCGGCCGCGGTCGCCGTCTCGCCCTCGGCTGCGGGCGCCGCACCGGTGCGGTCCGCGGTCTCGTTGGTCTCGTGCATGGCGCACCTCCTGCGGGCCTGGCAACTCGGATGACCAGCGTGGCCCGTCAGCCGCTACGGGCAGGGCAGGGCCGTCGCGAGGCGCGTTTCGGATCTATCGCGGCCGCCGCAGCCCGTCACCGTCAGTCCCCGAGCTCACGACAAGAACGTGACGGCGCGCGAGAGCACCGATTCCGCGTGCGTCATGGACTGGTCGGGCGTGGCGACGCTCTGTACGCTCTGGCGCGAGGGGTCCGATCATCCGATTGGACCAGGGAGGCCCAGGGAGGCGTGCCAGGTGGAGTTCTTCAACAAGCTCAACGGCGGTCAGCGGCTTGCCGCCATCGGCGCCATCGTGATCATCATCAGCTGGCTGGTGGCGATCGTCGCAGGGGGCGCGTTCGGCATCGGCGTGCTCCCGCTGCTCGGGGCGGTCGCCGTCCTTGTCATCTACTACCTCCAGTACTCCCCGAACCAGCACGTCAACTGGCCAGCCCCCGTGCCACTGCTCGTGCTGGGCATCGCGGCAGTGGTCGCGCTGCTGGCGGTGATCAACGCCCTGACGTGGCTGTCCGCCATCGGCCTGCTCGGGTTCGGGCTGTTGATGCTGGTCGTGATCGGAACGGCGGTTGGCGCGGTGATCATGGCCTGGGGCGCCTGGCAGGACTACCAGGCGACGCCCAGGGCGACGCCGCCGACGTCGAACACGCCGCCGACCGCCTGACGCCGACGGCTGGCGACCGGCAACGGGCGGGATTGGGGCCGCCCGGTATCGTCGGTTCCGCGGGCCGCATCGTCCGGTCGCCTCGCCAGTGCGGCCGCACGACACATATGCGACCCGCCCGCCTCGCCGCTCCGGCTAGACTCGGGCACCGTGTCGCCCAACTCCGGACCTGGCCCGATCGCGCTCGTCGGTGCCGGCGAGTTCCTGCCCGGCATGGCCGAGTTCGATGGCCAGCTGCTCGAGGCCGTGGGCCGTCCACGGCCGCGCGTCGTTCTGCTCCCGACCGCGTCGCAGCCGGACGGCGAAACGGCGATGCAGCGCTGGGCGGCCATGGGGGTCGAGCACTTCGCGACGCTGGGCGCGGAGGTCGAGCCGGTCCTCGTCCGTGACCGCGCGGGCGCGGACGATGCGGCGCATGCCCAGGCGATCGGCGAGGCGGACCTGATCTACGTGGGCGGCGGTCGGCCGCGATATCTGGTCGAGACGCTCGAGGGGTCGCGCGTCGGCCGTGCACTCTGGGACGCGAGCCGCGCCGGCGCGATCGTGGCCGGCTGCGCCACGGGCGCGATGGCCCTCGCCGACCGCCAGTGGAACTTCCGCCGACGCGTGCTGCCGTGGCCTCTCCGATGGCACCCAGGGCTGGGCGTCGTCAGCGGCGTGGCCGTCATCCCGAACTACGATGCCCGGCCGGAGCCGCTCTGCGCGCTGCTGGCGCTGCAGGCGCCGCGGGGTTCGGTCGTGATCGGCATCGACGAGCAGACCGCGGTTGTCGGGCGCGACGGCGCGTGGCAGGTCCACGGACGCGCGCGGGTGACGGTGTGGCGGGGGCGCCACCGCGAGCGGTACCGCTCCGGCGAGGCATTCCGGCTCTAGTCAGCCGCGGCCCGGCGACCAAGCCACCCAGGCGCGCCGTGGCGGTCAGTCCGGGCGGACGGTCCGGAAGCAGTCGGAGCAGTAGACCGGGCGATCCATGCGCGGCTTGAACGGCACCTGTGCCTGGTTGCCGCAACTGGAGCAGATCACCGCGAAGTACTCGCGGCTCGGTCGGTCGTCACCGCGCTCGTAGCCACGCGGACCGCCGATGTCGCGAAGGTCCTCGCCGGAGTCGCGTGCGGCGCGCCGGCTGGCGCGACAGCTCGCGCAGCGCTTCGGGTCAGAGGCGAAGCCCTTCTGCGAGTAGAACTCCTGGTCGGCGGCGGAGTGGATGAACTCGACACCGCAGTCGACGCAGTTCAGGGATCGATCGACGTAGGTCACGGTGCTCCTCCCAGAGCGCGATGGTCGCCAGTGGCAGGCGTTCCGACGGGAACTCGGGGCCGGGCCATCGGCGGTCGGGACGTGCGCTGGCGGGAGAAGCCTGGGCCACGCGACCCTGTTGCCGGCGGTCGGGTCCCTGTCCCCGGGCGACCGGTCGTTACGTTCGGCGGAGGATAACGCGGGGCTGCGATCGATGCCTTGCATGCCGCGCCCGGCGACCGCGCGACGCCCTGGTGCGTGGCAGCCGCGACAGTCAACCTGTCACAATGCCCCCCGACATTCCGGGGCGGCGAGCGAGGGCAATGGGGGCTCCTCGCTCGCACCTGACCGGGCCGACCGCCCCTCCGGCGATCCGGCGCTGTCCGCCCCGGCCCGTCGCACCGCAACCGGCACCAGGGAGGAAGGCGCCACCGGATGCTCCGCATCCTGCATACCGCTGACGTCCACCTTGGAGCCCGGCATGCGGACCTCGGCGATCAGGCAAGCGCTCAGCGCGAGCGCCAGTTCGCCGCCTTCCGCGCGACCGTCGATCTGGCGCTCGCGGAGCAGGTCGACGTCTTCCTCGTCGCGGGCGACCTCTTCGACTCGAACACGCAGCCGCGTCGGTCGGTCGACCGCGTGGCGGCCGAGCTGGAGCGCCTCGTCGCGGGCAAGATCCGGACGGTGATCGTCCCGGGCACGCACGATGTCTACGACCGCTCATCGGTCTACCGGGCGCACGATCTCGCCGCGCTTGCCGGGACGGCGCCGGACGACGACTTCGTGACCGTGCTGACGCCGGAGCGGGTCGATGTCCACCTGCGCGTCTGTGACGTGGTCGTGCACGGGCGGTGCTTCGCCACCAAGCGGGCGCCCCACAGTCCGCTGGAGGGCCTGGACGCCGCCAGCGACGCTCGTGCAACCTGGCACGTCGGCCTCCTTCACGCGTCGATCGCGATCCCGGGGAAGACGGACAGCGACGACGTCGTCGTGACGACGGAGGAGATCGCTGCGTCCCACCTGGACTACCTCGCGCTCGGGCATTGGCACTCGGCGCAGCGGGGCACGGCGGGCGGCGTGACGTACGGCTACGCCGGGTCCCCGGAGCCGCTGGCCCTCGATCAGGACCGAGCCGGCAAGGTCCTGCTCATCACGCTCGAGTTGCTCGGAGCGCGGAAGGGCGTGTCGGTCGAGGAGCGCACCGTCGGCCGGACCAGGTTCGACAAGGTCGAGATCGACGCGGCGACCGTCGACAGCCAACCAGCGCTGGTCGAGCGGCTGGCGGCACGGGCAGACCCGGATCTCGTTCTCGACGCCCGACTGGTGGGCATCCGGCGCGACGACCTCGATATCGATGTCGATGAGATCGCGGCGCAGCTGCGCGGCTCGTTCCTGAAGGTGCGCGTCCGGGATGCATCGACGCCCGCCCTGACGGAGGGCACGCTGCCGCCGTCGCACACGATCACCGGAGCCTTCATCCGGGGAGTCGAGGCGAGGATCACCCAGCTGGAGGCCGCCGACCGGCAGGCCGAGGCGGCGGAGATGCGGGACGTGCTCCGCCTCGGGCGGCTGCTGCTCGCCGGGCACGAGGTCTCGCTGTGAGGATCACCCGGCTCCAGGTCCGCGACCTGCGCCGGTATCGCGATCTCGACGTCGCGCTGAGCCCGGGGCTGACGGTCATCCGGGGTCCCAACGAGGCCGGCAAGACGACGATCCAGCGGGCCCTGGAGCTCGTCCTGACGCGCAGGTGCACGAGCGCGTCGGCGGACCTCGAGGCCCTGCGCCCGTGGGACGCCCCGTTCGACGCCAGACCGGAGATCACGATCGAGTTCGAGCAGGACGACGAGGACGGACGACGCAGCGGGCGGATCCACAAGGCGTTTCGCGGCTCTCGCGGATCGGCGTCCGTGCACCTCGATGGGCAGGTGACGACGGACCCGGCACGCACGGACGAGCTGATCGCGGAGCTGACCGGTGTCCCGAACGAGGCGTTCTTCCGCTCGACCGCCTCGGTCAGGCACCACGAGGTCGAGGACCTGGCGCGTGACGAGGCCGCGCTGCGGGATCGCCTCCAGGCGTCCATCAGCGGCGCAGACCGCGGCACGTCCCGCGCTCGCAAGAAGCTTGAGAAGGCGCTCGCGGAGCTGAACGCGCGGGGCACGAAGAACCCGGGTCGACTCAGGATCGCCGAGGAAGCCGTTGCCCAGTCCGAGGCCGCCCTCCAGCAAGGCGACCTCGCGCTGGCGCAGCTGGCGCGAGACCGCGACACGCTCGTGGCGGCCCGAGAGCGCCGAGCGGATGCTCAGCGGGCGCTCGAGGAGTGCCGGTCACTGCTCGAGAGGGCGCGGCAGGCGGAGCGCCTGGCGGCCGAGCGTGCGACGGCCCGGGAGCGGTTCGACCGCTACCGCGAGGCCGTCACGGTGCACAACCGGATCAGCGAGCTGCACGCGAGCCATCCCACCAGCACGCCTCTGCCGGCGCTCCGGCAGCTCGCGGAGCGCCTGCGGTCGCTCGACAGCCGGATCAGCGAGCTGCGCGCCATGCTGGGGGCCGACCTCGGGGTCCAGCACGAGGTCACGACGCCGGAGCCGACCTGGCGCCCGATGACCGCGTTTGCCGTCGCGCTCGTGCTCGGCGGCGCGGCGTTCGCAATCGGCGCCTTCCTCGGCGCGTGGCGTTTTCCGATGGCCGTGCCGATGGGACTCGCAGGCGTGGTGCTCGGCGCGGCGGTCGCAGTCCTTTCGTGGCGCCGGCGCACGGCGGCATGCGACTTCCGCCGCAAGCAGGAGATGCGTGACGCAGAGATCGATCGGCGCCGGCGTGGCCGCTCGCAGATCGAGGAGGAGCTCCGGCTCGCCGAGGCGAACCTCGGGCGCGAGCTCGAGACCGTCGAGCTGTCGGACGCGCCCGCGGTCGAGGACCTGCTTCGTCGCGAGGAGCAGCACGTGGCGGCCGTGGACCGGCTCACGGCCCAGCTCCGCGGGCTCGTCGGGCAGGAGGTGCCGGAGCGGCTGCCGGTTCTCCGCGACGCCGCTGCGCTCGACGTCGAGCAGAAGTCCCATGCGCTCGAGGCGCTCGGGCCCATCGCGCGCGAACCGCGAGCACGCGAGCGGCTGGAGGTCGAGGTCCGCGACGCGGAGCGCGCCGTCGACCGCGCCCGCGACGATGAGGCCAACGCGCGCGCCCGCGTGGACGCGAACCCGGTCGACGCTGAGCAGGTGGCGCGGCACGCGGAGCGGCTGGCAGAGTGGCGCGAGCAGCTGGCGGCGCTCCGCCGCCGGAACCGCGTCTACCAGTCGACCCTCGCCGCGATCGAGGGCGCCGAGCAGGCCACGATGCAGACGGCGACGCGGTACCTCGAACGACACATGGCGCGGGACGTGGCCCGGGTGACCGAAGGCCGGTACCGCCGCGTCAAGGTGGACGACCGAAGCCTCGACATCTCGCTCTGGGCACCGGAGCGCGGTGACTGTGTTCCGCTCGCGTCGCTGAGCCAGGGCACGATCGACCTGGTCTACCTCGCCGCGCGGATCGGGCTCGTCCGCCTCGTCACCGGCGACCGCCGACCGCCGCTCGTCTTCGACGACCCCTTGGTTACGCTCGATGACGACCGCGCGTACCGCGCGTTCGCGCTCCTCCGCGACCTCACCCGCGACTTCCAGGTGATCTACCTGACGCCGTCGGATCGGTACGACGCGGCGGCCGACTGCGTCGTCGAGCTGCCTGGTCCGGAGGCCCTTGACCACGCCACCCCAGCCGAGCCAGCCCTCGTCGATGCCTGAGGGCGGGCCCTTCGGGCCCGCGTCCGTCATCGTCTTCGCGCTGTTCTCTGCCGCGGCGTGGGGCACGAGCGACTTCGCGGGCGGGTTGACGAGCCGGCGAGTCCCCGTCTCCGTGCTCGTCCTGGCCAGCCAGCTGGTCGGCCTCGTCGTCGCCCTGGTCCTTGCCGTCCTCCGCTGGGAGCCAGTGCCGGCGCCGGCCGACGTGTTCTGGTCGGTGGTGGCCGGCGCGATCGGCGCCGGAGCGATCCTCGCGCTCTACGCCGGTCTCGCGGTCGGCCGCATGGGTGTCGTCGCGCCCGTGGCCGGCGTGCTGGGGGCCACCGTCCCGGTCGCCGTCGGGATCGCCCTGGAGGGCCTCCCGGACGGGATGGTTCTCGCCGGCATCGCCTCGGCCATCGTGGCCGTGATCCTCGTCTCGCGGGTCGCCGGGGAGACAGGCAGCCGGTCGGGGATCGAGCTCGGCCTCATCGCGGGCGTCGGCATCGGGGTGTTCAACGTCACGATCACCCGTGTCGGCGAGCAGCTGGTCTTCGGTCCGCTGGCGATCCTCCGCCTGACGGCCGCGGTACTGCTCGCGATTGCGGTGGTCGTGACGCGCCAGCGCGTCGCGTTGCCGGCACGACTCGCGCCCGCGGTCGTCACGATCGGCGTGCTCGACATGGCGGGGAATGCGGGCTTCCTGTTCGCGGAGCAGACGGGGCCGTTGGCGGTTGCGGCGGTCCTGTCGTCGCTCTACCCGGTCACGACCGTGATTCTGGCGACGATCATCCTGCGCGAGCGCGTGAACCGGAGGCACGCGGCCGGGATCGCGCTCGCGCTCGCGGCGATCGTCCTGATCGCCACCGGTTCCACATGACGGGCCGCGATCGGCAAGCACCGGAGGCGCGTCGCGTCCGTGGCGATGTGATCGGGTGGCCAGGCGGGGCGCTACTGTAGTGACGGGCCGCCGGATCGCCCGTCGTGGTCACGCAAACCGCGTCACGGAGGGAGGCACCATGACCGCTGAGACCCCGGGCCGACCGCTCGGCGTCACCGTCCTGGCCGTGCTCGCCGGCATCATCGGCGCCCTCGGGTTGTTCGGCGGGCTGGTGGCGGTGCGTTACAGCGGCGCCGCCGAAGCGTTGGCCGGTGGTCAGGCGGGGGTCGGCTCGATCGTCGCGCTCGCGGGGCTGCTGACGATCGTCCTCGGGATCCTCTACCTCGCGTTCGCGGTCGGCGCCTGGAGGCTCCGGCCGTGGGCCTGGTGGCTCGGCATGCTGGCGGCGGTGGCCGGGATCGTTCTCGTCGTGGTTGACATCAGCGCCGGGTCGCAGGACACGGTGGGAGCGGTCGTGGACGTGGCCATCGGCGCCGCGATCCTGTACTACCTGACCCGGCCTGAGATCCGCCGCGCGTTCGGGCGGCCGTCCCCGGGCTGAAGGCAGGTTCGGGGTCCGATCACGAACCGACGCTCGCTCAGCCGGGCACGTCTCGCTCCGACGGCCCGACGTAGCGGACATCCGGCCGGATCAGGCGGTTCATCGCGGCCTGCTCGAGCACGTGGGCGGTCCAGCCGGCGTGGCGCGCAAGCGAGAAGGTGGCCGGAAAGAGGTCCGGCGTCAGCCCCACGCCCTGGAGCACCGGCGCGGCGTAGTACTCGACGTTGGTCTTGATCGCGCGCTCCGGGTGACGCTCGGCGAGCAGCCGCAGCGCGACGTCCTCGACCTGGATCGCAAGCTCGAGCCAATCGGGCTTGTGCTCCATCGACTCGGCGACCGTCCGCAGGGCTGCGGCCCGCGGGTCGTAGGCACGGTAGACGCGGTGGCCGAAGCCCATCAGCCGCTCGCCACGGTCCAGGGCGCCCCGAATCCAGGCTTCCGCTCGGTCGACCGAGCGGACCTTCGCCAGCTGGTCCACCACCTCGGACGGGGCGCCGCCGTGGAGCGGCCCCTTCATCGTCCCGATCGCCCCGGCGACCGCCGACGCGATGTCCGAGCGGGTCGACGTGATGACCCGGGCGGTGAAGGTCGACGCGTTGAAGCCGTGCTCGGCGCCGACGATGAAGTAAGCGTCGAGCGCCCGAGCCGTCCCATGGTCCGGCCGCTCGCCGTTCAGCTGGAAGAGGAAGCCCTCCGCCAGGTCGAGGGATGGGTCGGGCTCGATCGGGTCCTTGCCCTCTCGGAGTCGCGCAAAGGCCGCCAGCGCCGACGGGGAGAACGACGTCAGCGCTCGGGCCTGCTCGACCGTGGGCGGCCAGTCGAGCGTCTGGGTCGCCCCCCAGGCCGACACGGCGGTGCGCAGCGCGTCCATCGGCTTGGCGCTCGCCGGGAGGGCGCGCAGGATCGCCACGACGGGGTCCGGCACGGCAGCGGTGGGGAGGCGGTGACTGGCGTCCCAGGCGTCCGTCCAGAGGAGGTTGGCGACGGCGCCGTACGAGCCCCGCTCGACGAGGTCGCCGATCCGGTAGCCGCGGTAGAGCAGCCGGCCTTGCTGGCCGTCGACCCGGCCGAGTGCCGTCTCGCCGGCGAGCACGCCCTCCAGGCCCGGCGAGTAGCGTCGCTCGTCCGGTCCGGCGGCCGCGGGCGTCGGGGGGGCAGCGGTCGCGTCGGTCATGGGCGGGGACGGCCTCCTTGGGTCGACATCGTACCCCGCGCCGCGCCCCGCACTCCGGCAGCCGACGAGGCCGCCGTCACGGCGATCGCGCGGCTGCCCGCAATGCTCGGCCGGCGGCCGCCGCTCGGTCGTCGCGGCGTCAGCGTCCGGCGTGCCGCGGCCCGCGAACGAACGCCTCGACCTCCGCCACGAAGCGATCCGGATGCGTGTGATGGGCCGCGTGACGAGCGCCGTCGATCACCACGGCGCGTCCGTCCGCGAGCCGCGCGGCGAGCGCCTCCGTCGCGCGGTGGAACGACGCCCGGCTGG
The DNA here is from genome assembly GCA_030447745.1 of Chloroflexota bacterium. GTDB lineage: Bacteria > Chloroflexota > Limnocylindria > Limnocylindrales > CSP1-4 > JACDAV01. The sequence goes on along the minus strand of JAUJOH010000002.1, from coordinate 298,612 downwards.
CTCCACCCAGGACCTGGAGGACCGGAACACGCACCTGGCCGAGGGCCGCCAGCGACGCGGCGGCCGACGTCTCCGCCGCGAGCTCGCGGACGACCGTCTGCGCGGCCGCGACCCGATCCGGCCAGACGGGGTTGGCGCGGGAGGCGGCGAGGGCACCGGCGTCCATGCCCACGACCTCGCGCAGGAACGTGTCGAGCAGAAGCTCGCGATCACCGGCCTCCGCCAGCGCACCGAGCCGGGCGATGAGGTCGGGTGCCTGATACGGATGGTCCGCGGGCGCCGGTGCTCCCTCGTAGACGGCCAGCCGACCGATCGCGTTCGTGCGGAGCGCCGCCCCGAGCGCGACACGCCCGCCGAACGAGTGACCGACCACGGTGACGGGCTCCCGCGTCTCGGCGGCGACAACGTTGGCCACCGCGGCCACGTCCTCGAACTCGCGCTCCACGGCGTATTCCGGCCCGTCGCCGCTGGCGCCGCGGCCGCGCCGGTCGATGGCGTGGACGGCGAAGCGCCGGGCGAGCCGGGGTCCCACCACGCGCCAGGTCGTGTGGTCCGCCGCCGCGCCGTGGACGAGGACGAGCGGCGGCCCGTCGCCGGATCGAACGACCGCGATCGGCGTGCCGTCGGCCGACACGAGGCGGCGCAGCGGGGACGTCATCGCTCGCCGCGCGAGGATCGACGCGCCGACCGAGGCGACCGACCTAGCGGTCCGTCGCCTCGACGGCAGCCGCCGCGGGCAGCCGCCCGGCCGCCGCCTGGTCGAGGAGCCAGGTTGCGCCGGCGCGTCGCGCAAGCTGAGCGGGCCACCGATCCGGATCGCGCTGCGCTCCGAATACCGAGCCGAGGATCTCCGCCTTGCTCTCGCCATGGACGACGACCAGGAGGTCGCGTGCGACGTCGAGCACGCGCGGGTTGAGGGTGACGCGGGCGATGTGCGGCTCGACGTGGGTCGGGGCCGGGATGGGCAGCGCCCAGGCCGACGTCTCGTGGAGCGCGGGCGAGCCCGGAAAGACCGACAGCAGGTGGCCGTCCGGCCCGATCCCGAGCAGGACGAGGTCGAACACCGGCCAGCCCCGCTCGACGGCGACGCCCGCGGACCGGAGCTCGGCCTCGTACTGCGACGCCGCCCATGCCGGGTCACGGCCCTCGCCGATCGCCGCCGCGATCGGGAATGGGTGGACGTTCGCCACCGGCATCGCGACGCCGGCGTCCCGTCCCGTCAGGACGTCGTCGGCGTCCTCGCCGAAGCCCGACATGCCACCGCGGGCGCTCGCCGACAGGAGCACGGAATCCGCGGCCATGACGTTGGACTCCGGGTGGTCCCGGGGCACGTACCGGTCGTCGCCCCACCACAGGTGGACGGACTGCCACGGGACCCGGTCGCGGAGTGGTGCCACGGACAGCAGCCGGTAGATCCCGATCGGGGCGGAGCCGCCGGTGGTCGCCCAGTCCGCCCGGCCGCGCTGCTCGGCCGCATCGCGGAGCACATCCGCGATCCGCTCGGCCGCGGCAGCGGAGACGGCGTCGGCGTCGGGCAGCACGATGAGCTCCGGTTCGGCGTGCGCGAACGGCGCGTCGGTCATGGTTCGGCTCCTCGCTCGGCCTCCTCGGCCGGCGGTCCGCGGCGTTCGCCGGCCGGCCCGCGGCCGACGAGGTCCGCGGCCAGCGCCAGCGCCTCGACCGTGATGGGATCGCGCCCGCCGGCCTCGATCGACTGGGCCAGCAGGTCGACGTCGCTCCAGCGCGGTGCGCGGAACGTCCGGTCGAACTCCTCCACCCCGTCGAGCCACACGCCCACATGGACGGATTCCTGGACCGCCGTCACGTCCGCCCGCAGCTCCGATCCGCGCCGCTCCGCGAGCAGCTCCACCCGCAGCGTCGTCCCGGCCGGCATCGGCGACTGGACCGGTCGGACGACGACGCCGACTTCATGGCGCCCGTCGCGCAAGATGGCCGCGAGCCCGCGCGACATCGGCCGCGCCGCGCCGCGGGCGGGCTTCGCCGTGCCCGGCACGGGAGCGAGCGGCCGTTCGACCCGCAGCCCGAGTCGGGATGCCAGCCAGGCGACGTGGTAGACCGGCTTGACCAGGTTGGTCGAGCCCGTCGCGCCCGTCGCGTCGTGCGTCGCGTACGCCACGGCGATCCGTCGCAGCGACCGGAGGTAGGGCAGGAACTCCCGCATGTCGAAGATCGCGGCGATGGCCTCCCGCCAGCGGTACTGGCGCACGAGCGCGAAGTCGCTGATCGCGAGCCGGGCGTCGTCGAGCAGCCCGGCGAGGTCGCCGAGGCGCCGGAGCCCGTCCTCGCTCCACGTCGACCCGTCGACGATCAGGCGATCGGCCATGCGCAGCAGATCGCGCCCCGACTCCGTGGCGAGGTTCGGGTCGCCCGGCCACCACACGGTGACCGGCAGGTCGTGGATGAGGAGCGGCGCCACGACGGCGTCGAGGTGGCGTCCGCTCTCGCCGCCGACGGTGAGGTAGATCAACTCCGCACACGTCTCGGGCGCGTCCTCGCGGGGCAGCACGCAGTGGGCCTGGATCGCCGCGTCCAGCCACGACGGCCCGTCCGGGTCGGCCGGCGAGCAGATGATCGTCCGCGAGGGGTGCCGGCCGGTGAGCTGCTGGATCGTCGCGGCGCAGCGCTCGGCGATCTCCGGCTGGCGGGCGATGACGACCAGGTTCATCACGCTGGTCCGCGCCGCGATGTGCCGGCCGGGCTCGCCCTCGACCATAGTGGTCAGGTTCGGCTCCGACCAGATCCGGGCCAGCTCCTGCTCGATCTCGTCGATCGAGCGTGCCCGCGACCGCCAGCGGAGCGTCGGCTCGCCGGTCCGCGGTGGGCCCTCCAGGACGATCCGACTTGATCCGGCGGGTCGCGACCCCACCGCGAGGATCTGGCCGACCCCGTGGGACCGTCCATCGTCCTCCGGCCGCCGGTCCACGGCCGGCCGATCGAACGGCGCGGACGGTCCCTCAACCATCAGAGCGAGGTCGCCGGCTGGGCGGATGCAGCGCAAGGCGCCGCCGAACAGGCGAACGAGCGGGCTGAACGCCCGTGAGTGAGCCCGCGCAGGCGGCAACGCCGCGATGCGCCGCGCAGGCGGCGACCCTGGACTTCGCCACTAGATGCGGCGCCAGCGGCGGCCGTCGCGCTCGATCAGTTGATCGGCCTCCTCCGGGCCCCACGAGCCGGCCTCGTAGTTGGGGAAGTCCGGGGGCGCGGCGTCGGCCCACGCCGAGATGATCGGATCGACGATGCCCCACGCCTCCTCGACCTCGTCGGCACGCGTGAACAGCGAGGCGTCGCCGAGCAGCGCGTCGAGGATCAGCGTCTCGTACGCGTCCGGCGAGTCGACGGCGAACGCCGAGCCGTAGGTGAAGTCCATCGTCACCGAGCGGACGTCGATCCCGAGCCCGGGGATCTTGGCGCCGAAGCGGAGCATGATCCCTTCGTCCGGCTGGATCCGGATCGCGAGCAGGTTCGGGTCCGGCTCGCTCGCGGAGTCCCGGAACAGCCGGTGCGGCACTTCCTTGAACTGGATGGCGATCTCCGTCGCACGCTTCGGCAGCCGCTTCCCGGTCCGGAGATAGAACGGGACGCCGGACCAGCGCCAGTCGTCGACCATCAGTCGGGCCGCCACGTACGTCTCGGTCTCCGAGCTCGGGTCGACCTCGGGCTCCTGGCGGTAGCCCAGCACGTCCCTGGCAGCGACCCAGCCGGGCCCGTACTGGCCGCGAACGACGGTCCGCCGCACCTCCGACCCGCGTGGCTCGGCGACCGCCCGGATCACCTTGACCTTTTCGTCGCGCAACGCCTCCGCCTCGAACGTCGCCGGCGGCTCCATGGCCACGAGCGACATCAGCTGGAGGAGATGGTTCTGCAGGAAGTCGCGGCTGGCGCCGGTCTCCTCGTAAAAGGACCCGCGCCCCTCGACGCCGATCGCCTCGGCCACGGTGATCTGCACGTGGTCGATGTGCCGGCGATTCCAGATCGGCTCGAAGATCCCGTTCCCGAACCGGAAGACCAGCAGGTTGCGGACCGTCTCCTTGCCGAGGTAGTGGTCGATGCGATAGACCTGCCGCTCGCGGAAGACCTTGCCGACCTCGCGGTTGAGGCGGATCGCGCTCTCGAGGTCGTGCCCGAATGGCTTCTCGATGACGATCCGTCGCCACCCGCCGTCATGCCGCTCGTGGTCGAGCCCGACCCGCCCGAGCTGGGTCACGATCTCGCCGAAGGCGGACGGCTGGGTCGCGAGGTAGAAGAGGCGGTTGCCGCGCGTGCCGCGCTCCCGGTCGAACGCGTCCAGACGATGCGCCAGGGCATCGAACCCCGCCGAGTCGGTGAAGTCGAGCCGCTCGTAGCACATCCGCTCGGTGAAGCTCTGCCACGCCTCCTCGTCGATCGGCTGGACGCGCGCGTGCTTCTCCATCGATGCCCGCATCTCCGCCCGGTAGCTCTCGTCGCTGTACTCGCGCCGCCCGATCCCGACCAGCACGAACTCGTGCGGCAGCAGGTTCGTCCGCCACAGCTGGTAGAGCGCCGGGACGACTTTCCGATGCGCCAGGTCGCCGGTGGCGCCGAACAGGACGAGCACGGCGGGGTCCGGCACGCGCTCCAGGCGCAGGCCTTCACGGAGCGGGTTGTCCGTCGCCCGCGGTGCGGCGCGGCGACGACCCTCGCGCGCGAGGCGGAGCTCGCGCATCGTCCGTGGTGCGTCCTTCGGCCTCGGCGCCGGGTGCTTCGGGAGGTCCGGCTCGCCCTGCGGCTCGGACGACGTCCCGGGCAGTCCCTCGCCCGGCGCGGCCGGGACGGCGTCGGGCAACGGCCGGGTGCCGGGCGGGCGCGTCTCGGTGGTCACGTGCCGGATCGGCGCCGGGCAGCGGCGATCATTCGGTCTTCACGGCGTGGCCGCCGAACTCATTGCGGAGGGCCGCGAGCACGCGGGCCCCGTACGAGTCCTCCTGCCGCGAGCGGAACCTTGTCAGGAGCGAGAGCGTGATGATCGGCGCCGGGACATCGCGGTCGATCGCCTCCTGGACCGTCCAGCGGCCCTCGCCGGAGTCGGCGACCCAGCCCTTCAGCTGGTCGAGGTCCTGGCCCTGCGACCGGAAGGCGCGGACCGCCAGCTCCAGCAGCCAGGAACGGACCACCGAGCCGTGCATCCACATCTCGGAGATCGCCGCGAGGTCGAGCCCGTAGTCGCTCGCGTGCATGATCTCGAAGCCCTCGGCGTACGCCTGCATCAGGCCGTACTCGATGCCGTTGTGGACCATCTTCACGTAGTGGCCGGCGCCGGACGCGCCCACGTGGAGGTACCCGCCCTCGGGGGCGAGCGACAGGAAGATCGGCTCGAGCGGCTTCACCGCCTCGTCGTCGCCGCCGACCATCAGGGCATACCCGACCTGCAGCCCCCAGATCCCGCCGGACGTGCCGGCGTCGACGTACCGGACTCCCCTCTCCTTGAGCAGCGGGTGGCGGCGCTGGTCGTCGTGGAAGTTCGTGTTGCCGCCGTCGATGATCGTGTCGCCCGGCTCGAGGTGCTCGAGCAGCTCCTCGATCTGCGCTTCGGTCGCGTCGCCGGCCGGCACCATCACCCACACGGCACGGGGCTTCTCGAGCTTGCCGACCAGCTCCGCGATCGAGAACGCCGCGTCCGCCCCCTCGCCGGCGATCTCGATCGTCTTCTCGGCGGTGCGGTTGTACGCAACGACCTCGTGGCCATCGCGGAGCAGGCGGCGGACCATGTTGGCGCCCATCCGGCCGAGCCCGATGAAGCCGATGCGCATGGCGTCAGGCCTCCGTACGGGCGCCGAGGGCCTCGGCCAGGGCGGCTTCGAGCGTGCGGAGGCCGGCCTCCGGATCTGCTCCCAGGTGCACGCGCAGGATCGGCAGGTCGTGGCCCTCGATGGCGGCGAAGTCGCCGGCGGCCTGGGCGTCGATGAGCTGCCCGAACGTGTACGGCCAGCCGGGGATCTCTCGGTCCGCCGGGTGATCCGCGGTCAGCTGGAGGAACCAGCCGGTGCGCGGCCCGCCCTTGTGCAGCTGCCCGGTCGAGTGCAGAAAACGCGGCCCGTACCCGGCCGTGGTCGCGCATCCGGTGGCATCGAGCAGCAGCGCCCGGATCCGCGACACGGCCGCGGTCCGCTCGTCCGTGGGCGCGATGAAGGCCTGGATCGCGAGGTACGCCCGCGGGCGGCGGCGGTCCAGGTGGCGCCGCAGCTCCTCGACGACGTTGCCGTCGCCGGCGGTCAGCCGCAGCGCGGCATCGCCGATCAGGACGATCCCGTCTTGCGCCGCGAGCGCCGGCACGCTCGGCGGCGGCGGCACGTCGACGTCGGCACCCACCGGGTAATTCTTCGGGCGGTCCGCCCCGGCGGCAACCTCCGTGGTCGCGCCCTGGCCGTCGAGCAGCTGGCGCGTCAGCTGCTTGGCCTCCTCGACGTTCGGCTGGTCGAAGGGGTCGATCCCGAGGACGGCACCCGCGACGGCGGTCGCGACCTCCCAGCGGACGAACTCACCGGCGACGTCGAGACGGTTGCGGAGCTCGACGTGGACGACCGGATGACCGACCGCCTCGAGCTCCGCGACGAGGGAATCGGCGGCGGGCAGGCCGGCCGAGCCGGCCAGCGTCAGGCGGACGAACACGCGATCCGGACCGTAGCGGTCCGCCGACGCGGCGAGCGGCTCGAGGTCCACCGGCACGATCCCCACGTTGTGCTTGCCGGTGCTCTCCGCGAGGAGCTGCTCCGCCCACGAGCCGAAGCTCCCGATCTCCGGATCCGGGAGGAAGGTCAGCTTGTCGCGTCCGGCCCTGGCCAGCGTGCCGATGGCCAGCCCCAGGCTCACGCCGGGGTTGCGCAGCGGCTCAGGGTCCCGGCAGCGGGCGAGCATCGCCGCGGCGTGCGCGAGCAGCGCATCGAGGTCGATCCCGAGGAGCGCGGCGGGCACGAGCCCGACGTAGGTGAGCGCCGAGTACCGCCCACCGACGTCCGGCGGGTTCAGGAACACCTCGCGGAGCTCGTCGTGGCGCGGGATCGATTCCCAGGCCTGGCCGGGGTCCGTGATGGCCGCCATCAGCGTGCCCGGTGACTGGTCCGCGTCCTTGGCCTCGAGCGCGGCCTCGATCCGTGCCCAGGCCTCCGCCTGGAACGCGAGCGGCTCGGTGGTGGTGCCGGACTTCGAGGCGACGATGAACAGCGTGGACAGCGGGTCGAGCTCGTCGAGGACACGGGTCACGTTGTCCGGATCGGTCGAGTCGAGGATCCGGACCGGGATGCCGTCGGCGCCGACGCCGAACGTGCGAGCGAGCACCTCCGGGGCGAGGCTGCTGCCGCCCATCCCCATGACGACCGCCACCCGGAACCCCGCCTCGCGGATGCCGCGCCCGAAGCCCTCGAGTGCCGGGATCTGGTCCGTGAAGTGCTCCGGCGCATCCAGCCAGCCCAGCCGGTCGGCGATGGCGGCCTGGACGCGTTCGTCAGAGGACCAGAGCGTCGTGTCGCGGTCGAAGAGGCGCTCCGCCCAGCGCTCGTCTCGCGCCCGGTCGACGGCGGCGTCGAGCGGCCCAGCGTCGGCGGGGGTGATCCGCAGATCGAGGACGCCGGTCAGGGTCGAGCCGGGGTCGGGCATGGTGGGCATGGTAGTCCCTGCTGGAGGGGCGGGCTGCGTCTGCTCCTCGACGGTGCACCCGCTGTCATCGCGGCGGTCCAACCGACCGTGCGCTGCCCGTTACGTCCACGCTGCACGCCGCCGCCGGTCCGCGGTCCTCGCGTCAGGGGCGCTCGGCGGCCTCGATCGCGAGCACCTTGGCGAGGCGCCGCCGATGCCGCTCCTCGCCGGTGAACCGGGCGCCGAGAAAGGCGAGCGACAGCTCCCAGGCGAGCTCCGGCCCGATCACCCGAGCGCCGAGGGCGAGGACGTTCATGTCGTCGTGCTCGACACCCTGGTGCGCGGAGTACGTGTCGTGGCACAGCGCCGACCGCACGCCGCGCACCTTGTTTGCGGCGATCGAGGCGCCGACGCCGGAGCCGCAGATGAGGATGCCGCGGTCAGCGCGGCCGTCGCGGACGGCGACCGCGATTGCCTGCGCGAAGTCCGGGTAGTCGTCGTCCGGGTCGGAGCCGTCGCCGCCGAGGTCGACCAGCTCGTGCCCGAGGTCCGCGTCGGCGAGCCGCGTCCGCAGCTCGTCCTTCAGGGCGGCGCCGGCGTGGTCCGCGGACAACGCAACACGCATCGCTCGGCGGCCGTCAGTCGTGTCCGGGGTCGGAGCCGCCGCTCCGGTCGACGCCGGACTCGCCTTCGTCGAGCGTCGGATGCTCGCCGCCGCCGCCGTGCGATCGCCCGACGGCGGGCAGGTGACCCGGCTCCAGCGTCTCGACCCGGCCGCGGAGGCCTTCGCGGACGACCTTCCGGCCGGTCTCGACGACGCGGTCCGTGGTGAACCCGAACCGCTCGAAGATGGTCCCCGCCGGGGCTGACGCACCGAAGTGGTCGAGGCCCATCACCGCCCCCTCGTCGCCCACCCAGCGCTCCCAGCCAAGTGACACGCCGACCTCGACGGCGACCCGCTTCCGGACCGCCGGCGGCAGCACCTCGTCCCGGTAGGCATCGTCCTGCGCCTCGAACAGCTCCCAGCAGGGCAGGCTGACCACCCGGGTCGGGATGCCGTCGGCCTCGAGCGCGTCGGCGGCAGTGAACGCGAGCTGCAGCTCGGAACCCGTGCCGATGAGAATGAGCTCAGGCTCGCCCTGCGCGTCGCGCAGCACGTAGCCGCCGCGTCGGACGCCCTGGCGGGCCCGCTCCGCCGTCCCCTCGAGCACGGGCAGCTTCTGGCGGGTCAGCGAGAGGGCGACCGGTCCGGACGGCTGCTCCGCGATCCGCTCGATCGCGACCGCCCACGCGGCCGCCGTCTCGTTGGCGTCGCCGGGGCGGATGAACCACAGGTTCGGGATCGCGCGCAGGGCGGCGTAGTGCTCGACCGGCTGGTGCGTCGGCCCGTCCTCGCCGAGTCCGACGGAGTCGTGCGTCCAGACGTAGACGACCTGGAGGCCGGTGAGCGCGGCGAGCCGGACCGAGCCGCGCATGTAGTCGCTGAAGGTCAGGAACGTGCCGACGTACGGGATGAAGCCGCCGTGGAGCGCGATGCCGTTGGCTGCGCCGCCCATCGCGTGCTCGCGCACGCCGAACCGGATGTTGCGCCCCGGATCGTCGGCGGAGAACTCACCGGCGCCCTTGACGTCGGTCAGGTTGGACTCGGAGAGGTCCGCCGCCCCACCGAAGAGCTCCGGGAGTCCTTCCGCCAGCGCGTTGATCGTCTCCTGGCTGGCATTGCGGGTGGCGAGCTCAGTGCCCGTCTCGTACCGCTTCAGCGGGGCGTCCCAGCCGTCGGGCAGTCGCCTGCCGAGGCGTCGGTCGAGCTCGTCCCCGAGCTCCGCGTAGTCCTCGCGGTACCGGGCGATCCGCCGCTCGTAGTCGTTGATCAGCGTGTTGCCCTGGGCGGCGACCGATTCGAAGTGCTCGCGCACCTCGTCCGGCACGTGGAACGTCAGGTCGGGATCCCAGCCGTAGGCCTCCTTCGTGAGCCGCACCTCGTCGTCGCCAAGCGGGCTGCCGTGGGCCTTCTGGCTGCCGGCGCGGTTCGGGCTGCCGTAGCCGATCTGCGTCCGGACGGCGATCAGGCTCGGGCGCTCGTCGTCCTGGGCGGCGTCGATCGCCTGCGAGATGGCTGCGATGTCGTTGCCGTTCTCGACCCGCTGCGTGTGCCAGCGGTAGGCGTCGAACCTCCGAAGGACGTCCTCGGACCAGGCCATGGCGGTTGGACCGTCGAGCTGGATCTGGTTGTCGTCGTACAGGTAGATCAGCTTGCCCAGCCGGAGATGACCGGCCAGCGACGCGGCCTCCGATGCGATGCCCTCCTGGAGGTCTCCGTCCGACACGATGCCGTAGACGCGGTGATCGACCACGAGGTGGTCCGGGCGGTTGAACTCGCTCGCCAGCCGGCGCTCGGCGATGGCCATGCCGACGCCATTGGCGAAGCCCTGGCCGAGCGGTCCGGTGGTCGCCTCGACGCCCGGCGTCAGGCCGTATTCCGGGTGACCCGGGGTGATGGATCCCCACTGCCGGAAGCCCTTGAGATCGTCGAGCGAGACGTCGTAGCCGGTCAGGTGGAGCATCGAGTAGAGGAGCATGCTCGCGTGACCGGCGGACAGGACGAAGCGGTCGCGGGCCGGCCAGCCGGGATGCGTCGGCGCGTGGCGCAGGTACCGCGTCCACAGCACGTAGGCCATCGGCGCCGCGCCCATCGGCGCTCCGGGGTGCCCGGAGTTGGCCTTCTGAACGGCGTCGATCGACAGGGTCCGGATCGTGTCGATGGCGAGCTGGTCGAGTGACTGGGCGACGATCATCGGACGACTCCGCTGGGCACGACGGGGAGCCGCATTGTAGGCCGGGCAGCCGAGACAGCAGCCGCACGACGGCGGTTTTGCGCGTCGGCCGCATATCCAATGCGCATCGGCCGCATATCGGCGGCCGGGGGCGGCGCTCGTGACCGGCGGCGCGGGCACGCGCCGCGCCTCGCTACCGCCCGGGAGCTCAGGACCTTGCGCGCCGCTCGCTATGCTCGCGTGATGCCCACCCTGCCGCGTCGGCGTGCGCCCGCCGGCCGCGTCCGCGTCCTCGTCGTCGGCGACCTGATGCTCGACGTGGTGCTTGCGCCCGCGCGGGTCGTCGAGCCGGGGACGGACGTCCCGGGGACCGTCTCGTTCCGCCAGGGTGGGTCGGCGGCGAACACCGCCCGGTGGCTGGCGCGTCTCGGGGCCCGGACGACGCTGGTTGCGGCCGTCGGGCGCGACCCGGCGGGCCGAGCGCTCGTCGAGGCGGTGCGGTCCGACGGCGTCGTCGCGCGCGTCGCGCGCGTGGCCGGTGCCCGCACGGGCAGGATCGGGGTCGTCGTGGCGCCCGGCGGCGAGCGGTCCTTCGTCGCAGACCGGGCCGCCGCCGATCGGCTGCGCCCGGAGAGCCTGGAGATCGCCTGGTTCAGATCGGCCCAGGCGGTCCACCTGCCGGCCTACTCGCTGATCGGCGAGCCGCTCGGGCAGGCGGGCCGGCGGGCGGTCGACCTCGCTCGCGCGTCCCGGGCGGCCGTCTCGCTCGACCTGGCGTCGAGCGGGCCGCTCCTTGCGCGTGGCCGTCGGGAGGCCGTGGCGCTGATCCGCGACACGCAGCCGGACGTCCTGTTCGCAACGGCCGACGAGGCCAAGGCGGTCCTCGGGCGCGATGCGACGGACGACCTGCTCGACCTCGCACCGGTGGCCGTCATCAAGCGCGGCGAGCATGGCGCGACCGTGATGGCCGTCGAGCGCGGGCAGCGGCTGCGCTTCGAGGTCGCCACCGCGCACGTCGCGACGGTGGACTCGACCGGCGCGGGTGATGCGTTCGACGCCGGGTTCCTGCTGGCGTGGCTCACGGCGCGGGCGTCCGGTCAATCGATGGCAGCGTCACTGCAGCGCTCGGCCGTGGCGGGACACCGGGCAGCCGCCCGCCAGCTGGTCGGGGGCACGCCCGAGCTCGACATCGTCTGAGCCTGGCGCGGAGCTGCGGCTCGACCCTGCTCGAGCATCCGGAACGGGCCGGGCCGGCGCGGCGAGCCCGGGCGTTGGATATGCGGCCGACGCGCATTGGATATGCGGCCGGTGCGCATCGCCGGGCAACGTACGCTTGCACGATGTTGCCACTGCAGCTCGCGCCGGAGGTCGCGCAGGCGCTCGACGCCGGGCATCCGGTCGTGGCGCTCGAGTCGACCCTGATCAGCCACGGGCTGCCCTGGCCGGCCAACCGGGACGTGGCAACCGCATCGGAGGCGGCGGTTCGTGCCGCCGGCGCGGTGCCGGCCACGGTCGCGGTCCGCGACGGATGGCTCCTCGTGGGACTCGACTCCGACACGCTCGAGGCGCTTGCGGAGGCACCGGCGGGGGCCGTCCGCAAGGCCGCCCGGCCGAGCCTCGCCGCCGCGCTCGCGGCCGGCGGATGGGCCGCAACGACCGTCTCCGCGACGATGATCGCCGCCCGTGCCGCGGGGATCCGCGTCTTCGCGACCGGTGGAATCGGCGGCGTGCACCGCGGTGCCTTCGGCGGGCCGGACGCGCCGCCGACGCTCGACGTGTCGTCCGATCTCGAGGAGCTGGCACGCACCCCGATGGCCGTCGTGTGCGCGGGACCGAAGGCCATCCTGGACGTGCCCGCGACGCTCGAATACCTGGAGACGCGCGGAGTGCCCGTGCTGACGATCGGCCAGGACGAGGTGCCGGGCTTCTACACACGGTCGAGCGGCATCCGCGCACCGCTGGCAGTGCCGGACATCGATGCCGCGGCGACCATCGTCGCGAGGCACCTCGGGATCGGGCTCGCGGGCTCCGTGCTCGTCACCGTCCGGATCCCCGAAGGAGATGCGCTCGGCGAGCAGGAGACGCGCGCGGCGGTCGAGCAGGCCCTGGACGACGCGCGCCGCAGGGGGGTCGCCGGACCGGACCTCACACCGTGGCTCCTCGCCCGCGTGGCCGAGCTCACCGAGGGACGATCCGTGCGCGCCAACACGGCGCTGATCGTCAACGACGCCGCGGTCGCCGGCCAGCTCGCCGCACGCCTCGCCGCTGGAGCCGCCTGAGCGGCGACGGTGGTCGACACCGCCGGTCGGGCGCTATACTCCGCAACCCCCCGCACGTCGCCCTCGACGGGAGCTCCATGTCCGCCAGCGCCCCGCTCGCGATCGAGACGCGAGCCCTCCACCGCGTCTACCGCTCGAAGCCGAACGACGTCGTCGCCCTCGACGGCATCGAGATCGAGGTCGTTCCCGGCGAGTTCTTCGGGCTGCTCGGACCCAACGGCGCCGGCAAGACGACCCTGATCAAGATCCTGACGACGCTGCTCCTGCCGACGAGCGGGACGGCCCGGATCTTCGGCTTCGACGTGGTCCACCAGACCAAGGAGATCCGCCGGATCATGAACATGGTCGCGGGCGGCGAGCAGTCCGGCTACGGAATCCTCGAGGTGCGCGAGCAGCTCTGGATGTTCAGCCAGTTCTACGGGCTCGGTTCGCGCGACGGGTGGCGCCGGGTCGACGAGCTGATCGACGCTGTCGGGCTCGACGAGCAGCGGCGCCAGAAGGTGAGCACGCTGTCCACCGGTCAGCGCCAGAAGATGAACTTCGCGCGCGGGCTGCTGAACGATCCCTGGATCTTCTTCCTCGACGAGCCGACCCTCGGGCTCGACGTGTCCGCCGCCCGGGCCGTGCGCGAGCTGATCCTGGCCTGGAAGGCCGCCGTTCCGGGCAGGACCGTGCTCCTGACCAGTCACTACATGGCCGAGGTCGACGAGCTGTGCGAGCGCATCGCCATCGTGGACCACGGCCGCGTTCTGGCCATCGGCACGCCGGCGGAGTTGAAGCGCCGCGTGCAGCGCGAGTCGATCTTCCGGCTCGAGCTCGACCGGCTCGACGGCGGGACGGCGTCGCTCGCGCGCCTGCCGGGCGTCGTGGCAGCTTCGGCCGCCGCCGCCGACGAGGCGAACGGACACGACGACCGCCAGACCGTCGCCGTCAACCTCGTGCTGCACGACGACGCGGCCCTGGGCGGAGTGGTGACCGCCCTCGGTGGTCTCGGCGCCCAAATCCAGGCACTCCGCAAGTCGGAGCCCACGCTCGAGGACGTGTTCGTCGAGCTCGTCGGTCGTGGGTTCGACGACGCCCCCGACGACGGTCGGGACGAAAGCCAGCCGGACGGTCGCGCCGCGGCGTCCGAGCCCCGGCGCGACGACGAGCCGGCGGAAGAGGAGCTCGTGTGAGCGCCAACCCCTACGTCCACCGCCCGACACCGGGCCCTCAGGCCGCGGCGGCCTGGACGCGGCGCCAGATCGTGATGACCAACGTCCGCACGGTCGGCGGGCGCGCGTACCCGCGGGTCCGCGGGCTCGCCCGCGAGAAGTCGTGGCTCTTCTTCGAGATTCTGCTCCCGTTCCTGACGACGTCGGCGTTCGTGTTCGTGTACCGGGCGCTTCAGGCTCCGCCGGAGTACGTCGGGTTCGTCGTCCTCGGCGGCGCGATGACCGCCTTCTGGCTCAACGTCATCTGGATGATGGCCAGCCAGCTGTGGTGGGAGAAGAGCCAGGGCAACCTCGAACTGTATTTCGCGGCGCCCATGGACATCGTCGCGGTCCTGTTCGGGATGGCGTTCGGCGGCATGGTGATGAGCTCGACCCGCGCCGTCGTCGTGCTGGTCATCGCGACCGTCCTCTACGGCGTCACCTTCTCCGTCGCACAGTGGCTGCTCCTCGTCGCGGTCTTCATGCTGACGCTGGCCGCGCTGTACGGGCTGGGGATGGTGCTGGCCAGCCTGTTCCTGATGTGGGGACGCGAGGCGTACCACCTCACGCAGTTCCTGACCGAGCCGATCTACTTCGTGTCCGGGCTCAACTTCCCGATCGCGCGGCTCGGGCTGCTGGGCGCGCTCGCGATCTCCGTGCTGCCGCTCGCGGTCGGGCTCGACGCGATGCGCCAGCTCGCGTTCGCCGACGCTGCGTACCCGGGCGGAACGCCGCCGCCGGAGATCGAGGCGCTGATCCTCGTCGTCATGACGGTCGTGTTCCTGGGCATCGCCCGATGGATGCTTCGGACGCTCGAGCGACTTGCGCGACGCGAGGGTCGCCTGTCGATCCGGTGGCAGTGACATGAGCATCGACCCGGCCGCCCTCGACTCTCCGGCGTGGGGCGGGTTCGACCCGGCAAGGACGCGTGGCCAGGGGCTGCGCGACGTCTGGCGGAGCTTCGTCACGGCCGCCCAGCTCGGCTGGCGCAACGAGGCCAACTGGACCGACCCCATCCTGTTCTTCATCTACTCCGTCGCGAAGCCGCTCAGCTCGACCCTCATCTTCGTCGTCATGATCGAGGTCATCGGTGGTGCGGCGGCGCGCGAGTTCCGGGGCTTCGTCATCGTCGGGACGGCGCTGTGGGCGTTCGTCGTGGCCGGCATCGCGGGCCTGGCCTGGTCGATCCTCGACGATCGCGAGCGCTACGCGATGCTCAAGTACGTCGTCGTCAGCCCGTCGGACTTCCTGACCGTCCTGCTCGGGCGCGGCGTGGCGCGCCTCGCGGTCGGCGCGATGGGGGCGGTCATCACGCTGGCGGTCGGAGTCGTCGCGCTGGGGCTGCCCCTCGAGGTGGGCCGGATCGACTGGCCGCTCCTGTCGGTCGTGATGGTCGGTGGCCTGAGCGCGGTCGTCGCGGTGGGCATCCTGCTTGCGGCGATCTGCATCCAGACCCGCCAGGAGGCGTGGTCCTACCCGGAGGCGGCGGCCGGCGCCCTGTTCCTGGTGACGGGTGCCGTCTTCCCGCTGTCCGTCCTCCCGGCGCCTGTCCAGGTCGTCGGCTGGGCGACGCCGCTGACCTGGTGGATCGAGGGCGTCCGGCTGGCG
Organism: Chloroflexota bacterium; assembly: GCA_030447745.1. Lineage (GTDB taxonomy): Bacteria > Chloroflexota > Limnocylindria > Limnocylindrales > CSP1-4 > JACDAV01. The sequence continues at coordinate 283,147 of JAUJOH010000002.1, read as the reverse complement.
GTCTTCCCCGCCGCGCCAAGCGGGATCGGCGGCGCGGGATCCGCGTTTGCCGCCTTCACCGGGCGCCTCCGGCCAGAGCCGTACGAGATCGTCGTCGCGTTGCTGGCCACCGGGGCGCTGGTTGCGCTCGGGGCGATCGTCGGCTTCCGTGTCAGCGTCCACCGCGCGAAGGAGCGCGGACTGCTCGATCAGACCACGGGGTCGTGACGACGAGGCCGCGGTGCGCGGCGGCAGCCAGGCGTACGCGGGAGAGGTCCAGGTGCGCGTCTACGGGGGCGCCCGGCCAGGAGTTCGAGGAGGTCTTCCGCTCGGCTACTATGAGTCGGCGCTGCGCGACTCGGTCGATACGTGGACGACAGCGGCTACGGACGTCTTCTTGTTCGAGCACGGCGGGACGTTCGTCGTGCGAATGCCGGGCGGCCAGAGCGGCTCGCGCCACGTCCTCGCCGAGTCCACGCGCGAGGACATGGCCCGGATGATCGCCGACGGATCGACGCTCCGCCATACGGATACGGCGTCCGACGGCCCCGGCGGCCGCGGCCGCCGGCGACAGCCGAGGCTCAGACAGGAGGAACCGTGATGAAGGCCCTCAAGACCGTGGCGGTCGCGCTCGGGGTGACGCTCGCCGCGCTGATCATCATCCCGCTGGTCGTGCTGGCCGGGCTCTTCGTGTGGCTCAAGCTGACCGAGGAATCCGACGAGGAGACGCTCGAGCTCGACCAGGAAGCCGCCCCATCGGTCACGTAGCGTCGGCCGAGGAGACAACCTCAGCGGTTTGCGGCTTGTCGCCCTCCAGGGCCGAAGGCGAAGCCCCGCGACGCCATTCGCCCGAGGATTGACGCCCGCCGGCAGACCGGCGGGCGACGTCGTGGCGGCCGTCCCGAGCGACGCCGGACGGCCCGCCTCGTCGGCCGCTGGAGCGTCCGGCCGTGGTCCGCGCCAGGCACCGCGTGGCGACGGCATGAGCAAGGAGATCACGGACCGGGGGACCGGTGGCCTCGTGGACGCCTCGGGCGATCCCGTCACGTCTGCGCCGGTCCCAGTTCCGCCGCTCGTCGCCGGCCAGCCGCCGCTCGCGATCCTCGTCGACTACGACGGGACGATCGCCCAGACGGACGTCTCGGACGCGCTCATGACGCCGTATTTCACACCCGAGTGGCACGCCCGTACGGCGGATTACGACGCGGGTCGGACCGGCTCGCGCCGGCTGATGGAGTGGGAGATCGAGCTGATCACGGCGGACCCGCACGAGCTGTCCGCGCTCGCGGCCGCCCAGCCGCACGACGAGGGATTCGCGCCGTTCGTCCGCCGGGCGGAGGCCGCGGGCATCCCGGTCGAGGTCGTGAGCGACGGGTTCGGGTTCTTCATCGGGCCGGCGCTGGAGGCGCTCGGCGTTGGTCATCTGCCCGTCGTGACCGCCGCGACGACGTTCACCCGCGGCCGGCCGTCGATCGCCTTTCCCAACGGCCACCCGACCTGCTTCGTCTGCGGTACCTGCAAGCGCAATCGGGTGCTCGCGCACCAGGACGCCGGGCGCGCGGTCGTGTTCATCGGCGACGGCGCGAGCGACCGCTACGCGGCCGGCTACAGCGACCATGTGTGGGCCAAGGAGCAGCTCATCGACCTGTGCAGGAAGCACGGCTGGGCCCATCGGCCCTGGAGGGACTTCGCCGACATCGAGGCGTGGCTGGCCGGCCTTCTCGAGGCCTGGACGGTGGACCCGGCGACGTTGCCGGGTCCGGCTCGCCGGCCGTTCTTCTGCGGCCCGGAGGTGTGGGGCGAGGGCCGCTGGGAGCCCCTGCCGCCGGCCGAGCCGCCGCCCGCGACCGGCGAGGCCGAGGGAGACGTCCCGGGCTGATCGCTCACTCCCGATTCGACTCGGGGGGTTCGATTCGATAGCATCGGAAAAACCCCCGGAGGATCCTCACCTGTGTCGAAGTATGTCTTTGTGACTGGGGGCGTCACCTCCTCACTCGGCAAGGGCATCACCGCGGCCAGCATCGGCCGCCTCCTCAAGGCCCGCGGTCTCCGCGTGTCGATCCTCAAGCTGGACCCGTACATCAACGTCGACCCGGGCACCATGTCGCCGTACCAGCACGGCGAGGTCTTCGTGACCGACGACGGCGCGGAGACGGACCTCGACCTGGGCCACTACGAACGGTTCATCGACGAGAACCTGACCCAGCTCAGCAACGTCACGACCGGGCGGATCTACCAGGCGGTCATCGCCAAGGAGCGACGGGGCGACTACCTGGGCGGCACGGTCCAGGTCATCCCGCACATCACCAACGAGATCAAGGAGCGGATCGGGCGCGTCGCCCGACAGGGCGATCCGGACGTCGTGGTGGTGGAGGTCGGCGGGACGGTCGGCGACATCGAGAGCCTCCCGTTCCTCGAGGCGATTCGCCAGATGCGCAAGGACGTCGGCCGGGCGAACGTGCTGTACGTCCACGTCACGCTGCTGCCCGCCCTTGCGGCGACCGGCGAGCTCAAGACCAAGCCGACCCAGCACTCGGTCAAGGAGCTGCGCGGGATCGGCATCCAGCCGGACGTGATCGTGCTGCGCTCGGACCATCCGGTCAGCGACGAGATCCGCGAGAAGATCGCGCTGTTCACGGACGTCGCCACGGAGGCGGTCATCCCGGCCGAGACGGCCGAGACGATCTACGAGGTCCCGCTCATGTTCGAGCGGTTCGGGCTGGGGCGGCTGGTCGTCCGCGACCTCGCCCTCGGCGACCCGGAAGCCGAGCCGGACCTCGCCGGCTGGCACGCCCTCGTCGAGCGGATCAAGGCGCCGAAGCCGTCGCTCGAGATCGCGCTCGTCGGCAAGTACATCGAGCTGCCGGACGCGTACCTCAGCGTCACCGAGGCGCTCCGTCACGCGGCGTGGTCGCACGGCGTCGATGCCAGGGTCCGGTGGGTCGACTCGGAGGCGCTGACGGACGGCAACCTCGCCGAGCAGCTGGAGGGCGCCGCCGGGATCGTCGTCCCGGGCGGGTTCGGGCACCGCGGCATCGAGGGCAAGGTGCTGGCCGCCCGCTTCGCTCGCGACCACCGCGTGCCGTACCTGGGCCTGTGCCTCGGCCTGCAGTGCGCCGTCATCGAGTTCGCTCGCCAGGTGACCGGGTCGACCGATGCCAACTCGACCGAGTTCGACATGTTCACGGAGCACCCCGTGATCGACTTCATGCCGGACCAGCGGGAGCTCGAGGACAAGGGCGGGACCATGCGGCTGGGTCTCTACCCGGCGCGCCTGACGCCCGGCTCGAAGGCGGCCCGGGCGTACGGCCAGGAGGTCATCTACGAGCGGCACCGTCACCGGTTCGAGGTCAACAACCGGTACCGCCAGACGCTCGAGCAGGCCGGGATGCTCCTGTCCGGCCAGTCGCCGGACGGGCGGCTCGTCGAGATCGTCGAGCTCGAGGACCACCCCTGGTTCGTGGCCAGCCAGTTCCACCCGGAGTTCAAGTCGCGCCCGGAGCGACCGCACCCGCTGTTCGACGGCTTCGTCGAGGCGGCGCTCGCGCGCGGGGATGGGCGTGAGGTCGAGCTCACAGCGCGCCCGCGGACCGGGCGGGTCGAAGCGACCACGGCCGGCCGGGGACCGTCGGGCACGCCGTCATGATGCGGCGGCCGGGCCATCGATTCCGGCGTGCGACACTGCTGTCACGCCGAGAGGCGTCCGCAGACGGGCTGGACGCACTGCTGGCGTAGAATCGGGCTCTGCCGATCCGCACACCCGGAGCCCCCTCATGAAGATCTTCCTCGACACCGCTGACATCGAAGAGATCCGGACGGTCGCCCGCTGGGGCGTCCTCGACGGCGTCACCACCAACCCGAGCCTCTTCGCCAAGACGAGCGGCTCGACCTATGAAGAAGTCCTCCAGGAGATCACGAAGATCACGAGCGGCCCCGTCTCCGCGGAGGTCGTCGCAGCGGACGTGGACGGCATGCTCAACGAAGGCCGTGCCTTCGCGAAGCTCGCCCCGAACATCGTCGTCAAGGTTCCGATGAGCGAGGAAGGGCTCGAGGCGATCTCGCGGTTCGCGGAAGAGGGGATCAAGACCAACTGCACGCTGATCTTCACCGCGAACCAGGGCCTTCTTGCGGCCAAGGCCGGCGCGTCGCTTCTGTCCCCGTTCGTCGGGCGTCTCGACGACATCAACCAGGACGGCATGATCGTCATCCGCGAGCTCGCCGAGATCGTTGCGATCCACGAGCTCGAAACCGAGGTGCTCGCGGCCTCCATCAGGACCCCGCTGCACATGACGCAGGCGGCACTCGCCGGCGCCCACGTCGCGACGCTACCGTTCAAGCCTCTGCAGCAGATGGTTCATCACCCGCTCACCGACAAGGGCATCAAGCAGTTCCGGGCCGACTGGGACAAGGCCCGCGAGGCCGCGGCGACCGACTCCGGCGAGGCAAAGCAGGCCGTCGCCACCGGAGCGACACAGCCCGGCAGCTGACCGTCGGCCGGCCGCCGGAGCGGCGCCGCGCCCGGGGCGGCGCGCGGCGGCCGGTGCTCCGGGCAGGCCGGCACGCCTCGAACGATCGCAGTGGATCGTTGACGCCGCGTGCGCCGACGCGTATCCTCCGTCCATCCCACCGGCCAGCGCAGCGGATGATTCCGCGCGACAGCCCGGTCCGGCCTTGGCCGTCCGAGTCGCTCCGTCCGGCCCCACCACAGGTGACCCCTACCCAGATGCCCGGAAACGGACAGGACCCCCGGTCCCGCAATCGCCGTCCCCGTCGTCGCGTGCCCATGGGCGGCGGCAATCGCGCCCCGGTGACCGAATACGACGAGATCCAGGAGCTCGAGGCGGCGCGCGAGCGCAACGACCTCGACGTCAGCGATCTTCGCGAGATGAGCGTCATCGAGCTCCGCCAGGTCGGACGGCAGCTCCAGCTCGATACCGGCACCGGCGACCGCAAGGACGACCTCGTCGACCGCATCCTGCGCCAGCAGACGGAGCGGGCCGGCCACGCGTACGCGAGCGGCATCCTCGACATCGTCGACGAGGGCTTCGGCTTCATGCGACGTCACGGGCTGCTGCCCAGTCCGGACGACGTGTACGTCAGCTCGAGTCAGGTCCGGCGGTTCGGGCTGCGCATCGGTGACCGGGTCAGTGGTGCCGTCCGAGCTCCCCGCGAGGCCGAGAAGTACTGGGGCATGCTGCGCGTCGATGCCGTCAACGGGGTCGACGTCGACACCGCCCGCCGGCGTCCCGCATTCAACGACCTCACGCCGGTCCACCCGGACGAGCTGATCAACCTCGAGGCGGATTCGAAGAACCTCAGCCAGCGCCTGATCAACCTCGTCAACCCGATCGGCAAGGGCCAGCGCGCCCTCATCGTCAGCCCGCCCAAGGCGGGCAAGACGATGCTCCTGAAGCAGATCGCGAACGGCGTCAGCTCGAACTACCCGGACATTCTCCTGATGGTCGCACTCATCGGCGAGCGGCCCGAGGAAGTGACGGACATGCGCCGGAGCGTCAAGGGTGAGGTCATCAGCTCCACCTTCGACGAGCCGACCGAGAACCACACCCACGTCGCCGAGATGGCCCTCGAGATCGCCAAGCGGCAAGTCGAGACCGGACGCGACGTGGTGATCCTGCTCGACTCGATCACCCGCCTCGCACGCGCCTACAACCTGGCGCTCCCGCCGTCCGGGCGGACCCTGTCCGGCGGTCTCGATCCGATCGCGCTCTACCCGCCGAAGCGGTTCTTCGGCGCCGCCCGGAACATCGAGGAGGGCGGTTCGCTGACGATCATCGGGACGTGCCTCGTCGATACCGGCTCGCGCATGGACGACGTCATCTATGAGGAGTTCAAGGGCACGGGCAACTCGGAGCTGATTCTCGAGCGGAAGCTGGCCGAGAAGCGCATCTTCCCGGCCATCGACGTGCAGCGGTCCGGGACCCGCCGCGAGGAGCTCCTCCTCGAGGAGGGCACCCTCAAGATGGTCTGGACGATGCGCCGGATGCTCTCGGCGGTCGGCACGAACGAGGGCATCGAGCTGCTCCTCAACCGCCTGGCGAAGACGGACAACAACGCGCAGTTCCTGGCCACGCTGACCAAGAGCCTCGAGGCCTGACCCCACGCCCGGGCGCTCGTCGATGTTCCGGTGGGCGTGACGCGCCGGCGCCGAACCAGCCGGTAGCCGGCCGCGTCCGGCAGGCATGCCGCGCCGCGTCACGCTCGCGTCCCGCTCGCGCAGGGACAACCGGCGGAGCCGTTGCCGGCACCCGCGGAGCCGATCAGCGGGGACTAGATGGACGCGGGGCCCGATCTGGAGCGGCGGCATGCACGTGAACGCGGCGGCGTACCTCCAGCTCCACGGCCGGCGGACCACCGGGCCCTCTCCGGCGCCGTGCGAAGATAGCGGCGATGTTCCTCGACCGGGTCAAGATCTGGGTCCGTGCCGGCGACGGTGGGGCCGGGGCCGCGACCTTCCGGCACGAGGCGCACGTTCCGCGTGGCGGCCCAGACGGCGGCGACGGCGGCCGCGGCGGGTCGGTCTACCTGCGAGTCGACCCCGGCCAGACGACCCTCCGCGACTTCCAGTACCGGCACCACTTCAAGGCGACGCCGGGTGGCCGCGGGACGCGGGCGCGCCGTCACGGCAAGGCCGGCGACGACCTGCACCTGTCCGTCCCGCCCGGCACCGCGGTGTTCGACGACGGCTCCGGCCAGCTGCTCGCCGACCTGGTCGCGAACGGCCAGGAGGCGATGGTCGCGCGGGGCGGACGCGGCGGGCTCGGCAACACCCACTTCAAGACGCCGACGCACCAGGCGCCCAGGCACGCCCAGAAGGGCGAGCCGGGCGAGGAGCGCTGGTTGCGGCTGGAGCTGCGCCTGATCGCCGACATCGGGCTCGTCGGGCTGCCGAATGCCGGGAAGTCCACGCTCCTCGCGGCCCTGACCGCCGCCCAGCCGCGGATCGCCGACTATCCCTTCACGACCCTCGAGCCCAACCTCGGGGTCATGGACCTCGGCATGTTCGACGCGCGCCGGCCGACGATCGCGGACCTGCCGGGGTTGATCGAGGGCGCGAGCACGGGCGCCGGCCTCGGCCATGCCTTCCTGCGACACGTCGAGCGGACACGCGTCCTCGTCCACGTCGTCGACGGTGCGTCGCGCGACCCGGAATGGGATCACGGCGTGATCCGCGAGGAGCTGCGCGCGCACGATCCCGCCCTCCTCGAGAAGCCGATGCTCGTCGTCCTCAACAAGCTCGATCTGCCCGCTGCCGCAGCGGCCTGGCCCGCGTTCCGCGCCGCGCGTGTCGCTCAACGTCTGCGCGTCGTGGCGGTCGCCGCCGCGACCGGGCTCGGCATCGCAGACCTTCGCGAGGTGCTCGCCGAGCTCCTGCCGGGCGCCGACGAGCTGGAAACCGCCACGGACGCGACGGGCGTCGTCGTCCACCGGATCGACGCGATGGGGGACGGCTTCGCCGTGGAGCACGAGGACGGTGCCTTCCGCGTTCGTGGCCGCCGGATCGAGCGACTTGCTGCTCAGACGGACTTCGAGATCGAGGAGTCGGCCGAGCGGTTCCAGCGCGAGCTCGCCCGCCACGGGATCGACGCCGAGCTGCGCCGGGCGGGCGTGGCGGCCGGCGACACGGTCAGGATCGGGGTGACCGAGCTCGAATGGGAGGCGCAGCCCTGGGAGGACCGCTGACGTCCCGGCCGGTCCCGGTCGTGCCGGGGTCGCTGGGGCTGATGGGCGGCACGTTCGACCCCGTGCACGTCGGCCATCTCGCCGTCGCGGAGGAGGCGCGCGAGGCACTGGGCCTGGAGCGGGTCGTGTTCGTCCCGGCGGGAGTCCCGCCGCACAAGGCGACGGCGCCCGTGACAGCAGCCGGTCACCGGGTCGCGATGGTCGAGCTGGCGATCGCCGGCAATGCCGCCTTCGCGCTCAGCCGCGTCGAGGTCGACCGAACCGGCCCGTCGTGGACCGTCGAGACCGTCGAGCAGGTCGCCGCGGCCGAGCGCGACGCCGGCCGCCAGCCGGACCTCACGCTCATCCTCTCCGCGGAGACGTTCCGTGGCCTGCCGTGGTGGCACGAGCCTGAGCGGCTGCTCGTCAGCTGCCGGATCGCGGTCGTCCCGCGAGCCGTTCTCGACGCTCCCGGCGACGGCTGGCTGGCCGAGCACTTCCCCGGCGTCGAGGCCCGGATCGTGCGGCTCGCCGGTCCGCGACTCGACCTGTCGTCGACCGACATCCGCGGGCGCGCGGCAGCGGGCCGGTCGCTCCGCTACCTCGTGCCGGACACGGTCGCCGCCTACATCGGCGACCATGGGCTGTACCAGGACGATGTGTGGAGGACGAACTGACGCGTGACGCGAACGATTTCGTGGATCAAGCAAGCGTGACGGATCCCGGCCCACTCGAGCCGACCGGCCCGAGCCCGGACGGCTTGCCGAAGCGCGAAGCACTGCCGAGCCGCGACGCCCAGCCGGTGGCCCCCGGGGAGCGGCCGCCGCTCGACCTCGCTCGACGGATCGTCGAGCTGGCCGAGGACAAGAAGGCAGCCGAGATCGTGCTGCTCGACCTGGCCGGCTTGACCACGCTGGCCGACTACTTCGTCATCTGCTCGGGCGGTTCCGAGCGCCAGCTCGACGCCATCGCGGACGGAATCGTCGAGGCGCTGCGCAACGAACGGTTGCGCCCGATCGGTCGCGAGGGAGTGTCCGCGTCGCACTGGATCCTGATCGACTACGGATCCGTCATCGTCCACGTCTTCACGCCGCCGGAACGCGACTTCTACCAGCTCGAGCGGCACTGGGGAGAGGCAAAGACGATCCTCCGCGTGCAGTAGCGCGCGATTCGGTACGGGCGACGTCGGTACGGTCGGGTCATGCCCGCGATCGCGGCGGCTCACTAGCATGCGCGGTATGGATGGCTGTGCCTGCCGTCCCGCCCTCGAAGGGACCGGTCGATGTCGCGCCACCGCGAGCGATGCCCCGCCTGCAGCCGGCGGCTGATCCAGACCCGCTTCGACACGACCTTCCGGCTCGAGGATCGCAGCGAGCGGCTGTGCTTCGGTCTCCCCGGCGGCCTGTGCGAGGACTGCAGCCAGCTCTACATCGACCCCGACCTGATCGAGCTGCTCGACCTCGGAACTGCCCGCTGCATCTTCGCGATCGAGAGCGACCTCGTCGTGCAGGAGCAAGCCTGGTCGAGCGCGGACTAGCTCCCGCGTCTGGCCGGCGCGACAGCCTGCCCAGACCCGCCCGCTGAGACCGCCGCCGGGGCGAGCGCCGGGCGCGCGACACGCTCCGTCACCCACAGCGTCCAGGCCAGTCGCCGGTTGGCGTCGCCGGCCGGCGTGCCGGGCGCGCCTCGAACGGTCGCATCCACCTCGACGAGACCGTGCAGCGCCCCGTCGAGCTCGGCCCGGCTCCACGTCCGCGCCTGCTCGACCAGCTTGTCGGCGCGGAACGGCTTCAACCCGAGTGTTCGAACGAGCGAGCCCGGCGTTGCGCCGGCGGCGAGGTGGTCGGCGACCTCGATCAGCTCCCTGATCCGGCGGTGGAGCTGAGCAAGGACGACGAGCTCCGGGGTTCCGTCGAGCACGCGTTCGAGCAGGTCGAGTGCGCGCGTTACCCGTCGGGCAGCCACCGCGTCGAGAAGCGCCCATGTCGATCCGGGCACGACCTCGGCCACGAGGTCACGCACGTCGTCGACCGTCACCGTCCCGTTCGGCCGGCGGAGCGCAAGCTTCTCGAGCTCCGACACCGTCAGCTCGCCCTGCCGGCGCCGGTCCACATCACCCTCGCGAACGAAGCCCCCGACGCGCGTCGCGAGCTGGCGGGCCGCACCCGGCCCGAGCACGATGCCGCGCTCCCGCGCGCGCTGCTCGATCCAGTTCGCCAGCTGGCCCTCTTTCGGAGCCCGCAGCTCGCGGGCCTCGCCGCCAGCATCGCGGACCGCCTTCTCGAGCGCCGTCAACGCCGCCGGCCGCCGGTTGGAGCCGTCGTTCGGCTCGACGAAGACCAGGCCGTTGCCCGGGGCGACGTTCCGCAGGAGCGCCGCGACCGCCTCCCGATCCTCGCGGCTGCGCAGGAGTGACCCGGGATCGACCACGATCACGAGCGTCCCGCCTCCGAACAGCGACGCGGTCCCGACGCGCTCGGCGAGCCGGCCAATCGTCACCTCGTCCCCGGCCGCGCGCCACCGGTCGACGGTCGCGCCGCCGGCGCGGAGCCGTTCGAGGACCTCGTCCGCCGCTCGCTCGAGCCCGTACCCGTCGTCGCCGAAGAAGTAGCCGAGAGCGACCTTGCTCAAGACGCTCGCCGACCAGCCGCCAGGAGTGCGGCATGCGTCCAGCCAAGGCGCCGGACCTCGTGTGGCGCGATCGCGGCTGCCCGGCAGACGTCCGCCTCAAGCCGCTCGGCACGCCGGCGGATCTCCGCGCGGGTCGTCCCCGACCAGCCGGCGCGGTCCTCCGGAAACCGGCACTCCCACGACGCGAAACGGGCGGCCAGCGACTCGACCCGCTGCCCGGCGCGCTTGTCTGCGTACGCGACGATCCGCTCCTCACGGCTGGCGAATGCGGCCCAGCGCCGGAACCGCTCGCCGTCCGAGAGTCGGCTGACCGGGTGGTTCGCGACCGCCCGGCCCAGCTCCTGATGGCCGTGGCGGCCGAGCCAGTCGGCGGAGCCGTCGCCGTGCGGGAGGTGGCGGGCGGGGTCGTCCTCCGGGAGCAGCTTGTCGACATCGTGCAGGAGCGCAGCCGATTCCACGAGCGGCCGATCGACCGCCATGCCGGCGCGCACGATCCGCGCCGCGAGCCAGGCCGCGACCTCCGCCACCGCTCGCGAGTGACGCAGGAACCAGTCCGGGGGATCGAGGCTCAGGAGGAGGCGGGCGGCGTCCACCCGCCCGGGGACCGTCATCGGCTCGATGGTACAGGGCCGTTCGAGCCGGCCGAGCCGGGCGAGCCGGCCGCGCCAGCCGCGTATCCGACCTGCGATCGCTGGCGGTGACCGGGCCGCTCGGGATGCCGCACGCCCATGCCGGTTTGGCGGCCTGCCCGCCGGCCGCGACGGCGGTCGACGTCCCCGCCGCGCGCGGGCTCGTCCGGACAGACACGCGCGAGCGGTCCACCGTGATCTCGACCGTCCCGTCGCGATCCGTGCGGTACACGCGCGCCCCGCGGTCGGCGACCCGGCCAAGGGTCGCCGGGCTCGGGTGCCCGTACCGGTTGTCGGCGCCGGCGGACGCGACGGCGACCCTCGGTCGCACCGCATCGAGGAACGCGTCGGTCGATGCAGTCGCACTGCCGTGATGCGCGATCTTGAGCATGTCGACCGTTGGCAGGCCGCGGGCGACCAGCGTCGGGTCGACCTCTTCCTCGATGTCGCCGCTCAGGAGGAAGCGGCGCCCGTCCACCTCGCCGAGCAGCACGATGGAAACGTTGTTGATGCCCGTTCCGGTGTCCGCCGGCTCCAACGGCACCGCGCCCGGATCGGGCCACAGCACCGTCAGACGTGCGTCGTCCACGGTCAGCCGGTCGCCGGTCCCGAGACGACCGTACGGGACCTTCCCGCCAGCGAGCCGCTCATCCCACGCGGCGTATCCCGGCCCGGGCCCGCGCATCCCGGGCTCGAGCACCCGTCCGATGCGATACCGATCGAGCAGCAGCGCGAGCCCCGCGACATGGTCCTCGTGCGGGTGCGTGAGAACGAGCGCGTCGAGGCGGCGATCCCACGGCGGCAGCCGCTCGTCCAGGGCGACCAGCAGCCGATCGGGATCGGGGCCTCCATCGATCAGCAAGCGACCGCCGCGTGAGCCCTCGACGAGGATCGCATCACCCTGGCCGACGTCGAGCACGACGATCGTCGTCCGGCCGTCCGGCCGGTGCACGACGACGAGACCGGTGATCGCGACGACGCCGACCAGAAGCGCGATCGCGGCTCGCGCGGCGTGCGCGCCGGCCGTCCGTTCACGCTGCCCGCCTGCCATGCCCCGCGACGCCGACCGGGCCGATGGACGAGCGGCGTCGGCGTGCCACCCGGCGAGACCCAGCACCCGACGCACCGCGGTTCGACCGGCCGATGAGCCCACAAGTGCGATCACCACGGTGGCGATGGCGGCCGCCACGACGGCGGAGGCCGGCCCGAGCTCGATGCTCGCCAGCGGCAGACCAGCGAACGACCGCACGATCGCGACGACGAGGGCGAGCAGGCCCCACGCCGGCAGGCCGGTGATGGTCGACACGAACCCCGGCACCCAGGGGAGGCTCCACCGATCAGCGCGGATGAGCAGCACGACAGCTCCACCGATCAGCGCGGCGGCGCCGGCCGCCATCGCCGGCATCACGGACGAGCGGCACGACCAGGAGGTTCACCGCGCCCGGGGCGACGAGCAGCACGACGAGGCCATCGCCGAAGGACGCCACGATCACCGGCAGCGTCGCTGCGCCGGCGCGCGCGAGCGCAGCAGACGCCGAGGGCGATTCTGTCAACCCAGCCCGGCAGTCGATGCGCGGTGACCCGGTTCAGCCATGCCGTCAACGGTGATGCCCGCGCGACGCGGCCGCCTCGCGTCTGAGGCGCTCGACGCCCGGCCGTGGCGAGCGTGGAGAGCGTACCGGCGATCCCCAGCCGGCATCACGGGTGGGCGGTGGACGGATCGGCGACCAGCAGCGCCGCCACGGCCGGCACCCGAGGTGCCGCCGTCGCCCGCCCGGCCGACCCGGCGCCGTCCGGGAGGCGAGTTCGTGCGGCATGATGCCCGGCGCCAGCAGCACGACCCCGGCCATCGCCGCCGCCCGCAGGACGGAGGCCGATGCGCCGACGAAGACGACATACAGGACGATCGCGGCAGCCGTGAGCACCGAGCGACGCCGGCGCGCGAGCCGGCACCGACCCCAGCAACGCGACTGCGACGATGGCGATGTTCGGGGCCGCGACGTGGCTCGCCCCCGCGACCGCACCGAGCGCAGCAATCTTTCCAGCCGTCACCGACGCCGCGACGATGGCGATGTTCCGATCGGCCCGAGACCCGCCCGCCGTCGGCCTCCATCGGTCGTGCCGCCCGGCGTCGCCCCGGCGGTCGGGTGAAGTCCGCGGCGGCGCGGCCAGCAGATGCCGGTCGATCGCGGTCCCGGGCGGCCGTGAGGCCCGACCCGCGCGCCGACCGGGAGGTGATACAGGCCCGGGCCGGCGGCGGACGAGACCTCCGCCTCCGGGATGGCCGCCGGGAATGCCGAGGCACTCGTCGCGAGGTCGCGCGACCGCCACCGCACCCGGTTCGATGCGTGGCAAGAAAGAACGCGACGGCCGCCAGGGATCACGGTGCAGCGCGTCGAAGGCGGTGATCGCGCTCTCGGTGCCGCGAGGGCGCGCCACGGCGCGGCAGGGTCGTCCATCGACTGGCCTTCCCGGCGGGCTGGGCGGCGGTGCAGGTAGATGGGTCGACGTCCCGCCCGCTTCGGGGCACTACCGAGGAGCGGAACGTCGTGCCGGAACGTTACCGGCACCCGCTTGATGCCGCGACTTACCACAACCGCGCGGCCGCTCGCGAGCGACTTGACCGACGTGGCCGGCAATCACTGTCAGTGAGCGAGTTGCCCACGTGCGAGCGTGGCGCCGCCCGCCCGGTTTGCAGTCGGGAGCGGGGCCACGCTCAATTGTCTCGAGATCGCTCAGTGGCGTTGAGGCGATCACGCGGCGCTCCGACTCGACCGCGAGCCTCAGTGCGTGACCCGGCGGCGGGGAGTCTGCCCGGGCGTGACCGGATCGGCCGTCCCGGCGTCCAGCCACCGGGCGGCGTCCGCGGAGCGACGGCTGACGTCGGCCGCGAGCCTCGCCAGCGCTCGGCGGCCGGAGCTCGGGCGGTCCACTGGCGCCGCCTCGGTGTTCGCGAACAGGCGCGCCCGTCGTTCGGCTTCGAGGGTCCGGTCGTGGGCGATGTCGAGCACCGTCAGGGCAAGATGAAGGGGATGCATCACAGGGGTTCTCCGTACGGGTCGTCAGCGCCGGTGGTCGTCGGGAAGGGAGTCCCGTGAGTCCGAGCCCGCCGTCAGTGCCGCGACGTCCAGCGTGACCAGGCCGACGATGGTCAGGATCAGGGCGAGCAGTCCGTCCATCGGGCGCCTCCTTTGTAACCGATCAGATCGAGGTTTCTGGTTACGAATGTACCGCCTTGCTTGTAACCTGTCAAGGGGTTATAGTGGTGTCCGACATGACGACCACAGAGCAACACGCGCACGGCGGCAACCTCGAGCTGAGCGTCGAGTTCCTGAACACGCTCGAGCACTGCTCGACCCGTTCGCATGCCGAGTTCGGCCACACGCACGAGGAGCTGACCACGCCGGACGTCGCCATCGCGTTCTTCGAATCGCACGGTGTGGGGCACCGCGAGGCGATCGAGGGCTGCGCCGACGGCATCCGTGGCGGCCCTGAAGCGTGGCTCGAGAAGATCCGCTCGGTCCGCGCGGCGCTGCGCGAGGTGTGGGACGCGCAGACCGAGCAGCGCGGCGTCGATCCCCGCGCGGTCGACAGGATCAACGACGTCCTGCGCCACCGACCGGCGATTCAGCTCACACCCGGCCCGGACGGCCTGGGCGTGGGCCACCGCCATATCGGCGACCCCACGGACGAGGCGCTCGCGCGCCTGGCAGAGCCGCTCGTCCAGTCAATCGCGCGGGGGGAGACCGATCGGTTCCGGATCTGCGCGAACGACGAGTGCCGCTACGCGTTCATGGACGAGTCACGAACCGGCCGCCGGCGCTGGTGCGACATGTCGACCTGCGGCAACCGCGCCAAGGTCGCCCGCCATCGCGCCCGAGCCAAGGCGGAGGCAACCGCCCGCCCCGCCTAGGTCGGTCTGCCGCGTCGCGCCGGGCGGTGGTCCCGGGCGGCGGCTAGGGGCCGGCCGGCTCCCCTCGGACGGTCCGATCCACCGCCCGATCGCAGCGACACCTGGGCGCGCACGATCTCGCGGACCGCCGCCGACCTGCTCGCCTCGACCGAGCGGATCTTGACGTGCCGGATCCGCTTGCCGGTCCCCTCGATCAGCCCGTCCCGGTTCGGGAGATCGGCACCGTCCGCGAGCTGGAGGTTCACGTGGGCGCGGTGCGGGATGATCGCGAACAAGAGATCGCGCATCACCCGCCGCGAGCCGAAGGCCAGGAGGCCGTTCCCGCCGTCGAACCACTCGACTGCCGCGGGAGCTTCCTCGAGCACCGTGGCGCGCAGGCTCCGGGCGATGGCGGCCGTCTCGGGGGACGCCGTTCGATCCAGATGGCTGTCGAAGAGCGCGGCGTCGTCGGGCTCGGTCACCGGACGACGATGTTGACGAGCCGGCCTCCGCCGTGGACGACGCGCTGCGGCGCCCGGCCGGCAAGCGCGGCCCGAATCTTGTCGCGCGCGAGGACGACCTGTTCGAGCTCGAGCTCGGAGATGCCGGCCGGCACGACGACCCGGTCCCGCAGCTTGCCGTTCACCTGGACCGGGACCTCCCGGGTCTCGTCCGTTGCCGCCGCATCGTCGACCATCGGCCAGCGCTCGGCGTGGATCGAGGACCACGGCTCGCCGGCGGCTGCCAGGCGGCGCGACCAGAGCTCCTCGGTGATGTGGGGTGCCGCCGGCGCCAGCATGAGCAGCAACAGGCGAACGGCGTCGTCCCACTCGGCCAGGCGTGCGACCGAAGTTCCCCGGTAGCGCATCAGCGTGTTGGCCAGCTCGATGAGGTGGGCGACCATGGTGTTGAACTTGAAGGTTTCGTATTCGCCCGTGACGACCTTCAGCGTCTTGTGCGCCGCCCTGCGCAGCGTCTCGCGCGCTCGCGCCTCGTCCTCGCCGGCCGGCAGCTGACCCGCCCGGGGATCGCCTGGCTCGACGCCCTTCGGGTCGAGCGCGATCGTCCAGACCCGGTTGAGGAACCGGTGGACGCCGCCGATCCCCGTCGGGCTCCAGGGGCCGCCCTGGTCCCACGGCCCCATGAACATCAGGAACAGGCGGACCGTATCGGCGCCGTAGCGGGCGACCAGCTCGTCCGGGTCCTCGGCGTTGCCGCGCGACTTCGACATCCGCTCGCCGTCCTGGCCGAGGATCTGGCCCTGGTTGAAGAGCCGGCGCCACGGCTCGTTCTGCTGGACCAGCCCGATGTCGCGCAGCATCTTCGTGAACTCCCGCGCGTAGAGCAGGTGCATCACCGCGTGCTCCCCGCCGCCGGTGTACTGGTCGACCGGTGTCCAGGCCTCGGTCAGGTCCGGGTCGATCGGCCCGTCCGCCTTGTGGGGCGAGAGGTAGCGATACCAGTACCAGGACGAGTCCATGAACGTGTCCATCGTGTCGGTCTCGCGCCGGCCCCGGCCGCCGCAGCGCGGGCAGGCCGCGTTCAGGAATGCCTCGTCGCGGGTGAGCGGGTTGACGCCGCTGCCGGCGTAGTCGACCGTGTCCGGCAGGAGCACCGGGAGGTCGTCGTCGGAGACCGGCACGATCCCGCACTGCTCGCAGTGGATCACCGGGATTGGCGTGCCCCAGTAGCGCTGCCGGCTGATCAGCCAGTCGCGCAGGCGGTAGGTGACCGCCGACCTGCCCCGCGCCTCCGACTCGAGGCGCGCCACGATCCTCCGGCCGCCTTCGTCGGCCGGCAGCCCGCTGAAGTCGCCGCTGTTGATCAGGACCTCATCGTCGGAGTGGGCGACGTAGACTCCGTCGGCATCGGTCTCCTCGCGTCCCGGACGGGCGACGACGTGCCGAACCGGCAGCCCGTACCGCTCCGCGAACGCGTAGTCGCGCTCGTCGTGCGCCGGTACGGCCATGATTGCGCCGGTCCCGTACCCGCGGAGCACGTAGTCCGCGACGAAGATGGGCATCCGCTCGTCGGTGACCGGGTTGATCGCATCGGCGCCGATCGCGACGCCGGTCTTCTCGCGGTCCGTGGCCAGCCGGTCGATCTCCGTTCGCACGGCGGCCTGGGCCACGTACGCCTCGACGTCCGGACGCCGGTCGGGCGCCGTGAGCTTCTCGACGAGCGGGTGCTCCGGCGCGAGCACCATGAACGTGGCGCCGAACAGCGTGTCCGGGCGGGTGGTGAAGACGCGGATCTCGTCGCCGCCCGGCTGGTGGTCGTCCGGTGCCGACGTGAAGACCACCTCGGCGCCTTCCGACCGTCCGATCCAGTTCGTCTGCATGATCCGGATCGGCTCTGGGAAGTCGATCCCCCCGAAGTCGAGCAGCTCGTCCGCGTACTTCGTGACGCGCAGGTACCACTGGTCGAGCTCGCGCTTCTCGACCTTGGCGCCGCACCGCCAGCAGCGCCGATCGGCGCCCTCGACCTGCTCGCGGGCAAGCGTCCCGTCGTTCGGGCACCAGTCGACCGGGGACCTCGCGCGGTAGGCCAGCCCGGCCTCCAGGAAGCGCAGGAAGAGCCACTGGTTCCACTTGTAGTACTCCGGGTCGCACGTGACGACCTCGGCGTCCCAGTCGAACGTGGCGCCCATCGTCCGGAGCTGCCGCCGCATGTTGGCGATGTTCGACATCGTCCAGTCGCGCGGGTTGACCCGGTTCTTGATCGCCGCGTTCTCCGCCGGCAGGCCGAAGGCGTCGAAGCCGATCGGCAGGAAGACGTTCTTGCCGTGCATCCGATAAAACCGGGCGAGCGCGTCCGTCGGCGTCTTGATGTACCAGTGGCCAATGTGGATGTCGCCCGACGGATACGGGTACATCGTGAGCAGGTAGAACCGGTCGCGCGTCTCCTCGAGGTTCGTCCGGTAGAGCCCGAGCTCCTCCCAGCGGGTCTGCCACCGCGGCTCGAGCTCGGCCGGCTGGTAGCGCTCGGTTCGCGTTTGTTTGGTTCGGTCGCTGGTCGTCGTCATGTCTCGGCTCGATACGGAAAGACCCCCCGCCGCCGGCGGGGGGCCCGATTGGCCGTCCGTCCCGATCATCGGCAGCTCGTCACGACTCCCTGGGGAGGAGCGTGCCAAGACCGACGTTGCGAGTGTGTGGTGGAGCTAAGGGGATTCGAACCCCTGACCTTCTGAATGCCATTCAGACGCTCTCCCAGCTGAGCTATAGCCCCACGCCGGAGCGCGGAGTATACCAGCGGCAATCGCTGCGACTGGCGCACAGCCGATTCGGCGAGTCAGGTCGTCGCCGGCCGTCGCCCGGGCAGCCGACTCGATCTGGCCGTGCTCAATCTGTCACCATCGGGGCGATGGAGGCGGTCAGCTCCGCCTCGTCGGCGTGGCGGGCGCCCGATCCTCCCTGACGACGGACGGGCCCGAGTTGCGCCTGGACGTGGCCAGCCGTGACCGGCGCAGCTCGCCGGCGGTGATCCGCGACTGGCTTCGTCGCCGTGCACGGGCTGCGATTGACGAGGCGGTCGCCCGCCACGCTCCGGCGATGGGGTTGCCGCTGGTTCGTGTCGAGCTTCGCGATCCGCGGACGCGCTGGGGAAGCGCATCGCGCAACGGCCGCCTGATGCTGTCGTGGCGGCTCGTGATGGCGCCACCCGAGGCCCTCGAGACGGTCGTCGTCCACGAGTTGGCGCATCTGCGGGTCTTCGGTCACGGACCGGCGTTCTGGGCACTCGTGGCGTCGCGACGACCGGACCACGCCGACTGGCGGCGCTGGCTGCGAGGGCACTCGCTGGAGCTCCACGAAGCGCTCGCGGAGTGAGCAGCCGGTGACCGGCCGGTGCGGCGAGATGGTGGAGATGAGGGGACTCGAACCCCTGACCCCCGCGATGCGAACGCGGTGCTCTCCCAGCTGAGCTACATCCCCGCCGGAGCGACCCGCGCGCGAGGGCGGATCGGGGCGAGAGTGTAGCACGGGCCCCTGTCGCGGCCGCCGGCCCGCACCGCGTCCCGACGCATCGCGCGACTACCCTGACGACCTGAAACTATAGAACAGATGTTCTATCGTGGTCGTCCGATGGCCACGCTTTCCGCGGACGTGACGGCGGCTCTCGCGACCCTCCAGGTGCGCTGGGGCGCCGCAGCTCCGCGGAGAGCCGGGGAGCCGTCTCGAGACGGGGCCGGCGATATGGCCGGCGAGAGGTCCGGTGTCGGCGACCTCGTCGGAGCGCTCGCCACCGTCCCCGTCCCCGCCGAGCTCGACGACGCGTCGGGAGCACCTGCTCCGCGGCCGGTCTCCACCCCGGCCGAGGGCGTCGTATCGACGGGCTTCCCGGCGCTCGACGCGATCCTCGGGACCGGCGGCGTGCCGCGGACGACGAGTCTCGCCCTGCGCGGCGACGGGTCGAGCGGCAAGACGACGCTCGCGCTCCGTCTCGTCGCGGAGGCGCAGGCGGTCGGCTCGATCGCCGCCTGGCTCGACGTCGGGCGGTCCTTCGACCCGGTCGAGGCCGTGGCGCGCGGCGTCCGCCTGCCGTGGCTGGTCGTCGTGACCCCGGCCGACCTCGACGAGGGTCTCTCGATCGCCGGCTCGCTGGTCGGTGGTCGCGCCGTCGATCTCCTCGTCGTCGACCTCCCGGGCGGGGGGACCGGCGTGAGGACCGCCCGCATCGCCGAACGGCTCCATCGCCTGGCCGCACTCGCGCGCCGCGCCGGCACGCTGCTCGTCCTGCTCGAACCGCTCAGCACCCCCCGTGCCCTCGGGACCGCGGTGGCCGAGTCGGCCGGGCTCCGCCTCGAGCTCGCCCGCCGAGCGTGGATCCGGCTCGGACGAGACGTGGTCGGCCAGCGGACGGAGGTGGTCGTTGCCCGCAACCGCTTCGGTCCGCCGGGGAGACGCGCCGGCCTGCGGATCCTCTACGCCGACGGCGACGAGCGCGAGGCGTGCCTCGCCCGCGACGACCTCCTGACCGAGACCCAGACCGACGCCCCCAACCCAGTGCCCGGGAAGGTGCGCGATGCGACTGCTCCACCTGCTATGGCCTCATCTCCTCCTCGACCTCGCGAGGTCGCGCCTCGAGGCTGGACGGATGGACGCCTCGAACGGCCCGTCCTGCGGCTCGTCCCTGACCGGGCCGGTCGTTCTCGGCGGCCAACCGTGGACGGACGGGATCGTCCTCGACGCGAGCCCGGAGGCCCGAGCGCTCGGCGTGCGGCGGGGGATTCCGCTCGGGACGGCCCACCGGCTCGCCCCTGAGGCAACCTTTCTCGACCCGCTACCGGAGACGGACGCGGCGGCCGTCGAGGCGGCGTTCGAGACGCTCTCCGCGTTCAGCCCGGGACTCGCCGGAACGAGCGATCCGATCGACCCGGCCTTCGGGCGGTTCGAGATCCAGGTCGACGGGCTCGACCGGCTGTGGGGTGCCGAGCCGCGGCTCGTCGAGCGGCTCGCGGTCGCGCTCGCGCCGGTTCTGCCCGGTCAACCCAGGGCCGGCATCGCGGGCACGCGCTTCGCTGCGACCGTCGCCGCCGGTCACGCGACCCGCGGCGCTCCGGTCACCGTGCCGCCGGGCGGTGAGTCGGCGTGGCTCGCGCCGCTGCCCGCGCGGCTGCTGACGCCGGACCCGGACGTCCGCGCCCGGCTGACCCGCTTCGGGCTCCGGCGGATCGGCGCCGTCGCCGAGCTGCCGTGCTCGGCGCTCGTCGCCAGGTTGGGTGAGGAGGGCACCCGGATCCACGCCCGCGCAAACGGCCAGGAGCTCGTTCCCTTCCGTCCGCGCCGGGCCGCGGAGCGGCTCGCGCTGGCCGTGCCGATCGAGCCCGCGGTCGGCGACCTGGAACCGCTCCGCTTCGTCCTCCACCGCCTGGCGGTCGCGCTCGGCGACCAGCTCCTCGCCCGCGGGTCCGCCGCCGGTCTGGCCCGGCTGGGTCTCGAGCTCGACGTTGCGTTCGCACCTGCCGGGACGCCGGCCGCGATGCAGGTCTCGCAGCGCTTCCCGGAACCGACTGCCGAGGCCGAGGCGATCGAGCGGCTCGTGTTCGCGCGGCTCGAGCGAACGCCACCACGGGCGCCGGTCGCCCGACTCGAGCTCGAGCTCGGCGGCGTCGGCCCGGCGGCCGGCCAGCAGCTGCCGATGTTCGTGCCGCAGGCGGCACGCAACGCACGGCTCGGCTGGCAGATCGCCCGCCTTGCCCTGACCTTCGGCGAGGACCGCGTCCGTCGCGTCGAGCTGGCCGACCCGCAGGCACCGCTCCCCGAACGCCGGTGGGCGTGGAGCGCCGTCGATCTCGGCGACCCGGCGTGACTCGGCTGCTGCGGGAGCATCCGTCGATCGACGCGGAGCTGGACCCGAACGGCCGGCTGGTGGCGATCCGGTGGAACGGGCGCCGGGAGCCGGTCGAGGTCTGCAACCGGTGGCGGATCGAGGAGGACTGGTGGCGGGCGCCGATCGCCCGTGACTACTTCAAGGTCGTCGGGAACCGCTGGCTCGCCCTCGTGTACCGCGACCGGCTGGCCGGCACGTGGCATCTCGAGCGGCTGTACGACTGAGCCGGATCGACCGCTCCCCCGCCTGTGCGAACCGAACGGACGGTCGATCGGATTCAGGAGACCGCTGGCCCTCCGACCACGAGCGTGACGACCAACAGGATGACGAGAACCCCGATCACGAGCGCGAGCGCGCCGAGATCTCTCGAACGTGCCGTCTGCACCGCGCCTCCCCCGTCCGCGAGGCTGTCTAGTACAACCCCTCAGACAGTGTAGCTGCTACCCCGGCCGTCCGCGCAAGGGGAAATCCGGCCAGCCGACCACCGCTATCCGTCGAGCGCGCAACCGGCCGTTCAGGCGCTCCTCAGCGCCGCCACGAAGATGACCGCGACCAGCCCGAACAGGACGAGGGTCAACAGGCCGGCGCCGATCACGTCGCGAGCTCGTGGGTGCATCGGTCCTCGACGGTGGGGAGGCGGCACGCTGCGCCTCCCCGTCATGCTACCCGGACGTGGCAGGACCCCGTCGCCCCCAGCGCGACGGGGTCCTGCAGTGCCGAGGCACCCGCTCACCAGGTGCCAGCGGCGGGTCGACGCGCCGACCATCGCAGCCGGAACGTCGCCGAAATCGTCCTTCGCCCCCAGGCGCGGACGTTGGATGTGGTCAGGTCGCGATGGCGACCTGCGCGGAAACGGCCGCGGGCAGGAGCACGAGGATGAGCAGTGCCGCCAGCCCGACCATGACGAGGCTGCGGGCCAGGATCATGGCGATCGGGCGGATCTGCATCTGCATGCCGGTGAGACGCCGATCCCGCCCGACTTGTTTCAGCCGCTGGGGCCGATTTTGGGGAGATTCTTTGACGCCGTTGGGGGGTCGGCTGGAGACATGCTCCGGCGCACTGATGAGAACGGATGTTCTATCATTGTGGCAGACCCAGATCACTCGCGCGAGGGCGGTGTCGTGCCATGACGAGCGTCCCGTACGCCGAGCTCCACCTCCACACGAACTTCTCGTTTCTCGACGGCGCGTCGACGCCGGATGAGCTGGTAGAACGGGCGGTCGAGCTCGGCTTGACCGGTCTCGCGGTGACGGATCACGGAGGGTTGTATGGCGCCGTCCGGTTCGTCACCGCGGCGGAGGCCGCCGGAGTGCACCCCGTCGTGGGGCTCGAGATCGACCTGCTCGACGCGGCCGTCCCGGACGTGGCGGGCACGGTCATTGCGCCGCGGCGTCGCCGGCGGGGACGCGCTGCCCGTTCGCGGGGCGGGGTCGACGCGATCAGCGGGCAGGTCGCGGAGGGTCGACCGGTTCGACCCCGTGCCGAGCGGCAGCGCCTCCCCGGGCACCGCGACGCCGTCAAGGAGGATCTGCGCGGAATCGGAGACCGCAACCGCGGACCGCATCTCGTGCTCCTGGCCCGCGACACGACCGGCTACCGAAGCCTGTGCCGGCTCGTTTCGCGGGCCAACCTCGCGGGAACGAAGGACGTGCCGCGGTTCACGCACGCGCTCCTCGCCGAGCAGACCGAGGGTCTCGTCGCGCTGTCGGGGTGCCGCGACGGCGAGATCGCACGGCGTCTCCGCGTCGGTGATCGTGAGGGCGCCCGGGCCGCGGCGGAGTGGCTGGCGTCGCGGTTCCGGACGACCGGTGACGGGATCGCCACCGCCGGCCTCGTCCTCGAGCTCCAGCACCACCTGGTGCCGGAGGACGACTGGCTCGTGGCGGAGGTCGCTGCCCTCGCCCGGGAGCTGAGCCTGCCCGTCGTCGTCACCAACGACGTCCATTACGCGCGGCCCGACGGGCGTGAGCTGCACGACGTCCTGACCGGCATCCGCCACGGGCGGACGCTCGACGAGCTCGGTGACCTCCGCCGGCCCGACAGCGAGTCCTACCTGAAGTCCGGTGCCGAGCTCGCGACGATGCCGCCGTCGGAGGATCGGGCGACGGTGGTGGCATGGCGGGCGGGTCTAGCCAATGCGCACGAGCTCGCCTCGGCGTGCTCGGTCGACCTCGGCTTCGAGCAGTACCGCTTCCCGGGGTTCGCCGTGCCGGCCGGGGAGACGCCGTTCAGCTACCTCGTCGAGCTCTGCCAGGAGGGGGCTCGGCGGCGCTACCACCCGCTCACGCCGGCGGTCGTCCGGCAGCTGGCCCACGAGCTGGACGTGATCGAGCGGACGCGGCTCGCCGAGTTCTTCCTGATCTGCTGGGACCTGATGCGCTTCGCGAAGTCGCGCGGCATCCCGGCACAGGGTCGCGGGAGCGCCGCCGACTCGATCGTCGCCTACGTCCTCGGGATCACCCGGGTCGACCCCATCCGCCACAACCTGCTCTTCGAGCGGTTCATCAACGAGGGCCGGACCGCCTATCCCGACGTCGACATCGACTTCAGCTCCGAGCGGCGCGAGGAGGTGATCCAGTACGTCTACGAGCGCTACGGCGAGGAGCACACCGGGATGGTCTGCAACCTCGTGACGTACCGGGCGCGGTCCGCGGTCCGCGAGGTCGGCTACGCGCTCGGGTTCCCGCGGCCGCTCGTCGACCGGGTGGCCAAGGCGCTCGAGACGTACGACTCGGTGATGGTCCGGCGCGACCTCGAGGCGGACGGCGGGTTCGCGGAGTTCTTCCGACGGCCCGGGGACGGCGAGGCGCCCGAAGCGCGCGCAGCGGTCGCCCTCGCCGGCAAGCGCGGGCTGACCGACGCGATGGGTCAGCTCAACCACGCCCGCGGCGGGCGGGTCCGAACCGGCGGCGCCGGGGAGGCAGGCGACGGCAGACTGCCGCGTCCGGACGATGCGGCGCGCGCCGGCATGGCCCCGTCCGTGACCACCCGATGGGCGCCCGACTCGCCACCCGGGATCCAGCCGGGCGCTGCGGAGGACGAGGGAGGACCGGGCGACACGCCGGCGAGCGTCCGGTGGCTCCGGGCCGGGCGCGGGACGGGCCGGCCGAACGATCCGAACACCGTCGGGGCCGTCCGAGGTCCGAGGCGAAGCTCCGCGACGCCATCGGCCCGAGGATTGGAGCCCGATCCGCCGCCGCAGCCCCGCGGCGGATCGACCCGTGGCCTGTCCGACTGGGAGCGGTGGCTCGAGTTCTGCGCCCGGATCGACGGCTTCCCGCGCCACCTGTCGATCCACTCGGGCGGGATGCTGATCACGGCCGCGCCGCTCATCGACATCGCGCCCCTCGAGCGGGCCACGATGCCCGACCGCGTCGTCGCCCAGTACGACAAGCGCGACGTCGAGACCCTGAAGCTGATCAAGCTCGACCTGCTGGGCCTCGGGATGCTCGCCGCGATGGACGAGGCGATGGAGCTGATCGAGCATGACTGTGCCGTCTGCCTCGACCTCGATCACCTGCCGGAGGAGATCCCGGAGGTCTTCGCGATGCTCCAGGCGGCCGACACGGTCGGGGTCTTCCAGGTCGAGAGCCGGGCGCAGATGCAGACGCTCCCGAAGTCGCGACCGGCAAGCCTCGACGACCTCGTCGTGGAGGTGGCGATCATCCGGCCGGGTCCGATCCAGGGCAACGCCGTGCACCCGTACCTGCGGCGCAAGCAGGGCTTCGAGCCGGTGACCTATCTCCATCCGAGCCTCGAGCCGATCCTGCGCGACAGCCTCGGCGTGATCCTCTACCAGGAGCAGGTGATGCGGATCGCGATCGAGGTCGCGGGCTTCACGCCGGCCGGCTCCGATGCCTTCCGGCGGGCGATGGGCACGTGGCGTTCAGAGCGGGAGATGGAGAAGCTCCACGTCGAGTTCGTCGAGGGCTGTATCGCGAAGCACGGCCTCGCCCGCGACGACGCGGAGGAGCTGTTCCGGCAGTGCGCCGCGTTCGCCTCGTTCGGGTTTGCGAAGTCGCACGCCGCGGCCTTTGCCAGGACGGCCTACGAGTCGGCGTTCCTCAAGCTCTTCTACCCCGCCCAGTTCCTGGTCGGGCTGATCAACGCCCAGCCGATGGGCTTCTACCCGGTCGAGGTGCTGGTCAACGACGCCAAGCGGCACGGGGTGACGGTCCTCCCGGTCAACGTCAACGCGTCGCGCTACAAGACGACGACGGAATGGGTGGGCCGGCCGGGCTGGGCGATGGCCGGCGCGGCCGGCGACGGCTCGGGCGACGACGCGGTGGGGGAGCCGCTGCCGGATGGCTGCGGCGTGACGGCGCGGCCGCGACCGGTCCGCTCGCCGGCCTGCCTCATGCCGCGCGCCGGGGCGCGCGACCGGTGGGCAGCGGAGACCGCGACCGGCTGGGGCGTGCGCCTCGGGCTGTCGATGGTCAAGGGGATCGGCGAGCAGCCCGAGGCGCTCCTCGACGCCGAGCTCGAGCGGGGGCCGTACACGAGCCTCGCCGACCTCGTGGAGCGCACGGCGCTGCCCGAGGACGTGATCGAGCGCCTGATCCGCGTCGGGGCGCTCGACTCGCTGGGACGGCAGCGGCGAGAGCTGCTGTGGCAGCTCCGCGAGGTGGCCGGCACGGTGCGCGGACGGATCGATGGACGTCGGGTTCGAGGGGTGCCGGACGGAGCTCAAGGACGCGGCGCCGCGTCTGCGAGTCTGTCGCGTCGCGTCGCGAGCGAGGCGAGCGTTCGGCCGATGGACCTCCGGTTGCCCCCGACGGAGGCGCCGGAGCTGCCCGCGATCACCGAGACGGAGCGCATCGGGGACGCCTATGCCGTCGTCGGGCTGGACGCGCGTCGGCAGGTCGTCGGGCTCTACCGCGGCGCGCTCGAGCGGCTGGGGGCGGTCACGAACGCCGAGCTCGGGTCGCGGCGACCCGGCCAGATCCGGATCGGCGGCCTCGTCGTCACCCGCCAGCACCCGATGACGGCCCGCGGAACGGTCTTCCTCGCCCTCGAGGACGAGACCGGAATGGTCAACGTCACCCTGTGGCCGGACACGTGGGCGCGCCTGCGTGGCATCGTCCGTCGCCACGCGCTCCTGCTCGTGGACGGCGAGCTGCAGCGTGAGGGTGAGGTGGTCAACGTCGTGGCCCGGGAGGTCCGGCCGGTCGTGGACGCCGCGGCTGCCGTCGGCGGACCCGAGCCGCCGGAAGGCATCCGCCAGATGGGTCAGGCCGGGATGCGCCGGCTCGGGTGAGCGCGAGACCTTGCCGCTCCGGCGATCCGTGCGCCGGATCGGGCCGCTTCAAGCCGGGGAGGATCGGCCCGGACGCCCGGCACGAATGTCGTCGCGGCCCGAGCTTCCGCTTCCGACCCGCCGGCCGGCGCCGGAGCCGATCCGACGATCATTCGCGGCATGCGGCGCGGCGGATTGCTTCCCGGCCGCGATCTTTCAGCCGCCGCGGGCCGGCTTGCCGCGCGAGGGGGGCGGGCGCCTCGCCGCCATCTGGCGGGTCGGGCTGGCCAGGTGCAGGAACCGCCGGTACCACGCCGCAGCCGACGCGAAGAAGATCCCGGCCAGCGGCGACGTCACGAGGCCGGCGATCAGCGCGTCGACCGGTGTGGCTTCCTGGAACAGCGATGGGGCCGACATGACGACGATGGCCAGCAGGATCGAGCTGACGACGCCGACGAGCGCCCCGAGGAGGTAGCTCGCCCGGGGCGCGAGGAAGCCGGCGAGGAAGAGCCCGCCGATCGGCGGCGGATAGACGAAGTAGGTCAGCGCGAACTGGGAGATGATCTCACGACCCTGGAACGCCACGACGGCGACCACCGTCACCACGGCGAGCAGGCACGGCAACCAGAAGGCCCGGTGCGTGAGGAGTCGCGGCAGGAGCGCGACGTCCTGTCGGAGGTTGAGCGGCCGGAACGCGAGGCGGAAGGCGTTGCGGATGCCGCCGGCGGGTGCCGGGCCATCCTGCGTCATCCGTGCGGCGGGGTCGCGAGGCCCGGCCCGAGCCGGCCGCCGGACGACCCGTCCTCCGTCGGAGGTCCCGGCGTCGCTCTCCGCCGGCGTGGCGGCGGGGTCCGGCGACTCGACCGGATCGCCGAACTGGGCGCGGTAACGGCGACGGGCAGCGGCGCGATCGGTGCGCTTGGCGCGGGCCACAGACCCTCCTGGGCGGTGCGGGGATTGAGCAGATCGTAGTGCATCGGACCCTCCGACCTGCACGACGAGCCCCGCGGTGAAGCTGTGGATACGTGGCCGGTAAGGGGCGGCTGGTAGACATGGTGACGCTCCCGCCGCTGTGCCGCCGGATCCCGCTGTCCCGCCCGGAGGTCCTCGATGGCTCGCGCCCGGCGTGCGGCGGTAGCCGCGCTCTCGCTCGTCTCCATCCTCGTGTCGGTCGCGGCGGGGGCCGGCGCACCGCGGCCCGCGCCGGCTCCGCTTGCCGACGTCGACTGGGGCGTCTCGACGCTGCTCCTGTCGGAGCTGATGACGGGTGGCGCCTCCGCCAGCGACGAGTTCGTCGAGCTCGTCAACGCCGGTCCGGAGATCATCGATCTTGCCGGGCTCGAGGTCGTGTACGTGACCGGCTCCGGTTCGACGGTCACGCGCAAGGCGGCCTGGACGGAGGCACGATCGCTGGCGCCCGGCCGCCGGCTGCTGGTGGCGAACTCGAGCGGCGCGTACGCAGCCATCGGCGACGCGACGTACACCGGCGGGCTGGCGGGAACCGGTGGCGCCCTCGTGCTCCGGACGACCGGCGGAGCGCCGATCGACGCCGTCGGATGGGGCGATGCGAGCAACGCGTTCGTCGAGGGTGCCGCGGCTGCGGCACCGCCGCCCGGCTCCAGCGCCGAGCGGCGACCCGGCGGCGCGGCCGGGAACGGCAGCGACACGAACGACAACGCAACGGACTGGTTCGTCCAGCCGTCGCCGTCGCCGCAGAATCTCCTTGCGCCTCCGGTGCCGCCGCCGCCCGGATCGCCCGTGCCGCCGCCGACGAGCGGGCCGTCACCGTCGGCGCCCGCGGCGACCGCCACACCGAGCGCCTCGCCCCCGGCGACCACGGCAACGCCCGGACCCTCGATCCTCCCGACCCCCGATCCAACGCCGACCGCCTCGAGGGCGACGCCGGGGCCGACCCCCGTCCCGACCGAGACGCCGAGTGCCTCCCTGACGCCCGCACCGACGCCGACACGGACGCCTGCACCGACGCTTGCACCGACCGCCACGCCCACGCCCACGCCGACGCCGACACGGACGCCTGCACCGACGCTTGCACCGACCGCCACGCCCACGCCAACGCCGACGCCGACACGGACGCCTGCACCGACGCTTGCACCGACCGCCACGCCCACGCCAACGCCGACACCCGCGCCGAGCGCCTCGTCGCCGGCCGCCAGCGCGTCACCCGCCCCGAGCCCAACCCCGGTTCCGAGCCCGAGTAGCGAGCCGACGCCGTCGCCGTCACCCGCCGAGCCAGTGGTTCCGGTTGCCGTCGTGCGAGCACTTCCGGTCGGCACGGACGCGACCATCGAGGCAACGCTCACGACGCGGCTCGGCGCGCTCGAGGCCGGCCGCGGGGCGTTCGTCCAGGACGCCGAGGCGGGCATCGCGCTCTATCTCGACACCAGTGTCGCGGACGGGTTGCCCGCCGGCACGAACGTCCGGGCCCGCGGCACGGTGGACAGCCGGTACGGACAGGTGACGCTCCGCGTCGCGACGGCGGATCTCGTGTCGCTCGGGACCGGCGGTCCGAACGTGCCGCTGGACGTCGTGTCGGCAGGCATCGGTGAGCCGGTCGAGGGCACGCTCGTGCACTTCTCGGGCACGACGGTCGGAGCGCCGTCATCGCTCGCCGACGGGCTCGGGCTGTGGATCGACGACGGGACGGGGAGCGCCCGCGCGATCGTGGCGCCCGAGGCGCTTGCCGGCGCCGCGGTGCCGGCGGGGACGCTCGTCGCCGTCACGGGACCCGTCGGCCAGCGCGACAGCAGCGGCACGGGGCTGTCCGGTTACCGCGTCCACGTCACCGAGCCGACGAACTTTGCCATCATCCCGGTCCCGGACCCGACGCCGTCGCCGACACCTCTGCCGTCGCCGACGATGTCGTCCGCGCCACCGACGGCGATCCCTGGGCCGTCCGCGACGCCCCGGACCACCGCGACGCCCGGTCCGACCGCGACGCCGCGCCCCACCGCGACGCCGCGCCCGAGCGTGTCACCCGAGCACACGATCGCCGCGGCTCGCGCGCAGCCCGTCGGATCGCGCGTCGCCGTGCGCGGCGTCGTGACGGCGGAGCTCGGCCGGCTCGGCAGTCCTTCGCTCGTTGCGATCCAGGATGTGACCGGCGGGATCGTCGTCCGCGTGCCCGACGACGCGCGCCCACCAGCTCGCGGCGCGGTCGTCACCGTGGCTGGCACGCTGCATGATCCGTACGGTCAGCTCGAGATCCGGCCGGACGCGGCAGGGTTTCGGTCGGTCGGCACGGCGGCGCTGCCGCGTCCCGCGGACGTCGACGGCGACGACCTCGGCGAGGCAACCGAGGGCCGGCTCGTCACGGTCGAGGGCACCGTCGACGGCGGCGTCCGGAAGTCATCGAGTGGTGACCTGACGGTCGACCTGCTCGCCGCGGATGGCGCGAGCGTCCGGCTGGTCGCCGACGCATCAAGCGGCATCGGTCCCGCGGCGCTGGCAGACGGCGGGACGTACCGCATCGTCGGCGTGGCGGGGCAGCGAGCGAGCCGCAAGGGGAGGCTCGACGGATACCGGGTGTGGCTCCGCGACCAGGCGGACATCCGGCTGCTCGCGGCGCCCGAATCGGAACGGCCGGACGAGACGCGCAGCCCGGGAGCGTCCGGACCGCCGGGTGGGTCATCCGCCCAGACGCTCACGATCGCCCGGGCGCTGCTCGTGCGCGAGGGCGAGGTCCGGATCCGGGCCACGGTGACCGCGGGCTCGACGCTCCTCGACGGGAGCGGACGGCGGCTCGTCGTCGAGGACGACACCGCCGCGGTCGAGGTCCTCGTGCCGGCCGGAACGCGGGCGCCGTCGCAGGGAGACCGGGTGCTCGTGACCGGCACGGTCGGTCGCGCCTACGGTGCGCCGCGCATCAGGGCAACCGCCGTTGTCGCCGGTGGGAGCGGCAGTCCCAGGCGTCCGCTCGAGCTCCGAGTTGCGCCGGGCGAGGCCTACGAATGGCGGCTGGTGCGCGTCAGCGGATCGATCGTCGAGGTCACGAAGATGGGCAGCCGATGGCGGGCCGAGCTCGAGATCGGCAACGGCCGCGTCCCGATCGCCGGTCTCAGCGGCGCCGGCATCCCCTCGGCCACGCTTCGCGAGGGTGCGCGGGCCACGGTCGCCGGCATCGTCCGACGGCCGCATCCGTCGGCCACCGACCGGCGGTTCGCGGTCACGCCGCGCGAGCCGGGCGATGTCACCGTGGGACCCGGCACCGTGGCCGCGCCAGGCGGGACATCGGATGCCGGCATCGGTTCCACGGGCGGGCGTGGTGGTGCAGGCGGACGTGGTGGTGCGGGTGGGTCGAACGGCGGCGCTGGTGGGGGCCGCCCCGCGGCCACCGTAGCGACCGATCCGGCCGCCGTCGACGTCGACATCGCCGATCTCGCTGACCACGTCGGCGAGACCGTCCGTGTCGGTGGGCTCGTCGTCGAGCTCGCGCCCGACGGCGTGCGGTTGGATGACGGAACGGCGACAGGCCTCGTATTGCTGGTCGGCGAGGCGGCGGAGCTGCTGCCGTTGATCGAGCTGGACGACCCGCTCAACGCGACGGGTCGCGTCGAGCAACGAGGCGACGAGCTGGCGGTCGTCGTGTCGGACCCCGCCGGGATCGCGCGCGTCGGCGACCTCCAGGCACCGCTGCCGCTCGCGGAACCAGCCAGCTCCGGCGGACCGACCACCGGCCCCATGAGGATCGCGACTGCCGCGCCGCTCGGCGCGGGCAAACCCGGAATCCCGGAGCTCCTCGGCGTCCTCGCGCTGATGGCGTTGTCGATCGGGTCCGGGATCGCGACGCTGGTCCGACGCCAGCGGGCACGTCGGGCGTTGGGCGCCGCCCGGGTCTCCGCGCCGTTGGCGCCGATGGCACGCCGATCCGCGATCGAACGGCCCTCCACCGGCGAGTCGGCGCCGCGTCCGGGGCACGGCGGATGACCCCCCCGGCGCGGCCACGCCGGCTGGCCGCCGATTGCCGCGGGCGCCGCGCTTGCTTGACGCTCGCGAGACGCCGCCACTATCCTCGGCCAGGGTTCGCGCCCCGCGAGAGCCGAGCTGGAGAAGGACGAGGTCTTGCCGAACGCGGATGCCCGCGTCGCGCTCCCGACTGGCGAACGCCAGTATCACATCGGCCTAGGACCGGGCGACCTCGCCGAGTACATCCTGCTCCCGGGCGACCCGGACCGGACCGGCCGGATCGCGACCCGTCTCGAGGCGGTCGAGCGCGAGCACCGCCACCGCGAGTTCGCGTCGGTTACCGGCACGCTCCGCGGCCAGCGAGTTTCGGTCGTCTCGACCGGGATCGGGACGGACAACGTCGAGATCGCCGTGGCCGAGATCCTCGCCATCACGCACCGCCCGACCCTCATCCGCGTCGGGTCCTGCGGCGGGCTGCAGCCCGAGATGGAGCTTGGCGATCTCGTCGTGTCGACGGGAGCGGTCCGCCTCGAGACGACCACCTCCTGGTTCGTCCACGATGGCTATCCGGCGGTCGCGCACTACGAGGCGGTCCTCGCGCTGCTTGAGGCAGCCGAGCGGCTCGGTCACCGCACGCACGCGGGCATCACCGCCACGGCCCCCGGGTTCTTCGGTGCGCAGGGCCGCCCCATCCCGCAGCTTCCCATCCGCTACCCTGACCTCGCGGAAGAGATGACGCGGCAGCGCGTCATGAACTTCGAGATGGAAGCGTCGGCCCTTCTGGTCCTGGCCGGGCTTGCCGGCTGCCGGGCCGGTGTCGTCTGCGCGGTCTACGCGCACCGCTCCACCGGCCGGTTCGTCGAGGAGGCACAGAAGGACGCAGCCGAGGCTGCCTGTGTCGAGACGGGGCTCGAGAGCCTCCTGATCCTCGCGGAGATGGATCGCCAGAAAGACGCGGCGTCGACCGATCGGTGGCGCCCGTCGCTGTGGGGCCGACCGTAGAGCGGACGCGGGACACGGGTTCCCGCGACGCAGCCCAGACCTAGGAGGTAACCGATGGCGGAGGCCTATTGCGTCAAGGACAAGACGAAGGTCGAAGTCCAGAACCCCGAGCGCATCACGATGAAGAACGGCAAGCCTGCGCTCCAGGGCACGTGCCCGAAGTGCGGGGGCAAGGTCTTCAAGATCGGCGGCTGACCCGGCCGCGATCGGCGGCTGACCGGCCCGCGCGACACCGAGACCCCCGCCGGGCCCGACCGGCGGGGGTTTTGCCGCGCGCACGGCAGGGCTCGAGGACGACGGAGCCCGCCGCGTGCTCCCCCGGCCGCCCGGAAGCTCGCCCCAGTCGCGCGAACCGGCAGCCCGTCGTACGATGGGATGCCGCGCCTGCGGACCGCCCACCGCACGTTCCAGGTCCGGCGCGGGGCCTCCGGCCGCGACGGCTCGCGGAGGCCGACGATCGAGCACAAACAGGAGGCCGCCATGGCAGCCCGCGTCGGGATCAACGGATTCGGCCGGATCGGTCGTCAGTCCCTCAAGGCGCTGATCGAGCGCACGCCGGAGGTCGAGGTCGTCGCGGTCAACGACCTCGTCGACGCCGAGATGAACGCGCTCCTCTTCAAGCGCGACTCGACCTACGGGACCTACGAGGGGACGGTCGAAGCGCGCGACGGCTCGCTCGTGATCGACGGCCGGGAGATCCGGATCCTCGCCGAGAAGAACCCCGCCGACCTCCCGTGGGGCGACCTCGGAGTCGACATCGTCCTCGAGTCGACCGGCCTCTTCACTGATGCCGCGAAGGCGCGCGCGCACCTGGAGGCAGGCGCCAGGAAGGTGATCATCAGCGCGCCGGCCAAGGGCGAGGACATCACGGTCGTCCTGGGCGTCAACGAGGAGCGCTACGACCCCGACGCACACGAAATCATCAGCAACGCGAGCTGCACGACGAACTGCCTGGCGCCCGCGGCCAAAGTCGTCCACGACCTGCTGACGATCGAGCGCGGGCTGATGAACACGATCCACAGCTACACGAACGACCAGCGGATCCTCGACGTGGCGCACAAGGACCCGCGACGGGCGCGATCCGCCGCGCTCAACATCATCCCGACGACGACCGGGGCGGCCAAGGCGCTCGCCCTCGTGATCCCCGACCTCAAGGGCAAGTTCGACGGCTTCAGCCTGCGCGTGCCGACCCCGACCGTCAGCGTCGTCGACTTCACGGCGGAGGTCTCGCGCGAGACCAGCGTCGAGGAGCTGAACGACGCGTTCCGCAAGGCGGCCGCGGGGCCGATGGACGGCATCCTCGGCGTGTCCGACGAGCCGCTCGTCTCGAGCGACTTCCGCGGCGACAGCCGATCCTCGATCATCGACGCCGACTCGACGATGGTGATGGGCGGCACGATGGTCAAGGTGATCAGCTGGTACGACAACGAGTGGGGCTACAGCAGCCGTGTCGCGGACCTGATCGGGTTCGTCGCGCAGCGCCTGCCGGCGGCAGAGGCCGCGCCGGAGCCGGCCTCGGCAGCCGCCGGCTGACCCGCCGACTGGACCGCCAACGCCCCGGGCTCGCCGCCGCGCCTCGACGGGCGCCTCCAGCCGCCACCGCACGCAGGATCGCCCCGATGGACAAGCTGACCGTCAACGACCTCGACGCCCAGGGCAAGCGCGTCTTCGTCCGCGTCGACTTCAACGTGCCGCTCGAGGACGGCAGGGTGACCGACGACTCGCGGATCCGCGCGGCGCTGCCCACGATCCGGCATCTCTCTGCCCAGGGCGCGCGGGTCGTGCTGGCGAGCCACCTCGGCCGCCCCGATGGAAAGGTCCAGGACGGGCTCCGGCTCCGCCCTGTCGGCGAGCGGCTGTCGCAGCTGCTCCGCCGGAACGTGCCGGTCACCGGCGACGCGCTCGGGGCGGGCACGGAGGACGCCGTCAAGCGCCTCCGGCCGGGCGAGGTGCTCCTCCTCGAGAACCTGCGGTTCCACGCGGCCGAGGAGAAGAACGACCCCAAGTTCGCCGCGCAGCTCGCCAGCTATGCGGACGTCTACGTCAACGACGCGTTCGGGACTGCCCACCGGCCTCACGCCTCGACCGTCGGCGTCGCGAAGCTCCTGCCGGCGTATGCCGGACTGCTGATGGAGGCCGAGATCGCTGCCCTCTCGAAGCTCCTCGAGAACCCGGAGCACCCGTACGCCGCGATCCTCGGCGGCGCCAAGGTGTCCGGGAAGCTGAACGTGCTCCACAACCTGCTGACCAAGGTCGACATCCTCGTCCTGGGCGGCGGCATGGCCAACACGTTCCTGCTCGCGCAGGGCCGGTCCGTCGGCAAGAGCCTGGCCGAGCACGACATGGTCGAGGAGGCGCGTCGCATCCTCGCCGACGCAGAGAAGCGCGGCGTCCGGGTCGTGCTGCCGGTCGACGTGATCGTCGCCAAGGAGGTGACCCGCGGGACCGAGTACAAGACCCTGCCGGCGGAGAAGATCCCGGCCAGCTGGCACATCGTCGACGTCGGAAAGCAGACGCTGGCGCGCATCGAGGAGTGGCTCGCGGACGCGCGGACCGTGGTCTGGAATGGTCCGCTCGGCGTGTTCGAGATCCCCGTGTTCGGTGCCGGGACACGGCACGTCGCAACGCTGCTGGCGGACAAGGCGAGCGACGGTGCCACGGTCGTCGTGGGTGGCGGTGATTCGGTGGCCGCCCTCCAGCAGCAGGGGCTCGCAGACCGCATGACCCACATCTCGACCGGCGGCGGCGCGTCGCTCGAGTTCCTGGAGGGCCGCGAGCTGCCGGGCGTCGCCGTGCTGCTGGACCGGCCCGGCGACGCGGTGCCGAGCCGGGACGAGGCACCGCAACCGGCCGCCGCCGTGAAGGGCAGCCGGTGAACACGAGCATCGAGGTCGTCGACGCCCGCCAGATCCTCGATTCGCGCGGCAACCCGACCGTCGAGGCCGATGTCGTGCTCGCCGACGGGTCCGTCGGTCGTGCCGCGGTGCCGTCCGGAGCGTCGACCGGGGCCCACGAGGCGGTCGAGCTCCGGGACGGTGACCGAGCGCGCTACGGCGGCAGGGGCGTCACGCGCGCCGTGGCGAACGTGACCGAGACGATCGCCCCGGCGCTCTACGGCATGGATGCCGCCGACCAGGCGGGCCTGGACGGGGTGCTGCTGGAGCTCGACGGCACGCCGAACAAGGGAACGCTCGGTGCGAATGCGATCCTCGCCGTGTCGCTCGCCGCGGCGCATGCTGCGGCCGCGTCGCACGGGCTGGCGCTGTACCGGTATCTCGGGGGCGCTGGCGCGCGCGTCCTCCCGGTGCCCATGTTCAACATCCTCAACGGCGGTCGCCACGCGCAGGACTCGACCGACTTCCAGGAGTTCATGGTCATGCCGGTGGGCGCGGCGACCTTCTCCGAGGCGCTGCGGGCCGGTGCCGAGATCTTCGCCGCCCTGCGCTCGCTGCTCCACGAGGAAGGACACGCGACCGGGCAGGGCGACGAGGGCGGGTTCGCGCCGTCGCTGCCGTCCAACGAGGCCGCGATCGAGGTCGTGATGCGAGCCATCGAGCGCGCCGGGTACCGCGCCGGGGAGGACGTCTCGATTGCCCTCGACCCGGCGGTCACGGAGCTCGTCGAGGAGGGGCGCGCGGCGTCCGGCACCACCCGGTACGTCCTCGCGCGCGAGGGCCGGACGCTCGACTCCGGCGACATGATCAACCTCTGGGAGGAGTGGTCCCGGCGCTACCCGATCGTGTCGCTCGAGGACGGGCTCGCGGAAGACGACTGGGACGGCTGGGCCGAGCTGACCGGCCGCCTCGGCAGCCGGTTGCAGCTGGTCGGCGACGACCTGCTCGTGACGAACACCGAGCGGATCGAGCGAGCGATCGCCGCCGGCGCCGCGAATGCCGTCCTCGTGAAGCTCAATCAGATCGGGACGCTCAGCGAGACGTTCGAGGCGATCGCCCTCGCCCGGCGGTCCGGGTGGGGCGCGATCGTGTCGCATCGGTCCGGCGAGACGGAGGACACGACGATTGCCGACCTGGTCGTCGCGACGGGGACGGGTCAGATCAAGACCGGCGCTCCGTCGCGGAGCGAGCGGGTTGCCAAGTACAACCGGCTGTTGCGGATCGAGGAGGAGCTCGGCGACGGCGCCCGGTACCCGGGGAGACGGGCGCTCGCGGTGACGCGCTCCGACCGGAGCCTGCAGGCGGTCGCCGCCGCCTCGTGACGCGGATCGTCGATCGCGGCGCCGCGACCGCCGGCTGGGTCGGGGTCGGGATGGCGGTCGTGATCGTCATCAGCTTCCTGCTCGTGATCCCGATCGAGCCGCTGGTCTGGTACCTCGCGCTGCCGGGTGGCCTGCTCGTGGGCTACTACGCGAACCAGCGGTCGGACCGCCGCGCCGGGCCGTGGGCTCGGATCGTCGTCAACGGGCTCTTCGCCGGGCTCGTGACCGGGCTGACGCTCGCGCTCCTCGTCGTCGCGGTGAAGGGGCTCTTCTTCGTCGCCGACAACGGCTACCGAGACGCGAGCGCCGGCGGCTCGCTCACCTGCCAGCCCGGCGCCGCATGCGTGTACGAGCGCTACCTCGCGGACGGTCGCGGGCGCGAGCTGGCGGCGCAGGGGGTGACCGACGCCGAATCGTTCGGGCGCTTCTACTGGCGTCAGCAGGCGGCGACCGCGGGACTGCTCGTCGGGCTGTCGGGGGCGGGCGGGCTCGGCGGAGCGGTGCTCTACGGGCTGTTCCGGCCTCGGCCCGGCCGCGACGCCGCCGCGCCTTCGGCGCCCGCTGCCGGCAGCTGAGGCAAACCGTCGCGGCCGCGATCCCTGGCGCGCTGGCGCCGGATCATCCGGTCCGGCGCCTCGTGAATCGACGTTCATGCCCGGTGTGACTTGTATCTGACGCCGCGGCGTCATTCCGGGCCACCCATTTACCTTGGGACTGCTGGGCCACGGGATGGCACCACCGGCCGCCCCCAGATGCCCCGGGCGAGCGTGGCGGACGAGGCCTCACCGGCCCGAATGCCCGCCGGGACGGCCTTGCATGCCCACCGTGCATCGGTGGCCCTGGGCGGCGCGCACCGCTGCAGGGAAACCGGCGTCCGCAACCGGCCTCCCGAATCGAAACGCCCCCGGCGTTCCTCGAGCCGCGCCTCGGCGCCTGGCCGCGGCCGGCTCAGCCCTTGGCGGAGGTCTTCCTCGGGGTCGCCTTCGAGGCCGTGGCGGCCCTCGGGCGCGCGGTCGTGGCCTTTGGCTTTGCCGCGCCCGCCGTGGTCTCGCCGGCGGGCGACGAGGGTGTCACAACGCCTTCGGTCCGGCTGCTGCGGGACAGCGCGGTCCGTGCCTTGCCGGCGGCCGTCTGTGCGCCCTTGGCCTTGTCCGCCTTGCCCGCCGCGATGCGCGCCTTGGCGGCCTTCACCGCCTGGGCCTTGCTCGTCTGCTTCGCGACGTGGGCGCCCTGGACCTGAGTACCACCGAGCGCGGCGTTGACTTTGCGGACGAGGCGCGACTTCCGGCGCGCCGCGGCGTTCGGGTGGATGGCACCGGCCTTGGCAGCGCGGTCGAGCGCACTCAGGGCGTCGATCAGCGCGGCACCCGGCTCGACCCCGTCGGTCGGCTGCGCCGACACGCGGATGGCCTTTGCGACGAGCGTCTTCGCAGCGCTGCGCCGGGGCTGCAGGACGGCGCGCCGGCTCTCAGCCTGTCGGACGCGCTTGCGGCCCGACGGCGAGCGGGCACCCGTCCAGGTTCGGGGCGTTCTGGCCAAGAAGCGAACCTCTCGTGGTCTGGGGGCGGAGACGGTCGCGCGGGGCGCGAACGCGAACGCGCATGGTAGCAGAGCGGTCGCGGACCGACCACGTTCGGCAGCGAGGCCCGCAGCGCGCCCGCGGCGCGAACTCGACCGGAGCCCGCCGGCTCCGCCCGCGACACTTGACTGATGCTGGCCATCCTCGGCGGCCTCGGCGCCGCGCTGTGCTGGGCGACCGCGTCGATGGCATCGGCCCGTGCCGCGCGCCGGATCGGCGCCTGGGCGACGCTCGGGTGGGCGATGGTCATCGGCCTGGCGCTCACGATCCCGTTGAGGGTGGTCGCGGGCGGCGACGTCGACCTGGGACCACGGGAGCTGACGCTCCTCGCCGTGTCCGGGACTTCGAACGTGGTGGGGCTCCTCTTCGCCTACGCCGCGGTGCAACGCGGCCAGGTCGCGCTCGTCGCGCCGGTCATCTCGACGGAGGGCGCGCTCGGCGCCACGATCGCCGTGGCCGCGGGCGACCCGCTGAGCGCGGCCGGCGCGGTCGTCCTGGCAGTCATCGTGGTCGGGATCGTGCTGGCCTCGGTCGAGCGCCGTCGGGCGGACGCCCCCGGTGCCGATGGAAAGGTCCGGACGTCGGCCGTCCCGGCCGTGCTGCTGGCGCTCGGGGCCGCGGCGATGTTCGGGGTCAACCTGTACGTGTCCGGCCGGATCGGCGCCGAGCTGCCGCTTGTCTGGGCCATCCTCCCGGCCCGCGTCGCCGGGACCGTCGCCGTGGCGCTGCCGCTTCTGCTTGCGCGCCGGCTCCGGTTGACCCGCGAGGCGGCGCCGTTCGTGGTCCTCATCGCGGTCGTCGAAGTGCTCGGCGTCGCGTCCTACGCATTCGGGGCGCGCGACGGCATCGCCGTCGCTTCGGTCGTGTCGTCGCAGTTCGGTGCGCTCGCCGCGGTCGTCAGCGTGGCGCTGTTCGGCGAGCGTCTCGCCCGCGTCCAGGCGGCCGGGGTCGCCCTGATCGCCATCGGCGTCGCCGTGCTGAGCGCCCTCCACGCGTGACGGAGCGGGCGGGGCCCTCGTGCTACCCTCTGCGCGCCCACGTACCGACGCCCGGCTCCGGCGCGCCCGCCGACTCCGACGGCGCGGCGCTCGTCACGCCCCGAGGACCCGTGATCCCCCAGGAGCGATTGCGCAACTTCTCGATCATCGCCCACATCGACCACGGCAAGTCGACGCTCGCCGACCGCCTGCTCGAGCTGACCCACACCGTCGAGGGCCGCCAGATGATGAGCCAGGTCCTCGACTCGATGGACCTCGAGCGCGAGAAGGGGATCACGATCAAGGCGCGGGCGGTGCGGCTCGAGTACACCGCGCGCGACGGCCGGACCTACGGCCTCAACCTGATCGACACGCCCGGGCACGTCGACTTCAGCTACGAGGTCAGCCGGAGCCTGCAGGCCTGCGAGGGCGCGATCCTCGTCGTGGACGCCGCCCAGGGCATCGAGGCCCAGACCCTGGCCAACGTGCACCTGGCGCTGCGCGAGGGCCTGACGATCATCCCGGTCCTGAACAAGATCGACCTCCCGTCCGCCCAGCCGGAGGTCGTGATGGAAGAGCTCGAGAACGTCCTCGCCATCCCGCGGGAGGAGGTGATCCTCGCCTCGGCCAAGGACGGGACCGGCGTGCCGGACATCCTCGAGGCGATCGTCGAGCGGATCCCGCCGCCGCACGGTGACGCATCGGCGCCGGTCAAGGCGCTCATCTTCGACAGCCACTACGACCAGTACAAGGGCGTCGTCGTCTACGTGCGGCTCGCGCATGGCACGCTCCACGACCACGACACCATCCGGCTGATGGCCTCGAGAGCGGAGGCGGAGCTTCTGGAGCTCGGCTTCTTCCGCCCGCAGCTCGTCGCCGTCAAGCAGTTGCGGGCCGGCGAGGTGGGGTACGTCGCTACCGGACTCAAGAGCGTCCGCGACGCTCAGGTCGGCGACACCATCACGGCGGCGCGCCGGCCGGCCAGCGAGCCGCTGCCGGGTTACCAGGAGGCCAAGAGCCTCGTGTTCGCCGGCCTGTACCCGCTCAGCGGCGAGGACTACCCGCTCCTGCGCGATGCGCTCGAGAAGCTCCATCTCAACGACGCGAGCTTCACCTACGAGCCGGAGAGCTCGATTGCCCTCGGGTTCGGGTTCCGCTGCGGCTTCCTCGGCCTGCTCCACATGGAGATCG
The DNA here is from genome assembly GCA_030447745.1 of Chloroflexota bacterium. Classification (GTDB taxonomy): domain Bacteria; phylum Chloroflexota; class Limnocylindria; order Limnocylindrales; family CSP1-4; genus JACDAV01. The sequence goes on along the minus strand of JAUJOH010000002.1, from coordinate 242,882 downwards.
TCCAGGAGCGGCTGGAGCGCGAGTTCGACCTCGACCTGATCGCCTCCGCCCCGTCCGTCGAGTACCGCGTGGAGCTGACCCACGGCCGCGGCGCCCTGGCCGTCGACAACCCGGCGCTGCTCCCGAGCGTGTCCGAGATCGAAGTCATCGAGGAGCCATGGGTCACGCTGAACATCGTCACGCCGAGCAGCTACATCGGGGCGCTCATGGAGCTGTCGACCAGCCGGCGCGGGGCATTCCTCGGCATGGAGTACCTCGACCCGCAGCGGGTCCTGCTGAACTTCGAGATGCCGCTGGCCGAGCTGATCGTCGACTTCTACGACCAGCTCAAGAGCCGGACGCAGGGCTACGCCTCGATGGACTACGAGGAGGCAGGCTACCGCCCGGCGAACCTCGTCAAGCTCGACGTGCTCGTCAACGGCGAGCCGGTCGACGCCCTGTCACTGATCACGCACCGCGACAAGGCGCCGACCGTCGGGCGCCAGCTGACGGAGAAGCTGAAGGAGCTGATCCCGCGGCAGATGTTCGAGGTGCCGATCCAGGCGGCCATCGGGTCCAACGTCATCGCCCGCGAGACGGTGCGCGCCATGCGCAAGAACGTGCTCGCCAAGTGCTACGGTGGCGACATCACCCGAAAACGCAAGCTGCTCGAGAAGCAGAAGGAAGGCAAGCAGCGGATGAAGCGGGTCGGCTCCGTCGAGATCCCGCAGGACGCCTTCCTTGCGGTGCTCAGGATGGGCGACTCATGACCGCCGCCGCCGGGTCGTGCCGCCGGCGCCGAGCCGGCAGGATGGGACGTCCCGCCCAGGGCTGACCGATGGAGCTGCCGGATCCGCTTCGCCACCTCATCGTCATCGGCCTTGCGCTCCTGCTCGTGCTGCTGCGGCTGGACGCCGAGCGCTTCGGGGCCGCGGAATACGACGAGGCGACGCGCGACGGCCATCTCCCGTCGTTCCGGCGGCGGATCACCTGGTACCTCCTCGGGATCGGGCTCGTGGCCGGGATCTTCGTCGCTCATCCGTCGCCCGGGGACGTCCTCTCCCTGGGTTCGGGCGATCGTGTCGCGACGCTCGTCGGCGGCCTGGGCTACGGGCTGGCCGGCGCGGCGCAGGCCATCGCGTTCGCCTGGCTCCGCTATCGCCACCTCCGGTTGCCGGAGCTCGCGTCCTATCCCGGGGCGCTGGTCAACGCGCTGGCGACGGCGTTCATCGACGAGGCGACCTATCGGGGCGTGCTCTACGGGATCGTGCTCGGCGCCGGCATCAACCCGACCACGGCGAACATCATGCAGGCGCTGTTGTACGCCCTGTCGACCCGCCTCGGGGCGCCGGGCCGCGACCGCTACATGCTCGTCCTCGCGCTCGTCATCGGCCTCGCCGGCGGCTGGCTCACGTCGCTCACCGGCGGGATCGCGGCGTCGTTCCTGGGCCACGCCGTGACCCGTTTCGCGGTCTTCCTGTGCACGGGCCATGCCGGCCAGGTCGCGCTCCGCGGTCGAGAGACGGAGGACATCGAGCGCCGGCGGCGGATGCCGGACGGCTGGCGCGTGGTCGGCCCGCGAGGGGACTGACGGTCGAACGAGCGGCGGATCGGGAACGGCCCCCGCGACGGAGCGTGCCGGCCCGGGCGTCGCCGTTGCGCCCGGCCATGGAGCCCGACGCCACCGAGGTCCCCGTCCCGAGGCCGCCCGTCGGCCTGTACGTGCACGTCCCGTTCTGCGTCTCGCTGTGCCCGTACTGCGACTTCGTGGTGCTGGCCGGAGCGGCGGCGCGCGGCCCGCGCAGTCGGCTGGCCTCGTTCGTCTCGGCGCTCGCCACGGAGCTCGAGCTGCGGGCCGATCGGCTCGACGGCGCGTTCGGCCCGCCGGGCTCCGCCGGGCGACCGGCCCTTGCCTCGGTCTACTTCGGCGGCGGCACGCCGACCCTCCTGCCGGCCGGCGAGATGGCGTCGCTTCTCGCGCGCGTGCGGGAGCGATACGGGATCGTGCCGGGGGCCGAGATCACGGTCGAGGCGAACCCGGGACCGGCTGAGCGCGGCGACCCTGCGGGCCTTGCCCGGGCCGGCGTCACCCGGCTGTCAGTCGGCGCGCAGCGCATGGATCGCGCCGAGCTCCGGCGGCTCGGGCGGCGGCACGACCCGGACGACGTGGCGGATGCCGTCCGGGCGGCGCGAGGCGGCGGCATCGGGTCGATCGGGCTCGATCTCCTCTACGACATCCCTGGGGACAGCGGCGCCGCGTGGGCGTCCACGCTCGATCGCGCGCTCGCGCTCGCGCCGGATCACCTGTCGCTGTACGCCCTGACGCTCGACGACCCGGGAGCGGAAGGCCTGACCGGCCCGGCGGGCGACCACCTGCCAACGACGGCCGGAGCCCGCCGGTGGCGCGAGCGCTCGCGGCCGCAGCAGGACGAGGACCGAGCGGCCGAGCAGTACGAGCACGCGGTGGAGCGGCTTGCGGTCGCCGGCTTCGACGGCTACGAGATCAGCAACTGGGCGCAGCCCGGCCACGCCAGCCGGCACAACCTGATCTACTGGCGGGGCGATGCCTGGGAGGCGGCCGGACCCGGTGCCCACGCGTTCGACGGCCGGACGCGGCGCTGGAATGCCGCCCGCCTCGACGGTTGGACTGCGGCGCTCGCGGGCGGTCCGGGGCGTGCGCCGGCGCTGCCGCCCGGCGGCCACGAGGAGGTCGGCGCCACGGCGGCGGCGGCCGAACGCGTGGTGCTTGCCCTGCGGACCGAGCGGGGCGTACCCGCCGCCGTCGCATCGGTGCCGCCGCTCGTGGACGCGCTGCGGTGGGCGCTGGATGCGGGACTGCTGACCACGACGGCGGACGACCGCGTCGTCCTCACGACGCGAGGGCGCCTCCTCTCGAACGAACTCTTCAGCCGCCTCGTCTGACGACGGCGGGGCGTGGTGCCGGGTGAGGCGCGCCTCCTCGCGTTGACACTTCGTTCGGCCGACTGCTACCATGCCGGCAGTTCGTTAGCACTCTCGGTGCCAGAGTGCTAACACGGACAGAGGAGCCCGGTCTTGGCGCGACGAATCCGCCGCACCGGCCCGCTGGACCTCCGCACACAGGCGATCCTGCGGGCCGTCATCGAGGAATACGTGGTCACCGCCGCGCCCGTCGCGTCGCAGGCCCTGGTCGAGCGCTACGGCCTCGGCGTCTCGAGCGCGACGGTCCGCAACGTGCTCGCGGAGCTCGAGGCAGGGGGCCTGTTGACGCACCCCCACACGTCCGCCGGACGGATCCCCACGGATGCCGGCTACCGCTTCTACGTCGAGTCGATCGTCGACCACGTTCCGCTCCCGGCGGTCGAGCAGCTGATGATCCGTCACCAGTTCGGGCAGGTCGAGTTCGCGAGCGAGCACTGGTTCCGGCTCGCCGCCACGACGCTCGCCTCGCTGACGAGGGCCGCCGGTCTGGCCACCCCGGCCAAGCCGGAGGCCGCGCACATCCGGCGCGTCGACCTCGTGTCGATGAACGAGCGGCTGGCCAGCCTCATCCTCGTGCTCCAGGAGGGCGCGATCAAGCAGGCACTCGTGAACCTCGACGAGCCGACGGAGCAGCACGAGCTCAATGCCGTGGCGGCGATGCTCAACCATCGCCTGGGCGGCCGGACGGCCGTGGAGGCGCCCGCGATCCTCGGCACAATCGGGGGCACAGACGTCAACGTCGCCATCGTGCGGCGCGTCGGCGAGCGCCTGGTCCGGATGCTCCGGGAGTACGACGCGGCGCTGATCGAGGACGTGTTCAGCGACGGGCTGCTCAACGTGATGGAGGCTCCCGAGTTCGCCCACAGCGACAAGCTCCGACGCGTCTTCTCGGCGCTCGAGAACCGGGCCTGGCTCGGTGAGCTGGTCGGCAACGTGGCCGGCAGCGGCGGGGTCCGCGTCTTCATCGGGCACGAGAACCGCCCGGCGGAGATGCAGGACGTCTCCCTCGTGCTCGCGCCGTACGGGCGACCCGGCCGGGCGATCGGCGTGGTCGGCGTTCTGGGGCCGACCCGGATGTCATACCCGCAGGCGATCGGCACGGTCCGGTTCGTCTCCGGCCTCATGAACGAGCTCGTTGACCACCTCTACGCGTGAGAGACCCGACATGACCCAGCGAACAGGAAGTGGCCGCATGACCAACCGCACCCGGGCGCAGGAGCGGATCGACGAGATCGACGTCTCGCCGACGACCCTCCTCGCGGACATCGAGGCGCTCAAGGCGGAGCTCGAGACGGCGCGACGCCAGACGGACGAATACGTCGCCCTGCTCCAGCGCGAGCGGGCTGAGTTCGCCAACTACCGCCGCCGGACCGCCGAGGAGCGCGAGCGCGAGCTCGGGCTCGCCGGCGAGGACCTGATCCGCAAGGTGCTCGCGATCGCGGACGACTTCGACCGGGCGATCGACGCCCGACCGACCGAGTTGGCGAGCAACTCGTGGGCCGAGGGTGTCGCCGCGATCGACCGCAAGCTCCGGGCGCTGCTCGAGAGCGAAGGCGTGAGCCTCGTCGTGGCCTCCCCGGGCACGACCTTCGACCCGCGCCAGCACGAGGCGATCGCGAACGTCCCGGGCACCGGCCGCCCGGAAGGCGAGATCGTGGAGGAGGTCCGGCGCGGATACCGGCTCCGCGATCGGGTCCTCCGCCCGGCGCTCGTCGCCGTCGCGCAGGGCGAGCCAGCGACGGCCGCGCCGGCGGCCGTTCAGGAGGCCGCGCCGCAAGCCACATCGCAAGCCACATCGAACGTCACCCCCGAACCCCTCAACGACTGACAGGAGCCACGCACGACATGGGCAAGATCATCGGCATCGACCTCGGCACGACGAACTCCGTCGTGGCCGTCATGGAGGGCGGCGAGCCGACCGTGATCGCATCGGCCGAAGGCGGCCGGACGGTCCCGTCGGTCGTCGCGTTCACCAAGACCGGCGAGCGTCTCGTGGGCCAGCTGGCCAAGCGCCAGGCGGTCACGAACCCCGGCAACACGGTCTACTCGATCAAGCGCTTCATGGGTCGCCGCTGGGACGACCCGGAGGTGAAGCGCTCGAAGGAGCTCGTTCCGTACTCCGTCGAGAAGGACGCGAAGAGCGACGGCGTCGTGGTGAAGCTGGCCGACGGCAAGAAGTACACGCCGCCGGAGATCAGCGCGATGATCCTCCAGAAGCTGAAGACGGATGCCGAGGCCTACCTCGGCGAGAAGGTGACCGACGCGGTCATCACCGTGCCGGCCTACTTCGACGACGCCCAGCGCCAGGCCACCAAGGACGCCGGCCGGATCGCCGGCCTCGACGTCAAGCGGATCATCAACGAGCCGACCGCGTCGGCCCTGGCCTACGGCCTCGACAAGAAGAAGGACGAGAAGATCGCGGTCTACGACCTGGGTGGCGGCACCTTCGACATCTCGATCCTCGAGCTCGGCGAGGGCGTCTTCGAGGTCAAGGCGACCAACGGCGACACGCACCTCGGCGGTGACGACTTCGACCAGCGGGTGATCGACTGGCTGCTGGCCGAGTTCAAGCGCGACCAGGGGATCGACCTGTCCAAGGACCAGCAGGCCCTCCAGCGGCTCAAGGAGGCCGCCGAGAAGGCCAAGATCGAGCTGTCGTCGACGGCGTCGACCGAGATCAACCTGCCCTACATCACCGCCGACGCGTCCGGCCCGAAGCACCTCGTGATGAACCTCTCCCGGGCCAAGCTCGAGGACCTCGTAAGGGACCTGGTCGAGAAGACCAAGGGCCCGGTGCTCGCGGCGCTCAAGGACGCGGCCCTCAAGCCGGGCGACATCGACGAGGTCATCCTCGTCGGCGGCATGACCCGCATGCCGGCCGTGGTCGAGGCGGTCAAGGCGATGTTCGGCGGCAAGGAGCCGCACAAGGGCGTCAACCCGGACGAGGTCGTGGCCATCGGGGCGGCCATCCAGGCCGGCGTGCTCGGTGGTGACGTGAAGGACGTCCTGCTCCTCGACGTCACGCCCCTGTCGCTAGGGATCGAGACGCTCGGTGGCGTGATGACCCGGCTGATCGACCGGAACACGACGATCCCGACCTCCAAGTCGCAGGTCTTCTCGACAGCCTCGGACAACCAGAGCCAGGTCGAGATCCACGTCCTGCAGGGTGAACGCGACTTCGCCCAGGACAACAAGACACTCGGGCGGTTCATCCTCGACGGGATCCCGCCGGCGCCACGAGGCATCCCGCAGGTCGAGGTCACGTTCGACATCGACGCGAACGGCATCCTCGACGTCCGGGCCAAGGACCGGGCGACCGGCAAGGAGCAGACGGTCCGGATCACGGCCTCGTCGATGCTCGACAAGTCGGCCGTGGACCAGATGGTCCGCGACGCGGAGATGCACGCCGAGGAGGATCGCCGCCGGCGCGAGGAGGTCGAGACCCGCAACCAGGCGGAGGCCCTCACCTTCCAGGCCGAGCGCGCGATCGGGGATCTCGGCGACAAGGTCTCGTCGGAGGACAAGGCGGCCGTCGAGAACGGCGTCGAGTCGCTCCGGGAGTCGCTGAAGGGTTCCGACGTCGACGCCATCCGGGCCGGCATGACGTCGCTGGCCGAGACGCTCAACCGGGTGTCGACCGCGGCCTACCAGGCATCGGAGTCCGAGGCCGGGACGAACGGCTCCGACGGCGCGTCGCCCGAGGGCGTGGAGCGCGAGCCGGCCGCCGCCGCGGCCGGTGGCCCGGGTGCCGACGACACGGTCGAGGGCGAGTACAAGGAGGTCTGAAGACCGGCCTCGGACCCGCGTCACGAGGAACGGCCCCGGGCATCGCCCGGGGCCGTTCGGATTCGGGCTGCCGGCGGGACCGCATGGGCCCGGCGCGGACCGAGCTGGGTTTCGCGGCCGGCGGCTGGTCCCGGCGCGCGACCGCCACGCGGTCCCGGCGACCGCTCCACGGTCAGACGCCGGAACTGCGGCCCGCGAACGCCGGTTCCGTCGCATGCTGCTCCCGGGGTCGCCCCGATCCGCTCGTGACCATCTGACGGGATCCAGAGGCCGGACCAGGCCGGCGTCGCTTCGGGCTGCCGCATCCAGCGACGAACGGCCCAGCCCCGCACCGGAAACGCCGTGGAGAAGATCGCCTCGTGATCCTGAATACGTCGCCGTACGGTGCGCCCCTCCTCGACGACGAGCAGCCGCGCTACGACGCCCGGCGGCCATCCCCGCTCCGCCGCGATCCGTGGCGCGAGCCGGACCTTGCGATCGATCGGAATGAGCAGGTTGCCGATCTCCGGGATCGATGACTTGACCTCGACGACGAGGACGACGCTCGCCGCCGGGTGATAGGCGAGGACGTCGATCGAGCCCCGCTCCCCGTAGACGCTGAACGTCACCTCGGTGGCGCACTCCCAGCCGTGCGAGGTCAGTTCGCGAACGACGAGCTCGGTCAGCGCGGCGTGGCGGGAGTCGATCAGCCGGTCGAGCTGCTCGCCGCGCCAGTCCAGCCGGACGGCGACACGCGCGCCCAGTGCCGCGGCGATCCGGGCGAGCGTGACGTAGGGCACGCGGTCGCCACGTCCCTGCTCAACCCGTGCGACGACACTGCGGGAGACGCCTGCCGCGCGCGCAAGGTCCTCCTGCCGCCAGCCGCGTCGGCGCCGCAGGTCGCGGATGCCGCGACCGAAGCGGAAGGGATCCATCGGGGGAGGATGACGGGCGCCACTCACCGTCCACGTATCAGACGATGGACCGCATGACCCGAAGCGGTCAGTGGCCGCCCGCGCCGCAGGAGCGGCCAGTGGCCGCCCGCTGCCGCCCAGCGCCCGCGCCGCCCGAGCGGGCTCCCGCCCAGCGCCCGCGCCGCCCGAGCGGGCTCCGCCCAGCGCCCGCGCCGCCGAAGCGGCCAGTGGCCGCCCGCCGCCGCCGGCTCGCCGCCCAGCGCCCGTCGGCGCCCGCGCCTACACTCCGGCGGATGACCCCCGCCCTGCCTCCGTCGGCGTGACCGTCCGTCCCGGCCGGCGGATCGGCGACCAACGCGTTCGCATCGAGCGGGTCACGCCACGCGCCTACGACCTCGCGCCGCCGAGGCGGATCCGGCGGCCACCGTCGCCGTGGCTCGTCCTGATCGTCGGCTTCGGCGTCGTCATCCTCATCGGCACGATCCTGCTCCTGCTGCCGATCGCGACGGCCGCCGGGCGGTCCACGCCGGCGCTGACCGCCCTGTTCACGGCGACGTCGGCCGTCTGCGTCACCGGGCTCGTCGTCGTCGACACCGCGACGCACTGGAGCCCGTTCGGGCACGCCGTGATCCTCGGCCTGATCCAGGTTGGCGGCTTCGGTTTCATGACCGGGTCGACGCTGATCCTGCTGCTCCTCGTCGGGCGGCGAACCGGCCTGCGCGACCGGTTGCTCGTCCAGGCGTCGACCGGCGTGGACCTCGGCAGCGTCACGTCGCTCGTCCGGCGGGTCGGCCTGTTCACCCTCGTCGCCGAGGTGCTCGGCGCGCTCGTGCTTGCCGCGGCCTTCCTCGCCCGCGGGCTCGACCCACCGCAGGCGGCCTGGTGGGGCGTGTTCCACGGGATCTCCGCCTTCAACAACGCCGGCTTCGACCTGATCGGCGAGTTCCGGAGCCTCCGGCCGTTCGCGGACGACGCGTTCGTGCTCGTGCCGGTCGGCGTGCTGATCGTGCTCGGGGGGATTGGCTTCGCCATCGTCGGCGACGTTGCCGGCAAGCGGCGCTGGAGCCGGCTCGCCCTCGAGACCAAGATCGTGCTGCTGACGACGGCCGCGCTCCTGGCGCTGGGGGCGGCGACTATCGCCGTCTTCGAGTGGGAGAACCCCGCGACACTGGGCGCGCTGCCGGTCGAGCAGCGGCCGCTCAATGCGGCGTTCGAGTCGGTAACCCTCCGGACGGCGGGCTTCAGCGCCCTCCCGACCGGCGAGCTGGTCGAGGCGTCGCTCTTCGTCGTCATGGCGCTCATGTTCATCGGCGGCGCGTCGGGGTCCACGGCCGGCGGCATCAAGGTCAACACCTTCAGCGTGCTGCTGGTCGCCATCGTGTCGACCGCGCGCGGCCGGCCATCGGCCGAGGCCTTCGGCCGCCGGATCCCCCACGTCATCGTCTACCGGGCGGTGTCCGTCGCGCTGCTGTCGATCGCCGTGCTCTTCATGGTCAGCCTTGGCCTAGAGCTGACGTCCACGGGGAGCTTCGTGCAGGTGCTGTTCGAGGCCGTCTCCGCCGTCGGCACGGTCGGCGCGTCGACGGGGATCACACCCGAGTTGAGCGACACCGGTAGGCTGCTGCTGGTCGGCGCGATGTTCATCGGCCGGCTCGGGACGCTCACCCTCGTGCTCGCCCTCACAGCACGCCAGCGTCCCACCTTGCACCGGCCGGCGGTCGAGACGATCCGGATCGGATGACGGGCCGGACGGGCACCTCCGGCCCGGAAGCGGCGCATCGGGAGACGGGATGAAGCAGTCGATCCTCGTGGTCGGGCTCGGGCGGTTCGGGACGGCCGCCGTGAAGGAGCTGATGCGGCTGGGTCACGAGGTCCTCGCCGTCGACCACGACGAGGCTCGCGTGAACGACGTGGCCCCGGACGTCACCCACGCCGTCCAGCTCGACGCGAGCGACCTCGACGCGCTGACCGGCATCGGCGCCGGCGAGTTCGAGCACGCGATCGTGGCCATGAGCGGCCACACGGAGCCGAGCATCTTCGCGACGATGGCGCTGAAGCAGCTGGGCGTGCGCAACGTGGTCGCCAAGGCGGGCTCCGCGCTGCACGGGTCCATCCTCGAGCGGGTCGGTGCGGACCGGGTCGTCTACCCCGAGCGCGAGATGGGCGCCCGCGTGGCGCACGTCTTCGCGCACCCGAGCGTCGTGGACTACATCGACGTCGCGCCGGGCTTCGGGATCGTGATGCTCCGCCCGCCGCAGTCGTTCGTCGGGCGCTCGCTGGCGGAGCTCGACCTCGCACGGCGCCTCCAGCTGACGCCGATCGGCCTCCGCCGTGGCGACAGGGTGACCGTCAACCCGCATCGCGACGAGCGGATCGCGGCCGGCGACCAGCTGATCCTGCTCGGGCGCGACGCCGGCCTCGAGAAACTCGACAAGTAGCGCTTCCGGACGCGCCCTCAGCGGCCGAGGAACAGGGGTACGCCGGGCGCGACCGCCTCGGCGACGAGGACCAGCGCGTACGCCGCCACGAGGAGCAGGCCGGCGTACAGGTGGAGCCGGATGTTGACGCCCATCACCGACATCAATCCGTACGGGTTGTCGTAGTTTGGGCGCAGGCCGCGCTCCACCCGGAGGGCGAGCGGCACGGTCAGGAGCATCAGCAGCGCCGGGATCGGCAGCAGCCCGGCGACGACGCCGAGCACGAGCGCCCCGTACGCCGCGATCGTCGCGACGCGGTAGCCGGTCACGACCGCCTCGCGCGAGAAGCGGACCGGGAGCGTCCGCTTGCCGGCACGCGCGTCACCGCGCCGGTCGGGGATCTCGTTGACGTACAGGACGAGCGCGATGAGGACGGCGATCGGGATCGAGGCCACGAAGGGCTCCCACGACAGCGAGCCACCTGTCTGCACGACGTAGGCGCCAAGCAGCATCAGCGGTCCGAACCCCACCGCCACGGCGATCTCGCCGAGCCCGCGATACACGAGCTTCAGCGGCGGCGCCGTGTAGCCGAGCCCGACCACGAACCCGACGATGCCGATGGCGAGCAGCGCCGGCGACCCCCGAAGCGCCAGCAGCACGAGCCCCACGGCCGCGGCTGCCACGAAGAACACCGTGGCCAGCGTGGCCATCTGGCGGAAGGTCACCAGGCCGTACTGGATGACGCGCGACCCGCCGCTGAACTGGGTGGGCGTGACGTTCGCGTCGTCTGCTCCCTGGGCGGTGTCGAAGACGTCGTTGCTGACGTTGATCGCCAGCTGGACGAACGACGCGCCGACCACGGTAAGGACGGCCGTCAGGAGGTCGAACGCGCCGTCGCTGGCGGCGATCAGGATGCCCAGCAGCACCGGCACGATCGTCGCGGTCAGGAACGGCAGCCTTGTCGCGCGCAGCGTCAGGAACCCGAAGGAGAGCTTCGGCCGGACGGGAGTCCCGCGCTCCCGGGAGAGCGCGTCGAAGTACTTGCGTGACTGCGGCAGGGAGCGCTCGCTGTACTCGAAAAACGGAACCTCTGCCTCGTCCCAGCCCCAGGCGTGGTCGGCGGCGAGCGTGAGGGTGCCGTCCGCGGCCGCCACTCGGCCCCACACGGTCACGTGGCGGCGCTCGTCGTAGCCGTATCCAGGCTGCGGGCGGATGTGGGAGCCGGTGAGCGAGACCTCGCGGTCCGTCGGGACGGCGAGTCCCGTCGGCGCGGCGAAGCGCGCCGAGCCGGTGGCCGGATCGACGGCCGCCTCGACCGCCACGCTGACGGGGTAGCCGTCCGGGCCGACCCAGGTCAGGACCTGGAAGGGATACGTCCGGAGCCTCTCCAGGCCGGCGCGGGCGTCGAGCTCCGTGGTGCTGCGCATCAGGCGGCCTCCGTCCCGACGAGCGTCGTGACCGGTGCCGCGGCGGACGCTCCGTCCGACCAGTACAGCACGCGTCGCGGCGTGATCTCGATCAGCGCCCGCTCGAAGAATAGCGGCAGCGCCACGCGGGCCTTGAGGAATGTGACGATGGACGGCTCCTTCTTCTCCCAGATCGGGAGCAGCCGCTCCCAGCCGCCGTGCGGGTCCTCGTCGATGACGCGGGCGTCGCCCTGGAGGGTTGCCCGGTCCGGGCGACCGGTCGCGACGGGGTCGGTGATCGACAGGGCCACCCGCGGATTGGCCGCGATGTGCTCGAGCTTCCGGCTGAACAGGGTCGACGACGTGAGGTAGACCTTGTCGCCGTCGAACAGCGGGATGAGCGGGTACGTGATCGGTCGCCCGGACGGGCTGACGACGGTCAGCTCGCCGACGAGCGCGGCGTCGAGCAGGCGCTCGACCGGTTCGGGTAGCTTGGCCATGGCGGCGCTCCTGTCGCGGATCGGCGGATCCGAAGCCTTTGTGCTACTTCAGCATAGCACGTTATCTCGAGGCGTCGTGGGCGCGCGCGGAGCGGCCCCGGGCGGTCCCGACAAACCTGACAGAGATCGCCGAACCGTGCGGTACGATGCCCGCCCATGCCCGGTTCCCCCGAGTCCTCGCTCATCCATGCCCGCGGCCTGACGAAGCGATTCGGGTCGTTCACCGCCGTCGACGGCGTCGATTTCGACGTCGCGCCCGGCGAGGCGTTCGGCTTCCTCGGCCCGAACGGGGCGGGGAAGACCTCGACGATGCGGATGATCGGCTGCGTCTCGCCCGTGACCGACGGCACGCTGACGGTGCGCGGCCTGGACCCGCGCACGGACGGGCCGGAGATCCGGGCTCGTCTCGGCGTCGTCCCGCAACAGGACACGCTGGACACGGAGCTGACGGTCCGCGAGAACCTCGTCCTCTACGGCCGCTACTTCGGGCTGCCGCGCGCGGAATGCGGACGTCGCGCGGACGAGCTCCTGGGCTTCGCGCAGCTGACGGAACGTCAGAACGACGAGGTCGAGCCGCTCTCGGGCGGGATGAAGCGGCGGCTGACGATCGCTCGGGCGCTGATCAACCAGCCGGACCTGCTCCTTCTCGACGAGCCGACCACGGGGCTCGACCCGCAGGCGCGCCACCTCCTGTGGGACCGCCTGTACCGCCTCAAGCAGCGCGGCGTGACGCTCGTGCTGACCACGCATTACATGGACGAGGCAGAGCAGCTCTGCGACCGCCTGGTCGTCATGGACAAGGCCAAGATCGTGGCCGAGGGGTCTCCGCGCCAGCTGATCGACCGCTACTCGACGCGTGAGGTCACCGAGCTCCGCTTCGGGCCCGGTGTCCAGGAGCGTCTCGACGGCCAGCTGGACGGGCTGGCGGATCGGATCGAGCACCTCGCCGACCGGGTGCTGCTGTACGCGGACGACGGCGAGGCCGTCGCGGTGGCCGCCCACGAGCGTGGCCTGAACCCGGAGACGGTCCTCGTTCGGCGCTCGACGCTCGAGGACGTCTTCCTGCGGCTCACCGGCCGCTCGCTGGTCGAGTAGCCGTGGCCGGCCTCAGCCGCGTCGTCGAGCACCGCGCCGTCCAGTACCGCCGGACGTTCCGGTCGTCGGTCTTCACGTCGTTCCTGAGCCCCGTCCTGTTTCTCACCGCCATGGGGCTCGGGCTGGGCGGGTATGTCGACGCCTCGGGCGACGCCGTGCTGGGCGGGCTGAGCTACCTCGAGTTCCTCGCCCCCGGCCTCCTCGCGGCGACCGTCATGCAGTCGGCGGCGTTCGAGGCGACGTTCCCGATCATCGGCGGGCTCAACTGGCAGCGGACGTTTCACGCGATGTACGCCACGCCACTGTCACCGAGCGACATCGCCCTCGGCAACCTGGTCTGGATGGCGATCCGGATGGCGATGATCGCCTCGGTCTTCAGCGCGGTGATCATCGTGCTCGGCGCCGCACACTCGCCGCTCGTCGTCCTCGGCATCCCGGTCGCCGTCCTGACCGGGATGGCGTTCGCGGCCCCGATCACCGCCTTCTCCGCCACGCAGCGAACGCCGAACCGGTTCAACGTCATCTTCCGCTTCGGCATCACGCCGCTGTTCCTGTTCTCCGGAACGTTCTTCCCGATCGAATCGCTGCCGGACGTCCTCCAACCGATCGCCTGGCTGTCGCCGCTCTGGCACGGCGTCGATCTGACGCGCGGCCTCGTGCTCGGCACGGTCGGTCAGCAGCCGGCGCAGATGGTCGCCCATGTCGTGGTCCTGGTGGCCATCGTCGTCGTGTCGACGTGGGCGACGGTCCGGATGATCGAGCGCCGGCTCATCCGCGGATGACGCTGCCGCTCCGCGTCGCACCGCCGCTCATGTTCGGGAGCCTTCGCGCGTTCCGGCTCATCGAACGCAACCTGTACGTGTACCGGCACGGCTGGATCGTGATCGTGTCCGGGTTCTTCGAGCCGCTCTTCTACCTGCTCAGCATCGGGTTCGGGCTCGGACAGCTCGTCGGGACGGTCCCGGGGCCTGGCGGCACGGAGATCCCGTACCAGCTCTTCATCGCGCCCGCGCTCCTCGCCAGCTCGTCGATGAACGGCGCGGTCACGGAGGCAACCCTGAACTTCTTCTTCAAGCTCAAGTACCAGAAGACGTTCGAGTCGATCCTGTCGACCCCGCTGTCGACCGCCGACATCGCCCTCGGCGAGCTCGGCTGGGCGCTGATCCGCGGCGCGCTCTACACCGGCGGGTTCCTGGTCGTCATGGTCGCCCTCGGGCTCGGCGTGTCGGCCTGGCTCCTGCTGACGCTGCCGGCGGCGCTGCTCATCAGCTTCGCGTTCGGGGCCGTCGGGATGGCTGCCACGTCGTTCATGAGGACCTGGCAGGACTTCGACCTGATTCAGCTCGTCGTCCTGCCGATGTTCCTGTTCTCCGGCACGTTCTACCCGCTCGACGCGTACCCGGAGCCGGTCCGGCTGCTCGTCCAGCTCACGCCGCTCTATCACGGCGTCGATCTCGTGCGCTCGCTCGCCGTGGGGGTCGTCGGGCCGAGCACGGTTGTGCACGCCGCCTACCTCACGGTGATGGGTGTGCTGGGGCTCCTGATCGTCTCACGGCGGCTCGACAAGCTGCTGCTCCGGTAGCCACCCGCTCGGGGTCGCGGCCGGTCGCCGCCGCTCGCCGGTCGCGCGTTGTTCCTGTCGCCTACCAGCCCGGGTGGTGTTGCGCGCGGCCGTTGCGTAATTTCGTGTCGCCTACCATCCCGCGTAGTACAAGCGCGCGCGACCCTGCCGCGTACCATCGCGGGTAGTAGGCGACCGGATCGGGCGAAGCAGTCGTGCACGGCCCGCTCGCCGACCGCCCGCGACGACGTGACAACTTCGCGGCGAGCACTACGAGGGGTGGTATTCGACAAGTCCGGCCCGGCCACGTCGACGTCGCCGCGTCACGTCCCGTCGCCGCGTCCCGTTGCCGCGTCACGTCCCGTCCCGCGTCCCGTGGTCCGACAATGGGCCCCATGGCCGGTCACCTCCCGCCGAGCGACCTCGCCGCCCGCACG
>JAUJOH010000002.1:213729-227747 GCA_030447745.1 Chloroflexota bacterium | reverse complement strand
GACAATGGGCCCCATGGCCGGTCACCTCCCGCCGAGCGACCTCGCCGCCCGCACGGCGGCGCTGGCGGCGCTGTCGGCCGAGATCGTCGACTGCTTCCGCTGCCCGCGCCTGGTCGCGTGGCGCGAGCTGGTGGCGCGGGAGAAGGTGACGCGCCACCGCGGTGACCCGTACTGGGGCCGGCCGCTGCCGGGGTTCGGCGACCCCGACGCGCGCATCCTGATCGTCGGGCTCGCGCCCGCGGCGCACGGCGGCAACCGGACGGGCCGCGTGTTCACGGGTGACCGGTCCGGCGACTGGGTCTTCCGCGCGCTGCACAAGGCGGGCTACGCGAACCAGCCCACGAGCGTGCATCGCGACGACGGCCTCCGCCTCGAGGGCGCGTACGTCGCCGCGGCGGGCCGGTGCGCCCCGCCGGCCAACACGCCCACGCCGGCCGAACGCGACACCTGCCAGCCGTACCTCGAGCGGGAGCTCGCGCTGTTGGCGAAGGTGCGGGTGTTCGTGCCGCTGGGAGCGTTCGGGTACGAGGCGCGGTGCCGAGTCCTCGGGCTGCGGCCCCGTCCGAAGTTCGGGCACGTCGTCGAGATCGAGCTGCCCGACGGGCGGTGGATCGTGTGCTCGTACCACCCGAGCCAGCAGAACACCTTCACGGGTGTGCTCACCGAGCCGATGTTCGACGCCGTCTTCGCCCGCGCCCGGGAGCTCGGAACCGCCGGATCTACGCGCCCGAGGTGAGCGCGAGCAGCTCGACGACGAGGTAGATCACGGCGATCACGCCGAGGAAGCCGGCGACCGACTTCCGGAGTCCCTCGTCCGAGGCCCGCACCGCGGCGGCCGCGCCGATGCGGGCGCCCGGGATGACGCCGATGGTGAGGAAGAGGGCGGTCCGCTCATCGCGCTCGGGAAGATCGACGGCAGTGTGGTCCCGACGGCGAGCAGCGCGGGGATGCCGAGGGCGCGGATGGCGGGGGTGGACACGACGGCGCCGCCGACCCCGAAGGCGGCCGACAGCATCCCGGTCGCGACCCCGGCGACGACCGTCAGGACGTCCTTGAGCGGCCCGGGGTCCACGGCCGTCTGTCTACCGTAGGGGGATGGCCCCTCTGGAACCCGCGGTGGCGCTCGGAAGACTGAAGAACACTCGGCGCGAGCTGGTGGCCCTGCTGGGGACGGCGAAGTCGAGCGCGGTGCACCGGCCGCCGGCGGAGGGGGAGTGGGCGCCGTCGACCGTCGTCTCCCATCTCGCCGACGCCGAGCTCGTCTACAGCGTCCGCATCCGGATGAGCCTCACGGGCGACCGTCCGTACCTCGCGGCCTTCGACGAGAACGCGTGGGTGCGCCGCTTCGCCGAGCTCGAGCCGGACTGGAAGGAGTCGGTGGCGCGCTGGCGGTCGCTCCGGGAGGCGAACCTCGTCGTGCTCGAGTCGTTGGAGCCGGCGGAGTGGAGCCTGGTCGGCCTCCACGCCGAGCGCGGTGAGGTGTCGGTCGCGCAGCTCGCCGAGCTCCTGGTCGAGCACGACCGCGCCCACCTGGCCCAGATCCGGGCCGGGCTGGCGTCCGACTGACGGCCGTTGCCGCATGGGCGCGTTGGAGGTCTCGCACCTCGCCTTCACGTTCCCCGGCGGAGCGACGCTGTTCGACGACGTGTCCTTCCGCGTCGGCGACGGCCAGCACACCGCGATCGTCGGGCCGAACGGCGCGGGCAAGACGACGCTCGTCCGGCTGATCGCGGGCGACGAGCGCGGCCACGGCGGCACGATCTCGGTGGACGGGCGCCTCGGCGTCATGCGCCAGTTCATCGGGTCGATCCGCGACGCCACGACGGTCCGCGACCTGCTCGTGAGCCTCTCGCCTCCGGTGATCCGAGCAGCGGCGTCGCGGTTGCGGTCGGCGGAGGAGGCGAACGCCCGCACGCCTTCGACGGCGACGGGGATGGCGGTGGCCGAGGCGGTGACCGCGTGGGGCGACGTCGGCGGGTACGACGCCGAGATCCTGTGGGACACGTGCACGACGGCGGCGCTGCGGTCCCACCTGGAGGAGGTCGAGGCCCGTTCCCTCGGGAGCCTGTCCGGAGGGGAGCAGAAGCGCCTCGCCCTCGAGCTCCTGCTGCGGTCGGACGACGACGTGCTGCTGCTCGACGAGCCCGACAACTACCTCGACGTGCCGGGCAAGGAGTGGCTGACCGAGGCCCTCAACACGACGAAGAAGACGGTCCTGTTCGTCAGCCACGACCGCCAGCTGCTCGCCGACGCCGGCCATCGCGACGTCACCCTCGAGGCCAGGGCGGCCTGGACGCACGGCGCCTCGTTCGCGACGTGGCACGAGGCGCGCCAGCAGCGACTCGCGAAGCTCGACGACGAGCACCGGCGCTGGCGCGAGCAGCGCAAACGGATGGAGGACCAGGTCCGCGAGCTGCGCCGCCAGCTCACGATGACGGATGCGGCGGCGTCACGGCTGCGGGCGACGCAGACGAAGATCCGGCGCCACGACGCGGCGGCCCCGCCCGAGCGGCCGAAGGACCAGTCCCTCAGCATCCGCCTCGGCGGCGACCGCACCGGCAAGCGCGCCGTGGTGATCGAGGGTCTGGAGCTGCCCGGGCTCGTCCACGACTTCGAGACGGAGGTCCTGTTCGGCGAGCGCGTCGGTGTGCTCGGCCTGAACGGCACCGGCAAGACGCACTTCCTCAAGCTGCTGGCGGGGGAGCCGGTCGACCACGCCGGCCGGTGGGCGCTCGGCGCCCGGGTCGTTCCGGGCTACTTCTCCCAGACCCACGACCACCCCGAGCTCGCGGGCCGGCGCCTCGTCGAGGTGCTCGCCGACCACGGCCTCGCGACCGGCGCGGCGATGGCCTCGTTGCGTCGGTACGAGCTGGCGGGCGCGGCGCACCAACCGTTCGAGACGTTGAGCGGCGGCCAGCAGGCCCGCGTCCAGATCCTCCTGCTCGAGCTGAGCGGTGCGACGCTCCTGCTGCTGGACGAGCCGACGGACAACCTCGACGTCGCGTCGGCCGAGGCGCTCGAGGACGCACTCGCCACCTTCACCGGCACGGTCCTTGCGGTCACCCACGACCGATGGTTCATGCGGTCCTTCGACCGCTTCCTCGTCTTCCGTCGGGACGGTTCGGTGGTCGAGTCGATCGAGCCGGTCTACGCCTGATCCGCCGCGGCCGCCCGCGGTTTCGTGGAACCCTTCTGGTCGCCAGATCCGGCTTCGTGGACCCTTCCGGTCGCCAGAAGGAGCCAGCCGAACGTTCCGCGGCCTGACCACGCCGGTGCCGGGCTGGTCCTCAGGCGCGCGTGGGCCCTTACGCGGTCGTCGGATCCTTCCACCCGAGCCAGCATAACACGTTCACCGGGCGCCTGACCACGCCTATGCTCGTGGCGGTCCTCGGGCGCGCCCGGCAGCTGACCGGCGACTGACGGCGCGCCGGTTGCGGCCGGCAGGGGGACCGGGCGCGACCGCCGGCAGCCACGGCTACCATTCTCCCCCGATGGCCACGGACCGCGACCTGTACACCGTGCTGGGCGTCGAACGCGGAGCGTCCGATGCGGAGATCAAGCGCGCGTTCCGCCGCCAGGCGCAGCAGTGGCACCCGGACGTCAACCAGGAGCCGGGCGCGCCGGAGCGGTTCAAGGAGATCAACGAGGCCTACCAGGTCCTGTCCGACCCGCAGCGCCGCCAGACGTACGACATGTTCGGTCGGGCGGGGCTCGGTCAGGACGGCGGTGCCGGGTTCGAGGGCGGCTTCGGCGGCTTCGGTGACATCTTCGACGCCTTCTTCGGCGGGGCCGCCGCGGGCGCCCGTCGGGGCCGCCCGCAGGCCGGCTCCGACCTCCGATACGACCTCCGGATCAGCTTCGAGGAGGCGATCCGCGGCGCCGAGAAGGAGATCGACTTCACGGTCCTGACCCGGTGCGAGACGTGTGACGGGTCCGGCGCGAAGCCCGGCACGAGTTCCTCGACGTGCCCGCAGTGCAGGGGCCGCGGCGAGGTCCGGTCCGTGCGGCAGACGATGCTTGGCCAGATGGTCAACGTGTCGACCTGCCCGCAGTGCCGAGGCGACGGCCGGATCGTCGAGGCGCCGTGCGAGACGTGCCGCGGGGACGGGCGCACGGAGCGGCGGCGGACGCTCCGGGTGACGGTCCCGGCCGGCATCGACGAGGGCCACCAGATCCGGTTGTCCAACGAAGGGGAGGTCGGGCCGCGGGGCGGGCCGGCTGGCAGCCTCTACGTCGTCATCCACGTCGCGCCGCACCCCGAGCTTCGGCGCGAGGGGAGCGAGCTGATCTTCGAGGCCGACGTCTCGATCGCCCAGGCGGCCCTCGGCACCCGGCTGACGGTCCCGACGGTTGACGGCGACGAAGAGGTCGAGGTGAAGCCCGGCACGCAGCCCGGGACGGAGATCCGGCTCCGCGGCAAGGGGGTCCCGCATCTCCGACGGTCCGGGTCGCGCGGGGACCTGCACGTGTTCGTCAACGTCGCGGTCCCGACGAAGCTGAACCGGCGCCAGCGGGAGCTGCTCGAGCAGCTCGCGGCGGAGTGGGACGAGCCCGTGTCGGCCAACGGCGGGGGCAGCCTCCTCGACCGCGTCAAGGACGTGCTTGGCTGACCGAGCGGAGCCTCCGACAGGCGCCGACCGCGACGCCTGGCTGGAGCTGTCCGTGGTCGCCGACGTCGAGGCTGTGGAGGCCGTCGGCGAGATCCTCGGCCGGGTCGCCCGCGGCGGCACGAGCGTCGAGCCGGCGTTCGAGCTCGTCGAGGAGGGCCTCGGCGCGCGGGTCGACCCGGCTCGGCCCGCCGTCGTCCGTGCCTACGTCCCCGCCCGGGACCCCGCGACCGCCGAGGCGGCGGTCGCACAGGCGACCGAGGCCCTCGGTCACCTCCAGGCATTCGGACTGCGCCCGATCGGCGAGCTGACGACGCGGCTGGTCCATGAGGCGGACTGGGCCGACGCGTGGAAACGGCACTTTCCGGTGCTTCGCCTCGGTCGGCGCCTGGTGATCCGACCGACATGGCGCCGCCACCGCGCGTCCGCCGACGACGTCGTGCTGGCGCTCGACCCCGGGATGGCGTTCGGGACAGGGCTCCACCCGACGACCCGGCTCTGTCTCGTCGCGCTCGAAGCGCTGGCCGCCCGAGGCGCCCTCGCCGGCCGGCGCGTGCTCGACGTCGGGTGCGGGTCCGGGATCCTCGCCATCGCGGCCGCCCGACTCGGGGCGGCCGAGGTGCTGGGCGTCGACACGGACCCGATCGCGATCGAGGCCACCGAGGCGAATGCCGCGCGCAATGGCGTCGCGAAATGTGTGGCCGCGCGGGTCGGCAGCCTCCCCGCCGCGGGCGGACCGCGCGACGTCGTCCTGGCCAACCTGATCGCGTCGCTTCTCGTCGCGCTCGCCGGGCCGCTCCGCGACGAGCTCGTGCCGGCTGGCACGCTGCTCGCGAGCGGGATCTTCCGGGACCGGGAGGGCGAGGTGGTGGCGGCGTTCGGGGCGGCGGGGCTGGACGTCGTCGGGCGGTCGGCGGACGGCGACTGGGTGGCGCTCGAGGCGGTGCGGCGCGGTTGACGACGGGTGGCGTTGGGGGTCGGGCCTACAATCGGCCGGCCATGCCCGCCTCGCTCTTTCCGGTGCTGCTCGGGACGCACATCGCGCTCGCCGTCGGCCTCTTCCTGCCGTCGATCCTGCTCCCGTTCGCCTTCCGGACGCGCCGGCCGGCCGGTGAGTCAGGGAACCGGGCGGTCCAGGGCCTCCTCTGGATGCAGAGTCGCGGGTCGTTCGTCTTCGGCGCGGGTCTGGCGCTGACCGGGTTCGCGCTGATGGCGGTGCTCGGCACGCAGCTGCTGGCGCAGCCGTGGCTGCTGGTCGCGTTCCTGATGAGCGCCAAGCCGGACCTCTGGTGATCGGCCCGCGGAAGGAGCAAGCCGTGCATGAGCGTTGCCTGTTCTGCCGGATCGTGGCCGGCGAGATCCCTGCCGACATCATCCACGAGGACGATCTCGTCCTTGCGTTCCGCGACATCAACCCGCAGGCGCCGACGCACGTTCTGGTGATCCCGAAGCACCACATCGACTCCGCCGCGGATATCGGGCCCACGGACGGCGACCTCCTCGCGCGGCTGTGGGCCACGATCGCCGACGTGGCGGATCGCGAAGGGTTGAGCCGGGGCTGGCGTGTCGTGACCAACGTCGGGCGCGACGCCGGGCAGAGCGTCGAGCACCTCCACCTCCACCTGCTCGGCGGTCGTCCGATGGCGTGGCCGCCGGGATGACCCCGGCGGCGCGTCGTGCCCTCGTCCCGATCGCCGTCCTCGTGCTGGGCGGCTGTGGCATCGGGGCGGGAGGCGTCGCGCCGGTCACGCTCCCGCCACAGAGCTTCGGGCCGGGCGGCTCGGGCACCGCCGTGCTGACGACGGCACGCGAGGTCGTGGAAGCCGCGCTGGGGACGCGGCGGGTCGTCGTCGACGAGCCGCAGGTGCCGTATCGGCCTGCCGAGACGGCCGCCTTCGCCGCGGCCCGTCGGACGGTCCTCCAGGCGGTCCTGCCGGACGACCCCGCGCACGGCTACATCGCGATCTACGAGTTCGCCGACCCGACGGCCGCCGCCGCGGCCGCGGCCGAGCAGGCGGCCTACGTCGGGAGTGCCGTCGGCCGCGTCCAGTTCCCGACTGGCACGCAGTTCGTGATCCGGGTCCTCGGCTCGACGGTCGTCTTCTACGCCTCTCCGCCGGAGTCGCCCGACGAGCAGGAGGCGGACGTCGTGACGGCGCTCCGAACGATCGGGACGGAAGTGCCGGTGCCCGGCTGAGCCACCGGCTCAGCCCTGCCGAACCGGAGCGGCTTTGACCCGGCCGCTCGGACCGCCGCCCGTCGACCCGCCCGTGACCCGTGTCCGCGGTCGGTGCCGGAGGTTTGACCCTCCACCACCCCTCCGGTAGACTCCCGCAGCCCCTCGACCGGGGCACCCGGGCAACTGCTCGGCGACCGGTCGGGACGCGACCGTGCCGTCGGGCCACGAGCCGGATCGCGGGTGCCAGACGACAGCCCGAGGAGGTGGACCCGGATTGGCCGAAGTTCGAGTGGGTGAGAACGAGACGTTCGAAAGCGCCCTTCGCCGCTTCAACAAGAAGATCCAGCAGAGCGGGATCCTCGCCGAGGCCCGTCGTCGCGAGCACTACGAGAAGCCCAGCGTGAAGCGGAAGCGCAAGGAAGCGAAGCGCAAGAAGAACGCCCGGACGCAGCAGGGCTAGGCGGACCCCCGCCCTGGCAGCCCCGCGGGCGTTCACCCCGCCCGAGGTGCCATCTCCGGTGTCCCTCAGAGATCGGATCCAGACGGACCTGACGGCCGCCATGCGGTCGGGCGATGCGCTGCGTCGCGACGTGCTCCGCATGGTCCAGAACGCGGCCTACGCGATCGAGAAGCGCGAGCATCGGCAGCTCGGTGACGACGAGCTCATCGGGGTCCTCACGCGCGAGGTCAAGACGCGCCGCGAATCCGTCGAGGCGTTCCGCAAGGGCGGCCGCGACGAGCTGGCGGCCCGCGAAGAGGCCGAGATCGCGATCCTCCAGGACTTCCTGCCCCGTCCGCTCGACGAGGCGGAGCTCCAGCAGCTCGTCGACGAGGCCATCTCGACCACGGGCGCGAGTTCGGCGCGGGAGATGGGCAAGGTCATGGGCTGGCTCTCCCCGAGGACGCGGGGCAGGGCTGACGGTCGGCGCCTGAGCGAGCTGGTCGCGGCCACGCTCGCCCACCGCGACCCGGCCGCGCACGACGCACCGCGTCACTGAGCCGCCGATGCTGACCCAGCGACTCAACGACAGCGTGCGGTTCACCCGTCGGGATGCGGGGCGCCTCGGAACGTCGGCCGTCGTGCTCGTCGTCGTCCTGACGCTGATGCTCGGGATCGACATCCTGGTCCCCCAGCCGCTGACGCTCGAGGCGGGCGACGTCGCCCGTTCGGACATCATCGCGCCCGCCACGCGAACCTTCGAGAGCGAGGTCCAGACAGAGTCGCGCCGGCAGGAGGCGCGGGACGCCGTCACGCCGCAGTACGACTTCACGCCGCAGGACGCGGCGCTCCTCGCGACGCAGCAGGTGGCGGAGCTCCGTCGGGCGCTCGTGTCGGTCGACGCGGCCTTCCGACCGTCCACCGACCCGACGGAACGGCGCGCCATCCTGGCGCAGGCTCTGCCGGGCCTGTCCGAGGAGGGTCGGCAGACCCTGCTCGCGCTCGACCCGGCGCGGTGGCCGGTGGTGAAGGAGGAGGCGGAGAGCGTCCTCGAGGCGGTGGAGCGGACGGAGCTGCGCGACACGGACCTGCTCGAGACCAGGCAGGGACTTGCCGCTCGCATGCGGAGCGAGCTGCCGGAAGCGGAGCGGCGCCTCGCAAGCGAGATCATCTCGCCGTTCGTGGTCGCCAACTCGACCTTCAGCGCGGGGGCCACGGAGGCCGAGCGGGCGCGCCGGGCCGAGATGGTGGAGCCCGTTCAGGTCACCGTGCGCCAGGGTCAGGCGATCGTCCGCGCGAACGACGTGATCGACGAGGCCGAGGTCGAGATCGCGCAGCAGCTCGGGCTGCTCGGCGCGGCGCCCGATGTCGCCCGGCTGGGTGGCTGGTTCCTGCTCGCCACCCTCCTCGTCGGACTGCTGCTGGCGTGGGTGTGGCGCTTCCGTCGCGACCTCTGGCACCGCAACAACGTGCTCATCCTGGTCGGGGTGCTGCTGGTCTTGGCGGCGTTCGCCCTGAAGGTGACGGCGGGCCGGCAGGCCCTCCCCTTCCTGATCCCGACGGCGGCGGTCGGCATGCTGGTGGCGATCCTGCTCGACGCCGGCGCGGCCACGGTGCTGACCGCCGTGCTGGCCGTTGTCGCGGGAGCCGTCAACGGGGCGTCGCTCGAGGTGGCGTCCTACGTCTTCCTCGGCGGGTTCTCCGGCATCGTCGCGATCCGCCGCGGCGATCGCCTCCAGACGTTCCTCCAGGCCGGGATCGCGGTATTCATCGTCCAGGCGCTCGTCGTCTCGTCGTTCTCGCTGCTCGGCACGCGCGATCTCCGCGGCATCATCGAGCTGTGGGGTGCTTCCGCCGTTGCCGGAGGCGGCGCCGCCGTGGCGGCCGTGGGGGCTTCGCCGTGCTTGGGCACCTGTTCGGGATCCTCACGAGCTTCCAGCTGCTCGAGCTGGCCAATCCGTCGCAGCCGCTCCTGCGGCGCCTCCTCGTTGAGACACCGGGCACGTACCACCACTCGATCATGGTCGGCAACCTCGCCGAGCGGGCGGCGGAGGCGATCGGCGCCGATCCCCTCCTGACCCGGGTCGCGGCGTACTACCACGACATCGGCAAGCTCGCGAACCCGCTCGCGTTCATCGAGAACCAGGCCGGCGGCGACGACATCCACGACCAGCTGGAAACCGACGTCTCCGCCCAGGTCGTGAAGCAGCACGTCGTCGACGGGATCGACCTTGCCTATCGCGCCAAGCTCCCAGACGCTGATCGCGTTCATTCCGCAGCACCACGGGACGGCGATCATGAGCTACTTCCATGCTCGGGCCCGAGCGGCCGCCGCCGAGCCCTTCGGGGTCTCGGCACGGCCGAGGACGAGCGGCTGCGGACAAGGTCGACCAGCGCCGGTTCCGGCACGCCGGGCCAAAGCCGCAGTCGCGCGAGGCGGCGCTGATCATGCTCGCCGACGGAGTCGAGGCGTCCGTCCAGTCGCTTTCGTCGCGCGACGAGCCGGCGATCCGGGCGATGGTCAGCCGGATCATCGAGGAGCGCCTCGGCGACGGGCAGTTCGACGAGTGCGACCTGACGCTCCGGGACATCGAGCGGATCAAGGATGCGTTCGTCGGGCAGCTGCTGGGCATGTACCACACGCGGATCGCCTACCCGCAGAACAAGGTCGTCGAGCTCGAGTCGCGTCGCGCCGCGGAGGGCGGCCCCGGCGACTCGTAGCTCGCCAGCGGCCGGACTCCAGCGTGCGCTCCGTCTATCTGCCGCCCTGGCGCATCGATCTCCACCGCCGGGCGGACGTTCCGCACCTCGTCCCGGACTCCGTTCTCGCGCGGGTTGTCGCGGCCGCGCTCGACGCGGGTGGCGCCCCGCGACCGGCTTCCCTCGCGCTCACGCTGGCCGACGACCGCGAGCTGGCCGAGCTGAACGGACTCCACATGGGCAAGCAGGGCCCGACCGACGTGCTCTCGTTCCCGCTGCTCCCGACCGAGGCTTTCCGGGCTCGCACCGGCTGCGAGTCCGGGATGGGTCGCGCCGCACCGGACGCCGCGAGGTTCCCGCTCCCTCCCGGCGCCCGCCAGCCGCTCGGCGACGTCATCGTGTCCGTGGAGCGCGCGGTCGCGCAGGCGGAGGCGGGACTCGGCGGCCAGACCGGTGACGTCCGGTGGACGCCCGCCGAGGAGCTCCTGCTGCTCGTGACCCACGGCACGCTGCACGTCTGCGGCTGGGACCACGCAGAGCCGGCCGACGAGGCCGCCATGCGCGCACTCGAGCGAGAGCTGCTCCGGTGACAGGCAACGAACGGCGCGCGATCGCTCCTCGGATCCGTGACGCCCGGCGTCGTCGTCGTTCTCCTCGTGATCGTCGTCTCCGCGTGCTGGCACCGTTCCTTCCACGTCTGCTGCGCCATGGTGGACGGCGTTCGACGTTGCGGCCGCTTCAGCCGGCAGTCGGCGAGTCGGAGACACCAGGTCGTCGGCCGACGCTGTGACGGCGGCGTACGTGGCCCGGACGACCGAGGCAGGACGGACGCGAACGGATGGACCGTGACGCCAGAACCTGGTCCTCGACGGCGACCTCGGAAGCGCCAGCTGGCGGCTGCCTGTCCGGCCTGCACGTCGTCGTTCGTGACCTCGGCGTGCGCGTCGGCCGTTCCGCGGCAGGCCCAGTCGCGGCGCCCGCGGTCGTGTACGGCTCGGATGCGGTCCTCGTCGCGTTCGACGTTCGGCTGCTTCCAGGAGCCCAAGTGCCCGAGCAACCCCGAGACGAAGGACGAGGTGGAGCTCAGCGAACCCGCCGAGCGGCGGCTCCTCGACGCCGGCGTGTTCCCTCCGACGGACCCAACGATCGTGGAGCGTTGATCCCGGACGGGCGGCCCGCGCCCGCGGCTCGGGCCGAACGTCTCCCGTGGGCGATGCGTGTCGGCCGCATATCGCGCGGCCGGGACGCTCGACGCGATGTGACCGTGAAGGCATAGCCGCGGCGCGACGCCCGGGCTCGACGACCGCGACACCCGGGGTTCTCGACCTGTCCATGCGGGCGGTCGCATGACGTCGGCCGGAACGGCGCCCCGAGCACCGTAAACCGCGACCGCCTATGCGGCCGACGCGCATACACGGCGGCAGGAGTGCGCCGCGGCCCCGCGTTGACGGCGCCGTCGGGGCGCCGGCGACCGCACGCGCCGTCGCATCGGCGGTACCATCGGGCGCGCGGGCCCTCCCGGACGGGATCGGGCCCCTTCCGCGTGCCTGTCAACCCGGTTGGCCGGTCCAGGCTACCGGTGGTGGACGCGGGGCGAACGGAGGTGTGGTGAAGATCGTCGTCGGGCTCGGGAACCCGGGCGACCGCTATGCGCAGACGCGCCACAACATCGGCTGGATGGTCCTGGACCACCTCGCCGACATCGCGGGCTGGTCCGGGAAGGGGCGGACGCGCGACGCGTCGGCCGTGGCGATGGGCCGCTTCCGGGGCCTGGACCTGACGATCGTCAAGCCGCTCACGTTCATGAACGACTCGGGCCTGGCCGTCCGCAAGGTGCTCACGCGCGAGCACGCGCCGCTCAACGACCTGCTCGTCGTGACCGACGACTTCGCGCTCCCGTTCGGCAAGCTCCGCTTCCGGGAGGCAGGCAGTGCCGGCGGGCACAACGGCCTGCGGTCGATCATCGGCGAGCTGAGAACCGAGAAGTTCAGCCGGCTCAGGGTGGGGATCGGCGATCCGCGGCGCGGCGCGGTGGACCACGTTCTGAGCACATTCGCCGCGGACGAACGGCAGCGCCTCGACGAGCTGCTGGATGCCGCTGCCGAGGCCGTCGAGACGTGGGCCCGTGACGGCACGAGCCGCGCGGCGAATCGCTGGAACACCTACACGCTTCGCCCGGCGGACGAGGATCGGCTCGCGCCGCCGGGTTCCGTCGACGGTCCGCCGGGCGCGGACGGCGTTCGCCGGACGCGGACCGGCTGGCGTCGCGTGCGCACTCCCGAGCCGGAGGCCTGACCGATGCCTGAGCGCGAGCTTCCAGTCCTGCGAGGCAAGCGCGGCCGAGAGCGGCGGGTCGGCGAACGGGCGGTCCGTGAGGCCCTCGCGCGGCAAGCGGCCACGGATGCGGCGGCCGTCGACTTCGACGTGGCGGAGGTGGATCGGGAGGTCGAGGACGCGCGCCGGACGCGCCCCGTCAGCGGCGTGCCGCTCCCGAAGGTGGCGCCCGGCGCCGTCCCGGCACGTGGCGCGGGCCGCCGGCTGCCGGATCTCAGCGGGCTGCCGCCGCTCCTCCAGGCCACCGGCTCGTTCGCCGCCCTGCGCGAGCGCCTCGGCAGCGCGGACGGCGACCGGCGGGTGGGCCGGCATGCCGGCGTGGCGTCGGTACCGCACGGCGCCAAGACGTACCTGGCCGCGGCACTCGCCGCCGGCGAGATCGGCGAGCGACTCGTGTGGGTGGCACGAGACGCCGAGATCGGGGATCGCGTCGCCGAGGAGCTCGGTGCGTGGCTCGGCGACCCGGACGCCGTCGCCGTCCTCGAGCCCCGGACGTCGCTGGCCTACGAGCGAAGCGAGCTCGTCCCGGACGAGACCGCAGCGCGGGTCGCCGCCCTGGCCGCGTGGCGCTCGGGCCGTGCCCGCATCCTCGTCGCGAGCGTCCAGGCGCTCCTCCAGCACACCATCGCGCCGGACGACCTTCCGCCGGAGCCCCGCCGCCTGCGGATCGGCGCTCGGGCGTCGCTCGACGCGCTCGGGCGAGAGCTGCTGGATCTCGGCTACGTGCCCGTGGTGGAGGTCGCCGGCCGCGGCGAGTTCGCCCGCCGCGGCGGCATCCTCGACATCTTCCCGCCGTCCGCGCCGCTCCCGATCCGGCTCGAGTTCTTCGGCGACGAGATCGACTCGGTGCGAGCGTTCGACCCCGCCGATCAGCGCACCGTCCGCTCGACGGACGACGTCGAGCTCCTGCCGGCCAGCGAGTTCCTGCTGCCGGCCGGCGGCGGTGCCACGATCCGCGAGCGCCTCGGGCGGCTGGCGACGCGCCTGAACGAGCGGCTCGAGGCGGACCTCGAGCGCTTCGACTCCGACGGCGAACGACCGGTCGCCCGCACGACGGCCGATGCACCGGCCACGCGAGCCGCCACGGATCCCGCCGGCCCCATCACGCGTGCCCTTCGCGTCGGCGACGCCGCGGAGGTGTGGGCCCCGTTCCTGTCGCCGGCGACCGGGCTCGACCACGTCGCCCCTGGGACCCTGCTCGTGCTGGACGAGCCCGGCGACCTGGCGGAAGCGGCCGAGTTCCTGTGGCGCCAGGCGGACGAGCGGCGGTCGGACCTCGGCGAGTCGGCGGAGCTGCCGAAGGACTGGCCGTCGACCTACCTGCCGCGCCGCGACTGGAAGGCCAGGCTGGCGGCCGCCCGAACACTCGAGCTGACGTGGGAGTTCGACGCGCCGGGCGCGATGGCCGGCAAGGCGCTCTCGTCCGGCGACCTCTTCGGCTGGCGCGAGCCGCAACTGCCACCCGGCCGGACGGCCAGGCTGGTCGAGACGGTCGAGGGCTGGCAGTCCGATGGCGCGCGGGTCGTCCTCGCGTCTGACCAGGCGCCGCGGCTGGCGGAGATCCTCGGAGACGCCGGGCACCCCGTCGGTGCCGTCGCCCGCCTCACCGACGCGCCGCCGCCCGGCGCCATTGCGCTCATCGAGCGCAGCCTCAACGACGGCTTCGCCGGGGGGCCGGACGGCCTCGTCTTCGTGACCGACCGAGAGCTGTTCGGCTCCGTCCGCGTCCGCCGGCCCAAGGCGATGCGCCGCGTCGTGC
>JAUJOH010000002.1:111972-213629 GCA_030447745.1 Chloroflexota bacterium | reverse complement strand
GAGCTGTTCGGCTCCGTCCGCGTCCGCCGGCCCAAGGCGATGCGCCGCGTCGTGCCCCGGGACATCCTCGAGCGGCTGTCACCCGGCGACCTCGTCGTCCACATCGACCACGGCATCGCGCGCTACGAGCGGATGCTCAAGCGCGGGGCGGCCGGCGAGGAGCGGGAGTACCTCGAGCTATCGTTCGCCGGCGGCGATGCGATCTTCGTGCCCGTCGAGCAGATCGCGCGGGTCTCGCGCTACTCCGGCGCCGAGCACCCGCAGCTGTCGAAGCTCGGCGGGACCGACTGGCTGCGCACCAAGCAGCGCGTCCGCAGGGCCGTCACGGATCTCGCCGAGGAGCTCCTCGCGCTCTATGCCGCCCGGCATGGCGCGCCGGGCTACGCCTACGGCCCGGACAGCCCGTGGCAGCAGGAGATGGAGGCGTCGTTCCCCTACGAGGAGACGGTCGACCAGGTCCGCGCCATCGCCGAGGTGAAGCTGGACATGGAGGCCGGCCGGCCGATGGACCGGCTGGTCGTCGGCGACGTCGGCTACGGCAAGACCGAGGTCGCCTTGCGGGCCGCGTTCAAGACGATCCAGGACGGCCGGCAGGTGGCCGTCCTCGTGCCGACGACCGTCCTGGCGGCGCAGCACCACGAGACGTTCTCACGCCGGTTCGGCGCCTTTCCGATGACGGTCAGGCTCCTGTCGCGCTTCGTTCCGGCGCGGGAGCAGACGGCGACGATCGCCGGGCTTGCGGACGGTTCGGTCGACCTCGTGATCGGGACGCACCGGCTGCTGTCGAAGGACGTTCGGTTCAAGGACCTGGGCCTGGTCGTCGTCGACGAGGAGCAGCGCTTCGGCGTTGCGGCCAAGGAGCGTCTGAAGCAGCTCCGCCGCGAGGTCGATGTGCTGACCCTGTCCGCGACTCCGATCCCCCGGACGCTCAACCTGGCCCTCGCCGGCGTCCGGGACCTGAGCGTGATCGAGACGCCGCCGGAGGACCGGCTGCCGATCCAGACCCGGGTCGCCGAGGCGTCCGCCGGGCTCGTCCGCGACGCGATCCTCCGAGAGCTCGATCGGGGCGGCCAGGTCTTCTACGTCCACAACCGGGTCGAGACGATCGAGGCACAGGCCGAGCAGCTCCGCAAGATGCTGCCCGGCGCCCGGATTCTCGTCGGCCACGGCCAGATGCCGGAAGGCGCGCTCGAGAAGGTCATGGTCGCGTTCGCCGGGGGCCAGGCCGACGTGTTGGTGTGCACGACGATCATCGAGTCCGGGCTGGACATCCCGAACGCGAACACGATCATCATCGACCGCGCCGACACGCTCGGCCTCGCGCAGCTCTACCAGCTGCGGGGGCGCGTGGGAAGGTCGTCCCGCCGCGCGTACGCGTACCTGCTCTACCGGCGACGCGAGCGGCTGAGCGACGAAGCGCGGAAGCGCTTGCAGGCGATCTTCAACGCGTCGGAGCTCGGGGCCGGCTTCCAGATCGCGCTGGCCGACCTCGAGATCCGGGGCGCCGGCAACATCCTGGGCGGCGAGCAGTCCGGGCACATGGCGGCCGTCGGCTTCGATCTCTACTCGCGCCTCCTTGCCGAGGCGGTCGAGGAGCAGAAGGCGAAGCGCGAGGACCGGGCGCCGGTCGTCGTGCCGCCGCAGGCGGTGGTCGACCTGCCGGTGGAAGCGCACCTGCCCGACGATTACGTCCCTGACGTTGCCCAGAAGCTGGAGCTGTACCGGCGGCTCGCGAAGGCTCGGACGCCGGGCGACATCGCGTCCTTCCGCCAGGAGGTGACCGACCGGTTCGGCCCGATGCCGACCCCGGTGACGCGCCTGGTCGAGGTCGCCGAGCTCCGACTGGCGGCCGAGGACGCCGGCGTCGCGTCGATGTCCCGGGAGGACGGCCAGCTCGTCGTGCGCTTCGGCGCGGGGCTGTCACGGGCGACCGCCATGCGGCTGCTGGCCGGCGGCGGCCTGCCGGGCGTCAAGCCCTCCGACGTCGCGTTCGCCTCGAACCAGGTCCGGATCCGGGCGCCACAGCAGCCGGGGCGGGCATGGCAGCTGACCCAGGCGGTCGTCGCCCGGCTGTCCACGACCGACGGAGAGGAGACGGCGGAATGAGTGGCGGGCCGTCTCGCCTCGTGGAGCTGCGACTCGTGATCCGCTTGCAGCCCATACCGCGCGCCGACTGATCGCGACCGGCGGTGCTACAACCGGAAGCGTGGCGCCGCGAACTTCGGGCTCGACAGGTTCGCGCGACGACGGCACGATCCGCGGTGACGCGCACCTGCGTCCGGCTGACCGGAAGACTCAGCCGAGGCCCTTTCCGCACTGCACGAGGAGAGCACCGATGGCCGTCGCCCGCGTGACCGAGTTGAGCGCAACCTCGCCGAACAGCTTCGACGAAGCGATCCGGGAGGGCATCGCACGAGCGACGAAGACCCTCCGCAACGTGACGAGCGCCTGGGTGAAGGAGCAGCGCGTCGACATCCGGGACAACCAGATCGTCGAGTACCAGGTCAACATGCTGGTGACCTTCGTCCTCGACGACTGACGGCCGGGTCCGGGGGCAGGACAACCGTGATGCGCTCGCCCCGGCTCGCAGCCCCCGCCCCGCGCCGGGAACGGTGACGGGCGGTCCATGGGCAGTCGGAGCAGGAAGGCTGGCCGCCGGGCGACGTAGCACCATCGCGTGGTACATGACGAGGCCGAGGCGCGATCGGGCCGCGCTCGGCGGCTACGCGTGCCCGGCCGCGCCGCAGGAACGATGGAGGGACGACATCGCCGGCTGACCTGAACGGTCCGGGGCGCACCCGGCGCCGCTCGCGCGAACGAGGATGGCCGCGGGCGGAGCACCATCGGGGCTGGTACATGACGAGGCCGAGGACGATCGCCCGATCGGCGGCTGCCGGCCGGCGGCGCCGCAGCGCCGGAGGGACGACATCGCCGGCCGGGCGTCCGAGGGCGCACCCGGCGCCGCGCGCGGCGGCGTCGCGGCTCGAGGATGATGACCGCGAGCAGGCGCAGACCGCCGCGCGCGCGATGAGCACCCAGCTGACGATCTCGAGCCGCGCCTGAGACGCTCGGCAGCGCCACGCCAGGCCGTCTCCTCCCGAGCGCCGCGCGTCCGCGTCGAGCGGCGACGGACGATCCGCCGCGACGGGCCGCACGGGTTCCATCGCGGCACGGTAGGACCGGCGCGCAGCCGGTCAAGTGCGCACCCATCGACCGCACGAGGCGCGGGTCAGGTCTCGCGTGAAGCACCACGAGCCGCGCTCGTCAGCGAACTTGCAACGCCCAACGTCCGGGGGCGGCGCGTCTTGTCGAACGCGCGCGGCGGGCACCCGCGAGGATGGGCGCATGCGCCGTCCTCGTCACGCTGCCCTCGCGCTCCTGCTCGGCCTGGCCCTCACCGGATGCGGGAGCACCGGGGCGCCGGCCAGCACCGAGGCGGCCGCGGAGGGCCAGGTGCGCCGGATGCGGCGAGGCGCGTCCGCGGCGGTCGCAGGCCCTCCCCGTCGAGACGGTCGCCTCCCCGACGCCCCTTCCGCCTCGCACCGCGCCGCGGCGGCGAACGCGGTCCGGTTGCATGATCGTCCCGGCCGCGCGCGCGGCGGATCCGTCCACCGCGGCGGCGGCCGGTCGGACTCGGCTCACCAGCGGAACGGCCGCTGCTGCCGGTGGCTCCTCCCGGGCAGCGGCTCCTCGGGCGGCGGCTCCTCGGGCCGGCTCACCCCTCGGCGGCTGCCGGTGGCCTCGGGCGGCGGCGGCCTCTCTGCCGGTGGCTCCTCGGGCGGCGGCTCCTCTGCCGGCGGCTCCTCGGGCGGCGGCTCCTCGGGCGGCGGCTCCTCGGTGGCGGCGGCTCCTCGGGCGGCGGCTCCTCGGGCGGCGGCTCCGGTGCCGGTGGCTCCTCGGGCGGCGGCCCTCGGGCGGCGGCTCCGGAGCGGACAACGGCTCCGGCGGGACGGCGTCCGGCCCCACGGGCCGCGTCGCGACGCGCGTCCGCGTCCCGGCGCTCGGGATCGATCTGCCCGTCATTCGCCAGCCCGGCAGCTACCCGGCCTGCAACGTGGCGATGTACATGGCCGCCTTCCGGCAGCCGGGCCAGGGCGGCGCGACGTACCTCTATGCGCACGCCAGGACCGGCATGTTCCTGCCGTTGCTGCAGCGGTCGCAGGCGAACAACGGCGCGAGCATGATCGGGATGCGCGTCGAGGTCTACACGGGTGACAACCGACGCTTCGTCTACCGGATCAACGAGGTCCGGCGCCATGCCGTCGACTTCCGGCACGTGTACGCCCGCGGCGGGGAGTCGCTGTGGCTCCAGACCTCGGAGGGTCCGCGCGGAACCGTTCCGAAGCTCCAGGTGGGCGCAAGCCTCGTCTCCAGCGACTCCGTGTCGCACGCCGCCGCGCACCCGCGGCCCCACGCCGTCGCCTGCGGCTGACCGGTCGGCGGGTCGCAGTCGCCAGACCTCGCCATCTCACGCGGCGAGCAGCGCGTCCGACCCACGGGGGCTACCGGTGCGGCGTACGCGCACGCCGTGCCTGCTAGGCTGGGGGCGAGGGAGGTCCGTCACCCGTGAGCCTGCTGCTCGTCGCCATCGTCCATGACACGGACGCCGATCGGGTCGTCGATGCGCTCCGGCGAGCCGGTCGAAGCTCGACCCGCGTCCCGTCCTTCGGCGGGTTCCTCGGCACGGCGAACACGACGCTGCTGATCGGCGCCGAGGAGCAGGACGAGCAGGCGATCGTGGACATCTTCCGGCGCGAGTCCAGCGGCCGCGAGGTCGAGGCGCCGCTCGTGATGCTGGAACGCCTCCGCGACGCGTCACCGCGGATGGTCAACTACGGCGGAGCGACGATCTTCGTCGTGGATCTCCGGCGGGTCATCCGGATCTAGCCGACGCGCGCGCCCGACGCCCGGACCCGCCCGTCCCGCTCGACGGGCGTACCGGCTATCGTCTGGCCTCGTGCCTTCGCCCCCGGGCGCCCATCGCGCCCCAACCGCCCCGCCCGTGCGGTCTCTGGTCCCCCCAGCATCGCGCGCTGACGATCGGGCTCGTGCTGACGATCACGCTCGTCGCCTTCCAGGCCCTCGCCGTTGCGACGATCATGCCGGTCGTCGCGGACGAGCTCCGGAACGACGACCTCTACGGCTGGGTGTTCACGGCCTCCGCGCTGGCGAGCCTGGTGGGGATCGTGGTCGTGGGCGGCCTGATCGACCGGACCGGGCTCGCCCGGCCGTTCGTCGGCGGCCTCGCCGTCCTGTCGGTCGGTCTGGTGGTGGCCGGGCTCGCCCCGTCGATGGAGGTGCTGGTCGGCGCGCGGGTGCTGCAGGGTCTCGGCGCGGGCGCGATCCCGCCGATCGCGTACGTCGCGATCGGGCGCGCGCTACCGGAGGAGCTCCGCGCGCGGATGTTCGCGACCTTGTCCACGGCGTGGGTCCTGCCCGGCGTCATCGGTCCGGCCGTGAGCGGCGTCGTGGCCGAGACGGTCGG
The DNA here is from genome assembly GCA_030447745.1 of Chloroflexota bacterium. Lineage (GTDB taxonomy): Bacteria > Chloroflexota > Limnocylindria > Limnocylindrales > CSP1-4 > JACDAV01. The sequence continues at coordinate 208,144 of JAUJOH010000002.1, read as the reverse complement.
GTGGCGCCTGGTCTTCCTGGGCCTCCTGCCGCTGATCGTCGTCGCCGGCGCGATGACGCTGCCGGCCATCACCCGGTCGAGCCCAGCCGCCGAGGTCGACGGAGGCGGACCGCCGCGAGCGAGGCTCCGGAGCCGGCTTCCGTGGGCGCTCGTCGTGACCGCCGGAGCAGCCCTTGTGGTCGGCGGGCTGACCGACGGGCGCCCGGCACCCGGCGGAGTGCTCGCGTTGGCGGGCGTCGCGATCGGGTTGCCGGCGTTCATCCGCCTGACGCCGCCCGGGACGCTGCGAGCTCGACCCGGTCTGCCGGCCGCTGTCATCCTCCGCGGCCTGCTGACATTCGCCTTCTTCTGCGCCGACGCGTACGTTCCCCGCGCCCTCCAGGAGTGGCGCGGTCTCGACGCCGCCACGTCGGGCGTCGCGCTGACGGCCGCGACGCTCGCGTGGACCGGCGGGGCGTGGATCCAGGCACGCCGGTTCACCCGGATCGGCGCTCGGCGCTTCGTCGCCGCGGGCTTCGTGACCGTCCTCGTCGGGATCGGCGGCTTCGCGGCGGTCCTGTCGCCACAGGTGCCGGTCGCGATCGGCGTCGTGGCCTGGGGCGTGGCCGGTCTGGGCATGGGCCTGTCGTACTCGCCGCTCTCCCTGGTGACGCTTGCCGAGGCGCCGCCCGGTGGGGAGGGGACGGCGACCTCGGCTCTCCAGCTGTCCGACACGCTCGGGGTAGCCCTCGGAACGGGCGCCGGCGGTGCGATCATCGCGGTCGCGAACCGCTCGGCGGCGGACGGCTGGGCCGGTCTCGCGGGCGCATTCGGCATTGGCGCCGCGGTAGCGCTCGGGGGGGCGGTTCTCGCGCGCCGGCTTCCCGGGCCGCCACGCCGGCGGCAAGTGACCGAAGCCGTCCCCGTCGCCGCGACCGGCTGACGCGTGCGGACCGGTCGTCGCCCTGCGGTAGACTGACCGGGCTCCGACTCCTGCCGCGCCCAACGAACCTGGAGGGCTCTCCACACCGATGTCCGCCGAGGACCTCCGAGCGAAGATTCGCGAGATCCCAGACTTCCCGAAGCCGGGGATCCTCTTCTACGACATCACGACCCTGCTGAAGGAGCCGGCCGCCTACAAGGAGGCCATCGACCTGATGCTCGAGCCGTATCGCGACGAGCGGGTGGACCTCGTCGTGGGCATGGAATCGCGCGGCTTCATCTTCAGCTCGCCGATGGCCTACCAGCTCGATGCGGGGCTGGTCCCGGTGCGCAAGCTCGGCAAGCTGCCGGCGGAGACCCTGACCGTCGAGTACGCGCTCGAGTATGGGTCGAACACCCTCGAGATCCACCGCGACGCGATCCAGGCCGGGCACAAGGTCCTGATCGTCGACGACCTGCTAGCCACCGGCGGGACGGTCCGGGGCACGATCGAGCTCGTCGAGCGGCTCAAGGGTGAGGTCGTCGGGCTGGCCTTCCTCGTCGAGCTTGATTTCCTCAAGGGCCGCGAGCGGCTCGAGGGCCGGCGCGTGACCAGCGTCGTCCAGTACTGACCGACCCCAGCCGCAGAGGCCCTCGTTGCCCGACCTTCCGACCGGCACGCCGGCCACCGCCCGCGCCGCCAGGCCGCCAGACCGACCCGACATCGAGGGCCGTCCCGCGGCGGCCGACGTCGCGCGACGGCAGTTCTTCCGCCGGTTCGCCGGCGACGTCGTCAACACCGCCGCGACGGTCGTCGGCGCGGCACAGGCGCTGCGCGAGACCTCGACCCTGGCGGCCCAGGCGATCCTCGATCCGGAGAGCGGGGCGGCGGGCATCGCGGGCTCGGCTGCCGCGCGATCCGATCCGGAGGCGGTTCGCGACGCGTCGCCAGCCCCGGCAACGGTTGCCGGGGACACGCCCGCCGGGGCCGCCCCGGCCGGCTTCCGAACCCCGTTCCGCTACGGGGACTCGGACGACGTGCTGCTCGTCATCGACCAGCGCCGTCTCCCCGCGGAGCTCGTGGAGGTCGAGGTGCGCTCCGCGGCGGACGCTGCGGCGGCGCTCCGCGACATGGTCGTGCGCGGCGCGCCGGCGATCGCCCAGGTCGCCGCCGTGGGGCTCGCCCTGACGGCGCGCACGGCGCGCCACCAGCCGCCCTTCACGCGACGGGCGACGCTCCGCGGCTCCGCCGCAGCGCTGATCGCCGCGCGACCGACGGCGGTCAGCCTGCGCTGGGCGGTGGATCGGCTCATGGACCGCTACGAGGAGATCGGCGGACCCGCGGCGGACGGACGAGCCGTCGCGCAGGTCCTCCGGGAGGAGGCCGACGCGATCAGCTGGGAGGCGACGGTCGATCACGGTCGCATCGCAGACTTCGGTGTCGCCGAACTGCCGGCGCCGGCGGCGCGGCCGCTCCAGCTGTTCACGCACGGCAACACCGGGGCGCTCGGCTCCGGCGGGTTCGGGACGGCGCTGGGCGTCGTGCAGGCGGCCCATCACGCGGACCGACCCGTCCACGTGTGGGTCGACGAGACACGCCCGTACCTCGAGGGTGCGCGCCTGACCGCCTGGGAGCTGCAGCAGGCAGGCGTCCCCCACACGCTGGTCGCCGACGCCGCGGCCGGGTTCGTCATGTCGAGCGGCGGCGTCGACGCCGTCCTCGTCGGGGCGGACGGGATCGCGGCCAACGGCGACACGGCGAACGTCGTGGGGACGTATCCGCTGGCCGTGCTCGCGCGCCGCCACGGCATCCCGTTCCACGTCGTGTCGCCGCTCAGCAGCGTCGACCCCGCAACGCCCGACGGCGCGTCGATCCCGATCGAGGAACGCGCGCCGGAGGAGCTCACGAAGATCCGCGGACAGGCCGTCGCGCCGCCCGGCACGTTGGCCCGCAACCCCGCTTCGGACGTCACGCCGGCTGAGCTGATCACCGCCATCGTCACGGAGGAGGGCGTGCTTCGCGCTCCCTTCGGCCCGGCGCTCGTGTCGGCGATCGACCGCCGCGCGGCACGCCAGGCTGCCGAGCCGTCGCCGTTCCGACTGGCGGTGCCGCCCGAGTGGGAGATCGTGCGGATCCCCGCCGGCGGGCGCGGGACGTCCGGCTGATGGCAACGATCGCGATTGCCCGGCGCGACCGCCGCGTCGTGACCCAGACGACGACGGACCAGGCGCTCCTCCGGGAGTTCCTCGAGCGCGACCGCCGCTACGCGGCGTATGCCCTCTGTGACCTCGAGGAGCGGGAGTTCCCGCGGACCCGGTGGGCCGTCGCGCACGACGACGACGAGCTCATTGCCGTGGCGCTCGAGTACTCGGGCGTGACGCCTCAGCCGCTCTTCCTGATGGGCCGCAACGACGGCCTGGAGGCGCTTCTCCGCGACGAGCTGCGGCCGCGCGCCGCGTACCTCGCCGCACGATCGGACGCCCTGCCCGCCGTCCAGGCGCTCTACCGCGTGGAGCCGGGCGCCCAGATGGTCCGGATGTGGGTCGATCGGTCGACGTTCCGGCCGTCTCCGGCGGACGTCGAGCGGCTCGGGCCCGGCGACATCGGCGACCTCAACCGGCTCTACCAGCTGGGGTTCGCGGCGTGGCTGCCGCCGTCGTCGGTTGCCGAGGGCGTCTACTACGGGGCCCGTGCCGGCGGCAAGCTGATCGCCGCGGCCGGGACGCACGTCATTTCGCCCAGGGCACGGCTCGCGGTCGTCGGCAACGTTTTCACGCATGTCGACCACCGGGGGCGCGGCTACGCAACGGCGACGACGGGCGCCGTCACGGCGGAGCTTCTCCGCGACTGTGACGAGGTCGTCCTCAACGTCCGCTCGGACAACCCGCCGGCGCTCCAGGCATACCGCCGGCTCGGGTTCACCGAGCACGTCCGGTTCGAGGAACGTCTCGTCCACCGGATCGGTCCGCCGTGGTCCGGATTCACCACCTCACTCCGTCGCCTCTTCGCCGCCCGCAAGGAGAATCCCCGCACATGACGACCATGACCGACTCGTCGACGAGCACGCTGCCGGCCCACGACGTGACGGACCTCGGCCTCGCCGCCGAGGGCGTCCGCCGGATCGAGTGGGCCGAGCGCGAGATGCCCGTGCTGCGCCTCATCCGCGAGCGGTTCGAGCGCGAGCGGCCGCTCGACGGGCTCCGGATCGGCGCCTGTCTCCACGTCACGACCGAGACCGCCAACCTGATGCGCACGCTCAAGGCCGGCGGCGCGGAGGTCGTTCTTGCTGCCTCCAACCCGCTGTCGACGCAGGACGACGTGGCGGCCGCGCTCGTGGCGGAGTACGGGATCGGCGTGTTCGCCCGCCGCGGCGAGGACCGCGACACGTACTATGCGCACCTCAACGCGGTCGCCGACGCGCGTCCCCAGCTGACGATGGACGACGGGTGCGACCTCGTCTCGCTGCTCCACAGCGAGCGCGGCGACCAGGTCGACGATGTCCTGGCGGGCACCGAGGAGACGACCACGGGCGTCATCCGCCTCAAGGCGATGGCCGCCGACGGCGCGCTCCGCTTCCCGGTCGTGGCGGTCAACGAGGCGCTCACCAAGCACCTCTTCGACAACCGCTACGGGACCGGGCAATCGACAGTCGACGGCATCCTCCGCGCGACCAACCTGCTCCTCGCCGGCCGGAACGTCGCGATCGCGGGCTACGGCTGGGTGGGCAAGGGAATCGCATCCCGGATGGACGGGCACGGCGCGCACGTGGCGGTCATCGAAGTCGACCCCGTCCGCGCGCTCGAGGCGCTCATGGACGGCTACCAGGTGCTGACCGCCGCGCAGGCGTCGCCGTGGGCCGACATCTTCATCACGGCGACCGGCAACGTCAACGTCTTCCGGCGCGAGCACTTCGCGGTGATGAAGGACGGCGCCGTCATGGCCAACAGCGGCCACTTCGACGCCGAGCTCGACCTCCAGGCCCTGCGCGAGATGGCCGAGGGCCACGTCCGCGAGGTTCGCGAGAACGTCCAGGAGTTCGACCTCGGTGGCAAGCGCGTCCATCTCGTGGCGGAGGGACGGCTGGTCAACCTCGGGGCCGCGGAGGGACACCCGGCGGCGGTGATGGACATGAGCTTCGCCAACCAGGCGCTGTCCGCCGAGTACGTCGCACAGCACCATGCTGAGCTCGAGGATCGCGTCTACGTCGTGCCGGAGGCGATCGACGCCGAGGTCGCCCGGCTCAAGCTGGCCGCGATGGGCATCCAGCTCGACGCCATGACGCCCGAGCAGGCGGACTACGTCGCGTCCTGGCAGCACGGGACCTAGCGGTGCGCGCGCCGAAGACTGCCCCGTACGGCGCCTGGGCGTCGCCGTTCCCGATCGACCTGCTCGCCTCTGGGCGGGTCTCGTTGGCAGAGGTCCGGTTCGACGGGCCCGACAGCCTCGTCTGGATCGAGAGCCGGCCGGCAGACGGCGGCCGGCAGACGCTCGTCCGGTGGACCGAGGCCGGCGGCGCACGCGACATCAGCCCGGACGGGATGAACGTCCGAACGCGCGTGCACGAGTACGGCGGTGCGGGTTGGCTCGTCGCGAGGGGCCTCGTCGTGGTGTCCGACTTCGACACCGGGCGCCTGCACCGGGTCGCGCCGGATCGATCGTCCGAGCCGCTCACCGCCGATGTTGCGTGGCGGTTCGCCGACCTCGTCCTCGACGTCCCGAGGAACCGGATCGTCGCGGTCCGCGAGGACCACACGGGCGGGGGCGAGGCGGTCAACTCGCTCGTGGCCGTGGCGCTCGATGGCTCGGGTGCCGTGGACGTCCTCGCCGCCGGCCGGACCTTCTACGCTGCGCCGCGCCTGTCGCCGGACGGCGCGCAGCTCGCCTTTCTCGCCTGGGACCACCCGAACATGCCGTGGGACGGCACGGAGCTGTTCGTCACGCCCCTCGTGGAGGACGGCCGGCTCGGGCCGCTGGAGCGGATCGCCGGGTCGCCCCGCTGCTGGATCTCGCAACCTCGCTGGTCGCCGGACGGCGTCCTCCATTTCGTCGCCGAGCCGACGGGCTGGATGAACCTGCACCGGTGGGCCGACGGCCAGGTCGAGGCGGTCACCGATCTCGAGGCCGAGTTCGCCTACCCGGACTGGCAGTTCGGCTACCGAAACTACGCCTTCGAGGCGGACGGCACGATCGTGGCCGCGGCGCGCAGCGGTGGGCGCGACCGGCTGTACCGGATCCGCCCCGGGAAGCCGCCGGAGCTGCTCGATCTGCCGTTCACGGAGCTGACGGCGGTCGATGTCGGCGGCAACCGGGCCGTCTTCCTGGGCGCCGGTCCGGCCGCGTTCAACGGAGTCGTGCTGGTCGATCTCGCGGAGGGATCGCACCGCGTCGTTCGGACCTCGTCGTCCGCGCAGATCGACCCGGACCAGATCAGCGCTCCGGAGCCGGTCGAGTTCCGGACCACCGGTGGTCGGACGGCGTACGGGTTGCTCTACCGGCCGACCAGCACGGATCATCGGGCTCCCGCCGGCGAACGCCCGCCGCTCGTCGTGACGAGCCACGGCGGGCCGACGGCCCAGGCGTTCGGCGGATTGAGCATCCAGACCCAGCTGTTCACCAGCCGCGGCTTCGCCGTGCTCGACGTCGACTACGGCGGCTCGACCGGCTACGGCCGCGACTACCGGAAGCGTCTCGAGGGTGAGTGGGGCGTGGTCGACGTCGACGATTGCGTGGCTGGTGCCCGGTTCCTTGCCGAGCGGGGCGACGTGGACGGAGACCGGCTCGCCGTGCGCGGCGGGAGCGCGTCGGGCTACACGACGCTGTGCGCCCTCGCGTTCCGCGACGTCTTTCGGGCCGGGATCAGTTACTTCGGGATCGGTGACCTGCTGGCCTTCACGCGCGAGACGCACAAGTTCGAGTCGCGCTACCTGGACCGGCTGATCGGTCCGCTGCCGGACGCCGAGCAGCTCTATCGAGAGCGGTCGCCCAACAACTACGCGAGCCAGATCGCGTGCCCGGTGCTGATCCTCCAGGGCCGCGAGGACCGGATCGTGCCGCCAGCCGAGGCGGAGCGGATCGTGGACGCTCTCTGGGAGCGGCGGATTCCGCACGCCTACCTGTTGTTCGATGGCGAGGACCACGGGTTCCGCAAGGCGGACAGCCTGATCCGCTCCTTCCAGGCGGAGCTGTCGTTCCTCGCCCAGGTCTTCGGCTTCGCGCCGGCTGACGCCAACGAACCCATCCCGGTCGAGGGGCTCGACGAGTGGCCGAGCGGACGGGAGGCGGGCGCCCCCGCGTGACGTCCCTCGCCGCGGCCGCCGCCGGGCGCGAAGCGGCCCCGAGGCGGCGGGTCACTCCGCCGCCAGCTCGCGCAGCGCAGCGATGCCGGTGCGGACGTCGCCGAACGATGTCGTCAGCGGCGACAGGCCGAGCCGGATCGAGTCGGGCTCGCGGAAGTCCGGGATCACGCCGCGGGCGATGAGCCGCGCGCACAGCCGTCGCGCGTCGCGGTGACGGACGGCGACGTGCGAGCCCCGGCGAGCCGCCTCGCGCGGCGTGCCGAGCGTGAAACCGAGCGGCGCGAGCCACGCATCGTGGAGGGCGATCGCGTACTCCGTCAGCGCCACCGACTTCGCGCGGACCGCGTCCATGCCCGCCTCGGCCGTGAGCGCGGCCCCCTCGTCGACCGCGGCGAGGGCCAGGATCCCGGGCGTCCCGGTGAGCCAGGCGCCGATTCCCCCGACGGCCCGGAAGCCGTGGCCCATCGCAAACTGGTCCCGCTGCGCGAACCAGCCCTGGATCGGGTTGCGGAGGCCCGCCTGGAGCGCCCGCCGCACATAGAGGAAGGCCGGCGCGCCGGGTCCACCGTTCAGGTACTTGTAGGTGCACCCGACGGCGAGGTCCGCGTCGCCGCCCTCGAGATCCACCGCCACCGCACCGGCGGCATGCGACAGGTCCCACAGCACGAGCGCGCCGGCGTCGTGCGCCAGCGCCGTGATCGCGGCCAGATCCGCCAGCGCGGCCGAGCGGTAGTTGACGAGCGAGAACGTCACCAGCGCCACGTTGGCGTCGAGCAGCGCGGCGACGTCGGCGGGTTGCGGCCCGTCGATCGGATCCCCGTCAAGCCAGCGGATCTCGGCGCTTCGTTGCTCGGCAAGGCCCTCGAGCACGTACCGGTTGGTCGGGAAGTTGTCGCGATCGGTGACGATGGCGCGCCGCCCGGTTCGTGCGCCGAGCGCCGCCCAGGCGAGCTTGTAGAAGTTGACCGTGGTCGAGTCGGCGACGACCACCTCGCCCGGCCCAGCACCGATCAGGGGTGCGAGCCCGTCGGCCACGCGCAGCGGGGCGTCGAGCCAGTGGTCCCAGCCGCGGACGAGCTGGCCGCCCCATTCGTCGTCGACCACCTCCCGCAGCCGCTCCACGGTGGCGCGCGGCAGGCGGCCGAGCGAGTTACCGTCGAGGTACACGAGACGCGGGTCACGGACGACGAACCGCTGGCGAAAGTCGCCCAGCGAGTCCGCGGCGTCGAGCGCCGCAGCGTGCGATGCCTCCGTGACGAGTTGGCTCGGCGGTGTCGCGGCGGATGGCCGCTGCTCCTCCGTGCCGGCCTGGTCCGCTGCGCTGCCGGCGTGCGTCATGCGCGGAACCTTACCGCGCCGCCGCCCCGGGACCCGGTGGTACGCTCCGCCGCGACGGCGCGCTGTGTCGCGCAGCCGCCGCACCGGCCGCTCGCGGGAACCCGACCAAGCGTCCACGGCGGAGCGTTCGCCACGCCAGGGCGCAGCCGTCGTCTTCGCGTGCTGCCGCTCCGGCCCGCCTGGCGCGGCCGGACGGCTGAGCGGCGCCGAGCCGCCGAGGGAGATTGATGACCAGCATCATCGACGCCGATCAGTACCTCTTCACGTCCGAGTCGGTCACCGAGGGGCATCCCGACAAGCTGTGCGACCAGGTCTCGGACGCCATTCTCGACGCGATCCTCCGCGAGGACCCCGAGGCCCGGGTTGCGTGCGAGACGGCCACGACGACGGGTCTCGTGATGGTGCTCGGCGAGATCACGACACGCGGCTACGTCGACTTCCAGTCGATCGTCCGCGAGACCGTCCGGGAGATCGGCTACACGAAGGCGGAGTACGGCTTCGACTACCTGACTTGCGGCACGCTCGTCTCCGTCAAGGAGCAGTCGAAGGACATCGCGATGGGCGTCGACGCCGCCCTCGAGATCCGGGAGGACAAGGCGCCGTCGGAGGAGCTCGGCGCGGGCGACCAGGGAATGATGTTCGGCTTCGCGTGCCGCGAGACACCGGAGCTGATGCCGCTGCCGATCGCCCTCGCCCACCGGATGGCCCGACGGCTGGCCGAGGTTCGCAAGTCCGGCCAGCTGCCCTATCTCCGCCCGGACGGCAAGACGCAGGTCACGGTCGAGTACGAGCGCGGCGTGCCGAAGCGCGTCCGGACGGTGGTGGTCTCTGCGCAGCACGACCCGGACGTCCGCGCCGAGCGGCTCCGCGGCGACGTCGTCGAGGCCGTCATCCTGCCGACCATCCCGCGGGACCTTCGACCGGACGATCCCGTCATGCACGTCAACCCGACCGGCCGGTTCGTGACCGGCGGCCCGATGGGCGACGCGGGCCTCACGGGCCGGAAGATCATCGTCGACAGCTACGGCGGCATGGCCCGTCACGGCGGCGGCGCGTTCTCCGGCAAGGACCCGACGAAGGTCGACCGATCGGGCGCCTATGCCGCGCGCTGGGTGGCCAAGAACGTCGTGGCCGCCGGTCTCGCCGATCGCTTCGAGGTCGAGGTCGCCTATGGGATCGGGATCGCCCGCCCGATCTCCTTCTCGGTCGAGTCATTCGGGACGGGTCTGGTTCCGGATCACGAGCTCCAGGCGATGATCGAGCGGCACTTCGACCTCCGGCCGGCCTCGATCATCGCCGCGCTCGAGCTCCGCCAGCCGATCTACCGGCAGACCGCCGCCTACGGCCACTTCGGCCGCGAGGACCTGGACGTCCCGTGGGAGCGGACCGACAAGGCGGCGCTCCTGCGCGCCGAGGCCGGCCTGCCCGAGGCGGAGCCGGTCGCCGCCGGCCGCTGACCCGGTGAGACCCGCGTCCCGCGACGGCTCCGCCGTGCCGATCACGGCCGGGCCGGCTTCACCGGGGCCACGGGCGACCCGCGCGGTGACGCGTCGGCTGCTTGCCGCAGGCGTCCTCGCCGTCGCGGTCGCCTGCGGCGCCCAGCAGGTCGAGATGACCGACCCGCGCGTCAGCGTCGGCGCCGAGCGAACATGCGAGGAACTGGAGCTGTCCGAGATCCGCTGCAGCCTCCTGACCCTCCGCGCCGCCAGGGAGCTCGACACGGCACGGCCGGAGCACCCGCGCGTGACCGATCGGTCCCTCCACGAGGCGGGTGACACGCCATCCGGGCAGGAGCCGCTCCCCGACTCACTGGTCGTGCCGGCCGTCGTCGTATTCACGCTCGAGGGCGGCGCACGTGTCGGGGTGCCGCTGTTCTGCCCGCGCGACGCGGACGGCTCCGACCAGGCCTGCGACCCGCGCATCCACTAGCCCGGTCGCCCGGGTGCCCGGCTGGGGACGGCGCGGCCACCTCCCGCCGCCGCAGCGTTTGTGCCTCCCCGCCCGCACGTGGCGCCGTCACGGCCCGGCTCGCACCTAGAATGACCCGGCATGTACGTCGTGATCCTCGCCGGAGGCGGCGGCACTCGCCTGTGGCCGCTGAGCCGGCCGGACCGCCCGAAGCCGTTTCTGCCGCTGCTCGGGGAGGAGACGCTCTTCCAGCGCACCGTCCGTCGGGTGACACCACTCGTCGGGCCCGCTGACGTCTTCTGCGTCGCGGATGGTCGGTACGCGAGCCTCGTCCGGGCGGACGAGCCGGGTGTCCGGCTCGTGATCGAGCCCTCGGCGCGGAACACGGCAGCGGCGATCGCGCTGGCCACCGCGGCCATCGACCGCCCGGACGACGAGGTGATGGTCGTCCTGCCGGCGGACCAGTGGATCGACGACGAGCCCGGCTTCCGGGACGTCCTCGCGGCAGCCGAGGCGGAGCTCGCGCACGGCGCGCTCGGCGTCGAGCGGCCGCTCGTGACGCTCGGCGTCCGGATCGACTGGCCGGCCATCGAGTACGGCTACCTGCGACCGGATCCCGCGCGCCGTCAGGACGGTCGCATTCCGGCGTTCGTGCTCGACCGCTTCGACGAGAAGCCGGCGCCGGCGCGCGCCCGGGAGCTCGCGCGCGAGCCGGGGGCCGCCTGGAACGCCGGGATGTTCCTCTGGCAGCGCGGCGCCGTCCAGGACGCGCTGGCGCGATACACGTCCCTTGTGGGCCCGATCACCGGTGCTCTCGGCGATCCCGACGCACTGCGTGAGGCATACGCCGCCGTGCCGTCGATCTCCATCGACCACGCAGTCATGGAGCCGGCGGCGCGCGAGGGACGGGTGATCATGGGCGCGATGGACGTCGGCTGGTCCGATCTCGGCAGCTGGACCTCGTTGCTCGCGGCGCTCGGCCTGCCGCCGATCGAGGCGCGCGTGCTGGGACCGGGTGACTCGGCGCGCGTCACCTCGGACGACCTGGCGGTCTCCGATCGGGACGGCAGCCTGCTCGCCGAGCCGGCCGGCGACGGTACGATCACCGTGTCCGAGACGACGGCCGTGCTGAAGGGCGCGCGCCCCTTTCAAGCGCAGGTGGACGCGCTGCTTGCCCGCTGCTCAGGAGCGTTGCCAGCATGACCGACATCGCCGCCCCTCCGGCCGCCGCGCCCATCGTGTTCGGCACGGACGGCTGGCGCGCCCGGGTCGCCGAGGACTACACGTTCGAGAACGTTCGGCGGTGCGCGGACGGCGTTGCCCGCTACGTCCTCGATCGCGGGGCGCAGGAGAACGGCGTCGTCGTCGCCTACGACCGGCGTTTCGCCTCGGAGCACTTCGCGATGGCCGCCTCGGAGGTCCTGCTCGCGCACGACATCCCGGTCGCGTTCGCCGCGCAGGCCGTACCGACCCAGATGAGCTCGTACGAGGTGGTCCAGCGTGGCGCCGCGGCCGGCATCGTGATCACGGCGAGCCACAACCCGTGGACGGACAACGGCTTCAAGGTCAAGGCGCCGAGCGGAGCCGCCGCGGGCCCGGACATCCTGGCCGTCATCGAGCGTCAGATCGAACGCAACGCCGGCACGAGCGTCGAGCGCCGGCCGTTCGCCGACGCCGAGGACGCCGGACTCGTGGAGCGCTTCGACCCGTTCCCGGGCTACGAGCGGTTCGTGCGCCGGACCGTCGACCTGGACGCGCTCAGGTCCGCCGACGTCGACCTGCTCGTCGAGCCGATGTACGGCGCCGGCGCCGGGTGGCTCCCGCGCCTGCTGTCCGGCGGGCGGATCCGCGTGACCGAGATCCACGAGGAGCGCAACCCGTTCTTCGGCGGCATCAACCCGGAGCCGATCCGGCCGCACGTCGACCAGGCACTGGCGATCCTCGCCGGCGGCGGCTACGACCTCGGCCTCCTGCTCGACGGCGACGCCGATCGCGCCGGCGCCGCCGATGAGCGGGGGACCTTCATCCACCAGCTCGAGGTGACGGGCCTGCTGATGTACTACCTCGCGGAGCACCGTGGGTGGCGGGACCCGGTCGTGATCAGCGTCAACAACACGTCGATGGGCGGGCGGCTCGGTGAGCGCTTCGGGATCGCGGTGCACGAGACGCCCGTCGGCTTCAAGTTCATCGGGCCGAAGATGATCGAGACCGGCGCCATGATGGGGGCGGAGGAGTCGGGGGGGTTCGGGTTCGGGATGCATCTCCCGGAGCGCGACGGGATCTACGCCGACCTGCTGCTGCTCGACCTGTTCCTGCGGGAGAAGGCGGCCGGCCGGTGGCCGGTGTCGCGGGCGCTCGAGCACTTCCACGAGATCGCCGGGCCGTCGTGGTATCGACGCATCGACGTCCACGTCGATCCTGCGGCCTACCCCGAGACCAAGCGGCGGCTGCTCGTGCACCTCCAACGGACGGTCCGGGCCGAGCTCGCCGGGCAGCGCGTCGCACGGATCGACCCGCTCACCACCGGCGACGGGTACAAGTTCTTCGTCGCGGACGGCTCGTGGCTGCTGGTCCGGGCCTCCGGTACGGAGCCGCTCGTCCGCGTCTACACAGAGGCCACCTCCGAGTCACTCCGCGAGGCGCTGCTCGAGACCGGCGAGCGGCTGGTACGCGCGTCATGAGCGCCGAGACGACGCCCGTGCCCGGGTCGCCGGAGACGCGCCGGGTCGAGAAGCCGTGGGGTCACGAGAAGATCTGGGCGCTCACGGACCGCTACTGCGGCAAGACCCTCGTGATCGAGAGCGGCCGGCGGCTCTCGCTCCAGCGCCACGCCGTGAAGGACGAGTCGATCCTGGTGCTGAGCGGTCGCCTCCGACTCTTCCTCGAGGACGACGACGGCGAAGTCCGCCAGGAGGAGCTCGGGCCGGGCGACCACCGACGCGTCGCCAGTGGCCGGATCCACCGCTACGAATCGATCGAGCGGTGCGAGCTCGTCGAGGTCTCGACGCCCGAGCTCGACGACGTGGAGCGCCTCGAGGACGACTTCGGAAGGGAGGGCACGAGCGCGCCGTAGCGGCCACCGACCGCGCCCGCGCCGGAACTGCATGCGACCCGCCCGACCCGCCGCGCGCTCCTTGCTGCTCGTCCTCGCCGTGGGCTGCGGCGGGACGCCGCCGCCCGTCGCGCCGCCCCCGGCTGATGGAGCGGCCGCCACCCCGCCGGCGAGCGCGGCGCCGTCGCGGAGCGCCGCGCCGTCGCCGAGCGTGCCGCCCGTCGTCGCCCCGCCGTCCGCCGGAGGTGGCGCCGCCTCGGGCGACCCCGGCGCGTCGAACGGCCCCGCCCAGTCCGCTGTCGCGTCGAGCCCGGCCGCGACCCGTGGGCCGGCCGCGACGGACGCTCCGGCATCGCCGTCGTCCATGCCCGCCTCGCCGTCCCCCACGGTGGCCGTTTCGGCGGCGCCCGGAAGCGCGTCGCCGTCCGGCTCCGCCGATCCACCGGACGCGGTCGCGCACGACAGCAGGAAGTTCGGCTTCGCGGCCAAGGGCATGTCGAACGAGGTGATGGCGTTCGTGACGGTCGACCAGCTCGACTACGCGATCGAGACGATGAACTGGGACGTGGTCTCGACCGTCGCCTACTTCTCGCTCGAGGCGACGGGTGACGGCACGATCGCCCGCGACGCGGGCTGGAACGCCTGGAACTCGGACCGGATGGAGCGACTCATCGAGACGGCGCATCGGCACGGGTCGAGGGTCGTCATCTCCCTCGAGCGCTTCGCGTGGTCGGCCGGGCAGACGGCGGCCGCGAAACGGCTGCTCGCGAACAAGACGCGTCGCGACCGGCTGGCGCGGGACGTGGCCCGGGAGGTGGCGCGACGGGGCGCCGACGGCGTCAACATCGACTTCGAGCCGATCCCGCCCGGCCAGAAGGACGAGTTCACCGACTTCGTCCGGGTCGTCCGCCGCGAGCTCGATCGGGTGGCGCCCGGACTGCAGCTTACGTTCTGCGTCGTCGGTCACCACGAGTCGTACGACGTCGGAGCGGCGACCGGCCCGGACGCGGCGGACGCCGTCTACCTGATGGGGTACCACTACGCCGGTAACTGGTCGAGCCGCGCCGGCTCGACGGCCCCGATGGGCGGCCCGGGCTACGACCTCGTCGAGACGGTCGACAGTCTTCTCCGCGAGGTGGAGCCAAACGAGCTGATCGTCGGCGTGCCGTACTACGGGCACACCTGGCCGACCGCCGGCGACAAGCTCAACGCGCGGACGCAGGGCGGCGGCTCGGACGTCCCGTTCGAGCGGGCGATCCGCCTGGCGGAGCGATACGGCTCCCGCTACGACAAGCGCGAGCAGGTGGCGTGGGTGCCGTACCGGGCCAGGCCGTGCGACGGGTGCGCCGAGCGCTGGTACCAGCTCTACTTCGACGACGCCCGCGCGGCGCGCCACAAGTGGACGTGGATCGAGCAGAGTGACCTGCTCGGGACGGGGGTCTGGACGATCGGCTTCGAGGGTCGCCCGGGGCCGCTCGACGCGGTGATGCGCGACGTGTTCCTCGAGGCGCCGGAGGAGTGACGCGTCGCCCGATGGCGACGCCAGCTGGCCGATTCGGGGGTGACCGGGCCGGTCGGCCGGTGTAGGCTTGGGCTCGCGACCGCCATCACCGGTCGAGGTGCATCGACCGGACGGCGGCCCCGGGAGCGCCCCAAGGGGCGACGGAGGTAGCACCGCGATGCACAGCTCCCTGATCGGCAAGGTTGAGAAGGCGAACCGGTACGCGCGTGAGCTGGACCGGATCACGATCGACCGCCTCTCGCTCACGTTCCGCGGCGACAACGACACGCATCACGTGAGCCTCGACGCCGGTCAGTGGCACTGCACCTGCCACTACTTCGAGAGCTGGTCCTCGTGCGTCCATCTATTGACGCTGCAGAAGATCATGGGCGCGATGCTGCCCGAGGACGCGCAGGTGTCGATCTTCTCGGCGCACGGCGTCCCGAGCGCCTGACGCGCGTCTCGCGGCCGGGTGCGAGCCCGGCACGACCGGTCCGCGCGGTTCATGACCGCCCGGGCGTGATCGGTCGCGAGCCGGCCGGCGGCGGCGGCAACCAGTCGATCGCCGCCCGTGCGCTCTCGCCGGGCAGGCTGAGCCGGGCGACCTCCCGCCAGCTCTCGGCGCGCGCGTAGACAACGACGGTCCCAGGGGCCTCCGGTGACTGCCAGAGCACGGCGAGCCGGTCGCCGGGCCCGTCGAGCGCGAGGGCGCCGATCTCGCCGATACCCGAGATCCGGGCACCGGGATCGCCGCGGTCGCCGGCCAGCCAGGCATCGCGATCGCGGATGTCGATGGCAGCTCCCTCGGGCGCAGCGATGGCGAGCAGCGTCCCGGTCGCCGCACTCGCGATCGAGACGCCCGGCCCGACGTCGAGCGGCGGTCCGGCGCCGAGGTGCCCGGTGCTCGGCTCCACGATCGCCAGACCGGTCGTCGTCTGGACCAGGATCCGTTCGGCGTCCAGCCACGTCGGCGGCGCGATCACCGGGCGTCGCGGGATCGGCAGGGAGCGGGTCGTGCCGTCGATCGGCTCCACGACCAGGACCGTCAGCCGGCTCTCGACGCCGAAGTCCGTGGCGATCGCGGCGACGCGCCTGCCGTCCGGCGACCAGGTCCCGAAGAGGGGCGGATCGGGCGGCAGCGCGTCGTCCGGCGCGGGAACGGGAGACCAGGCCAGGTCGCCGGTGCCTCCGATCGGGTCGCTCACCTGCATCTCGCCGCCCTCCAGGGTCGCAACCAGCCGACCGGTGGGAGCGGCCGAGATCCAGGCCGCGCCGCGGTCCGGCAGCGCGACGGTCTCCGCCACGCCGGCCGCGTCGTGGACAACGAGCGACGTCGCCCCGGGCTCGCCGGCGAGCACCACGAGGCCGGAGGTCGGCGCCGTCGCCGCCGGCGGTCGCTCCGTCTCGCGGTCGGCCGGGCCGCATCCGGTCCCCGACAAGGCCACCGCCGCAGCCAGCCCGAGCCGGCGCAGCCGGCGACGGGCGGACGACGGCGGACGACGCAGCGCGGGCAAGGTGGCAAGTCTGCCACCCGCGCCGGCGCCACGCCGGACCGCTACTCGGTATCGAGATGCCAGTAGTACGTGGCATCGCCGGCGCCATCGGCAAACACGACGTGCACCGCAACGACGGTCGGCCCGACGGCGGGGACGAGGAACCGCGGCAGCCCGCCGCCCTGACCGACCGGGATGATCGTCGATCCGTCGGCGTCGCCGGCGGCGGCGGCTCGTGCCACCCACTGTTCGACGGGGTGCTCGGCGGCGATCCGGACCTCGACCTCTGAGCTGGGCGCTACGGCGGACGGCGGAAGCGCGCGCGCCGGGAGCCAGGGAGCCGAGTTGCTCAGACCGGCCCACGTGTAGGAACCCACCTTGCCCTCGACCGCGACGCCCGAGGCGACGAGGGTCGCGGCGGGCGGACGCTCCGCCTTCGGCCCCCGTGTGGGTGCCGACCTCGACGCCGCGGCATGGGAAGGCGACCGTGACGCGGGCCCGGCCGTCCCCGGCGACGGCGAGCCCGTGGGCCCGCCGAGCGCCGCGGATGCGGTGGCCGCCGCCGGCGGAGTGCCGATGTCCGAGGCCGCCGGTCTGGACCGCTCGGCCCGGCCACCACAGGCAACGATGGCCACCAGCAGAACGACCACCCCACCGAGCGGGCGGACCGATTCCATGGCTAGCCTCCGTCGACCTTGTCCGCAGCGGTGTCGACCGGAGCGGACTGGGGGCACGTCGTCCCGCTGCACCCGCTGACCGTGACGGTGACCGCCGTCGAGGCCGCGCCGCGCAGCCCTTCGCCCGACGGTTCCGGGAACACGGCGCGCCACTCGTACGTGGCGGTCGGTGACTGGCGCAACGTGTACGAGCCCGACGTGGTCGATGGGCTCATCGTCCCGACCGTCGTCCACGTCGTCGTGCCGCGAGGCCGTCGCTGGAGCTGGATCGTGCGGTTCGAGATCGGGTTGCCCGTCAGGCGGCCGTCGCCAGCGTTGTCGCCGACGACCAACGTGGCCGTGAACGTCACCGAGGACCGGCTGCTGATCGACGTCGCGGAGGACCGCAGCCTGAGATTGACGGCCAGGTTGAGGCAGGACGAGTAGAGCGCCGAGGTCGAGGTCATGTCGTAGCGCGTCTGGAGCGTCGCGGTGTCGCAGCGCCCCAACTTGTGAGCATTCCAGAACGCACGCGGACGCGCCCGGCTGGTCGTCTGGACGACCGAGTCGCCGTAGTCGCGGTTGTCGTAGTGGTTCACGTGATGGCCGAGACCGAGCACGTGCCCGAGTTCGTCGAGGGCGATGTTCTCGACGTCGAAGCAACCGTCCGTGACGGTGCTCAACATCTGGCACCAGCGGAGCGTGCCCCAGTCAAAGCGATAACCGTGGTTGCGGAACGCCACCCGAACGTGTGCGGCGCGTTCCGCGCGTCGGCACAGGCGAGCCCGTTGACGCCGCAGAAGACGCTCGTCCCGTACTCCACGGTGCTCGTCCCGGCGGAGTCGTAGACGAAGGTGGGTGCGCGCGAGGCCCGACTCGCGTTGGAGCCGGCGGCGCCTGCCTTGATCGCCGTCTGCATCGCCGCGGGCGGGACCCCAGCCATCCAGCGGTAGCGGACGACCTGGCCCTGGTTCCATGCCGGCCATCCGATGACGGGATCCGGCGCATGGCCAAGCGCGGGCACGGCGGCGAGCATCAGTCCGAGCACGGCCAGCACAGGAGCGAAGCGCTCCAGCGTCCGAGGCCTGCGTGCGGTCCGGTCGATCATCGGAGCACCTCCCGGAGTTCGACGGTCCGGCCGTCGTCGAGGTTGGTGAGAACGGCACGCTCCGGAGACCGGCCGTCGGGGGCGAGGACGAGCCAACCGGGCGGCGCCGCCACGCCGGCCGCGGCTCGCTCCGAACCGGGCATCAGGCGCACGGCGTCGTCGGGCAGCTCGACGGTCCGTTCGAGCGTGCCGTCCAGGTCGCGCACCTCGAGGGTTCCGCCGGCAAGCCCGGTCTCGGCGACGATCCGCACGTCACCCGGTGTTCCGGCAAGACGTGCAAGGCCGGCGGCCGGCACGATCCGCGTGGCGACGCCCGTCGGCACCTCGATGGCGAGGAGCGCGCACGGCAGTCCCTGGCAGGCGGCGTAGGCAACGGCGCGGTCGCCCACGAGACCGACGAGCTCGCCCTGGCCGGATCCCGACAGGAGCTCGATATGGCCCGTGGCCGGATCCAGCACACGGGTCCGGCACTGGACGGCACCGCACGACTGGACCGCGAGGCGGTCGCCCTCGACGCTCCATGTCAGCGTCGTGGAGAACGTGACGCCGACGCTTTCGTCCGGCGGCAGGGGCGGCAGCTGTTGCGTGGCGGCCGAGCCGTCGAGCGGCCTCCGCCAGACGCCCAGATCTGCGCGGGTCTCGCGGTCCACGCGGTGCTCGTGGATTGCCACGCCCGCCGGGTCCACCGTCGCGCGCCGCACCACGTCCGTGTCCGACCCGAGGGCCCACCAGCAGTCCGCGATGCGGTCGAAGCCGCGCAGCTCCGATCGGTACCCATCGTCCGCGACGGCCAGTACGAGACGCCCGAACGGCCCGGCGGCCGTCGACTCCGGCGGCAGATCGAGGTACCGCGCGCGGTCCGGACCGATCCCGATCCGGAGGCGCTGGCCGGTGAGCGTGCCGTCCTGGTCGACCACCGGATCGAGCGTGAACCACGGCGTCCGAGCCAGATCGCGCGGGGCCGATGGCGCCGTCGCGGCAAGCGAGGCAGCGAGGGCGTTCGCTCCGCCGGAGCAGCGCCGCGGCTCCCACGGGCGATCCGTCACGCCGAGCGAGCTCGACGCGATCAGGCCGACGGAAAGCGCACTGACGAGCGGTGGGCCGAGCCGCATGAGCCATCGTCTGTCTACCATGCTGAACCTCCTCCGGCGGAAAACGGAGTGGCGGGAGGAGGGCGAGGCCGCCATCGTCGCAGGCGGCGCTTATCCGCCACGTATCCGGCGCCGTCGGCGTGCCGGACGCCACGAGATCCGTGAGGCGGAGGCGCCCGGCCGCTGTGCTACGCTCGCCCGGACAACACGACAAGCCGCGCAGGCGCGAAGCCGGTGAGAGTCCGGCACAGTCCCGCTACGGTGAGCAGCGCTCCGGCGCTGCGAGTCCGGTCGCCGACCTGCGCGGAGGTTTGCTCGACCTTCGAGAGAAAGGGGAGGCACCGATGCGTCCGTCCGGCTGAGCGCCCCTCTGCGTCGATCGCGAGGGGCTTTCTCGTGCCCTTCGCGCCCCCGTTTCTGCTGGAGACCCGCCGTGGACGCCCGTTTCACCCTCGCCGGGGCGCGGTTCCGCGCACACGCCGCCGGCGCGCTGATCGCGCTCGTCATCTCCGTCGCCGGTTGCGGCACCGGCGCCGCCCCATCGAGCACCGCCGCTTCCCCGCTGACGACGTCTCCCGCCGCGACCGCGGCACCCTCGGCCGCCGAAAGCGCATCCACGGCCCCGAGCGCGACGGCCGCGTTCCCGGTGACGCTCACCGACGACGAGGGCACCGAGGTGACGATTCCCGCCGAACCGGAGCGGATCGTCTCGCTCACGCCCGCCACCACGGAGATCCTGTTCGAGATCGGCGCCGGCGACCGGGTCGTCGCGACGACGGACTTCGACGACTACCCGCCGGAGGCCGTCGAGCTCCCGGACGTCGCGTCGTTCACCGCCGTCGACGTCGAGAAGATCGTCGGGCTCGAGGCCGACCTCGTCATCGCCGGCGGCAACAACTTCAACGACCCGGCGGCGATCGACCAGCTCCGCTCGCTCGACATCCCGGTCATCGTCACCTACGCGCCCGACGTCGAGACCGTGTTCGCCGACATGGAGCTGATCGGGACAGCCGTCGGCCGCCCGGCCGAGGCGGCGGAGCTCACGACGGCCCTCGAGGAGGGGTTCGCGGAGGTCGCCGACGCGACCGAGGACCTCGACCACCCGCGTGTGTTCTACGAGCTCGACGCGACGCAGGACATCTTCACGGCGGCGGACGACTCGTTCATCGAGGAGATGATCGAGATCGCCGGCGGCGGTCCGATCACCACCGGCAGCACGACCGACTTTTCGATCCCGCTGGAGCGCCTCGTGACCGAGGATCCCGAGATCATCCTGCTCGGCGACGCCGCCTACGGGGTGACGCCGGAAGCGGTCGCGCAACGTCCGGGCTGGAGCGGGATGACGGCCGTGAAGGAGAACGCCATCCGGCCCGTCGACGACATCGTCATCACGCGGCCCGGCCCGCGCCTTCTCGAGGGCCTGCGGCAGCTGGCCGAGGCGATCCACCCGGACCTCGACCTGCCCGAGGACTGAGCGAGCGTGGCCGCGCTCGGCGAGGCGCTCGCCCAGCCGCGGTCGTTGACGCCGCCGGCGCCGGCGCGCCGGCGGCCGTTCGCGCTCGCGGCGGCCGGTCTCGGCGCACTCCTCGTCGCGCTCGTGGCGGGCGTCGGCTTCGGGACGGTCGCCGTCGCCCCCGGCGACACCCTGGCGATTCTCGGCCAGCGGCTGTTCGCCCTCGACGTCGCCCGGACCTGGTCCCCGGCGACGGAGACGATCGTCTGGGACCTCCGGCTGCCGCGCGTCCTGACGGCGATGATCGTGGGCCTCGGGCTTGCCGTGGCCGGCGCCACGTTCCAGGGCCTGCTCCGGAATCCGCTGGCTGATCCGTACGTTCTCGGCACCGCGTCGGGGGCGGCGCTGGGCGCCGCCATCGCGGTGCTCATCCCGGTCCGGGTTCTCGTCCTGGAGTTCGGGCTGCTCCACGGCCTGGCGTTTCTCGGCGCGCTGGCCGCGGTGCTCACGGTCTACCGGCTGTCGAGGATCGGCGGGATGGCGCCCCTGACCAGCCTCCTGCTGACGGGCTACGCGGTCGGCTCGCTGCTGGCGGCGGGGCTGGCCATGGCCATGCATCTCTCCGGGGCAGCCCTTCGCCAGATCTTCGCCTACCTCCTCGGCAGCTTCGACGCCGCGTCATGGGGTCGCCTCGCGGGCGCCGCACCGCTCATCGTGCTGGCCTCCCTGCTCGTGGTCGGTCGTGCCCGGTCGCTCAACGGGCTGCTGCTCGGGGAGGAGACGGCGACGCACCTCGGCGTCGACGTGCCGCGGGAACGCGCGATCCTGCTTGCGCTCGGGTCGCTGATCACCGCGGCGGCGGTCGCAGTGAGCGGTCTCATCGGGTTCGTCGGCCTCGTGGTACCGCACGTCGTGCGGCTCCTCGTCGGCCCGAACGCACGGCTGGTGGTGCCGCTGTCGGCGCTGTTCGGGGCGAGCCTGATGGCCGTCGCCGACCTCGCCGCGCGGCTCCTCGGCGAGATCCCGGTCGGCGTCGTGACGGCCGTCATCGGCGCCCCGTTCTTCCTCGTGCTGCTCCGCCGGACCAGGACCGGCTACGAGCTGTGATCGAGCTCCGCGACGTCACCGTCGAGTACCGCGGCCGCCGGGTCCTGGACGGCGTCGACCTCTCGGTCGCCCGGGGCGAGCGGGTCGCGCTGATCGGTCCGAACGGGGCCGGCAAGTCAACCCTGCTCCGGACGGTGACCGGCGTCCTTCGCCCGAGCCGCGGCACGGCCACGCTGGCCGGCGAGCCGCTCGACCGCCTGGACCGCACCGCGGTGGCGCGTCGCGTCGCGGTCGTGCCGCAGCAGGCGTCGATCCCCTTCGCGACGACCGTCGAGGAGGTCGTGGGACTCGGGCGGCTGCCGCACGAGGACCCGTTCCGTGGTCCCCGGCCCGCCGATCGGGCGGCGATCGCAGCGGCGATCGACCGGGTCGGTGTCGGTCACCTGATCGGGCGGGATGCGCGCGAGCTCTCGCTCGGCGAGCGGCAGCTGGTCCTGATTGCGCTGGCCGTCGCGCAGGGCGCTCCGGTGGTGGTCCTCGACGAGCCGACGGTTCACCTCGATCTCCGTCACCAGGTCGAGACCATGGAGCTCCTCGTCGACCTCAACGAGCGCGACGGCGCGACGATCCTGGCCGTGCTCCACGACCTTCGACTGGCGGCCCACTTCTTCCCGCGCCTCGTCCTGCTCGACCGAGGCGTCGCGGTCGCGGACGGGACGCCGGCGGAGGTGCTCTCCCCGGAGCGGATCCGCGCCGTGTTCGGCGTCGACCCGGCCGTCGTGCGGCTCGGCGCCTAGCGAAGGGCTGGAGGCCCACCTCGCCGCGACCGGTGGCCGCCGTGCGCTACCTCGCCGCCGCCCGACGGCTCGCGCCGGCGATGGCCGTCGTCACGACCGCGTCCCGGTGCACCGACCAGACGGGCGGCCCGAACCGCTGCGACGCAGGAACTCCACCGCTCCGCCGGCTACCTGCTCGGCAAGCAGGCGATCGGCCTCGATCGCGGTCAGCGGATCGGTCAGGTCCCGGCGCTCGAGGGCGAGGTCGCGAACCACCGCGGCAAACGCGCGGACCAGCTCGTGATCCGCCGCGTCCCGGTGCAGCTCGATGGCATCCACGGCCGGAGTCTGACCGGCGGAGACCATCCGCCAGTGTGCCACCGGCGGCCGTTCGCGTAAGAGCAGGCTTGCGAGGGCCCGCCTGCACCGCGGGCTGGCCTGCGCGGCGCGGCCGAAAGGGACCTGCAAGCCGGCTCGCGGTCCCGCAACCCGAGGCGCCGATCCCTGTGCGGCATCCTCGCTGTCCATGACCCGCGTCCAGATCCGCACGATCGCCGGCCGGTTCGTGAATCGCGCCCGCGAGGACGACATCCCGGGTCTCGCGGCCGAGCTGGCCTTCCGGTTCCTGTTCGCGCTGTTCCCGTTCAGCTTGTTCGTGGCGGGTCTCGGCGCGTTCGTCGCCGGGTGGCTTGGCGTCGAGAACCCGGCCGAGCTCGTCGTCGGCGCGATGGGCGACAACCTCCCGCCCGACATTGCGGGCGGCATCGAGCCGGAGCTCCGGCAGGTGATCGGCAACGCGCAGCCGGGGCTCCTGACGATCGGCGCGCTGGGCGCCCTGTGGGCGGCGACGGGCGGCACGAATGCCCTGATCAAGGCGATGAACCGCGCTTACGACGTGGAAGAAACGCGGCACCTGTTGCACCGCTACGGTCTCGCCGCCGGCCTGACGATCCTCGGCGGCACGGGGATCCTCGTCTCGTTCGTCACGATCGTCGGCGGGGCCATCCTGTCGGAGCAGATCGCGGCGCGGTTCGGGCTCACGGGCCTTGCCTGGTCGGCGGTCTGGTTCCTCCGCTGGCCGGCGACCTTCGCCCTGCTCGTCACGGCGGTCGCCATCCTGTTCCGGCTGGCCCCGAACGTCAGGCCCTCGTGGCGCTGGGCGATCGCGGGCGCCGCGGTGTTCGCCGTCGGCTGGCTCGCGGCCACGTGGGGGTTCGCGTTCTACGTCGGCACCTTCGGAAACTACGGCGCGACGTACGGCTCCCTGAGCGGCGTGATCGTCGTGATGCTCTGGTTCTATCTGACCGGACTGCTGCTGGTCGCCGCCGCCGCGCTCGCCGCGGCGGCCGCGAGCGTGATCGAGCCGGAGGCGCTGCAGCAGCGCCGCGACGAGATCGCCCGCGGTCGCCAGATCCGGCGCGCCGCCGCCGGTGCGGAGCGGACCGCGAAGGACGCCGCCGGCACCGTCCATGCGGCACTGGCGGGTGAACCGGTCGACCCGCGCCCGAGGTCGGGGAGCGTGCCCGGCGACGGCCGGGAGCGACGTGCTGGGCCGGACAGTCGCCGGGCCGAACCTGACCGCCGGGCCGAACCTGACCGCCGGGCCGAACCTGACCGCCGGGCCGAACCGAACCGCCGGGCCGAACCACCGGACCGTCGCGGCGCGGACATTCCGGCACGGTCGGACCGCGGCTGACTCCCGGGAGGCACGGGCGACAGGCCGCGCGACGTGCCGCCGCCGGGTCGGGACCGCCTCGATCAACCGGCGGCGGCGAGCCGAAGCGCCTCGATCTCAGGCGCCGGCGGAGCCGAAGGCTCGGCGAAGCCCACTCGGGGCGAGCAGCCGCTCGACCGCCCGGCGCAGGGCCGCCGGCCCGCCCGGAACCGCCGCGGCGGACGCCGGCGTGGTCCGGCCGTGCCACGGCAGAAACCGCTTGGGACGGATGAGGATCGGCTGCGAGTAGGTCGCTGCGTAGGCGTCCGCATCGAGCCCGATCGCGCGCATCCGGCGCGCGTACTTCTCAAGGTGGGTCGGCGGCAGCAGGTCGCACGTCGGCGTCGAGGGGAGCTCCGCCTCGCATTCGATCAGCCCCACGTCGAAGTCTTCGTCGGGCTCGCCGAGCGCGATCATCAGCTTCGGGTTCCGGCGAAGGTTGCGGATCTTCCTGGCATTGGGCTTGCTGGCGACGAAGAGGCGATCGCCGTCCCAGCTGAACCAGATCGGCACGAGATGTGGCGTGCCTTCCGGCGCCACCGTGCTCAGCCAGATCGTCGACTCCGAGCGGAGCAGGCGATCGATCCGGGCGGCCGGGCTGAGCGTCTGTGCGTTCATGGCCGAGACGATGGCCGACGGCCGGGTCCCGGCCACCGGGCAGACGTCCGCGCCCGGCGATGGACATGCGTCGATGTCCGCCGCCGGGGGTCCTGCGTCCGTCAGCGCGGGACGCCGGCGACCGGCCGGTCAGCGACGCTCCCTGGCCACCTCCGCGCCGACCTTCCGCTCCCACGGGCCCGCGGCGGCCTCGTCCGGCTCCGGCGGGGCGGTCGCGGGCCCGTCGCCCGCCGCGCGCGTCTCCGGCGACGACAGGTTGAAGGACCAGTTGCGCAGGCGCTTGAGCAGCCGACGGCCGGTCAGGTCGAGGTGGATGGGCGTAACGGCGATCCGTCGATGCACCACGGCGTGGAAGTCCGTGCCGGGGACAGCCAGCCCGGACGGCGGCGGACCGCCGATCCAGAAGTAGGGGATGCCGCGCGGATCGACGCGCTCGATCAGCTGGTCCTGGTAGACGCGCTTGCCGAGCCGCGTGACCTCGAACCCCTCCGACTCGTCCGGCGAGACGGCCGGCACGTTGACGTTGATCAGCTCGCCCCGCGAGAGGCCATGCTCGAGGATGTTCCGAGCCACGGCCAGGGCGGCCTGTCCGGCAAGGGCGAAATCGGGATGCTGGTAGTACTCTTGCGAGATCGCGAACGCGGGGCAGCCGTTGATCACCGCCTCCATGGCGGCGCTGACAGTGCCCGAATACGTGATGTCGTCGCCGAGGTTCGCGCCGTAGTTGATCCCGGACGCGACGAGGTCGAACCCGTGCCGGAAGTAGCCGAGGAAGGCGAGGCTGACGGCGTCCGTCGGGCTGCCGTCCACCGAGTAGCCGAGCGAGCCGTCGCCGAGCGTCCGCTCGCGGACGCGCAACGGCCGCATCAGCGTCTTCTGGTGCCCCACGGCGCTCTGGTTCGTGTCCGGCGCCACGACCGTGGTGTCGCCGAGCAGGTCCATCGCCTGCTTGAGCGCGAGCAGCCCGCGGGACTCGATCCCGTCGTCGTTCGTGATGAGGATCTTGGGACGCGTCGTCCAGGCGCCGATCGGCCGCGCCATCCGGCGCAGCGCGCGCGGGCCCCCACGCGCCGCCCCGCCGGCGACCGGTTCACCGCGCTCGAGGTCGAGGTCGCGGCGCTCCGTCCGCGCCCGCTCGCGGGTCATCTCCGGCTGCTCCGGTCGAGGGCCGACGGACCCGGCCGGGCCGCTCCCGTCCGTCGGCGCGTCCTCTCTGCGCCCGTCCCACCGTGCTCCGTCTCCCGGCCCGGGCCGCCGTTCCTCGGTCATGCCGTCACTCGCCCGGGGTGGCGGGTCCGGGCCGCCGGGCCGGCGCCGCGCGGGCGGGGCTCGGCGACGCGGAGGGCGTGGCGTTGCCGGCCGACGGGCGCGAGACCATCCCCGGGACCGTCGACGGGCCGGCCGCGACGGTGTCGTTGACGTCCGGGTCGACGACGGGATCCGGCTCGCGCGGCACCCGGACCGGCCGGCCCTCGCGGACCTCGAGACGCCTGGCCGCTCGCGAGGCGACCGGACCGTTGTCCCGGTTGCGGCCCAGGTAGTGGAAGAAGAAGGCCGACAGGATGGCGGCGATCGGGATCCCGAAGATGGCACCCGGGATGCCCGCGATCTTCGACCCGACGAGCACGGACCCGAGGACGGCGATCGGATGGATGCCCACGGCCTCCTCCATGAGCCGCGGCTGCAGGAGGTTCATGACGACGAACCAGCCGATGCCCATCGAGATCGCGACCGGGACGGTCGCGTCCGGGTGGACGAAGATGGCGACCAGGACGGGTGGCGCCCAGGCCACGAACGGGCCGAAGAACGGCACGGCCATGAGGACACCGGCGAGCGCGGACGTCACCGGCAGGTACTCGAGCCGGAGCAGCGCGCTCGTCAGGAGGGCGATCCCGCCGTAGATCAGGCCCATGAGCGCCTGACCCCGCAGGAACCCGCCGAACGACCGGGCGACGCTCCGCTCGAGCAGCCGGGCCTCCTCCTTGAACCCGGGCGGGACGAGCCGGAACGTGAACGACAGGACCCGGTTGCGGTCGATGGCGATGTACAGCGACAGGACCAGCACGATGACCAGGCTGGCGATCGCGCCCAGGCTGGCCACGGCGAACTGCTGCAGCGGGCCGACGACGCCCTGGGCGTACCCGGTCAGGTTCGAGAGGAAGATCTGGCCCTGATCGGCGAGCTTCACCTGGCTCAGCCCGAGCGCATCGAGCCGGCGCTGCCACGGCGCGAGGATCTCCGGGAGCCGGCTCTGCAGCGTCGGGACGGTCTCGGCGAAGTCCTGGATCGACGTCAGGAGCGCACCGGCGATGAGCACCGCGAGGACGACGAGCGCGCCGAGCAGCAGGCCGTAGACGAGGATCACGGCGGCGATCCGGGGCAGGAACGGGATGGCGTCGGACAGCCGGGTCACGATCGGGCTGAGCATGAACGCGAGCAGCCAGGCCAGGAAGAAGATCAGGATGATGTCGCCGAAGAAGAAGAACACGTCGCCGATGAAGCCCAGGACGACGAAGCCGACGGCGATCGTGGCGAGGACCAGGAGCGCGTCGAGCCAGCGTCGCTGTCGGTCGGTCAGCTCCACCGCCATCGCGCCTCCGCCTGCGCTACGTCACGACCAGGGGAGCCGGCCGCGATCCGTGGCGCCATGGTAGTCCGGGCCGGTCGACGGGAGCTGACCGCACCACGGAGAGTCCGGCGGCCTGCGACCCGGGCGCCGCGCGGCGCGGGGCTCGTGCGACGCCGGGTAGCCGGTCCGTCGGTCAGCGCAGCCCCATCCGCTCGCGGACCGTGGCCAGCGTGGCCGCCGCCTGTGGTCGCAGCCGGTTCGCGCCGGCCTCGAGGACGCCGTCGACCTGCGCCGGCTCCGCCATGAGCTCCCGGTACCGCTCGCGAGCGGGCGCGTAGTGGGTGGTGATCCGGTCGGCGAGCAGCCGTTTCATGTCGACGCACCCGGTCCGGGCGGTTCGCTCGCCCTCCCACAGGGCCTCGTAGTCGTCGCCGAAGAAGCGCTGCAGCTGGCAGACGTTGCAGATCTCCGGCCGGCCCGGGTCAGTCCGCTTGATCCGCTGGGTGTCGGTGACCATCGACATGACCTGCCGGCGGACCAGCTCCGGGTCGCCGAGGATGTCGATCGTGTTGCCGATCGACTTCGACATCTTTCGGCCGTCGGTACCCAGCACCAGCGGCGCCTCGGTGTACACCGCCAGCGGCTCGACGAAGGTCTCGCCGTATCGTCGGTTGAACGCCCGCAGGATCTCGCGCGACAGCTCGAGATGCGCCGCCTGGTCCTTGCCGACGGGCACCCGGTCGGCGTGGTAGATCGCGATGTCGGCGGCCTGGAGGATCGGGTAGGTGAGCAGCGCGTGGTTGACGTCGTCCGGCTGCTGGGCCGCCTTCTCCTTGTAGGTCGGGGTGCGTTCCACCCAGCTCACCGGCGTCACGGTCGCGAACAGCCAGGCGAGCTCCGTGTGCTCCGGTCGATGTGACTGGACGAACAGGGTGCAGCGGTCGGGGTCGAGCCCGAGGGCGAGCAGCGCCGCCGCCATCTGGCGGGTCCGCTCGCGCAGCACGTCGGCCTGGTGCGTGCTCGTCAGGGCGTGGTAGTCGACGATGCAGTAGATCGCCTCGAAGTGCGACTGCAGCGCCACGTAGTTGCGGATCGCGCCCAGGTCGTTGCCGAGGTGGACGATCCCGGAGGGCTGGATGCCGCTGAAGATGCGGTGCTGCCCCGGGCTGCCGGTCGCGGCCGCGGGCGCGGCAAGGGGCTGGACGGTCATGGCCAGCGAGTGTAGCCGAGCTCGATCCGGCCTCCGCCGGGCGACGACGGGCGGCCGCGGGTTGCAATTCGGAGCCGCCATGCGTCACGATGGCGCGACTCACGCCACGCGCCGCCTCACGAAGCGGCCAGGTCGAGAGGAGGTGTCACGCCGGGACCCGAAGACTGGTGCCTTCCCGGAGCGCCCATCGCCGTGTGCTCCGTGGTTCGTCCGAGCCCGACCCAGGCAGGGAGTGATGCCTTGGCAACCGCGACGGCTACGTCCGAGCAGAGCTCGACCTACCAGTACAAGCTGCCGTTCGTGATCGGCGCGTCCGCCGCCGGAACGGTCATCGAGTGGTACGACTTCTACCTCTACGGCGTCCTCGCCGCCTTCTTCGCGACGCAGTTCTTCCCGCCAGGCAACGAAGTTGCCGCTCTCCTGTCGTCACTGGCCGCGTTCGGCGCCGGCTTTGCCGTCCGTCCGTTCGGCGCGGCGTTCTTCGGCCGGATCGGTGACATCATCGGCCGCAAGTTCACGTTCCTGGTGACGATCACGCTCATGGGCGCCGCGACCGCGCTCGTGGGGGTCCTCCCGACGTACGCGCAGATCGGCGTCCTCGCTCCGATCATCCTGGTGACCCTGCGTCTCCTCCAGGGCCTCGCGCTCGGCGGCGAGTACGGCGGAGCCGCGATCTACGTGGCCGAGCACTCGCCTGATCACGAGCGCGGCAAGTACACGAGCTGGATCCAGACGACGGCGACGGTCGGGCTCGTGCTGGCACTGGCTGTGGTCGGGCTCTTCCGGATCACGATGGGTGACGCGGCCTTCCGCGAGTACGGCTGGCGGATCCCGTTTCTCCTCTCGTCGGTCCTCGTCGTCCTCGCGCTCATCATCCGGCTGCGGCTGCAGGAGACGCCGCTGTTCACCCGTCTCAAGGCCGGGGGCAACTCGTCGACGTCGCCGTGGCGCGAGAGCTTCGGCAACGCGCCCAACCGGAGGCTGATCCTGCTGGCGCTCTTCGGCGCGACGGCCGGCCAGGCCGTGGTCTGGTACCAGGGCCAGTTCCAGGCGCTCTTCTTTCTGCAGAACACGCTCGGCATCTCGTTCCAGAACTCGTACCTGATCGTCGGTGTCGCGATCGTGCTCGCGACGCCGTTCTTCATCGTCTTCGGGAGACTGTCGGACCGCGTTGGTCGAAAGCCGATCATCCTCGGCGGCTGCCTGCTCGCCGCGCTCACGTACGTGCCGATCTACCTCCTGATGAGCCAGTTCGCCGGCCCGGCCACGACCGACGCCGCCACCGGGAGGGCGGTCCATCTCAACCCGAACATCCCGATGCTCATCGCGCTCGTCTGGATCCAGGTCGTGTACGTCACGATGGTCTACGGTCCGATCGCGGCGTTCCTGGTCGAGTACTTCCCGGCCCGCATCCGGTACACCTCGCTGTCGATCCCGTACCACATCGGGAATGGCTGGTTCGGCGGCTTCCTGCCGCTCATCGGCGCCAGCCTGGCAGCGGCCACGGGCAACATCTACGCGGGCCTCGCGTACCCGATCATCGTTGCCCTGATCACGGTCTTCATCGGCTGGCGGTACGTCCGCGAGACGAAGGACGTCCGGATCTGGGACGAGGTCGGCGGCGAGACGCAGAACGTCAGGGCCGCCACGACGACGGCCTGACACCACCCCGGGGAGCGCTCGCCGGCGGGCGCTCTCCCGCTCGAGGTACGGATGAACCTCCGCGTCCGCGACTGGCTCGACTCCGCGGCCGTCGACCCGGACACGTTCTGGGCAACCGCAGCCGACCGGGTCGCGTGGTTCCGCCGATGGGATCGTGTCTTCGAGCCCGATCCACCGTCGTTCCGGTGGTTCGCCGGTGGCCGCACCAACCTGGCCTGGAACGCCCTCGACCGGCACGTCGAGGCGGGCGACGGCGATCGCGCGGCGCTGGTGGCGATCGACGAGCGCGGCGGCCGCGGCGAGCTGAGCTACGCGGAGCTGCTGGACCAGGTCCAACGCGCTTCGGCGGCCCTTCGAGCGCTCGGCATCGTCCGGGGCGACCGTGTCACGGTCTACATGCCGACCTCCGTCGAGGCGATCGTGACGATGCTGGCGACGGTGCGCATCGGCGCGATCCACTCCGTCGTGTTCGCGGGCTTCGGCCAGGCGGCGCTCGGCGACCGGATCCGGGCCAGCGGCTCCCGGATCGTGCTGACTGCCGACGTCACGTACCGCAAGGGCGCCGCCACGCCGCTCCTGCCGATCGTCGATGCGGCGCTGGCCGACGGACGGGGAGCCGTCGAGCGAGTGGTGGTGTTGCGGCGCTCCGAGGACGGCCGGCCGCCCCTCCCGGGTGAGCTCGACTGGCCGGCGTTCCTGGACGCGGGCACCGGCGGTGACGGCCGCCACGAGGAGATGGAGGCGAACGAGCCGGCCTTCATCCTCGCCACCTCCGGCACGACCGCCAGGCCGAAGCTTGCGGTCCACACCCACGGCGGCTACCAGGTCCACGTCGCGGCGATGGGTGAGTGGGTCTTCGGGCTCCGGGCCGGCGAGCGCTGGTGGTCGACCTCGGACATCGGCTGGATCGTCGGCCATGGCTACATCGTCTACGCGCCGCTCATCGCCGGCTGCACGACGATCGCCTGGGAGGGCGCCCTCGACCATCCCGGGCCGGGCGACTTCTGGCGCCGCCTGGCGGACGAGCGGGTCACCGGCCTGTTCACGTCGCCGACCGCGATCCGGGCGCTGATGCGCCACGGCGAGCGACACGCGGACGGTCACGACCTGTCGCCACTCGAGCGTGTCTTCTCGGCCGGCGAGGTGCTCAATCCGCCCGCCTGGGACTGGCTCCAGCGGCGCGTCCTCGACGACCGGATCCCGGTCATCGACCACATGTGGCAGACCGAGACCGGTGGGCCGGTGTTCGGCAACCCGTGGGGGATCGCGATGCTGCCCATCAAGCCCGGCTCGGCGGGGATCCCGCTGGCCGGGGTCGAGGCCGCGGTCGTCGACGCCGACGGGCAGGAGCTGGCGGCCGGCGAAAAGGGGATGATGGTGATCCGGCGCCCGTTCCCGGGCCTGATCCCGTCGCTGTGGGGCGAGCCCGAGCGCTACGCCCGCGACTACTGGAGCCGGGTGCCCGGCGCGTACTCCACGGGCGACGCCGCGCACATCGACGAGGACGGCTACGTCTGGTTCGCGGGCCGAGCGGACGAGATCATCAAGATCGCCGGCCACCGGATCGGGACGATCGAGGTCGAGACGGCGTTCCTCGAGCATCCCGCGGTCGCCGAGGCGGGCGTGGCCGCGCAACCGGACGAGCTCCGCGGCGAGGTCATCGCCGCGTTCGTCGTCCTGCGCGCCGGCCACGAGCCGTCGGAGGGCCTGCGGGCCGAGCTGCGCGAGACCGTCCGGCGGCGGCTCGGACCGGTCGCGGTCATCGGCGAGGTGTCGTTCGTTGGCCTGCTGCCCAAGACGCGCAGCGGCAAGATCATGCGCCGGGTGCTCCGGTCGGTCGTCGTGGGAGCGGACCCGGGCGACATCACGACGATCGAGGACGAGGGCTCCGTCGAGGACGCCCGCCAGGCGCTCGCGGAGCTGCGCGGGGCGCTCGGCTGAGGTGCGGCGGGCGGAGCGGGGCTGACGTGGCGCAACCGGTCGACGCCGTCTTCTTCGACCTCTACGGGACGCTCGTCGACCTGGCCGGCCTCGATGCCGCCTGCGA
Source organism: Chloroflexota bacterium (assembly GCA_030447745.1). Taxonomy (GTDB): domain Bacteria; phylum Chloroflexota; class Limnocylindria; order Limnocylindrales; family CSP1-4; genus JACDAV01. Next base: position 175,704 of record JAUJOH010000002.1, on the reverse strand, counting down.
GGCCGCGGCGCCCGGCCGTGGCACGGACCTCGCCGCGCGCTGGCGCGCCCGACAGCTCGAGGCGACGTGGCTCCGGACCTGCATGGGACGCTGGGGCGACTTCGCCGAGGTCACCCGCGACGCCCTGTCCGTCGCGGCCGCCGAGCTCGAGCTCGATCCCGACACGCTGCGGGTGGCCCTGGACGACGCCTGGTACCGCCTCCGGCCGCGAACGGGCGTGCCCGATCTGATCGAGCGGCTCGAGGCCGCCCGACTGCCGGTCGGCATCCTGTCGAACGGCACCGACGCGATGATCCGCGCCACGCTCGACGGCGCCGGGATCGGGCATCGCTTCGCGGCGCTCCTGTCGGCGGATGCCGCACGCGCGTTCAAGCCGTCACCGGCCGTCTATGCACTCGCCACGGCGGCGGTGGGACGGCCGGCCGAGCGGATCGGGTTCGTCACGGCCAACGGCTGGACGCCGCCGGCGCCGCGGCGTTCGGCTGCTCCGTCGTCTGGCTGCGCGGCCCCGGCATGTCACTGCCGGCGATCGGACCGCTGGATCGCCGGCCGGCCGTGGCCGCGATCGCGGACGTGGCTGCCCGATACGGGGCCTGATCCCGGCACGGCCGGCCCGACCTGCCGGTCCACTACCATCGGTCCGATGACCCAACCGTCAGCCGCCGCGCCGTGAGCGCGGCGGCCCTGCGCGTCGCCGTGCTCGGCGCGGGCACCGTGGGCCGGCAGGTGGTCCGCGGCCTGCTCGAGTGGCCGGACCGGCTGGCGGCGGGCGCGGGTGGCGCGGCGGTCGAGCCGGCCGGGGTCGCCGTCCGCGACGTCGACGCGGCGGTCGCCCGGGGCCTTCCGAGATCGCTTCACGGACGCGCCGGCCCACCTCGTGGCGAGCCCCCGGACCGACGTGATCGTCGAGCTGATGGGCAAGGACGAGCCCGCGCACACGCTCATCCTGGCGGCGCTCTCCGCGGGCAAGGCGGTCGTGACCGCCAACAAGCACGTGGTCGCGCACCACGGCCCGGAGCTGGAGGCCGCGGCGCGGGCGACCGGCGCTTCGTTGCGGTTCGAGGCCGCGGTTGGGGGCGGCATTCCCGTCCTCGCGCCGCTGGCCGGCGACCTGGCCGCCAATCGTGTGGACCGGGTGCGGGGCATCGTCAACGGCACGTCGAACCACATCCTGTCCGCGATGGCCGACGGCCGCGGCACGTACGCGGCGGTCCTGCGCGACGCGCAGGACCGCGGCTACGCCGAGGCCGACCCGAGACGACGTGGAGGGCGCGACGCCGCCAACAAGCTGGCGATCCTCGCTCGGCTGGCGTTCGGCGCGTGGCCGGATCCGGACGCCATGGCCACGTGCCCGCCGTCCCCTGCGCGGCGCGGGTGCTCCGGCATCACCGGCGTCACGACCGACGAGCTCGCCGGCGCGGCGGCGCTCGGCCTCACGATCAAGCTGCTCGCGGTGGCCGAGGCGTCCGGCGCCGCGTCGGCCGTACCGACCGCCGTGCCGCGCGACTCGCCGCTCGGGCGGACGGGTGACGTCCGGAACCGGATCGAGATCCGCGCGCAGCCCCTCGGGGAGTGCGGGTTCGACGGGCCCGGGGCGGGAGGCGAGGCGACGTCGAGCGCCGTCCTGGGCGACCTCCTGGCGGTGGCCCGGCGTGCCGGCAGCACGTGGGCGGGACGGCCGCCGGCCTCGCGCGCAGCCCCGAGCGCGGAGGCCGCGCAGCCGATGCGCCCCTGGTTCACCGTCCTGCCCGGCGTTTCCGGCCGGCCGCATCTTGGCTGGACTGGCCGATGCCAAGGTTGGACGTCGGCGGCGGTGCCGCCGTGCGCACCGTTCCGATGACGGCCGAGGCGGCAGTCCAGCGCATCCTCGAGGTCGCACCGGACGCGGGGGACGCGACGATCTACCCGATCGATGACTGAGCGACCGCGGCTCGTCGACCGCTACGCCTCCTTCCTGCCGGTAACCGCGTCGACACCGCGGCTCAGCCTTGGCGAGGGGTTCACGCCGCTCGTGTCGCTGCGACGGTTCGGTGCGTCGCTCGGCCTTCGGAACCTGTACGCCAAGGTCGAGGGGATGAACCCGACGGGGTCGTTCAAGGACCGGGGCATGGTGGTCGCCGTGGCCCGCGCGCTCGAGTCGGGGGCCAGCGCTGTCATCTGCGCCTCGACCGGCAACACGTCCGCCTCCGCAGCGGCCTACGCCGCCGCGGCCGGCATCGAATGCGCCGTCATCGTGCCGCGCGGCCAGGTCGCCGCCGGCAAGCTGGTCCAGGCACTCATCGCGGGCGCCCGGGTGGTCCCGATCGACGGCAACTTCGACCAGGCCCTCACGATCGTCCGCGCGCTCGCCGAGCAGGACGACCATCCCGTCGCGGTCGTGAACTCGATCAACCCCGATCGGCTCGAAGGCCAGAAGACGGCTGCCTTCGAGGTCTGCGACGACCTCGGTCGGGCGCCCGACATCGTCGCCCTGCCGGTGGGCAACGCCGGCAACATCACGGCGTACTGGGCCGGCTTCCGCGAGTACCGGGCGGCCGGGCGCGTGCGCGAGCGGCCGCGGCTGTGGGGCTTCCAGGCCGCCGGGGCGGCACCGATCGTCCTCGGTCGACCGGTCGAGCGACCGGACACGGTCGCCACGGCGATCAGGATCGGCAACCCGGCGTCCTGGTCGCGGGCCGTGGCGGCGCGGGACGAGTCCGGCGGGCGGATGGAGGCCGTGAGCGACGAGGAGATCCTCGGCGCGTACCGCGACCTGGCCCGGCTCGAGGGCGTCTTCTGCGAGCCGTCGTCCGCGGCGGGCGTGGCCGGGATCCGCAGGGCGGCCCGCGCCGGCGAGCTCGACGCGGATGCCCTCGTGGTGTGCGTCCTGACCGGGAACGGCTTGAAGGACCCGGAAACCGCCGGGCGATCGGCGACCGGCGTGCTCGAGGCCGAGGCAACCGTCGGCTCTGTCTCGGTGGCGCTCGGTTGGTAGCGCGGAGGGCCTGCCGGAGGGGCGGCGCGCCGCGACGACGCGCGTGGTGACGCACTCGCTGGCCGAGCTCGACGGTCGCAGGGTGACGGTCGACGTGCCCGGCACGTCGGCGAACCTGGGCGCCGGCTACGACTGCCTCGGGCTCGCGCTCGACCTGGTCAACCGGGTCGGGGTCGAGGTTCGTGGCGGGAACCGCGGTCGGATCGAGCTGTCGGTCCAGGGCGAGGGGCACGACGAGCTGACGGCCGACCGCGAGAACCGGTTCGTGCGAGGTCTCGAGGCCGTCCTGCGCGTGGTGCGTGGCGAGCTGTCGGAGGGCGTCGGGTGGCGCGTCGACATGCGCAACCAGGTGCCCGTCGCCCGCGGGCTCGGGTCGAGCGCGGCGGCCACCGTCGGCGGTGTGGTGGCGGGCAACGCGCTGCTCGGTGAGCCGCTCACGACGCCCGACCTGCTCCGCCTCGCCGCCGAGATCGAGGGTCACGCCGACAACGCCGCCGCGGCATTGCTCGGCGGCTTCGTGGTGGTCGGCGAGACCGACGGCGGGCTCGAGGCGATCCGCTTCGACGCGCCGCGGGACCTCCGTGCCGTGCTGTTCATCCCGGGGCTCCGGCTCTCGACGGCGGACATGCGGGCGGTTCTGCCGGACGAGGTCGGACGTGCCGATGCGGTGGCCAACCTCGGCCGCGTGGCGCTCGGCATCGCGGGGCTCGCGACCGGTCGCTGGGAGCTGCTGCGTGCGCTGACCGTGGACCGGCTCCACGAGCCGTACCGGGCGGCCGCGTATCCGCAGTTGCCGCGTCTCGTCGACGCCGCGCGCGGGGCCGGCGCCCTCGGGGCCTGCCTGTCCGGCGCCGGCTCCACGATCCTCGCCTTCGGCGACTCGCCGTCGGGGATCGCCCGGATCGAGGCCGCCCTGCGGGCCGCCGCGGCGGAGACGGAGCTCGACGGCCGGATCGCGGTGGTGGCGCCGCGGAACACGGGCGCGCACGTCGTCCAGCGCCGGTGACGCAACGGGGCAAAGGCACCCGCTAGGAGTCGCGCGCAGCGTCCTCGTCGTCTGCCCGCCGGTCGCCGCCCTGCGGCGCCGGGGTCCATGCTCGGTCCGCGTAGCGCAGCTGGCGCTGCCTCAGCTCGTCGAGGCGTTCCGCCTCCGACCGGAGCACCTCTCGCTCGTACTCCCGCTCGGCGGTCTCGACTTCATCGTCGGAGACGGGCCCGCTGCGGTCCTGACTGTCTTCCTCGCGCCTGCCGAGGATCCGGCGCAGGAAGCTCATGCGCCGATCTGGGCCCCGCGCTCGCGCAGGAAGGCGAGTACCTCCTCCCACGCGGCCTCGGACGCCTCGCGGAACTGGTCCGCCTTGCGATCGAAAAACGAGTGCGGCGCTCCGGGGTAGGTGATGATCTGGTGGTCGACGCCGGTCTCCTCGAGCGCTCGATCGAACGCGGCGAGGTCGTTCGGGTCAAACTCGTCTGCCCCGCCGAACAGGCCCAGGACGGGCGACTGGAAGCGGTCGACGACGTCGATCGGCGCCGGCATCCCCGCCCGTCCGGTGCCGGTGACGCCGCCGTAGAAGCCGACCACGCCCGCGAGATCGAGTCCCAGCGTCGCGCTCAGGAACGACGCGCGACCGCCAAAGCAGAACCCAACGGTGAACAGCGCGTGGAGATCGTCTCGGAGCTCCTCGCGCAGTGCCGAGGCGGCGGCGCGGATGTCCGTCGCGACCCCCTCCCAGGTCGCCTGCTCGACATGCGGCATGTGGTCCCAGTCCGGGTGGCGCGGCCCGCTGCCGGCGGTCCGCCCGAACCAGTCGATCGCGAGGGCATCGAAGCCGTGCTCCGCGAACCGCGCGGCGAGCTCCTCGTAAAAGGGATGCAGGCCGCGGACGTCGGGCAGGATCACGACGCCCGCGCCGGCCGGGTCGACGGGGCGGGCGCGGAACGCGCGCAGGACATTGCCGTCGGCCGCCTCGATCGTGAGCGATCGCGCGTCGACCGATCCGCCGACGATCGGCGCGATGGGCGGACGGCTGTCGAGGTCGAAGCACACGCCGCCACGGTACCTCCCGTCGCGCCATCCCGCGACCCGCGCTGACAGCCCGGCGAAATGCCGTCGAAGGCCGGGCTCGCTCGGGGCGCGTGACGGCCGCTGCTAAGATCCGCCGACCATGCCCGCGCCCCTCGTCGTGCAGAAGTTCGGCGGCTCCTCGCTCGCCGGCGCGGACCGGATCCGCCGCGTCGCACGGCGCATCGCCCGCGAGCGTGCGGCCGGCTCGAAGCTGGTCGTGGTCGTCTCCGCGATGGGCGACACGACGGACGAGCTGCTGGCCCTGGCCGGCGCGGTGACGGACGAGCCGGACGAGCGCGAGCTGGACATGCTGCTCGCGACCGGCGAGCACCAGAGCGCGACGCTCGTCTCGATGGCCCTGCACGCCGTCGGCGTGCCGGCGATCAGCCTGACCGGCGCGCAGGCCGGGATCAGCACCGATGGCCGGTACGGCAAGGCCCGCATCGCGAACGTCGACCCTCGACGGGTGCGCGACGAGCTCGATCAGGACAAGGTCGTGATCGTGGCCGGCTTCCAGGGGGTGAGCGCGAGCGCGGCGGACCGGCTCGAGACGACGACCCTCGGTCGGGGCGGGTCGGACACGACGGCCGTTGCGCTCGCCGCGCGCCTCGGTGCGGACCGCTGTCAGATCTTCACTGACGTGCGCGGCATCTACACCGCCGACCCCCGGATCGTCGCCCGCGCCCGGCAGCTCCCGATCGTCGGCCCGGAGGAGATGCTCGAGCTGGCGAACCAGGGTGCGCAGGTGATGCAGACCCGCGCCGTCGAGCTCGGCTGGGTCAACGGCGTGACGATCGAGGTCCTCAGCTCGTTCGAGGACGCGCCCGGAACCGTGATCAAGGAGGACCCGCTCGTGGAGCAGCGGAACAAGGTCCGGGGCCTCGCCCACGACCGCAACGTCGCGAAGATCACGCTCGTCGAGGTGCCCGACCGGCCGGGCGTCGCAGCCCACGTCTTCGAGCCGCTCGCGGAGGCCGGCATCAACGTGGACATGATCGTGCAGAACATCGGTCACGGCGGCGCCACGGACCTGTCGTTCACGATCCCGCGCCTCGAGCTGGCCAAGGCCAAGCGGCTGCTGGAGCCGCTCGTCCGGGAGCTCGGGTTCCGCGAGATGACCACCGACTCCGCCGTCGCCAAGGTGTCCATCGTCGGCGCGGGCATCCACAACACGCCGGGTTACGCGGCGCGGATGTTCGGCTGCCTCGCCGAGGCCGGGGTCAACATCGAGATGATCTCGACGTCAGAGATCCGGATCACCACGATCATCGCCGAAGATGCGCTCGAGACGGCCGTCCGGGCGCTCCACGACGCCTTCGAGCTGGAGCGGCCGGAGCGCCTCGACGCACCGGAGGCGCCGGCCACCGCCGCGGCCGGCTGAGCCTCGTGAGCGAGGCACCGTTCATGTCGCGCCAGCAGCGCTTCGACGTTGTCCAGTCGACGAACGACGTCGTCCGCGGCTGGCTCGGGGACGGCATCCCGGAGGTCTGCCTGGCCGTCGCGGACGAGCAGACGGCGGGGCGCGGCCGATCCGGCCGAGCCTGGGTCGCGCCCCGCGGCGCGGCGCTGCTGCTGTCACTCGGCTTCCGCCCGACGTGGCTGCCGCCCGAGCGGACGTGGCGGATCCCCGCGACCGTGAGCCTGGCCATGGCGGACGCGGCCGAGGAGGTGGCCGGGCTGCCGGACGGGACGGTCCGGCTGAAGTGGCCGAACGACCTGGTCGTCGAATCCTCCGGCGAATGGCCTGCGGGACCGTCGCCTTCGCCCTCGGAGGGTCCGGCGTCGCCCTCGCCCTCGGAGGGTCCGGCGTCGCCTTCGCCGTCGGAGAGTCCGGCGCCGAGCGTCGGCACGGCCGTCCTCAAGCTGGCCGGCGTCCTCGGCGAGAGCGACGGGCTCGGCGGACCGGACCCGCGCCTCGCCGTCGGCATCGGCGTCAACGCCGAGTGGCGCTACGAGGACTTCCCGTCGGAGCTGGCCGCCGGCATGACGTCGCTCCACGAGGCGTCCCGAGGCCGCCCGATCGACCTGGCGATGCTCCTCGACGGCTTCCTCGGCCGGCTCGTGCGCCGCGCACTGCGCGCGGGACGATCTGACCTCGCCGACTGGAACGCCCGACAGGTCACCACGGGCCGCGCGGTCGAGGTGCAGTGGCCGGACGGCGATACGGAGCACCTGCGGGCGCTCGGCGTCGACGCGAGCTCGGGAGGGCTGGTGGTGGTGGACCGGGCGGGCGGCGAGCTGACCGTGGTGATCGGGGAGATCCGGCACGTCCGGCTGTCTGCCGCCACCGGCGCCTCGGTGTAACGGCATGGCGCGTCCGGTGTTTGAAGGGAGGGCCGCGCGGAACCGCTGCGTGCGACGGTCATCTGGCTGGACCGGGACCGGCCGCTCGTCGAAGCCAGCGCGGCGCGACCCGGAACGGTTCGACGCCCTCTACCGCAGGTATCTCGCCCAGGTGCGCAGCTACGCGTACTACGAGCTCGGCGACCATCACGACGCCGAGGACGCCACGGAGCGGACCTTCCTGGCCGCCCTCACGAACCTGGACGCGTTCGAGGAGCGGCGTCCGGACGACGGCGACGGCGCGTCCACGTTCCGGGTGTGGCTCATTCGGATCGCTCGCAACGTCGTCGCCAACGAGCGACGAGGACGTCGCCGCCATCCGGTCGCGCCGCTCGAGGCGGCCGGGTTCGCCGCCGACACCGCAGACGTCGAGGCGGAGGTGGTGCGGCGGGACGAGATGAGCGCGGCGTGGCGTGCGATCGGGCGGCTGCCCGCGGACCGCCGGCGCGCGGTCGTGCTGCGCTTCGTCGACGAGATGTCCACGCCGGAGATCGCGGGCGTGCTCGGGCGCTCGGAGGGCGCCGTGCGGGTCCTGCTGCACCGCGCCCTGCGGTCGATCGGGCGCGAGCTCGGCGACGACCGCCGATGACCGTTCCCGAGCGGAGTCGTTCGACGTCGAGGCGCTTCGACGGACGGCTACCTGGACGCGCTGCTCGCCGCCGCCGAGCGTCGGGCGACGGACGTGCCGTTCGACGCGCAGCTCGTCGAGGCGATCCGCCTGGCGGCCACGCGCCTGGCTCATGACCTCGTCCGCGTCCACCCGTCGTTCCGGTTCGAGGAGCGGCTCGCGGTTCGGCTCGGCGAGGCCGCCCGCGCCATGCGCCTCCGGGCGGCCGCCGGGAGCCTCGGCTCGGCGACGCCGGTGCCGTTGCGTGCGCCCTCGCCCGCCGTCGCCGCGTCGCTCGATCCGCTCGACGCGCACTCGGTCCGGCCCCTGCTCGTGGGTGGTGCGCTGACCTCCGCGGCACTGTCGCTCGCTGGCGCAGCGTGGATGGCCTGGCGCCGCTCGCGGCCCGCCCCGCGCTCGCCGATGGCGCGAGCGGTGCGGGCGGCACGAGAGGCTCGCCTCGTCCGCGGGCTTTCCTGATGCCGATCAAGCTGCCGTCCTTCCGCTCGCGGCGTGAGTCCTACCCACCGGACCTCTGGACGAAGTGCCCGTCGTGCGACGAGATGCTGTTCAACAAGCAGCTCGACAAGGTGATGCGCGTCTGCCCGAGCTGCGGCCACCACTTCCGCCTCTCGGCGGCGATGCGGCTCGGGCAGCTCCTCGACCCCGGCACCTTCGGCGAGCGCGACGCCGGCCTCCAGTCGGTCGACCCGCTGGGCTTCGTCGACCAGAAGCCCTACCCGGATCGTCTCGCCGCCGCGCAGGTGGCGACCGGCATGCGGGACGCGGCCGTCTGGGGAACCGGCGCGATCGAGGGTCGCGCCGTGGCGATCTGCGTCATGGACTTCGGGTTCATGGGCGGCTCGATGGGCAGCGTCGTCGGCGAGAAGGTCACTCGCGCCGCCGAGGCCGCGCTCGCGGAGCGCCTGCCGCTCGTGGTGGTCTCGGCCTCCGGCGGGGCCCGGATGCAGGAGGGCACGCTGGCGCTCATGCAGCTGGCCAAGACGGTTGCGGCGCTCGAGCGGCTCAAGGCCGGTCGAGTGCCGTATCTCAGCGTCATGACGGACCCGACGACGGGCGGCGTGTTCGCGTCGTACGCGGTCCTCGGCGACGTGAACCTGGCCGAGCCGAATGCCATGATCGGGTTCGCCGGCGCCCGCGTCGCGGCCGGCACGATCGCGCAGGAGCTGCCACCCGGCTTCCAGCGCTCGGAGTTCCTCTTTCGCCACGGGTTCGTCGACCGGGTCGTGACCCGGGCCGAGCTCCGCGGCGAGCTTTCGGCACTCCTGGCCTACCTGACCCCCGCCAGCCTCGCGGTGCCGGGCGAGGCGATGGACGCGCTGATGCTCCCTGCCTTCCGGCCGCTCTCGTTCCTTTCGGCACTGGCCGACCGGGTCATCCCCGATCCCGAGCCCGAGGCGAGCGCCGACGGGCGGAGCGGCCCCGACGGCTCGCCACGACCCGCCACGGCCCGGGCGTCCGCCGCTTCGCCGCCCGCGACGTCCGCCGCGACGGGACGCCGCCACCCTGGCGAGGTGGAGCGTGGTTGAGCGGCTGCTCGGGCGGACCGCGGATACGCCGTCGCCCGTGGACGTCGGCGCGGACCCCAAGGCCGCCGTGTGGGCCCGGGTCCAGCTCGCGCGCAACCTGCGACGGCCGCGGGCGGTCGAGCTGGTGACCGCGCTCGCCGACGACTGGGTCGAGCTGCACGGCGACCGCGGCTTCGGTGACGACCCGGCGATCGTGGCGGGCTTCGCACGCATCGGCGACCGCCGCGTCGCCGTGGTCGGCCAGCAGAAGGGCGCGGACACCGACGAGAACATCCGCCGCAACTTCGGGATGCCGCACCCGGAGGGGTACCGCAAGGCCATGCGGGTGATGGAGCTCGCCGAGCGGTTCGGGTTGCCGGTGGTCTCGTTCGTGGACGTGCCGGGCGCGCACCCGGGACCCGAATCGGACGAGCGCGGGATCGCCGACGCGATCGCTCGGTCGATCGGCCTGATGACCCGCCTGCGGACGCCGATCGTGTCGGTCATCACGGGGGAGGGCGGGTCCGGGGGTGCGCTCGCGATCGCCTGCGGCGACGTCGTCATCGCCCTCGAGAACGCCGTCTACTCGGTCATCAGCCCGGAGGGCTGCGCGTCGATCCTCTGGCGGACCGCCGACGAGGCGCCGGCCGCGGCGCTCGCGATGCGCATGACGGCGGCTGACCAGCAGGCCCTCGGCGTCGTCGACATCGTCGTCCCGGAGCCGGACGAGGGCGCCCACAGCGACCACGCGGAGACGGCGCGCCGACTTCGCTCGGTGATCCTCGAGCAGCTCGACGTCCTGGCCTCGATCCCGGTCGACGCCCTCGTCGAGGGTCGCTATCGGCGCTATCGCGAGCTCGGCGCCTACACTGAGGTGGCCGCGCCACCGGTTGCCCAGCCGGACCGACCCGGTCTCACCGACCGGCTGCGCAACCTGCTCGACCATGGCCGATGGTCGATGGCCGGTGTCGCGCTGCCGGGCCCGGGGCGCGGCCGCGAGGAGCCGCCCGCCGACGAGGAGGTCTGATTGTCCGACACCATGCCGGAGCCGCGGCACGACGCCCGGCCGTCTCACCGCTCCACGGCCAGCGGTGTCGCGCCCACCGGCGCCACGGCTGCGCCCGTTGGCCCGGTGCCCGCAGGACGCGTCGAGCACGCGCGCACGGACGACGCCCGGGCGGGGGACCACGCCGCCATCGACCGGCTCGTCTCGGAGCTGCTGCCCGCGTGGATCGCGAGGCTCGCGGCATCCGGCCGCGGGGCGATCGAGGTCCGCGAGGATTCGTGGACGGTGCGGCTCCGCCGTCCCGCCGGGGGTGCGACCGGACCCGCGGACGGACGCCGCTCGACGGACCGGCCGTCGCGCCAGCAACCCGGCCACGAGGGCCACGGGCACGGCCCGACCGCGCTCGAGCGGCATCGGTCTGCGCGCAGCGCGGCGGCCGGCACGCACTCCTCGAACGGCAGCGGCGCCCCGGCTGCGATGGCGGTCGGACCCCGCCCGGTCGCGGCGGGCGGTCCGGCGGACCGCCGCGGCCGCACGGACCCGCATCGGGCGGTTGCCACGTCGCCCGCCGTCGGCGTCTTCCACGCCCGTGGCGACGTGCGACGCGGCGCGCGCGTCCGGTCCGGCGATCCCATCGGCGCGATCGACATGCTCGGGATCCCGCAGGAGGTCGTCGCGCCGGCCGACGGCGTCGTCGCCGACATCCTCGTCGAACCCGGTGAGACGGTCGAGTACGGACAGGATCTCGTTGCCATCGAGCTGATGACCCAGACCGGCGCGGCCGGCGGAACCGCCTGATGTTCGAGAAGATCCTCGTCGCCAACCGGGGCGAGATCGCGCTCCGCATCCTGCGCGCCTGCCGGACGCTGGGCATCGAGGCCGTCGTCGCCTACAGCGAGGCGGACCGCGAGAGCCTGCCCGTCCAGCTCGCCGACGAGGCGATCTGCATCGGGCCGGCGGACGCGCGACGGTCCTACCTCTCGGCCCCCGCCGTGATCTCGGCCGCCGTCGTGACCGGCTGCGAGGCGATCCACCCGGGTTACGGGTTCCTCTCCGAGGACGACGCGTTCGCCGAGGTGGTCCGTGCGCACGACCTGACGTTCATCGGTCCGCCGGCGGCCGTGCTCGAGCGCTTCGCGAGCAAGGAGGGCACGCGGCGGCTCCTGGCGGCCCACGGCCTGCCGACGATCCCGGGCTCCGGAATGCTCCGTGACGACCTCCACGCGCTGGAAGAAGCCGAGCGGATCGGCTACCCCGTTCTGATCAAGCCGTCCGCCGGCGGCGGTGGCAAGGGCATGCGAATGGTCCGCTCGCCGCGCGAGCTCGAGTCCGCGATCCGGGTCTGCCGCTCGGAGGCCAAGGCGGCCTTCGGTGACGACTCCCTCTACCTCGAGCGCTGGCTCGAGGACAACCGCCACGTCGAGGTCCAGGTCGCAGTCGACCGCTACGGGCGGGGCGTCCACCTCGGCGAGCGCGACTGCTCCGTGCAGCGGCGCCACCAGAAGATCCTCGAGGAGGCACCCACCCCGGCCCTGTCCGAGACGGCGCGCGAGGACCTCGCGCAGCGCGCCATCCGGGCGGTCGTCGCGGCCGGGTACGAGAACGTCGGGACCCTCGAGTTCCTGGTCGACGCGAGCGGCGACGCCTACTTCATCGAGATCAACTGCCGGATCCAGGTCGAGCACCCGGTCACGGAGGTCCTCACCGGGATCGATCTCGTGGCCACCCAGATCCGGATCGCGGCCGGCGAGCCGCTCGGGTTCAGCCAGGCCGACGTCACCTTGCGCGGACACGCCATCGAGTTCCGGATCAACGCTGAGGACCCGGACCACGAGTTCCGCCCGAGCGCGGGCGTCGTCGAGCGGTATCTCGTGCCCGGCGGACCCGGGGTCCGGATGGACAGCCACCTCTACGCCGGCTACGAGGTGCCGCCCTTCTACGACTCCCTGCTCGGCAAGCTGATCGTGTGGGGACCGGACCGGGAAGCCGCGATCGCGCGGGCGAGATGCGCGCTCGACGAGCTCCTGGTCGACGGAGTCGTGACCAACATCCCGATCCACCAGGCGCTGCTTGCGTCCGAGCCGTTCCTCGCCGGCAGGATGACGACCAGCCTGCTCGACCGGGTCGGCAGTGCGGCGTTCCTTGCCGCGGCGGCCCGGGCTTGAGCACCGGGAGACGCCGCCCGACGGTGCACGACTGCAAGCAGTCCTCGCTCCGCGACCCGCGTCAACGGCGACACTCGAACGCGACCGCATCGGAGCTGCCCGTGACCGAGACCACGATCGAACCGTCCCCGGCGCCGCCCGCCACGCCGTCCGACGCGGCGGGTGACGTGGCGCCCGCGACCGGCAGCTGGGCGGCCGACCCGCTTCGCCGCCCGGGCATCCTCCATACGACCCGCGAGATCGAGGCGCTCATCCCGCACCGGGCGCCGTTCCTGCTGGTCGACCGCATCCTCGAGTACGACCAAGCCGCGCGGCGGATCGTGGGACAGAAGGGCGTCACCGCCTCCGAGTGGTTCTTCGCCGGCCACTTCCCGGGTCTCCCGGTCATGCCGGGCGTGCTCCAGATCGAGGCGCTCGCCCAGACGATGGCCGTCTACGTCGCCAAGCAGCCGGGGTTCGGCGACCGCATCGGGCTCTTTGCCGGCATCGACGCGGTGCGCTTCAAGCGGGTCGTCGTCCCGGGCGACACGCTCCGGCTCGAGGTGACCATGGAGAAGCTCGGCTCGCGGTTCGGCAGGGGTCGCGGCATCGCGACCGTGGACCGCGAAGTGGCCTGCGAGGGCCTGCTCAGCTTCGTCATCCCGCCGGCCGGGACACTCGGGTGAGCCGCATCGCGGTCCTGTCCGACGTCCACGGGAACGCCGTCGCGCTGGAGGCGGTTCGGCGCGCCGTGACGGCCGCCGCGCCAGACGCCGTGCTCGTGGCCGGCGACCTGGTGATGAACGGCCCGGACCCCGCAGCGACCGTCGACGCCGTCCGCGAGCTCGAGGCGGCCGGCGCGCTCGTCGTCCAGGGCAACACGGACATTGCCGTCGCGGACTTCGACTACGCGGCCGCGTTCCCGTGGTTCTCGGACGGCGCTCCCGATGCCTTTCGGCGCGCCGCCGAGTGGGCACACGACGCGCTCGACGACGGCCAGCTGGAGTGGCTCCGCCGGTTGCCGGCCGAGCGCCGTCTCTGGCTCGACGACACGCTCGTGCTCCTGACGCACGCCTCGCCCGGCTCGCAGACGGCCGGCTTCGACCCGGCCCTCGACGCGTCGGTCGTGCTGGAGCGCGTCTCCGGCACGGACGCCCGCGTCATCTGCTGCGGACACACCCACCTGCCCGAGGTCCGCGACTTCGGCTGGAAGATGATCGTCAACGACGGGTCCGCCGGCTACGTCTTCGACGGCGAACCGACCGCCTCGTGGGCGGTCGTCGACATTGCAGGCGCGAACGTGACGGCAGAGATCAAGCGCACCTCCTTCGACGCCCTCACCGTCGCCAACGCCATCTCGTCGCGCGGGCTGCCGGGTGACGTCTACCGGGCGGCGACCGTGCGGACCGGGAAGCCCGTCCGATGACGGGGCCGAACGGCACCCGCCGCGTCGTCGTGACCGGCATGGGCTCCGTGAGCGCGCTGGGGAACGACGTGGCGTCGACGTGGGACGGCCTCGTCGCCGGACGCTCGGGCGTCCGGCTCATCGAGTCGTTCGACCCGTCCCGGATCGCGTCGCGGATGGCCGGCGAGGTGCGCGAGCTGGACGCCTCCGGCGTCCTCGAGCGCAAGGAGCTGCGGCGGACGGACCGCTACATCCAGTTCGCGCTGGTGACCGCACGCGAGGCGCTCGATCACGCCGGGTTGCCGGCCCGGCTCGAGGGCGAGCTCGCGGACGCGACCGGCGTCATCCTGGGTACCGGCCTGGGCGGCGTCGGGACGCTCGTCGAGGGCATCTCCATGAACGCGCTCCGTGGCCCGGATCGGATCAGCCCGTTCTTCGTGCCCATGAGCATCCCCAACGTGGGCGCGGGGCAGATCGCGATCAGCTACGGGATGACCGGCCCGAACTTCGCGACCTCGTCGGCGTGCGCGACCGGCGGCCACGCCATCGGCGAGGCCTGGGAGACGATCCGTCGCGGTGACGCAGAGATCATGCTGGCAGGCGGCAGCGAGGCGGCCATCCAGGAGCCCGTGGTCGGCGGCTTCGCCTCGATGCGGGCGCTGTCGACGCGCAACGACGACCCCGCCGGCGCGTCGCGCCCGTTCGACCGCGGCCGCGACGGGTTCGTGATCGGTGAGGGGGCGGGCGTGCTCGTCCTCGAGTCGCTCGAGTCGGCGGAGGCGCGCGGCGCGGAGCCGCTGGCCGAGATGGTCGGCTACGGCGCCTCCGCGGACGCGTCGCACATCACCCTCCCGGCACCGGGCGGGATCGGGGCCGTCCGCGCGGCGCGGCGTGCGCTCGAGAAGGGCGGCATCGATCCGTCGGAGGTCGGCCACATCAACGCCCACGCCACGTCCACCCCGGAGGGCGACCGGACCGAGCTGGACGCGATGCGCGCCATCCTCGGCGACCACGTCGGCGAGGTGGCGATCACGGCCAACAAGTCGATGATCGGCCACACGCTCGGGGCGGCGGGAGCGATCGAGGCGATTGCCACGATCCAGGCGATCCGGACCGGCTGCGTCCCACCGACCATCAATCTCGACGACCCGGACCCGGGGTCGGACGGGCTCGACCTGACGCCGAAGTCGGCCGGCCGGCGCGACATCGAGGTCGCGATCTCGAACTCGTTCGGGTTCGGCGGCCAGAACACGACCCTCGTCTTCCGACGGTGGCAGCCTTGACCGACGACCCCGGGCCCGGGGCGGACGCGTCGGCGACCGGTGCCAGCGACCCGACCTCGATCGACCAGCCGGTCCCGGAGACGCTCGCGGCCGCCGGCGCGGACACCGCCCTGACGGAGCCTGCCGTCGACGGCACGGCGGCGTCGCTGCTGGAGCTCGTCGACCGACTCGCTGGCGTCCTCGACCGGAGCGATCTGGTGGAGCTCGAGGTGGCCGCCGGGGGCACGTCGCTCGTCCTCCGGAAGCCTTCCGACATCGCCGCTACGGCCGCTGCGGCCGCGGCCGCCGCTCCGGCCGCCGCGGGCGTCGAGGGGGGGTCCGCGTCGGCGATCACGGCCGCCACGGACGACACTGCCGCCCCGGCCCGACCATCGGTCAAGGCGCCGCTGACGGGCATCTTCTACGCCTCACCGGCGCCCGGCTCGCCGCCGTACGTCCGCGTCGACGGGGAGGTCGCCGCCGGCCAGGTGATCGGCCTGATCGAGGCAATGAAGCTGTTCAACGAGATCAAGTCTGACCTTGCCGGCCGGGTCGTGCGCGTCGTCGCCGAAAGCGGCCAGCTGGTCAAGGCGAAGCAGCCGCTGATCGAGGTGGAGCCGCTGTGAACGACGGACGCACCGGGCTGTCGCCGCGACGCTGGGCGCACGTCACCGGCTGGGGCCGGTACGCGCCCGCCGGCGTCCTGACGAACGCCGACCTCGAGCGGATGGTCGACACATCCGACGAGTGGATCGTGAGCCGGACCGGGATCCGCGAACGGCGCGTCGCGGCGGCGCACGTCGACGCCGTGGCCGCGTCGACTCCGATCACGTCGCCACGCTGACGCCGGACCTGGATGCCATCGACGCCCTGGCCTGGTCATCGGTCAAGGCGCCGCCGACATGGCATCGTCTACGACGCTGTTCAACGAGATCCCGGCTCGCCGCCGTACGTCCTTGCCGGCGTCCAAGGTCGCGTCATTCCGCCGCCGACCAGGTGATCGGAACCTGATCGAGGCAATGACGGCGTTCAACGAGATCCGCCTGGACCGCGGCATGAACCGGGTCGACGCACCGCGCGTCGTCGCCGAAAGCTGCCAGCTGGTCGCGAAGCAGCCGCCGGTTCAGCCGGCGACGTGCCGGCCGGCGCGGTGGAGCCGCCACGAACGGATGGACGACACCGCTCGCACGAGTGGACGCGTGTCGCGCCGGCCCAGCTCCGCGACGTCGGCCTCGCCCGACACCATCCGACGAGTGGATCGTCGACGCCGGACCAAGGGAGCCGGCGGGCTGCGCCCGATCGGAACGGCCGCGGCGGCGCACGAGACGACGGCGCGTCGATGGCCGCGGTGATGAGGCGCGATCCGGACGGCGACCCGGACATCGACCTGATCCGAGCTGCGAGGCTGATCCGGACTACTGGACGCCGCGCGACGGCGCGCTGGTCAAGGAGGCCGTCGGCCGGAACGCGGCCGCCATGACGCATGGCGCCCGGCAGGGCTTCGTCTACGGGTCGCCACGGCCGATCCCGCCCGCGGCCTCAGACGGCGACGCCGCCACGACATCGGCGCAGAGACGCTCACGCGCGGCGTCTCGACTACACCGATCGGAACATCCCGCATCCTCCGTTTGGCGACGGCAGCCAGAACACTCCCGAGCAGCCGGGAGCAGGCGGATGCTTGTCGCCGCGCCCGCCGCGCCCGTTCATCTCCGACCCGTTTCTGACTCGTTCGCCTTGGGAGGAGGACATCGCCTATGCGGCCATCCCAACCCCGCAGCTCTCGAAACCGCGCTTTGCAGAACCGTGACGCCAGACGCCCGGCGCCCGCCGCAGCCGCGCCCGCCGCAACCGCCGCGCCAATCATCGCCGCGCCGGCCATTGTGTCGTTTGGTCGATCGTTCGATGGTCGAACGCTTGGAAATCGAGTACTCGGAGCAGGAGCCGTCCGGGTGCTGGTGGCCGGCGGCCTGCTCGCCGAAGCGATGACGGCGCGGCCCGTGTGGGCCGATGTGCTGCCCGACGCCGCGACTGGGGCCGCTTCGTCCGGGTCCGGTGCGGACGCGCCGCTGCTGCTGGCGCAGAGCATCCGTCCCAGCGCCCAAGTCGGCCCGGTCGTCAGCATTTTGCAGCCGAGCCACGCCGACCTGCTGCGAGGCCGGGAAGCGCCGATTCTGATCGCCGTCGAGTCGCGGGGCAATCCGGCCAGCACGGTCGAGATTTTCGTGGACGGGCGCTCGGAAACGGTGGGCGGGCCGGTGCCGCTGAACTCGCAGCCTTCCAGCGGCTTCAAGTTCGATACCACGCGCTACGCCGACGGCTCGCACAAACTGCTCGTCAAAGTCACCGACACTCAGGGCTACATCGGCCAGGCGGAAGTCTCGATTTACATCAGCAACGGCAAGCGCGCCGACACCACGCCACCCGCCCTGCAATGGCTCAACGTCCACAACGGCGATCTGCTGAAAGACCAGTTCAAGTTCCAGCTCAAGGCCGTTGACAACCTGTTCGGCATCAAATACGTGTGGATTTCGCTCAGTTCGGGCACGCCGGCGGCGGATGGGTCGCTGCGCATCGGCAAGACGGTTCGCGCAAGTATGCTCAACCAGCCTCCGTATGTGTTTGAGTTCGACACGCGCCTGGTGCCCGACGGAATGTATCGCTTGGATGCGCGGGCCATAGACTCGCTGAACAACGAAGGCCGCGCCGAGCCGGTGACCATCGGCATCGCCAATCGCACGCTGAATCCGACCTGGATTCCACAACTGCAAAGCGCCGCAGCCGCCGCGTCTGCCGAGAGCGGCACCGGCGCGTCCGGCGGCATCGCGCAGAGTGCGGCGCGCGGCGGCACGCGCAGCAGCGCCAGCGTCAAGCCCAACGGCGTCAAGTCCAACGGTGGCAAGTCCGGCAACAAAGGGCGTTTAGCAGCCAGCGCGAAGACGAACCCGAAGCAGCCACGGGCGACCGGGCCGCAGGCCGTGCCCTCCACGCCGCTGCTCGAGCGCGCGATGCCGCCCGCTTTCGAGGCTGTCGCGCCGTCGAAGCGCACCACGCCACGCCGCGCCGCGCGCCCTGCTCAGCGCCGCACACCGGCCAAACGCCCATCCGTCAAGTCGCCGGCGCCCCGCGTGGCGCGCCTTGCGCCCTGCGCGGTCGCGCCGCCGCTCACGCACATCGCGCCGCCGGCGCGGATGGTAGCGCCTATGCCCGTCGTGCCGCGGCGATCCGCCGGCCCCAAAACGTTGGTTCCGCCGCGCCGCCCGGCGAAGGCTCCAGCGAAGGCTCCAACGACTGCGAGTACTTCGAACGCGTCGCGGCGCCTGAGCGCGCTGCCGCTGCCCGCCGAACGGCCTACTGAGCGACCGGCGCGTAAAGACTCCGTGCCGGCGCCCGCCTTCGGCCCTGGCCGCATGACCCTCGCCCCAAACGCGGACGCTTCGTCACGAGCTACAGTCCCCGGCGCGACCGGCAGCAGAATCGCGCGCGGCGCCCGCACCGGGCCACGCGTCGGACGTGTCACGCCACCGCGCACCACGGAGCGCCCGCTGTCGGGCGACAACGCCGACCGCGCCACGCCGGATGCGCCACGTGTGGCTTCCGGCCCGCGTCGCGGCCCCCGCCGCGGCGCTGCCCTGACAACCTCCGGCGCGACTTCAGGCCGGCCAACGCCCAGTGTCGCCGCCGGCGCGACACCGTTGCCGCAAATCAGCGGCGCGCGCCGACGTCAGCCACTGCCGGGCCATTCCAATCCGCTGCGGCTGAGCATGGTGGACAGAGCGCGGCGCGCCGAGGAGTCCGAGAAGAAGGCTCCGTCCGCTGGCTTCTCGCTGCCGGAGGGCGCGCTGACCGCCATCCCGGCAATGGGCGCGGCGCAGGTGCCGCTGCCTTCGCCGGCGCTGCCGGGAACGCCTTCGGCAGCGCCGCTGGGGCCGCTCAAGCCGTCGCTCTCTCCGCGAGCGTCGTCGCCGGCCACGGCGCTTCCACCAGTTCCGCAACCGGCGGCTCCGCAAATGGCGATCCGGCCTCCGGCTCCCACCGTGCGCGGAGGAGGCCGGGCCGCGGCGATTACGGTCTCGCCGCTTGAAAGCTGGGGCGTGGCTAATGCCCGTCCCGCGTTCCACGTCATCAAGCGCCGCGTGCGGCTGGCGGCGGTGGCGGTCGTGCTGTCCGCCTCGGACCAGCCCGGCGGCAGCCTCGGCATCGAGCTGACGACCGAGCCGCAGGGCGCCTACATGATCTGGCTGCCGGCCGGTGGCGCGAAGGCGCCGCCGTCGGCCGGAACGATCGCCCGCGGCGAGCACTTCGTCCGGATGGAGGGCAAGGAGACGTACCGGTTCGCGACCCGGACGCTCGCCACGACGGCCCTCGGCTCGATCCGGCGCTCCGGTCTCCAGCCCGACGACGTCGACCTGTTCATCCCGCACCAGGCCAATATCCGGATCATCGAGGCGGTGGCGAAGGGCCTCGGGCTTCCGATGGACAGGATGTTCGTCAACCTGGACCGGTACGGGAACACGTCGGCGGCCTCGGTCCCGATCGCGCTGGCTGAGGCCGTCAACGAGGGGCGGGTCGCGGTCGGCGACCGGGTGTGCATCGTCGCCTTCGGCGCGGGCTTCACCTCCGGCGCGGTGACGGTCGAGTGGACGGCCGATCCCGCCCGCGGTCCAGCCGGCGACGCCGCCGTCCGGCCGCAGGACGTGGCGGTCCGCCTGCCCGTCGACTGGAACTCGGTCGACGCGATCCCGGACGTCCTGGCCGCCGTCCTCGAGCGGCCCGGGACGGTCGACGTGCCCCTCGACGACGTCGTGCCGGGCGAGCCGGCGCCGGCCCGGCGCGAGGCGCCGGTCTGACGGTGCGGCGGCTCCGACCACCCGGGCGCCGGCCGTGAACGGTGAGGAGCATCGATGATCGACCTGACGGGGAAGACCGCCGTCGTCACGGGCGGGTCGCGCGGGATCGGTCGCGCGATCGTCCTGCGCCTCGCGCGGCAGGGCGCCGACGTGGCGTTCAGCTACCGCGGCAACCAGGCCGCGGCGGACGAGACCGTCGGGGCGGTCGAGGCGCTCGGGCGCCGGGCGATGGCCGCGCAGGCGGACGTGACGGACCCGGGCTCGGCGGACGGCGTCGTCCGGGCGGCTCTCGACGGGCTCGGCAAGGTCGACATCCTCGTCAACAACGCCGGCATCACGCGCGACGACCTGATCATGCGGATGACCCCGGAGACATGGCGGGAGGTCCTCGAGACCAACCTGTTCGGCGCCTTCTACGCGACCAAGGCAGTGACACGACCGATGCTCAAGCAGCACGGCGGGCGGATCGTCAACATCACGTCCGTCTCCGGGCAGGCAGGTCAGATGGGCCAGGCCAACTACTCGGCCGCCAAAGCGGGGCTGATCGGGCTGACCAAGGCGACGGCGCGCGAGCTGGCGTCGCGCGGCATCACCTGCAACGCGGTCGCCCCGGGCTTCGTCCTGACCGAGCTGACCCGCGACCTGCCCGAGGACCTCAAGGCAGAGATCACGTCGCGCACGCCGCTCGGGCGGTTCGGGACGGTCGAGGAAGTCGCCGACGCCGTCGCGTTCCTCGCCAGCGACGAGGCGCGCTACATCACCGGGCAGGTTCTCGCGGTGGACGGCGGGCTGGTGATGATGTAGCGATGCGCCGGTCGCGCGGCGACGATGGAGCGCGCAGGACGGCACGGACCCGGTGCTAGTCTCGCTGAGTGAGGATCGAGCAGTTCGTGGTCGAGGGGCTCGGGCACCTCTCGACCCTCGTCACCGACGACGAGGCGGGGATCGCCGCGGTGATCGACCCGCGGCGGGACGTCGACGCCTATCTCGACGCGGCCGCGGCGGACGGTGCCGCGATCACGCATGTCGTCGAGACCCATCTCCACAACGACTACGTTTCGGGCGGTCGCGAGCTCGTCGGCGCAACCGGTGCGGCGCACCTCATCGGGGTCGCCGGTCCGCCAGCCGCTGGCGGAGCCCGAGGACACGCGGCGCTGGCCGCCGGGCCGCGCCCCCCGGCCCGTCAGCGCCCGCGTCGCGAACGGACGGCACGTCCGGCACGGGTCGCGTCAACTGCGCGCGAAGAGGCGGGGGAGGCGCTTCTTCCAGGCGGTCGGCAGGATCGCGTCCATCGCGTCGTCGACAGTCACGATGCCCGCCAGCCGGCCGTCGAGGTCGACGACCGGGACGGCCAGGAGGTTGTAGCGGGCAACCACCTGGGCCACCTCGTCCTGGTCGGCGAGCACGCCAACGGCGACGGGCTCGGGGATCATCACGCCCGCGATCGGCGTGTCCGGGCGCGCCACGATCAGGTCGCGCAGCGAGAGCACGCCCACGAGCCGGTCATTCTCGTCGGTGACGTACACGTAGTAGATCGTCTCGGCGTTCGGCTCGAGCTCGCGCAGCCGCTCGATCGTCTGCGCCGCGGTCAGGGTCGCGGGCACCGCGACGAACTCCGTGGTCATGATCCCGCCGGCCGAGTCCTCCGCGTAGCCGAGCAGTTCCTGCACCTCGGCCGCCTCGTCCCGCTCCATCAGCGCGAGGATCTCTTCACGGGCCTCGTCGGAGAGGTCGGCGACGAGGTCCGCGGCGTCGTCCGGTGACATCTCCTCGAGGATGTCCGCCGCCCTTGCGGGCTCGAGGTCCTCCAGCACCTCCACCTGCGTGTCCGGCTCCATCTCCTCGATGGCGTCCGCGGCGTGCTCGTCGTCGAGCGAGGCGAGCACGCCTGCCCGGTCACGCGGCGCCAGCTGGTCGATGATCGACGCGAGGTCGGCGGGGTGCAGCTCCGCCAGCCCGGCGTGCGGGACGCGGAGCTTGATCGACGCGATCGACGTCTCGACCGGGTCCACATCCTCCCAGTCGATGTAGCGCTCGGGAAGCGGGAGCCCGAGGTTGCGGGCGATGATCCGGTAGGCGCCTTCCATGCCCAGCCGGCGGAGCAGCCCGGCGGCGCCGACGTCGACCGCGACCAGCCGCAGCCGGCCGTCGATCTCGTCGAAGCGCAGGTCGTTGACGCGCACGACCTTGCGACCGTCGATGTCGACGATCTGCTTGTCCATCAGGTCCTGGCGGAGCAGGATCTCCTGGCTCCGCTGCTGGAACCCGCCGATGTCGATCGTCCGCGTCCGCAGCCGGGCGCCGTCGACGTCGAGCCGCTCGACGCCCGACCACGGCAGGAAGATCCGGCGGCGGCCCGTCGCGACCACGAGGCCCGTGACGGGCGGGTAGCGTTCGCCGACGGCGACGATGAGGTCGGCGACCTTGCCGAGCGGCTCGCCGCTGCCGTCGCGCACCGGCCGGCCGATCGCCTGGCTCAGATAGAGCATGAATGGCACCTCGCGGGCGGGCCGTCCCGCCGCGGGTGTCCAGCCCCCGACGAGCGGGGGCGGTGGGTCACCGCTGGAGGGCGGGACGGACCGGGGCTCCGACGCCGGTCGTGGCGCCGCCGTCCCCGTGCGGGGCGACGGGCCGGTCGGGCGCCGACGTACTGGGTCCGGTTTCCACGACGGGCGTGGTCCTCCGAAGCTGGTCTGGAACGGGTCCGGGTCATCGCGCGAAGACGGCGACGGCCGTTGGCGCCCGGCTGCGAGTGTAGTGCCGCCGGCAGGAACGGGTCAACGAAACTCTGCGCTCGAGGGAGGACGGCGGGTCTTCCGCCCGAAACGGAAGTGCCACTCGCCGGCCACCGGAAGTACTGGCGTGGGCCGGTGGACGGGGACCGCGGCCGCGCGCATCCTCAGGCGCAGTGACCGGAACCCCCGACCCTCCGCGCGGCGCCGACCCGGACGACCGCCGGCTCCGGCGGTCGTGGTGGTCCTTCGCCGGCTGCCTCGCGATCCTGACCGCGGTCGCCGCCGCCCGGCTCGTGGCCGAGGGGCCGACGCCGGTCGACCTCCTCATCGGGGCCCTCGTCGTGGGGGCGGCGGTCGCCGCGGTGCTGCACCGGCAGGTGCTCGAGCGGCTGGCGATCGGTCGTCGGGCGGAGGCGGAGAGCGTCGCCCGGATCCTGCAGGGCCTGTCCCGATCCGTTTCGCCGGACGCGATCGTCCAGGCGATCGTCGCGGACCTCGGCGTGGCTGCGGGCGCCGATCACGTCGTCGTGGTGCGCCGGCGGCCGGAGACCGGGGCGCTCGAGGCGACCCTCGTGAGCTCGAGACCGGGCGTGCCGAGCTCGACGACCCTCGTCCCGCGCTCGGACGTTGAGGAGGTCGAGGGGCCGGATCCCGCGGAACGCGTCGCCACCGCCCTCCGGGTCGCGATGGCAACGCAGCTGACGGCGGCGACGGTCCGGGCGGGCGTGGGGCCGCTCCGCCGCCCGGGCGGCTCCAGCGGCCACTCGGGCTCCGTACGCGAGAGCGACGGCCCTCCACGCGGACGAGGCTCGTCGCGCCGCGCGGCCATGCCGTCCGCGCCGGGCGGCACGCGGGGGCGGCGGGCCGCCTCTCTCCGCGGCCGCCTCGAGCGGCTCGCGGGCGCGCGCCCTGCGGGTCGGGTGGCTGGCACGGCGCCCGGGATCGTCGGCGGCTCGGCCGGGCGCGCCGCCGAGCGCCTCGCGGCGCGGGCGCGTGACGTCTACGGGCTCCGCAACACCCTGGCGGCACCGCTGGAGGGAGACGGAGGCGTCGTCGGCGCGATCGTGCTCGCGCGCCGCGCCCCCGATCCGTGGCCGCCGGTCGCCCGGCGCCTCCTGACGAGCGCCGCCGTCGAGGCATCCGCCGCGCTCGCCCGGGCGACGCACCATCGGGCAGCCGAGGCGGGGGCGACGACGGACGCCCTCACCGGCCTGCCCAACCGCCGCTATTTCGACGAGTTCTGCGGACTGCTCGCCCGGCGCCGCAGGGCCGACGACGCCGTGGGCGTGCTGCTCGTGGACATCGACCACTTCAAGCGCGTCAATGACGAGCACGGCCATTCGGTCGGCGACGAGGTGCTCCGAGCGGTCGCGCGGGCGATCGGACGGACGGTCCGCGAGCACGACGTGCCGGCTCGCTTCGGCGGCGAGGAGTTCGTGGTCGTCCTCAGGAATCCCGGTCGAGACGTTGCCGTCGAGGTCGCCGAGCGGATCCGCACCGCCATCGCCGCGCTCGACCTGCGGGAGCTCGGGCCGGCGAGCGTCACCGTGTCGATCGGCGTCGCCTTCTCGGAGGTCGACGACGAACCGATCCGCGACCTGATCGAGCATGCGGATCGCGCGCTCTACGAGGCGAAGCGCGGCGGCCGGAACCGGGTCGTCGCGGCCGCCTGACCCGCCGGCCGCCCGGCCTCCCGGCTACGATCCGTCGGGTGATCCCCGCTCCGGACGACGACGCGCACGCGGACGAGATCCTCGACCCCGGGGAGGGGGCCGGCGAGCGCCGGCTGCTGACGAACGGCGACCTGGCCCGGATCTTCCACGAGATCGGCGACATCCTGGAGGTCAAGGGCGAGCTGGTCTTCAAGACCGTGGCCTACCACCGCGCCGCCGACGCGCTCGGGCGGGCGCCGTTCGACGTCGTGACCGCCTACCGCGACGGACCGGCACCGCGCATCCCGGGCGTGGGTGCCGCGATCAGCGACAAGATCGCGGAGCTCGCCACGACCGGCCGGATGGCCTTTCTCGAGCGGCTCCGCGCCGAGGTCCCGGCCAGCCTCGTGGAGCTGCTCCGGATCCCGGGTCTCGGACCGCGGACCGTCCGCCAGATCCACGAGACGCTCGGCATCCGGACGCTCGAAGATCTCCGCGCCGCGGCCGAGGCCGGCACGCTGCGGCAGCTGCGCGGCCTCTCGGCGAAGACCGAGGCGCTCATCCTGGAGGGCATCTCCAGGCTCGACGCGCAACCACGCCGCCTCTTCATCCACCAGGCGGAGGCGACCGTCGAAGGACTCGTCGCGGCGCTCGAGTCGACGCCCGGCTTGCGCCGGATCGTCGCCGCAGGATCCCTTCGCCGGCGATGCGAGACGATCGGCGACCTTGACCTGCTGGCCGAGACGGACGATCCGGCCGCCCTGGTCGAGCGGTTCACGACGCTCGGCATCGTGGACGGCGTCATCCATCGCGGCGGCCACAAGGCGGCGGTCCGACTGCTGCGTGGGCCGCAGGTCGACCTGATGCTGATGCCACCGGGCGAGGATGGCACGTACCTGATCCACTTCACCGGCTCGAAGGAGCACAACGTCCTCCTCCGCGCGCGTGCCCGCGACCGCGGCTGGAGCCTGTCCGAGAAGGGGTTTCTCCGGATCGGCGAGGACGGCGAGCCGCTGACCGGCGAGGCGGCGGAGCTGCGGACGTTCGCAACGGAGGCCGAGGCGTATGCGTTCCTCGACCTCCCCTACATCGAGCCGGAGCTCCGCGAGGACCGCGGTGAGATCGAGGCGGCGCTGGAGCGGCGGCTCCCGCGACTCGTCCAACACGCCCAGCTCCGGGGCGACATGCACACGCACTCGGAGTGGTCGGACGGGATGCACTCGATCGAGGTCATGGCGGAGGCGTGCCGGCGACGCGGCTACGCATACCAGGTCCTGACGGACCACTCCCAGTCCCTGGCCATCGCCCGCGGTCTGTCACCCGCCCGGGTGGAGGAGCAGCGCGGCATCGTCGCCGAGCTCAACGCGCGGTTCGCGGCCGAGGAAGCCGCGGGCAGCGCGCCGCCCGAGACGCCGGCCGAGGGCTTCCGCCTGCTCCACGGCTGCGAGCTCGAGATCCGCGCCGACGGGCAGCTCGACTTCGAGGACGACCTGCTGGCGTCGTTCGACGTCGTGGTAGCGTCGCTCCACGTCTCGCGCCGCCAGCCGCGCGCCGAGCTGACGCGCCGGACGCTGAACGCGATCCGCAGCCCGCACGTCGACGTGATCGCGCACCCCGCCGGCAGGATGATCCAGGGCCGCGACGATCTGGACCTCGACTGGGAGGTCATCTACGACGCAGCGGCGGGGACCGGGACGGCCCTCGAGATGAACGGCTCACCGCACCGTCTCGACCTCGCCGTCGAGCGAGCTCGGCGGGCGGTCGAGGTCGGCTGCCGGCTGACGATTGACTCCGATGCCCACAAGACCGCCGAGCTCGACTATGTCCGGTGGGGTGTCGACCAGGCGCGCCGGGCATGGGTCGAGCCGACGGCCGTGCTCAACACGCGGCCGCGGGACGACCTGCTGGCCTGGGTGGCCGGGAAGCCGGAGCGGGCCGGCTGACGCGAACCCGACGGCCGTTTGACGCGCGGGGCGGCCGATGCTAGAAAGCCTGTCGCTCCGTCCCCGCCCGCGGCGCCATGCCGCGCGCCGGCCGCCCGAAAGGATCTCCGCCCCGTGACCTTCCCCGAAGTCGACGCCTCGTCGCAGGCTCCCGTCAACCCGACCCGTGTCAAGCGTCAGCTTGCGGACCAGGCGATCGCGCAGGCGACCGGCGCGCAGTGGCCCGAGGCGGCCGAGTCCAACCGCAAGCTGCTGGAGCTGGGCCCCGACACCGAGGCCGAGAACCGGCTGGCCAAGGCGCTCTGGGAGCTCGGTGAGCTGGCCGCGGCGCGAGAGCACTACCAGACGGCCCTGGCGCTCGATCCGACCAACCGGATCGCCGAGCGGAACATCGATCGTCTGAAGGTCCTGCTCGTGACCGCCGGCGAGAAGACGGTTCCGGCCAGGGACGGCAGCAAGGCCCCCGTCTCGATCTTCGTCGAGGAGACCGGCAAGACGGGGTTCGCGTACCTGACGGACCTGGCTCACCCCCGGGAACTGGCACAGGTCAATCCGGGCGATTCCGTCGAGCTGACACCGGAGGGCAACCGGCTCGTCGCGACCAGCAACGGCGTGCGCATCGGTGTGGTCGAGCCGCGCGTCGCCGCCCGCCTGCTCAAGCTCATGGCCGACGGCAACAAGTACGCGGCCGGCGTGACGTCCCTCGGCGACAAGGACGTGCGGATCATCCTCCGGGAGGTCTACCAGGACCCCCGCAACTACGGCAAGGTCAGCTTCCCGACGGCGGCCAAGTCGACCGACCTCCGCCCGTACACCAAGGGCACGCTGGTCCGCGAGGAGATGGAGCTCGAGGAGGATCTCGAGGACGATGACGAGGACGACGAGATCGAGGACCTCGACCGCGTCCTGCCGGCGGACGTCACGACCGACGAGGCGTTCGAAGAGGAGCCGGACGAGCTCGACGAGGCCTGAGCCGGAGGCGCCGCCCAGCACCGCACGCTTCTCGCCGGCGACCGCGCCGAGCGTCCCGCCGGCCTGACTCGCTCTGCGACAATCGGCCGCGATGGCGGCTCGCACCCTCCCCGGCCGGCCGGCGCCCCGGCCCGTCCTGCCCGTGCTCGAGCGCCTGCTCCCACCACCGCGGTCGGATCCCGTCGTCGACCAGATCACTCGGCATACCGCGACAGGCGACGTCGTGCTCGACATCCACGGGCGTGGTGGCTGGATCGCACGAAAAGCGATCGACCGGGCGCGGCGCGCGATCTCGCTCGAGTCCGGACCGCTGGCCCACCTGCTCGCCGAGCTCGTCCTGCGGCCGCCGGACGCCGGGCATCTCGTCGCCGCCCTGGAGTCCGTGGCGACCTCGCGGCGAGGTGAGACGACCGTCCGGGCAGCGATCGACGGGCTGTTCGCCACGACCTGCACGGCCTGTGGCGGCGACGCCGTCGCGGACGAGCTGACGTGGATCGCCCCCGCCGTGTCCGAGGAGCGAGGCGGCCGGAGTCGCCTGCTCCGAAAGCACGTCCGCTGCGCCGCCTGTCTCGATCCGGCCGACGCCGACGCGCGAGCGGCGCCCGTCGACGATCGCGACGCTGGTCGCGCCGGCGCGCCGCCGCCGAGGCTCCACGACGTCCGGGCCGCGCTCCGCGCGCGGTTCCCGGTACCCGACGAGGCCGGCGATCTCGTGACCGATCTGCTCGGCCTGCACACCGACCGGCAGCTGGTCGGGCTCGCCTGGCTGCTCGACGCGATCGAGGGCGAGGTGCGCGCCGAACCGATCGAGGCCGCGCTGCGGCTGGCCTTCCTCGAGGCAGTTCTCCCGGCCAGCCGCCTCGCCTCCGGTGGCCGTCGGATCCGGTTGCCGCGGGTCGTGGACGGCCGCGTCCGCCAGCCGGGACCCGGTTCGTGGCGCGAGCGCAACCCGTGGCTCGCCTACGAGGAAGCGTTCGCCTCGATCCGCGGCTTCGTCGCGGCGCTCGATGGCGATGTCGCGGCCCCGCTGCAGGCGCGCGTCGGTGAGGATGCCGCGAGCCTCGCGGACGGCTCAGCGACGGTGCTGCTCGTCCGGGCGCCGGGCCGAGCGCAGCATGGCGCCGCGCGTCCGTCTCGCCATCGGTCAGCCGCCGCGACGTCCCACGCAGCAGCACGCGGCGCTGGCGTTCCACGGCACGGCGTGGGCGCTCGGTCGAGCGGCCGCGGCCACGCTGCCTGTCGAGCCGCTGCTCGGGTCGGGTTTCCGGGCGCCGTGGAGCTGGCAATCAGCGGCGCTCCGGCGAACGCTCGCCTCGATCGCGCCGCTCGTGGCGGACGACGGTCGGGTGACGCTCCTCGTCGAGGAAGGCGGACCGGAAGCGCTCGTCGCCGCCGCCATCGGCGCCGCGTCGGCCGGCTACCGGGTCGTCGACGCGCGCCCCGCCGACCCCGGCGGGACTGACGGCGGGCTCGTCGAGCTGCTGCCGCCCGGTGGGACGGTGCGCCCGGCGGCGCGGACGCGCGCCAACGTCCAGCTGCCAACCCTCCCGGGCCGGGCCGGCGACGCGGAGCTCGTGCCGGCCCCGGGTCTCTTCGCGGCTCCGGAGCGCGTCGACTCCCGACGCTTCTCCGCGCTCGACGCCGCACGCGTCGTCACGGAGACGGCCGTCGACGCGCTGATGACGCGCGGCGAGCCCGCCCCGTGGGAGTGGCTGCTCGGGCAGATCGTCACGGGACTCGATCGAGCCGGACCGCTTCGCCGGCTCGCCGTGGCCGAGTTCGCGAGAGGTGCTCCAGAAGCCGATGCGGTGCGTTCGGGCGCGGACGCCGGCGGTGCCGCGGACGCCGGCGGTGCCGCGGCCAGCGCGCGCGCCGTGGGCGCCGGGGCGTCGGGGCGGATGGCCCAACGGCCGGCGGATCCCGTCGACCGACTGCTGGGGCTGATCCGGGACGAGCTGACGCGGCCGACGCAGCGGCACCTGGTCGAGCTCGAGACCGGCAGCTGGTGGCTGCGCGATCGCGAGGATCAGGCGGCCGCGGCGACCCCGCTCGCTGACCGCGTCGAGTGGGCCGTGTACAGCGTCCTGTCGACGGTCACGTCGATCACGGAGCCCGCGTTCCTCGACCGGATCGACGCGCTGTTCACCGGCGCGGACCGGCCGGATCCGGCGCTCGTGCGGGCCTGTCTCGAGAGCTACCGGGTCGATCTGAGCCCCGAGGAGATCGGGACCGCCGACGACCTCGTCCGGCGCTCGCACGAGCACACGGAGCTCCTCGCGGAACTGGCGGACGGCGGCCACCGCCTCGGGATGCGGGTGTGGCTGGCCACGCGCGAGCAGGCACGCCGACTGGGCGGCGCCCTGCTCGGCGATCGGCTCGACGAGCGGGAGCGGCGGGTGCACCTGCCGCGCGTCGCCCGCGGGCACGAGGACGCGCTCGAGGCGGTCGACGCGATCTGGTACGTGCCCCAGGCGGCGGCCTTCATGTTCGAGGTCGAGTGGACCGCGATACTCGGGGAGCCCGTGCTCCGCCGGCACGTCCGCATCCCGCCGGACGACCGGCTCGTC
Source organism: Chloroflexota bacterium (assembly GCA_030447745.1). GTDB lineage: Bacteria > Chloroflexota > Limnocylindria > Limnocylindrales > CSP1-4 > JACDAV01. The sequence continues at coordinate 145,653 of JAUJOH010000002.1, read as the reverse complement.
CGGTTCCTCGTCATCCCAGCCGAGCGCACCGAGCTCGTCCGGCACAAGTTGGAGCGCTCTCCGGTGCTCCGCCACGCCTTCGACGAGGGCAACTGGCACATCCTCAAGTGGAACCATCTGCGCTCGTTCCTCGCCGCCGATCGACTGTCCCTCGGCGCGCTCGAGCCGCTGCTCGGGCTCGATCCGGTCGTCGAGCGCGAAGGGGAGCAGCTGCCGCTCTTCGAGCTGGAGCGGTAACCGATCGCGCTCGAGATGGAGAACCCGAACCTCAACACCTTCCGGCGCCTCGGCGCGCGAATGGTCGGCGGCGCAGCGGACGAGATGGGGCTCTTCCGGAGCGAGGCCGAGCGGTTCGGCATGCTCAATGCGATGGCCCGGCGAGCCGTGCGCCTTTCCGGCCTCGGTTCGCATGGTCATGGCGTTCCAGGTGCGCGAATCGCGTCGGACCAGGCCGGTGAAGACGATTCTCGCTTTGACGCCGGCCGGGCAGGTGTGCGACGATCGGCACCCTCGTTGGGCACACCGCAACGCGCTCGCCCCGCGCGTGCAGACCGGAGGAGCCATGGCCACCCAGCCGGCCGCGCCTGTGCGTGCCATCACCCGGGACCGCCAGACCGAGCTCTACCGGCGGGCCATCTACTCGCTGCCGGGCGGCACGGACTCGAACTTCCGGGCGTCGGGCGAGTCCACGGTCTACGTCGATCGCGGCAAGGGCGGCCTCGTCTGGGACGCGGACAACAACGAGTTCGTCGACCTCCGCATGGGCTACGGTCCGGTCATCCTCGGGCACGGCGACGAGCGGGTCGACGACCACGTCAACGAGCGGATGCGGCGCGGGGTCAGCTTCTCGCTGACGACGGAAGACGAGATCCGCGCCATCGAGCTGGTGTGCGAGCTGACGGGCTGGTCGAGATGGCGCGCCTGACGGTTTCCGGCTGGCTCGCGGCGGCTTTGGAGGCACGTGCGCGCGGCGAGCTCGGGGCGGCGCACGTACGGTGACCACCACGGTTGACGGCCGCCGCTCGTCGCGGCAGGCTCGTCGGGGCAGGGAGGAGCAGGAGATGACGCTTGACGGAAATGCCGTTCGGTCGGTCGACCGAGCGGCCGCGCTCCTCCTCGCGCTGGGCGAGAGCGACGGCCAGGCCGGCGTCACCCAGCTGGCACGGCGGCTCGGGCTGCACAAGTCGACCGCCTCACGGCTGCTCGCGACGCTGGAGAAGCGCGGGCTCGTCGAACAGGACGGCGAGACGGGGAAGTACCGGCTCGGCCTGATCGTCATCCGCCTGGCCGAGCACGCCGAGCGGACGCTCGACCTGCGCGGGATCGCGCTCCCCGAGCTCGACGGCCTCGCACGCCTGACCCACGAGACGACCAGTCTCGGCGTGCTCGACGGCGACCAGCTCCTCACGGTTGCCCAGGCGGACGGCCCGAACCTGATCGCGGTCCGGGACTGGACGGGCCGCTCCGCGGCGCTCCATGGCGTCGCGTCGGGCAAGGTCCTGCTGGCGGCGCTCCCCGAGCGCGAGGTGCTGCGGATCGTCCGCCGCGGCCTGGCGTCCTACACGGACCGCACGCTGGTCAAGCTCGAGCCGCTGCTCGAGGAGCTGGCGCGCGTCCGCCGGCGAGGGTACGCGACGGCTCTCGGCGAGCACGAGGCGGGGCTGAAGGCCGTCGCCGCCCCGGTCCACGATGCGCGCGGCCACGTCGTCGCGGCGCCCCGGTCCACGATGCGCGCGGCAACGTCGTCGCGGCCGTCGACATCCGGGGACCGGAGTTCCGGGTCACGCCGCGCCGGATTCCGGAGCTCGCCGCGCAGGCACGCGAGGCGGCAGCCGCCATCTCTGTCCGGCTCGGTGGAACCGCCGGCGGAGCGACGCTCGAGCCGGCACCGCGAGTCACGACGGCCGTCTCCGCCTGACGGTCGCGCGCGGCCGGTCACCGTCCGTAGCCGCCGCTACGCTAGCGGCCATGCCCCTGGACCACGTCCCGCCTGAGATCGGCCAGACGACCCTCTCGATCGTCGTCATCGTCGTCCTCGCGCTCGTCGCCCTCCGCGGCGTCCGGCTCCTCGTCGACGGCATCGTCAAGGCGCTCTTCGCGCGCGAGGCGGCCGAGGGCACGTCCCAGGAGTTGACGGCCGTCGAGATCCAGCGCCGAACCGACACGATCGAGACCCTTGCCACCCGCGTCCTCCAGGCCTTCGTCATCGTGGTCGCCGGGCTGATGGTCCTGGGCAAGCTGGACTTCAACATCGGTCCGGCGATCGCCGGGCTCGGGGTCGTCGGCATCGCCGTCGGGTTCGGCGCCCAGAGCCTCGTCCGCGACTACTTCAACGGGGCGCTGATCCTGATCGAGAACCAGTTCTCGATCGGCGACGTCGTCTCGATCGCCGGCGTGACCGGAACGGTGGAGGACCTGACGCTCCGCCGGACGACGCTGCGCGACCTCCACGGGGTCGTCCACACCGTCCCGAACGGCGAGATCAAGGTCGCCTCGAACCGAACGCGGACATGGGCACGGATCAACCAGGACGTCACGATCGAGCACGGGACCGAGCTCGACCGGGCGATCGCGGTCGTGGACGGCGCCGGCCAGGGGATGGCCGCCGATCCGCTCTGGCGCCGCCGGCTGCTCGAGCCGCCCCGCGTCGACCGCGTCGAGGCGATCGGCGAGTACGGGGTGACGCTCAAGGTCCTGGGCTCCGTCCGCGCGGTCGACCAGTGGGCGGCCCGGAGCGAGCTGCGCAAGCGCCTGCTCGCCGCCTTCAACGAGCACGGGATCGAGATTCCGCGACCACAGCGCGTCATCCTCGCGCGCGACCCGGATGGGCCGGGCCCGCACGCGCCCGAGGCGACCGTCGGCCCGCCACCCGAGGAGGCGCCGGGACTGGGACCGGCTCCGTAGGGTCGCGACGGCCCGCCGCGCGTAGAATGCGCGGCGACACGCGGACGTGGGAGGAGGTGGCCCCGGTGAGCGTCGAGCAGCGCCCCGAGATCGAAGCGCTTCTCGCCGAGCGACGCACGTTCCCGCCCGACCCGGCCTTTGCCGCTCAGGCCAACGCCACGGCGGACCTCTACGAGGAAGCCGAGCGCGACTTCGAGGCGTTCTGGGCGCGGCTGGCGCGCGCGCGCCTCAGCTGGACGAAGCCGTTCGACACGACCCTCGAGTGGGACCTGCCCTTCGCGCGCTGGTTCGTAGGCGGCGAGCTCAACGTCAGCTACAACTGCGTCGACCGCCACGTCGAAGCCGGGCTCGGCCAGAAGGTCGCGTACCACTGGATCGGCGAGCCGGGCGACACGCGGACCATCACCTACGCCGATCTCCTCGACGAGGTGTCCCGGGCCGCCAATGCGCTCCGCGAGCTCGGCGTGGAGAAGGGCGACCGCGTCGCCATTTACATGCCGATGATCCCGGAGCTCCCGATCGCGATGCTCGCCTGCGCGAGGCTCGGTGCCCCGCACACGGTCGTCTTCGGGGGCTTCAGCGCCGAGGCGCTGTCGGGCCGCATCAACGATGCCGAGGCGAAGGTCGTGATCACGGCCGACGGTGGCTGGCGTCGGGGGAAGCCCGCCGAGCTCAAGCCGGCCGTCGACGAGGCGCTCCTGGAGACGCCCACGATCGAGAAGGTGCTCGTCGTCCGCCGACTGGGCGAGCAGGCGACGCAGTGCCCGATGCAGGAAGGCCGTGACGTGTGGTGGGACGAGATCGTCCCGCGTCAGCCGGCCGATTGCGCGCCCGTCGCCGTCGACTCGGAGCACCCGCTCTACCTGCTCTACACGTCCGGCACGACGGCCAAGCCGAAGGGCATCGTGCACACGACGGCCGGCTACCTGCTCGGCACGTCGTACACCCACGAGATGATCTTCGACCTCAAGCCGGACGACGTGTACTGGTGCGCGGCCGACGTCGGCTGGGTCACCGGGCACAGCTACATCGTCTACGGCCCGCTGGCCAACGCGGCCACGGGCGTCCTGTACGAGGGCGCGCCGGATACGCCGGACTGGGGACGCTGGTGGCAGATCATCGAGGACTACAAGGTCACGATCCTCTACACCGCGCCGACGGCGATCCGGGCCCACATGAAGCAGGGTCCGCAGTACTGCCAGCAGCACGACCTCTCGTCGCTCCGGGTGCTCGGCTCCGTAGGCGAGCCGATCAACCCGGAGGCGTGGCTCTGGTACCAGGAGCACGTCGGCGGCGGCCGTGCGCCGATCGTCGACACGTGGTGGCAGACCGAGACCGGCATGATCATGATCACGCCGCTGCCCGGGGTCACGACCACGAAGCCCGGCAGCGCCACGTTCCCGTTCCCGGGCGTCGAGGCAGACGTGGTCGACGGCAACGGGACGTCCGTGCCGCCCGGGGGCGGCGGCTTCCTCGTCCTGAAGCGACCCTGGCCCGCGATGCTGCGGGGGATCTACGGTGACCCGGAGCGGTATCGCGCCACCTACTGGAGCCGCTTTCCGGGCATGTATTTCGCCGGTGACGGCGCCAAGCGCGACGAGGACGGCTACCTGTGGCTGCTCGGCCGGGTGGACGACGTCATGAACGTCTCCGGTCATCGCATCAGCACGACGGAGGTGGAGAGCGCCCTCGTCTCGCACCCCGCGGTCGCCGAAGCCGCGGTCGTCGGCGGCACGGACGCGCTCACCGGCCAGGCGATCAACGCGTTCGTGATCGTGAAGGTGGGGATCGAGCCCACGAAGGAGCTGGGCACCGAGCTGCGCGAGCACGTCGCGGCGAAGATCAGCCCGATCGCGAAGCCGAAGACGATCATGCTGACGCCCGATCTGCCGAAGACGAGGTCGGGCAAGATCATGCGCCGGCTGCTCCGTGACATCGCCGAGGGTCGGGCGCTCGGCGACACGACGACGCTCGCCGACGCCGCCGTGGTGGAGACGATCCGCCAGAACTCCGGCCGGACCGAGGAGTAGGCGTGCCGGTCGACGTGAGCGTCTGACGGCGCACCGCCAGGGTGGCAGTGCGCGCGGTCGTCTTCGACGTCGGCGAGACACTCATCGACGAGACCCGGGTCTGGTCCGCCTGGGCCGATCGGCTCGGTGTGCCGCGACTGACGTTCCTGGCGGTGCTCGGCGCGGTCATCGCTCGGGGCGGTGACCACCGCGAGCTGTTCGGGTTGCTCCGGCCGGACCTCGACATGGCCGAGGAGCTTCGCCGGCGAGCGGAGGCGTCCGGCGACGAGGACCCGGATCGCGTCGGGCGCGTGGACCTCTACCCGGACGCGGAGCCGTGCCTCGCGATCCTCCACGACGGCGGCTTCTGGCTGGGAATCGTCGGCAACCAGCCGAGCCGGACCGAAGCCTTGTTCCGCGAGCTCGAGTCGCCCGTCGAGCTCGTCGCGTCGTCGGCCACGTGGGGCGTCGAAAAACCGGACCCGCGGTTCTTCGAGCGACTCGTCGCTGAGCTCGGGCTGCCTCCGGCGGCCGTGGCCTACGTCGGCGACCGGGTCGACAACGACGTGCGGCCCGCGGCCGCGGCCGGGCTGGTTGCCGTCTTCATTCGGCGGGGACCGTGGGCATGGATCCAGGCCGGGCGCGACGACCCCGTGGAGGCGGACCTCGTCGTGTCGTCGCTGGCAGAGCTGCCGGGTGCGCTCGCCGGCCTCGAGGCGGCGACCGGGCGGGCGGTCACGCCCCCAGCGCCTGCCTCGAGCGACTGAACATCCGGCACCGCGCCGAGCGCGTCCGCCGAGTCCCCGGCTCGCCCGACCGAGACGCGGGCTCACGGCCGTGTCACGACGGATGCCTGGAGGAGGATTCGGAGGCGGCCGGGCTACGATAGCGGGATGGATCCGGTGCTGGTGCCCCTGGAAAGCCGCCGACCGCCGCGCCCCGCCGCGGCCGCGGCCGCTGGCGCGCCGGTGTTCGACCGGCTCGGGCGCCCCGCCCGGGACCTGCGCATCTCCGTCACCGACCGCTGCAACTTCCGCTGCACCTACTGCATGCCGAAGGAGATCTTCGGGCCGGACTTCGCCTTTCTGCCGCGATCCGAGATCCTGACGTTCGAGGAGATCCGGCGCCTGGCCGCGACCTTCGTCGCGCTCGGCGTCGAGAAGCTCCGGATCACCGGTGGCGAGCCGCTGGTGCGCCGCGACCTGCCCGTTCTGATCGCCATGCTCGCCGAGCTGCGCACGCCCGACGACGGCCCCCTCGACCTGACCCTCACCACCAACGGCTCGGCCTTGCGGCACCTCGCCCGCGCCCTCGCTCAGGCTGGACTCGGCCGCGTGACGGTCAGCCTCGACTCGCTCGACGACGACGTCTTCCGGGCCATGAACGGCGTGGACTATCCCGTCGCGCGCGTCCTCGACGGGATCGAGGCGGCCCGCGAGGCCGGGCTCGCGCCGGTCAAGATCAACATGGTCGTGAAGCGCGGCGTCAACGAGCAGAGCGTGCTGCCGATGGCGCGCTGGGCGCGCGAAGCGAAGCTGATCCTGCGCTGCATCGAGTACATGGACGTCGGGCACACCAACGGGTGGCGGCTGGACGACGTCGTGCCCGCCGACGAGGTCGTCGCCGCGATCGATGCGGAGATGCCGCTCGAGCCGGTCCGGGCGGACTATCCCGGCGAGGTCGCGACGCGCTGGCGGTACCGCGACGGCGGCGGCGAGGTGGGCGTGATCTCGTCCGTCACTCGCCCGTTCTGCGGCGACTGCACGCGCGCACGCATCTCCGCCGAGGGAAAGCTGTACACGTGCTTGTTCACGGGTGACGGCCACGACCTCCGGGCGCGCCTGCGGGACGGAACCTCGGACGCGGACCTGCTGGCCCTATTGGCCGGCATCTGGCGGCTGCGCGATGACCGCTACTCGGAGCTGCGGACGGAGGCGACGACGGCGCTGCCGCGCGTCGAGATGTACGCGATGGGCGGTTAGCGAGGCGGTCGTTCCCCGGCCCCGCGGTCGCGTCGTTATCCACGGCCTGTCAACAGCGGTGCACATCTCGTGGACAGCGCCGAAACGCAGCCCGGCAAGTTCGTGGATAAGGCGATTGCCGCGGCGGACGCACAAGCCTACCTTTGGTCGTGCCCGGAGGGGCCGCCAGGGATCGGCGACACCGAGATTGCATCAAGGTTCACAGGTTCTGATCGGTCGCTTCGGGCGCTTCTCTGCCCGCCACGCGCTGCCCGCGAGGGGAGCGGCGGGGTTCGCCCGGCGGGACGTGACCGGCATCCCGGTGTCGGTACTTCCGTCGGGCGAGCGAAGCAGGGGCCTCGGCCGTCTTCCCCTTGGACGCATGCCTGGAGGCCCGTATGCCCACGGCTGACGAGGCCGGTCGCCCGATCTCCCCGGCGCACCAGCCCGCCCGCCTGAACGCGCTCGAGGCTGCGGTTCGCTCCCGCACGGACCTCCGACCGGACCTCGGCATCGTGCTCGGCTCCGGGCTCGGCGGTCTGGCCGATGACCTCGAGGAGCCGGTCGCCATGCCCTTCGCGGAGCTCCCCGGCTGGCCGGTGGCGACCGCGCCCGGACACGCCGGCCGCCTGTTGCTCGGCCGTCTGGCGGGCGTTCCCGTCGCGCTGCTGCAGGGCCGGCTCCACGTCTACGAGGGGAACGATCCAGGGCTCGTCGTTCAGCCCGTGCTGCTCTTCCGGCGTGTCGGCGCGCGCGCCGTGGTGCTGACGAATGCCGCGGGCGGGGTGAACCCCGACTACCGGCCCGGCACGCTGATGCTCATCGCTGATCACCTCAACCTGACCGGGCGCACGCCGCTGCTCGGCCGGAATGCAGACGCCATCGGGGCGCGGTTCCAGGACCTGGTCGACGCCTGGAGCCCGCGGCTTCGAGCGCAGCTCCGGGCGGCCGCCGAGGCGGAGGGAGTGGTGCTCGAGGAGGGCGTCTACGCCGGGTTGCTGGGGCCGCAGTACGAGACCCCGGCCGAGATCCGGATGCTCCGCACGTTCGGCGCGGATGCCGTCGGGATGTCCACCGTGCTCGAGTGCATCGCCGCTCGGTGGGCCGGGCTCGACGTCTGCGGGGTGTCGCTCATCACGAACGCGGGTGCCGGCTACACCGGGCAGCCGCTGACCCACGAGGAGGTCCTCGCCGCCGCCGCCGAGGCTGGCCCGCGGCTGACGCGGGTCATCCGCCGGTTCGTGGCCGAGTTCGCGGCGAACCCGGCGGGCTGACCCACCCGGGCTCGCGCGCGGCCGTGCGCGGCGCACACCGCCGGTGTTCGCCGGCAGTGAGATCGGGCCGCTGGCCCAGCCGCGTTCGCACGTGGCGGCCAGTCCGGCGTGTGAGCGGGATAGCTCCGCCAGCCGGTGAGCGTGGCAGTAGCTGTTCACCGGCGGCGAACACCGGGTCTTCGAGCGAGTGCTGGCTCGCTCGCCCGGCTCGCAATGTCCGCTCGCAGCGAACAGTCGGACGGCCACCGGAGACGCGCGGCGCGGGATGCGGCGCCGCCCGGTCCAGGCGAACGCTGAGCGGCCGTCAGCAAACTGTGCGCCGCGGCCGCTCCTCGGCGTCCGACGACGACAGGTGTGACCCGGGGGGTCACGCGATCGTTCGCGAGCGAGCGCGCGGCGTGGAGCAACCGCGCGGTTCGAGGGACGCGCGCGACTCACGGTCACGGAACCGGCCCGAGGTGGGGCCGAGGTGGGCCGCTCGTCCACCGTCGGGCGGCATCTCGCGACTGGGAAACACGGGCCGCGCACGCCGCTACGTGACCGGCAGCTCCCGGCCGGCGGCGCGGGCCGCCTTCGCCTTCTCCGCCCACGCGCTGAGCACGTTGTCCTTGTGCGGGCGGATCGGGCAGTGCTGGTCCCGGTTGCCCATCTCGTCGCAGTAGCCGAGCGGCACGCACTTCGGCGCCAGAAACGAGCCGAGGAATGGCGACACGCTGAAGATCTCGTGGCGGATCAGCTGGAACAGCCGGCGGATCTCCCACTGGGCCATCGTGCACAGGCGGAGTCCAGACATGTGGATCAGCGCTCGCAGGTTCGTGGTCATCACGAGGTTCGTCCGGGTCGCGTTGGGGAACACGAACCGGGCATCCTCGCCCGGGATCCCGGCGCCCAGCATCTCGCCGTACAGCTCCAGCGCGCCGTCGACCTGCTCGGTGTAGCGCGCCCGCAGCTCGGGGTCCCCGTCCTCGATCGTCACCGGCAGCATCGTCGCGGCGCCCTTGAACTTGACGTAGCGCTGGCTCTGCTGGTCGAACGCCACGCCGGCGCGGTGCCGGACGAGCTGGTGCGAGAGCGTGCGAGAGACGCCGCTGATCCCGAACGTGAACACGACGTGCTCGATCGTCGAGCCGTGGCCGGACTCGATCACGCCGGCGATCAGCTTCTGCATCTTCTGCTGGTCGATCTCGCCGTCGGCGGCCCGCCGGAAGATCTCGTCCGGCTCCAGCTCCGAGTAGCACGTCCGGCATGCCGTGTAGATGACCGGCACGTAGAACTGCTCGACGATTGCGCGGTTCGGAAACAGGAGCGTCGCCTTCATGCCGAGATCGCGCCGCCCCGGGTTCCGCGCGATCCCGGTCTTCTCGCGCGGCGCGGCAGCCGCCGCCGCCTCGGTGGCGGACGGGGAAGGAGCCGGCGAGGCGGGAGCTGGGCGCGTCTCGGCCGTCATCGGGCGATCTTAGTCCGTCGCGACGCGGAGCACGCCGCCGTTCAAGCGGCGACAGCGACGCGCCGACTGGGCTTCGGCTCCGCGTTCCGGAACCACGTCCAGTAGAGCGTCGTGGCCGTCGAGTAGAGGACGATGATCGTCAGAAAGTTGACCGTGTAGCCGGCCTCGAAGCCGAGCGTCGCCTGCAGCAGGCTGTAGTACGGACCACCGATCACCCAGCCGACCGACCAGAGCACGGTCATCGTCGCAGCCAGCGTCGCCCGCTCGGTCGGTCGCACCTGGTCCATCGCGAAGGCGTTCAGGATCGGGTTGCCGGCGTTCATGAGCGAATTGCGGACCGCCATCGCGAGCACGACGGTCCACAGGATCGGCGAGAACCCGAGCACGAGCAGGAACGGGATGCTCGCCCCCTGCACCGCGACGACGGATGCGACCCGGCCGAACCGCTTGGCAAGCGCCGGCTGGAGGAGGATCGCCGCCATGGTTCCGAAGCTTGTCAGCGCGAAGACCGCGTTGAGCGAGGCGAGCTCGAGCCCGAACTTGCGCTGGACGTAGAGGTTGAGGAACGGAATCACCTGACCGGCGCCGAGCGCGATGAGGAACCCGGGCAGCACCAGGCGGACGAACCGACCGCGGTCCTCGATGGGCAGGGTCGGCCGCAGGCGCGACTCGCGACGCGGGCGCGGAAACGAGGCCGGCTCCCCGGCCGTCCGCACCTCTCGTGGCCGGGTCCGAGACGGGCGGTCGTCGCTCAGCCGGGCGACCATTGCGACCGCGACAGCCAGCAGCACGGCCATCGCGGCGAGCAGCACGCGATATGTGGCCGGCCCGTTGGGGTCGAGCCCGATGGCCAACGCCACCGCGGCTGCGGCAAACCCGCCGATCAGGGCGGCCGCGACATTGGTCAGGTTCTGGACGGCGAACTGGAGCGAGAACAGCTCGCTCCGGTGCCCAGGGCGGCTGTGCTCGGCGAGGTACGGCGTCTGGACGACGAAGACGGACTGCTGACCGGCGGCGAACGTCGCGACGAGCACGGCGATGACCGGCACGGCGGACGTGAGCAGGGCGCCCACCATCGCCAGCGCCATGACGGCGAGGCCACCGGCGATCACCAGCCGGCGACCGATCCGGTCGGAGAGCGCCGAAACGGGAAACGCGACGATCGCCCCGGCGAGCGAGCCGCCGGTCGCGATGAGCCCGATCGTGGAGCGCGGGACGCCGATCGACGCGAGGTAGAGGTTGAAGTCGATCCAGTAGAGGCTGATCGCCGCGCCAGCCACGAGCGTGACCAGCAGGTATCGCCGGGCATCCCGCTCGAAGCCGGTGAACGTCGCTGCGTACTCGCGGAGGCGGCGCAACGTCAGCCGGCTAGAGGTAGTCGGAGCACGAGAGAAAGTAGCCGCACGTGCAGATCAGCTTGCACTTGCGCTCGTCCATCGGCGCGCCACAGTTCGCGCACGTCAGCATCAGCTCGCCGGGGTCACGGCGACCGGGCTGCGTCGCCGGCTCGTCCGGGAGGAACAGGATGGGGGAGGATGACGCGGGCGGCTCGACGCCGGGGGCGGGGCCGGGCTGGTCCGTCACCGCGCCATCGTACCGAGGCCGGACGGGAAGGTGGCGCCGCGCCTCGATCTTTCGGGGTCTCGGACCCCAGCGGCGCAGGTAGCCTCTTAGACCTACCTTACCGCAGCGTAGCCGTTGACGGCTATATCCGCGCCTGGTAGCCTGAGGCGGGTGACGAACGACGCGCTCGTCCTGTTCGGCGACGTGGTCCGCTCGCGGGCGGACGGGCCTCGTTCCTCGACGTGGTTGCGCCGGTTGTGCGCCGAGTTGGACGACGTCTTCGGAGACTCGCGCCTCGCGCCGTTCGGCTTCACGCAGGGCGACGAGCTGCAGGGGGTGCTCCGCGTCGACGCCGACCCCATGCCGGCCGTCTTCCATGCCGGCCTCCGCACGCCGCGACCGCCGCGGATGCGGTGGACCGTGGTGGCCGGCAGCGTCGAGCCGGGAGAGGGCCCGGCCACGCAGCGGACGGGGCCGGCGTTCGTGACGGCCCGCGCGCTCATCGCCACCGCCCGCCGCCGCCGTGACGACCTGCTCGTCCGATCCGGCCACCCATGCACCGACGCGCTCCTGGACGACGTCGCGCCGCTGCTCGGCGTGCTCCTGAACGGGCTGACCGACCGGCAACGGGCGATCGGCCGCCTTCTCCTGGTCGAGGATCTCCGGCAGGTCGACGTTGCGGCCCGCCTCGGAATCGCCCGGCCGACCGTGTCGGTTGCGGCCGAGCGCGCCCACGTCCGCGACATCGAGCGGCTCAGCCGGGCGATCGTCCAGCTCCTCCGGATCGGAATCGACGCGGCAGCTGCCGCGCCGGTCGACGGAGTGGCGGGGCACGCATGACGACCGATGCCGTCCTCGTGCTCGCCTGGCTCGTGCTCGCGCACCTCGTGGCCGACTTCGTGCTCCAGACCGACGCCATGGTCGCCGACAAGCGCGCGACCGGCGCCCGGGGGTGGCGCGCGTTGGCCGTCCACGGCGCGATCGTCGGCGGGTGTCTCCTGCCGGTCGTCGCGGCGTACGGCGTGCGCGGGGCGACGCTGCTTGCCGTCGTGACGCTCGGCCATGTGACGATCGACCGCTGGAAGGTCCGTGCGACGCGGAGCTCCGAGGCGCGCGCGCTCCAACTCGCGCATCGGCGTCACGAGCGGCCGGAGGTGGAGCCGGCGGACGCCCTTGGACCGGCCTGGACGCCGGTCCCCGGCGCGCTCTTCCTCGTCGATCAGCTGCTCCACCTGCTGCTCATCGTGACCGCGGCCTCCGTCCTCGTCGCGCGTCTCTCGCCCCTCCCGGAGTGGGTGGCGATCGTCGATGCCGTGTTCGGCGGAGTGGACCGCGAGCTCGTCCACCGGTCGGTCCTCGTGGCCGTCGTGGGTGCGTCGCTGCTGATCGCGAACGTCCGCGCCGGAGCCCTGTTCGTGGCGACCCTCGTTCGGCCGCGCGAGGCGACGACCGCGACGACCGCTGCACCGTCGGAGCGCGACGTCGACGAGCCGGAGCTGCCGGCGGCGTGGCGCGTCCGGCTCGGCCCACTGGAAGCGACTGCCGTGCCCTCGCGCATCGCGGCGAGGACGGGTCCGGACACCCGGCTTCGCCGGCAGCCCGGCGCGCACGCATCGCCGGCGAAGATCGGAGCCACCATCGGCATCCTCGAGCGCCTCCTGATCGTGGCGTTCGTGCTGACCGGCTCGACGGCCGCGATCGGGTTCGTCGTCGCCGCCAAGACGCTCGCCCGCTTCAAGCAGCTCGACGACCGCGACTTCGCCGAGTACTACCTGCTCGGTACGCTCGCCTCGGTTGCCGTGGCGCTCGGCACGGCGCTGCTCGCGCAGGCCGCCCTCGCCATCCCGGCCGGCCGTTAGGCCGGAGCGGCAGCGAGGCGGCGAAGGCGGTCCGCGGCCGCGGCCAGCGTCGCCACGCGCTTCGGGAACGCGAACCGGAGCTTCGTCCGTCCGAGGGCCGGCTCCGAGTAGAAGGACGAGCCGGGAACGGCCGCGACGCCCGGGTCGATGACCAGCCGTCGGGCGAAGGTCGTGTCGTCCTCGTGGGTCACGCGCGCGATGTCGGTCATCACGTAGTAGGCGCCGTCCGGAGCGTAGACGCGGAAGCCCGCGTTCTCGAGCGCTGGAAGGAGCGCGTCGCGCCGCTCGCGGTATCCGGCGACGAGCGCCTCGTAATACGCGTCGGGCAGGTCGAGGGCCACGGCCGCCGCGTGCTGGAGGGGTGCCGCGGCGCCGACCGTCAGGAAGTCGTGCGTCTTGCGGATCGCCGCGGTGAGCGGCCGGGGCGCGACGACCCAGCCGACGCGCCATCCGGTCACCGAGTAGGTCTTCGACATCGAGTTGACGGCGACCGTCCGCTCGCGCATGCCGTCAAGCGTGGCCAGCGGGATATGCCTGCCGGTGTAGACGATGTGCTCGTAGATGTCGTCCGTGAAGGCGACGAGGTCGTGGTCGCGACAGAGGGATGCGATCGTCTCGAGCTCGTCCGCGTCGAAGACCTTGCCCGTCGGGTTGTGCGGCGAGTTGACGACGATCCCGCGCGTGCGCGGCGTCACGGCCGCGCGCAGCTCGTCCGGGTCGAACGACCAGTCGGGTTCGCGCAGCGTCACATACCGCGCGAGGGCGCCGGTGAGCATCGCGTCCGGCCCGTAGTTCTCGTAGAAGGGCTCGAAGATGATGACCTCGTCGCCCGGGTCGAGGATCGCGAGGAAGGCCGCGATCATTCCCTCGGTCGCACCGCACGTCACCGTGATCTCGGTCTCGGGGTCGACCTTCCAGCCCGGATATGTCCGCGCCGTCTTTGCGGCGATGGCGTCGCGGAGCGGCTTTGCCCCCCACGTGATGGCGTACTGGTTCAGGTCCGCGTGGAGCGCTTCGACGGCCGCCGCCTTGAGCTCCGGGGGGCAGGGGAAGTCCGGAAACCCCTGCCCCAGGTTGACCGCTCCGGTCGCCGTGGCCAGCCGGCTCATCTCCCGGATGACCGACTCCGTGAAGCCCCCCGCCTTGCTCGAGACCCGCGGCATGCGCCGCAGTGTAGTCGTCGACGTGTGGACCGCGGGGGAGGCCGTGCCTACCCGCCGAGCCCGTGGCGGAAGAACGCGGTCATCCGCGAGCGGTACCCCTCGGGATCGAGCACCATCGCCTCGACATGGCCGGCGCCTTCGACGAGCCACGACTCCACTCGACCGCCGTCGGCCTCGACCGCGGCGATCAGCTCGCGGGCATAGGTGACGCTGAGGCGCTCGTCCGCCGTGCCGTGGGTCACGAAGAGCGGCCTGCCGTCCAAGCGGCGGGCGGCGTCGAGGGGGCTCCTCGAGCCGAAGTCGTCGCCGGACACGAGCCGTGCGACCGCGACGCCACCGGGCTCGAGGATGGCGGGATAGCCGTTCCGCTCGAGCTCAGCCCGAATGGCAACGCCGATGTCCGCGTAGCTCGAGTCCTCCCACGTCGCGGCGACGCGGTGCTCCTGGCCCGCGGCGATGAGTACGGTCGCGGCACCGAGGGAGGTGCCGAGGAGGCCGATCCGCTCGGCCGGTATCCCCTGCGCCAGGCGCAGCCAGTCCCACGCGCCCAGCACGTCGCGATACTCGTCCGCGCCCCCGGCGTAGCGACTGTCCTCGAGCGTGGAGTCGCCGTGGTCGCGAAGGTCGATCAGCAGGACCGTGAACCCGTCGCGGTGGAGCATGCCGGCCGGCAGAAGGACGCTCGGGTCGCGCCGACAGGCGTTGTGGCCGTGCACGACCACGACGGCCGGCGCCTCCGGATCTTCCGCGGGCAGCCACCAGCCGGCGATCTCGATGGAGGCGTCGCGGCTCGGGAAGCGCACCTCCTCCGGCGCCGGCATCAGCCACGGCGACGTGTCGAAGGTCGGACGGCCGCCGAACGAGAAGCGCGTGGGGTCGTTGTCGGCGACGTCCGGCGGGCAGTCTCCGCGGACGACCGTCAGCCGGTTCCACACGACCGCCGCTGCCGCCACGTACAACGCAGCGGCGACGACGAGCACGAACGCGGCGGTCCAGAGGAGCCGCCGACCGGTTCCATGGCCGCCGACCTGGCTGGGGTGGTTGCCGGGCACGCTCGCGGGCCGGTCAGGGGGCGGGCTCACCGCGGGAGTCTACGAGGCCGTCGGGCCGGGGCGCGGACCGGTACCTCCGAGGCGGACGAGCCGATCGTTGCCCGTCGTCGTCGACGCCGGAGGGGCCGGTCGTCGTCGCGGTCGTCCGGCGCACCGGTAGGATCGGACGGTGACCGATTCGCCGTGGCACCGCCGCTCGCGTCGCGTGGCCTACGAGAACCGCTGGCTGACCGTCTGGCACGACGAGGTCACGCGGCCGGACGGCCGAGCGGGGATCTACGGCGTCGTCCACTTCGCGAACCTCGCTGTCGGGGTGGTCGCCCTCGACGCGGACGGTCGCGTCGTGCTCGTCGGTCAGCACCGGTACACCCTCGACGCCTGGTCGTGGGAGATCCCGGAAGGCGGCGTGCCGCTGGACGAGGACCCTGTCGCGGGTGCCGCCCGGGAGCTGCGAGAGGAGACCGGCGTCACCGCCGCCACCTGGCACGAGCTGGGGCGGCTCCACCTGTCGAACTCGGTGACCGACGAGGCGGGCATCCTCTACCTCGCCACCAACCTGACCCGAGGTCAGGCCGCACCGGAGGAGACCGAGGCGCTCGAGATCCGGTGGGTCCCGTTCGCCGAAGCGCTCGCGATGACGCTCGACGGCCGGATCACGGACAGCCTCTCGGTCGTGGCGCTCCAGCGCGTCGCTCTTGCCAGGGTCGCCGCCGGACGGGAAACCGCGGGGTGCCAGGCAGCCCGGGTCGATAGAGTCGCGACAGAACACCGGAGGCACGAGGGATGACGCTCGGGAACGCGTCGCCGGAGGGGCGCGGATGGCGGTCGCCGACGGGCCCGAAGAGGTCTGCCTGCGGGTACGCCGGCGACGACGCGGCCGAGGTCGCCGGTTGACGACCCTCCACGTCGTCCGGGTATTCCTCGGGCCCGGCGGCAGCGGCGGGAACCCGCTCGGCGTGTTCGTCGCCGGCGGCGACGTGCCGGCCGACCGCCGTCAGGCCGCCGCGGCCGACCTCGGATACAGCGAGACGGTGTTCGTCGACGGCGTCGAGAGCGGCGCCGCGCGGATGCGCATCCTGACCCCGGGCGTCGAGCTTCCGTTCGCCGGTCATCCGTCAGTCGGCACGGCGTGGCTGCTGCGGCACCTCGGCCGGCCGGTACGGACGCTCGAGGTGCCCGCCGGCCGCGTCCTGACGTGGATCGAGGACGGCATCACCTGGATCCGGGCCCGCCCGGAGTGGGTGTACGAGGTTCGCTTCGTGGAGTACGCCACGCCCGGCGAGGTCGAGGACATCACGCCGCCGCCGCTCCGCGACCAGAGCCTGTATGCGTGGGCCTGGGAGGATGCCGGGATCGGCGTCCTGCGGGCGCGATATTTCCCGGGGGAGCCGGCGGTCCTCGAGGACGAGGCCACCGGGGGCGCGGCGCTCGTGCTCGGTGCGCGGCTGGGGCGACCGCTCGTGATCCGCCAGGGTGTCGGCTCCGAGCTGCGCGTTCGTCCCGGAGCCGACGGCAGCGTCGACGTCGGCGGACGGTGCGCGCTGGTCGAGGAACGCCAGTATCCGGTGTGACCCCGAACCGGCGGCCACGGCCAGACGAGCGACGGCGCTTGGCGTCTGGAGGACAATGGACGGCCACGGACGGATCGACCGGCGGCGCTGATCGAAGGGACTGACGATGGCTGACCATGACACGACCGGGCGCGGCTCGCAGGCAACGAACGGCACGAACGGCACGAACGCCGAGAACCCGACGCGGCCCGGCGCGACCGACGGAACCGGCAACACGCAGCCGCGGCTGACCACCCGGCAGGGCCACCCGGTCTACGACAACCAGCACCAGCGGACGGTCGGGGCGCGCGGGCCGGCGACCCTCGAGAACTACCACTTCCTCGAGAAGATCAGCCACTTCGACCGCGAGCGGATCCCCGAGCGCGTCGTCCACGCCCGCGGCTTCGTGGCGCACGGCGAGTTCGAGGCGTACGGCACGATCGGCGACGAGCCGGCCTCGACGTACAGTCGGGCGAGGCTGTTCCAGACCAGGGGCAAGAAGACGCCCGTCACGCTCCGGTTCTCGACCGTGATCGGCGGTCGGGACTCGTCCGAGGTCGCGCGCGACCCGCGCGGGTTCGCGATCAAGCTCCGGACCGAGGGGCAACTGGGACCTCGTCGGCAACAACCTGCAGGTCTTCTTCGTCCGCGACGCGATCAAGTTTCCGGACGTGATCCACTCGCTGAAGCCGGACCCGGTCACGTTCCGCCAGGAGCCGAACCGGATTTTCGACTTCATGAGCCTCACGCCCGAGTCGATGCACATGCTCACCTGGCTCTTCAGCCCGCGCGGCATCCCGAAGAGCTACCGGCACATGGACGGGTTCGGGGTCAACACGTACAAGCTGATCAACGCTCGGGGCGAGGGCGTTCTGTGCAAGTTCCACTGGAAGACGCAGCAGGGGATCGAGTCGCTCACGCAGGCCCAGGCCAGCGAGATCCAGGCCCATGATCTCGGGAGCCACTCGAAGGACCTCTTCGAGGCGATCGAGCGTGGCGACTACCCGCGCTGGGAGCTGTGCGTGCAGATCATGGGCGACGACGAGCACCCGGAGCTCGAATGGGATCCGCTCGACAACACGAAGATCTGGCCGGAGGACGAGTTTCCGCTGCGACCGGTCGGCATGATGACGCTCAACCGGAACGTTCAGAACTTCTTCGCCGAGAACGAGCAGGCGGCCTTCGGCACCGGTGTGCTCGTCGATGGGATCGACTTCTCCGACGACAAGATGCTGGTCGGCCGGACGTTCTCGTATTCGGACACGCAGCGCTACCGCGTCGGACCGAACTACCTGCAGCTGCCGGTCAACCAGCCGGTCGTCAGGCCCGCCACGAACCAGCGCGACGGGCAGATGACCTACTACGTCGACACCGTCGGGCAGAACCCGCACACGAACTACGAGCCGAACTCGACTGGCGGGCTCAGGGAGGCGGACCCGCCGGGGCCGATGTACGAGCCGGAGATCCACGGCCGGCTCACCCGGGCAACGATCGAGCGCACGAACGACTACCGGCAGCCCGGCGAGCGGTACCGGACGATGCCGGACTGGGAACGGGAAGACCTGGTCCTCAACCTGACCGACGCACTCAGCCAGTGCGAGCGCCACATCCAGGAGCGCATGGTCGAGCACTTCACGCGATGCGACCCGGACTTCGGCCGCCGCATTGCGGAAGGCATCGGCGTCTCCGTCCCGCCCGCGAGCGAGCCCGCCGTCGTGTGACGCCCTGGCGTAGCCGGCGGTCCGCCTCGGCGTCTGTCGAACGTCGTCAGGCGGCGAGTGCCACATCCGGCGCCGGGGCGGGGTCGACCTCGACCTCGATCCGGCAGTCCATGCAGTGCATGGCGTGTGTGTGCTCGAACGCGACCGGTGCCTCGCACCACGGGCAGTCAATGGTGACCATTGCGATCTCTCCAATCGGGTTGATGGCGAGAGACTCGGCCACCCGCGTGACACCTTGCGTGTCACGGCCGTGGCACTAGCCTCCGCTGGATGAGGTTCCACGTCTACCTCGGGCACGGCGCGAGCGGCACGGCCGCGACGATGGAGCCGTGGATCGGCGGGCTGCGGGCGCGCGGCTTCGCGGCGGATGCCATCGACCTCCCGCGCCGACGCGCGGAGGACGCCGTTCCGGCGCTTCACGCGGCCGTGCCGGCATCCGCGGACGCGGTCGTCGGCGGTCACTCCTACGGCGGCCGCGTCGCGAGCCTCGCGGCGGCGGAACCGGGCGCCCCGTATGCCGCCCTGATCCTGCTCAGCTACCCGCTCCACCGCCCGGGCGGCCCCGAGACCTGGGCGGCCCGCACGGCGCACTGGCCGGCGATCCGCTGCCCCGTCCTCCTGCTGTCCGGCGAATCCGACCCACTTGCCCGCCTGGAGCTCCTTCGCACGGCCGTCGCGCAGCTCCCGCGGGCGGAGCTGCACACCTATCCGCGGCTGGGCCACACGCTGGGACCGGTGCGCGACGACGCCCTCGACCGGGTCGCGCGGTTTCTCGAGGCCGCAGCGCCGTAGTAGCCCGTCAGCGAGCCGCCACGATGTCGATCTCGACCCGATACTCACCCGCGAGGCGGGTGACGCCGACGGTCGCCCGCGCCGGCGGCTCCGCGGGGAAGTACTCGCGGTAGACTCGGTTCATCGCCGCGAATTCCTCGAACTCGCGCAGGTACACCGTCGCCTTCACGACGTCCGCGAGCTCGAGTCCCACCGCCCGAAGGAGACGGGCGACGTTGTCGAGCATCGCCCGCGTCTCCGCGTCGATCCCACCGGGCACGGGACCGTCCTCGCCCGGCCGATCGCCGACTTGGCCGGCGAGGAACACAAATCCGTTCGCCTCGACCACGCGGGAGAACGGCAGGCTGCCGGCCTCGCTGCGGGCGACCTGAGGAAGGTGTTTCGGCATGCTGACCTCGTGCGCGAGCGCGCCACTGGCGACGGGCCTCCGCTAGGCTCCCACAGGAATGGGCGCCATCGAGACCGTCGGGCTGACGAAACAGTACGGGCGTCGACGCCTGTTGCGCCCGCATCGGTCGCGCGGCGACGTCGTCCTGGCCCTCGATCGGCTGTCGCTGGAGGTGCGGGAGGGCGAGGTCTTCGGCTTCCTCGGTCCGAATGGGGCAGGCAAGAGCACGGCCATTCGGCTCCTGCTCGGGTTCCTGCATCCGACGGCCGGCCGGGCGACCGTTCTCGGACTCGACGCCGAGCGCGACAGCGTGGCCATCCGCCGGCGAATCGGGTATCTCCCGGGCGGCGTCGCGTTCTGGGACTCGCTGACCGGCGAGCGCCTGCTTGACGAGCTGACCGGGTTCGCCGGCCGGCCCGCGATCCGCCGGCGGGAGCTGTGCGACCGCCTCGAGCTTTCGGAGGAGACGCTCCGTCGCCCGGTCCGCGACCTCTCGCGCGGGACCCGCCAGAAGCTCGGCATCGTCCAGGCGCTCCAGCACGACCCGGAGCTGGCGATCCTCGACGAGCCGTCCGAGGGGCTGGATCCGCTCATGCAGCACGCGTTCTATGCCGTGCTCGACGACCTGCGGGCCGCCGGGCGGACCGTCTTCTTCTCGTCCCACGTCCTGTCGGAGGTCGAGCGCGTGTGCGACCGGGTGGCGATCGTCCGGCGTGGACGGCTCGTCGCGCTCGAGGAGATCGACGCCCTCCTTGCGCACCGGCGCCGGAACGTCGAGATGCGGCTGACCGGAGCCGCCCCCGCGCTCGACGGCGTTCCCGGCGTGACGGCCGTGCATCGGTTCGACGGCCGGCTGACGTGCCAGCTGGAGGGCGACGTGAAGCCGTTCCTGGCCGCCATCGCGGGGGCGCCGATCGCCGACCTGACGATCGAGCCGGCCCGCCTCGAGGATGCATTCCTGGAGTTCTACGAGGACGAGTCGGAACCGCCCGCGAACGCCGCCGTGGCGACGGGCCGCTCGCCGCGATGAATGGTGCGCTCCTTCGCCACGCCTGGCGCGCCAACCGCTCGCGCCTCATCGTCGTGTCGCTCGCGCTGGCACTGTGGGGTGCCCTGAACGTGGTCATCTATGACTCGCTCGGCGACCAGGTGCGGGCGATTCTCGAGAGCGGCGCCGTCCCGCCCGAGTTTGCGCGGTTCGCGCAGTTCGGCGGCGGCGATTTCCTGAGCCTGACGGGCGCTGTTGCCCTCGGGTTCATCCATCCGATCGCGGTCGCGCTCCAGCTCATGTTCGCTGTCGGGTTCGCCGCGAGCGCCGTCGCAGGCGAGCACCAGCGCGGGACGCTCGAGGTGCTGCTCGCGCGGCCGCTCGCCCGCCGCACGGTCTGGGCGACGCTGGCGGCAGCGGCCGCGCTCTTCGTTGCGACCACCGTGGCGGCGCTGACCGCCGGCGTGCTCCTCGGCGCGGTGGCGACCGGGCGGACGGCGGAGCTCGGCCTGGCGAACCTCCCGCTCCAGTGGCTCAACACGTCGCTGGTGTTCTGGGCGATCGCCGCCGTGTCGCTCGCCGCCTCCGTGTCGTTCGATCGCCTCGCCCCGGCGGTCGGGATCAGCCTCGCGATCGTCCTCGTGGCGTACACGCTCGAGGTCCTCGGCTCGCTGTGGCCGGAGGCGCGTCCACTCCAGCCGTACTCGCTGTTCCACTACCTCGACACGAAGGCCAACCTCATCGGCCTGCCCCACTGGGGCGACCTCGCCAAGCTCGGCGCGGTGTCGATCGGGGCGGCCGCCTACGCGCTCATGGTCTTCCCGAGGCGCGATCTGGCCGCGCCCGCCTGACCGCCCGACCTGACCGCCCGGCCTGACCGCCCGACCTGACCGCCCGACCTGACCGCCCGGCCTGACCGCCCGGCCTGACCGCCCACCTGACCGCCCCCCGCCTGAACGGGGTCCGGCGTCACAGCCGCCGGTCGGCGGCCGCGACAGCGTGGCGGCACCACCACGCCAGCTCATCTGGTCCGCCCGCGCCCCACCCGGACGGGACCGCGGCCTCCGCGTCGAGCCCCTTGCGCCAGCCGCGGAGCAGGAGGCCGACCAGCCAGGCCAGGTCTGCCTGCGCGCCCCAGTCACCGAGCTCGACGCCCGCGGAGCGCGCCGCGACGGCGTATCGCTCGAGCACGGCGTCCGGGCGCAGCGGCAGGCTCGCGACGTTCGAGACGAGAAACCAGCCCAGCTCCACGGCAACGGGAGCGCCGAGCGTCATCTGCCAGTCAATCACGGCCACCCCTCCGTTGCCCAGGAGCGCGACATTGGCAAGCTTCAGGTCGCCGTGGAGCCCGACGACCGGCAACCGGTCGAGGGCTCGCAGCAAGGGGGAAGGGTCCGCGGAGAGGCGGGCGACGAGATCGCGGGCGGCCGCCGGGGCTTGGCGGTCGAAGGCGGCCCAACCTGCCATGAACCGGTCCGCGACGGCCAGACCGGCCGCGGCGTACGCCTCGGCGGCCGGCTTGGTCAGCAGCGTCAAGCGGTTGGCGAGCGGACACCACGGCGGATCGTCGTCGGGCGACGACCACGCCGCCGCATGGAGGTCCGCCGTTGCCCGCAGCACGCGATCCATCGTGTCGACCCCGAGCGTCCCGACCGCCACCCGGTCCGAGCGCAGGAGGACGTCCGACAGGTCCGGCATCAGCAGGGCCGCGCCGTCGCCGTCGCTCGCCACGCCGAGGTACGGCGCGACCACGGCCGGCGGCAGGTGCAGCGGCCCGGCCGCGACCCAGGCCTCGCGCAAGCGCGTGTCGTCGGTCGCACGCACGATCCAGTCGAAGGAAGCGGACGTGCGCTTCAGCACGTACTTCCGGCCGCCGGTCTGCAGGCCGGTGAGGCGCGATCCGGACCAGCCGTCGTTCGGGAACGGCGTCTCCTCGACGCCGCTCAGGCCGTGTTCGGCAAGGACGTCGGCGAGCGGCGGAAGCGTCCTGATCAGCACGGAGCCGGCACGTCCGCCGCACCGTCCGCTCCCTGGTCGACATAGACCACGTGCGAGTCCGGGCAGTTCCGGCTCAGGACGACGACGAGCGGCTCCGTCTGCGAGGCGTTCTCCTCGACGTGGATCTCGCCGGCGGGGATGTAGACGATGTCGCCGGCGTCGGCCTCGAAGGCGTGATCGAGCCCGGTCGGGCCCCACGTGTAGCGGGCCCGGCCGGAGACGATGTAGATCGACGTCTCGCAGTCGCCGTGATGGTGGATCCTGGTCCTCGCCGCCGGCGCCGTCGTGACGACGCTGGTGTAGAGGTTCGCCGATCCGACCGTCGGCGCCGAGACGGCGATCGCGCGCTCCATGTCCGCGTTCTGGCCGGTGCCCCGTTGCCACTCGGACGGGGGAATGCGCGTCGCCACCGGGTCAGGGTACGAGGCGTGGCGTCAGCCGGCCCAGGCGACTCGCCATACGCGCCAGAGCGAGGCGGGGTCGGTCAGCGGGTCGCCGTGCACGAGGAAGAAGTCCGGTGGACCGCCCTCCCGGATCGTCCCGGCCGCGTCGTCCCCGAGCAGCTCGCCGCCGCGCCAGGTCGCCGCACCGAGGGCTTGCCACGGCTCGAGACCCGCCGCCACCAGCGACTCGACCTCCCAGGCGAGCTGGTTGGCGCGCAGCGAGCCGCCGCCGAAGTCCGTCCCCGTGGCGATCGACACGCCGGCTCGCTGCGCGGCCGCAACGCTCGCCTCGGCGCGCTCCAGCCGTTCCTCGATTGCCCGCCGACTGTCCGCGCCCGCGAACCGCGGCAGCGCCGTCGTGCGCCCGAACGTCAGCCACGAGCGCATCACGGCGAGCGTCGAGACGAGGAACGTGCCGCGATCCGCCATGTCGCGAGCGAGGTCGTCGTCCACTTCGAACCCGTGCTCGATCGAGTCGACGCCGGCCTCCACGCCGGCGCGCGCGCCGGACAGCCGGCCGGCATGCGCGGTCACCCGCGCACCTCGGTCGTGTGCCGCGGCCACCACCCGCGCGATCTCCGTCGCCGTCCACGGCGAGCCGTGTTCGCCTCCACGGTGTGCGCGGCCGGCGGCAGCGTCCCGGCACGATCGAGCCACGTACCCGCCGCCCGGATGTGCGGAAAGCCCGGCCGATCGCGCCACCGGTCACGAACCCCGAGGGACAGTGCGCGCCGCCGCCCGTCAACCGGGTCGTCGACGTACGGCGCGCCGACATCGCGGGCCCACCGGACGCCGGCCGCCGTCATGAGCCGGCCGTTGTGCTCGGCGACGGCCTGGAGCCGTGCCGGAGGGTCACCGATGCGGTCGATCCAGTGCGCGCCGCCGGGCAGCGTGACGTGCGCGTGGCCGTCGACCATCCCGGGCACGAACGTCGCCCCGCTCGCGTCCACGATCTCGAGACCGTCCGCCGACCCGGGATCCGGCTCGTCGCCCGAGGGCCGGATCCAGGCGATCCGACCGTTCTCGACCAGGATGCTGACGCCCACGGTCAGGCGGTCCGAGCGACCGTCGGCCAGGGCGCCGTCACGGTAGATCGTGCGGCCGGGGCCGGCGCTCGGCGGTGCCGCCTCGGATGGTGCCGGAGCGCCGGCCGACCCGACGGAGGCCGACGGGCTGGCGGTTGCCGCGACAGCCGAGGAGGGAGTCGACGTTGCCGCCGCTGCGTTCGTCCGCATGCTCGGTCGCGGCACGGACTGGCACGCGACGAGGGTCGTCGCGGCCGCCGCGGACCAGGCCAGGAAGCGGCGCCGGCTGACAATCGGCCTCGGCTCCATCGCGCCACGGTAGCACCGGGCTACGATCGATCGCGTGGTCCCGCTCGACGACCTGCCGCGCTTTCCGCTGCTCGACGGCCCGTCGCCCGTCCAGCCGCTGCCTCGCTTCGGGCGCGCGCTTGGGGCTGGCGCGGAGATCTGGATCAAGCGCGAGGATCTCCTCCCCCTGGCCTTCGGGGGCAACAAGTTGCGCAACCTCGAGTTCCTCGTCGGCGCGGCGCTCGCGGAGGGAGCCGACACGCTCCTCACGGCGGGCCGGCGCTGGTCGAACCACTGCCGGTTGACGGCGGCGGCCGGCGCTCGGGCGGGCATGGACGTCCACCTCGTGCTGAGCGGCCCGCCGCGGCCGGACGGGCCGAACGTGAGCCTCGAGCGGCTCCTCGGCGCGACCGTCCACGTGGCCGCGTCCGCCGAGCGTGTCGACCGGGAGGCGCTGGTCGCGGATGTCACGCGCCGACTCGCCGCGGCCGGGCGGCGGGTGTACCAGATCGAGGTCGGCGGCTCCGGCGTGATCGGTGCGGCCGGACAGGTGCTGGCGGGAGTCGAGCTGATCGACCAGCTCCGCGCCCGCGCCGCCGAGCCGGACGTCGTGGTCATCCCGTCGGCGACGGGCGGCACCCAGGCCGGTGTCATCCGGGGACTCCGCGAGCGGGGCAGCCGTGCCCGCGTCATCGGCGTGGTGGTGGCTCGGCCGCCGCACGAGCTGCGGCCGCGGATCGAGGCGATCCTCGCCGGTCTCCAGGGCGTCGCAGGCGGCGCCCTCCCGACGAGGGAGTCGATCGAGCTCGACGACACGCAGCTCGGCGCGGGCTACGGCCGGCCCACTGCGGCGGCAGACGAGGCGACCGCGCTCCTCGCGCGCACGGAGGGGATCCTCGTCGACCCGATCTACACTGCCAAGGCGCTGGCCGCGCTCGTCGAGCGCGCGCGGAGGCGGCAGCTCGACGGCCGGCGCGTGGTGTTCTGGCATGCCGGCGGGACGCCCGGCCTGTTCGAGCCCCTCGAGGGCTGAGCCTGCCGCGCGGCCGGAGCTATGCGCGCCGCGAGGTGCCGGAGCGACGCCTGCGCCGGGCCGCCCGGGCCGACCCCGGGTCGCGGACCCGGGGTCGGGGGCGGCGGCGGGCGCTACTTGACTTCGATCGTCCCCTTCATCTCCGGGTGGACGTCGCAGCGGAAGAAGTAGCTCCCGGCCCCCTGCGCGGGGACCTGGTAGGTGACCGTCTTCGGGCCGCTGAACGGCTCCTCGACGAGGATCTTCTCAGCCGCCGACTCGTCCTTGTAGATCGAGACGTTGTGCGGAGCGCCTTCCTGGTTGTCGAAGACGATCTGGAAGGGCTTGCCGGCTCGGGCCTCGAGCGTGGCCGTCGAGAACTTGAGGTCGTTGGCGGCGATCTGCAGGGCCCTCGGGTCAGCGGACGCGGCGGGGGTGCCGGCGCCGCCGCCGGTGTTCGAGTTCGGCCCGGAGCCCGAACAGGCGACGAGGATCAGGGCCACGGAGAGGAGGCCCAGGGCGGTGAACAGGCGCTTCATGGGATCGGGACCTCTGTCGTACCGGGATGAGCGGGGCGGGCGGGGGAGGGCCGCCCGGCTCGAGCTGGACGGGTGCCGGACGGCCGGAACGGCGGGACCGTCGACCAGTCCCGCCGCATGTGGTGAGGTTCAGGCCTCGGCGAGGCCCGTGCGGCGAGCCCGGATGAACGCCATGCCGGAGGCGACCTCGCTGCGGATGACGCGGATCGGGTTGCCGTCGAAGCGGGCGAAGTCGACCGCGAGGAGGACGATCAGCGCGACCTCGATGCCCTTCGCGATGAAGGCCGTCGAGTAGTACGGGCCCTGGATCGCCCAGCCGGCGATGGTGGCGAAAGCGTAGCCCATGAGGCCGAGGCGGATGAACCACCGGAACCGGCTGGCCAGCGCCAGCGGCACGACCATGGCGACCGCGGCGACGAGGTAGCCCCCCGCGTTCAGCGTGAACAGCAGCCCGCCGAGCGTCGAGTGGATGTAGGCGGTGCCCAGGACGAGCGCCACGATCCCGAGGCGGACGGCCGCATCGGCGATGGTGAAGGGGCGGGCGGCGGAGAGCGAGGACATTTCGGGCGAGCCTCCAAGCGTCTGTCGTCGTCTTCGGATCTGCGCCGGTCCGTCCGGCTGTCTGGCGACATGCTCGCCCCGGACCCAGCGGCCGCGGCGTCGGCATCCGGCGCCAATTGGTCCGGACGTCCGCCGTCAGTCCGGACCGTCACCCGTCGGGCCCCGGGGTACGACGCATGACGTAGCGCCAACGGCGGATCGGCGACGGTGTGTGCTCGGCGGCCGCACCACGCGGTGGGGCGGCGGCAGCCGGCCCGGCCTGGGGCCCGGACGGGCCGCTCCGGCGTATCCTCCGCGCGATGGCCACGCGCGAAGGCCGCCGCCGCGCATCCGTTCACGGCGCGTCAGCCGCCCATCCCCTGACCGATCCCGCGCCCCACGCCCCGTCACGCGGTGCCGCGGCCCAGGCGGCCGGCGAGCCGGCGAACGAGCAGCGGGAGCCGCGCGAGGGACCGCAGCGGGCCCCGGCCGAGCCGGCGCCGCGTGGGCGCCCCCGCGCGCGGCAGCAGGCCCGGACCGGCGGTCCGGGGGCCGACCTGCTGCAGGCCGCCGGCGACGTACCGACCCCGAGCCGGGCGCCCGCCCGCGCGGCATCAGGCCCGGACCGGCGGTCCGGTCGCCGACCTGCTGCAGGCCGCCGTCGACGAGGCGGCCCGCCTGCTGGAGGCGGACGGCGCGATCGTCTACCTGCTCGACGAGCCGGCGGGGCTGCTGCGCTTCGCCTTCGAGGCCGGGATCCGCGACCTGCGCGGCCGGCGCGGCGTCCGACGGCTCGAGCTGCCGCTGGGACAGGGCATGTTCGGCGTCGCCACGGCCGAGCGCCGCGTCGTGCACACGACGGACTACCCGTCCGACCATTCGTTCACCCACGCCGAGGCGGCGGACCGGTTCGTCGCGGAGGTCGGGATCCGGTCGATGGTCACGGCGCCGCTGGTCGCTGGCGAGCGCGTCTTCGGGGCCCTCGGCACGTACGCGCGGCGCGCCAACGCGTTCAGCGATGCGCAGGTGCGCCTCGTCCGGGCGCTCGCCGATCACGCGGCGGCCGCAATGGCCAACGCGCTGCTGATCGAGGAGCTCGACCGGTCGCGCGAGGAGCATGCCCGGCGTGCCGAGCGCGAGCGGACGTTGCGCGAGATCGCCACCCGGATCTCGGCGCTCCACGACCCGGCCGACGTGATCCAGGAGGCGGTCGACGAGGCTGCCCGGCTGCTCGGCGCGGAGGGGGCACGACTCGACCTCGTCGACCCGAAGCTCGGGCTCCTCCGCTGGGCCTACCAGTCCGGTGCCAACCGGCCGAGCGACGAGATCTGGCCGGAAGATCCGGGCGAGGAGCTCGAGCAGGGCGTGTCGGGTCGCGCGGTCGTGGACGGTCGCGTCTACTTCACCGGTGACTACCTGGCCGACGATCGCTTCGTGCATCGGACCGGGCCGGACTCGTACGTGGCGTCGGTCGGCATCCGGTCCGTCATGGCGGCACCGCTCATCGGGGACCGTGGCGCGTTCGGCGCCCTGACGATCTACACGACCCGCGCCGACGCGTGGAACGCGGACGACGCCGGGCTGCTCGAGGCCCTCGCCACGGAGGCGGCGATCGCCCTGCGCAACGCGCGCCTGATCGAGGAGCTTGGGCGCTCGCGCGGCGCGCTGGCGCGACGCGCGGAGGCCGAGCAGGCCCTCCGCGAGATCGCCGCCCGGATCACGGCGATCCGTGAGCCGGCCGAGCTGCTCGAGGACGTGATCGGCGCCGCGACGCGTCTCGTCCGGGCAGACGGCGGGATCCTCGATCTGCTCGACCCGGAACGGAAGGTCCTCCGCTGGTCGTTCGACACCGGGATCCGCGACCTGTTCAGTCCGGAAGAGGTCGACAGCCTGTGGATCCCGGTCGGCGTGGGCGCCAGCGGGATCGCCGTCGCCGAGGACCGCGTGGTCGTCTGCGGCGACAACCCGCGCGACCAGTTCCCGGCGTCCGAGGTGAACGACACGTTCTTCGACCGGACCGGCTTCAACTCGATGATCATCGCCCCCATCTCGTCGGAGAACGGGCCGCTCGGTGCGCTCGAGATCTACGCCCGGGTGGAGAATGCCTTCGACGACGCGGACGCCGGACTGATCCGCTCGCTCGCCGACCAGGCCGCGATCGCGGTCCAGAACGCCCGGCTGATCGAGGAGCTCGCCCGGTCGCGCGAGGAGAACGCGCGCCGCGCGGACGCCGAGCAGGCGCTCCGCGAGATCGCCGCCCGGATCACCGCGATCCGCGATCCCGATGAGGTGCTCCAGCAGGTGATCGATGCGTCGACCCGGCTGCTGGGCGCCAGTGGCGCGATGATCAACCTCGTCGGGGTCGCGGGTACGGACCCGTCGTGGGCCTGGGCAGAGGAGGAGCGACCGTCCAACCTCCGGATCCTCGACACGGTCGAGCTCGAGCCGGACTCCGGCGTGTCCGGTCTGGCCGTGGCGACCGGCGAGGTCCAGCGGACCGGCGACTACCTGGCCGACGATCGCTTCGCCCACTCGCCCGAGCGCGACGCGTTCGTGGCCGACGCCGGCATCCGGTCGGTCATCGCGGCCCCGGTCATGGTCGGCGACACCGCGACCGGCGCGATCACCGTCTACAGCCCGGAGCGGGACGCGTTCGACGCCAACGACGCCACCCTCATGAAGGCCCTCGCCGACCAGGCGGCGGTGACCATCACGAATGCGCAGCTGATCGAGCAGCTCGAGCGCACCCGCGAGGAGGTCGAGCGGCGAGCGGACGCCGAGCGCTCGCTGCGCGAGATCTCGGCCAGCATCTCGGCCATCCGCGAGCCGGACGTCGTCCTCCAGCAGACGATCAACGAGGCGACCCGCCTGCTGGGCGGCGACGGCGGGATCCTCGACCTGCTCGACGAGGACGCGGGCGTCCTCCGCTGGGCGTACGACACCGGCATGTTCCGCGAGTGGGACCGGGAGCGGTTCGGGACCGCCGAGACCAAGCTGGGGCAGGGGATCGCAGGCCGCGCGGTACTCGAGCGCCGCGTGGTCCGGACCGGCGACTACCTGTCACACGAGTACGTGCACACGAGCGCCGCCGACGACTTCGCCGCACAGCTCCGGATCCGGTCCGTCATCGTGGCCCCGATTCTGGGCGAGAGCGGGCCGGTCGGGGCGATCGAGGTCTACGCGCGCCGGCCGGACGCGTTCGATGCGCTGGACGCGGCCGTCCTGGGCGGACTCGCGGACCAGGCCGCGATCGCGATTCAGAACGCGCGCCTCATCGAGGCGCTCGATCGCTCGGCCGACGAGATCCGCCGCCGCGCCGACGCGGAACGGACGCTGCGCCAGATCGCCGCCAATATCTCGGCCCTCCGCGACGCGGATGTCATCCTGCAACAGACGGTCGACGAGGCCAAGCGCCTGCTTGCGTCGAGTGACGCCCGCATCGACCTCCTCGAGGACGGCCGGCTGCGCTGGGCCTATACGTCGGCGGCCTCGGACATCGAGCGGCGGCGCGGGATGGATGCCACGTTTGCGGTCGGGCACGGCGTCGCCGGTCTCGCCGTCGCCTCGGGCCGGCCGTTCCGGACCGGCAACTACCTCGAGGACGACCGGTTCGTCCACACGGCGGCCTCGGACTCGTTCGTCCGCGAGAGCGGCCTCCGGTCCTCGCTCGCGGTTCCGCTCCTCGGCGAGACCGGGCCCCTCGGTGCCATCAGCGTCGCGTCGCCGCGCCCGGACGCCTATGACGACGGCCACGCGGACGTGCTCCAGGCGCTCGCTGACCAGGCCACGATCGCGATCCAGAACGCCCGGCTGATCGAAGAGCTGGAGCGGTCGCGGTCGGCGGTCGCGCAGCGGGCCGACACCGAACGCGCCCTGCGCGAGATGGCGGCGCGGATCACGGAGCTCCGCGACCCGGACGAGCTGCTCGGCCGGATCGTGGAGGAGTCGCGACGCCTGCTCGGGTCGGATGGCGCGCACCTCGCCCGGATGGGCGAGGACGGCGAGTCGCTCAGCCCGGTCATGGTGGCCGGCAGTCTCGACGACGAGACCGAGGCGTGGCTGCTTGGTCTCGAGTTCCCGCTCATGGGCGGGATCAACGGGCTGGCGGCCGGTCTCGGACAGCCCATCTGGACGGAGGACTACGTCGCCGACCCGCGCATCCCGCACGTCGGCGACGACGACAGCGTGGCCGAGCGGCTGGGGCTCAGGGGCATGGCCTCGGTCCCGCTCCGCTCGCCCGAGGGCGGGATCATCGGCACCCTCGCCGTCTCGTTCCGCGAGCCGCACGTCTTCGACGAGGACGAGCTGGGCCTGCTGAAGGGCCTGGCCGACCACGCGGCGATCGCGCTCACGAACACGAGCCTCTACGAACGGCTGCTCGACTCGGAGCGGCGGTATCGACACCTCGTCCAGAACTCGCCGGATCTGGTCTGGTCGGTCGACGCGGACGCCCGGCTGACGTTCGTGTCGGACACCTGCGAGCGGCTCACGGGCTGGCGGCCGGACGAGCTGCTCGGCCGGCACTTCGGCGCGCTCGTCCACGAGAGCTCGCGCGAGGTGGCGGCGATCGACTGGGCGGCCGGGCTGCACCTGCCTCAGCAGGAGCTCCGGGGCCGCGTCAACCTGCTGCACCGGGACGGCCGGCCGATCCCCGCCGAGTTCACGGCGATGGGCACGCTCGACGACGAGGGCCGTTTTGCGGGCGCCACCGGCTCGGTCCGTGACATGACCGAGCAGGACCGCCTCGAGCGCGAGCTGCGGGAGTCCGAGGAGCGCTACCGATTCCTCGTCGAGAACTCGCCCGACATCGTCTTCTCGACCGATGCCGAGGGCCGCTTCACGTACTACTCGGAGACGGTCGAGCGCCTCACGGGCTGGCGCCAGGAGGAGTTGATCGGGAGCCACTTCACGTCGCTGATCGACATGTCGACCTTCCCCGGCGCCGAGCGGGCATGGCGGGCCTTCGTCGAGGAGCCGACCCGGCTCCAGGTCCACCGGTTCGGGCTCCGGCGGCGCGACGGCCACCTGGTGCCGGTCGAGGTGAGCGCGATCGGCATCACGGACGGTGATGGGCATCTGGCGGGGATCCACGGCGCCGCGCGCGACGTGAGTGAGCGGGAGCGGCTCGAGGGCGACCTCCGCCGCCAGGCCGGCGAGCTCGCGGCGGGCGAGGAGCGCGCGCATCTCGCTCGCGAGCTCCACGACTCGGTCACTCAGGCGCTGTTCAGCATGTCGCTCGTGTCGCGCACGATCGAGATGCTCCTCGACCGGAACCCGGCACAGGCCAGGGAGCAGCTGGCTGCCCTCCGTGAGCTGCAGCGGGACGCGCTGGCCGAGATGCGCGCCCTGATCTTCGAGCTCCGGCCGGGCAATCTCGAGCAGGACGGGCTCTACCGGGCGCTGCGGACGCACACCGCGGCGCTGCAGGGCCGCCTCGGCCTGCCGATCGTCGTCCACGCCGAGTTCGAGGAGCGACTGCCGCTCCGGGTCGAGGAGGTCCTGTACCGCATCGCGCAGGAGGCCCTGCACAACGTGGTCAAGCACGCGGGCGCAAGGCAGGTGCGGCTCGAGCTGGCTCGGGACGGGGCGGACGTGCGCCTCCGGATCGTCGACGACGGCCGCGGCTTCGACCCTCACGGGGTGGCCGACGGCCACCTCGGTCTGGCCGGCATGCGGGCGAGGGCGGAGAAGATCGGCGCGCGCCTCGAGGTCCGGTCGTGGGCTGGCGCCGGCACGACGATCGAGGCGGTGGTGCCGGCCGACGTCCTCGCGGACGCCGCGCAGCAGCCGACCAGCGCCGGACAGGCGGCGGCGACCGCTGACCAACGCGAATCGCGGGTCGGCACTTCGGCGGAATGACGTAGCGCGTCCATCGCCTGCCGTCCGTTGCTCGCGCCGAGGCGGCGACGAGAGACTGCCGGCATGACACACACGGCCACCGGCTCCGGACCGCTCCGCGTCCTCGTCGTCGATGCCGACGACCGGGTGCGGGAGAGTCTCGCGGGTCTGCTGGGGATCGGCCGCCGGTGCATCGTCGTGGGTACCGCAGGCCACCCCACGGAGGCGCTGGCCGTGCTCGCCGACGCGGCACCGGACGTTGTCGTGATCGATCCGCGCCTCCCGGAAGTCGACGGCGGGCGGGCCTTCATTGCCCGCGTCCGCGAGCTGGCGCCGGAGACACGGATCCTCGTCCTGGGCTGGTCGGACAACCTCGAGCAGGACCTGATCGGCCACGGCGCCCATGCCTTCCTGCGGAAGACCTTCCGCCCGCGCGAGCTGGTCGACGCGGTCCTCGCGGCGGTCCGCCCCGCCATCGCGTGAGGCGGTTCCCTTGCTAGACTCGACCGCGCCGCCGCGCGGCGGCGGCCCGCGACGTCCTCGCGTCCAGCCTGGAGGCTCCGTGGACGAGCCGACCCGTATCCGAGTGCTGCTCGTGGACGATCACTCGGTCGTCCGGATGGGGCTGCGCTCGTTCTTCGACATGCTCGACGACATCGAGGTCGTGGGCGAGGCATCCGACGGCAGCGAGG
Source organism: Chloroflexota bacterium (assembly GCA_030447745.1). Lineage (GTDB taxonomy): Bacteria > Chloroflexota > Limnocylindria > Limnocylindrales > CSP1-4 > JACDAV01. Next base: position 112,607 of record JAUJOH010000002.1, on the reverse strand, counting down.
GCGTGGCGATGGCTCGACGGCTGACGCCCGACGTCGTCCTGATGGACCTGCTCATGCCCAACATGGACGGCGTCACGGCGATCGGCCGGATCAAGGCGGAGATGCCGGAGACGGAGATTGTGACCATGACCTCGTTCATCGAGGAGGAGAAGGTCACCGCCGCCCTCGAGGCCGGCGCGTCCGGCTACGTGCTGAAGGACGCGGAGGCGGACGAGGTCGCGGACGCGATCCGGGCGGCGTTCCGGGGCGAGGTGCATCTCGATCCCGCAGTCGCCCGGTTGCTCGCCCAGCGGATGCGGCAGAAGAAGGACCCGTCGGAGGAGCTCGTCGAGCCCCTCACCGAGCGCGAGCGCGACGTCCTCCGGCTCCTTGGTCAGGGCAAGAGCAACAAGGAGATCGGGGCCGAGCTCTTCATCACGGAGCGCACGGCGCGGACGTACGTGTCGAACATCCTCGGCAAGCTCGGGCTCGCCAGCCGAACGCAGGCCGCCCTGTGGGCGGTCGAGCACAAGCTCGCCGAGCCCGGCAAGGCCTGATCCGACCGCCCCGCGGTGGGGGCCCGGTGGCCGGCGCGGTGCCGCCCCGGCTGGTCGTCTCCCGAGCCGCTTCGCCGCGTTCCGCCCGCCCGTCCCGCC
>JAUJOH010000002.1:102481-111872 GCA_030447745.1 Chloroflexota bacterium | reverse complement strand
CCCCGGCTGGTCGTCTCCCGAGCCGCTTCGCCGCGTTCCGCCCGCCCGTCCCGCCAGGTCGTGGCCACCGATGCGCCGACGGACTGTTGGGCCTTTCCAGCGGCTGCCCGACGGTCTCTGCCGAGCTCGGCGTGCGTGATCGCGAGTTCCGAAACGGGTTGCCACGGTCTGATCACGGCCCGAGAGTCCCCGCACGCATGGATGGCCCGGTATCGGGGCGCCGTGACGGATACGAGTCCGTGGGCGCATCACCGGTGGGACCGCGGCCGGAGTCCGGGAGCGTCGACTGCGGCAGCCGAGCGCCGCGCAGGCCAGCCGTCCCGATCCGCGGCTCCGCGTCCTGGCGCTACGGCTCCGCGTCCTGACGGATGACGTAGCTCGGCTCCCGACGTTCGTCCACCCACATCGCCGTTCCGCGCCCGGTCGCGCCGCGGAGGCGGTGCCCGAGCATTCGGTCATCAGCCCGACGCACCGCCGCCGGGAGAAGGGAGGCCGAACGTGTATCGCACGACGACGCTCGAGGTCAAGCTCCGGCGCCAGGAGCAGCTTCGCGAAGCGGAGCAGCGCCGATGGGTCGCACGGGTCCGTCGCTCGGACGGTCGCTCGACCCGGATCGAGCGGGCGCTCGGTCTCCGGACCACGTCCGGCCGCTAGCGCGCAGACCGACCGCATTCCTCGCGCGCGGCGATCGTCCGCACCGATCGCCGCGCAACTCCGATCCGCAGCACCGCCCCGGCCCGCCGGCCGGGGCGGTGCTGTTTCCGGCGACGGCCCTGCGCTTCCGACCGCTTCGCTCGCCGCTGCGCCGCAACCGGATGCAGGCCGGCAGGTGCGGCATGCTGTGACGATGAGCGAGCCGCACTCCCGACCCCGGGACGCCGAGCGCCGCGGGAGCCTCGCCCTCGGCGTGGTGCTGATCGTCGTCGGGGCCGCCTTTCTCGCGGTGCGCGAGACGGGTGTCGACGTCGCGGGCGCCGGGTGGCCGCTGTTCGTGATCGTCCCCGGACTCGTCCTGTTCGCGGCCGCGTTCATGGTCGGCGGCCGGGCCGGCACGGGCTTCGCGGTGGGGGGCGCCGTGACGACGGTAACCGGCCTGATCCTGGCCGTTCAGAATGCGACGGGCCTGTGGGCGACCTGGGCATACGCGTGGGCGCTCGTCGCGCCCGGCGGGATCGGGCTGGGTTTGTTCGTGTACGGCCTGGTGACCCGGCAGGGTGAGCTGGCGATGGGCGGCGGCTGGTCGATGCTCGTCGCCCTCGCGTTGTTCCTCGTTGGCGCCTTCTTCTTCGAGTCGGTGATCGGCCTGTCCGGCGATCGGATCGAAGGGCTCGACACCCTCCTTGCCGGCGGGCTCGTCGTGCTCGGCATCGCGGTGATCGGGTTCGGGCTGACCGGCGGTCGACGCCGCAGCGCGTAGGCGCCTCGGCCGCGGGGCCGGAGCGCGCGATGCCCGCCCTCGGGCGGCGCGCTATCGTCGGAGCGCATGGTCTGCCTCCTCCGGCGTGTATCCCGGTCGCTCGTCGTTGTGATCCTCGTCGGCGCCTGCGTCGGCGTGTCGCCCGCGGCAATCCCCCCGTCCGCGCCGGCACCCCCGTCCGCGCCCGCACCCGCCTCGGCGCCGGCACCCCCGTCCGCGCCCGCACGCTCGCCGACCGCGACGGGCACCGCCGCGCCGACGCAACCGCCCGCCGACGGCGCCTCCGGCCGGACGTCGGCAGCACCGGCCACCGGTCGTCCCGGCGCAGCGGCCTCCGTCTCGCCGTCGCCAGCCCCAACCACCGGACCGGCGTCAACCGACGCAGCCCTCGCCGCGCCGAGCAAGCGGCTTGTCCGCGCGCTTCAGGCCGAGCTCGACGAGGTCCGCGAAGGCCTCGCCATCCCGGGCATCTCGGCGACGATCGTCTTCCCCGACGGCACGACCTGGACCGGCGTCTCGGGCCTCGCCGACGTGGCCGCCCGGCGCCCGGTGACGCCCGATACACCGTTCGCCATCGCGAGCATCAGCAAGACGTTCGTCGCGGCGCTCGTTCTCCAGCTCTCCGCCGAGGGCCGCCTCCCGCTCGAGCAACCCGTCGCCCGCCTCCTGCCGGAGCTCGATCTCGACCCCGCCATCACGGTCCGCATGCTCCTCGACCATACGAGCGGGATCCATGACTTCTTCAACCATCCCGGGATCGACGCGGCCCTCAAGCAGCGGCCGTCTCGCCGCTGGACCGCGGAGCAGGCGCTCGCTTACGTCCAGGCGCCGTACTTCCAGCCCGGCAAGGGGTGGCAGTACTCGAACACGAACTACCTTCTGCTGGGGCTGGTTGCAGAGCGGGTGACCGGTCGCCCGGTCGGGGCCGAGCTGCGCGACCGATTCCTCGACCCGTTGGTCCTGACGAGCGCCTACGACCAGCTTGCCGAGAAGCCGCGCCCGGCGGTCGCGCACGGGTACCGCCTCTCTGGCCCGGACGACCGTCCGCAGCTGACGGATCTGGCCGACGGCACCGGCATCGCACCCTACCGCGCGGTCGTGACCGCCGCGGGCGGCGCCGGCTCGCTGGCGGCGAGCTCACGCGACGTGGCGCTGTGGGCGCGGGCCCTCTACGGCGGTCAGGCGATCGACCGGCAGAGCCTCTCGCTGATGCTGTCCCGCGCAGAGCGCGTGTCCGGTCTGCACGCCCGCATCCCGTACGGCCTCGGCGTCCAGATCACGGCCATCGACGGGCGTCGCAGCTTCGGGCACAGCGGGCGGTTCGCCGGCGGTCGCTCGGTATGCGGTGGCTGCCTGACGGGCAGGTCGCGATCGCGGTCCTCACCAACCAGGACCGGCACGACGCCGGCGAGAGGGCCGCGCGGCTGCTCCGGATCGCGCTCTCGGAACCCGGCCGATGCGCCTGCCGGCGGCAGATCTGACGGCGCCTGCCCGGGAGGTCGGGAGGTCGACACGACCCTGCAACCGAGTGGCTGGGAAGCCGCGCACGCGCGTGGTGCCCTCGAGCCGACGGTCGACGCATGACGGTCTGGATTGGAACGTCCGGCTGGCAGTACCGTGACTGGCGCGGCCGCCTGTACCCGCAGGAACTGCCGCAGGCCGCGTGGCTCGAGGCATATGCGGACGGCTTCGCCACCGTCGAGTCGAACAACGCGTTCTATCGGCTCCCGGAGCGGCGGGTGTTCGAGGCATGGGCGGCCCGGACGCCGCCCGACTTCGTGATGGCGGTCAAGGTCAGCCGGTACCTGACGCACATCCGGCGGCTGCGGGATCCCGCCGAGCCCGTCGATCGGTTCGTCGACCGCGTCGCCGGGCTCGGCGGAAAGCTCGGCCCGGCGCTCCTGCAGCTGCCGCCGCAGTTCCGATGCGACGCCGACCGCCTGGCCGCGACGCTCGAGCGCTTCCCGCCCGGCATGCGCGTGGCGGTCGAGTTCCGGCACCCGGGCTGGTTCGTCGACGAGATCCGGGCGCTCCTGACCGAACGGTCAGTCGCGCTCTGCCTGGCGGATCGCCGACGTTCCCTGACGCCCCTGTGGCGGACGGCCGACTGGACCTATCTCCGGTTCCACGAGGGTCGCTCCAGCGTGTGGCCGTGCTACGGGCGGGCCGCTCTCGCCACCTGGGCCGCCCGCCTGGCCGGCACCTGGTCGGTGGACGAGGACGTGTGGGTCTACTTCAACAACGACCCCCGTGGCTGTGCACCCCGCGATGCCGCCCGCTTCGCCAGGCTCGTCGGGCGCACGGGTCTCCGGCCCACCCGCGTCCCGTCCGTTCGGTCCGTGCCGGCCGGCTGACGCCGCATCACCGCGGCCGCAGCGCCAGCCAGCGGTGCGCGCCGCGCGCCCTCGAGCGCGACCGCCGCTAGCGCCGCCGCCGCGCCCCACCGGCGGAGGCGCGGGCGCGAAGTGGCTTGTGGTGCGGGTGCCCGCCGGCGCGCGGCCGCAGATGACGAAGGGGCTGTGGCTCGGCGTTGCGATCAGGGACGAACCCCTCCTCGACGGTCCACGGGATGGCCCGCCGCAGGAGGCGCTGCACGCCGCGCAGGAGGTCGACCTCGTCGATCGAGACGAGACTGATCGCGTCGCCGGTCGCTCCGGCACGGCCGGTCCGGCCGATCCGGTGGATGTAGTCCTGCGGGTTCCAGGGCAGCTCGAAGTTGACGACGTGGGGGAGGTCCTCGATGTCGAGACCGCGGGCCGCGACGTCGGTCGCCACGAGCACGCGGATGTCGCCGTTCTTGAAGCCCTCGAGCGCCCGCGTCCGCTCTGGTTGCGTGCGGTCGGAGTGGATGGCGACCGCCTCGAGTCCCTGCCGATCGAGGACCGACGCGAGCCGGGATGCGGCCAGCTTCGTGCGCGTGAAGACGAGGACCTGGCGCAGGTCCTCCTTGCGGATGAGGTGCGCGAGGAGCGCCTCCTTCCGGTCCCGGTCGACCGGGTAGACGAGCTGCCGGATGTCCTCGCCGGCCGTGTTGCGCGGCGCGACCTCGACCGTCGCCGGGTCGTGCAGGATCGTCCTGGACAGCCGCCGGATCTCGTCGGAGAACGTGGCGGAGAACATCAGGTTCTGCCGGCGCGGCGGCAGCAGCTCGATGATCCGCCGGATGTCCGGCAGGAACCCCATGTCGAGCATCCGATCGGCCTCGTCCAGGACGAGGATCTCGACCTGGCCGAGGTTGGCCACCCGCTGCCCCACGAGGTCGAGCAGACGGCCCGGCGTCGCGACGAGGATCTCCACGCCGGCTCGCAGCACCTTGATCTGGGGGTCCATCGGGATGCCGCCGTAGACGACCGCCGAGCGCAGGGGCACCGTTCGTCCGTACGTCCTGACGCTCTCGTCGACCTGCATGGCGAGCTCGCGTGTCGGCACGAGGATCAGGACACGCGTCGGATGACGCGCCGGTGAGAACGAGCTGTTCGCGTGATGTCGGAGCCGGTCGAGGATCGGCAGGACGAAAGCAGCCGTCTTGCCGGTGCCGGTCTGCGCAGCCGCGAGGACGTCACGTCCCTCGAGCACGACGGGGATGGCCGCGGCCTGAACCGGTGTCGGCGTCGTGTACCCCTCCTCACCGACGGTGCGAAGGAGGTCGGCCGACAGGCCGAGTGTGTCGAAGGTCAAGCGGTCTCCGGGCGGGGTGCTGGGCGGGCCGAGAATACCGCGAAACGCAGCGGAGGCTGGTCGTGCCGTCACGGACGGGCCATGGCTGGCCGTCGCGGACCTCGAGCAGCGACGGGGCAGCCGGCGGCGGGGGCCGACGGTCGGAGCGTGGCGGGGATGGTCTGCCGCGCAAAGCTCACGCGCTAAACAGAAACGCGAGCTTGACAAAGTGAAAGCCAGGTCGCTATAACGTGCGCATGCAGCACAAGATAAGTCGCGAGCGAGCCTGACCCCATGCCCCATGACGTGATCTCCACCTGCCCGGTCTGCTCCGCCGAGCTGTCCGTGACGCGGCTGCACTGCCGCACTTGTGGCACCACGCTCGAGGGCAACTTCAGCGTCGGACGGTTCGGCCGGCTCACCCGGGACCAGCTCGCGCTGCTCGAGAGCTTTCTGCGGTCACGGGGCAACCTCCGTGACATGGAGCGCGAGCTCGGCATCTCCTACCCCACGGTCCGCTCCCGGGTCGAGGCGCTCGTTCGCGCACTCGGGTTCGGTCCTCGCGCGGACGCGGAGGCCGACGAGGCGGAGCGGCCCGCCGCCAGCCCCACCGACCGGGCGACGACCCGCCAGGAGATCCTGGAGCGGCTCGCCCGCCACGAGATCAGCGCCGAGGACGCGGCTGCCGCGATCCGGACGGTCGGGAGGAACCCCTGACATGACCGGGACACGAAACGGCAACGACGTGCTCGAGCACCGCATCGGCGCCGACGGCGAGCTGTCGCTCCGGGTCCACACGGGCGAGGTTACCGTGCGCGGCACGGACGATGAGGTGGTCCGGGTCCGCGACCTCGACGGCGGCGATCTCGGCCAGCGCTTCCACATCGAGCGGGCCGATGGCCGACTCGTCGTCCGACCGCGCGAGCGCGTGATCCTCGACCTCGGCATCGGGCGCCGGGGACGGCAGAGCGCGAGGCTGGAAGTTGACGTACCACGCTCGGCGGCCGTCTCGCTCGATACCGCGAGCGGCGGGCTGCGGGCGACGGGTCTCGTCGGAGAGCAGCGCTACCGCACCGCCTCGGGAAGCGTCGAGGTCCGGGATGCCTTGGGCACGATCGGGGTCGACGCCGTCTCGGGGGCCGTCGACATCGAGGCGCGCGGCCCGGTCGAGCTGAGCGGACGCCTCGTCTCGGGCGATCTCGAGCTGCGCGGCGGGACCCTGCGCACCGTCGCCGTCGCGACGACGAGCGGCGACGTGGAGCTCGACGCACCCCTCGCGGGACCCGGCCCGTACAGCATCCAGACCGTCAGCGGCGACGCCCGGATCCGCGCGGACGACATCGAGATCGATGCCCGCACGGTCACCGGTGACATCGCCGGCAACCGCGTGCGTCGGTCCGAGTCGGGACCGGGCCGCCGGCGCCTCGTGATCGGCGCCGGTGGCCCCATCGTCTCGTTCCAGTCCATCTCCGGCGACCTTGCCGTCTCCCACTCGGCGCCGGGCGCGGCCGTGTCCCAGGCCGCGCCCGAGCCGCCCCTGCCGCCGGAGCCGCCCGCCCCACCGGTCGCGGGCCTCCGCACCGGGACGCCCCCGGTCGACGGACCGGAGTGGGCCGCCAGCCGGCCGGACCCCGAGGATGCCCGCCTCGCCGTGCTGCGCGAGGTGGAGGCCGGGACGATCGACGTCGCGACGGCGACCGCCCGCCTCGCCGAGCTGGAAGACGCCGACGATGTCTGAGGAGGCCGTCCAGACGGTCCTTCGGCTCGTGGCGGAAGGTCGAATCTCCGCGGCTGAGGCCGGGCCGCTCCTGGACGCGCTCGACGCTGGGCCGGCCGATCCGATGGAGCGAGGCCCGCACATCGCCGTCGGACGCGCCGGCCGGCGCACAGCGGGCGCCGATGTCGAGCCGCGCTTCGCCCGGGTCGAGGTCGTCGAGGGTGGCCGCAAGGCGGTCAACCTCCGCGTCCCGCTGTCCCTCGGCCGCCGCGCCCTCTCCGTCATCCCGGGTCTCTCGTCGGCCGACGCATCGGCGTTGAACGACGCCATTGCGCACGGCCTGAGTGGACCCATCGTCGACATCCAGGACGAGGACGGCGACGGCGTCCGGATCGTCCTCGAATAGCAGATCCAGCCCCCCGAGGAGCCGAGACATGGAACTCCAGACCGCCGCCGTCGCCCATCGCACGAGCGAGCTGCGCCGGCTCGCCCGTCAACTCCGCTGGGAACGGCGGACGCCCCACGGTGGCCGGCGGAGCCGGATCGCTGTCGTCCGCGTCGCCATCGGCCGGCGGCTCGTCGCGATCGGCAGCGCGCTCCTCGAGGGCGCCGGATCCGCCGCCTCGGTGGCGACGCGCTGAGTGCACCCGCCCGACCAGAAGGAGAAGACCCGCGCCGCTCGGCGTGGGTCTTTGAGTCCTCTGTCGCTTCCGAGGTGGCGCGGTCGCGGTGAGCCACAGCGAAGCGTCAGTGAAGCGCCGGCAAAGCGGTCCGGCGTAGCATGGCGCCATGGCTGGGCCGTCGACTCCCACGAGCCTTCCGTTCACCGGCGATCCGGAGGCGGACGAGCTGCTGGTGCGCGAGCCACTCGCGCTCCTGATCGGGTTCACACTCGATCAGCAGGTGACGGTCCAGAAGGCGTTCGCGGGGCCGCTCGAGCTCCGGAACCGTCTCGGCCACCTCGACGCAGCGAGGATCGCCGCGACGGATCCGCAGGAGCTGGCGGAGGTCTTCCGCCGCCGCCCGGCACTCCATCGGTTCCCGGGCGCCATGGCCACGCGGGTCCGGGACCTGTGCGCTGCGCTCGTCGAGCAGCACGACGGTCACGCGGCGAGGGTCTGGGCGGACGCTCGCGACGGTCGCGATCTCGAGCGGAGGCTGCTGGCCCTCCCGGGCATCGGCCCGATGAAGGCGAAGGCGTTGATCGCGATCCTCGGCAAGCGCTTCGGCGTGAAGCCGGCTGGCTGGGACGAGGTGGCGCCGACCTGGCCGACGCTCGGTGACGTCGACTCTACCGAGGCGCTGGAGCGGTACCAGGCCGGCAAGCGCGCGATGAAGGCGGCCGCGCGGCAGGCTCCCACCGGCTGACGCGCGCTCCGAAGCTCACCCCGGGCGCCGACCGCCACGCTCGCCGGGCGGCTCCCGCTCAGCGGTCGTCAGCCGGCGCCGGGAGGGACGATCGGAGGAGCCGCCTCGCCGGGAGCCAGCGGGAAGCTGAGCTGTTCCGCGTCCGGTGCCGGCTCGAGGCGGACCGTGCGCCGGTCGCGGAGCTCGTGGCGCCTGACGAGCTCGCGGACCGTCCGCCGGACCGGCTCCGTCTCCTCCTTCGCGAGGTACGCGCTCCGGGCGTAGAGCGCGGTGTAGCGCGGCAGCAGGTCCGGCCAGTCCTCCTCGAGCCGCGCGAGGAAGTGCTCGCGGGTGCCGGGACGCAGGTAGAGGAGGTTTGCCCAGGCCCCGGTGGCGCCCGCGTCGCGCGCAGCGCGGATGACGGCCTCCAGCTGTTCGGGCGCGTCGGTCAGGCCCGGCAGGATCGGCGCCATGCCGACGCCGACGTCGAGCCCTGCCTCGACGAGCCGCCGGAGCGCCTCCAGCCGCTTGGCCGGCGGCGCGGTCCCGGGCTCGGTCCGCCGCCAGATCTGCCGGTCGAGCGTCGGGACGGAGAACGTGATCGTGAGCCGCGCGCGGGTCGCTGCCGCCGACAGCACGTCGACATCCCGGACGATCATCGGACCTCGCGTGATCAGGTGGATCGGCGTCCGCGCGTCCGCGAGGCGTTCGAGGCAGGCGCGCGTCAACCGGTACCGCCCCTCGGCCGGCTGGTAGGGATCAGTCGCCGTCCCCATCGCCACCAGCTCCCGCTTCCACGATTTCCTGGACAGCTCGCGGGCGAGGACTTCCGCGACGTTCGTCTTGACACGGATGGAGGTGCCGTAGCGGTCGTCCGACGGCCGGTCGGCACGCAGCTCGAACGCCCGGACGAAGCAGAACGTGCAGCGATGGACGCAACCCGTGTACGGGTTGAGTGACCAGCGGAAGGGCATGCCGGTCACGCGGTTGAGGGCAGTCCGGCAGGGCTCTTCCCGATACTCGGGTCGCATCCCGCGATCATAGAACGCCCGTTCCAACTCCGCGGCGCGTGGGCTCCGACGCGGCTGCGCAGCGGACGGAATGGCGAGCTTCAGGGACACTGGATCCGATGCGCCGCGGTCGACCGCTCGGGCTGGCTGTCCTCGCCGTCGTGGCTGCAGTGGCCGTCGTGGCCGGCGGCGTCCTGGCCCTCGTCGGCGGCCCGATCGGCGCCGTCGATCCCAGCGCCCACC
>JAUJOH010000002.1:93295-102381 GCA_030447745.1 Chloroflexota bacterium | reverse complement strand
GGCGTCCTGGCCCTCGTCGGCGGCCCGATCGGCGCCGTCGATCCCAGCGCCCACCCCGTTGCGGGACCGCCGTCGGCGGGCTCCTCACCGGGGCGTTCTGATCGCCTCGTGCCGGGACCCGAGGCGAGCAGCACGCCGCGGGCACCCGCAACGCCGGCAACGCCGGCTCCGACGCGACCCGCGGTCGCGCTCCCGGCGCTCGTCGGCGCGATCGGCGATTCGCTGTCCGCCGCCGTCGACGCGAGCGGTGGGTTCGGCGCGCAGCCGCAGCATTCGTGGATCGTCGGCGACGACCCGGGCGACGGGGTCGAGAGTCACGTCGAGCGGATCCGGAACCGGGGCGGCGACCCCGCGACGATCGACGCCTTCCGGCCCGGCGCGTCGATCGGCAGCGCGCGACGCCAGGCAGACCGGGTCCTCGACCCCGTGGCGGACCTCCCGGACGGTGCGACTGCGTACGTCACGTTCGAGCTCGCGGCCAACGCCGACAGCGCCCCGACTCTCCTGGCGTCGAACTATCCGGCCGCCTGCTCCGCTCCCGCTCATGCCTGCCTGCTGCGGTTCGTCTACGGGCTGCCGGACCGGCAGCCACGTGGTCGTGCTGTCCGTGCCGGACGTCACGCGCCTTCGGGAGCTCGTCGACGACGTGCCCGCGGCGCAGGCCCTGCATCGCCGCTACGACGTCTGCGAGTCCGTGCTCAGCGAGGATGCCGACGCCGACGCGGTCGTCGAGCGGATCCGGACCTACAACGCGACCCTGGCCGCGCTGTGCGAACGGCTTGACGGTCCCGACGTCACCTGCCGGCACGATCAGGCCGGCGAGCCGTCCCGATCGCTCTTCGGTGCCCCGTTCACGCTCGACGAGATCAGCTCGCTCGACTACTTCCACCCGTCACTCGCCGGCCAGGCCGGATCGCAGACGAGGTGTGGTTGCTGACGCCCTGGGGCGAGACCGCCGACTGACAGCGACCGCCGGCATCACGCCGGGACGGTCACGCGGCTCGACGAGGTCCCAGGTCACCTCGACGAAGGCCCGGACGTCCGTGGGGCCCGGGAGGACGGGTGTCTCGACCGCTCGCGCCTCCATCGTCGCGTGGTGCGGTCGGGGTGGCGCGTCGAGGGCCGGCGCCTCCCGGACGGACCGCACGGGCCCGAGTCCGGCGCCGAGCGCCCGGGCGACCGCCTCGGCCGATGCTCGTGCATCGTCCACCGCTGCGGCGAGAGCCGCTCGACGCGCCTCGCCGTCGTCGGCGACGCCAAACTGGACGCCGTCGAGCGTCGTCGCGCCGGCCGCGACGGCGGCATCGACCAGCCCGGCGACGTCATGGGTGGCGCTCACGCGGACGGCGATGCGGTTGCTGACCCGGAAGCCCGCGCGGCGCATCGTGCCGTCCGGCAGGTACTCGGTCTCCGGGCCGATCGCGAGGTCGATCGTCCGCATCGACTCGGCGGACACGCCAACCGCGCGGACGGCCGCCACGACCGCGCTCATCGCATCGGCTGCCGCCCCGCGCGCCGCGGCTGCCGTCGGCCGCACGACGTCGACGCCGAGCGTCACCGCTGCCTCGTCCGGCGGTGCGGACACGCGTCCGTGGCCGGCAACCGTGAGCGTCCGCGGGATCGACGTCGGGTCGGTCACACGACGAGGGAGCTCAGCAGCCACGAGGTCGCGGCGACGAGGAGCCAGGCGAGCCCGATGAGGATCGCCAGCGCGCCGACCAGGACCAGTCGGTGCTCGCGCGTGTCGGCTTCGGGGTCGGCAGCGTAGCGCCGGAAGAGGTCGCGGTTGCGGCTGTTCGACTTGAAGAAGAAGTCGAACGCATCGCCCAGCACGGGCACGAGGCCGACCACCAGATCGAGGCCCGTGTTCAGGATCATCCGCCCGACGACCGACGGCGGCAGCCGGAAGCGCGTCGCCTCGACGATCAGCCAGACGCCGACCGCCGCCGACAGCAGATCACCGGCCCCGGGCAGGAGCCCGACGATGGGCTCGACCCCGACCCGCCGCCCGGTTCCCGGAACCGTCACCAGGTCGTCGAGGATGTGGGTCACCCAGCTGATCCGTCGCTCGGCCGACGCCAGGCGGGCGGAGCGATCACGGTGAGTGGCCGCTGCGGAGCGAGGGCGCCGGAGCGAGTCCCCGTCGAGCCGGCTCGATCGCGTCATTCGGGAAAGGCTATCGCCCGCGGCTGCGCCGCGACGTTGCCCGAGCCTCGGCGAGCGTGACGATTCCACGACGCTGCGTCGAACGGGCTACTCGATCGAGAGGACCTTGACGGACACCGACCCGCCCGGCGTCGTCGCGACCGCCTCCTCGCCGACCGTGCGCCCGAGCAGGGCGCGGCCGACGGGTGACCCGTCCGAGATGCGCCCGCTCGCCGGCCGGGCCTCGGCCGTGCCGACGATCGTGAAGCGCCGCTCCTGTCCGTCGATCTCGACGTTGACACTCGAGCCGACCACCACGCGATCGCCGCCGGCCCGCTCCGCGACCACGACCGCCGCTCGGAGCTGCGCCTCGACGGCCTGGATCCGGCCCTCCAGGAACGACTGCTCCTCGCGCGCCGAGGTGTAGTCGCTGTTCTCCTTGAGATCGCCCAGCTCCTTGGCCGTCCGGATGCGGGCCACGATCTCGGGACGCCTGGCGAGCAGAGAGCCGTGCTCGGCCTCGAGCGTCGCGAGCCCTTCCGCCGACAGCAGGACGGGGTCCGGAGCGCGGCGGCCCGAGGTCGGGCTCCGTGGCGTCGTGGTGCGCGTCGCGCGTGGCTGCCGCCCGTCTGGCGCTGGGCGCCGGACGGTGCCGGTCCCTCGGCGTTCGACGCGGGCGCCATCGGCATCACCCGGCGGCACGTCGACGACGCGCTCCGGCGGCACCGGCCGCTCGCGTTCCGCCGGAGGCACGGCCCCCGTGATGCGGTGCGGCTTGGCCGTGCCGCCTGCGCGCAGGTTCGCCCACGGCAGGACGACCGACGGGTCCGGCAGCGCCGCGGCCTCCGAGGCCGGCACCGTCGCGGAGAACGCGCCGAACAGCGCGTCGAGGTACTCCTCCGTGGCCGTCGTGTGTGCCCACCAGACGCGGAGGCCTTCGGGCCGCAGGGTCTTGAGCCATTGCGACGAGGCGTGCGGGCGCCGCTCACCGAGGACGTGCCGCTCGAGTGCCGTCAGCCGACCCGCGACCGAGGTTTCCGCTGCCCCGAGGAAGAGGACGCGCCGGCTCGGCAGCCAGAACGACGTGAGCCGTGCAGCCAGTGCCTTGGCGGTCGGCCGCGCGCCGTCCAGCCGGAGCTCCGGGAGGCCCTCGATCCACTTGCCGATGCGGGCGATGTCGAGGGGCGGCGCGGGGAGGGCCGCGGGCAGCTCCACGACGTACACGCCGCGGCCGGAGGCTCGGATCGGCCGACCCAGGACGGCCGGTCCGTCCGGCTGCAGGTCGACCGCGCGGAAGAGTGCCGGCGCCCCGGCATCGAGGTCCATCGTCATGCTTGAACGGTACCTGCAACGAGGTCCGAGGGCCGATAAACCCGCGAAGGGCGACGGTGCGGCACCATCTGTCCATCCCGATCGAACGAATGAGTGACACGATGACCGTACGAGACCTTCGACCGCCGACGACAGACGCGCCGTATGACGAGCGCGCGCTGCTCCTCGAGCTCGAGCCGGAGGCGGGTCGACTGTACGACCGGCACGCCCGGGTGGCGCAGGAATGGTTCCCGCACGACTACATCCCGTACCGGCTCGGCCGCGACTTCGACAAGGAGCCCTGGACGCCGGACCAGCCGCGCCTGACTGGCGTTGCCCAGACCTCGTTCGAGATCGGCCTCCTCACCGAGGACAACCTGCCGAGCTACCACCGGCTGATCCACGGGATGTTCGGACGGGGAGATGGCGCCTGGATCAACTGGGTCGGGCGCTGGACGGCGGAAGAGGGCCGGCACGCCATCGTGCTCCGGGACTACCTGATGGTCACCCGCAACATCGACCCGGTCATGCTGGAGCGGGGCCGGATGACCCAGCTGCAGCAGGGCTACGATCACGACTCCCCGGACACGCTCCACGGCCTCGCGTACGTGACGTTCCAGGAGCTCGCGACGCGGATCGCGCACCGCAACACCGGCCGTTACTCGGACGACCCGGTGGCCGACAGGATCATGATCCGGATCGCCGCCGACGAGAACCTGCACATGGTGTTCTACCGGGACATCCTCTCGGCCGCGATCAAGCTCCAGCCGTCGGCCGCCGTTCGGGCCATCGTCGACGAGGTCGTCGACTTCCAGATGCCGGGCGCCGGCATCCCGGGCTTCGTCCGGAAGGCGGCCCAGATGGCAAAGGCCGGCATCTACGATCTCCGGGTCCATCGCGACGAGGTGCTCCTGCCCGTCTTGAAGCACTGGCGGATCTTCGAGCTGACGGGGCTCGATGCCGGTGCCGAGGAGGCGCGCCGGCGACTGGCCGAGCATCTCGACAAGCTCGACCGGGCGGCTAGGCGCTTCGAGGAGCGGCTCGCGACGTCCAACGTGCAACGGATCGCGTCCGCGGGCTGAGCGCAGGCGACGCCGCGCTCGACAAACGTCCCGCCCTGGCGGGACGTTCTCTTTTCCCGCCATTGATGACACTTGCTGGCATGTTCCTCCCGTACCGTCAGGGCATCGGACGGAGGCCGAGGACGCGGGGAAAGGGGATGTCATGGCCGGTACGGATCTGCTCTGGGCGATCTCGGAGGAGCATCGGCGAGAGGCGCAGGCGGTGGCCCGAGAGCGACTCGCCCGCGGCGCACCAGCCGTTCGGTCCGGGCCGGTCGCCCGGCTCGCGGGCTGGCTCCGGCCCCGGCCGGCACCCCCGGCGCAGCCCGGCCTCCGCCGGGCCAACTCGCCCCCGCCGCGCTGCCGCCGGCCCGTCGGAGGGGGGGCGGGCGATCCGCGCCCGACCGAGGCCGGTTCGCGCGTGCGCTCGGCGGGAGGCCGCGGTTCGCCGTCGGAAGGTGTCTCCCGCCCGCCGTGGCTCCGGAGGATCGTGCGCGCGAACTCGACGAGCCTGTCGCTCACCCACCGCGGCTCGACGACCTGCGCCACGCGTGACAGCCGGATCGCCGTGGTGACGAGCTCGTCGTCCCACTCGAAGCTCGCCCGGACGACGGTCCGGCCGTCGTGCCCCGGGCGCGCGTCCGTGCGTGCACGCTCCTGGCCGAGCACGTCGATCGCCTCGGAGAGGCCCTCCCGGGTGACGGCGAGGACGAGCTCGAGCCGGTCGACGTCCCGTTCATACGCCGCGATCGAGGCCGACCAGTGCCGAGCCAGATCGAACGCGGCCGGCCGCTCGAACGTATCATCCGTGACCTCGGCGGCGAGCACGCGCGACACGCGGTAGGTCCGGAACTGCCCCGCAGAGAGCGCGACGACGTACCAGGCACCGCCCTTGAGCACGAGGCCGAGCGGCTCGATGACGCGCGCGACGACCTTGCCCGGCCGCCGGTACGTGAGCCGGACGCGGCGGCCACCCCACACAGCGGACGCGAGCGGTTCGAGCCACGGAACTGGCTCCGGCGACTGGAACCAGCCGGGCGCGTCGAAGTGGAAGCGCTCCGTGATCCGCGATGCACGTGCGCGGAGCTCCGGAGGCAGCGCGGCGAGGACCTTCAGCCGGGCCGCGGCCACCACGGTCCCGAGGCCGAGCTCCGCCGCCGGCCCGGGAAGGCCGGACAGGAACAGCGCCTCGGCCTCGCCGGCCGTCAGGCCGGTCAGCCGCGTGCGGTACCCCTCGACCAGGCGGATCCCACCGTGCGGACCGCGCTCCGCATAGATCGGGACCCCGGAGGCGCTGAGCGCATCGACGTCGCGGTAGATCGTGCGCTCGGAGACCTCGAGCTCCCGCGCTAGCTCGCGCGCCGTGAGCTGCCCGCGCGTCTGCAGCAGCAGGAGGATATTGACGAGCCGACTGGCGCGCATGGCTCCGAGTGTACCGGGAAGCTGACATCCCGCGTCAACTAAGCGCTGCGGCCGGGCCGTTCGTCTTCAGCAACACGTGGCTCCGTCAACCGGTCGGTCAGCTCGTCGAGCTCGCGGTCGGTCATGCCGTGTCGCCGGAGCAGGCCGGCAGCACCGCCGTGGGCCGCCTCGAGGTGGGCGAGTGCGCCCAGCATGTGTTCCGGCGGCGCCTCGACCTCGACCGGCGTCGCACGCCAGTCGAGCAGGTGCTCGTCGTCCACGGGCCCGCGGAAGATCGCGGCCGACAGCGCGTAGTCCTCGACGATCGTCTCCTTGGGCACGCCGACGGCCGCAAGCAGCAGTGCCACCGCGACGCCGGTCCGGTCCTTCCCGGCGGCGCAGCCGATGACCGCCGGTAGGCCCTCGGGCTCGAGGAGGCTCCGCGCGACCTGCACGAGCTGCGGCCCGCGCTGGTCGAGCATGTGCCGGTACGTCCCGGGGAGGCCGGCGTACGGTGTCGGGTCGTCCTCGAGCAGGGGGATGCTGCGGTACACGACGCGGTCCGACGCCTGGAAGACGCTCGGTGCCTCGTCGAGCTCGTGCGGCCAGCGAAGGTCGATGATCTGGCGGAGGCCGAGCTCGAGGAGCGCGGTCTGCGATCGGGCCGGGAGCCGGTCGAGGGCGTCCGTGCGCAGCAGGGTCCGCCAGCGCGTGCGCCGGCCGGCCGCGGCCGGGTAGCCGCCGACGTCGCGGAGGTTCCGCGTCCCGGGCAGGCGTAGGTGGCGCAGGGGCGCCGCGGGCGATGGCGATTCGGCCGGCGGGTCCGGCAGCGGGCGGGTCACGCTCACAGGCTAGGATGATCGGACGGATCGCGAGGAGCCGCCGCGACGGCCCCGGTGGCCTCCCCGGCTCTGCTCGCGCCCACGCTCGAGGAGGCGATCGATGGACTTCTTCCGCCGCGACGACCGACGCCGGGACGAGCCGGCCGACGGGGGCGACCAGGACGAGCGCGCGATCGAGCGCTACCGGTACATGCTCAGCACGGCACCGCCCGAGGACATCGAGCGCGCGCACGAGGAGGCGTTCGAGCGGCTCACGCCGGAGCAGCGGCGCCAGGTCCTCGAGGAGCTGTCGCGCCACGTGCCGCCGAGCGAGATCCGGGGCGACGACCCGAAGTCGCTGGCGCGGACCGCGACGCGCGCCGAGATGCGCGAGCCGGGCGTGCTCGAGCGATCGTGGGCCGGGCCGGGTCTCGGCAGCTTCTTCCTCTCGACCCTCGCTGCGAGCTTCATCGGCACGGCGATCGCGCAGTCCTTCTTCGCCGACGACGCCGCTGCCGCCGAGTCCGATGCCGGGGCCGAGGGTGACGCCGACTCCGGTGGTGACTACGCGGGCGGGGATGCCGCCGGCGGGGACTATGCGGATGCCGGCGGCGGCGATTTCGGTGGCGACTTCGGCGGTGGCGACTTCGGCGGTGGCGACTTCGGCGGGCTCTGACGGTGGCCTGGCCGCGCTACGCGACGAGGTCGGCGAACAGCGCCTCGAGCTCGGCCTCCGGGTCGAACGTCAGACCCGTGTGCACCTCGGACGGCTGGATGATCGTGCTCGACGGAGCGACGAGTCCGGCTCGGCGCGGGCGAGGGAGCCGTCCAGCTCGACGAAGACGACCTCCGGGACCGGCAGCCCGAGGACCCGCCCGATCTCGCCGGCCACGAGTTCCGGGACCAGCGCGCGCGGACCCTGCCCGGCTGCCCGGAACTTGAGGACGTAGAGCCCGTCGTCGTCCGCGTCGACGAGCGCGGGCAGGGAGCGCCTTCGCTGAGCGGGGTTACGTTGCGCGTCGCGACGACGGTCCGGACCATCGCCCGAGTCTAGAGAACGCCTTACACCGCGGCCGGCAGGTCAAGGTTCTCGAGCCGGCGACGGGCCTGCGCCGTCCAGGCCGCCGGATCCCACAGCTCGGCATGATCACCGGCCCCCACGAGCACGACCCGGTCACCGATCCCCGCCATGGCCCGGTGTCCGGCGGGCACGGTCACCGTGCCGTGATCGAAGTCCAACTCGATCGCCGAGGCGAACAGCAGGCGCGTGAACGACCGGGCGTCGCCCGCGCCGACCGGGAGTGAGGTGAGGCGGTCGGCCAGCGACGACCACGACCGGGCAGGCCACAGCGCGAGGCAGCCGTCGAGCCACGCGCTCAGGACGCCGCCGCCCGCGAAGGCCGAGAGGAACCGGTCCGGGAGCTCGAGGGGAGCGTCGGCCGGCTGGAGCTCCAGGGTACCGAGGAGCAGTCCGCCGGCCATCGATGCTGTCCTCGCGGGCGGTAGGAGGTCGTTCGACGAATCGTATCAGTGTCAGCTGCGCGCAGCTACGCCGTGTCGCGCGGCGCGAGGCGCGGTCGCTGTGTGCGCCCCGGCCCGCGGGCGCTCGCTGAAGCGGACTTCCGTTCGGGTGGCACGTCCACGTGAGCAGACGCCCGCAGCCCGCCGGCTCTTTGCTCAGCCCGGGCCCCGGGGAGTCCCCTCCTCGCCCCGCTCCCGCAGGAACTTCTCGATGTCCGCGATCAGATCGTCGCCGGACGGCAGCCGCTCCTCGTCCGCCATTCCCTCCAGCCGCTCGACGTACGTCCGCGCCGTCTCGTCGAGGGCCGTGGCCGTGTCGAGGCGGGTGCGGATCTGGCGCGCCTCCTCGGCCAGGCCGCCGAGGGGCGCGGCGACGCCCAGGTGCCGGGCGACCGCCCGCACCAGCGCGAGCGCCGCGGCCGGGTAGGCGCCGTGCACGTAATGCGGCCCCGGCGCGAAGTAACCGACCGCCGGCAGCCCGGCAGCCGCCACGGCCATCTCCAGCACGGAGACCGCCGCTCCCGGGACGCGGAGCAGGCCCGTTGGACCGGCCCGGACGTCGCCGCGCAGGAGATCAGGGCGGGAGGCGGTGCCGAGGATCGGCACCGGCCGGGTGTGTGGCACCGCAGCCGGGATGGCGCCGACGCTGACCCATTCGGCGACCGCCAGCCGGTCGGCAAGCTCGACCAGGTCGACGGCGAGCGTCTGCCAGCGGTCGTCCGGCTCGGCGCCCGAGAGGACGAGGATGTCGCGACCCTCGACGGTCGTCGCGCGGAGCACCAGCTCCGGCCAGGTGAGCTCGGCCAGCCGGCCGTCGACGATCTGC
>JAUJOH010000002.1:74943-93195 GCA_030447745.1 Chloroflexota bacterium | reverse complement strand
GCGGAGCACCAGCTCCGGCCAGGTGAGCTCGGCCAGCCGGCCGTCGACGATCTGCAGCGTCGGCCGGCGCGACCGGTAGTCGTAGAGCTGGTCGTTGTCGAACGTCGCGATGACGCGGCCACCCTGCGCCAGCTGGGCCACGGCGGACGTCGCGGCCGATCCGGCGTCGACCCAGCCGTCGAGCGCGGCGACGAGCGACGGGGCGACGAGCTCGCTCGCGGCGGCCTGGTCGAGTCGATACAGCGCCACGGGCCAAGGATAGGCGACCAGGTCGGAGCCGCCGACACGTGCGGTGACGCAACGCCCGCGTGCCGCCGGCCGCTGCGACGGGCGAATCCGAAGCTTTCGCTACACTCGCCTGAAGGACGGCTGCCGCGCGCAGCGTGACGAAGCGCGGGCGCCGCCGGCGAACCGGGCAGCGCGCCATGAAGCGACTACGGCAGGACCTCGACCATCTGACCAGCGCCGGTCTGCTCGTCGCGGCGCTCGTCACCGGTGTCACCGGCCTCATCGCCGATCTCTGGGACCTCAACGACTTCTGGTACCACACGGTCGCCGGCTATGTCATGGGCGGCCTCGCCATCGTCCACGTGCTGCTGAACTGGCGAACCCTGGTCGCCTATGGTCGCTTCCGGATCCGCACGATCGCGGCCGGGCCGGCACGCCCCGCACCGGCCGCGCGGACGACCGCCACCGCGCGCCCGCCGACCAGACCGGCGTCGGCGGCCGTGGCCGCCGATCCGGCCAACCCGCCCCTCGCGTCGGCCGGACGAGCGATCCTCTCGCGCCGTGGACTGCTCGGCGCCGGGATCGGCGGCGCCGTCGGCCTTGCGCTCGGTCGTGGGCTTCGTCAGCCGCCGCAGATCGCAGCGGGGTCCGATGTCGGCGTCGTCTATCACGAGTGGAGCAAGCCCGGCGTGATCGACACGCTCGGCAGCGTCGCGAACTGGGGCCAGTCGGTCCCGCTGTACAAGCGCTATCCCGGCGCACGGACGGTACCCCTCGGCAAGCCGGACCTCGACGGCGGGCTCTCGACGGCGGACGCGATCGTTGCCCGCCGCTCGACCCGCACGTACTCGACCGAAGCGGTCTCGCTCGCTGACCTGTCCCGGCTCCTCCACCTCGCGAGCGGCCTGAGCGCTGACCGCTTCGGCAACGCCCGCCGCACGGCGCCGTCCTCTGGCGCCCTCTATCCGGTCGAGGTCTACCCCGTCGTCCACAACGTGGCCGGGCTCGAGCGCGGCGTCTACCACTACGCCTACGAGCCCCACGCGCTCGAGCTCGTCAAGCCCGGCGACTACCGGCAGCGCGTCGTCGAGCAGGGGCTGATGCAGGAGTTCCTGGGCCAGTGCGGCGCCGTCATCTTCCTGAGCCAGATCCTCCAGCGGATGCGCCCGAAGTACCAGGATCGGAGCTACCGCTACGGGCTCGTCGAGATCGGGCACATCGGTCAGAACGTGTATCTCGCCGCGACGTCGATGGGGCTCGGTGCGTGCGGCATCGGGGCGTTCATGGACGACGACATCAACGCCATGCTCGGCGTCGACGGCGTCGAGGAGGCCGCGATCTACATGCTCGCCGTCGGCAAGGTGCCGCCCGCCGCCGACGCGTAGGCTCCAGGCCCGGGCGCGGCCGTGCCCTCGAGGCTAGCCCGTCCGGCGCCCGTCGCATCAAGCCGGCCGACGCCCGGGTCGAAAGCACCCGGATTCCCAGGACGACGGCCCCGCCCGTCAGCGGCGCGAACGTCGTGGGGAGCCGGAACCGCTCGATCGACAACCCGACGGCGAGCGCGGGGCACTCGGCGGCGGAAACGTGGCCGCGCATGCGTGGCCGGACTGTTGGGCCGTCTCGGCACCCGTCCGGTGACGCCGCGCGTGGCGGGCCGCGCTCGCGGCGGGGCCGCGCGAACCGCCGTAGGCGTCGAAACCTGGCCTACCAGTCCGTGCCTGCATCGCTGGCCCAGATTCCCCGGCGGCGCGCACATACGAGTCCTGGCCTGCATACGCGACAGTGAGCCGGGCCTGGACCGGCCCAGCCCCCATGCGCGAACGGCCCCGGCCGCATACGGTCGAGCGCTGCGCTCCGCGCTCGACGGGGCGCGGCCGTCCGGCCCGAGCGGGGCGGTATCGTTCGGCCTGCCCACCTCCCCGGGCAGGTCCGGCCGACGATGAGGAAGGCATGATCCGCACCACGCCGTTCCACCCGCGAACCGCTGCCCTCAACGAGACCGGGCTCTGGCAGCACTGGGCCGGCTACCTGTCCGCCACGCGGTACCAGTCCTCGGAGAAGTTCGAGTACTTCGCGGTCCGCAACAGCGCCGGCATCTTCGACACGTCGCCGCTCTACAAGTACCGAATCCACGGGCCGGACGCGGAACGCTTCCTCTCCGGCATGCTCGCCCGCGACGTGCGGACCTGCCGCGCCGGGCAGGCCCAGTACACGCTCTGGTGCGACGACCGCGGGTTCATCGTCGAGGACGGCGTCGTCCTGCGGCACGCCCGGGACGAGTTCGTGCTCACCGCGGCAGAGCCCAACCTGGCCTGGTTCGGCGACCGGATCGGGCGCGACCGGGTCCGGATCGAGGAGGTCAGCGACGAGTATGGCGTGCTCGCCTTCCAGGGGCCGAAGTCGCGCGAGGTGATCGCGTCGCTCGTCCCGGCTGCCGGCCGGCTGCCGTACTTCGGCCTGACCGCGGCGAGCATCGCCGGGCGTCCCGTGACCGTCTCGCGGACCGGCTTCACGGGCGATCTCGGCTACGAGATCTGGGCCCGCCGCGAGGACGCGCTGACGGTGTGGGACTGTCTTGTCGAGGCGAGCGCCGGGCGCGGCGTCATCCCGTTCGGTCTCGTCGCGCTGTACATGCTGCGCATCGAGGCCGGCCTGCTGCTGCTCGACGTCGACTTCGCGTCGAGCCGGTTCGCCTGGACGGACGAGCACCGGTCGACCCCGTTCGAGCTCGGCCTCGGCTGGATGCTCAAGGGGATCGAGTCGGCGGACCGGCCGTTCATCGGACGCCGCGCGCTGCTCCGCGAGCGCGCCGAGCGGACGTCCCGATGGGCCTTCACGGGGCTGCTGGTCGACTGGCACGACTACAACCGGATCTACGACGAGGCGGGCCTGATCCCGCCGAGGGAGCACGTGCCCGTGCAGGAGGAGATGTTCGTGTACGACCCGAACGGCGGGCAGGTCGGCTACGCGACGAGCTTCATGTACTCGCCGATGCTCCAGCGCCACATCGCGCTCGCCCGTGTCCGGCCGGACCTCGCGAAACCCGGGTCGGACGTGCGGCTCGAGGTCGCGGTGAACCACCGCTACGAGTACGTCCGAGCGCAGACCGCCGGGAACCCGCTCTACAACCCGCCGCGGAAGATCGCCTGACATGACCGCCACCTCGACCCCCACGCGCCAGGCCCAGTCCGGGGACGGTCGCCGCTACGACGCGATCGTCGTCGGCGCCGGCCACAACGGCCTCGTCAACGGCACGTACCTCGCGAAGTCGGGTCTCCGGACGCTGATCCTCGAGCGGCGGCCGATCGTCGGCGGGGCAGCGATCACCGAGGAGCTCACGCCCGGCTTCTGGTTCACGACCTTCTCGTACGCCCTGAGCCTGATCCGGCCGGACATCATCCAGGACCTCGAGCTCACGAAGCACGGCTTCATGCCGCTCCTCATGCCCTCCTCGTTCGCACCGGGCGAGGACGGGGAGTACCTCCTCCTCACGCGGGACCGCGACGAGAACCTCAAGGAGATCGGCCGGCACTCGCCCCACGACGCGGACGCCTACGAGGCCTATCACCACGACGTCGACCAGGTCCTCCAGGCGATCAAGCCGCTCTTCGACATGGTGCCGCCGGACATCTTCAGCGACGACCCGGAGGAGCTCGTCGCGCTCGCGTCGCTCGGCAGCCGCTTCCGGCGGATGGACCGCCGGGTGCTCCACAACGCCGTCCGGCTGCTGACCGGCTCGGCAGCGGACTTCCTCGACGACTACTTCGAGTCGGACCTCCTGAAGGGCTACCTCGCGTCGTCGTCGATCATCGGCAGCAAGCTCGGGCCGCGCTCGCAGGGCTCTGGGCTGGTCCTGCTCTACCACATCATCGGTGAGCACGACGGGTCGTTCGGGTCGTGGGCGTTCCACAAGAAGGGCAACGGCGGCTTCACGCAGGTGCTCGCGCGGGCGGCCGAGTCGTTCGGGGCGGAGATCCGGCTCGAGTCCGCCGTCGACCGGGTGATCACGAAGGATGGGCGGGCGACCGGCGTGGCGCTCGCCAACGGGTCCGAGTACCACGCCGACGTCGTCGTCTCCGCGCTCGACCCCCGCCGCACGTTCATGGAGCTCGTCGAGCCGAGGGAGCTGCCCGCCGACCTCGTCGACAACATCCGGCGCTACCGCTTCCAGGGCACCTCGTCGAAGGTCAACTTCGCGCTCGACGGGCTGCCGCGGTTCCCGGCCCTCGGCGGCCGGGGCGACCAGTTCCGCGGCTTCACGAACATCGGCCCCTCGATCGACTACCTCGAGCACGCCTACGACGACGCAAAGTACGGCTGGTACTCGCGGCGCCCGTACATCGACTGCGCGATCCAGTCGGCGATCGACCCGGACATGGCACCGCCCGGCAAGCACGTCATGTCGTCCTTCATCCAGTACACCCCGTACAGGCTCCGCGAGTCCGACTGGGAGAGCGAGCGACAGAACCTCGGCGACACCGTCCAGCGGACGCTCGAGGGCTTCTTCCCGGGTTTCTCCGACCTCGTCCTCCACCGCGAGGTCGTCACGCCGCTCGACATCGAGCGGACGGTGGGGCTGTCCGAGGGCAACATCTTCGCCGGCGAGCTCCTGGCCCCGCAGATGTTCTTCTTCCGTCCCGCGCCGGGCTGGTCGCAGTACCGGACGCCGATCGACGGCTACTACCAGTGCGGCTCCGGGACGCACCCCGGCGGCTGCGTCATCGGGGCGCCCGGCAAGCTCGCCGCGGGCCAGATCCTGAAGGACCTCGCGGCGCGCATAAGTCGCAGCTAGCCCGCCTCGCGCGTCGCGTGGCGGCGCCCGCGCCGGCCGAGGTAGTCAAGCCACAACAGCCGGGCCGCGACGGAGCGCCAGGGTCGCCACGCCTCGCCCAGCGCCTCGAGCTCCGCCGGGCCGGGCCGGCGTCCGAGACCCTTCACGTCGCCGACGGCGGCGGCAAGCGCGATGTCGCCCACCGGCCACACGTCCGGCCGTCCGAGCGCCATCAGCAGGTAGATGTCCGCCGTCCATGGCCCGATCCCCGGGATGGCCAGGAGGGCCGTCCGCGCCGCCTCGTCGTCCGCGTGGGCCACGTCGTCGAGCGAGAGCGTGCCGTTCTCGAGCGCGCGTGCCAGCTCGCGTCCGTAGCGAGCCTTCTGGCGGCTGAGGCCGGCGGCCAGCAGCTCCGCATCGCTCAGCTCGAGGAGCCGCCGCGGGGTCAGCGATCCGGCGATCACGATCAGCCGGTCGAAGGCGGCCCGCGCCGAGTCGAGCGAGACCTGCTGCTCGAGCACGACGTGGAGCAGCGTGCCGAAGCCGGGCGGCCGATTCCACAGCGGTGGAAACCCGAAGCGGTCCACGATCGCGGCAAGATCTGGGTCGCGCCGGGCCAGCTCCGCGACGGCATGTCCCAGTGCTGTCTCGCTCAGGGCTCGGGGGACGGTCATGGCCGTCATCATGCCGGCGCGCATGCGTACGATGACGGCGATGGGCGCGTTCGACACGGCACCCCACGTCGAGGCCGAGGATCGGGACCTGGCGAGCCTGGCTCGAGGCGCACCACGCGACGGAGCGGGCAGCCTGGCTCGTGACCTCGCGCGCCGGGTCCGGCCGTCCCGTCCTCGCGTACGAGGCCGCGGTCGAGGAGGCCCTCTGCTTCGGCTGGGTCGACAGCCGCGGCGGCAAGGTGGATTACCGACGGACGAAGCTCTACTTCGCGCCGCGCAAGCCGCGCAGCGGGTGGGCCCGGCCGAACAAGGAGCGCGTCGAGCGACTCTTGGCGGCGGGGCGGATGGCGCCGGCCAGGTCGCCGCCGTCGAGATCGCCAAGGCGAACGGGTCGTGGTCCGCGCTCGATGCCGTCGAGCGGCTCGCGGTGCCGGACGACCTCGCCGCCGCACTCGACGCGCGACCGCCCGCCCGCCTGCACTGGGACGCGTTCCCCCCGCTCCGTCCGGCGGGCGGTCCTCGAGTGGATCTCGCAGGCGCGCCGGCCGGAGACGCGGGCCAGGCGGGTCGACGAGACGTCGGCGCTCGCGCAGCGCAACGAGCGCGCCAACCGCTGGCGGCCCAGGGAGTAGACGCAGCGGCGGCCGTTACCCGTCACGCGACCGCGACGCGGTCACGGCGACCGCCCGGCGGTCAGCTGCCGGAACTCCGCGGCGGCGAACAGGCGAGTTCCGGTGACGCCCCAGCGGCGGCCCTCTGGCCGCAAGCCGTCGCGACGCCGACGAAGGTCAGCGGGCGTCCCGCAAGTTCATCGCGTCCGATCCCGTCGTCGGCTGGCCACCGGGGCTCGAACGATCCGTCAACGCCTCGCGGAGTCGGCCGCCCTTCCGGTCGTAGGCCATCGCCCGGAAGGTGACGGCGTGCCCGCCGTCCGGGTCCGGTTGCACCTCGACGAGCCCCACGTTGTTCGTCGGCACGAGCCCGCGGCGCCAGACGCGGAGCGACGGTTCGCCGAGTCGAACGAATCTCGTCACGACCCGGTTGACGACCACGTGCTGGAGCCCCGTCGGCGTGCTCAGCGCGCTGCTCGTCCATTGCGCGATCCGCCCGCGACCGGCCGCTGGTCGGAGACTGAACGCAGCACCGACGTGCACGTCGCCCGACAGGATCACCGCCTGGCGGCGCGGACGGGCGGTCTGCCACGCGAACAGCCGCTCCAGGAGTCCCTCGCGCTCGTGGCGGAATGTCGGCACGTCCCACCGGTCGCGGACGTCCTTGCCGGCCGACGTGGGCAGCCGCTCGAGAACGGCCACGAGCGCGGGAGACGCGTGGACCACGGGTACGCTCGCGGCCACGAAGACCGTCATCACCCCGCGTTCGTCGGCGTCCGCGAGGAATGCGTCGAGTCGCCGCCATCCCTCCTCGCCGAGGATCCGCGCCTGCCGGAAGTCGCGCTTGCCGCGCAGATCGAGCACGTGGAAGCCGGCGTCGCCGTACCAGAACGAGTAGGAGAACGGCGGGTCGTCCGTGAACGAGGCACCGGGATTGCGCAGGTGCTGGTACTCGCGATAGGCGCTGGTGGCCGCACGCCGCAGGCGAGCGTCGAACTCGGTGGGATGGAGCAGCGAGCCGGCGCCGTCGAAGATGTCGTGGTCATCCCAGGTCAGGTATGCGGGGAGCGCCTCCGCCAGCGCTCGGAAGCCTCGTTCACGGAAGTAGCCCCGGTACAGGTGGCGGTACGTCTCGACCAGCTCGTCGTCGGTCAGGTCCGGGTCCTCCCCGAGACGCTCGCGCGCGCTGAGCCTGGCCAGCGAGTCGGAGTAGATCTGGTCGCCGAGCAGCATCACGAACCGCGCGCCCCGCTCGAGCAGCAGCTCGCGCAGCGGTTCGTAGACGGCCGCGCCGGTGTGCCGGCGGAGCTCGCCCGGCCGTGCCGCGTCCTCGAATGGCTGATGGCAGCTGCCGAAGGCAAAGCTCAACGACGCGGGCGTGCCGGCCGCGGGCGCGAACCGGCCGGGCCGGACGAACCCCCCGCCCTCGACGGTGAAGGTCGTGTCCGGGCGCGGCGTCGCGAGCGTCAGCGTGCCGGCGGCGACGTGGTCGTGTGCCGCATGAGGCTCGAGGACCATCGCCGCCGCGACATCGGCATCGAGGCGGAGGCGAACGGCGAGCGGTCCCCGCGGCAGACGTGCCCAGACACGGACGGAGCGGTCCGTCACATCGCCGAGAACGAGCCACGTGTCCATCTCTCCGTCCGGGAACCGGAAGCGGAGGCCCTCGGCGGACGCGGACCGGCTCTTCGGCATCGGATGCTCCTGTGTCAACCCCCGAGGCTACCGCCGAGGGTGCGGCACGCGAGTTCCGGCCTTCGAAGCCTCAGAGATCCGAGCCGGGAGAGTGCTCCGTCGTGATCTCCTCGCCCTGTTCCTCCGGTGCTTCGGTTGGCGCCGCGTCGGCGGGCGACGAGCCCGCGGGCGACGCCTCCTCGACCATCGTCGGGCGGCCCTCCGGCGCCGTGCCGGACGCGCTCGGCACGCCTTCCGGGCGGCCGTCGGACCGCTCGCCGCCGGCTTCCGCGATGTTGTCCGCGCCAAGCGGGTGGGACTCGCCGTGGTCGCCCTGCGACATGATCGCCTCCTTGCGTCGTGCGGAGTGCCGGCCGGCGCCGGGAGCACCAGCGTGACACCGGGGCGGCCCCCGTGGGTCGAGGGCCGCCTCCGGCGCGCTTGCGGGCGCGTTGCAGGTGCGGGCCGTGCCGGCGTGGGCGTCACGCGCCTCCGGCACGACCCGCGGAGCGTCCGCTTCCCCGGCTCAGCCGCGGCGCCAGAGCCAGTAGCGCGGGACGAGACCGGAGACCCGCTGCTGGTAGGCGAGCGATCGTCCGAAGTAGCGGTAGTGCCAGGGCTCGTAGATGTACCCGGTCAGGTGCTCCGCTCCCTTCGGGTAGCTCATCACCCAGCCGTACTTCCAGGCGTTGGCCTTGAGCCATGCGCCGGCGCGGGTCGATCCGAAGTCGGAGTACTTCCACGGGTCCGCGCCGCCCACGAAGCTGAAGTCGAGCGTGGTGCCGAGCTGGTGCTCCGAGTGCCCCGGGCGCGCCGAGTACCGCACCGCGGACGCGTAGCCGCTCTTCTCGACCCAGGCGTTGAAGACCGCCTTCTGGCTGCTGTAGCTCCGGTACGCGGACACGACGCGCAGCCGGATCCCGGCAGCCCTCGCCGCCTGGTCGAGCGCCCGAAGGTCCGCCAGCGCGAGCTTTCGGACGTAGCCGGAGCCCGCGATGCCCGCGTTGCCGACCCACGAGAGGTCACCCGGCGCGTACGTCGAGGGGACCATGAAGATCGGGTCGAGCAGGGACAGGTGCCAGTGCGAGTACGAGCGGTGCTCGGTGAGGATGTCCTTGACGATGACCGCGCCGCTCGACGTGCGGACCGCCGGCGGCGAGCCGGTGTTGGCGACGACGGGCGACACGAAGACGGAGGCCGCCAACGCCGTGGTGAGGATGAAGCTGAGACGAGAGATGGGGGTGCGCATTGCCCTGCTGCTCCGTGGGTGGTTGTCGAGGCACACGATCCATGACGGGACGAGGCGGACCAATCCGCGGACGGCCTCGTCGGACATGGACCTTCGTCCAGTCGCCTCCGTCGATCGCGCTGCGCGCCGGCCCCGGCGAGACGGCGCGGACGGCGCGGCCTCAGTCCTGTCGGGGAACCACAGTGCCGATTCGCCCGAGCCAGTCCGCGCGACGGGCGGCGCGGTATCGGTGCTCGGCGGGCTCGATGTGGCTGAGCGGCGCGCCGCGCGCCCAGGATCGCTCCGGTCGACGCGACGAGCACGAGGCGCGCTAGTCGGGTCCGGAGGGATGGCACCACGATGCCGCAGCATAGCCCCGGAGCCGGCCGTCCGTGACACCCGCATGCGGTTTGCGCTTCGCGGACGCTCGAACGCACGCCGCCTACACTTGTGGTGCGGGCGCGATCGCCGTCGGCTCGTGCAGAGGAGGCACCAGATCACGTCCCGTCCGTCACGACGCCCTGTCGCGTTGCTGCGCTCGATCGCCGTGGCGCACCACCCCGCGCTGGCATCTTTCGCCCGTGGGTGATCTCCTCGACGAGTTCATGGAGGAGCTGCGCCGTCGGCAGGCCGCGGCCGGCGGCGACGCGCCGCGCGAGCCGCGCCGAGTCGGTCCCGATGGCGAGGATCCCGAGGCGCCGTCGGAACGGGACCCGGAGGACGAGGACCCGGACCGCGGAGCCGCCCCGGAGCCGATCCGGCCGTTCGACAGGGCGCGCGGCGTGGGACCGGCCGGTCGGCCCCAGCGCGGCGGAACGCTGGGGGACGGTGCCACCGGCCAGGGCGGTGGATCAGGCGGTCGCCGGCCACCCCGCCGCGCCGCCGCAGGCGGCGCGCCTCGCCGTCTGTTCGTCGTGCCCGCGATCATCGTCGCGCTCGTTGCTGCGCTCCTCTTCGGGCGAGGGCTGGTCGACCTCGCGACCGACGTGCTGTGGTACCGGAGCGTCGGGTACGAGTCGGTGCTGTGGACGCGCCTCGGCGCGCAGCTCGGGCTGCTCGCGCTCGGCGGGCTTCTCGCGATCGCGTTCCTCTTCGGCAATCTGTGGCTGGCAGGCCGCCTCTCCGGCGAGTCGCCGACCGGCTCGCGCGGCGGTGTGCTGCGCGGCGTGATCGACCGCCTCAACGAGGCCGCCGCGGCGGCGGAACGCGGCGCCACGGGCGGCTGGTCCGGCGGCGCGACCGGCGCGGGCCCCACGGCCGGGAGGTCGGATCTCGAGGGGCTGCCGGCGCTGCTGCCCGTCGGGCGCTTCGTGCTGGCCGCGTTCGCGGGTCTCGTCGCCCTGGCCATCGCGGGCGGGATCTCGAGCGCCTGGGAGACCGTGCTGCTGTGGCAGAACCGGGTCCCGTTCGGGGCTGGCGGGACCGCGGTCACGGACCCTGTCTTCGGCCGTGACATCGGCTTCTTCCTGTTCGAGCTGCCGTTCCTGCGGCTGATCCAGGCCATCGCCGTTGGGCTGCTGATCCCGAGCCTGCTGATCGCAGGCGGGCGATACCTGCTGGCCGCCGCCGACCGCGGGCTGGCGTTCACGCCCCGCGTCCGCCTGCACCTGGGCGTGCTGGGCGCGCTGGTGATCCTCGCCATCGGCATCGGCTACCAGCTCGACAAGCTGGAGCTCGCGTACAGCCGGCGAGGGGTCGCCACGGGCGTCAGCTACACGGACGCCAACGCGCAGTTCGTCGCCTTCGACCTGCTCACGATCGTGTCGCTCGTCGCGGCCGTGCTGCTCGTCGCCGCAGCGCTGACGAGGATGGTCCGTCCAGTCCTGGCGACGCTGGCCGTCTGGTTCCTCGCCTCGATCGTGGTCGGCCGCCTGTACCCGGATGCAATCCAGCGGTTCGTCGTCACTCCGAACCAGCTCGCCCAGGAAACCCCGTACATCCGGAACAACATCGCGATGACCCGCCTCGCGTTCGGCTTCAGCAATGCCGACGGCTCCTCCGCGTGGGACGACAGTCGTCGCTACCAGGGCGACCAGCCGCTGACCGAGGCGGCGATCACCGACGAGGAGGCGACCTTCCGCAACGCCCGCCTGTGGGACTACCGACCGCTGAGCGCCACGCTGGACCAGCTGCAGCGGATCCGCCGCTACTACGACTTCCACGACGTCGACACGGATCGCTACCAGATCGACGGCGTCCAGCGCCAGGTCATGGTGTCCGCGCGGGAGCTCGACCTGAGCGGCAACCCGGACGCGACCGGCTTCGTGAACCAGCGGATCATCTTCACCCACGGCGTGGGTGTGGCCATGGTTCCGGTCAACGAGGTGGCCAGCGAGGGCCAGCCGCGGCTGTTCGTCGGCAACCTGCCACCGGTCTCCCAACCGGGCGTTCCCGAGATCAGCGAGCCACGCATCTACTTCGGCGAGCGGACGAGTGACTACGTCGTCGTCGGAGCCAAGCAGGCCGAGTTCGATTACCCACGCGGCGAGGGCGAGGCAGCCGCGACCGACACGAGCGGCGTCGAGACGCGCTGGCAGGGCAACACCGGGATCGGCCTCGGATCGCCGCTCACCAGGCTCCTGTTCGCAATCCGGTTCGGCGACCTCGACCTGCTGATCTCCGACCAGGTCCAGGCCGAGAGCCAGCTGCTCTTTCACCGCTCGCTCGACGATCGTGTGCCGCGGATCGCGCCGTTCCTGCGCTACGACAGGGACCCCTACGTCGTGATCGACGGCGAGGGTCGGCTTGTGTACCTCTGGGATGCGTACACCACGAGCGCCCTGTTTCCGCATGCCGAGGCCTTTTCGCCCGGCGACCTCCGCGACTCCAGCCTCGGCGACGACGCGTTCAACTACATCCGGAACAGCGTGAAGGTCGTGGTCGACGCCTACACGGGCACGACGACGTACTACGTGGCCGACGCGGGAGACCCGCTGATCCGCGCCTGGCAGGGCGTCTTCCCGGATCTCTTCCGGCCCATCTCGGAGCTGCCGCCGGACCTCGCGTCGCACGTGCGCGTGCCGGAGGAGGGCTTCAACGTCCAGACCCAGATGTACGGGCGGTACCACGTGACGGACCCCGGGCGGTTCTTCCAGAACGACGACCTGTGGACCGTGCCGACCGGCCAGACGAGCGAGCAGAGCCTGCCGTCCGAGGCGTACTACGTGATCATGCGGATGCCCGGCGAGGCGGAGGCGGAGTTCCTGCTCCTTCAGCCCATGGTTCCGCGTCAGCGGCCGAACATGATCGCCTGGGTCGCCGCCCGCAACGACGTGCCGAACTACGGCGGCGTGCGCGTCTACAACTTCCCGGCCCAGACGACGGTCTTCGGCCCGGCCCAGATCGAGGCTCGGATCGACCAGGACCCGGAGATCAGCGAGCAGTTCACCCTCTGGAACCAGTCCGGCAGCGAGGTCATCCGCGGCAACCTGATCGTCGTCCCGGTCGGCGACTCGCTGCTCTACCTGCAGCCGGTCTACCTCCAGTCGACCGCCAGCGCCTTCCCCGAGTTCCAGCGGATCATCGTCGCCTCGCCGACGGAGGTCGTCTGGGCGCCCACCCTCGGCGAGTCGCTCCGGCTCCTGATCGAGGCGCAGGGCGAGGCGCCGTCACCTGAGCCTTCGCCGACGGCGCCACCGTCTCCGGGGACCAGCCCCGGCCCGGGGACCACGCCGGCCGCCACCGGCACGCCACCGCCCGCGCAGCCGACGCCCGGCCCCGGAGAGCTGCCGTCGGACGTGGCCGGGCTGATCGACTTCGCGAACACCCACTTCGAGGCAGCGCAGGACGCGCTCCGCGCGGGTGACTTCGCCCGGTACGGCGAGGAGATGGCGCTGGTGGAGCAGGCACTCCAGCGACTCGATGAGCTTGCGCCGGGAGCCGTCGCCAGCCCCGCGCCGTAGGCCGCGCTGACATACGCACGCAACGATTCTGCCGGACGGCGCAACGCGTCCTCTATGCCTGGGTGCGCGCCTCGGATGGCCGCTCAGCCGGCAGCAAGCCGAGTCCCGCGAGGGCGCGCCGGAGATCGTCCGCGCCGGTGAACCGGATCGCGATCAGGCCCAGGCGCTCGGCCGCCCGGATGTTCGGCTCGGAGTCGTCGATGAAGACCGTCGACCGGGCCTCGAGCGCGTGGCGCTCGATCAGGTGCCGGAAGATCCGGGCGTCCGGCTTGGCCATCCTCACGTCGCCGGACACGACGATCCCGTCGAACCACTCGAGGAACGGATAGCGCGGCCGCGCGAGCGGGAAGGTCTCGCCGGACCAGTTGGTGAGGGCGAGGAGCCGGACACCCGTCGCTCGCAGCTCGGCGAGGATCTCGACCGTCGGCGCGATCGCCTCGCCCAGGGTCTCCGGCCAGCGGTGCCAGTAGGCGGCGATCTCTTCACGGTGCTCCGGGTGCTCGCGGGCAAGCGACTCGACCGCCTCGGCCCACGATCGGCCGGCGTCCTGCTGGGCGTTCCACTCGGCCGTCGTCACCTCCGCCAGGAAGCGCTCCATCGCCGCCTCGTCACCGCCGAAGACCGATCGATAGAGGTAGCGGGGGTTCCAGTCGATGAGCACACCGCCGAGATCGAACACGACCGCCGCCGGGCGATTGGGTGCAGTGGCGGCGTCGGTGGGGTCGGCCGGCATCTGCGGGAGTGTCGCACTCCCGCGCCGTCGCGAGGGGCGCGAATCGCGGGGCTGGCGCTCCACGGGAGAACGTGCCATGCTCGACGTTCGCCGCTGTGGCGAGGCTCCGTGTGGTCGATCCGCTTCTCGAACTGACCCGTGCGACCGCCGTTCCGAGTTCGGGAAGACAGGAGGTCAAGAATGACCACCGGAACCATCAAGAAGATCGTGGCCGACCGCGGCTTCGGGTTCATCACGGCCGAGGACGCCAAGGACTACTTCTTTCACCGCGACGGGCTCGATCCCTCACTCGACTTCGACCGGCTGGTCGGCGGCGAGAAGGTGCAGTTCCAGATCGAGCAGAGCCCCAAGGGCCTGCGCGCGAAGAACGTTCAGCCCGCCTGAGGACAGGGCACTGGGCCGCCCCCGCCGCCCCCCGGCGGCCCCCTCGCTTACCGGGAGCCGAAAACCGCCCCCGTTTTCGCGACGCCGGCGGCCCGCGCGGCCTCGGCACCCCCACCCAGGCGCGTCACCAAAGGGCGTCCACGTGCGGTGTCACCACGCCAAAACCTAACCCGACCCGGCCCAACCCCGCGTCGGACCACGCGCTGATCGTCTCGGCAGAGCCGGGCGAGCGGTGGATCTACTGCTATCCCGACACGGTCTTCGTCGCGCCGCCAGATCACGCCAGGCGAAGCGCCACCGCTTGAGCACGAGGAGACGCGATGGATGACACCACGGTCCTGGAGCGGATCAACCAGCTCGCGGCCGAGGAGGAGGAGCTGTACGAACGAGCGGGAGCGGGCGGCGGGTTGAGCACGGACGACAGCGACCGCCTGCGCGAGATCGAGGTAGCGCT
Source organism: Chloroflexota bacterium (assembly GCA_030447745.1). Lineage (GTDB taxonomy): Bacteria > Chloroflexota > Limnocylindria > Limnocylindrales > CSP1-4 > JACDAV01. The sequence continues at coordinate 78,536 of JAUJOH010000002.1, read as the reverse complement.
CGACCAGGCCTACGACCTGCTCCGGCAGCGTCAGGCGCGTCGCGCCGCCGGGCTCGACCCGGACGAGGCGGAGGTCCGCCCGGAGAACGTCGTGGAGGGCTACCTGCAGTAAGGGCTCCGCAGGCGCGCGGCCCTGTTCGGTCCGCGGACACGACGAAGCCCGGCGGTTCGGCACCTCAGCCGTCCCGCCGGGCACAGCGTCACGTATTCAGCTCTGGCCGATCGTCACGGCCCCCGACTCGCGAGCGTCGCCTCGTCGATGGCGGCCCACAGTTCATCGGCCGTCACCTGCCGGTCGGTGGCATCGAGTCGATCGGTCATCGCCAGTGCCATCTCGAGGCCGGCCACGTTCAGGCCGCGGACCTCGACGAGGTACTGGATCCGGCGGAGTCGGGAGACGTCCGCGTCCGAATAGAACCGCTGGCTGCCCGCGGAGCGGGCCGGGGAGAGGAGGCCGGCGCGCTCGTACTTGCGCAGGGTCTGCGGATGCATGCGCGTCAGGCGCGCCGCGACCGCGATCGTGTAGACCGGCTCTTGCTCCCCGGGTCTCCGCTCTGGCATCAGGCCTCCGTGCTGCCCGTGCTGCCCGTGCCGCCCGTCCCGAGCTGCGCCGGCGTCTGGATCGCGATGCGGTGCGGTCGAGCGTCGGCCACCTTCGGCAGGATCAGGGTCAGGACGCCGTGCTCGAAGCTCGACTTGGCGGCGTCGATGTCCACCTGCCGGGGCAGGCGAAGCTGCCGAACCGACTCGCCGTAGCCGAACTCGGTCAGGTGCGCCTTCCACCCGTCCTGGAGCTCGGGCGCCTCGTTCTTGGCCCGGATCGTCAGCGTGCCCGCGTCGTACTCGACGTTCAGATCGTCCGGATTGACGCCCGGGGCGACGGCCCGGACGACGAACTGGTCGGGCGTCTCGTAGACCTCGAGCGGGAGGGTCCGAAGACCGGTCTGGTCCCATGAGGACCACCCGTGCTGGGTCCCGAAGCTGTCCGTGATGAAGCGGTCCATCACTTTCCACAGCGGCATCACATCCTGAAGAGGGCTGATCCTCGTCCGGATCACAGCGATCACCTCCTGTGTGCTGGTGCGTTGTTCATCGCGTGGCGCGTCCGCTCGTGCGCCACAGGTGATATCTACACCACAGGTTATATCTACACCATTGATACGGCCCGTGTCAAGTCCCCCTCGGCCAGTCAGGGCGCGACTTCTTCGGTTCACCCGCCCGGTATGCGCATCGGCCGCATATGAGGACGGCAGCCGAGCCTCCGCCAGCAGTCCGACCACGGCCGTCCGGCGCTCGCATGCGCACGCGTCGCATACTGGCGCCCGGCTCGCGCCGACCGGACGCACGACCCGCCGCCGGGGCTCCGCCGGACGCCGACGGTCGCGCCGAGCGCGCGGAGCGCCGGCCGTCATGCGACCGATGGGCATAAGCGACGGACATGCGTCGCCCGCCAGAGGCTGAGGTTCCGCGGATCGATGCGGACGAGCCAGCCACCACGGGACCGGCTGACGCGGTGCCGTCCAGGGCTGGACGAGCCGCTCGGGCCTGGACGCAGCGCGCCGGCCCGTACGCGCGTAGCGCGGAGAGCCCGGCACATGCCCGAGCGGACGGCACCGGGCCGGGACCGACTACCATCGGCTCCCTTCACCGCATCAACCCCGGAGGATCCCGTGACCGACGACCTCGAGCAGCTGGCGACCGAGTACCACGACTTTCGCCAGGGGTCGTGGCCGACCTACGCCCACCTCCAGGGCGACTACCGGTTCGCCGCGCAGTTCGAGGACGTGACCCGGGCGCGCGAGGACGCCGACATCGCCGCCGGTCGCGAGTTCGCCCGCCGAGCCGAGTCGCTGCGCGAAGACGGGCTGGACGACCAGCAGCGGGTCACGCGATCCATGCTGGGCTGGGACGCCGCGAGCCGGGCGAACTTCGCGGAGGCCCGGCTCGGCGAGATCGACGTCGACCCGATCGCCGGCTGGCACATCATGCTGCCGGTCTACCTGCCCAAGCTCAGCATGCCGAGCGCCGAGGTGGCCGAGGCGATGGTCGACAAGTTCCACGGCATCGCGGACGGGTACCGGGCGGCCGGTGAGCGCCACCGCGAAGGCCTCGGTCGCGGCCGGACACCGGCCCGCTTCGCCGTCGACGACACGGCTGCGCAGCTCGACGAGTGGCTCGCCACGCCGGTCGAGGACGACCCGCTGCTCGCCCTCGGTGAGACGCCGCCGGACGTCGATCGCGATGCCTGGCTGAGGCGCCTCCGGTCGATCGTCGAGCGCGACATCCGACCCGCCGTGACCGCCTACCGAGACATCCTCCGCAACGAGCTTGCGGCCGCCAGCCGGTCGGACGAGGAGGTTGGGCTCGGGTCGCTGCCCGACGGCGAGGACACGTACCGCCGGGCCATCCGCTTCTTCACGACGGTCGACCGCTCCGCCCGGGAGATCCATGACATCGGGCTCGCCCAGATCGACAAGCTGGCCGGGGAGTACCGGGAGCTCGGGCGGGAGGTGCTCGGAACGGACGACCTCGCCACCATCCTCGAGCGGATGCGCTCGGATCCGGAGCTGCATCACACGAACGGCGCGGACATCGTGGCGGCCTCGAAGGCCGCGATGGCCAGGGCGAAAGCCGCGATGGGCGACTGGTTCGGCGTCATGCCGAAAGCGGACTGCGACGTCGAGGAGGTGAGCGGCGGCCCGATCGCCTACTACTTCCCGCCGTCGCGGGACGGCACGCGCGGCGGCGTCTTCTTCATGAACACGTCCGAGCCGGCCGGCTGGGGCCGCTTCGAGATCGAGTCGACCTCCTACCACGAGGGCATCCCGGGCCACCACCTCCAGCTCGCCATCGCGTCCGAGCTGGAGGGGATCGCCGAGTTCCGCAAGTGGAGCTTCATCGCCGCGTACGGCGAGGGCTGGGGCCTCTACTCGGAGCGCCTGGCGGACGAGATGGGGATCTACACGACGCCGATGGACCGGATGGGGATGCTGGCGGCCGACTCGATGCGGGCCTGCCGGCTGGTGGTGGACACGGGGATGCACGCGCTCGGCTGGAGCCGCCAGCGGGCGATCGACTACATGGTCGCCAACTCGCCACAGCGCGAGAGCCACGTCCGGGCGGAGATCGACCGCTACGTCGTGAGCGCCGGCCAGGCGCTCGCGTACATGATCGGCCGGCTCGAGATCCAGCGGATCCGCCGCGAGGCGGAAGAGGCGCTCGGCGACCGGTTCGACATCAAGGCGTTCCACGACACGGTCCTCGCTTCCGGCGCCGTGCCGTTGCCGCTGCTCGGCCGACTGGTGGGGGAATGGGCCGGCGGGAGCCCTCAGGCGTGACCGACGTACGGACCGCGACGTCCGGGCCGCCCGCCGCCGAAGCGCCAGCGCGCACCCGCGTTCGACCGCCAGGCGGTCGCCGGGACCGTGTAGCGACCGGGTGACGGAACCCGGTGGCCGCGCCAGGGGCAGGCATCGGGTCGCGCGCGTCGGGGTAGCATTCGGCAGACCCCACCGCCGCTGAGCACGCGATGACCCGGATCCTCCTCTATACCGGCAAGGGTGGCGTCGGGAAGACGAGCATCGCCGCCGCGA
>JAUJOH010000002.1:68806-74843 GCA_030447745.1 Chloroflexota bacterium | reverse complement strand
ATCCTCCTCTATACCGGCAAGGGTGGCGTCGGGAAGACGAGCATCGCCGCCGCGACCGCGCTCCTGTGCGCCGACCGCGGGCTGCGGACGATCGTCCTGTCGACCGACATCGCCCACAGCCTGGCCGACGCGTTGGACGTTCCCCTCGGACCCGAGCCGACGCGCATCGTCGACAACCTCGACGGCCAGGAGCCGGACGTCTACTTCAACATCGAGCGCTACTGGCGGACGATCCAGCAGTACGTCGGCGAGCTGTTCGCGTGGCGCGGCCTCGACGAGGTGATGGCCGAGGAGATGACCGTCCTGCCCGGCATGGACGAGCTGGGCAACCTCCTCTGGATCGCCGATCACGTCGAGTCGGGCCGCTACGACGTCGTCGTCGTCGATGCCGCGCCGACCGGTGAGACCCTGCGCCTGCTCTCGATGCCGGACGCCAGCCGCTGGTGGATCGAGCGGGTCGCGCCGATCGGTCGGCGGATGTCGCGCCTCGGGCGCCCGATGCTCGAGCGCGTGCTCGGCCTGCCGGTCCCTCGGGAGGAGGTGTTCGTCGCGGCGGAGCGGCTGCTCGATCGGCTCGGCGACGTCCACGGGCTGCTCACGGACCCGGATCGGACGTCCGTGCGGATCACGCTCGGCCTCGACAAGCTCGGCGTCGCGGAGGCGCGGCGCTCGTTCACCTACTTCCACCTCTTTGGCTACCCGAGCGACATGGTCATCTGCAACCGTGTCCTGCCGGACGACGCCGGGCCGTACTTCGAGCGGCTGCGGCGGGCGCAGCAGCGCTACCTGCCGATGGTCGAGCAGGAGTTCGGCCCGGTGCCGGTCAAGACCGTTCCGCAGTTCGACCACGAGATGGTGGGCGTCGATCGGCTGCGCGAGATCGGCACGGCGCTCTTCGGGAGCGGCGACCCGACCGCGGTGCACTACCGCGGCGAGCCGTACCGGGTCCGGCGGCGGGACGGCGCCTACGTGCTCGAGGTGGAGCTGCCGTTCACGAGCCGCGAGGAGCTCCAGCTGTCGCGGCGCACGGACGAGCTGGTGCTCGAGGTGGGCGGTTGGCGGCGGACGCTGATGCTGCCGCGGGCGCTGATCGACGCCCCGACCCGGGGTGCCAAGATGGACGACGGGATCCTGCGGATCGAGTTCGCCGCCCCGGCCCGCGCCGGGCAGGAACGACAAGGAGGACGGCGATGACGGACGAGGTGCGGGGGGCCGCTCGGCGCACGGGCGGCGGCTCGGCCATGGCGAGCCTCTCGGCCGACGACATGGCAGGTGGTGAGGCGTCGGGTGGCCAGGCGTCCGGCGACGTCTCGAGCGACGAGCGGATCGCGGAGCTGGAGGCGCGGCTGGCACGGCTCGAGGGGTCGCCGAGTCTCCGAGCGCGCGGCCGGTCGTTGATGGATCGAGTCATGCCGCCGGAGGCGGGCACGCACTTCCGAAATGCCGGCCGCGAGCAGCTGCTCGGGATCCGCTCGATCGTGGACTTCTGGATCCGGCGGCTCGACGAGTCGGAGGCGAACGCGACGGCCGGCCGGTCGATGGAGCGCGAGACGATCACGATCGAGTAGCGGTTGGTGATGGCGAGCGCGAGCGCCCCTGATCCGGCGGGCGCCATCCGGGACAGCTCGGGGCGGGCGCCGACTAGCCGCCTCGCGAGTCTCCGGAAGCCGAAACGGGGCGCCGCCGACTGCCGGTCACGACGCGACCACACAGGGCCCACGGCGGACGGCGCCCCGGTCAGTGCCGGCGGTTTCCTGCCGGCCCTCCGCTTCAGGGGCAGGAGAGCGCGGGGTTCCAGGTCGTGAAGACGCCGGCCGCGTTGTGTTCCGCGACCCACACGTGCAGGTCGTAATGGATCGGCATCTGGGGCGTGTGTCCGGGCATCGGGCCGTTGAAGCCGCGACCGAACAGGAACGGCCGGTCTCCGTCGGTCGCGAGGTTCTGGTCAGCGTCGGCCGCCCAGTACTCGACCCCGACGAACTTGAGCGATCCGTTCTGATCCGGCACGTAGAGCAGGATCTCCGGGCGGAGTGGGTCAAGGCCCGGTCCCATGAGCGACCGGTTCACGAAGTGGTGGCCCATCGCTCCGGCTGGCGTCGACTCGCACGGGCTCTGCCGGACGTAGCCATCGGCAATGGCCTGCTCCACGGAGTGGTACCGGGCGACCGCCGCCCGAACCGCTCGAAGCTCCGGTGGAAGCGGTCCGTCACCGGCCATGGCAACGCCCGTGCCGAGCGCGACCGTCACGGCGAGGAGCGCGAGGATGGGAACGAGGCGGCGCATGATCGATCCTCCGAATGCGGGTCACTGACCTGACCAGCCTCGTTCGACGGGGGTCGTCATTGCGTCTGGCAGATGCCCTATCTCTCGCTGCATGAGCGGCCTATCGTTGCGCGCGATGACTGCGACAAAGAGCGAACTGGTCGGTCGGGCGACCGAGGTCGCTCGCCTGGATCAGGCGGTCCGTGACGCGGCGCATGGCTCGGCGACGTTCGTGCTCCTTCGCGGCGAGGCGGGTATCGGCAAGACGTCGCTCCTGGACGCGGCCGCGCGCCGCGGCGCGCAGGCCGGGCTGCAGTCTCTCCGCGGCGTCGCAATCGAGTCGGGAGCGGCCATCCCGTACCTGCCCCTGGTGGCCCCGCTCGCAGCATGCGTCAGGGCCGCGGGTGACGATCCCGCGTCCCGGATCGTCAGACGGGCGCTCGGCGGCGACGTCCCGAGACCCGACGCGACGACACCGCTGGACGGAGGACGGCTCGTCGAGGCGATCTTCGACCTCCTCACCCGGCACGGCACCGCTCTTCTCGTCGACGACGTCCACTGGGCCGACGCGTCGACGATCACGGTCCTCGACTACGTCGCCCAGCGCGCCACCAACGCGCCCCTGCTCGTCGTCGCCGCTGCGCGCGACGACGAGCCGGACTTGATCGAGCGACTTCCGATCGCGGACGGGCGTCGGTACGCCCAGCTGCCGGTGGGCCGATTGACGCTCGATGAGGTCGGCCAGCAGGTCGAGGCACTGCTCGGTCGAGCCCCCGACCGGGATCGCGTCAAGCGAATCCACCTGCGAACGGCCGGGAACCCGTTCTTCGTCGAGCAGGTGGTCACCGAGGAGGCGCGCCCGGCGACCGAGAGCACCGGTGAGACGCCGATTGCGCTTCGCAGCCTGATCAACCGCCGCGTCGGCCGGATCTCGAGCCCCGCGCGACGCTTCGTCGAGACGCTGGCCCTCACTGGGTGCCCGACGTCGTCCGAGCTCCTCACCGCGGTCACCGGGCTGGAGCCCGATGCGCTCGACCAGGCTGCGGACGAAGGCCGGCGGGCAGGCGTCGTCGTGGCGGACGACACTGGCTTCCGGCTGCGCCATCCACTCTTCGGCGAGGTGATCGCATCCGGCATCACGGGATCGCGCCGGCGTGAGATTCACGCGAGCGTCGCCGAGACCCTGGTCCGCCTCGGGGGCGATGTCGCCGCCATCGCCGGTCATTGGTGGGAGTCAGGTGACCGCGCCCGCGCGTGGTCCGTCTCCCGGGCGGCGGCCGCCGCGGCGACCGCGGCATCAGCATTTGCGGAGGCTCGAATCCACCTCGAGCGGGCCATCGCCGTGTGGCCCGCAACCGAGCCGGGGCGTACGGAGGCGGTGCTCGACGCCGCGCGCGCCGCATGGTTCACGGGAGACGCGCGCGCTGCGCTCGAGCTTGCGCGCCGCGCCGACGCCGACGAGGCCGACTCGATCAGGGTCGTTGTCGCTCGTGCCTCCTATGCATGGGACGCCGGCGAGCGCGCCGAGGCGATCGCGGTATTCGAGCGCGCCACGCGACTCCTCGAGACGAGCACGACGCCGTCCGTTCGTGGGCGGGTGCTGTGGGGGATTGGGCGGGCCCGGGTCGCGACCGGACGGCCGGCGGAAGCCCTCGAGCTCGCATTGGCCGCGGCCGAGCAGGCGCGCCTGGCCGGCAACCAGGAGCAGGAGTCGGAGGCGTGGTCGCTGGCCGCCATGAGTCGTGCATTCGGCGACAGCCTCGATGGCGTGGCCGAGCTCGAGCGCGCCGTGGACCTCGCCCTCGGGGCCCGCGCCGGCTGGTGCACCGGTCAGGCGTACCAGTTCCTCGTCGACCTGCGGGCGCTTGCCGGTCAGCCGCGCCGGGCGCTCGAAGACGCCGTCGTCGGGATCGAGGCGAGCGAGCGGCTGGGTCTCGCCCGGTTCCACGGGTCCGACCTTCGCGGACGAGCCGCACTGCTTCTGCTGGAGCTCGGGCGCTGGGACGAGGCGGAGGCTCTGCTCGCAAGAGCCGATCCGCGCGCCTTCCCCGAGCTGGCGCGCGCATTGCTGGCCATGCGGCGGGGCGACGCCTCAGCCGCGGAGGTCGCCCTCGCGGCAGCCGTGCGTGGGGGGTCGATCGGCGGCCCGGGCGCGCTCGGCGGGTGGCTCGAGTTGGCACGCGTGGAGCTCGCGTGGCTGGCGGGGGACCGCGCGGGGGCCGTGCGCGAGCTCGGGACGGTACCTGCCGTGCCCGGCGTCTGGGGTCGCGATGTCCGGGCGTGGTCGGCACGTTGGGCAGTGCGATTGTCCTCGCCGGGGGCGGCATCCGGAACCGCGGTTGCCGACGTCCGGAGGCACCCGGATCACGCGATTGCGGTTGCACTCGAACGGGAGATCACAGCACAGGCGATGCCGGTCGACGAGACGCGGGCGGCCGAGCGATGGGCGGAGGCCGCCGACGCGTGGGTTGCGCTCGGCCGCGTGTACGACGCTGGATGGTCGCGTCTTCGCGAGGCCGAGGCGCGCTTCGCTCGCCGTGATCGGGCCGCCGCCCGGCTCGCCCTCGAGTCCGCCGCGGCGACCGCCGATTCGCTGGGTGCGGCGCCGCTGCGACGGCGCGTCAACGAGGTCGCCCGTCGCGCGCGGGTCGGCGTCGACCCCGTGCGCCGTCGGGCACCGGATCCATCCGAGCTGACCGAACGCGAGCGCGACGTGCTCGCGCTTCTGGCCGACGGGCTCACCAACCGGCAGATCGCGGAACGGCTGGTCCTCAGCCCGAAGACCGTTGGCATCCACGTGTCGCGGATCCTGGCCAAGCTCGACGCGCACACCCGGGGCGAGGCGGTGGCGACGGCACGGAGGCGACAGACGCTCCCGTAGGGTCGATGGGGTCAGGGTTGCCGTTCCCTGACTTGGCGACCGCGCCGCCGCCCCGGAGCGCGCACGGCGAGCCCGCTGCGGCCGCGGGCGGCGCGCAACAGCTGGACGGCGAGCTCCACGGCGTTCGCGTCGTCGAGCCCCTGTTCGACGGCGAGCGAGCGCCACGTCCAGAAGCCGACGAGATGGCCGGCGGCCGCGCGCAGCAGTGCTGGGTCCGCGCCCAGCCCGCCGTGGCCCTCCACTAGCGCGTCGGCCATCCGCGCGTACTCGGCTCGGGCCGCCTCCCACGCCACGGCCGGTAAGGCGGCCGCGTCGCGATAGAGCGGGAACAGCTCGCCGTCGTTCGTCCGGTACCACGCGTACAGCTCCCCGAGCAGTTCTCGATCGTGCTGGAGGGCGAGATCGGCTTCCGGTCGGAGGACAAGGAGGTCGTGCTCGGGCCGGGCGCGTACATCGTCAAGCCGCGCAATGAGGTCCATGCCATGTGGAACGCCGGCCAGACGCCCGCCCGGATGATCGAGATCATCTCGCCGGCCGGCTTGGAGGAGTTGTTCCGTGAGCTCGCCGACCTCACCGAGGCAGGGGAGGAGCCGACGATGGAGGTAGTCGCGGACCTCGATGCACGCTACGAGGCCCGGTTTGCCGAGGCCGACTGGCTGTCGGATGTCATTCGTCGGTACAACTTGACACCGCCGCCGGGCGCGTAGCCAGCGGACGGGCGGTCGACCCCCGCGCTGCCGCGTCAGCGTCGGGCGCGAAGGGCGACGAAGAGTGGGATGTCGGGGTTTGGCGCCGGTGCCCCTCGCCGGCGGCCGGGGCGCTCCTCCGCGGGAAAGTCCGGCAGCTCCTGGAGGGCGTCGATCGCGAAGCCGTGCTGCGCGAGGGACGCCACGT
>JAUJOH010000002.1:36405-68706 GCA_030447745.1 Chloroflexota bacterium | reverse complement strand
GGCAGCTCCTGGAGGGCGTCGATCGCGAAGCCGTGCTGCGCGAGGGACGCCACGTACGCCGACAGCGGCCGGTGGAATGACCGGGTCGCCGGCCGGTCGCCGATCTGCCGCATCGGGACGGCCATCGGCGTCAGGTAGGCGTCGATCCGCCGGTAGGTGAGCTTTCGGCCCTCGTCGTAGCCCCAGCCGGAATGGCGCGGCTGCCGGAAGCACGGATGCGTGAGGACGACGACCACCCGGGCGGACGGCCGAAGCACCCGCGAGACCGACGCCGTGACGGAGGCCAGCGGGTCCATGTCCTGGAGGCTCAACATGAACACCGCCGCGTCGAAGGTGGTCCCGGCAAGCGCCGGCACCGCCTCGAGGCGGCTGGCGTCGCCGACGGAGAACCGCCCGTCGCGGCCGTGTCGCCGACGGGCGAGCGTGATCAACCGCGGGCTGGCATCGATCCCGGTGTAGCGCGCACCGCGCGCAGCGACGTGCGGCGCGAGGACACCCTGTCCGGCGCCCACGTCGATGATCTGCTCGCCCGGCCGCGGGTCGAGCAGCGCGAGGGCGGCCGGGATGGCGATCCGCTGGTGGTACGCGCTGCCGTGCGGGCCGACCCAGCCGTCGTACCACCCGGCGACATCGTCCCAGCTACTGCCGGGCTGCCTCGCCGGGCGTCGCGTACGGCGTTCGTCCGCGGGCACGGAGGGCGGATCCAGTCATGGCGTGGGGCCTCCAGCCAAGGAGCCGCGCAACGATGCGGCCGGGGGATTGTCGCACGCGCTCCGCGGCGGCGGGCCGTCCGGGCCGGAACCTCCAATGAGGAGGCGGAGGCGCCGGCGAAGCCGGCGAAGGTCGTGGTCTCCGGCGCCACCCATACTGACGCCCCGGGCGGCCGGAACTCATCGGCCGGTCGATGACGACCGTGGCTGGCAAGATGACTCGTGCGCCCGGCGGCGACGGTTGAGGATGACGCAATGAACGTGGATGGCAATCCCGGATCGTCCCCGGAGGACGCGCCGCACCGCGCATCCGCGGCGGCGTCCGGCCCGGTGTCGGTGCTTCTCTGCGCGGCGTGCGGGAAGCGGAACACGATCCGCCCGAGCGCACGTGGCGCACCGCACTGCGGCTCGTGCGGGAAGGCGCTGCCGTGGCTGGTCAACGCGACGGACGCGACGTTCGACGTCGAGGCGGCGTCGTCGGCCACGGTGCTCGTCGATCTCTGGGCACCGTGGTGCGGCCCGTGCCGGTTCGTTGCGCCCGTGCTCGAGGAGTTGTCGCGCGAGTACGCCGGCCGCCTCAAGGTCGTGAAGGTCAACGTGGACGACAACCGGGCGCTCGCGCAGCGGTTCCAGGCCACCAGCATCCCGACGATCGTCGTCCTTAAGGGCGGCCGCGTCGTGGATCGCTACCAGGGCGCGCTGCCGAAACCGGACCTCACGGCGCGGCTGGTGCCGCACCTCCTCCGGAGCTCATAGGGCCGAGGCCCTACGCCGCTTCGGGCGCTCCCGCCGCGCCCGCGATGCCGACCACGAACGAGACCATCATGTCGCGCGCCGTCAGGATGCGGGCGTGCCGCTCGACCTGCGGCCGACGAAGAGGCGGTGACGGGCCGACGCGAGTGCCCGCGGGTCACCGGCGAAGTCGATCATCAGCCGCATCACGGCGTCCGAGGCGGGACCCCCAGCCTCGATCACCTCACCGATCTCGCTCGAGACGCCTGCTGACAGGCTCTCCGCGGCCAGCAGCTCGAGCGCCAGGAACCCGTGAGCGTTGAAGATCGCCTCGATCTCGCCGGGCGCCACCCCGTAGCCGAGGCTGAACCTGCCCGGCACCTCGTTCTCGAACACGCCGTCCTCGAGCAACCGGCGCATCCAGGATCGAGCAGGTGGTGCCGCTCGTCGGGCAGCGCGATCGTCCGTTCGAGATACGCCAGGCGCGGAATGGCCGCCACAAACAAGAGGCCACCCGGGCGCAGGACTCGGGCCAGCTCTCGGGCGGCAGCCTTGCGCTCGGCGTGGTCCACGAGGTGATAGAAGGGGCCGAGGCTGAGCGCGGCGTCGAAACTGCCCGCCTCCCAGCGCGAGAGATCGCACGCATCGGCCTCGACGATCTCCACGACGGGAGCGCCGCGCGCGGCCACCTTGTCACGGGCGATCGCGAGGAGGTCCGGCGAGACGTCGGCCAGCGCCACCTGGTGTCCACGCTCGGCGCCTACGCGACGACCACCCGCCCGAGGGATCCCGTCACCCGTGTGTGGTACGGTTGAACGACGCCTCGCTCTTCGATGGCGTACCTCGTGTGGTCGAATCCCCTTCTCGAATGACCGTGCGTCGCCTGTTCTCGTTCGAGAAGACGTGGAGGTCCCTGTGACCACCGGTACCATCAAGAAGGTCATCTCCGACCGCGGCTTCGGCTTCATCACCGCCGAGGACGGCAAGGAGTACTTCTTTCATCGCGACGGCTTGACCGCCTCGATCAACTTCGACCGGCTTGCCGGGGGCGAGCGCGTGGCGTTCGACGTCGAGCAGAGTCCGAAGGGTGCTCGAGCGAAGAACGTCCAGACTGCCTGACCGAGGCCTCAGCGACCGCTCGCGTCTCGCGGGCGGTCCTTCTGTATCCTGAACCGCAGGAGGCGCCATGGCGAGGCACTCGAAGTACGAGAAGGAGCGCCGGGCGGCCGAGACCGCGCGGGTCAAGGAGATCGAGGCCGCCTGGAAGGGCAGCCTGCCGAAGCCGGTCGCCGAGGCGTTCGTGAACGCGGTCGCGGCCGCCCGGGCCCGGCCGCCGCAGGGCCCCTTCCCGAACATGCCGCCCGGCACCCGACCGAACCCGCCGAAGCGAGAGCCGCGCCCGACCAAGGAAGAGCGGAACCGCCGCCCGCGCGACTAGCGGTCGAGGCTCCTTCGCGATCCCGCCCGACTGGCCATCGGAGCACGACGCCACGCTTGTCAGCTTCGACGCCGACCCGGTCGGTTCCGGCCGCTGCGACTCGACCGGCCGGGCGGGTAGGCGCGGGCGCCATCGTTCGTCCACGACTCCAAGCAGCAAACACTCGAGTTCTACCGTTCGACCGTGCAGTCGCTTCGCATGTGGAGTGCGGTCGCTCCGAAGCTTCCCGGCCAGGTGACCTCAGCGACTGACGAGGCGACGCCGGCGCCTCCCGACTTCTCGTCCGACGACAGAGACTTCGAGGCGACTCAGCCGGTCGACTAAGCCCTACTGGCCCTCGCGCTCGCGCTGCGCGACGAACTCGAGAAAGTCGAGCTCCCCGGCGACCGGCCGGCGCGCGACAGGATGACCGCGGCGTCGCTGAACTGCTGGACGCCGTGCGTGTACAGGTGCTGGAGGTGGAACCAGAGCGGGATGCGCGCGGCCGGTTTCCGCGCGGCACGGTCCGCCCAGGTCCGCGTCCGTGAGGCTCCCGATCCAGGCACGCATCTCGGTCGTCGCTCGCCCAGTGCGAGCGGATCGATGACACCGTCGGGAAGTCGTCCGCCACGAGCTCGACGTCATCGGGCGAGAAGGACGTGGGGTCGCTGCCGCGGAGTCGCTCGCGCCAGCTCCACTCCACATCCAGCTCGTGGACCAGCGTCGCGCCGAAGATCGCGGACGGTGGGCGGGTCGGCTTCAGTGAACGGGACGGCCGGGGAGTCGGCCGCCGGAGGATGCGGTCGCGACCCAGTAGAGATGGTCGAAGAGGACGCGGACGTCGGACTGATTCATCGCGTGAGTCGGCCTCCGGAGCGGCGGCAAGGTGACGGAAAGCTCCGCTATGGCGACCTGACACGCGCCGTCAGGATTGACGGCGCGCGATGGCGGGGATCGCGACCGTCGCGACCTTCGGCCCAAGTAGGTCCGGGATGGGTCGCCCGTAAACCGCAGGTCCGGCGAGAGAGGCCCGCGGTAAGGCACTGCGTCTGAGAAATGGGCATTCGTCCCGATGCTCGCTTGGCCCGTGCCCCTAGGTTGGACACAGTCGCCACGGGGCCCCGCGGCGCTCAACCTCGACAGAACCTGAAGTGGAGCTACTGCTGTGAACTCGTCCCCAAGCGCCTCGCTGTGTCCGTCCTCGCCGGTCTCATCGTCTCGAGCGCCTTCCTGAGCCGCGGCACCCGCATCCGCGGCGACGGAGGCGAGCGTCAACGGCTGCAGGGTAACGCCCGCGTCCCCGTATCTGGTGGGTGAACGGCGTGAAGTACGCCTACGCCAATGTCTACGTCTACTGCTGGATCGGCCGAACCGGCACGGTCAACGCCCAGATCATGGAAGACGACGCCGTCGGCGACGACGCGGTGTCCGGGCTCGGAAGCGCGAGCTTCACAATCCTTTGCAGGACAGACCCGCAAGGTGCTGGCGATCGTGGCCGGTGCAGCAACTTCGACTTCGGCTCCGCGGAGGAGCTCTACAACAAGGCCAAGATCAACGTCGGCTACCTCAACTCCGCCTGGGCCTCGACGCCCAACGTCAGCGCCGCCTGCTGATCGTCTCTCGCAGCCCCGAAACCCGGCCGGCGACCTCGTTGTCGCCGGCCGGGCCGGTTGTGGCCCCCGATCGGTTCGATCGAGCTGTTCGGCCCGATCGGGCCTGGGGGTATCAGCCGAGCAGCGCCGCCCGGGCATCGGCCAGCCCGGCCTCGTTGTCCTCAGGATCCTCGATGCCCGTCAGGTCGTTCCGGGCGATCCGGCCGGAGAAGTACCACGCCTGGACGGCCCAGCGAAACGCCAGATACGCGTCGAGCAGCTCGAGCTCGTCGGCGCCAGCGCGCCCGTGCCCTGTAACCGCGCACGACCCGGCGACCCGAGTACATCACGGCAGAGGCAACGTCGCGTGAGGAGGCCGTGGATGCTGGCGCCCCAGTCGATGAGCGCGGTGGTCGCGCCACGATCGATGAAGGCGTCCGGGGCAGGGTCACCGTGGAGCATGCCGTGGGTCGTCGTCGGCGCGAGGGCGTCGGCCGTGTGGATCGCCTCGCCCGTGGCGGCTCGAAGGTCGGCGTCGCGGATCACGTTCGGGTCGAGCCAGGTCCACGGCCAACGACTCCTGCTCCTCGGCGTGCGCATCTCTTGTAGCGCCCGATGAACCAGGCCCAGCGTCGACCCGATCCGGGGGCATCGGCGGCGACGAGGCCGCCCCCTCGACGTGGCGAAGCAGCGCCACGATCCACCGCCACGCCGTCGCACGCGCAGCGGTGCTCCGGCCTCGATGCCGAATGCCTCGACGCAGGCCGCGCCCCGGAGACTGGCGCCCCCGTCGCGTCCGTGATCTTCAGCACCTGGCGTCCGGCTGGGCCCTCGACCATCCAGACAGAGGAGTTCATCGCTCCCGAGCGGCGTCAGGATGTGGCGTCTGGAACCCGCATTGCGACGGCCTCGCGCGCGAGTCGGAGATCACTCGATTCCACGGACTGCACCGTAGCGTCACGGCGTCGAGCCGCAGCGCCGTCAGCGCGCTCGACGGCGCTCACGTGGCCTGGATCGGGCCCCATCGGGCTCATGGCGAGCTGGAAGTAGTTGTCGTCCGGGTCGGCCAGCGTCGCGATCCAGGAGTCCGGGTACTCCGGGAAGCTGTAGGCCGCGGACGACGATCGCGCCGGCGGCCGTCAGCCGCTCGAACTCGCCCTTGACGTCCGGCGTCTCGATGTTCCAGGATGAGCCGTCCCGGGTGGGCGTTCTTGCCCGTGACCTCATCGTGCCGCCCGACGCTAATGAACCCCGACCCGATCTGCCAGCCGGTGTACCCCTCGTCCTGCATGGCGGGCTCGCCCAACAGCTTCGAGTAGTAGTCGACGAGGCGCTGCGGATCCTCCGACCCGATCAGGATGCTGTTGAAGTTCATGCTTCCTCCTTCTGCCCGCCTCGTCGAGGAGCGAGCCACAGCAGAGACCACCGAGTCGGTGGTCGTGGCCACGGTCGTGCTCGTCACGGTCGGTGCCGGTGGTGATATCGGTTAGACGGTTAGACGGCAATGGTCGAGCCGCCCGAGTCATCGGTCGCCCGTGGCGGAACTCGTCGATGGCTCGCATAGAGCATGCCCGCACAATGGCCGCCGTGCACACACCGGTCGGCAGTGGACCGGCCGTTGCGCGCTGTCCTCGTCGTGGGTGCCGGCCTCGGGATCGGAGACGTCCTCGACGCTGCTCGGGCAGTTGCGTCCTGCCGACCGGCTGGTCGGGCCTGGGCGACGGCGCTCGCGGTTGCGGCCTTGCCGACGCCGGGTTCCACGCCCTCGTGCTGTCGGAGCCGCCGGTCGGGTCGGGTTTTGCGATAGCCCGGCATGATCGTGCCGGTTGCGCTTGCGCGGTCTGCGGAGGAGCGCATCGGCAGGTAACTGGCCGCGGTGCCGTGGACCGCCGTCGGGGCCTCCTCGGGTTCGCCGTCTTCCTCTGGTTGAGCGAAGCGATCGCCCGCCTGTAGCACGGCGCTGACGGTCGCGCGGCCCGCCAGCGCGAGCGACGTGGGTCATCACGGCGATGAGATTGCGCGCCGGAAGGAGTCTCACCAATGTCGCGTGGCGTCCGCGCGTGAAAAGCCAGGAGGTGGCCGCGTGAGCTCATGGGCAACCGGCATCGGAGCGATCACGCTCTTCGTCGATGACCTCGACGCCGCGAAGCAGTTCTACCGCGACGTCTTCGATGTCCCGACCGCGTTCGAGGACGATGACTCGGCGGCGTTCAACTTCGGGAACACGATCGTCAACCTGCTCAAGACCCCAGCCGCGCACGAAGCTTGATCGAGCTTCCGCGCCGGTGGCGCGTGTGACGCCGGCTCACGGCTGCAGCTGACCATCAACGTGGACGACGTCGACGCGATGTGCGAGGAGCGGCGAAGCGGGGCGTCGAGCTCCTGAACGGCCCCATCGAAGCCGCCCGTGGCGTCCGGACCGCGGCGTTCATGGATCCGGGCGGCCACATCTGGGAGATCGCGAAGTAACGGGCTACCGAGGCCCGGGGGCGTCGGACTCCGGGCTGTGGCCCGGTGGGCGCTCGATCCCGAACGCGTTCGCGAGGCTCGACGCATTGCCGGCTCGATAGGATCACGACCGGTGAGGCGATCGTGAAGACCAGCGGAACCTACCGAGACCCCGACTGGTTCGGCCGGGCGTACGTCGAGCACTGGGGCGTACCTTGCCGGCGCGGGGATCGAGCTCATCCACCGCGTCGAGGCCGCCTGGCGTCCGCCGCGCTCGGGCGCTCGCGTGCTCGACATCGGTGCCGGCACCGGGCTGCTGACGGCCGAGGTCGCCCGCCGCTGGCCCGAGACGAGCGGATCGCGGCCGATCCTGCCGGGGCGATGCTCGATGTCATCAGGGCGCGGCTCCGCGAGGAGGTCGGCAGGAAGTGGATCGAGCTGGTCGCGGCCGGCGCCGACGCGCTCCCTCTTGCCGAAGCCTCCATCGACCTCGCCATCTCGTCATTCGTCTACCAGATCGTGGAGGACCGGCCGGCGGCGCTCCGAGAGGCGCGGCGCGTCGCCTGCTCCGGGCGGTGGCCTCGTACGTGACGTGGCTCGAGCGCGAAGCCGCGTTCCTGCCCGGTCAGGCCGTGGACGAGGCGCTCGGCGGCCCATCGGACACGGACTGGGCAACGAGCACCGCGCGCCGGCGACGTGCCGTCGGTCGAGGTGGCAGAGCGCGAGCTCGTCCATGCCGGCTTCGAGGCGTCCGCGTGACGGCCGGCGAGCTGCGCTACGACTGGTCTCCGGACCGGTATCTGCGCTACACGGAAGGGTGCCGAAACGCCGACTTCGCCGCTCGCGACGACCCTAGTCGGGCAGACCTGCGCGCTCGACTCCGTCGCGCGCTCGACCGCCTCCCGCAGGACGCATTCCGAAGCCGGGCTCCCGTCGTGTTCGCCCTCGCCCGACGTCCCGCTTGACGAGTCGGACAGGTGAACTTGCGCCTGCAGGATCCGGCGGTCAGAACCTCGCATCTGCTGTATAAGGTGCTGTATATGCCAAGCACCCGGACGCAGATCTATCTCACCGATCAGCGCCGCCGGCTGGACGCCCGTGGGCGCCGTATCGGCGCGCCGATGGCCAGATGATCCGTGAGGCGGTCGACGCCTACCTCGCCGATGACCGGCCGGACCCCGACGCGGCTCTCGAGGAAGCGTTTGGCGCGCTCCCGGACTTGTCCGTCCCGAGCCGTGACGAGTGGGAACCCGAGCGGGCCGAGAGCGCCGATGACGAACGTCCTCGTCGATAGCGACGTCCTCGTCGACCACCTGCGCGGCCACCGCCAGCTGGTGCCGGAACGACACCTCCACCGTGTCGGCCATCACGCGGGCGGGCTGTTCTCGGCCGCCAGCCCGAGGAGCGCCAGATCCGGCGCCTGCTCGAGGCGATGATCGACATCCCCGTCGACTCGCCGATCGCGGAGCGTGCGCCGAATCCGGCGGACGTCGCCCGTCCGACTCCCCGATGCGCTCATCGCCGCGACGGCGATCGAGCGCCGACTGGTACTGGTGACCCGAAACGTCCGGGACTTCGAGGATCAAGGCCTCAGGATCAACACGCGGGCTTGACAGCCGCGCCCTCAAGTCCTTGCCTCACCCCAAGGGGAGCTTCGCTCAGCCTCCCCCGGCTTCCAGGTGGTGATCGTCAGCTTGGCCGTCGCGGAACTCGACCGCCGCCGCGCCCAGGATCTCGGCGACGTAGAAGTGATCGAACTCCTGTCCCCGGAGGTCGAACCCCGATCCATCGAATACGTCCTGCGCGAACCGCCCGTGAAGGTCCTTGTCCGGGACGTCGACGGCCTCGCCCCACACCTTGGCGTCACCGTCGCCGACATACGGATCGACGGTCGCCGTGTGGAGCGCAGGCCATCGCGCGCCAGATCGCGGAACTTCGACGTGTTCGGCATGCCGCCGAGCACCAGGCGCCCTTCGAAGATCCGCGGCTCCATCGGGCTGATGCGCGGATAGCCGTCGGGCCGAAGGGTGGCCAGGAAGCACAGGTTGCCCGCGGCGCCGTGCCGGCGCACGAAGACCTCGGTGATCCCCGGCGCTTCACGGGCGAACTCGGTCCACCAGCCATCGGCGCCAATCCTGCTGATCGTGCCGGCCGCGCCGCGCCGGCGCTTCGCCGCTGTTCTCGGCGTTTTGACTCCGGACGATGCCCGGCTGCGGCTCGAGCCCGCCAGCTCCGTACCGGCCACGCGAGCGGCAAGGTCGTCGTCGTCATGGGCGCGGCAGCCACTCGCCTGGACGCGAGCGCGCCGGCGGCAGCCGGTCGGCCGCGGGTGGGGGATGGCCGTGGCGCCGTGACGGTCGGTCGGGGTCTCGGCGTCGGGTCAGAGGTTGCCGATCCGCTCGAAACCCCGTCCCACCGATGAGTTCTACTCGCCAGAACCGTCTGCTGTCGTGGAGAATCCACCGCGCGCGCTCGAAACTCGGAGGTCAGGCGATGTCGAAGACCGTCGTGCTCCTCGGCACCCGCAAGGGCGCCTTCCTGCTCGAGAGCGACGAGGCCAGACGCGACTGAGGCGTGCGCGGCCCGCTCTGCGAGCTGGCCGATCTACCACGCCATCTACGCGCCCGAGACGGGCACCATCTACGCCGCGGCCGCGAGCGAGTGGCACGGCGCGTCGGTCTGGCGGAGCGCCGACCTCGGCGAGACGTGGCAGTCGAGCGAGGGGCTGAGCTACGGCGAGGGCCGCTCAAGCTCTCCAAGATCTCCGGGCTCACGGCGACCGACGGCGGCTCTTCGCCGGGGCCGAGAACCCGGGCGTCTTCGAGAGCCGCAACGGTGGCGCGACCTGGTCGCTGCTGAGCACGATCGAGGGCCACCCGGCGCGAGCGTCGTGGAACGACCCCGGAGAACCAGCCGCCCGGCCACCTCGGTGTGCCCGCGATCCTGCAGCACCCCGCCGACGCGAGGCACTGGTTCGCGATCGTGCAGGGCGTCGGCATCTTCGAGACGACCGACGACGGGGCGACCTTCACGCCGCGCAACCAGGGCCTGCGCGCCGATTGGCCGCTCGAGCACCCCGACGTCGGCTTCTGCGTCCACAAGCTCGTCATGCGTCGCGGCAGGACTCGAACCGGCTGTTCCAGCAGAACCACGTCGGCACGCACCGCAGCGACGACGGCGGACGCACCTGGACCGAGATCACCGAGGGCCTGCCGACCGACTTCGGCTTTGCTTGCGCCGTCCACCCGCACGACCGCGACACCTTCTTCACGACCGTCCTCGACCCCGGCCACGGCCGCACGATGCCCGACGGCAAGGCGGCGGTCTGGCGCACGCGCGACGCGGGCGGCTCCTGGGAGCGGCTGAGCAACGGGCTGCCGCAGTCGAACGCGTACCTGGGCGTCCTGCGCGAGGGGATGGCGACCGACACGCTCGACGAGCCCGGCATCTACGCGGCACCAGCACCGGCCAGGTGTTCGCCTCGTCCGACGGCGGCGAGAGCTGGCGCGAGATCGCGAGCTACCTGCCGGCGATCAACTCGGTCGAGGTCGCCATCGTGGACGCCTGACCGTGGCCGAGGTCCGCCTCCCGCCGACGCTGCCGCCGCTCTTCCTGGCCTGCCGCGGCGGCTCCGAGCTCGAAGTCGCCACCGTCCGCGAGCTACTCGACCGCCTCGAGGGCGCGCTGGCCCGGCCTGCGCGACCGCCTCGCGAGCCCGGCCCGACGCTCGGCGGCACATTCACGTCTTCGTCGACGGCGAGCGAGCCGAGCTGGATACCGCCGTCGAACCACGCTCCCGGGTCGATGTCATCACGGCGATCAGCGGCGGCTGAAGCGGCGGACGTATCGAGGCCGTATGACCGGGTCGTCATGGGGCGGAGTACCGTCGGGTCGCGGTTGGCGCGTGCACCAGGGTAGGAACGCCCTCGACAGGAGTCATGGCGTCGACGCGGGATGAGCGGAAGGCGAGGTGATCGACTGAGTCTTGCGAGGACAAGGCTTGCCCAATCGCATGCCCGCATGGTGACAGGTGTTGCTCGGCCGCTAGAGTTCGTTGCGCCCACCTGCGAGGAAGACGGGTGGGACGAGTCATTGCGCGAACCGCCCGATTGCTATGGCACGTTCAGGATCGGCCCCTCGGACCGTGACACGTCGCCTTCATCGAGGCGCCACACGGCAACCGTCTGACGGCCGTCGTTGGCTCGGCTGGATCCGATCGTTACGCAAATGACGAGAACCGGGTTCTGCCGACGCAAGAGGACGCGGTCGCAGTCGGGGCCACATTCACCACAGATGTAGCGCAGCGCTGGTGGTCTTGAGCTATCCGATCCCCAGAGCCGCCAGTGTCCAGCTCCTCCACGCTCCTCGTTCCGATCCCAGAACAATCCCGCGCCTGGCTGGAACGCGAGCGACGCGACGCATGGCGGATTGAGGGATGGCACGCTGCTGGATTCAAGGATCATCACGGCGACGCCACAACGGCCTCGATCAGTCCCAGCGACGACGAACTGGTGGTGGGGGCCGAGAACCGAGACCTTGTCATTGGGTCATTTGGCTGTCGGCGAGTCGTCGGGCTTCGTGACGCTCCTTCAGACCGGCGTATAGCAGTAACCCGACCGGAACGTTCACTCATTCCGCCTTCTCGCCGGATACCGCGACCTCCTCGCCCGATTCGGCAGTAGCTCTTGGCGAAGTCGATCCAGCTCGCCACCTGGGTCTCGGTCGGGCGGGTGCTCCACTCGATGTGTCCGCCTCGTTCGTGGCTGACACCAGTTCCGTTAGGACCCCTGGTCCGCCTTGCGAGCTAGGGCATCCGCCAGCGTCAGCCGAGGTCCACCGAGAACGGCCTTGCCTCCGCGAGGCGGTCGTCCGGCCCCAGCGAGTGCAGCCGAGGTGTGCCGATGCGCTGCCCGACGTACAAGTCACGTACGAGCTTCGCGACATCGGTCCAGAGAGCTCGGTACGTCGTCACGGTCGTGTGTTTCAGCGCCTCGGCATCTGCGTGGTCACCACGCCGCCCCCGCCGAGGCCGCCCCCGAGGTCCTTGGCAACCTCCTCGTCCCGGCAAGCCGATAGAACGAGCCGGTAGTACCCCCGATCCACGAGCGGGGCGAACGGCACCTGCTTGTTCTCGGTTCGAAGCCCCAGAGTGATGCTGTCGCTGTGACACGCGTCGACGACGGTCACGAACTGACCGCCGCTCCGCGCGCGCGGCCAGAGCTGTCGCCGAAACCAGTCATCTGGAATCGGGCGGTCCGCGCACACGAACGACTCGTCCCACCCGTCGGCCTCGTCGAGGTCTGTGTCCGGGTAGCGGTATCCGTGCCCGCTAAGGTAAATGACGGAGAGGTCGCCCGCCCTCGTCTCGTCGACGAGGCGGACGAGGGAAGCGGCGATGGAGTCGGCTGTCAGCTCCTCCGGCGTTCGCGGGACCGCGACCGTAAAGCCGCGCGACTCAAGGAGCGCGGTCATTCCGCGGAGATCCTGTCGAACGCCGCTGAGCCGGCCGAACCGCCCGCGGCCGAAGCGCGTCTGCTCTACGCCGACGAGGAGCGCGCGGCCTCGTCCGGAACCGGGCACGACCTCAGGAGGCGGC
This sequence comes from Chloroflexota bacterium, assembly GCA_030447745.1. Taxonomy (GTDB): domain Bacteria; phylum Chloroflexota; class Limnocylindria; order Limnocylindrales; family CSP1-4; genus JACDAV01. The sequence goes on along the minus strand of JAUJOH010000002.1, from coordinate 56,211 downwards.
AGGGGAGGCGATGGACCCGGATGGGCTTGGCGCACCGCCCGCGCCCGGCCGGGACTCGCGCCCGCCGTCCCGGCCGCGGACTGCGCAATCCACGCGGCGGCGAGCATCAGGATCGCTCCGATGACGAGGATGAGCGCGGCGCCCGCGCAGCTTGCCGATAGCCTCGATGATCTTCGAAGCGTCCTCTCCACTCCAGCCCCTCGTACCGGCTTCGGCCTCCTTGAGCAAAGCGGCCGCGCCACTCCACCAGCGCCATCCACATCCCCACGAAGATGGCGATTGCACCGATCGCGACAAGCGGCTGCGCAAGCATCGCGCCCACCTTCAGCCGACCTTCTAGCGTCGTCCAGTCTGCCTCGGCGAAACCGGCGCGATTACTGAACGGATCGATCGCCATGATGGCGACGATAGCCACGACCGCGAGCGCGATACCGGCCGCAATCGCAAAGTTCTGCTCCCATCGTGTCGGTGGTTCCTTCGGCTCGGCAGGGGCCGGAGTTTCGCCAGAACTCGGACTTCAGCTTGATCTCGTATGGGCTCGACGTGACCGAGCGGCCGCCGATCGTGGCAACCACGGTGTAGGCGCCCTGGCGATCGGCCGCCATGGAAATTCCAGCACCGACGATGTGGCCTGCGGAAGGGGAGTCCCGGCGAGGTGCCACTGGTAGGCGCTGGCGCTGGGGATGGCCGTGGCCTCGAGCCGGACGGTATTGCCTGGCTTGAACTCCGTAGCCCCCACCGTCCGCCGAGATGGTCACGCCTGGAGCCATCGTCGTCCCTCCCGAACCCGGATGGGCGGATCGTGGAGAGAGGGCGGCGAAAGTCAATAGATCTGCGACGTCCGCCGGCTATGGGGGTCGCCGACCCTTGAGGTCTCCGGGGCAGCCAAGCCGGTGCGGCAACGACAAGTTCCGAGCGCGGCGAGCCGGCGGGTGCAGCCGCCGCGCCACGCCAGCTCAGGGTGCCGCCGGTCGTCGCTCGCTACCGACTACCCAGCCGTCCAGATCCACCCGCGGGTGACCGGCCGTGCCGCTGACCCGGATGGTCACCGTCCGGGTGGCCGAGGTCGACCAGTTGGCCGACCACACGATCCGCTGGGCGTGGACGGTAGTGCTGTAGAGGTCGACGGTGGCCACGACGCTGGCGTTGACCGACACGCTGGCCCTGCGCCGGCTCGGTCCCCGGACGGCGACCCAGCCGACCGAGCGACCGGTGACGTGTAGATCCCGTACCCCCGGCTGATGGGGACGCGCGCGGTTGCCGCCCCAGTAGGGGCTCAAGGAGACGGTCGACCAGCTCAACTCGCTCGAGGTCGCCATCGTGGTTGCCTGACCGTGGCGGAGGTCCGCCTCCCACCGACGCTGCCGCCGCTGTTCCCGGGCCTGCCGCGCCGGCTGGAGCTTGAGGCGGCGACCGTCGGCGAGGCGGTCGATCGCCTTGAAGAGCGCTGGCCCGGCCTCCGCGACCGCCTCTGCGAGCCCGGCCCGACGCTCCGGCGGCACATTCACGTCTTCGTCGACGGCGAGCGAGCCGAGCTGGATACCGCCGTCGAACCACGCTCCCGGGTCGATGTCATCACGGCGATCAGCGGCGGCTGACGGTCCGGTCATTTTTCGCCGCCCGTTGCTCGACCGCTCCGCCCAGCGGACAACATCACGTGGGCCCCGCGGGACGAAGAAGTCCGGCACGAAGTGACGAGGATCACGGAAGCGACGGATGCGCCGGGCGACCGCACCGCTGATACCCGAAGCCGGACCCCGGCGCCACGCGCGGTTGGGCGATCTCGTTTCGATGTTGGCCGGCTGCTTGACGAGCTCGCGAGGAACGCATCGTGACTTCAGAGTTCTGCCCGCGCTGCGGCAACGCTCGGACTGGGCCTTCCGCTACTGCCGCAATTGCCAGTTCGACTTCGACGGCGAAGTACCGGCGGCCGACCGGGATCCCACGACCGTCGTGCCGACGGGCGCGACCGTCGCATCGGCCGATCCAGCGCTCGCGGCGAAGCCCCGGTTCAGGGATCGCATCGGACGGCGGGGATGGATCGCGGCGGGCGTCATCGCGATCCTTGTCCTGGCAGGTCTGACAGGCGGGAACCGCGAAACGCCGACCTCATCGGCGAGCGCTCCGCCGAGCGACATCGCGGCCGTTGCATCGGCACCCTCCCCGACACGTGCGGCGAGCGCCGTCCCGACGGTGACACTCGCGCCAACCACGCCAAGTCCGATCGCCACCCCGACGCCCTTCCGCCCACACCGACTCCTGCCCCCACGCCGACTCCGGCGCCGACGGCGACGCCCGCGCCCACGCCGCCCCCGACGCCGGCACGGCTCGTCATCACGGACGGCACCTGGGAGGTGGGGGCTAGACGTTCAGCCGGGCACATACCGAACGCGCGAGCCCGTCGAATTCTGCTACTGGGAGCGCGTCAAGAACTTCAACGGAGACCTGGAGTCGATCATCGCGAACGACAACGCCTCCGGCTACGCCGTGGTCACGATCGCGAAGTCGGATGTGGGGTTCAATACCAGCGGCTGTGGCACTTGGTCGAGCGACCTCAGCCGAGTGACCGACACGACCCAAGCCTTCGGGGAAGGAACCTACATCGTCGGGACCGATATCGAGCCAGGCACATACCGGGAGCTCGGAGGCGAGTTCTGCTACTGGTCTCGGCTGAGCGGTTTCGGCGGCGGCATCGACCAGATCATCGCCAACGCCAATGTCTCCGGCCCGACGATCGGCGCGCGGGCGACAAGGGCTTCTTGACGCGCGGGTGCGGCGAGTGGGCAGCTCGGTAGACCGACCGCGGATCCCAGGCCCGGGCGTCCACGTGTCGATCAGGTTGGTAGATCGTCCCGCGCGTTCCACGCCGCCAGGCTTTGACGGAGCTCCGCGATCGCCGCATCGATCTCACGGCCCTTCGCCGCGATGATGTCGAGGAGCTCCTCCGGGGTGCGGGTGTCCTCCGTCGACTCCGCGTTTGGGTTCACCGCCTTGAGGTCGAACCGGCGCGCCTCGATCTGGTCGCGCATGACCGTCCACGAACGCGCAGAGTCGGCGCGTGATGGCAACAGCTCGAAGAACTCGACGAACCGGTCGAGCGTCAGCGGTGCTTTTGGTGACCTTCACGTGCGAGAGGTCGTAGTACCAGACCTTCTCCGTCGGGCCGCCCTTGGTGAAGAACAGCAGGTTGGTCTTGACGCCCGCGCCGGCCGAGGTGAAGACGCCGGGCGGCAGCGACACGATGCACCAAAGGTCGCAGTCGTTGAGCAGCTTCCGCTTCGTCTGGACGAACGCCGTCTCGTTGTTCCGGAACAGCACGCCCTCGTCGATGACCATCCCGCAGCGCCCGCCCCCGCTTCAGCGAATCGATGACGTGCTGCAGGAAGAGCACCTGGGTCGCACCGGTCTTGTAGGCGAAATTGGTCTGGGCTTCCTTGCCCTCCTTGCCCCGAACGGTGGATTCATCAGGACGACGTCGAACAGCGTCGGCGCGCCGGCGAACAGCCCGCCGTACGTTTCCTGGCCGGTCAGCGTGTTGCCGTGCCAGATGTGCGGGTGGTCGATGCCGTGGAGGACCAGGTTGGCGAGGGCGATCGGGTGGACGAGGTCGGCCTTCTCGCGCCCGAAGAACGCGTCCTCGCGAAGGACCCGCAGCTGCTCCGCGGTGGCACCCGGACCCAGGCGGATGCGCATCCACTCAAAACGCCTGGGCGAGGAAGCCGCCGGTGCCGCAGCCCGGGTCGTAGACCGTCTCGCCGACCTTCGGGTCGATCGCCCGCACGATCGCCCGGATCACCTCGCGGGGCGTGAAGAACTGGCCGCCGTCGTTGTTCTTCTCGCCCATCTTCTGGAGCAGGCCCTCGTAGGCCTGGCTGAGCGTGAAGAGGTGCGTCTGGTCGACCGCCTCGAGATGGATCTCGTGGACCCGATCGAGGATGTCGAGCAGGTTCCGCTCGGTGTCGACATCGACTTTGTCGACCGCCGAGACGACCTCGCTGATGACGCGCTGACGGGTCGTCGCGTTCGGGCGATCGCGCAGGCCGCGGAGGTACGGCAGCAGCCGAGTTGACGAACGGGAGGAACGCGCCCATCGCGCCCTCGCTCAGCTCGGCGCGCTTCGCCCCGCCAGGCGACGCCCAGTCCCGCCACACGGTACGGCGGCTCGAGCGAAGGGATGAACGAGGCGCCGACCGCCTCCGCCTCCTCGGCCTCGAGCTCCTCCCGCTCGTCGAGGATGCGCAGGAAGAGGATCCACGACAGCTCGGGCACGTACTGCAGCGCGCCGGCGTAGTTCGCGCAGCGCATGACGTCCGCGATCTGCTTGATTGCGGCATTGACGGAGGAGGGCGTGGCAAGTCGGCGGGCAGCGACGGTCACGTCGCGAGAGTACGGCAGATGCGTCGGAGTGAAGCGGCAGTCCATACGATGCGGTTCCCGCCACCAGGCCCGCGTGCTGGAGCAGAGCAGTGGCGGAGGTCTTCGACTGCGGAGGCCTGTCGTTCGAGGGATCGTCAGAAGGCGGAAGCGAACCTCGTCAAGCATGGCGTTGCATTCGAAGACGCAGCAATGTCGTTCGGCGACGCTCACGCCATCGTGGCGCCGGATCAACGTCATTCGGGCTTGGAGGAGCGATGGCACCAGATGGCCATGTCGCCTGCCGGCCAGGTCGTCATCACCGGATACACTCACCGCGAACCGCGCATCCGGATCATCTTCGCAAGGCCCGCGAATCGGCGGGAACGTCATGAGTACGTCCAAGGTCAACGTCGGCGACGACGACCTCACCCCGACTTCGACTTCCGTCGAGCCACCCGAGTCCCTTTCGCGACGATCAGGCTCGGCGGGGCATGCGGGTTCCACATCGTCACCGACGGAGCCGGTCTTCCGACCGTCCATGCCGCTGGGTCCCTGCGGGGGAGCCTGGGTGGGTCGAGATCGATGACACCGGCTCCGCCGACTCGCCCAATGGTCGACGATCGAGGCGACCGCCTGCCACCTGATCGCGGAGTCGGAGGGCGCTCCATCCGAGTTCGATCTGGTGATCGACCTCCTCCATCGAGCGACCAGCGCGAGGCGCACTGGCTCGTCCTGTCGCGGTGTCGTCGTCAGCCCGCTCTTGCTCAGGCGGTAATCCCTTCGAAAGCCCGCTGAAGCAGGGGCGGCTGGTAGCAACTGGATCGCCTTCTGCTCCGCTCGGATTGCCACTTCATCGCGTCGACCGCCGCATTGCGCTCCTGAAGCCTCCGCGGCGATGCGTCGCCGCACTGCGAGCTCCGCAACGGCACATGTAGTTTGCTCGAGGTTGAGCCGGCTGACCCTTGCGCGCGTTGCGCCGGAGGCCTTGGCCGCCACGGATCCCAGCCACCACGGGCATTCATAAACCAGACCGCATATTCCGTATCGAGTATCTCCGTGAGGGCGAAAAATCGTCACGTCGACTGCCGTGATGGCTTCGAACCCAAGCCCGAACTACGCAGGCGGCGACCAAGAGGGTCCGGCATCCGGGAGATCAAGATGTCTCCTGGCGGAGGAACGCACTCACTGCACGGCCCGCCTTCATGCGACAAACCGGTTGACTTTCCTACCAGCTTGCCCCGCCCCACGTCAGCCACCTGCACAATCGGACACCCGACCGAGCGTAGTCCGCCGTCAGGATCCAGTCGCTATCGCCGAGGCGGCCCGTACGTCCCAAGGGCATCCGGATTAGCGGTTTTCACCTGCTCGAAAGCAGCCCGGAGAACGTTCGACCTGGGAGTTCGTCTTCATCAGAGCAAGTCGACGGCGGCTCAGCTCCTCCGTTGTTCACGGTCCCCAGTTCGATCGTCACCTAGCTGCGATCCTTCTTGCTCTGGCGCAACGGCGTCGACGGCCAGATTGCGGACGATCTCCCGTGTTGATATTGGATTGGGCACCGCCGCGGCCCAGCGACGATAGCGCGGTCTTGATCGCCTGCAGGTAGAGCCAGAGGTACCAGGCTGAAGTTCTGGTCCGCATTGATGCCAAGAATGGCTTGATTGGTCGTTGTGGGAACTGCCGCGATCGACGCCGTTCCGATCGAGCCGTACATCGCGAGAAGAACAGCCGGTTGGGAACAACTGGAGCCGAGCGGCCGCTACGCCGTCGGGTGTCACCGTTTCTCGGTCTCGTTCAATCGCATGCCGGCTCGGGTTAGGGTCTTGACCTTGGCCCACGGTATGGAGCCACCCAAAAACCGGTCCTCGCCTTCGGGAGGGGGTCGAGCCACTCGAAATAGCAGCGAGGTCCCCTAGCCGCATCGTTCTCATGCCGCGAATAGGCGCTCTTTGGTCGCCGTTAGAATCCTGGTGCAGCGGAACCGAGCAGCTTGAGTGCATCGAGCCCACCGCCGCCGCGTAACGTCCGGGGTTTTCAGGACGCCTTCGATTCTCCAACTCATCTGCCCCTGCGCGCGCGAACTGGCGCGTGAGCGCACGAGCGTCGCCGTTGCCGACTCAGGCAACTCCGCGAGCCAGTCGGCCGCCTTGTAGTCGAACGCGTCGGCTCGGGCGTTGCGGGTCTTGGGTTCGAGGCCGTAGCCGAGCTCGGCGAGGACGTCGTACAGGTCGAAGTCGGCCGTTCCTCGACGGCTCGGACGAGCGGCGCCGATCGGCCGGCATCTGGCAGCGCGCGCCCAGCAGCTCGCGGCGGGCCGCCGGCGCGATCCAGGTCGCGCGGAAGGCGTCGAGTGTCGGCGCTCGGTCGACCAGCGACTCGGCGATCTGCTCCTTGTACCTCGAGCGTCACCGGCTTGGCGACGGCGTCGACCGTCGTCGGGGATCGCGATCCCGGCGTCGCCGAGGCGGACGTCGATGCCCTGGACCTGGATCGTTCGTTCGGCCGGTGACGGCGGCTCGGGTGTGGTCGGCGTCGCGCTCGACCGTCGCCCGCGTTCGGAAGGCCTCGCCAAACAGGCGCGTCGCTGCGGTGTAGTCGTAGACGCGGAACATGAGCTTGCCCGAGGCGGGTGACCGTGTTCCGCGCCCGATCATCTGGTAGAACCCAATCGCCGACCGCACGTACTTGAAGAACACGATGTTGCGAACGATGGGGACGTCGACGCCGGTGGTCAGCAGGTCGACGGTCGTGGCGATGAAGTGGCTCCGAGAAGCGTCGCGGAGCTCGCCCAGATAGGCAGTGCCGTGGCTGGCAGCGGTGCACTTGAAGGCGTAGGGGCCGGCCGGCTTCCCGTCGTTCGCCTTGCACCAGGCGGCATACCGGTTGTTCATCGCGATCGCGACCGCGTCGGCGTGCTGGTCGCGGGCGCAGAAGATGATGGTCTTCTGCTCGTCCGCCGGTGGCCAGGGGAGGTCGAACAGGTCGGCCGCCATCGCCTCGACGCGGTCCGGCAGCATGAGCTTGGACTCGAACGTGCCCGCCTCGTAGCGCTCCCGCGTCTCCGCAGCCGTGAGGAGCTCGCCGTGCGCGCGTCGACGACGGTCGTGCTCCACAGGTCGTCCTGCTCGAGGCCGGTCTCGCGCTCGGCGAACGGGCTGCCGGCGAGGAAGGTGTCGCGGCGCACGATCTCGCAGGCGGCTGGGTAGCCGTCCTCGATGCCCTGGCCGATCTTCGTACTCGTAGACGGGCTCGCCGAAATGGCGGACGTTGTCCGCGCTGATCGCGGCGTCCGCCTGGGCGTCCTTCGTCCGACCGTAGTCGAGCTGCTGCGGCGTGGCGGTCAGGCCGACCTGGACGGCGTTCGGGTTGCGCGTCAGGACCTTGGACCACTCGCCCCAGGCTGACCGATGGCACTCGTCGATCACGATGTGACCGAAGTAGTCGGGCGGGTAGTTCGTCTCGAGGAAGTCGGCGTCGGCATCTTCCGTGTCGATGTCGAGCGTCTGGTAGGTGGCGATCAGGACGCGGGCGTTCTTCTGGGGTTTTGAGCCCGCGAGACAGCCGCGGCATCCGACCCGAACGCGTTCTGGAAGGCCGTCAGGCCCTGGTTGCGGAGCTCCTCGCGGTCGCACAGGAAGAGCGCGCGCTTGAGCTGGCCGGCGTCCGCGATCTGACGCAGGAGGTCACCGCGATGAACGTCTTGCCCGAGCCCGTCGCGAGGCTCAGCAGGGCGCGTTCCTCGCCGCGGGCGAGCTTCTCGAAGACCGCGCGGATCGCGGCGTCCTGGTAGTAGCGCCGGGCGCCCTCGCCACCCTTGTACGGCGTGATGAGCGGCCGGGCGAGCGGAGCGGTCAGGTCGATCCCGACCGCGTCCTCGTAGGCGGCCCGGAGTTCGGGTCGGGGTGGTGCTCGGCCATCGGCTGGGGAGGGGAGTCGTCATCGCGCTCCGGTTGTCGTGGAGCGTCCACCGCGGCCGTTGGTGGCGATGACGAAGGGGACGTTCAGGCGCTTCGCGGTCCGCTGATACGTCTTCGCCTGGTCAAGGCCGTAGGCGGCGGCTTGTCCTCGCTCTTTGCCCTCGAGGACGGCGACGGCGACGGGTTGGGCGTCAGCAGCGACCTTGATCCGGAGCGTGTAGTCCGTGCGAACGTGGTGCCGCGGCGCGCCCTGCCGTCGTGGATCTCTACCGTTCGCTCGGTCTCCTCCCTGTCGGATCAGATCCTCGGTCCAGCCGCGGGGCGTGCAGCGCGGGATCGATGAGCTGGGTCCGCGTCTCGGCCTCAGTGCGCGCCAATGCCCTCCGTCGCTCAGGTGGGCGGTAGTCTACCAACCGCGCGCGCGGTTGCGACAACCCAACTGGGACTCCGCAGCGGATCTAGCGGCCACGACGACGCTCACCACGTTGCCGACCCAGCAAAGCGGCTGCATCCGTCGCGGGCCGCGGTGGCTGCGCCTGCTCTCAGTTCACCAATTCGTCACTTGGCTTCCGCGAGGCGGCTTCGGAGCGCGCCGCGCGGCGCCGTTTTGCGACACGAGCCTCTCTGAAGGCGGCCTTGCGACGTAGCCGGCTGACGGAATCCAGTTCCCTTTCAGCCTCCCGTAGTCGTCGTAGCTTCGCCTCGTTTGGAACTTGCCTCTTCCAGGGCTTGAGCCTGTCTCGACCATCTCGTTCGACATCTGCAGTGAGGCGAGTAGGCGTCGCGAAGGAGGGAGCCGACGCAGCACCTCGTCCGGTCGCTCGGTGTACTTGTCACCCAGAACGGAACCAGCGCCTCGCGCTGATCGGCGATATCAACAGCGGCCTCGTCGATTACATGTCCGAATGCAGCTTCAATAGCTGCCTCGGGAAATCGGATTGAGACCTGACTCAGCTAGCCCTGCCAATACGAGTTCGAATGCGCGGTCGGACGATGGTGCTGTGGTGTTAACTAGCGGTTCCCACGAATGCGAGGAACGCATCAGGCTGCCAGGTTATTCGCGCCGTCGCATCCAAGGCGTTGATAGCGGCCGTCTGACTCACGAACCACGACGGCGACGGCTCGGGCGGGCTTGCGAGGATGTTGAAGGGCCCTGCCGTTCCCGGATCACGATAACCGCAGCCTCCGCTTCAGGTGGAACCTCTCCTCGAGGCGTCGCTCGAAACTCTCGTCCGTCACAGGATCTGGCTGACGGTGACGCTGCATCAGCTCCTTGAGTTTCTCCGAGAACTCATCTTGGACAGCGAAGTCATTACGGTCAAAGCCGGGCCAGTCTTGATAGTCAAGCACCTCAACACCGAGTTTTCCGAGAGCCCTTTCGAGGCCTTCGAAGCTTGGCTCACGCCCGACAGCTTGGTAGAGCATGTTGCCCAGTCTCCCCGGCTGCCCGCCGCCGCTGCCACTCGATGTAGCCCTGAAGGAAGAGGTTCTGCTTCCAAAAAGGAGGGTCACCGATAGCCGCAGCGAGCATGACATGAGTCCGAGCCGTATCGCGTAACGATGTCATGAGCAAAGGTCAAGTGCTGGAATGTCTCGCCAAACAACTTGTAGGTCGAAAATAGTCGGATCCTTGCGGAGCCAAGTCGGCGAAAGACGTCTCCGTAGAGCGCGTTCGATGCTGATGCACTGGCAAGAGCGAGAGCTGATTTGAAGGCTCGAGTCGACGATCCAAACCGTACGGCGCGCCAGCCTTAGCTGTTCCTGAGCGGTTGGGCCAAAGACGCCGATTGCATGGAACGCGAAGAAGCCGAGTACGAGGCGTCCTAGATATTGACGTTCTGCATCTCCGGCTTCGTGAACGCCCCCTAGAGTCCCACGCCAGAACGCCAGACGCAGCGGCATATCTTCGTATTGGGCACTGGCCTCGGAGATAAAACCGACAACAGAGGCGGGATAGACTTTGGCGCCCGCCGGCTATTGGCGAGTAGCAGTGTCGCCAAAGTTAGGCCGCCTCGTTTGAAGAACCCGGGTTAGCGCCGCGTCAATGTCTCCGGCAACTCGCCCGGCTGTGCTCTCCGTCGACCCATTCGCAGGTCGCGACGAATTCGGAGTGCCGTCGCCTTCAGAAACCTGGCCCTGAGGTGCTCATACTGAATCCGGTGTTGACTAATGGCGGAAGTGGAACGAGCAACCTCGAGATCAGTACCCGACCTGACGAGGAGCTTCTTCTTAACGCTGCGTCGCTCAACTTGATTCAAGAACTCGGCGTCGCGCGCCTCGATCGGCCACCCAATTTTCGTCTAGAACGTCACCGATGGAGAACTGTCCTCGCCGTCGTAGCGCTGGAGAACGGACTCGACGGCTCCGACAGCCACATCGCGTCGAAGCGGCGCCCAGGTCGACATGCGGCACCAATCGATTGAAGACGTATACAGCGGTGGCCGCGGGATCGCCTGTTCGTCCCTCCGCAACGACCTCGGCAATTGACCTTCGGACCGTGACTCCTTCTCGCGGGATGATGAACCGCGAGATCGTCTGGACAGTCCGAAGCAGGCCTGAGTGATCGTCAGTCGCCGGATACGGAATTACCCGGATGCGATACTTCTCCGAATATTCGGCAGCCTGCGCCGTCGTCGTGTGAGGTGATAGCCAGCAGACTGCATGCGTCGCCGGCGCTCCAATCTTCGCCGCTTCAAGGACCGCCCGAACGTGCGGGTCCGACAGCGAGTAACCGATCACAACGACCTGCTGCATCTGGAAGACAGAGGTCATCCTCGTCCGCCAGTACTGAAAGTGGTCCCCTGTCGCGAGAGCGGCGTACTGCGAACTCGTAAGGACGAGGCCTTCAGGTGACGTCAGGTCTCCGTGGAGACGCACGACCGCCCCGTGGAGGTCCGAGACGAGCAAGCCCATGTGGTGTGGGCCATTCGAGTACGTCTCGTAGGCCTGCCCTAACTTCGCGAGGTGTCGTGGGATCTCGTTATCAAAGTTCGTCGTGAGGTACACAGCGATGGGCCATCGAGCCAGCAGCTCGTAGATGGCGCCAGTCGCTTTGGTTGGTGCCAACGCGGACCGAAGCACTTCAAGGGTTCGATCAGGGCCGAGCGTGTCGAACGCAATCTGAAAGACCGCCGGGTAGTTGCGAGCCCCCAAAGCCTGACCGGCCCGAACGCCCGCGTCCTTCGACGCTTCGCCATTCGTGAGTTCGACCGCGGTCCGGGCTAGTTCCTCCCAACGAGGGTAGCCCATCTGATTCGAGGGACCAGAGCCGACGATGAGCCAAGTCCGACCCGAATTTAGGTATTCAACGAGTACAGGATCCACTTGGGTCTCGGGAGGGCCGAGTGGCCGGGATTAGCTGCACCCGCTCGTGGAGCCGCAGTTGAGGCACTTGTAGCAGGAGCCGTTGCGGACCATGATCGAGCCGCATTCGGCGCAGCTGGGCGCGTCCTCCTGGATCTTGAACGCGACGTTCGTCGTGCCGAGGCTCAGCGTGATCGCCGACCCGCCACCACCGTTCCCGCTCGCGACCTTGGCGTGCCCGTTCCCGTTCTTGGCAAGCACGGTCAGCTCGTCACGGACCTCGTTCCCGGTCTTCGATCCCGACTGCTCTGTCGTTGACTCGGCCGCTGCCTTCTCGACCGCGACCGAGGCCGTCGGCTCATCGCCCCGAGGCTCGGTGGCCTGCACCGCCGGCGCAGGGTCGGCCGCCGGCGACCACGAGCCAGCGGAGCTGGCGTAGGGAGCAGAGGCCGATCCCGAAGCCGGCGGCTCCGCCACGACCGCAGACCGGTCGATGAGCCCCAGCATCGCCTTGTCCTCCGGCGACAGGAACCGCGAGCCGAGCCACCGGAAGATGTAGTCGACGATCGACTTCGCGATCGGGATCTCCTGGTTGCCCGTGAACCCGGACGGCTCGAACCGGACGTGCGCGAACTTGTTGACGAGGTCGCGCAGCGGCACGCCGTACTGGAGCGCCACCGACACCGTCGTCGCGAAGGTGTCCATCAGGCCCGACACCGTCGAGCCCTCCTTGGCCATCTTCAGGAAGATCTCGCCCGGCTGGCCGTCGGGATAGAGCCCGACCGTGATGTAGCCCTCGTGCCCGGCGATGTCGAACTTGTGGGTGACCGCCGTCCGCTCGGACGGCAGCCGGCGTCGGTGGGGGAGCGCCGCGTCCGCCTGCGCTGCGGCCAGCTGCTTTCGGAGCTGCTCGATCGTCGCCAGCGCCTCGGCCTCGGCCGCGCCGGCGTCCTTCTTCTTGCCGGTCATGAGCGGCTGCGACCGCTTCGAGTTGTCGCGGTAGATCGCGATCGCCTTGAGACCCCGCTTCCAGCCCTCGAGGTAGACCTGCTCGATCTCCTCGGCCGTCGCGTTCTCCGGCATGTTGACCGTCTTCGAGATGGCGCCGGACAGGAACGGCTGGATCGCGCCCATCATCCGGACGTGGCCCATGTAGTGGATCGAGCGCTCGCCGTTGCGCGGCTTGAAGGCGCAGTCGAAGACCGGCAGGTGCTCAGGGCGGACATGGGGCGCGCCCTCGATCGTCTCGCGGTCGTTGACGTAGGCGAGGATCTCCTCGACCTGGTCCGCTGAGTAGCCGAGCTTCTTGAGGGCGCTCGGGACCGTCTGGTTGACGATCTTGAGGAAGCCCTCGCCGACCAGCTTCTTGTACTTGATGAGCGCGATGTCCGGCTCCACCCCGGTCGTGTCACAGTCCATCATAAAAGCGATGGTTCCGGTTGGGGCAAGCAAACTTATCTGCGCATTTCGATATCCATGCGCACGTCCAAGTGCGAGTGTCTCATCAAAGATGGCGCGCGACGCGTGGAGCATGTCATTTGGCACGCCGTCCGCCGCAGTCCCGTATGCAGCGTCACGGTGCATCCCGATGACCTTGAGGAACGGCTCCTCGTTCTCCTCGTACTCGAGGAATGGACCGCCGTGGTCTCGAGCGATGACGGCCGACTGTCGGTACGCCTCGGCGGTCATGATCGCGGTGAGGGCCGCGGCGAAGTTGCGGCCCTCGTCTGAGTCGTACGCCAGGCCGCGGCTCATCAGCAGTGCGCCGAGGTTTGCATAGCCGAGGCCGAGCGGCCGGAACCGGTGCGAGTTCTCCTCGATCCTCGGCGTCGGGTAGCTCGCGTTGTCGACGAGGATTTCCTGGGCCGTGATCGTCACCTGGCAGGCGTATCTGTAGTCGTCGACGTCGAACTCGCCGTCCGCTCGGACGAACTTCATCAGGTTGACCGAGGCGAGAGTGCAGCTCGTGTCATTCAGGAACGAAAACTCGCTGCAGGGGTTGGTCGCGCTACTGACGCTCCGAGTTCGAGACGGGATTCCAGTCGTTGATCGTCGTGTCGTACTGGATGCCGGGGTCGCCGCAGAGGTGCGCGGCATCCGCCATCCGGCGGAAGATCTCGCGCGCCCGGTACGTCTCGACCGGCTCGCCGGTGGTGACCGCGTGCGTCGTCCAGGTCCCGTCGATCTCGACCGCGCGCATGAACTCGTCCGTCACGCGAACGCTGTGGTTGGCGTTCTGGAAGAAGACGCTGGCGTAGGCCTCACCGGTGAAGCTCGGGTCGTAGCCCTGCTCGATGAGCGCCCAGGCCTTCTGCTCCTCGAGCTTCTTCGAGTCGATGAACTCGACGATGTCCGGATGGCCAGCGTCGAGGATGACCATCTTGGCCGCGCGTCTGGTCTTGCCTCCGCTGTTGTGCGACACGATGCCGTTGGATACGAAGGCGTGTACCTCTGGCACCGTGAAGTCGTACGTGCGCTGAACTCCCGCGTCCGCGACGTCGACGACCTCGTCCCACAGGTACTTGTCCTCGAGCACCTGGGCCAGGGTGGATCCCAGCTCGCTGTCGAGCTGTCCGACTTTCGCCGCGAAGCCCGGCACGGCCAGCGCTCGCGCATATGACACGTTGTCGCTGGCTCGATTGAATAGCCCGAATCCCGAGCGGATCACGTCTCCTGTCGAGGTGGTGAACCAGCCATTGCCGGTCGTGGCGAACGCGCGTAGGGCCGGGACGATCCCGGGGATGACGTCGGCATTCGGGTTTCGGCTGGCCGCTACGTCCTCGAACAGCTCCACTGCCGCGGCACGCTTGCGCGGTGTGACGAGGTACGGGTGGACAAGTCGAGCGAACCGGGCGGCCTCCTCACCGAGGAACCCCAGGTGCTCGTAGCCACTCACTGAATGACGGCGTCCGACGACGCCCAAGTTCAACGCGAGAAGCTGGATCTCTTCGAGGAGCCGGCTCGAGGCCGAGGCGATCGACACGCGGCCGTTCCCGAGGTGACCGTCGCCCTCGATGTACGCGGCAAGGAACTCGAGGACGAGCGAACGCGGAGAGCGCCGCACGATGGCCGGAACCACCTTGTGCGCCGACCGCACGGGATCAAGCCCGAGGTGCGCGAAGTACTCGAGGGCGCCAGTCCACGAAAGCGCGATCTGTTCCGTTCGAACGCCCGTTGTCGGGTGGACCCGCGCCGTGACCTGCGCACGGCAATCCACGCCGAACACGGCCTCGATGCAGTCGCAATAGTCGGCCATGATCTCCGGATCCGCCGAGCTGAAGCGGAAGCGCTCGTGATCGATCGCTCCCTCTGCCACGAGGTATCCCAGCACGCGCGCCAGGGCCGGGGTCACCTCGGTCGGATACGTGAGGTCGCGCTTGCGGTGCGAGACGGTCGACACGAAGGCTGCCATCGAGGGCACCGCCTGGGGCCAGAGCTCACGCTGGCGCTCAACCGCAACGCGCGTCCCTGGCTGAATGTCAGCAAGGCGTGTCCATGCCAGCTGGAACTCCTGGATAGCGTCAGCACCGGGTGCTCATGGGTGCCGGTCAGAGACAGGCCCGTGCGCAGCCGGACAGTTCGCGTCGGAGACTCCGGTGAGCGGTAGACATGAGAGATCGGGAGCGGTCCGGCCGGAGTGTTCAGCGTCACACTGTCGTCCGCCTCGAAACCCTCCGGCCCGTCGACCGAGATCGCCTCATCGATGCGCAGGAGTCCGGCCGCCGTCGTGACATAGGTGTCCGCCGTGAGGCACTTGATTACGCCCGCGAACGCGTCGTAGCCCTTCATGAAGCTGACCGGGCCCGAGGCGATCCCGCCGCCCGACATCCGCTCCTTGCTCGACCGGATCGTGGAGAGGTTCGACCCCGCGCCCGAGCCGAACTTGAACAGCATGGCCTCCGTCTTGGCGAGGTCCATGATCGAGCCCATGTTGTCCTGGACCGAGTTGATGAAGCACGCGCTGCACTGCGGCTTCTCCTCGATCCCGACGTTGAACCAGACCGGCGAGTTGAAGGCCATCTTCTGGTGGACGAGGAGATGCGTGAGCTCCGCGCGGAAGGCCGCGAGGTCCTCGTCCGTGGCGAAATAGCGCCGCGTCTCGGCCCAGGCGGCGATCGTGTTGACGACCCGATCGATGAGCTGGCGGACGCTCGTCTCGCGCTCCGGCGTGCCGACATGGCCGCGGAAGTACTTGCTGACGACGACGTTGGTCGCGAGCTGCGACCAGGTCTTCGGGACCTCGACGTCCTTCTGCTCGAAGACCGTCTTGCCGGACTCGTTGCCGATGTTCGCGGTCCGCGTCTCCCACTCGATCTCGTCGTAGGGATGGATGTCCGGGCGGGTCCAGCGGCGCGGCCAGGTGAGGCCCTTCGTTCCGACGCCGTCGAAGCTGGCGCCCCACGGGCCGGCGAGGGTGCGGCCCTGCCCGGCGGTGGCTTTGCGGGCCGCGGCGGCGGTTGCCGCGGTGGCAGCGCCGGCAGCGGCGCCCGCCTTGCGCGACCTCGACTCGACGACTGGAACGGCGTCCGTGCCTCGGGCCATCCTGCTCTCCTCCGGGACTGTCCGCGTCCTCGCGGGGTCCGCGCTCCGACGGGTCGTGGCGCGCTCCTCGTGTAGCTGCCGCTGCCGTCCTGCCGGGCGGTCGACGGGCCGTCTCAGCCATCGCGGGAGCCGGTGAAGTGGGGCCGGCGGCCGTGCTGCGAGGCGACAGGGTCGATCGAGCGACCAGGTCAAGGTACGCCGACGGAAGGACGTCGTCAAGACAGAAAACACAACATGTAGTGGTCCATCTGGGTGCTGCATCGCTACATGTGGTCAAGACGCTTGTCCACGCACGCGGGCCGGTTGTCCACGGCCGTCTCTCGGTTGTCCACGCGGGGGAGGGTGTTCTCCACGGCGGGTGCACCGACGGTTCACGTTGCTCCAATCGTACAGGCGTTCTGTTTCCGCCGCGTTTCCCGCGGCGGAAATGCACCAGCCGACTCGTAACGGCACCCGGGCCGCGAAACAGGGCCAGCCATGCGCCAGTGGACTCGTAGGCCAGGATCCGGCTGGTCGATGACGGGGGCCGTGCATGGGCGGAGCATCGAAATGCCGACCGCGGGGGGATCGGGCGGCCCACCAGTCCGGTGGTGCATCTTTGACCATATTGCGCAGGCGCGAGGGTGGCATCCGGAGGCGCTCGCTCGGAATACCGGAGGCGCTCACCGGAATACCGGAGCCGCTCGCTCGGAATACGTCGCCGATAAGTGCCTATCGGCATCATGGCCGCGTGAACGCGATGCGTCTCGGCGCCGCCGTCCGGGCCGCCCGCCTCCGCCGCCGGCTACGCCAACGCGACCTGGCCGCGCTCGCTGGCGTCTCCCAATCGACGGTCTCGCGCATCGAACGCGGCCACATCGGCTCGCTTTCGATGGACACCGTGGCCGCCGTGTGCGAAGCGATCAGCGTGCGCGTCGACCTCGTCCCGCGCTGGCGCGGCGGCGACCTCGACCGCCTGCTCAACGCCCGCCACGCGGCTCTGCACGACTCGGCGGCGCGGTGGTTCGCTCGCCGCCACCGCGCGTGGGTGCTGGCGCCGGAGGTCAGCTTCTCCATCTACGGCGAGCGCGGCGTGATCGACGTCCTTGGCTGGCACCCGATCCGCCGGGCGCTGCTCGTGATCGAGCTCAAGACCGAGATCGTCGATGTGAACGAGCTGATCGGGACGCTCGACCGAAAGCGCCGGCTGGCGCCCGTTGTCGCGCGCGACCGGGGATGGGATGCGGCGACCGTCTCCGCGTGGGTCGTAGTGGCGCGCAGCCGAACCAACCGCAGGCGCATCGATGGGCACGCCGCGCTGCTGCGGAACGCGTTCCCGAGCGATGCCCGCGAGATGCGCGGCTGGCTCCGCGATCCCGTTGGCTCCTGTGCCGCAGTCTCACTGGAGTCGTTCGGTGCAGGGTCCCGGGGAGCAACGTCCGCGAAACGCGTGCGTTTCGCGGTGACGCCTGATCAGCCCGGGACGCCGACGGCGACGCACGCGGCGTAGGTCGGCACGCGTCGGGGGATGCCGAGCGCGGGGACGCCGGGCGGCCGCGATCGTCTTGGCGACATGCGCCGGGGATGCCGAGCGCGGGGACGCCGGGCGGCCGCGATCGTGTTGGCGACGTTGGCGACGTGCGCCAGGGGATCCTGCTCTTCGAGGGGTGGCGGCAACGCAGCGCGCCATTGCCTCGTGTCGCCGCATGGCCACAACGCTGCGCGCCGAGGGCACTGCCGTGCGCGCCGGTGTGCTCGGCGCCGGGGTGTCGGTGATGCACCGGGAGATTGCTAAGGGTCGCGGAGCCACAAAAGTGGGCCACGTATTCGCCGACAGACTGGTAGGCCCGGCGCGCAGGCTCATCGCAGCGTCGATCGAGCGTGGACAGGGGCGCCTTCGGCGCGCAAGACCGCCTGGATGTGGCCTTGTAGTCCACGCTCGAATATCTGGCCGTCGTGGGCGCGTGGGGCGACATAGGAGTCTGTGCGCGCATGTCCGCGCGCGCGGGGGCCCGCGCCACGGATCCGGGCCCGTTGCGTCCGCTCAGCCGCTCCGCCACGATGCGGCCGTGCGGATCGGCGTCGTCTCGGATACGCATCTGCCTCGGTTCGGGCGAGCACTGCCGCGGGCGCTCGTCGAGGCGCTGACGACCCCACTCGTCGACGGGATCCTGCACCTCGGCGACTTCACGGGCCCGGAAGTGCCGGCCATGTTCGAGGCGCTCGCACCGTTCGACGCCGTGGCGGGCAACAACGACGGCCCGCAGCTCGCACAGCGCTTTGGCCGCCGGAAGGTCGTCGAGGTGTCGGACGGCCCCGGCGGGCGCGGACGACGAGTCCGGCTCGGGCTCGTCCACGGCGACCTCGGGCCCGGCAGGACCACGCCGGAGCGCGCCGCCCGCGCCTTCGCCGCGGACGAGGTCGACGCCGTGCTGTTCGGGCACAGCCACATCCCGCTCGTCGGGCGGCTCGACGACGGTCGCTGGCTCGTCAACCCGGGCTCGCCGACGGACAAGCGGCGCCAGCCGCGCTACTCCTGGGCGCTCCTCGAGATCACGGACGGCGATCTCCGGCCGGAGTTGCGGTTCTTCGACGACCGGCGGACGTGAGGCCCCCGGCGCGCCACCAAGCGACGCGGCTGAGCGCTCTCCGAACGACCGACGCGCAGCACGGGGCGCACGACCGCAGCCGCCGCCCGCGAAGCCGCAAGACGAATCCTGTCTGCAACACTCAGCACGCGCCAGTTGGCGTGTTCGTGCGATGCTTGATGCGCGAGGCTGCACATGTCCCAATCTGACCACCTCGCTCCGAGGAGAACCATGCACCGATTCAGAACCATTGCCGCCGGCGCGGCAATCGTCGCCATCGTCGGCGCGTGTCAGACGGCTGCGAGTCCGAGCGTGCCGTCCGCCGTGACCTCGGCCGTGCCGTCGATCGGCGGGTCGGCCGCTCCGTCCGGCCCCGAGTCGGGCGCTCCGTCGGGGGCGCCGTCGGGCGCGTTGAACCAGCTGTTCCCGGTCTTCGAGGCCCAGGGCGGCTCGAACCTGACCGGTGGCGGCATCGTCACCGACGTCGAGGGCGGCGCGTCGGTCGTGCTCGGCGTCGTGGCGGTGGGTGCCGCGGAGGCGCTTCCGGTGGCCATCGTCGAGGGAGATTGCGCCACCCAGAGCGACCAGGGCCCAATGCCGCCGGAGGGCTACATTCCGCCGCCTCCGCCGTCGGTCGACCCCGCGGCATCGGCCGAGGCCAGCCCGTCACCCGAGGCGAGCGCGGCGATGTCGCCGAGCGCGGAGCCGTCGCCGAGCGCCATGTCCGAGGAGCTGCCGATGTGGCTGACGCCAATCGCGGTCGGCTCGTCGAACTCGGTCATCCCGCTGTCGATCTCTGACCTGACCGGCGCTCCACACTCGATCGTCATCGAGACGAGCGCGACGGATGCCACGCTCATCGCGTGCGCCGACCTTCAGCCGGGCAGCCCGGCGGGATCGGGCGGCACGGGTGGGGCCGGTGCGTCCGGCTCGCCAGAAGCCTCCGGCTCGCCGGACGCGATGGGTTCGCCCGAAGCGTCAGGGTCGCCCGCCGCCAGCTGATCGTCCCGCAACACCTCACCGACCGGTCCGGCCTCGTGCCGGGCCGGTCGTTCTGTGTCTGGCGTCGCTAGGGCGTCGCCTCGAAGCGGATCTCGGCGTCGAACTCGGGCTCGTCGAGCGGC
>JAUJOH010000002.1:0-36305 GCA_030447745.1 Chloroflexota bacterium | reverse complement strand
CTAGGGCGTCGCCTCGAAGCGGATCTCGGCGTCGAACTCGGGCTCGTCGAGCGGCTCCGGTCCCTCCATCGCCCAGCCGATCCCCTGGCCGAGCGCGTCGTACCACTCGACGCCACGGCACGTGGCCGTGCCACGGACCGCGGTCTCGTCCGCGACGTCGACATCGACGATGCACCGGGACGGGTCGTACATCGTCGTCCAGTGCTCTGAGCCGATCACGCGGTCCAGCTGCATCATCGTGCTCGCGCCCCACCCGAAATCCGATCCTGCGCCGTTCAGCGTGACGTTCCAGCCGTCGTCGCCCGTCCAGCGGATGGCCGTCCCGATCTCCGACATGAGCGTGGCGTCCGCCGCCACCCGGTCGAGCTCGATCGTCGTCCCGTCACCGAGCTCGAGCGTCGCGGAGCCGCTCGTGTAGGTCGCGAGGAGCGACGGCTCCGGAAAGTGTCCTCCTCGAACGTCGGTCCACCCCACAGCAGCCCGCACCCCGCCAGCCGCTGCGCCGCGAGCGCGACGACGAGCGCCGCACCGCCCGTTCGCCCAAACCGTCTCAAGACGAGCGCCCCCTTCGCCCTTCGGTCAGCTCAAGGTCGTCATTCGAGCCCGCTGTAGGCGTGCAGGCCGCTGAACCAGAGCGACCCGGAGTAGGTCACCAGGACCATGCCGAACCCGACGACGAGCAGCAGCGCGGCCGGTCGGCCGGCCCACGCGCGCTGGTTGCGGGCGTGCAGGTAGACGGCGTAGGTCAGCCACGTGACGAGGGCGGCCGTCTCCTTCGGGTCCCAGCCCCAGTAGCGTGACCAGGCGATCGAGGCCCACCAGGAGCCGAGGATGATCATGGTGGCGAAGATCGGGAAGCCGATGATGACCGCTCGGTAGGCAACCTCGTCGAGGACCTTGTGGCTGGGCAGCCACGCGAACCGATCCTCCCTGCCCTGGACGAGGTACCCGACGCCAGCCGCGAAGCTCGTGGCGAAGATCCCGTAGCTCAGCACCGCCATCCCGACGTGGATCGTCAGCAGCGGCGGGTTCTGGAGCGCCGGCACGAGCGGATTGATCTCGGACGGCAGGCTGGAGGCGTAGAGGAGCATGGCGAGCGCAACGCCGGCCGGGATGAACCCGATCGAGCGGATCGCATAGCGGCGCTCGAGGAAGAGGTAGCCGCCGAGGATCGACGCGCCGAAGGCGACGCTGAACTCGAACAGGTTGCCCCACGGCCCGCGCCCGACGAGATAGCCGCGGATGGCCAGCGAGCCGACCAACAGGCCGAACGACGCCACGGTCAGGATTCGCGCCGCTCGACCGAGCGGGCTGGCGCCCGCGCTCAGCGACGTGCCGGCATTGGCCGAGGCCTCCGTCGTCCGAGCGGCGAAGCTCCCCCCGACGACACCGGCCCACGCCGGTCGGGCGGTCGGGGCGAGGGTCGGGATCGTCCGGCGGCCGTTCGCGAGCAGCACGGCGTGCCCGATATGCGCTGCGAAGCCGGCCCCGAGCGCGATCGTCGCGACGGTGAACAGGAGCTGCGAGATCTCGGCCATGGGTGCCTCAGGGACGGCGGGCGGGACCGGTCGGTTGCGCGAGCGTCACGCGATCGCTCGACCGCCCGGTGGCGGCTGGGTCGCCCGAACGACCTGGTTCTGCGGTCGCACCTTCAGGATCAGCCCGCAGTTGCCGCACGTGTCGATGGCGGCGGCCCGGCCGACACCGCACTTGGGGCAGCGGACCGAGAGGCCCTCCCGGCAGGTGTCGCAGCGGGCGGTGTTGGGCGGGTAGATCAGCCCGTCCCGCGGGCAGAACGGCTCGCCGAGAGGGAACTCGGGCCGGCCGTCGGCGTCGATGGGCGCCCGCACGGGACCCGGTGGTTCGGCGAGCGGGGCGCGCGGCTTGCGGATGAAGTAGATGAGATGCGCGAGCAGCAGGAGCGACAGCAGCGGTCCGAGGACGCCGATCAGGAGGAAGACCGGGAGCAGCCCGATGAGCCCGCCCCAGTCCGGGATGATGAACTGGCTCGTGAAGTCGAGCAGGCTGTTCCAGAACTGTTCGAGTGCGTCGACGACGTCCACGGGGCCGATTGTAGCCGCGGGCGGTGCCGGTGCCCGGGCGGCGTCAGGCCGGCGGCCGGCCTCGCTTCGGGTTGCCGCGTTTGGCGGTCGCGCCCCTGCCGGGCCGCCACCCGGGCCGCTCCTGGTCGCCGTCGTTCTGCGGCGGCCGGGCCGCGCGAGCGCGACCCGCTCCGATCGTCGGCGGGCGCCGGTTGCCGACGACCGGGCCATCGACGCGCTCGCGCTCCAGCCGCCCTATCAGCCAGCGCGTCCCGGCCGACCGGACGCCACGCTGGCGGAGCGCCTGGCGCAGCGCGTGGTCGTCGGTCACGACGAGCACATTGTCGAGCCCGTCCCGGCGTTGACCGCCCGCCCCGGCGACGGCGCGGGATGCATCGTCGACCAGCCCGATCAGCACCTCGTCCGCGCTGCGCCGGCCGCTGTACCGGACGATGAGGCCGGAGGCGATCCGCGTGTTGTGCATGCCGCGATCCGGCGCGCCGTCGAGCACGAGCTCGATCCCGACCGCGGCCGGCACGGCGCCCCGGAGCCGGCCGATCAACGTCGCGGCGGGGGCGGGTTCGACCCGTCGACGAGCAGCCGCGGCGGAGCGCGTGCAGCAGGTTCGACCCGTCGACGAGCAGTCGGTCGGTAGCCGGTCGGTACCGTCGAGCGGGTTGGTCGCGCTCAGTCGCGGATCCGAGAGAAAAGCCGATCCTGCGGCGCATATCTGGCCAAGGGCGGCGCCCGGGGAGCCCGGGGCGCTCGCGCCCCGGGGCGCCCCGCGCTAGGGGCGTGCGCCGCCCGCCAGCCGGGGCCGCTGCGTCCCGCGCCCCACGGCCAGTCATGCGCCGCCGCCGCTCCGCATCCGCCGGTGCTCCTCCTGGTCGATCTCGATGGCGTCGTCTACCGAGGCGCGGACCCCGTGCCCGGCGTGGCCACGGTGCTGGCGGACCGAGCCGCCAGGGGTGACGACGTCGTCTACGTCACGAACAACTCGATGCACTACGGCGCCGACTATCTGACCCGCCTCCGGGCGATGAGCGCGCCGGTCGCCGAGGGACGTGTCGTCAGCTCCGCCCGGGCCACCGCGATCTGGCTGCGCGAACACGACCCCGACGCGCAGCGCGTGCTCGTCCTCGGTGCCGGAGGTCTCGAGCGGGAGCTGCGCGACGTCGGGTTCGATGTCGTGACCTGCGCTCACGCGGCCACCCGTGCCGGGCAGGAGGCGATCGACGGGTTCGAGGCGGCCGGGGGACCCCACGCGGTCGTGGTCGGGCTCGATCCGCAGCTGACCTACCTGCGACTGGCGGTCGCGGCCGATGCCGTCCGCGCCGGCGCGCGGTTCATCGCGACCAACCGCGACCCGGTCTACCCGACCGAGCGCGGCCTCCGACCGGGGGCCGGCTCGCTCGTCGCCGCGGTCGAGGCCACGACCGGCGTCGTCCCCGTCTCGATCGGCAAGCCGGCACCGCACCTGCTCGAGGCGGCGGCGCACGCCGTCGGTCGCCAGCCGCAGGAGGCGGTGATGATCGGCGACGGGCTGCTGACCGACATCGCCGCCGCGCGGGCGATCGGCTGCCGCTCCGTCCTGATGCTCACCGGGGTGTCGACCAGGGCGCAGCTCGATGCACTCACCGTTGCCGAACGTCCGACGGGCGTCGCGCGCGACGCCGCGGACCTCGCGCGGGTTCTCGGCGACCTCGACGCACGCTGACCGCGCGGCGATGGAGCGCATCTCCGTCGTCGGCGGCTCGGGCGCCGGCAAGACGACGCTCGCTCGGGTGCTCGCCGAGCGGCTCCGCGCGCCGCACATCGAGCTCGACGCGCTGTTCTGGGGCCCCAAGTGGCAGAACGCGACGCCGGAAGTGTTCCGCGACCGCGTCCGGGCGGCCACGGCGGGGGAGCGCTGGGTGTGCGACGGCAACTACTCGATCGCCCGGGACATCGTGCTCGCCCGCGCCGACACGCTCGTGTGGCTCGATCTGCCGTTCGCCGTCGTGGTCGCTCGGACGGTCCACCGATCCGTCCGGCGTGCGCTGACCCGCGAGCCCATCTTCAGCGGCAACGTCGAGTCGTGGCGGTCGCTGCTCGGTCCGCGCTCGCTCATCTGGTGGACGATCCGGACCCACCGTGGCCGGCGCAGGCGGTGGGAAGCGTGGCTGCGCCGCCCGGAGGCGGCCCACCTCCGCGTCTTCCGGCTGCGGTCAGCCCGGGACGTCGACCGCTGGCTCGCGTCCCTCGGCTGACAGCTCCGGGACGCCGCCCGCCCAGGCGTCGAAGGCGGCGCGGAGTGGCTGGAGCGTGGGGTCGTCCGCGAACGCGACATCGAGCGCACGGCGGTCGATCGCCCACAGCTCCGGGGGTGACAGGCCGACGCGCTCGACGGCCCGGCCATACTCCTCGGACAGCGAGATGTCACTGACCGTCAGGTCGTCGGTCGACAGCGTGACCGGCACGCCGGCCCGGTGGAGCCGCGCGAGGGGGTGGTCCTCGAGCCCGGGCACGATGCCGGCCTGGACGTTGGAGGTCGGGCACAGGTCGAGCGTCACCGCGCGGGAGGCGAGTTCGGCGGCAAGGTCCGCGTCGTCGGCGGCGCCCGGTCCGTGCGCGATCCGCTCCGGCTCCAGCGCAAGGGCCCGACGCACCTGCGCTGCGCCGCCCCACTCGCCGGCGTGGAGCGTGACCCGGAGGCCGCCGGCGCGAGCGGCGTCGAAGGCCGCCCGATGAAGCAACGGGTCCGGGAACGCGGCCTCCGGCCCGGCCAGGTCGAAGCCCGTCAGCCCGTCGCCGCGGTACCGCGCCGCCGTCTCGGCCAGCACGCGGTTGTCGGCCGGCTCGTGGGACCGGAGCGCGGTGCAGATCAGGCCGACCGTCACGCCCGACCGGTCGGCGGCACGTCGGGCGGCCCGGCAGACGGCGGCAATCCCGTCCGCGAGGGCCAGTCCGCGCGCCACGTGGAGCAGCGGACCCCAGCGGATCTCGAGATAGCGCACGTTGTCGCGCGCCTTGGCCTCGACCAGCTCGTCGGTGATCCGCTCGAGCGCCTCGGCGTCCTGCATCAGCGCGATGGGCAGGTCGAACGCGCGAAGCAGCTCGGCCTGGTCGGCGCAGCGCTCGGGGGCGACGAGGGCGGCATACATGCCCGCCCAGTCGCGTGGCGCGTCGACGTCGCGCGTCCGCGCCAGATCGAGCGCCGTGTCGATCCGCATCGAGCCGTCGAGGTGGAGGTGGAGCTCGGCCTTGGGCATCGCCTCGACGAGGCGTCGGAGGGCCGGCCCTGAGAGCGATGTCGTCACCCGCGCGATGCTACGCGGCACGGGTAGTCGCGCGTGCCGGTCGGGCGGCGCATCATCGACACGTGACTTCCTCGTCGCCTGCGGATGAGCCCGGCGTCCTGGTCCGGCGTCTCGCGTCCGGCGCCGGGTGGATCGTTGGCGCGGCGCTGATCGCGCTGGGATCGGCCGGGGTGGTCTCCGGGCTCGATCACCAGCCCGGAACGCCCGCGCGGCCGGAGCTGACGTGGGCCGGCGACCGGGCCGTCCGCCGGGACCTCGCCGCGGCCACGGACGAGTTGGCTGCGATCTCGAGGCAGGTCGACGCGGTCGGCGTCCAGGGTCGTGCTGCACGCGGCGCGCTGGCTGCTCGCGAGTTCGAGACGCTCGAGCAGGCCGTAGACGACGGCCGCGTCCTCGTCGGCGAGGTGCGCGACCGAAGCGCTCGGCTGCGCGGCCGGCTCGAGGCGATGGAGGCCTTCGGACCGGGCGCCGAGATCCGGCTGTCGGCGGCGACACGCGAGCGGCACGCCCGCCTCCTCGCGGCGCTTGCGACGACCAACGGGCTGCCCGAGGCCTGGGCGCGGCTCGCCAGCGGCGGCCTCCCGGCGGCTCGCGTCTCGTCGCTGCTCGAGCGGCACGACGAGCTCGTCGCGTCGGCGATCGAGGTCGGTCGCGAGGGCGAGTACGAGACGGCGATCGAGCGGGTCGACGAGGCAGCCGCCGTCCTGGAGGACGCCGGTCGCCTTCGAGCCGACCTCGCCGACACGCCGGACGCGGCTGCGCTCGACGAATGGCTCCGGCGCAACCGCGACTACGACACGGCGCTGAAGGGGCTGTACCAGGCTTCCGCCGAGTCGCCGAGGTTCATGACGGACGACCTCCGGGGCGCGATCCGCCGGGAGCGCGAGGCACGCGAGGCACGTGACCAGCTGCCCAAGGACACCGGCGCGCTGGTGCTCAGCCTGGCCGACATCGCGCAGGGCGGTCTCAACCAGTCGATCATCGGCGTCGAGCAGGCGCGCGGCGACCTGGCCGCGGCGCTCGCGGAGCTCAGGGCGGCCGAGACGGCGAGCCCGTCGCCCACAGCCTCACCGGGGCCCTGACCCTCGGCCGACCGCGGCGGTGCCGGCCGCTACACTCGCCGGAACGTCTCGACCCCCACCCGGGCCGCATCCACGAACGTGCAGCCCCGACGTCCCACGAGGAGTCCGTACCGTGCAGTTGCGCGTCGCCACCGATCAGCCATGGGACGTCCGGGCCGACGTCCTCGTCGTGCCCGTCCTCGACGAGCCGGTATTCGACGGACCGCTGGGCGAGCTCGACCGTCGGTCGAGCGGCGAGCTCCGGGCGCTCCTCGAGTTCGGGGAGCTCCAGACGAAGCGCTATGCGACCGCGCTCGTCGCGTCCGGTGACCTGCCTGCCGGCCGGCTGCTCGCGGTCGGTGCGGGCGAGGCCGCCAAACTCGACCGGGAGGCGGTGGTCCGAATCGCGGCGTCGGCGGAACGCCGGCTCGGTGGTCGGACGGTCACCAGCCTCGCCGTCTGGCTCAACCCGCTCGCAGAGGTCCTCGAGGACGGGATCGAGGCGGTCGCGGAGCTCGTGGCGCGGGGCGTCGTCGAGGGGACGTACGACCCGCAGGAGATCTACCGCGAGACGGTCGAGACCGCGCCGCCGAAGATCGACGAGCTGATCCTCGTCGCACCGGACGCTGACGCGGGTGCGGTCACTCGCGCGGCGGAGCGGGGCGTGATCGTGGGGGAGGGCGCGAACATCGCGCGGACGCTCTCCAACCGGGCGGCGAATGACGTCTCGCCGGAGGTCCTCGCCGACGAGGCGACGGCCCTCGCCAACCGGCACGGGCTGTGGATCGACGTGATCGACGCCCAGCGTGCGGCTGAGATGGGCATGGGCATGTTCATGGCGGTCGGGCAGGGGAGCGACAACCGGCCGCGGATGATCGTCATGCGCTCGGGCGGGGAAGGCGAGCGCGACGCGCTCGACCGTCACCTGGCGATCGTCGGCAAGGGCGTCTGCTTCGACTCGGGCGGCATCTCCATCAAGCCGTCCGACCGGATGGAAGAGATGAAGATGGACAAGACCGGTGCCTGCACCGTGATCTCGGCCATCGCGACGGTTGCGCGCCTGTCGCCCGGAACACCCCTGCTCGCCGTCGCGCCGGCGGTCGAAAACATGCCCGGGCCGCATTCGACCCGGCCGGGCGACGTCGTGCGCGCGCTCAACGGGAAGATGGTCGACATCACGAACACCGACGCCGAGGGTCGGCTGATCCTCGGCGATGCGATGACGTACGCGGAGCGGCTGGGGGCGACCCACCTCGTCGATGTCGCCACGCTCACGGGCGCCGTGGCACGCGCGTTCGGGCACCTGGTGACGGGCGCCTTCGGGACGCCGCAGCCGTGGTACGAGTCCGTGATGGAGGCGGCGAACCGGTCCGGGGAGAAGTACTGGCAGATCCCGCTGGTCGACGACTACGTGCCGGAGATGGAGAGCTGGTACGGCGACCTGATCAACGCGGGCACGCCCGAGGGGTCGCTCGTCAAGAGCGGCCTCTTCCTGCGCGAGTTCCGAACGGTGCCGTGGGTCCACCTCGACATCGGCGGCTCCGCCTACTTCCGCAAGGCGGCACCGTACGCGCCGCGCGGGGCGACGGGCGTCACGCACGCAACGCTGGTTGAGCTGGCGCTCGCGGGGGCGCGCTAGGCTCGCTGGTGCCGCTGGGCCTCACGATCGGCTTCGCGCTGGCCGGGCTGCTGCTCGGCGTCGGCGCGGACCGTGTTGCGACCCATTGGCCGGAGCACGGCGAGGAGCACCGGCCCGGCCGGCCCGTGGACTGGCGGACCGTCGCGACGGGGGCGATCGGTGCCGTTGGGCTGGGCGTCCTCCCGCAGCGCTTCGCGACCGATCCGCTGGCGCTCGGGTTCTTCACGCTGTGGGTCGCCACGCTCGTCGTCGCCCTCGCCACGGACCTCGACCAGCGCCTGCTCCCCGACGCGCTCACGATCCCGGTCATCCCGGTTGCGCTCCTGTACGCGGCGAGCGGCCTGAACCCGCTGGTCGGGCGGGAGCTCGGACCGGCGCTCGTCGCGTCGGTGGCGATCCCGGCCGTCCTGTACCTGCCGTCACTGTCCTTCGGCGCGGGGGCGTTCGGGCTGGGCGACGTGAAGCTCCTGGTCGGGACGGGGCTGGCGCTCGGCTTGACCCGCGCGATGACCGGCGTCCTCTCCGGGCTCGTCGTGGCGGGCGTCGTCCTGGCCGTGCTGCTCGCCGCCGGGCGCGTCGGGCGGCGGAGCCACGTGCCGTTCGGACCGTTCCTGATCCTGGGCGCGCTCTGGGGTCTCGTCTGCTGATCCGCCAACGGGGCCGGCGGGTCCGCACCGGCGCGCGCGCGTCCGCGAGCGTCCGCGAGCGTCACCATCTGGTACGTCCGGGTGATGTCACCGCCCGCCCGGTCCGCCTAGCGTCTCGTCAGGCTGATATGCTGCGGGCCGAGCCGGTAGCGATCCCAGCAGCCGAGCGGAGGATCGCGACTCACCGGCGGGCGTAGCCGTAGCCGTCACCGCGTCGAGGCCCCCAGCCACGACGGGAAGCCACGGAGTTTGCTCGCACGATGACGTCACTCGCCTGATGGGTCGCGGAACGAAGACCCGAGCGCTCGACGGAACCGGTACTTCGACCCCCCGACGACGTCGCTTTCTGCTCGCACTGCTCGCCATCCCGCTCCTGTGCGGGTCCTTCGGGTCCTTCGTCGCGCCGATCGGCCGCGTCGCCGGCGACGAGCTCGGCGACGCCAAGGCGAAGCAGGCCGCCCTCGAGCGGCACATCGCGGAGCAGAAGAAGCAGGTCGAGGAGCTCAACCAGGCCCAGGACGAGCTGAGGGGCGAGATCGCCGAGACCAATGGGGCGCTCGACCAGATCAACGCGGATCTGACGGCCGTCCGCGCCTCGATCGACGGCATGGTTGTCGAGATCGCCAGAGTCCAGGGGCAGTACGACGGGCTCGTCGCGGAGGTCGCCGCGCTCGACGAGCAACTCGTGGAGCTCGAGGCGCAGGAGATCGCCAAGGCCGACGAGCTTCGCGAGCGGAAGGCGTTGCTGGGCGACCGGCTCCGGGCGGCCTACGACACAGACCGGGTCACGCTCCTCGAGATCTTCCTTTCGGGCGGGTCCTTCGCCGATGTGCTGGCGGAGGTGAGCTACCACCTCGACGTCGGCGAGCAGGATCGCGCGCTCGCGGACCAGATCAAGAAGGACGCCGAGACACTCGAGGCGCTCCACGCCACGGTCGAATCGACCCGGACCGAGACGAACCTGCTCCGGCAGGAGACCGCCGTCCAGAAGAAGGAGCTGGACAAGCAGCTCCGCCAGCTCGAGGCGGCCCAGCGCCGACTGAAGGAGCTCGAGGCGGAGACGGCCAGGCAGCTCGAGATCCAGACGGAGGCGTTCGAGGAGCTCGCCTCGACCCGGGACAACATCGAGGAGGCGATCGCCAGGGCGTCGCGCGCGCAGCGCCAGCTTGCGGGCAAGATCAAGGAGCTGATCGAGGAGCAGAAGCGGCTCGGAAGCATCCCCTCCCAGTACAACGGCACGCTGGAGTGGCCCCTGATCGGCCGCATCAGCGGCGAGTACGGTTGCAGCACGTATCCGGGATACGCGCCCGGGAACGGCTGCGAGCACTACCACAACGGCATCGACGTCGTGACGAGGTGCGATGACGAGATCAAGGCCGCTGCCGACGGGACCGTGGCGTATGTCGGCTGGAACTGGGCCGACGGTCCGGACCCTGCGTGGGTCGTGGTCATCCTCCACTCGGAGTCGCTGCAGACGTGGTACGCCCATCTGGCGCCGACCGCACCCGGCGGCCTCGCGCCCGGCACGAAGGTCAAGACCGGTGACGTCATCGGCTACGAGGGCTCAACCGGCCACTCCACGGGCTGCCACCTCCACTGGATGGTCATGAAGGACGGCCGACCCCAGAACCCGCGCCTGTTCCTCTAGGGGTCAAGGGCGGACTCCGGGCGTGCGCCGTGAGCCGGTGCGCGGGCAGCCCAGGAGATCGCCCTCTGCTCCCGTATGCCCATCGGCCGCATATTCGCCCGATCGCCGCCGCGCGCCGCCGTCGAGGGTCCTGCTCCCGTATGCCAATGGCCGCATGCGCGCCGCCCGTCGAGCGTGCGGCTGCTCCCGTATGCCCGTCGGCCGCATACATTCGCCCGATCGCCGGGTCCCGGTCGAGCACCCTGTCGCGCACGCCACGCAGGGGACCGCGCGAGTACCCGAATTCATGCGACCGCTGCGCATGAGTCGCGGGAAATCGAGGCGTCTCGGGCGTGACCGCAGCAGGACATATGCGGCGGATACGCATACCGGCCAAAAGGGGCTTCTCTCGGCGCGCCTGCCTCGCGCCGCGTTGACCCCGAGCACGGGAGGGCAGAGGACCGCGTGCTAGCATCCGGGCAGTTCGGCGCGGCACGACAGCCCTGCCGCCGGCACGACCGCCGGCACGACAGACTGCCGCCGGCACGGCAGCCAAGACGCCGCCCCGGACCGGCGAAGGGGGACGAGCCCCGATGAAGCGCACGATCGCGGTCATCCTCGCGGGCGGAGAGGGTGAGCGGCTGTCGATCCTGTCGTCGGTCCGCGCGAAGCCGGCTGTGCCGTTCGGCGGCAAGTACCGGATCATCGACTTCACGCTGTCAAACTGCGTCCATTCGGACATCACGAACGTCGTCGTGCTGACGCAGTACAACCCGCACAGCCTGAACGACCACATCGGGCTTGGCCGGCCGTGGGATCTCGACCGAAGCCATGGCGGCGTCCGGCTTCTCCAGCCGTACATCGCCCGCGGTCGCGTGGCGGAGTGGTACCGCGGCACCGCCGACGCGGTCCTGCAGAACCTGAACGTGATCGAGCAGCACGCCGGCGACGCCGTGCTCGTGCTGGCCGGCGATCACATCTACAAGATGGACTACCAGCCGTTCCTCGCCGCGCATCGGCGGCATCGGGCGGATGTCACCATCGCCGTCCGCCGCGTGCCGCTCGCCGAGGCATCGCGGATGGGCGTCCTCGCGGTCGACGACGGCGGCCGCATCGTCGAGTGGCAGGAGAAGCCGAAGCAGCCGAAGAGCGACCTCGCGTCGATGGGCGTCTACGTCTTCTCGAAGCGCGCGCTGCGCCGGTGGCTCGGCGAGGACCGGCACGACTTCGGGCGGCATGTCATCCCGGCCATGCTCGACGCCGGGGCGCGGGTCTTCGGCTACCAGTTCGAGGGCTACTGGCAGGACGTCGGCACGATCCAGTCGTACTGGGAGGCCAACATGGCGCTCGTCGCCGACCAGCCGGAGCTCGACCTGTACGACAAGGAGTGGCTTGTCCACACCCGCTCCGAGGAGCGCGCACCGGCCAAGATCGGCCCGACGGCCCAGGTCCACCGGAGCCTCGTCTCGCACGGCTGTGTCGTCAACGGGACGGTCGTCAACAGCGTCCTGTCGCCAGGCGTGCGGGTCGACGTCGGCGCGGTCGTCCGCGACTCGATCGTCATGTTCGACTCGGTCGTCAGGTCGGGAGCCGTCGTCGACCGCTCGATCCTCGACAAGGAGGTCGTTGTCGGACAAGGCGCGATCGTCGGCGACGGCGACGATTTCGACACGCCAAACCTGCAGGAACCCGGCCGCCTCAACACGGGCATCACCGTGGTCGGCAAGCGGACCTCGATCCCGCGCGGGACGCGGATCGGGCGGAACGCGAGGATCGGCGGCGACGTGCGGGCGGCCGACTTCCCCGGCCGGATCGTCCGGAGCGGCAGCTCCGTCGACGGGCCGCGGAGCGACTCGAAGAGCCACGAGCCGCTTGCCGCGGTGGCGGGCGGCCCGCCGCTGAAGTCGGTCCGGACGAGCGCGAACGGCCCGCCCACGGTGCCGGCGCGTCCTCCTCGCTGAGCGAGGCCCGGACCGACAAGCCGCCGTCCGGCGGGGAGCCGCCGCCAAGCCCCCGTGAGTCGACACGGAGCCCCGGCCCGGAGTGGCCGCGGAGCCCCGCGTCCGAGCGCGTGACGCGCGCAGACGGCCACCGTCGCGACAGTCCGGCGACTCCCGCTAGACTGCCCGCCATGGCATCCCCCACGAGCGTGGCCATCGGGCCGCGCCCGGCGGACGTGGAGCGCTGGCTCACCGAGCTGGGCATCGAGCCGCTCGAGCGCGCCGACCGCGAAGCCGTGGTCGCCTGGGACCTCGTTCTCGACGGCCGGCGGCGGTTCGACCTGCGTGTCACGCTGATCCTCGACCCGGAGCTCGGGCTCATCTGCTGGGCCCACTACGCGCCGCCGATCAACGACATGTTCCGGAAGTCGTACCGCAAGCTGCTCCGCTGGAACGACGAGCTGCCCTTCGTCAAGTTCGCCCTCGGTGACGACGAGCGGCCGATCCTGACCACTGAGCTGCCGGCCGGTGCCGCGGACGCCGACACGCTGGGGCTGGCCATCGCGCGCCTCCTTGCCGTCAGCGACCGGCTCCTCGACGAGTCGGCCGACTGGCTGTGGCTGGGCGGTCGGCGGCCCGCCGGGTACGGGCAGGGCGCTTCGCGGCACGGCGCCCTCCTCGACCGCTACGCGGATCGGCTGCCGGAGCTGGTCGAACCGTGAGACGCGTGAGGACGTCGCCGCTCCGACGTTCCGTGCTCGTGCTGCTGGCGGCGGTCGTGGCACTGGGCCTCGTTGCGGCGCCGCCCGGTGTCGCCGAGGTCCGCGCCGCGACGCCGGACCTGACCCTCGTGTCGAACGCCCGCTACGACGTCGAGCCTGAGGAGAAACGCGTCCGCGTCACCGTCGACATCGTGGCCACGAACCGCCTCCGCAACACCGCCACGCGGCGCTACTACTTCGACCGGGCGTTCCTCGCCGTGCCGCCCGGTGCCAGCGAGTTCAAGCTCACCTCGGAGAGCGGCTCCCCGGGCGTCCGCGTCTCGGAGAGCCGGCCCGGCTACCAGATCCTCGCGCTCACCTTCGGCCGGCGCATCAACGCAGGCAGAAGTGCACGCTTTCGGCTGACCTTCAACCTCGCCGATGCCGGCGGCGAGGCGACCCGGACCATTCGCGTCGGCACGGCGCTCGCCGCGTTCCCCGTCTGGGCCTACGCGTCCGAGGACACGCCGGGCAGCACCGCGACGGTCGTCTTTCCAAAGGGCTTCCGGGTCAAGGTCGAGGCCGGCAAGATGCCCGAGCCGACGGTGGACGGAGCAGGGCGAACGATCGTCGCGACCGGCAAGCTCGACGACCCGCTCTCGTTCTTTGCCTATCTGGTCGCGGACCGGGAGACCGAGTACGCGGAGTCCGAGGTGACCGCGCGCATCGGCGCCGCCGAGGCGGCGCTGAAGATCCGCTCGTGGCCGGACGACCCCGAGTGGAAGACCCGGGTGACCGACCTCTTCGGGCGGGGGCTGCCGGCGCTGCACCAGCTGATCGGCCTGCCGTGGGACCGCGACGAGCCGCTCGTCGTGCAGGAGGCCGTGAGCCGGACCACCGGCGGCTTCGCGGGCGTGTTCGATCCTCGCGAGGGACAGATCGAGGTCGCCTACTACGCAGACGACTTCGTGATCCTCCACGAGGCCGCCCACGTCTGGTTCAACGGCCGTCTCCTGGCTGACCGCTGGGCCAACGAGGCGTTAGCCTCCAACTACGCCGAGCAGGCCGGCGAGGAGCTGGGCGTGCCGGTGACCGTCGCGGAGCTGACCGACGAGCTGAAGAAGGCCGCCTTCCCCCTGAATGCGTGGGCGCCCGCGGGCGGCGACCCGACCAGCGACGACTACGCGTACGCGGCCTCGATCGTGCTCGCCCGCGAGATCGCCGACCGGGCCGGGAACGACCGCCTGCGCCGCGTCTGGCGGGCTGCCGCCGACGGTGAGGCGGCCTACCAGCCGCCGCCGGTCGACCCGGCGTCCTCGGGCGCGCCGGAGCGCTCCGACGGCCCGCTGGACTGGCGCGGGCTGCTCGACCTGCTCGAGGACCGGACGGGCGAGGAGTACGTCGACCTGTGGCGGGAGTGGGTCACTCGCGAAGGAGAGTCGGCCTGCTCGGCGACCGGACGATCGCTCGTCAGCGCTACGACGCGGCGGTTCGGGCGGCGGGCCGCTGGGAGCTGCCGGTCACGATCCGGCAAGCCATGCGGGCATGGGACTTCGAGACGGCCACGACCCTGCTGGGGGATGCCATGGGCGTGCTCGAGCGCCGGACCGCGCTGGAGGAGGCGGCGGACGCGGCGGGGCTCCGGCTCCCCGCCCGGCTCGAGACAGTCTTCGAGAGCACGGCCGGCGCACAGGCAGCTCACGCCGAAGCGGACGCCGAGGAGGCCACGATCGAGATCCTGACGGAGGCCGCGGCGGCACGGCCGGCAGCACCCGACCCGCTGCAGCAGCTGGGGCTCCTCGGCGAGTCGCCGGACGTCCGCCTGGGCGCGGCGCGCGAGGCGTTCGCCGCCGGCGAGCTCGAGCGCGCGGCCCGCGACGCCATCGGCGCCCGGGCGGTCTGGGAGGGCAGCGCGGAGATCGGTCGCAACCGGCTCCTCGTCGGGATCGGCGTCGCGCTCCTCGTCCTGCTCGGCATCCTGCTCATCTTCTCGACCTGGCGCGCGTGGCGGCGCGGGCGGACCGACGCTGCGCCATCACGCATCGACGGCGACGCCGCCGGATGACGCCCGCCGTCGTGCCGGGCGGACGCGCCTGATGGGCATCCGCCGAACGCGCCCTTCGCCGGAGATCATGTCCGGCGAGTCGGGCGACGTGTACTTCGCGCGCGCCGCACTCGTGCTGGAGCGCGAGGGGCTCGACCCGCTGGTGACGATGGAGGTCTTCTCTCGCCGCGTGGCCGTCCTGTGCGGCATCGACGTGGCTCGGAACCTCCTGGGTCTCGTGGGGGGGGGCTGTGATCCGTGGGATACCCTGGTGGACGCGGTGGACGACGGCGACGCCATCGGGGCTAAGTAGATCGTGCTCGGGATCCGCGCCAGGTACCGGCACTTCGGGCTCTACGAGACCGCTATCCTCGGCATGCTCGCCCAGTCGACCGGCTGGGCGACGGCGGCGCGCGAGTGCGTGGACGCAGCCGCGCCGGAGCCGGTCATCTCCTTCGGCGCCCGGCACGTCCACCCGGACATCACCGACGTCCTCGACTACGCCGCGATCGTCGGCGGCTGCGTCGGCGCCTCGACGCCGGCCGGCGCGCGTCTGGCGGGACTGGCGCCCACCGGGACGATGCCGCATGCGCTCGTGATGATCTTCGGCGACACGGTCGAGGCGGCGCTCGCTTTCGACCGGGGGCTCGGGCCGGAGGTGCCGCGGATCGTCCTCGTCGACACCTTCAAGGACGAGGCCGAGGAGGCGCTGCGCGTCGCCCACGCCCTCGGCGATCGGCTGTACGGCATTCGC
This sequence comes from Chloroflexota bacterium, assembly GCA_030447745.1. Classification (GTDB taxonomy): domain Bacteria; phylum Chloroflexota; class Limnocylindria; order Limnocylindrales; family CSP1-4; genus JACDAV01. The sequence goes on along the minus strand of JAUJOH010000002.1, from coordinate 20,551 downwards.
CTCGACACGCCGGCCGAGCGCGGGCGGGTCACGGCCGACCTCGTCCACGAGGTTCGCGCCCGGCTCGACCAGGCCGGGTTCGGCCACGTTCGAATCGTCATCTCCGGCGGGCTCAACCCGGATCGAATCCGGTACTTCAAGGATGCCGGCGCCCCGGTCGACTCGTTCGCCGTCGGCTCGTACATCAGCGGCGCGACGCCGATCGACTTCACCGGCGACATCAAGGAGATCGACGGCAAGCCGATCGCGAAGCGCGGCAGGATCCCCGGCGTCACGCCGAGCCCGCGCCTGAAGGCCGTCGACCTCGATGCCTGGGGCGCCGGCCGGGACGGCTGACGGCGGCACCGGGGAGTCGTCCGCGGACGTCGGCGGGCGGGATCGATCCGTGCCACAGTGGCGCCATGCACGCCGGTCGGCCAGACGAGCCGCCTGACCTGGGGGACCACGAGAGCGCCTATTCGCTGCTCCAGCGTGGCCACGAGCTGATGCGCATGCGGCACAACGCGCAGGCCGCGATCGTGCTCGCGCGGGCGGCTCGTCTCGAGCCGGGCAAGGGCTCCATCCTGGAGGCGCTCGGGCGTGCCTACTACAACAGCGGGCAGCACGAGCGGTCCCGCGAGACGTTCGAGGCGCTGCTCGAGGTCGACCCGTCCGCCCACTACGCCCACTACGCGCTCGGTCAGAGCCTGAAGCAGCTCGGCCGGCGGAAGGAGGCTCGGACGCACCTCCGGCTCGCCGTCGCACTCAGCCCCACGTCGCCGCTCTACCGCGGCGCCCTGGACCGGATGGGGCCGTCACCGGAGAAGCGCGGGGCGCGCTGACAGGCGGACCCGGTGCGCTCCAGAATCGTCCGCGCTTGAGCGGACGGTCGATGCTACCCGCCGGCGGCTTCAGCGAAGGGCCGGTCCCGCAGCCGCGCCAGCCAGAAGAGCCCGACGAGCGACTTGGCGTCGCCGATCTCGCCGCGCTCGGCGGCCGCGACCGCGTCCCGCCACGGGAGCCGCGCCAGCTCGAGGTGCTCGTCCTCGTCCGGACCGAGTCGGTCGTCGTCCGCCGGCCGCAGGTCGGTGGCGAGGTAGAGCGTCATCCGCTCGGTCGCGAAACCGGGCGCCGTCCAGAAGCACCCGAGGCGCTCGAGCCTGCCGGCCCGGTACCCCGTCTCCTCCTCGAGCTCCCGCGACGCGGCGAGGTCGGGATCCTCGACCAGACCGGTGGCCGCGTCCACGTCGAGCGTCCCGGCCGGGAGCTCCAGCAGCACGCTGCCCGCGGCGAGCCGGAACTGCCGCACGAGCAGCACGCGGTCCTCCTCGTCGAGCGCGACGACTGCCACCGCACCCGGGTGGCCCACGATGTCGCGCGTGCCCCGCGAGCCGTCGCTGCGCTCGATCGTCACGGTCCGGAACTCGAGGTACCGGCCCCGGTGGTGGACGCGAGTGTCGACGACGCGCTCGGTCAGCGGATCGGCCGGTGCCTCGTCTGCGGCACCGGCGCGCGCCACGGAAACAGCCGACGCGGCGGGCTCGGTGCCCGCCGCGTCGTCCTCGGTCGGTATCGGGAGGGCCCCGCCGTCGGGGGACCCGTCGCCTTTGTCAGTCCGCTGGGTCACGAAACCGCGGCGGCCGCCTGACGCGTGGAGGTGAGGGCCTTGCCGCTCTCGGCGTCGAACAGGTGGAGCTTCTCGAGCGGCACGGTGAAGTCGAGCACGTCACCGGGCTTTACCCGATGCTCCGAGCCCACGATCGCGACGACGTCGCGGCCGCCCGCGTTGACGTGCAGGAGCTCCTCGTTGCCGAGGTACTCGACCACGTCCGCGTTGGCGCGGATGCGCGCACCGATGCTGCCGTTCTCGCCGATCTCCATGTGCTCGGGCCGGAAGCCGGCGACGAGCTTGCGCCCCTCGGTCACGCCCACCGCCTCGCGGAAACGGGGCGGCAGCGGAACCGTGATCGCCTCTCCCTCGGCGGTCAGCTTGGTCGCGCCGTCCGAGCCGGACATCGCGACGTCCACGAAGTTCATCGCCGGGCTGCCGATGAAGCCGGCGACGAAGCGGTTGAGGGGCTGGTCGTAGAGCGCTTGCGGCGTGCCGACCTGCTGAAGGAGCCCGTCGCTCATGACCGCGATCCGGCTGCCCATCGTCATCGCCTCGACCTGGTCGTGGGTGACGTAGACGGTCGTCGTCTGGAGACGCTGGTGGAGGCGCGCGATCTCCGCCCGCGTCTGGACGCGCAGCTTGGCGTCGAGGTTCGAGAGCGGCTCGTCCATCAGGAAGACGGCCGGCTCGCGCACGATCGCCCGTCCGAGCGCGACGCGCTGGCGCTGGCCGCCGGACAGCTCCTTCGGCTTGCGATCGAGCAGCTTGTCGAGCGACAGGATGCCGCCCGCGTCCTTGACCCGCTTGTCGATATCGGCCTTGGGGACCTTCCGCAGCTTGAGTCCGAAGGCCAGGTTGTCGCGGACGCTCATGTGCGGATAGAGCGCGTAGCTCTGGAAGACCATCGCGATGTCGCGGTCCTTCGGCGGGACGTCGTTGACGACCCGGTCGCCGATCCGAAGCGTGCCAGAGGAGATCTCCTCCAGCCCGGCGATCATCCGCAGGTTCGTGGTCTTGCCGCAGCCGGACGGCCCGACGAGGACCATGAACTCGCCGTCACCGATCTCGAGATTGAAATCGTGGACCGCGGTGACGTCACCGTACTTCTTGGTGACGTGGTCGAACGTGACTGTCGCCATGACAGTGCCTCCAGTCCCGCCGGGTCATCGCGGGCTCATGCATCCGGCCGCGCTGGGCGGACCTGGACGAGCCCCGTACGAGGTGCCGACGTGGGTCCGGCCATCCTACGGCCGCCGACCGGCCGATCGCAACCACGAACGGCGTTGCAAGATCGGTCATGTCATGCGGCGGGCCGGATCATGGTGGGGAGTGGAGCGACGGGCCGGCGCGGCGAGCCGGTGCTCAACCTGGCGCGCCGGACGCGGCCGGTGCTCAACCTCGCGCGGCGGCGCGGCCCGGTGCCCGAGGGGCGCTTGTTGGTCGACGTAATCCTGGGGGCGCTATTCCCAGCCGATCGCCCGCCACATGCACCCGGTGCCAGAGTCCCGACGCGCGGCGTATGCGACACCCGGCGCATAACGACGGATGCGGACCGCCCGAGCGGCCGCGATGCGCGAGCCATAGTCCCCGATATAGCGCTGGGGGCACTATCGGCCAACGGAAGCGACGGCTGCGCACACCGGCCGCGGCGGCCGCGCGCACCGGCCGTACGCGGCGCTGCCCACACCGGCCGGCCGCCGGGCACGCGCCGGGCTCCCGGGCCGCCGGCGGCGAAGCTGGTCATGGGTACCTCCGTGGACGCGGCGGGACGGTCGAGCGCCTTTCGTCGCGCATGGGACCCTGTCAACCCTGGAACACCCTGTGAGCCGGCCGCGGGACTCCGGTGTGCGGCCGTCCGGTCGTGCAGGATCGCGCTCAGACGATCGGCCCCCTGCGTCAGGAGGAGCCATGTCCCAGGACAGATCACCGACCGGCCGCGACCAGTCGCAGGCGGACGGCCGCGACGAGTCGCAGGCGGACGGTCGCGACCGCTGCGACTGGGGAGACGCGTTCCGCGACCCGGTGTACCGCGCGTACCACGACGACGAGTGGGGCACGCCCATCCGCGACGAGCGGCACCTCTTCGAGCTTCTCTGCCTCGAGGGCGCCCAGGCCGGGCTCTCGTGGTCGACGATCCTGCACAGGCGGGCCGGCTACCGCGAGGCATTCGCCGGGTTCGCCCCCGACGTCGTGGCGAGCTACCGCCCGAGCGACGTGGAACGCCTGATGGCCGACGCGGGGATCGTCCGCAACCGCGCCAAGGTGGAGGGCGCGATCCGCAATGCCCGCGCCGTGGTCGCGCTTCGCGACGCCGGGCCCGGGCTCGTGGAGCACCTCTGGTCCTTCGTCGGCGGGGCGCCGCTCGTCAACCGCTGGACGCACCGCGCCGAGATCCCGGCCAGCACGCCGGAGTCGACGGCGATGAGCCGTGACCTCAAGCGTCGCGACTTCACCTTCGTGGGGCCGACGATCTGCTACGCCTTCATGCAGTCGGCCGGCATGGTCAACGACCACCAGGTCGGCTGCTTCCGCTGGGCGGAGGTGCAGTCGGGTTCCTAGCCGCCCCAGCGCTCGCGGTGTACCAGCTCCTCGCGCGGGAGCCGTGCGCGCCCGGGTGCCGATTTCGGGCGACGTGCCTCCGACGTTGGCCGGCCGACGCCGACGATCGTGCGCACCAACCAGTCCGCGGGCAACCCCAGCAACTCGCGCACGGCGGGCTCCACCTCGCCACGGATCCAGGCGATCCCGGCGGCGAGGTCGAGCAGCCCGGCGCCGATGAGCAGCCGCTCCGCGACGCGCCCCTCGTCGTAGCTGCGCGAGACCGCGCGTCCTGGCTCGTCCGGGACGACGATCACGATGGCGGCCGGAGCGGTCTCGAGCAACCTGGTCTGCGGCAGGCCGGCCGCCGCGAGCCGGCGGATCGTCACCGCGTCCCGCACCAGCACGAACCGCCACGGCTGCTCGTTGCGGCTGCTCCCGGACCAGCGCGCGACATCGAGCAGCGCCTCGAGGGCGGCCGGGTCGACGGGCTCATTCGTGAAGCTTCGGACCTGTCGCGTCCGGAGCAGCGGCCGGATTCGCGCACGGACGTCCGAAGTGACGGCCTCAGTCGACGAGGTCGGTTCACTCATCGAGCGACCCTACCACCGTGATCGCTCGACGGCGTCAGGCCCGCTCCCGGGCGACGAGCGTCAGGACGTCGTACGTGGCGACGACCACGCCGTCCTGGTTCGTCACGACCGCGTCCCAGCGAACCTCGCCGTAGTCCTGGTTGGGGCGCGGCGTCAGCTCCTTCGCCGTCAACGCCACGGTGATGGCGTCGCCCGGGTACGTCGGGGCGAGGAAGCGCAGGTTGTCGAGCCCGTAGTTCGCGAGCACCGGTCCCGGCGCCGGGTCGACGAAGAGCCCGGCCGCAAAGGCGAGCACGAGGTACCCGTGCGCGACGCGCCGCCCGAAGAACGGGTTGGCGGCCGCCGCCTCGTCGTCCGTGTGCGCATAGAAGCGATCGCCGGTGAAGGCGGCGAAGTGCGCGATGTCCGCGTCGCTGATCGTGCGCGGGCCACCCACGATCCGGTCACCGACCCCCAGCTCGAGGAACGTCTTCCGGAACGGGTGCACGCCGTCGTCGGCGGTTGCCGCGCCCCCGGTCCACGCGCCGGTGGCCGCGACGAGCGCGTCCGGCGATCCCTGGACGGCGGTCCGCTGCATGTGGTGCAGGACGCTCCGGATGCCGCCCAGCTCCTCGCTGCCACCGGCCCGCCCCGGACCACCGTGCACGAGCGTCGGCAGCGGCGAGCCGTGGCCCGTCTGCTCCGCGGCGTCCGCGCGGTCGAGGACCAGCAGGCGGCCGTGGTACGGGGCGAGGCCGAGCACGATGTCGCGCACGAAGCCCGGATCGTGCGACACGATCGAAGCCACGAGGCTGCCCTCGCCGAGCGCGGCCAGCCGCACGACGTGGTCGACCGAGTCGTAGGGCATGAGCGTCGCGACGGGCCCGAACGCCTCGATCCGGTGCGGCTCCGGCCGCTCGGGCTCGTCCGCGCGGAGGAGCAGGGGGGCGACGAAGGCGCCCCGCTCCGGGTCGGCGCCGCGGGTCTCGACCCTGCCGGGATCCCCGATGACGGGCGCGGCCGCAGCGGCGAGGGCCGCCACGCCCCGACGGACGTCGTCGCGGTGCTCGACGCTGACCAGCGCACCCATCGTGACGTCGGGGTCGCGTGGATTGCCGACGACCACGCGGCCGAGGCGTTCGGCGATCGCGTCCGTGACGTCCCGCATCCGCGGCCGCGGCACGAACGCCCGGCGGATGGCGGTGCACTTCTGACCCGCCTTGACGGTCATCTCGACGACCACCTGCTTGACGAACAGGTCGAGCTCGGGGGTCCCCGGAACGGCGTCCGGGCCGAGGATGGAGGCGTTCAGCGAGTCCGTCTCGGTCGTCACCCGGACGCCGCGCGCGACGAGCGCCGGGTGACTGCGCAGGTGCCGCGCCGTCGCGGCGGAGCCGGTGAACGCCACCTGGTCCTGGCCGTCGAGCGCCTCGAGCAGGCCGTCCGGGCTGCCGACCCACAGCTGCAGGGCGCCCGGCGGCAGGCCGGCGTCGAGGAGCTGCCGGACGGCCGCCTCGGCGATCCACGCGGTCGGGGTGGCCGGCTTGACGATCGTCGGCAGACCGGCGAGGAACGCCGGCGCAAGCTTCTCGAGCAATCCCCAGACCGGGAAGTTGAAGGCGTTGATCTGGACCGCGACGCCGCGCCTCGGGACGTACACGTGCCGCCCGACGAACGTTCCGCCCTTGCCGAGCGGCTCCGTCGGTCCGTCGAGCACGACGTTGCCGGCCGGCAGCTCGCGTCGGCCGCGGCTGGAGTAGGAGAACAGCACGCCGATCCCGCCGTCGACATCGAAGACGGCGTCCCGGCGCGTCGCACCGCTCTGGAGGGACAGGTCGTAGAGCTCGTCGCGGCGGTCGTTGAGGTGCAGTGCGAGCGACTTCAGGATGGCGGCGCGCTCGTGGAACCCGAGCTCGCGGAGCGACGGGCCACCGACCTCCCTGGCATGCCGGAGCATCGCCTCGGGGTCCGCTCCCGGCTGCCCGAGCTCGGCGACCGGTTCACCGGTGACGGCATCACGGAGCACCCGTCCGTCGCCAACCGGCCGGACCCAGCGTTCGACCGCGTAGCTCTCGATCCGGCGCACCATGCAGCCATTCTGCCCCGCCGACGCAGGCAGCGAGAGGACGCGTCGCGGGCGTGAACCTGCAGGACTCCTGCAACCGGGGCGCTCGCGCGCCTCGCGCGGGCCGCGCTGCGCGTTGTGCACCGTGGTCACCAGGCCGCCGTCCTCTGCCCGGAGGTGCCGTCGCGGCCCGCCACCCCACAGGAGGCCGCCCCATGGATGCCCTGACGCTGCTCAAGCAGGATCACGACAAGGTGAAGGAGCTGCTCGAGCGGCTCGAGGCGACGACGGAGCGCGGGGTGAAGACGCGGAGCGAGCTGTTCGCCACGATCAAGGGCGAGCTGACGGTCCACGAGACGATCGAGGAGGAGATCTTCTATCCCGAGCTGAAGGCGCATCCGAAGGCCAAGGACATCGTCCTCGAGGGCTACCAGGAGCACCACGTCGTCGACCTGCTGATGGGCGAGCTCGAGGAGCTCTCCGTCGAGGACGAGGCGTGGGGCGCCAAGGCGATCGTCATGAAGGAGAACATCGAGCACCACATCGAGGAGGAGGAGGGCGAGATGTTCGACAAGGCCCGCAGCGTCTTCGACAAGGCGGAGCTCGAGTCGCTGGGCGAGCGGATGGCGGCGCGCAAGGCGACTGCCCAGCAGGAGTTCGGCGTCCCGGCCTCGAGCTGACGCGTTCAACGCCGGACGGCCTCGTAGAGGTCCACCGTCCGGCGCGCGATCGACGACCAGGCGAAGTGCTCGACGGCACGCTGTCGGCCGGCGCGGCCCATCGCCCCGCGTCGGCCGGCATCCGCCATGAGCTCGTTGATCGCACGAGCGAGGTCGCGCTCGAACCGCTCCGGGTCGCGCGGCTCGAACGACGTGCCGCCGGCCGTCTCGAACGGCACGAGCAGCCCAGTTTCGCCGGGCACCACGACCTCGGGAATGCCACCGACGGCGCTGGCCACGACCGCGGTCTCGCAGGCCATCGCCTCGAGGTTGATGATCCCGAACGGCTCGTAGACGGACGGGCAGCAGAACGCGGCGGCATGGCTGTAGAGCTGCCGGACGGTCGGCTTGTCGACCATGTCCGCGATCCAGACGACGTTCGGGTGGTCCGCGCGCGCCTCCGCGACGGCGGCCTCCATCTCGGCCGCGATCTCCGGCGTGTCGGGAGCGCCGGCGCAGAGCACCACGCCGATCCCCGGATCGAGGTGCCGGATCGCGCGGGCGAGGTGGACGATGCCCTTCTGCCGGGTGACGCGGCCGACGAACAGCACGTACGGGATCGACCGGCCGATGCCCAATCGGTCGAGCGCGTCGGCATCGGCGGTCGGCCGGTACTCGTCCGGGTCAATCCCGTTGTGGATGACGTGGACCCGATCGGCGGGGACGTCGAACAGACGGAGCACGTCCGCGCGCGTCTCGCGGGACACCGCGATCACCGCGTCGGCCATCCCGATCGCCGTCCGTTCGACCCATGCCGACACGTCGTACCCGCCGCCGAGTTGTTCGCGCTTCCACGGCCGGAGCGGCTCGAGCGAGTGTGTCGTCAGCACGAGCGGGATCCCGTAGGCAAGCTTGGCGAGGATGCCGCCGAGGTGCGCGTACCACGTGTGGACGTGGACGACGTCCGCCTCGACCGGCTCGGCCACGAAGGCAAGGTCCCGGCTCAGCGCGGCGAGCACCGGCCGGAGCGTGTCGGGCGCCCTCGTGAGATCGTGCGCGACCGGGAAGCCGCGGACGTGCACCCGCCCGTCCCGTTCGTCGTGCTCGCCGAACGTCCGGACGTCGACGTCGATCAGCCGGGAGAGCTCCCGGACCAGGTACTCCACGTGGACGCCCGCCCCGCCGTAGACGTTCGGTGGGTACTCGTTGGTCAGGATCAGCGCCTTCATCGCGCCATCCGCCGTCACGCGGACGACTGTACCGTCACGTGCTCGTCCGGAGGAGCTCCACGAAGCGCCGCGCGTCCCCGACCCGCGGCAGGTTGTTGAACAGGACGTAGGCTGGCTGCGGCGCGTCGGCCAGCATCCGGCGAAGCGCGGTGAGCTCGTCGTCGGTGTAGACGTGACGGGCGCCCGTGACGCCGTGGAGCCGCAGATACGTCTGCTCTGGCGTCACGGTGCTCGAGACAAAGGGGTCCACCACGTGGCCGAGCCGCAGATCGCGGCAGAGGTCGCGGACCAGTTCGGCGGGCCAGTCGCCACGCGGCTCCCACAGCAGGCGGACACCATCGGGACGCTCGACCGTCGAGAAGAACGAGCGCACGGCGGCCACGTTGACCTCCGTCGGCCGGAAGCTCGCCGGGCACTGGAAGACGACCGCCGTGGCGCGGAGCAGTCGGACGCACCGGACCGTGCGAGCCCAGGCCTCCCGGACGATCGGGGTCGTCCGGAAGCCGCCGGCGTCAGCGCGGTCGGTTGAAGACAGCGGGCGGCGGAGTCGGCGGTAGGTGGGGCTCGTCGCCTCGTGCGTGATCAGCTGCCACCCCTTGAGCGTGAACTCGAAGCGCGGCGGCGCCTCGGCCCGCCACCGGAGCATCGTCGCGTCACGGGGCGGCTCGTAGAACGTCTGCTGGACCTCGACGACCGGGAACTCGCGGACGTAGTCGCGGGCGCCGATCGTGAAACCGCAGAGGCCGACGCGGACGTCGGTCCCGGCGGCGCCGGGACGCCTCGTCACGCGCCCCACCCCGGTGTGTGTCGCCCGATCAGGCGAAGAACTCGCCGCCGGTGACCGGGATCGTCGCGCCCGTGATGAAGCTGGCCGCTGGCGAGGCGAGGAAGACGAAGGCGCCCGCGAGCTCGGCCGGCTGCGCGGGCCGCCCGAGCGGCACGCCGGCGCCGAACTCGCTCAGCTTCTCCGGGTCAGTCGTCGCCGCGACGAGCGGCGTCCAGACCGGACCCGGAGCGACCACGTTGACGCGGATCCCGCGTGGCGCGAGCATCGCCGACAGCGACTTCGAGAACGTCACGAGGGCGCCCTTCGTCGCCGAGTACGCGAGCAGGCTGGACGACGGCTGCGTCGCCTGGATCGAGCTCACGTTGATGATCGACGCGCCCGGCTCCATCGACGCCACGGCGTCTCGGCAGAGCCAGAACGTGGCGGTCAAGTTCGTCCGGAGCGTCTTCTCCCACTCGTCGGTCGAGATCTCCTCGATCTGCTCGCGCCGCTCCTGGAACGCCGCGTTGTTGATGAGGATGTCGATCCGGCCGAACTCGTCGCGCGCCTGCTCGATCACCCGACGACAGTGCGCCTCGTCCTGCAGGTCGCCCGGGACCGCCAGCGCCCGCCGGCCCTCCGCCTCGATCAGCTCGACCGTGCCGCGCGCGTCCTCGCCCTCCTCGAGGTACGCGATGAGGACGTCCGCGCCTTCGCGCGCATACGCGATGGCGACGGCCTTGCCGATGCCGCTGTCGGCACCCGTGATGATCGTCGCAAGACCCGCCAGGCGACCGGCGCCGATGTACGACTCCTCGCCGTGATCGGGCTTCGGGTCGAGGAACTCGTCGCCGCCGGGCAGCTGCTGCTCCTGGCGCGGGAAGGGCGGTCGCGGGTACGCGTTGAGCGGGTCGATCAGCTGGCGGGTCGTGGTCGTGTCGGGCGTGGGCATCCGGTCACCTGTGGCTGGGGGAGGGGAGATGGCAGTCGTCAGCATCGGGTGACGCCCGTGGGCCGGACCTATGAACCCGCGGCCTGCGTATTGCACCGCGGCTTCAGCGCGGGGCGGCCGGTCTGCCCGCCAGGTCGCTCTTGCGACGCCGCAGGCGCGCCTGGCGGCCAACCGTTATCCCGTTGCGTCGTCCGCGACCGTCCTGCTCGGCTCCGCCGACCGGGGGACCCGGCAATATGCCGGCATGCCGTCAACGCCCGCCCGCCCTTCTTCCGGATCGGTCGACTGTCTCGTCGTCGGGGGCGGCCCGGCGGGGCTGTCTGCCGCCATCCAGCTCGGGCGGATGTGCCGCTCGTGCGTCATCGCGGACGACGACGCCGGCCGCTCGCTCTGGTCCCAGGTCACGCGGAACCATCTCGGCTTCCCCGACGGCATCTCGGCCACCGACCTGCGGCTGCTCGGCCAGGAGCAGGCGGTGCGGTACGGGGCGGACCTTCGCGGGGGGCGCGTCGTCCGGCTTCGGCGGGATCGACGCGCGTCCGGCGGGTTCGTCGCGACGATCGAGCCGCGCGAGACATCGGCGACCGACGCGACGCCCGGGCTTCCGGACAACCAGGACCGCGAGCGTCGCCACGCGGCGGGACTCGGCGAGCGGGCAAGCGCGCGAACGAGGACGATCCGGGCCAGAACGGTGCTGCTCGCCACGGGCGTGGTCGACGCGTTCCCGGCATTCAGCGGTCGCGACGAGTGCGTCGGGGTCAGCCTCTTCTGGTGCATCGTCTGCGACGGCTACGAGGCGATCGGGCGGCACGTCGCCGTCGTCGGAGACGACGAGGACGCCCTCGAGACGGCCTTTGGCCTGCTGCATTTCACCGACCGGGTGACGCTCGTGACCGGCCGGCGGCGGACGCGGGCGCCGCGGCAGCACCTTCGCGCGCTCGAGGAACGCGGAGTGTCCGTGCGCCGGACGACGGTCGCGGCGTACTGCCACCGGGACGGCCGGATGGAGCGCCTCGAGCTCGGCGACGACGACGACATCGCCTGCGACATGGTGTTCGTGTCGGCGCCCAAACGGGCGCGCACAGAGCTCGGTCGCCGTCTCGGCGCGGCAACCGACGAGGCCGGTTATCTCGAGGTCGATCCGGAGGGACGAACGTCCGTCCCCGGGCTCTTCGCCGCGGGAGACGTGACCGCGGGGCACGCGCACCAGGTGTCGGCTGCCGCGCACGGCGGGGCGACGGCGGCGACGGCGGTCAACTACGAGCTGTACGACCCCGTCGAGCGCGGCGAGGCCTGAGGCCCCTGCGGATCACGGCTCACCGGGAATCGGGCCGATCGGCGGTCGATCAGTCGACGATCGCGTTCCCGCCGATGACGCGCGCGTACCACGCAGCGCTTGCCTTGGGACGCCGCTCCTGGGTCGCGAAGTCGACGTGCACGAGCCCGAACCGCGGTCGGTAGCCGAGCGCCCATTCGAAGTTGTCCATCAACGACCAGACGAAGTAGCCGCGCAGGTCGACGCCCCCGCGAATGGCCTCCTCCGCCGCCGCGAAGTGGTCGCGGAGGTAGTCGATCCGCCCGGCGTCCTCGATGCGGCCGTCGGGCCCGGGCTCCGCGGTGTCGGACGTGCCGTTCTCCGTGACGTAGATCGGGAGGGGCGGGTACTCGCGCTTCAGCCGGAGGAGCTGGTCGCGCAGCCCGTCCGGGCGGATCGGCCAGCCCATCTCCGTCGTCGGCTCGCCGGCCCGTGGCGGCACGTCGGTGAAGCCTAGCTCGTTGTCCGCGGCCGCGACGTCGCGCCGGAAGTAGTAGTTCATGCCGAGGAAGTCGATCGGCTTGGCGATCGTCGCCAGGTCGCCAGGCCGCACGTGGTCGAAAGCGCGGCCGGCATCCTCGTGGACCGCCACCATGTCAGCCGGATAGCTCCCTCGGAGGACCGGGTCGAGGAACCAGCGGTTGGTGTGGCCGTCCGAACGCCGGGCCGCCTCGACGTCCGCCTCGGTATCGGTCGCCGGATCGCTCACCTGCAGGTCGAGGGTGATCCCGATCTCGCCGCCGCGGCCACTTGCCCGGAACGCGTCGACCGCCCGGCCATGCCCGAGGAGCAGGTGATGGGAGGCGCGCAACGCCGCCTCGAGGTTCCGCGTCCCCGGCGCGTGGGCGCCGGTGTGGTAGCCGTGGAACGCGGACACCCACGGCTCGTTGAGCGTGATCCAGCGGTCGACCCGGTCGCCGAGCGCCTCGAAGACCAGCGCGCCGTACTCGCCGAACCGCTCGGCGGTCTCCCGACCGGTCCAGCCGCCGTGCCGATCCTGGAGGGCCTGCGGCAGGTCCCAGTGGTAGAGCGTCGGGACGGGCACGATGTCGCGCTCCAGCAACCGGTCCACCAGGCGTCGATAGAAGTCGAGACCCGCCTCGTTCCGCCGTCCGGCGCCTTTCGGAAGGACCCGCGGCCAGGCGATGCTGAAACGGTAGGCGCGCAGGCCCAGCTCGCCCATCAGATCGACGTCGTCGCGGTAGCGGTGGAAGTGGTCGCACGCGACGGCCCCGGTCTCGCCCCGCTCGATCGCGCCCGGTACGCGGACGAACCGATCCCAGATCGACTCGCCTCGCCCGCCCTCGTCGACGGCGCCCTCGATCTGGTAGCTGCTCGTGGCGGCGCCCCACAGGAAGCCTTGCGGAAACGGCATGACGGTCGGGTTGAGGGGAGTCAGCGGCGACGCGGCCGGACGGTGTCGGCCGGCTCGAGGTGCGCTCGAACGTACACCCGGACACGGTAGAGCAATCGGTGGGGCGGTGAACCATTCGGGTCGTCTGCGCTGACCGCACACCGTCGTGGTGTCACGAACGCCCACGAGTTTGGCCGTAACGGAGGTGCAACTCGACGCTCGGTAGCGGAAGCCAGCACGCTCGGCGGGGTAGGGGACGCTTCCTGGAGCAACACTCCTACGCCGAGCGACATGTACCCAGACCGCCCGCAAGCCCGCACGCTGCCCTCATCCGACCGGGTGTTCGGTCGGGTTGTCGAGCGCATCCTGGACGAGGCGGGTTCAGCCGGAGACCTCGAAACCCGTCTCCGAATGCTCTATCCGAGGGCGGCGGTCAGCGAAGGGCAGCTGAGCGGCGCGCCGCGCCTGCTCTACGTCTACCGTGACGGGCGATACGAGGCGAACGATCGGGAGCGCTGGTGGGACCAGCCGGGCGTTCCGCGGGCCACGATGGACGCCCGAAGCGGGAGGTTCGTCGACGCGAATGACGGCTGGGCCTCGTTGATGCACGGCGATCGCGCCGGGCTCGTTGGTCGGCATTACACGGACTTCGTGCTGCCCGAGGCGCTCGACGCTGCGCGCACACTCTTCGCGACGGTCGTCGAGCTGGGCGAAGCGCACAGCCAGGCGCTCCTTCGTCGCCCGGACGGCAGCAGCATCGCCATGGAGTTTCACGCCGTGCTTGACGGGGACGTCGTCAGTGTCGCCTACCGGGAGCTCCGCTGACCACCGTCCGCGCCGATCTCGTCCGGGCGCCAGTGCGGCAATGCGCCGGGGCGTGACGCGACGAGGGCGCCGAGCCGGTTCGCGAAGTCGAGGACCGAAGGGCCGTCCTCGCCCTCGAGGAGGCCGTGCAACAGGCCCGCCGCGAAGGCGTCACCCGCGCCCACCGCGTCGACTACGGCGACCGGCAGTCCGGCGACGGTGTGGAGCGAGCCGTCGAGCCAGAGGGAAGCTCCCTCGCCGCCATTGGTGACGCAGGTCGCGCGAGTGCCGTGATCGCGGGCGAGACGCTCGCCGATCGCCTCGGGGGTGGCCGGGCAATCGAGGATCGCCGCCACTGCCCTCGCCTCCTCCGCGTTGAGCTTGACGATCGTGGCGAGCGGCAGCAGCTCCCGGACGAGCTCCGCGCTCCAGCACCCGTCTCGGAGATTCACGTCGTAGAGGCGCTCCTCGAAGTTGATCGCTTCCACGAGCCGGCGCGTCGTCTCCCGGACGGCGCGGAACCGCTGCGCGAGGGTGCCGAACACGAGCGCACGCGGCGCCCAGGCGACGACCGCTTCGATCGCCTCCCGGTCGAGGACGAGTGCCTCGTAGGCCGCGGGTGTCACGATGTCGAACGACGGGCTGCCATCGGCTCCGAGCGCCACCACCACGGTGCCGGTCGGCAGGATGTCCGCCGCGGCGATCAGCTCCGTTCCCACGCCGAGATGGCGCACGCTGGCAACCGCCTCGCGGCCCAGGGGGTCGTCGCCGACGGCGGTCGCGAACGTTGCCGGATGCCCGAGCCGGCGCAGGTTGGCCGTGACGTTGAACGGCGCGCCGCCGAGGCGCGAGCCGTCCGGGAAGAGGTCCCACAGGATCTCGCCGATCCCGAGGACGCGGGCGCCGCCGTCGACCGCCTGGCGGCTTCGGCACTCGCTCAAATCCGTCCGAGGAGTGGGGTGGCCTACGGGGCTCCAACCCGTAACCTTCGAGCCACAAGCCCGGGCCCGGGGTCCGCAGGAGTCCGCGGAGGCCTGCCTTGAGCACAGAATCCGTCCGTCTAGTTTTCGGGCGGTCCGGCCGAATCCGCCCGTCGGGTCGTCAGAATCGTCGTCAATCGGATCTATTCTTGAGGTATGGGCGAGTCGTTCCCGAGCGATCCGGTCAAGGCGTGGACGGACCCTGAGACCTGGGCGCGCCGGCTGACCGAGGATGGCTGCCCGTTCTGCCCGATGGAACCGTTCAGCGCGTACGTCGAGCTTCCCGCTTCGTGGGTGCTGATCCCGGATAAAGCGGTCCTTCCGGGTTACGTGCTGGTCGTCAGCAAGCTGCACGCGATCGAGCCCTACGAGCTTCCTCAACCGGATCGCGCGCAGTTCTGGGAGGACGCGATGCGGACCGCCGCGGGGTCGCGTCGGTGGTAAACCCCGTGAAGGTGAACTACGAGATCCACGGCAACACAGTCCCGCATCTCCACATGCACATCTTCCCGCGGTTGATCGAGATCCATTCGAGCGGAGCCCGATAGACCCACACAGCATCACGCCGACGCAACGATCGCCCGCAGACGTCGAAGCTCTTCGCGCCGCGATCTCCGAATCGCTCTAGCTTGGAGCGTCGCGTTACCGGATCACTCGCCTACGGCCGCGAAGAGCTCGTCCATCCGATCGGCGGCCTCGCGCTGGAGGGTCCGGAGGACATGCGCGTAGAGGTTCTCCTCGAGCGAGTTTGGTCGTCAGATCGGTCGTCAACCGCGAACGCGCGAACCGCTCAGGACGGCCCGAGAGGGCGATTCGTGCTTGGAATGGTGGGGTGGCCTACGGGGCTCGAACCCGTAACCTTCGGAGCCACAATCCGATGCTCTGCCGGTTGAGCTAAGGCCACCATGGCGCGTGCCCGGATCGGCCATTCGGCCTGCCAAGTGCACCGGGCGACGCGGAGTCTACGGCAATCGCGGTCCGCACAACGCTCGGGGACCCCACGATCGCCGCTACGTCGACCGGCCGGACGTGACGAGGTGTGACGGTGGAGGAATGGCCGCGGTTGAAGCTCTCGAGGCGGGCATCGCCTCCGATCTCGATGATCGCCTCGGGGGAGGCGGTACGAGCCGGACGGGCGGCGCCGCTCCATGGCGTCGTGGTGATCCGCCACGGACACATGGTTCTCGAGCACTACGGCGCGGGCCACGATGTCAGGTGGAACGAACCGCTGGGCTCCGTCACGTTCGGGCCGCGGACGCTGCACGACGTGCGATCCGTCACCAAGAGCATCGTCGGGCTTCTGTACGGGATCGCCCTGCAGCGTGGCCACGTTCCCGCCCCGTCCGGAGCCGCTGGTGGCCCAGTTCCCGGAATACGCCGATGTGGCGGGCGACGCGGCCTGGGGCCGGCTCCGGATCGAGCACGCCCTGACGATGACGATGGGGATCGACTGGAACGAGGACGCCCCGTACACGAGCGAAGAGAACAGCGAGATCGCCATGGAGCTGGCGCCGGACCGTCACCGCTACATCTTCGAGCGAGCGATCGTGGAGGAGCCGGGTTCGCGGTGGCGGTATTGCGGTGGCGCGTCGGCGCTCGTCGGGCGACTGATCAGCAGCGGCGCGCAACAGCCGCTCGAGGCGTTCGCGCGCGACGTCCTGTTCGAGCCACTCGGCATCGGCAGCTTCGAGTGGACGGCCGGCCATGACGGCGTCGCGTCGGCGGCATCCGGACTGCGACTTGCCCCCCGCGACCTCGCGCGGATTGGAGAGACGGTCCTCCGTGAGGGCCGCTGGGATGGCCGCGAGGTCGTGCCAGAGAACTGGCTGGGCGAGGCCCTGCGGTCCCACGTCTCGATCGCGCCCGGCTTCGAGTACGGCTACCAGTGGTATCTCGGCGCGTTCGGCACGGCGCCTCCATCGGTACGCTGGAAGGGCGGGATCGGGAACGGTGGTCAGCGGCTCCTCATCGTCCCCGAGCTGGACCTCGTCGTCGCCCTGACGGCGGGCAATTACGACGGCGACCAGTCGATCACGCCAAGAACCGTGGTGGACGAGCTCATCCTCCCGGCGATCGAGCGATGACACGAGGCCGAGGTGGCGACTCCGGCCGGTCAGCTGGGAGTCGGCGTCGTCGCCCGGGAGTCCACCGGACCTCCCCGCAGCGGCCGGTTCTGCGCGGCCCGCCGCTCGTTGTCGCGGACGCGGGGCTCGTAGTGCGCGAAGAAGACCTTGCCGACCAGGTCGCGGCGGCTCCGGACGCCAGTCTTCTCGAAGATGTTCTTCAGGTGCTCCTGGATCGTGTGTGGCGAGACGACCAGCGCGTCCGCGATCTCCGTCGTCGAATGGCCGTTCAGCACGAGGAGGGTCACGTCCTGCTCACGCTGCGTGAGCCCGTACGCGGTCATCAGCAGCGGCACGATGCGGGCGGGGTGTGCCGGCTCCACGATCACCGCCACGCGCCTCGAACCACCGGCGACCAGCGACACGCCATGCAGCACCACCCAGGTCCCCGACCGACCGAGGACGCGTGAGACCGCGATCTCCGACGGCGCGTCAGGGCGCTCCGCCGCTCGACGCGCGCGCCCGGCCACGGCGAGCACCGCCGAGGGCAAGCGGCCGGCGCTCCAGTCGCCATCCGGCAGGTCGACCAGCCAGCGCTCGACCCCGGGCGTCACCGAGTCGACCTCCCAGCCCGTCGAGAAGACGACGAGGCCTGGGGCGTCGGGGGCATCCGGCTCGGTCGCCTCGCCGATGAGGAGCGCCCGTCGGGCACCTTCCGCCAGATGTGGAGCGGCGGTCCGGATGAACCGCCGCTCCACGTCGTTGAACATCGGTCGCCCGGGCTCGCGGTACACGCCGAGCGCGCCCCAGGCCTGGCCTCCGTGGGTCCGAAGCGCTGCGATCAGCTCCTGGTCGCCGCCGTGGAGCATGTTGGCGCGCCAGCGCGGGCTGCTGCTCGGGTCGCCCCCGGTCGCCTCGTGGAGCGTCGAGAGGCCGCCGGCGGACCGGGCGACGTCGGCCAGCTTGTTGACGTCGTCCTCGTAGTACTCGGCGACGAAGGCGTCGGCGGGCAGCTCCGGCATGTACGGGTTGAAGTGGCTGGTCACGAGCAGCGACACCGGGTCGAGCGTGTACCAGCACGGGCCCTGGTAGTTCGGCACGACAGGCGCGATGACCGCCGACGCTTCCTGCCAGAACGTCGCCAGGTCGTGGTGCTCTTGCGCCAGGCGGGCGATGGATGTGGCGGCGCGTTCCGCGGCGAGGGTGCTCACGACGCGACTGTACGCGCGAACCGCGTCGCCGGAAATACCAGGAATCTGGAATGGTGTGGCGCAGGTGGACCGCCTAGCGTCGCCTCATGCACGCCGCTCGCAGCCCCGCCGCGTGCTCGCGCCGCGTCGCCATCGCCCGGTGACCGGGACGGCCGGCGCCCGACGCCCGCGACCCACCGAATGGACGACACGCACGCCAAAGAAGGAGACGCAACAATGACCGACACGTCAACCTCTGCAGCGCCCCGCATGCTGGGGCCGGACGAGGGCGAGATCACCGGCGATCCGGCGAGCCGGGCAGACCGGTTCATGATCGACTCGGCCGACACTGACGCGCGCTTCTCGCTCGTCGAGCACCGGCTCGGCCCGCGTGTGCTCGCAGGACCGCTCCACTTCCACGAGCGTGAGGACGAGTACAGCTTCGTGCTCGAGGGCCGGCTCGGGGCGGTGCTCGGAGACCACGTCGTCTTCGCGGACCCGGGCGATCTCGTCTTCAAGCCTCGTGGGCAGTGGCACACGTTCTGGAACGCCGGCGACACGCCCACGCGCCTGCTCGAGCTCATCTCCCCGGGTGGTCTCGAGGCGGTCTTCCGGAAGCTGGCCGAGCCCGGCGGGGAGTACGACCCGGAGACGCTCCCGGCACTGGCCGCGCAGTTCGGCTGCCGGGTCGACTTCGAGCGGACGCTCCCGATCATCGAACAGTACGGCCTCGAGTTCTGAACTTCATGCCGCGGCGCATGCGGCCGATCGGCCAAGTGGCCCTCGCCGACGTCTGAGGACTATCCGCCGAGTGGGGGGCGCAACAGGATCAGCGAACGGCAGCCGATAAGCCGCCGCCCGCCGACGGGCGTCGTCACACATTGCGACAGCCAGCAGACACCGCTCGAAGCCGAGCTGCCTTTCCTGTCAGATGCCACCGGGGATGGAGGTGGCGCGGGTCAGAGCACCCCGCGCGCCGGGTGACGGTCGGGACCCGTCAGCAGACGAGCGTGAGGCGGGTTGCCTGGCTCAGGGATCCGGCGCGTTCCAGCCCGGATTGTTGCCCTTGTGCCATCCAGCGGAGCATCTGAGAGGATCACCGCGCGTGCCGGGTCTTGTGGACCTTCTCGGTGTGACGGTCAGTGCTCTGGTTCCGTCCCGTGGTCAGCGCCGGCGATCCTAGTCGTCGGTCCCTTCTCCCTCGGAGGCATCGTCATCGCCGCCGGCCTCGTCCGCATCGTCGGCTGGCGCACCGTCGTCCACCTCCGGGGCCGCTCCAGGCACTCCGTCGTCCGGGGTCGCATCGTCGTCGGGGGCTGCGCCGTCCGTGGCGTCGTCGGGGGCCGCGTCGTCGGTGGCATCGTCAGGCGGGCTCGGCGCGCTCGGCGCGTCGTCGGTGGCATCGTCCGGCGCGCTCGGCGCGTCGTCGTCGGTGGCATCGACAGCGGTGTCGTCGCCGGCATCGGCGGCACGGTCCGCGGTCGCGTCGCCGGGAGTCGTTTCGACGTGCTCCTCGGTGGCATCGACAGCGGTGTCCGCACCGGCATCCGTGCGACGGTGATCGGTCGCATCGTCGGCCGCAAACCCGGCACCGGCATCGGTCGCGTCCTCACCGTCGGCGGAATCGTCGGCCGCGCCACGGTCGGGGAGGTGGATCACCCGCCCCTGGCCGATCCGACGCGCGACCGGCGAGTCGCTCTTGTCCGCCGTCAGTTCGATCGCCTCGAAAGCGCTCCGTTGCGGGTGCAGGAAGAGGATGGAGCCCGCGCCCAACGCCAGCACAGCGGCGACCGCCGCGGCAGCCACGCGCTTCAGGTCCACCGGCACCCCCGTGGTCCGGCGTGCTCGGCTGCCCGTTGGTCGACCGCGGTCATTACGAGCGGCACCATGCCGCACGGACGTGAGACCACCATGAGCGCTCGATGAGAAGACTCTCATTCTGGGTCGTGGACGCGGCTGCCTGGAGTGCTGCCTTCTCCCGGTCGCGGTCGGCGCCGGGGCCTTCGACGTTATGGTACCCGTCCGATAGCGTCCGCCTTAGCGCCGGAGCCACTTCGTCGCCGTCGCGACCCCGACCGTGGGATATCGGTCTCCACTTCCACTGATGCCGACCGGGTCATATGCTCCGCTGGCTGGTCCGCGGGGCCGTCGAAGCAGTGCGCAGCGGGCTTGCGGCAGCACCTTCAAGGGAGGCCTCACCATGATTCGGGACCAGCTGCATGATCCACGACCGCGCAGGAGCCACCGCGCGGGCATGGCGGCGGCCGCGACGCTGGTCGTCGCCGTGGGCGCGTGCCAGACCGGGACCAGCCCGACACCCGCCGGCGGCTCGGCAACGCCGGCCGGCGCCACTGCCAGCGCAGCCGCCGCCACCACGCAGCTGTCTATAGCGACGACCGGCACCGGCGGCGTCTACTCCCCGCTCGGCGGCGGGTTCGCCACCGTGATCCGCAAGTACGTCCCCGCCCACGAC
>JAUJOH010000001.1:378535-415636 GCA_030447745.1 Chloroflexota bacterium | reverse complement strand
GGATGCGCCGGTCGTCCTCGCCGTCCACAGCGCAACGGGCTTCTCCGGCTACGCCGCGAGCGACCGGGTCCCCGAGCGGATCGCCGCCATGGTCTACGTCGACACCGCACCCGGGAAGGGCGCTCTCGACCCGGACTTCGACGGCGTCGAGAAGCCCATGGTCTGGGACGAGATCGCTGAGGAGGAGAACCTCGACGGGCTCAGCGAGGAGCAGAAGGAGACGTTCCGCCAGCGGGCAGTCCCGGTCCCGGGCAGCCTCCTGCGCGAGGCGGCCGAGCTGACGAACGACGCGCGCCGCGACGTCCCGAGCACGATCATCTGCACGGGGTTCAGCGCAGAGCAGTACCAGACCTACGCCAAGGAGCATCCCGACTGGGCATTTCTTGCCGGCATCCCCGAGCTCCGCAACGTGACCTGGGTCGACCTGCCCACGAGCCACTGGCCGATGTGGTCGCGCCCGCAGGAGCTGGCCAAGCTCATCGGGGACGTCGCCAAGGCGCACGCCGGAGGCGCCCGATGAGCGTTTCGCTGCTCAGCGACGCCTTCGCCCACCACATCTGGGCCACCGAGCGCCTCATCGACGAGTGCCTCGACCTGACTCCCGAGCAGCTCGAGGCGCCGGCCTCCGGCACGTACGGCTCGATCGTGGACACGTTCAGACACTTCGTCCGATCCGACAGCTGGTATCTGTCGTTCTTCCGGCGCGAGACCGCTCAGATCGACGAAGGCGCGCCGACCAGCCTGGCCGAGCTGCGCTCGGTGATCGCGAGGAACGGCACGGCGTGGACCGAGGTGCTCGCCGAGGAGGTGGACCCCGACAGGGACGTGGTCGAGGTCGACAACGGCTGGGAGCTCCACTCGCCGGTGGGCCTCCGCCTCGCGCATGTGATCCAGCACGGAACCGACCACCGTAGCCAGGTCTGCACGGCGCTCACGAGCTTCGGCGTCACGCCGCGCCAGATCGACCTGTGGGAGTTCGCTGAGGCAACCGGCCGCACGCGGGCGGTGCCCCCGCCGCCCTAGACGCTGCCGCTCGCCCGAGCCGCCGCCTTATTGCGGCCCCAGGGGCGGCCGGCTCGCCACCCGACCGCGACTAGGAGACGACGATGCCCTTCGACGAACGGCTGGCCGAACGGATCCGATCACTCCTCGCCGGCCGCGGGAACGTGACCGAGCGCAAGATGTTCGGCGGGATCGCGCTCATGGTCGACGACCGGATGGCCGTCGCGATCCTCGGCGACGAGCTGATCGTTCGGGTGGGCTCGCAGGACTACGACGCCGCGCTGGCGCGACCGCACACCCGCCCGATGGACTTCACCGGCCGACCGGCTCGCGGTACGGTCTACGTCGCCCCGGCCGGCATTGCCGCCGATGCCGACCTCGCCCGGTGGGTCGAGGCCGGCGCAGCCTACGCAGCGTCGCAGCCGCGGAAGAAACGATGACCTCGTACCGGCGGCGGTAGGGGAGCTTCACTCATGAAGGAGCAAGCCGACTTCGTCGATGCCGCGCCACTTCTTCATCGTGACCGTCGTGCCCATCCCGGGCGCGGACGAGACTTCGATCTCGTCCATGAGCCTGCGCGCGCCCCACAGACCGATCCCGAGGCCCGCGTCAGAGCTGTACTCCTGGCGCAGCACCGCCGCAACGTCGCGGATCCCCGGTCCCTCGTCCCGCGCCACGACGACCATGCCGCGGCGGCCGTCCTCGGTGACCTCCCGAATGACGACCTCACCGTGACCGGCATGGATGGTGATGTTCCTGGCAATCTCGGAGATTGCCGTGGCGACGAACGTCGCCTCGGTCCGAGACAAGCCGATCAATAGCGCTGCCTCGCGGCCCTTCTGGCGGGCGACGACGGTGTCGGCGTCGGAGGCAATGTGCACCCGAATCTCTTCCAAGAGGATCGGTGGCGCTAGCTGTCGAGGAGCTCGAGGCCCGCTTCGAGGTCCAGTGCGGTGTGAACGGCATCCAACCGGAGCCCGAACTGGCTCATCGCAACGGCGACGTCCGGCCGAATCCCGACGACCACCGTCTTCGCCCCCCGCAACCGATTCGTCCTCGCGACCGTGCTGAGCGAGCGGGATACGAACGAGTCGATGACGTCAAGTGCCGCCACGTCGACGATCACTCCGCGCGCCCGGTGCTTCGCGACTTCTGCCAGCAGCGCGTCTCGGAGTTCGAGCACCTCGGTGTCCGTGAGCGCCGACTGGATCGACGCGATGAGGTATTCGCGCTGCTTCAGGATGGAGACGGGCATCGCAGGGCGGTCTTACGCTTCGGGCTCGCGCGAGACGTCGCCGGTGCGAGTGACCGCGTAGCTGAGTTGGCGCTCCGCCTCTTCGATCCCTCCCTGGAGGTCGCCGACGCTCTGCATCATGCTGAGGTCCACCCTGAGGTTCACGAGCGTCTGGGCGATATCGGCTGACAGGCCCGTGATGATGACTCGCGCGCCCATGAGGCCAGAGGCGCGGACCGCCTGAACGAGGTGGTTGGCGACAGCCATGTCGATCGCCGGCACGCCGGTGATGTCGATGACGACCACTTTGGCTCGGCTCTCCCGGATCCCGGTCAGCAGCTGTTCAGTCAGCTGGCGAGCGCGTCCGGTGTCCAGGGCTCCGATGATCGGCAGGATCAGGAGCTGATCGCGCACCTTCAGGACGGGGGTCGACAGCTCCCGAATCGCCAGCTGCTGCTGCCGGATGACACGTTCTCGCTCCTGGACGAAGCTGACGCCGACCGTGACCGCGATGCGGTTGGCGGCCGGCTCGTACGCGTCGAGGACGCGGTTCATGAGACCGAAATCATCCTGGTACTTCTCGAACAACGAGCGGGCCAGGACGTCTCGCAGCAGCAGGACGACACCGAGCACTTCGTGGGTCTCGACACCCCGCGGGATGATCCGCTCGGACAGGTTCCTGGCGTACGCCTCGAGTGCCTCGACGCTCCCCGTCTCGAGGGCATCGACGTAGTTGTCGTAGACGGCCGTGACCTCGGAGAAGATCTCGTCCGGCGTCATCACGCTCAGCAGCTGCGCTTCCGTAATACGACGCGTCCACTCCTCACGAAGCGGCGTCCGATCCTGGCGGAGGTGCGCCACCAGCTCCCGGAGGAGCGCGGGGTCGACGTCAGCGCCCTGTACGCCACCGTCGACGACGGGAACGACCTCTTGCATCATGTCTCTTCCTCTTCGCCTGGCGATCTCGGTCCTGTCGACCGGAGTCGTGGGCAACGGAGTGTACCGTCGGCGACGGCCCGGCCAGACAGGCTCAGCGTGGTCCAGCTCCCGTCTGCTGGTCCAGGCGCGGGCGATTGTCGTCGCCGATTCGTGCGGTAAGTTCGGATCGCGACCTGATGCCGAGCTTTCGGTAGATGCTGGTGAGGTGGACCTCGATGGCCCTCACGCTGACGAACAGCCGGTCCGCGACCTCCCGATTCGTCCCGCCGGCCGCCACGAGCTCCGCCACGCGCCGCTCGGCAGGCGTCAGGGTCGGCGCGGGGTCCGCGAGCTCGCCTGCGCCCCTGCCCAGGAGCCGACGTGCCTTGGCTGACCAGAGCTCTGCGCCAAGGCCTTCGAAGGTCTCCAGTGCGGCCCCCAGCGATGCGCGAGCGGCTTTTCTCCGCCGAGTGCGACGCTGGACGCTTCCGAGCACGAGCAAGGCCCGAGCGCGGTCGAATGGCTGCGCGCTCGCCCGGTGATCATCCAGAGCCCGCTCGAGAGAAGCTGCTGCCGCCACGGCGTCGCCGGCCGCGGCGGTATGCAGGGCGCGCCCCCGGGCCGCCGCGAGCAGCGCCCAGGTCCTCCCGAGCCGTGCTGCATCTACCTCGTATGGCGCCAACAGCTCGTCTGCCTTGGCGAGCTGCCCCAGGGAGATCAGTGCCTCGACCTCGTCCGGCACGAACCGGAGGACCCCGGGCTCGCGGATGCCGACCACATCCAGCCAGGACACGAGGGGCCCCAGGCGCTCGTGCGCCGCGGCCGGCTCGTCGAGCGAAAGTTCGACGAACCCCAGGACCGTCTGGTTGAGCATCATCGAGATCACTGAGCCGACCTGTTCCGAGAGTTCCAGACCCGCTCGGGCAGAAGCGCGCGCTTCCTCCACGAGGCCCAGATGGGCCTCCACGAGAGCTCTTGCATACAGGACCACCGCCCTGATCGGCTCTTGACCGGTCTGGAGCGCGCGCGTGTGCGCTTCTTCCGCCTGCCGTCGCGAGGCGGCCCAGTCGCCGGCCCACGTCGCCGTCTCGCTCATCTGAGAGAGGAGGAACGGGAGCGATGTCTCGTCCCCGTCTTCGAGCGCCCGGCGGTGCAGGTCCTCGAAACGCCGACGTGCGCCCTGAAGATCGCCCGACCACTTCAGGAGCATGCCGAGCATCATGCTCGGGCGCCACTCGATCGGAACTCGGGGCGTGGGCGTTCGAGCTCCACCGAGCGGCGCATCACCTCGGTGTGCACGCCTGCGCCAAGCAGGAAGTCGGCCATGCCGGTCGCGGCAAGAAGCTCGGGCAGCATCGCCTCGTCGGCTCGTCCGTCGACGAGCCGAGAGCGGATCTCGCGTGCTCCGCTGCGTCCGGCACGTCCCCACACAGCGCGACCGCCCATGCCAGGTCACGCTCGATCCCGGCTCGAAGCGAGACGTCGGTGCCCGCTTCGTCGAGCGCGCGTGTCAGCAGCTCCGCGGCAACCGAGCAGCTGTCGCTGCGGTAGCGGACCCTGGCGAGGCGGCGGAGGACGTCGGCTCGCCGTCGCCCGGGCTCGACCGTGGTCGCCAGCTCCTCGAGGAGGTGGCGTGCCGTTCCCGTGTCGCCGGCGGCGAAGTGATACTCGGCCGCCTCGAGGCGTCGCCGGTAGCCGGCCGCTCGATCGCCGCGGGTCGTCAGCCGGTATGCCTGCTCGGACAGGTCCGCGGCCGCATCCGGAGCGCCGCGCGCGGCGGCCCCGCGCGCCGCCTCATCGAGCGCGGCCGCAACCGCGGCATCCGGACCTTCAGCCGCCAGCGCAAGGTGCCGGGCCCGCTCGTCCGGACCCCGAACGAATCGGGCCAGGGTCCGGTGAAGCGCCCGTCTCCGGCCAGGCGCGACCGCGTGATACAGCGTCGAGGCGAACAACGGGTGGGTAAATCGGAGCTGCTCGCCAGCGACCTCGACCACGCCTGCTCGCACGGCGACCTCGATGGTGGCCAGCAGGCCTGGCGGTCGCGACGCGGCTTTCTCGAGCAGTCCGATCGTCGGCTCGGATACCGCTGCTGCCATGGAGAGCAGCTCCCGGACGTCCGTCGGCAGGTCTGCCAGCCGGCCGCGGACGAACTGCTGAAGCGTCCCCGGTACGGACAGGCGCTCGCCTGGCTGCGGCCGGACTTCACCGCCGAGCATGGCCCGCGCGATTTCCAGTGCGAAGAGCGGATTGCCTCCCGATGCCGCGGTGACCTGGGCCAGGATGGGCCGCGCGAAGCTGTCCCCGAGGCGGGCGCGAAACAGCGCGTCGAGTGCATCCTGGCGCAGCGGCGCCGGCGTCAGCCGATGCGGATCCCGCGGCGGGAAATCGCGATGCACCAGCGCCGGCACGAGATGTGGCTCTCCCGTCCGCAGCGCGACGGCGATCCCGACCCGCTCGCTCTCGAGCCGCCGGAGGGCGAACTCGAGCACGCGCGCCGATGCACGATCCATCCACTGGGGGTCATCGACGGCGACAAGGGTCGGCGACTGTTCTGAGATGGACCGCAGAATCCCGAGGGTTGCCACGGCGACCGACCGTTGATCCGGCGGCGAATCCTCCGGATCCTCCATCAGGACGGCGACCTTCAGTGCCCGATACTGGGGCCCGGGAAGGCTCGCGTGGGGCTCGTCGAGGACGCCCTGGAGCAGGTCGCCGAGCGCTGCGAACGCCAGCTGAGCTTCGGACTCACCGGGATGGCACGCCAGCACGCGGTACCCACGGGCTCGGGCAGCCGAAACCGCCGCCCTCCAGAGCGTCGTCTTCCCGGTCCCGATCTCGCCCTCCACGACAAGCGCCGACGGTCCGACACGGACCTCATCGAGGAAGCGCTCGACCGACGCGAGCTCGGCACTCTGACCGAAGATCGCCTCAGACACCGGCCGCCACCTCGTCCTGAACAGGCAACAAGGGTGGCGTCCATCCGAGTGAAGCCACCCATTTGGCTACGACGGTGCGCAGCCTACCCCCGGGCCCTGTGGAAGACCGGAGGCAGCGTTTCTCCCCGCGGCCGTGCCCCGCCATGGGCGTGCGAGCACCCCGTACGTCGTCGACGTCGCGGCCTCGAAAAGACTGCGGATTCCCGTAATGGAATGCTCGGCTTCGAGCGCTACGGTGGATCGAGGATGACCGACCAGGCGTCCAGCCCACCAGGGAGAAGCAGATGAATCGAAAGACATGGACTACCGGGATTGCGGGCAGCGCACTGCTCGCTCTCGCGCTCGTCAGCCCTGTGGCGGCAGCCGGCAACCAGGCGGGCGACAGTCTCGTCAATGTTCAGATCTCGGACGTCACGATCGCGGTCCCGATCGCCCTGGCGGCGAACCTCTGCGACATCAACGTCAACGTGCTTGCCCAGCAGGCCGATGCCGGAGACACAACCTGCACCGCGACGGCCGAGTCCATCGCGACGCCGGGCACGGGTGACGGCCAGGGAGGCGGCAATCAGGGCGGCCGCAATCAGGCCGGCAACGCTCTCGTCAACGTTCAGATCGACGACCTGACGGTCCTGCTGCCGGTGGCGATCGCCGCGAACGTCTGCGACGTCAACGTGAATATTCTCGCCGCCCAGCTGCGGCTGGGGGAAACCACCTGCGAGGCCGCGGCCGCCGCGACCGCGTAGGGGAAACCACACCGCTCGGCGATGCCTTCGGCGGCGTATAGCCCGACCCATCCTTGGGTCGGGCACTTCGTGTGGTCGTCGTGAGGCGGCGGCGCTCGTCCCGACCGCCGCGATCGAGGGCAGGTCAGACGCGCAGGGTCGTCATGCGCACCCCAGCGCGGTCGCAGCCGACGTCACCGCATGCCGCACGCTTCGTTCCAGCGCTCGATCACGGCGGTTTCGCGCTCCCAGCCGAGCACGGACAGCGTTGCGGTGTCTAGCCCGAACAGGCGTCCGGCCTCCGGCGGCAGGCCGAGCCACCGGGCGGTGAGCACCCGCAGCACATGCCCGTGGGCGAAGACGACCACGTCTCCCTCCACCGCCCGGATGCGCCAGATCACCCGGTCCACTCGGTTGCCGATCATCGCGGCGGTCTCGCCGTTCGGGACCGGGTGCGTCCACACGGTCCAGTCGGGCACGGACCGCCGAATCTCGGGCGTCGTGATCCCCTCGTAGTCGCCGTAGTTCCACTCGCACAGGTCGGGGTCGACCTGGACCCGATCGCCGAGCCCCGCCAGGCGAGCGGTGTCAAGCGCTCGCGACATCGGGCTCGAGATGACGAGCCCAAAGTGGTTGCCGCCGAGCCGCTCGCCAGCCAGGCGAGCCTGGTGCCGTCCCCTGTCCGTCAACGGGATGTCGCTGCGCCCGGTGTGCCGACCGGACTTCGACCACTCGGTCTCGCCGTGGCGCACGAGCCAGACGGCGGGTCTGCCGTCCGGCGTCGGGTCGGGCCGGCGAGCGCTGTCGCCCGCCGACGCTGGCCGTTCCGGCGGCTCGAGCCCGGTCAGCTGCGGTCAGCGGAGACGCCGGCCGCGAGCCCGACAGGACAGCTGACGCCGGTTCCGCCGGTCCCGCAGTAGCCCATCGGGTTCTTCGCCAGGTACTGCTGGTGGTAGTCCTCGGCGAAGTAGAACGGGCCGGCGTCGGCGATCTCCGTCCTGATCCGGCCGTAGCCTGCCGCGGCGAGGCGCGCCTCGTATGCGTCGCGTGACGCCTCCGCGGCGCGGCGCTGGGCGTCGGAATGGGCGTAGACCGCGGACCGGTACTGGGTCCCGACGTCGTTGCCCTGGCGCATCCCCTGCGTCGGATCGTGCGACTCCCAGAAGGTCCGGAGCAGGTCGCCGTAACGAACCGTGGCGGGGTCGAAGACGACGCGCACCACCTCCGCGTGCGCCGTTCGACCGGAGCACACCTCCTGGTAGGTCGGATTCGGCGTCTGGCCACCCTGGTAGCCGACCGCCGTCGCCCACACGCCCGGAAGCTGCCAGAACTCCCGCTCGGCACCCCAGAAGCAGCCGAGCGCGAAATCGGCGACTTCGAGCCCGTCCGGATAGGGCGGCGTCAGCGAACGCCCGTTCACGAAATGAGGCGGCACCTCACCGATCGGAGTCGATCGGCCGGGCAGGGTCTCGGCGGGGGAGGGAAGGGCCGGCTGGGCCGTGCGAAAGAGGAACATGCGCGGATACTATCCCTGCCCTCGCCGCCCGGCATCGACCACCGTGAGACGGCTCACGGGTCGCACGCAGCCCGCTCCAGCCGGAAGCCGACCCGCGTGGGCCCCTGTCCGAACGGTCGATCTGCCCGGCGTGACGGTGGCGCGGCCGCGGCACGTCCGGGCTGTCGCACCCTTGCAACACCCTAGCGCGAGCGTGGCGTGCGCCCGGCGCTCGCGCGTCACGATGCTGCCGCCGTCCGTAGCACACGGAGGGAGGTCACTCAGATGACCGACTACGAGCGTACGACGGTCCGCGAGACGGTGGCGGATCCCGCCCCGGTCGCCACGCGCGAGGCGTACGCGCGCGACCACGTCGTGACGCGCGAATCGACCTACCGGTCAGGACCCACCGCGGGCGAGCTGATCCGGCGGGTGGTCATGCTCCTCTTCGGCATCCTCCAGGCCCTGCTGCTCCTGCGGATCGTCCTGCTGCTGCTTGCCGCCAACGTCGGCAACGACGTCGTGTCGCTGATCCTTGGTGTCACGGATCCCTTCGTGGAGCCGTTCCGCGGCATGTTCTCGCTCGACCGGGTGACGGCCGATGAAAGCACCCTCGACGTGGCGGCCATCGTGGCCCTCATCGGCTGGACGCTGCTGGAAGCGCTCATCCTGGCGATCCTGAGCCTCGGCACGCGGCGCGGAGCCGGCGCGACCGCCTGACACGGGTTGCCGGGCGCGTCGGGGCGAGCCCGGGTGCCGCCGGCGCACGACACGGGGCTCCCGGCCATTCGAGCCGGCCATGGGCCGTGCTACGCTCGCGCCTGAGCGGGCCCCCGGGCCGGACGGACGGAGTGGACCAGGATGCGGCTGATCGACTGGCGCGCCGATGCGCCGGGACCGAGGTCACTCGGTCCAGACGTCGTGGCGGTCGTCCAGCCGGTCCTCCAGGCGTTGTGCGACGACTCGGATCCGGATGTGTGGATCGACTGGGGCGACGATCCTGGGGCCCGGTACGTGGTCCTGGCGCTCGCCACCGCGGGCCTGGTTTCCTGTGACGTCCGGGTCGACGTCGCCGCCGACGCGCCTCGCGCCAGCGCCAGGCTCGTGCGCTGGGCCCGCGTCGAGACCGGCGAGCTGGCAATGGAGAACCAGGGCGGTCGGCGGCTGGTGTCGTTCCAGGTGGAGGGGCACGCGCTTCGGGGAGCGGACGACATCGCCGCCCGTCTTGCCTCGTTCGCGCTCGCGCTGTTCGCCGCAATGGACGCACGTCTGCCGCCGAACGCTGCGCCGACGACCACCACACCAGTCGACGTCGTTCCCGACTCCATTCAGCTCCCGGGCCCGCGCGACCCAGCGTCCGCGTGAGGCCGGCACCGCTGGCGGCGATCGAAGCGGTCATCTTCGATCTCGACGGGGTCCTCGTCGACTCCGAGATCTGGTGGGACGAGGTCCGGCAGAGCTTCGCACGCGAGCGTGGCCGTGGGTGGGGCGAGACAGAGCGGATGGCCGTGATGGGCGCCAACTCGCGGCAGTGGTCGGCGACGATGCGCGAGCGCCTGGCGCTCGACGATTCGGCCGAGCAGATCGAGCGGGCGATCGTGGACGCCGTCGTCGCCCGGTACCGGCGCGACGGTCCCCCGCTGATCCCCGGCGCCGTGGAGGCGGTGCGCAGGATCGCCGGCCGGTGGCCGGTCGCCGTGGCATCGTCCGCGCACCGCGAGGTCATCGACGCAGCGCTCGAGTCCGTCGGGCTCGTCCGCGACCTCCGCACCGTCGTCTCGTCCGACGAGGTGCCCCACGGCAAGCCGGAGCCCGACGTCTACCTCGAGGCGGCGCGCCGTCTGGGGGCCGCGCCTGAGCGGTGCCTGGTCGTCGAGGACTCGTTGAACGGCGTGCGGGCGGCGAAGGCGGCGGGCATGACGGTCGTGCTGGTGCCGAATCACTCCGTGCCCCCGGCACCCGGTGCGACCGAGCTCGCGGATCTGGTCCTCGAACGCCTGTCGGACCTCGAGCCTGACACGGTCGCCTCCCGCGCCGCGATCGCTGGCGGCTGACGGCCCGTCGCGGGCCCTCGTGCGTGAGCGCGAGCGGGGTCGGCACTGGGCAGACTCGGGCAAGCGCTCTGGCATACTCGCCGCGACCGGTGTCCCGCACGGACGCCAGAGGAGAGCGATTGCCGAGCACCGGACTGTCGGCCGATCGAAGCGAGTATCGGAGCCGCCTCGCCGATCAGACGGACGACCAGATCGACGCCTGGGCCGGCGAGCTGATGCGCGACATCGCGATCCGCCGGGGGGTCCTCCAGGTCATCGACGAGTTCCGCACAGCAGCCGGCCTCAGCGAGCACGAATTCGAACGGGTGTTCGCTTCTGGAGGTGGCCCGCCCGCGATGCTGGGCCGCGACGCGGAGGGCCGGCTGATGGTTCCGGCCGTCACGCTCTACGCGCTCGTGCCCGGCATCCGTGGCCAGGTGGCGGACGGACGCGACCGCCTGATCGAGTATCTCGTCGCGAACTTCGACGAGCTCGTCTACGTCTGAGGCGTCGCGGGGGCGCGCTCCGCGGCCACCGGAGTGTCATCGCCCGGGCCACGCGACGCGCCTCGGCGCGCTCATCCGGTTGACACACCCGTTCCCGGTCCTGGTCGACGCCGTCGCCACCGGGGTCATCGCCCTGACAGCCGGCGGTGCGGGCGCGACGGCCCTGCGCCTGGCGATCGGAATGCTCCTGCTTCAGGCCGCGATCGGCATCGCCAACGACGTCATCGATGAGCCCCTGGACGCCGGTCGCAAGGCCGCCAAGCCGATCCCGGCCGGTCTCGTCACAGCTCGGTTCGCGACCGGGTTGGCGGTCGCTGCCGGCGTCGCCGGTCTGGTTGTCAGCGCGAGTGGCGGACCGATGGTGCTCCTGCTCGGGACCCTGATCCTGGCCATCGGACTGCTGTACGACCTGCGGCTGAAGGGCACGCCATGGTCGTGGCTGCCGTTTGCGCTGGGGATCCCGCTGCTTCCGGTCTACGCCTGGGCCGGCGCGACGGGCTCCGTGCCCGGAACGTTCGGCGTCCTGCTCCCGGCAGCGTTCTGTGCTGGCGCGGCGCTCGCGGTCGCCAACGCGCTCGCCGACGTGGAACGAGACCGAGACGCAGGCGTGTCGTCCGTGGCGCTCGCACTCGGACCCCGCGCGGCGTGGTCCGTCCACGCCGCGCTCCACCTCGTCGTGCTCGCGCTCGCGGCCTCGACCGTGCCCTCAGGCGACGGTCCAACGGCGGATGGTCTGACCTCCGGGCGACTCCTGGCCGTCGGGATCCCGGGCGCGGTCATCCTCGCCGGCGTGGCGCTGGCCGGCACTCGGTCGGCTCGGCGGCGCGAGCGCGGCTGGGAGACCCAGGTGGTGGGTGTCGCGGCGCTTGCGGCGGGGTGGCTCCTTGCGCTCCGCGGCTAACACGGCGCGTGACGCAGACGCGTCGGGACGGACCGTGCCCGGTGCCCGGGTCAGAGGCGGTCGCGCCCGTCGCTGCTCCGTACGACGGCGATCGCGTTCTCGAGCTTGAGCTTCGCGATCGTCAGGTACTTGGCGAGATTCGCCCGATCCGTCTCCGGGATCGACCGCATCACGTCTGGCGCGCGGAGCACGGAAACCAGGTCCTCCACCGCGTCCGCGAGCTGCTGCTTGGCGGCCACGAGGGATTCGTCACCGGTCGGAGGCGGCTCGGAATGTTGGCTCGTCCAGCCGGCGTCCGTCTCCTCGTTCCGCTCGCCCGCGCCTTCGTCAGCGAAGCCGTCGCCCGGCCCGCCGTCGGCGTCGAGATCCTTGCGCCGACTCGACGCTCCCTCGATCCGGTCGCGCAGCTTCACCAGGGACAGCTCGCCTCGCGCTACCTGCTCGGCGAGCCGCTTCCGCTTCTTCGGGTCGTCCACCTTCAACAGCTCGTAGGCATGGGAGAGCGTGTCTTTGCGCACAGACACGAGCTCCCGGACCTCCGGCGGCGCGTCCGCGAGCCGCAGCCGGTTCTCGACGTAGCCCTTGTCCTTGCCGAGCTTCTGAGCCAGCTTCCGGACGCTGTACCCGTGGTCGCGGATCATCCGGTCGTACATCGACGCCTCGTCCAGCGGGGACAGGTCCTCCCGCTGGAGGTTCTCGATGATCGAGATCTCGAGCGCCGTCTCATCGTCGATGTCGTCGACGAGCGCCGGGATCGTCTCGCGCCCGGCCGCTTTGGATGCTCGCCAGCGCCGCTCTCCGGCGATGAGCTGGTACCGGTTGTTGCCCACGGGGCGAACGAGGATCGGTTGCAGGACGCCGTGCTCCCGGATCGAGGCGGACAGCTCCCGGAGCGTTTCCTCGTCGAAGGCGAGTCGCGGCTGTTCTGGGTTCGACTCGATCCGGTCGACGGGAAGGAGGCGGACGCCGACGGTCCGCCCGGCCTCGGGTGAAAGCAGGCTGACGATCGCCGGGGAAAGCTCGCTCTCCTCCGACAGGCGCCGCGCGGCGGTTGCTCGAAAGTCAGGCCTGGCCAAGTTCGATCACCTCCCGGGCAAGCTCGCGGTAGGTCCGCGCGGCGTCCGACGCGCCGGCGTACGTCGTGATCGGCCGCCCGACCAGCGGCGCCTCGCCAAGCTTCACGGTCGTCCGGATGATGCTGCCGAACACGTGGTGGTCACCGACCACGCGCAGCTCGTCGAGCATGTCGCGGGCGAGGTTCGTCCGACCGTCGAAGAACGTGGGCAGGAGGCCCAGGATGCGCAGGTTCCGGTTGAGCTTCAACCGGATCATGTTGATGACCTTGACCAGGTTGTTCAGGCCCTTCATCGCGTAGTACTGGGTCTGGACCGGGATGATCACGCCGTCGGCCGCCACGAGGCCGTTGACCGTCAGAAGCCCGAGGTTCGGCGGACAGTCGATCAGCGCGTAGTCGTACCGGTCGACGTGGTCCTCGAGGGCATCGCGCAGGATCTGCTCGCGCCCGAGCGCCGTGAACAACTCGCCCTCCGTCGATGCGAGGTCGATGTGGGCCGGTGCGACGTCGATGCCCGCGATCCCCGTCGGCCGGATGATGTCCGCCAGCGTCGCCCGGCTGTCTGCCAGCACGTCGGCCATCGACCGCTCGACCGTGTTGAGGTTGATCCCGAGACCGGCCGTCAAGTTCGCCTGCGGGTCCATGTCGATGCACAGGACGCGATGGCCCTGCTCGGCGAGCGCGCCGGCGAGGTTGATCGCCGTGGTTGTCTTGCCGACGCCGCCCTTCTGGTTCGCAATCGCGATCACGTTGGTCACCGGGGCATCACCTCTCGTGGCTATGGACGAATCGTCCGGCGCGCGCCGACGGCGGCGGGCGGAGGGGGCGGTGCGGCCATGCTACTCCGAGCCCATGGCGCGCGAACCCCCGTTATCCACACGATCGCCGACTTGTTCACCGTTTCTGTGGAAAGGTGCAGTCCGTGTCGTGGATGCTCCGGGGTCAGTGGCCGCCTCTATCATGCCGGTGTCCTTGCGCAAAGACGTACGGAGGCAGGCTGTGGCGTCGACCAACGAGGAACGCATCGGCGAGCTCGAGGCGATGCGTGCGGAAGCGCTCCTCGGAGGTGGACGGGCGCGGATCGAGCAGCAACATGCCCGCGGAAAGCTGACCGCTCGCGAGCGGCTTGATCTGCTGCTCGATGCAGAGTCCTTCGTCGAGCTCGACGCCTTCGTCACGAGTCGGTCGTCGACAACCGGCGGCGAGCGCGAGCGCTATCTCGGTGACGGCGTGGTCACGGGGCACGGGACGATCGACGGCCGGCTGGTCTTCGTGTTCAGCCAGGACTTCACCGTCTTCGGCGGGTCGTTGTCCGAGGCGTACGCGGCGAAGATCTGCAAGGTCATGGACCTCGCGATGAAGGTCGGCGCTCCAGTCGTCGGCCTCAACGACTCCGGTGGAGCCCGGATCCAGGAAGGCGTCGTCTCGCTCGGCGGCTACGCCGACATCTTTCTCCGCAACACGCTTGCCTCGGGCGTCGTGCCGCAGATCTCGGTCGTCATGGGGCCCTGCGCCGGCGGCGCCGTCTACAGCCCGGCGATCACCGACTTCACGATCATGGTCCAGGGGACCAGCTACATGTTCGTGACGGGACCGAACGTCGTGAAGGCCGTCACGCACGAGGACGTGAGCGCCGAGCGCCTCGGCGGTGCCACGACGCATGCCACGACCTCCGGTGTGGCGCATCTTGCCGCGGTGGACGAGGCGGAGGCCCTGGCGTCCGCGCGCCGGCTGCTCGCCTACCTGCCGCAGAACAACCTGGAGGAGCCGCCGTCGATCGATAGCCAGGATCCGGCGGGCCGCATGGACGCGGATCTCGACGATGTCGTCCCGGACGACCCTCGTCGCCCGTACGACATGCACGACGTCATCCGACGGATCGTTGACGACGCCGCGTTCCTCGAGATCCAGCCGGCGTGGGCGAGCAACGTCATCTGCGGCTTCTCCCGGCTCGGCGGCCGGGCCGTCGGGATCGTCGCCCAGCAGCCGGCTGTCCTCGCCGGCGCGCTCGATATCGACGCATCCACCAAGGCGGCACGGTTCGTGCGGACGTGCGACTGCTTCAATGTGCCGCTGCTCACGCTGGTCGACGTGCCGGGATCCTGCCCGGCGTTGGTCAGGAGCACGGGGATCATTCGCCACGGCGCGAAGTTGCTGTTTGCCTATTGCGAGGCGACGGTTCCGAAGCTCACCGTGATCACCCGCAAAGCGTATGGCGGCGCCTACGACGTCATGAGCAGCAAGCACGTCCGGGGCGACATGAACTTCGCCTGGCCGACGGCGGAGGTCGCGGTCATGGGTGCTGAGGGGGCGGTGAACATCCTTCACCGCGATCGGCTCGCCGCCGCGGAGGATCCGGCCACGGAGCGCCGGCGGCTCGTTGCCGAATACGAGCGCGAGTTCGCGAACCCCTGGATCGCTGCCGGGCGCGGCTACGTGGATGACGTCATCCGACCGCGCGAAACCCGCCCGCGGTTGATTGCCGCCCTCGCGATGCTCGCCACCAAGCGCGACACCAACCCGAGGAAGAAGCACGGAAACATCCCGCTGTGACGTCGGCGCACGTGGTGACTCCTGCGCCGGGAACCGTTCCGTCTTTGCACAAAGACGTCGAGGGGCCACCGTTCCGGCGACTGCTGGTCGCGAACCGCGGCGAGATTGCCGTCCGAATCCTGCGGGCGTGCCGGGAGCTCGGCATCGAGACGGTCGCGGTCTACTCCGACGCCGATGCCGAGGCGGCGCATGTCCGGATGGCGGATGTCGCGGTGCGCATCGGTCCCGCGCCCGCCGCCGAGAGCTACCTGCGCAGCGATCGCATCCTCGCGGCCGCCGACGAGACTCGCGCGGAGGCCATTCATCCGGGCTACGGGTTTCTGTCCGAACGAGCGTCGTTCGCCGCAGCGGTCGAGGATGCGGGTCTCGTCTGGGTCGGACCCCCGGCGGGCGTCATCCAGGCCGTGGGTGACAAGCTGGCTGCCCGCCGTCTGGCCGCAGCGGCCGGCGTTGCCGTCGTGCCCGGCACGCTCCAGCCCGCTCCAGTCGACGCCGAGGCCGCCGTCGGATCGCTCGCCGAGGCGAGTCGCGTTGGCTACCCGCTGCTGGTGAAGGCGGCCGCGGGTGGCGGGGGGCGCGGGATGCGGCGTGTCGAACGGGCGGGCGATCTCGTGGCCGCGCTCGTGGCGGGGTCGGCCGAGGCCGCGGCGGCCTTCGGCGACGGCGCGGTCTACGTGGAACGCGAGGTGCGGCCGGCGCGTCACGTCGAGGTCCAGCTCATCGGCGAACGAGACGGCCGGATCGTCGCCCTGGGGGAGCGCGACTGCTCGATCCAGCGACGGCATCAGAAGCTCGTCGAGGAGGGACCGGCACCCGGCCTCGACCCGGAACGTCGCCGCGAGCTGCACGCGATGGCAGTGCAGGTGGCGCAAGCAGCGGGTCTGCACAACGCGGCGACAGCCGAGTTCCTTCTCGACGCGGACGGGCGGTTCTGGTTCCTCGAGGTGAACACGCGGCTCCAGGTGGAGCACGGCGTGACGGAGCTCGTCGCCGATGTCGATCTGGTTCGGGAGCAGATCCGCCTCGCCGCCGGACGCCCGTTTTCGCGTGAGGCCGTCGATGCCGCGGTCAAGGCGCCAGAACCGGAACGTCACGCCATCGAGGTCCGCCTGTCGGCCGAGGATCCGAGCCGAGCGTTCGCGCCGACTCCCGGTCGGATCGGTCGCTGGGTCATGCCGTCGGGTCCCGGCGTCCGCGTCGACACTGCGGCCCGGGCCGGGGAAATCGTCACGGCGGACTACGACCCCCTGCTCGCGAAGCTCCTGGTCGTGGCTGCCGACCGCGGCCGCGCCATCGACAGACTGCGTCGCGCGCTCGACGAGGTGGAGGTGACGGGCCTTCAGACGACGCTGCCGTTTCACCACTTCGTGGCCCGGCACCCGGGCTTCCGGGACGGCGAGCTTTCGACCGACTGGGTGGCCGAGAACTGGGACCCGGACGCGGACCGGGCCCGTGCGCTGGCGGTGGCGGCGCACGTGGCAGCGTCGGTCGCGGCGACTGCGCCGCCGACGGAAGTGTCCTTGCGCAAAGACACGCGCGAACCCGACCGCGGCGGGTGGGCGCGGTCCGGACGCCGGGGCGGGGTCGACCGATGGCCGGACCGCTGACTGCCCTCCGCGTCCGGCCGACGCCCGCGTCCGCGCTTCCGGGGGACGCGCCGGTCGTGATCGAGCCCGACGCTGCCGGCCCAAACCGCGACGCTGACGCCGGCGCGCGCCAGGCCACGACCCGGGGCGTCGTGCTCGGCTCGGCACGGCGGTCGGCCGGGATCGCGGTCCTCGAGGTCGTCGTCGATGGCTGGCGGTTCGAGCTGGAGGTCGAGCCGGCGACCAGGGCGGCCCTCCGCGAACGGGCCGCTCGAACGCAGGCCGGCGCGCGCGGAGCTGGCCCGCAGGAGGTCCGTGCGATGATCCCGGGCCGGATCGTGTCCGTGTCGGTGGAGCGCGGCGATCCCGTCCTCGCGGGTCAGCCGCTCTTCGTGCTCGAGGCGATGAAGATGCAGAACGAGGTCCGAGCCCCACGCGACGGTAGCGTCGCGAGCATCGCGGCGGAGCCGGGTCAGACCGTCGAGCTGGGGGACGTCCTCCTCGTGCTGCGATGAGCGACGGTAACGAGCCGCCCGGAGCAGCAGGGGACCCGGCGCGGGCCCGCTGGCGGGCGACGACCCGGGCGCGGTCGCTGGCGACGACCGGCGAGCGCCGGGACCGGTTCGAGACGACATCGGGGATCGAGGTCCGGGACGTCTACACGGCGGCCGACACCGCCGACCTGGATGCCGAGGCAGACCTCGGCCTGCCCGGCGAGTTTCCCTTCACCCGCGGGGTCCAGCCGACGATGTATCGGGGGCGCCTGTGGACGATGCGCCAGTACGCCGGGTTCGCAACTGCCGCGGAGACGAACCGACGGTTCCGGTACCTGCTGGCGCAGGGGCAGACGGGCCTCTCGGTCGCGTTCGACCTGCCCACCCAGATGGGCTACGACTCGGACGCGCCGGAGTCGCTGGGCGAGGTGGGCCGGGTCGGCGTGCCGATCGACTCGCTCGCCGACATGGAGACCCTCTTCGCCGGGATCCCGCTCGGCGAGGTCAGCACGTCGATGACGATCAACGCCACCGCCCCGATCCTTCTCGCCCTGTACGTCGCGACGGCCGAGCAGCAGGGGGTTCCTCGAGCGCGGATCAGTGGGACGGTCCAGAACGACATCCTCAAGGAGTACGTCGCCCGGGGGACGTGGATCTACCCGCCGCGCCCGTCGATGCGGCTCGTGACCGACGTCTTCGACTTCGCCTCTCGAGAGCTGCCGCGCTGGAACACCGTGTCGATCAGCGGGTACCACATGCGCGAGGCGGGCGCGACCGCGGCCCAGGAGCTGGCCTTCACGCTCGCCGACGGCATCGCGTACGTGGAGGCGGCGCTTGACCGTGGCCTCGACGTCGACGACTTCGCCGGCCGTCTCAGCTTCTTCTTCGCGGCCTGGAGCGAGCTCTTCGAGGAGGTCGCGAAGTTCCGTGCCGCCCGCCGGATGTGGGCTCGGATCATGCGCGACCGCTTCGGTGCCTCCGAGGCGCGGTCGATGATGTGCCGTTTCCACGTCCAGACGGCGGGGTCGAGCCTGACCGCCCAGTCGGTCGACAACAACGTGGTCCGAACGACGGTCCAGGCGCTGTCGGCCGTCCTCGGCGGCGCCCAGAGCCTGCACACGAACGCGCGTGACGAGGCGCTCGCCCTGCCGACCGAGGAGAGCGCGCGTCTCGCGCTTAGGACGCAGCAGATCCTCGCGCACGAGTCGGGCGTCACGGAGACGCCCGACCCGCTGGCGGGCTCGTACTTCGTCGAGTCACTGACGGACGAGCTCGAGGCAGCGGCGCAGCGACTCCTCGAGGAGATCGACGCCCTCGGTGGCACCCTCCGTTCGATCGAGACGGGGTTCCAGCAGCGGCAGATCCAGGAGTCCGCCTTCCGCGTCCAGCGCGAGATCGAGCGCCGTGACCGGATCGTCGTCGGCGTCAACCGCTATCGCGACGAGTCGCCCGCTACGGCGCCGACGCTGCATCGGGTCGACCCGGATGGAGAGCGCCGGCTGGCGGACGCGCTGGCGCGGGTCCGGGCAGACCGGGACGCGGCCGCCTGGCGCGCCTCGCTGGATCGCCTGGACGAGGCGGCCCGCGCGGATCAGAACGTGCTGCCGCCGCTGATCGAGGCCGTCGGCGTACGCGACGGTCGGCGAGATCAGCGACCGACTCCGGGCCGCGTGGGGCGAGCACCGCGAGCTGATCACGGTCTAGGACGGGAAGCCCATTGACGCCGCAGCGGCCGAGCCGGATCCACCATGTTGCGACCGTCGTCCGGTCGATCGACGCGGCCCTGCCGTTCCACCGTGACGGACTCGGCCTCGAGGTCGAGCGCGTCGTCGACATCCCCGGAGACGGCGTCCGGATCGCGTTCCTGGGCGTTGGCGAGTCGCGGATCGAACTCGTCGAGCCGACGGCGCCCGGCACCGGCGTGGCCCGGTTCCTCGAGACGCGCGGCGAGGGTGTGCACCATGTTTGCTACGAGGTTTCGGACGTCGCGGCCGCGCTCGCGGACCTCGCCCACGACGGCGTGGAGCTCATCGACACTGCACCGCGGGCCGGAGCGGAGGGCCCCGTCGCGTTCGTCCACCCACGGTCGGCGCACGGCGTGCTGGTCGAGCTGATCGAGGCGCCCGGCGGACCGGCCTGGGCGCGACTCGGGTTCACCCCCCTCGACCGGGGGAGCCGCGTCAGAGCGACCAGGCGAAGAGCACCGAAGGCGACACCGCGGCGTCGCGCGCGAACCGGACCAGATCGCCGACCAGCGTCCTGATCCACGGCTTCTCCTCCGCCGGCAGCTCGCCCAGCTCGTCGTCGAGCAGGTCGATCCACCGGCCGGCCAGCGCGTCGAGCGACTCGTCCGGGATTGCGGCGACGGCCGCGACCCACGCTGCGTCGACCCGTTCGACGGTCCGGTCACCGACGTCCCCGGCCCCGTCGAGCTCGCGGCGTGCGTCGAGGAAGCTACCCGGCTCGTCTCGGTCCGTGACCGTCCGGGCCGCCTCACCGAAGAGATCGAGCCAGTCGGGGTCCAGCCCTCCGCCCAGGGCGAGGTGCGCATCGAATCGCGATCGGTCGTCGAGGCCCGCCCAGTCGTCCACCGCGATGGCCAGCAGGATCTCGCGGCTCTCACCGGCGACGAGATCCATCAGCGCGGCCATCAGCGCCTCAGCCGCGGTACCCGGCGTCGCGGAGAAGGGCCGGCAGCTCGGTCGGCGACCCGGCGACCCGCACGCCGGCCGCCTCGAGAGCGTCGACCTTCGACTGCGCCGTTCCCGAGCCGCCGGAGATGATCGCCCCCGCGTGTCCCATCCGCTTCCCCTCCGGTGCCGTGCGACCGGCGATGAAGGCGACCTTCGGGATACCGGCCAGGTGCTCGGCAGCCCACGCCGCCGCCTGCTCCTCGGCGTCGCCGCCGATCTCGCCGATCAACACGAGGCCGTCCGTCTCGGGATCCTCCGCGAACAGCGCGAGCACGTCCGTGAACGTCGTCCCGATGATCGGGTCCCCGCCGATCCCGACACACGTCGACTGACCGATCCCCGCGTCGGTCATCGCCTGGACGGCTTCGTAGGTCAGCGTGCCGGACCGCGAGACCACGCCGACGCGGCCCTCCCGGTGGACCGAGCCCGGGATGATCCCGACCTTCGCCCGCCCGGGCGACGTGGCGCCGGGGCAGTTCGGACCGATGAGCCGTGCACCGGCCGAGCCGACGGCGGCGACGAGCGGCACCATGTCGAGCGCCGGGATCCCCTCGGTGATGCAGAAGACGGTGCGGATCCCGGCATCGATCGCTTCCATCACCGCGTCCGGGGCAGCCGCTGCCGGCACGAACACGCAGGCGGTGTTCGCGCTGGTGCGGTCGACCGCCTGGTGCACGGAGTCGAAGACCGGTACTCGACCGCCGAGCGTCTGCTGGCCGCCCTTGCCCGGCGTGACGCCCGCCACGACGGCCGTTCCGTAGGCCAGCATCGCCTCGGCGTGGAACTGTCCCTCGCGGCCGGTGATCCCCTGGACGACGAGGCGCGTGTCGCGATCGACGAGGATGCTCACGCGGTCGCCCCGCGCGCCGCCGCGACCGCCTTGGTGGCCGCCTCGTCGAGCGAGGCGGCTGTCTCGAACGAGGCCTCCCGCAGGAGCCGGCCGGCTTCCTCGGCGTTCGTGCCGACGATCCGGACGATCATCGGCACGTCCCGGGTCTGGCGCGACCGCGCCTCGATGAGACCGTGGGCCACCTCGTCGCCACGGGTGATGCCGCCGAAGATGTTGACGAGGATCGCCTCGACCTTCGGGTCGGCGAGGATCAGCCGCATCGCTGCCGCCCGCTTGTCGGCGCGCGCGCCGCCGCCGAGGTCGAGGAAGTTGGCGGGATCGCCGCCGGCGCGCTTCACGAGATCCATCGTCGTCATGGCCAGCCCGGCGCCGTTGACCATGCACCCGATCGTGCCGTCGAGCTTGATGAAGCTGATCCCGGCCTCGCGCGCCTCGCGGTCCGCTGGGTCCTCCTCGTCGGAGTCGCGCAGCGCCTCGAGGTCAGGGTGCCGGACGAGGGCGGAGTCGTCGAGCGTGACCTTGGCGTCGAGACAGACGAGACGTTCGCGGCTGCCCGAGGTCGCGGCTCCATCCTGCTCGCGGACGACGGCGAGCGGGTTGATCTCGACGAGGTCCGCGTCGTAGGCGAGCATCGTCCGGACCAGCCCCTTGGCGATCGCCGCGCCGGCCTTCCAGTGCCCACCCAGCTCGAGGGCGAAGGCCAGCCGGCGCGCCTGGTGGTCGAGGAGCCCGAGATACGGGTCGGCGTGGAGGCGGGTGATCGCCTCCGGCGTCTCGACCGCGACCTGCTCGATCTCCACGCCCCCGTCGGCCGAGCCCATCAGCAGGATTCGGCGCGCGGAGCGATCGAGGACCGCCGATAGGTAGTACTCCTTCACGATGTCCGCCGCGGCGGCGACGAGCACCTTGCGGACCCGGATGCCCTTGATCTCCATGCCGAGGATCGTCGAGGCGACGGCCTCGGCTTCGTCGGCGCTCGCCGCAAGCTTCACGCCGCCGGCCTTGCCGCGCCCGCCGACCAGGACCTGGGCCTTGATCACGACTTGCGTCGCGCCCGCGGCCATCGTCCGCTCCGCTGCGGCACGCACCTCCACGGTCGTCCGGGCGACCTCCCAGGCGGGCACGGGAAGCCCCTGGGCGAGGAGCAGTGACTTCGCGTCGGCTTCCTGGATCTTCACGCGCGGGGACCTCGGGTGCACGACGTTGCGGGGTCGGCGGCTTCCGCGTGGCCGGGACGGGACGCGATGGTACCCCGAGCCGCGGGCCGCCGGAGCACCGCCGCAACGGCGCCGCAACCGTCCTCCGGCCGGTGCTGGGCAGCCGCCGCTAGAATGACCCCATGGCCCACCCCGTGACCCTGATCCCCGGCGACGGCATCGGACCCGAGCTGGCGGAGGCGACGCGTCGCGTCCTCGAGGCGACCGGGGTTCTGTTCGAGTGGGAGGTCGTCGAGGCGGGCGAGGCCGTGATGGGCCGGTACGGGACCCCGCTTCCGGACCACGTGCTGGACTCGATCCGCCGCAATCGGGTCGCCATCAAGGGACCGATCACGACTCCGGTCGGCGAGGGCTTCCGGAGCGTCAACGTCACGCTCCGCCAGGTTCTCGGCCTGTACGCGAACCTCCGGCCGGCACGGAGCATCAAGGGGCTCGACAACCGCTACGAGGACGTCGACCTCGTCATCGTCCGCGAGAACACGGAAGACCTGTACGCGGGGATCGAGCATCGAGTCGGTCGTGACGCGGCCGAGAGCATCAAGATCATCACCCGCGAGGCCTCGGAGCGGATCGCGCGCTACGCCTTCGACTACGCGTTGGCCAACGGCCGGCGCAAGGTCACGGCGGTCCACAAGGCCAACATCATGAAGCTGTCCGACGGCCTCTTCCTCGAGAGTTGCCGGACCGTCGCGGCCGACTACGACGGGCGGGTCGAGTTCGAGGACCGGATCGTCGACAACATGTGCATGCAGCTCGTCCAGAAGCCGGAGCTGTACGACGTCCTCGTGCTGCCGAACCTCTACGGCGACATCGTCAGCGATCTCGCCGCCGGCCTGGTCGGCGGGCTCGGCGTGGCCCCGGGCGCGAACATCGGGACCGAGGCCGCGGTGTTCGAGCCGGTCCACGGCTCCGCGCCCAAGTACGCCGGCCAGAACAGGGCGAATCCCACCGCGCTCATTCTTTCGGGCGCGCTGATGTTGCGGCATCTGGGGGAGACGGAAGCAGCCGAGCGCGTCGAGGCGGCGCTCCGCGAGGTCATCGGGGAGGGCCGGACGGTGACCTACGATCTCGGGGGCGACACCGGGACGCGCGAATTCGGCGACGCGGTCGCCGAGCGGCTCGCCGCGGCGCCGGCCGCGACACCCGTCTGACGCCGTCCGACCGCGCGACCCAGGGAGAGGCAGAGGCTCGATGCTGTTCCGATACCGCGGCCGGGAAGGCATGCTCGCCTGGGCCTTCCATCGGATCTCCGGCGTCGCGATCTGGCTGTTCCTCGTCCTCCACGTGCTCGACATCTATCTGGTCGGCGCCGCGCCGGAGCTCTACGACACGTTTCTGGTCGTCTACGCCACGCCACCGGGGATCGTGATGGAGTGGCTCCTCGGCGCGGCCGTCCTATACCACGCCCTGAACGGGCTGCGGATCACGATCATGGATTTCTGGCCCAGCCTCTCCCGGTACCACCGCCAGATGTGGTACGCGAACTGGCTGCTCTTCGCTGCCATCGGCATCCCGGTCACGATCGTGATCGCCGGTCAGCTCGCGCGCAGTCTGGGCGTCAGCCAGTAGATGGGCGGGTCGTATTCGCGGTCCGGACGAATGAAGCCCGGCGGGAGCGGCTTCGAGGTCGGCATCTGGTACCTGATGCGGCTGACCGGAATCGGGTTGTTCGTGCTCGTCCTCGCGCACTACCTGATCCTCCACGTGATCCACGACCCGGCAGAGCAGAACGCCGAGTGGATCCAGGAGATGCGCTGGAGCAGCACGTTCTGGCGATCGTTCGACTGGCTCCTGCTCACGCTCGTCCAGTTCCACGCCTTCGTGGGCATGCGAACGGTCGTCTCGGACTACAGCCGAGGCGGCCTGCGCACGCTGCTGCTGTCGGCGATCTACCTGCTCGGGTTCGTGCTGTTCGTGCTCGGAAC
The DNA here is from genome assembly GCA_030447745.1 of Chloroflexota bacterium. GTDB lineage: Bacteria > Chloroflexota > Limnocylindria > Limnocylindrales > CSP1-4 > JACDAV01. The sequence goes on along the minus strand of JAUJOH010000001.1, from coordinate 391,496 downwards.
GGTCGTCGTCATGACGCTCCCGAACGTCGTGCCCGCGGCCTGACGTGCAGATCGACCATGACGCGCTCATCGTCGGCGCCGGCGGCGCGGGGCTGTGGGCGGCGCTCGAGCTCCGCAAGGCCGGCGTCGACGCGGCCGTCCTGACGAAGCTCTATCCCACCCGTTCGCATACCGGCGCAGCCCAGGGCGGGGTCTGTGCGGCGCTCGGCAACCAGGAGGAGGACTCCTGGGAGTGGCACATGTTTGACACGGTCAAGGGCGGCGACTACCTGACCGACCAGAACGCTGCCGAGGTGCTCGCCCGCGAGGCGATCGAGACGGTCATCGAGCTCGAGCACATGGGCCTGCCGTTCAACCGGACGCCCGACGGGCGGATCGACCAGCGCCGCTTCGGCGGCCACACCCGGAACTTCGGCGAGGGACCCGTGCGCCGGTCGTGCTTCGCGGCGGACCGGACCGGGCACATGATCCTGCAGACGCTCTACCAGCAGTGCATCAAGCACGGCGTCCGCTTCTACGACGAGTACCAGGTCGTCGACCTCCTGACGGAGGGCGGCGACCTCGGTGCCGGCGGCCGCGCGGCGGGAGCGGTCGCGGTGCGCATCGCCGACGGCGAGATCCACAGCCTCCGGGCCAAGGCGGTGCTGCTCGCGACCGGCGGCTTCGGGCGGATGTTCCGGATCACGTCGAACGCCTGGTCGCTGACCGGCGACGGTGTCGCGCTCGCCTGGCGACACGGTGTCCCGATGCAGGACATGGAGTTCTACCAGTTCCATCCCACCGGCATCGTCGGCATCGGGATCCTGCTGTCCGAGGCCGCCCGCGGCGAGGGTGGATACCTCCTCAACGACTCGGGCGAGCGGTTCATGGAGCACTACGCGCCGACGCTCATGGAGCTCGCGCCGCGCGACATGGTCTGCCGCGCGATCCACCAGGAGATCCGGGCCGGTCGGGGGGTCGACGGCAAGGACTGGGTGCATCTCGACGTCCGACACCTCGGCCGGAAGGTGATCGAGGAGAAGCTTCCGGACATCACCGACTTCGCACGGGTGTACCAGGGTGTCGAGCCGCTGACCGAGCCGGTGCCGATCCAGCCGACGGCGCACTACGCGATGGGCGGCATCCCGACGGACATCAACGCGCGGGTCGTCCGGGACGAGCTGAACAGCGTCGTGCCCGGACTCTACGCCGCGGGCGAGTGCGCCTGCGTCAGCGTGCACGGCGCGAACCGGCTCGGGACCAACTCGCTCGTGGACCTGCTCGTCTTCGGCCGTCGGGCCGGACGGCAGATGGCCGCCGACATCGGCGGCGTCGGCCGGCCGGAGGTCGCGTCCGATGCCCAGGATCCAGTGCGGGCGGAGCTTGCCGCGATCCGCGGTCGCGTCGCCGGCGAATCCGCCGCTCAGATCCGCGTCCAGCTGGCGAACGTGATGATGGACGACGTCGGCGTCTACCGCGACGCGACGACGCTCACCCGGGCGATCGGTCGCATCCGCGCCCTCCGTGCCCGCCACGAGCGGGTCTGCGTCCAGGACAAGGGTCGGACGTACAACACGGACCTGCTCGAGGCATGGGAGCTCGGATACCTGATCGACTGCGCTGAAACGACCGCTGTCGCTGCGCTTGCTCGCCGCGAGAGCCGCGGTGCGCACGCACGCGAGGACTTCCCGGAGCGCGACGACGTCAACTTCCTCCGCCACAGCCTCGCCTACCAATCGCCGGGCAGCCGTCCCACGCTCCGTTACAAGGACGTCGTGGTGACCCGCTTCCAGCCGAAGCCGCGCACGTACTGAGCCGGGAGGCAGCATGCAGGTCGACCTCAGGATCCTCCGCTACGACCCGGAGCGGGACGAGAAGCAGCACTGGGAGTCGTACGCGGTCGACTGCGATCCGAAGATGGATCGCGTCCTGGACCTGCTCCACCGGGTGAAGTACGACCAGGATGGGTCACTCACCTTCCGCCGCTCGTGCGCCCACGGCGTGTGCGGGTCCGACGCGATGCTGATCAACGGCCGCAACCGGCTCGCCTGCAAGGTCCGGGTCGAGCAGCTCGGCAAGCGCCGGATCACGGTCGCGCCGCTGCCCGGCCTGCCCGTGGTCAAGGACCTCGTCGTCGACATGGACGGGTTCTTCGAGTCGTACCGCGGCGTGATGCCGTATCTCGTCACCGACACGCCGGAGCCAGCTCGCGAGCGTCGCCAGTCGCAGGACGACCGGCTCCGCTACGACGACACAACCAAGTGCATCCTGTGCGCCGCCTGCACGAGCTCGTGTCCGTCATTCTGGGCCGCGCCGGCGTACGTCGGGCCGGCGGCGATCGTGAACGCGCACCGGTTCATCTTCGACAGCCGCGACGACGGCGCCGACGAGCGGCTCGACATCCTCGCCCAGAAGGACGGAGTGTGGCGGTGCCGCACGATCTTCAACTGCTCGGACGCCTGTCCACGCGGGATCCAGATCACCCAGGCGATCCTGGAGGTCTCGGCGGCCATCGTCGAGCGGCGCGCGTAGGCCCGTGCCGCGGGAGGAGCCGCCACTCTGGGAGGGGATCCAGGCGCTCGACACGACCGACGCACGCCCGCGCCCTCGCACGGGCCATGCGACCGGACGCTCGTTCGTCATCCGCACGGACGGCGCGGCACGCGGCAATCCCGGGCCAGCGTCGCTCGGTGCTGTGCTGATCGATGCCACCCGGGACGACGCTCGGGATCCCGCCGCGTCGCCCGATGCGACAATCTCGGAGTATTTGGGCGTGCAGACGAACAACGTCGCGGAGTACACGGGGGTCGTCCGGGCCCTCGAGCTCGCGACCCGCCTGGGTGCCGCGGAGGTCGACCTCCTGCTCGACTCGAAGCTCATCGTCGAGCAGCTTGCCGGTCGCTGGCGGGTCAAGGACGCGAAGCTCGCGCGACTCCACGCCGAGGCACGCCGCCAGCTGGCCGGCTTCCTACGGTGGACCGCCCGCCACGTGCCGCGGGCGCAGAACGCGGCGGCCGACGCACTCGCCAACGAGGCGATCGACCGGGTCAGGGCCGGCGGCCCGCAGCTCGTCGAACGCGTCGGCGGAACGGTCGGTCGTCGCTGACGGGACCCGTGGCGCCGATCATCGAGGAAATCGAACGTACGTTCGATCCTGTAGTTTACGCCAAGGGCACCACCCGCTAGAATCCGCCCGTCAGCGAGGTGGCCGGATGGTCGCGCGCCGCTCGGGCCCGACCCGATCGGCGTGAGGAAAGTCCGAGCTCCTCAGCGCAGGGTGGCGGGTAACGCCCGCCCGCCGAGAGGCGAGGACCAGTGCCACAGTGACGATACCGCCGGTCCGCCGGCGGAGTGAAACGCGGCAAACTCCACCCGGAGCAAGGCCAAGTAGGAGGGCGCAACCCGGTTCGCCGGGGGAGAGGTGCGCTGCCCAGCCCTCGGGTCGGCCGCACGAGCCGTCGGGCAACCGCCGGCCTCAGATGGATGACCATCGCCGTGGCGCAGCCGCGGCACAGAACTCGGCTTACAGGCCACTCTCGCTGACGCGTCCCCGGCTCGGTTGGACGCGACGCCGTCGAGCCAGCGGATCCGAGTCCGCCGCCTACTCCTCGTCGGGCCGGAAGATGCGGGCGGCCGTGCAGTCGTTGCAGATCGGGGTCGCCGAGTCCAGGTCGCCCAGCGGCGTGGGGACGCGCCGCTCGGGGTAGAGGCACTCGACGTCGAACACGCGCTCGTCGATGGCGTCGAGCTGGATGATCCTCCGGAACGTGCACCGGCGGATCCGGTGGGGTGCCAACCGGAACTCGTCGGGCTCCGGATTGAAGACTGGCAGGGGCAGGGCCATGGCGCGCTGGGGCCTCGCTGAACCACGTGATCGGTCCCGGCGGACACGTGGCCGCGCAGCCTAGCACTCGCTGGCGACGAACGGCAACAGACCAAACGTACTAGACTGCCCGCCGTTTGAGCTTGGGCGACGAGCGTGGAGGGCGCATGGACGACCCGGGGCGGACCGGTCCCGGCGGAGGCGGCGTGGACCCAGCGGCCCGGCGGCGCGGGGCTCCGGGCGCGGATGATCGCGGGGAGCTGCCCGCCGACGAGTCCGCCGAGTGGCGGTCAGTGGTGCGCTCGTCCGTCACCACTCGCACGACGGTTGGCACGGCGAGGACGATCGCCGGGTCCGAGCACCGCTCGCCCGAGCCCTCCACCTGCCCGTTCTTCCGTGCCGCCGACGCGAGCGGTTCGCTCCGGCAGCCGGTTCAGGCACCGGACGCCCGGAACCGGTGTGCGGCGCTAGAAACGCCGCGCCCGCAGTCGTCGCTGCAACAGGAGCTCGTCTGCCTGACCCCGCAGCATCTCGCCTGTCCCCGCTACGAGGGAGGGATGCTCCTCGCGGGTTCGGCTACGGCGCCGCGCGCGCCTCGCGGGTTGACCCGCGCGACCGTTGCCGCGCTTGTGATCCTCGCGCTCTCGGCCGCAATGTCATTCACGTTCGTCATGGCCCGCGGGGGCATCACGCTGCCGGATCGGCCCACGACAACCGGCGTGGCGGCCGCCCCGCCGGTGGACCGGCCGGAGGAGACCGCCGTCGCCTCGGCGCCACGGCCGTCCCGGCCACCGGCTTCCGTCGCCCCGGCGGGGGAGGCGAGCTCCGATCCCGCTCCCGGGAGGACGTCCGGCCCGTCAACCCTCGCGGCACCGACACCGACGACGTCGCCGCCGGCGGTGACACCGCAGCCGACCGCCGCGCCTACGCCGCGACCGACGCGCGCACCGGCCACGACGCCGCGCCCCGTCAGCGACCGGTACGCGGTCCTCGCGCCGTGCTCAAGCCAGCCCGAGTGCTGGGTGTACACGATCCGTCCCGGCGACAACCTCTCCACGATCGGCACGTACTTCGGCCACTCGCTCGACACGATCTATCGGCTGAACCCCTGGAGTGAGGGCGCCACGCTCCAGCCCGGACAGCAGATCGTCCTGCCGCCGCCCACGCGCTGAGTCGGGGCCAGCGCCGGTTCTGCGTCCGGCCGGAGAGCCGGCCAGCCACTGGAGGCGCCAAGGTGCGGCCGGCGCCGAGGACGGTGGTGGAGAGACGGGCGGCCCGATGGACCGCTGCGGGCAGCCGCCACGACGATCCGCATCTCGCGGCGGCCGTCACGCCCGCATCCTCTCCGACGCCGTCGTGGGTACCACGGTGTTCCGTCGCCGCCTGGCGGCGGGTGCTGGTGCGTGTGCGCCGGCACGGCGGGCCGCCGCGACGCGCCGCCGGGACGGCGGGCGGCGCCCGTCGCGGCGGTGCGTCGATCGCGCCTCCGTCGCGGCCGGTCGTCGCGCGCCGCCGCCGCGGATGCACCGGGGGACTGCTATCTGGCACGACGCCGCAAATCCGGGCCACGTATGCCCAGAAGGACTCGTGGGCCACGCGTGCGCCACTATCGCGGTTGGAATCGAGCGGGGAGCGGGGCGGCACCGGGGCGTAACAGCGCGTCGAGGCGACCTTCGAGTCCCTGCGCGCATATCTGGCCCGTCGCGGGCGCAAGCAGCGCGATTGCATGCCGTGGGGGCATATCCGACGCGGGGGCGCCCTGAGCCGAGGCCCGGCAACGGCGCCGAAACGCCGCGCCGGCAAGCAAGCCGGAGCCGCGGCCGGCCGGACGCGCGGCGGGCTGACAGCGCGACCGGCCGGTCCTCGCGCCGGCCGGTCCCCGCGCGGGCGGCATTGACGGAACGCCTCGGCGCGCTAGAATGCCGGCCAGTGGCGCAAAGTGGTTAGAAGTGGGGAGCGGCTCCGAAGGGAGCGGCTCCCATCGGGCGACCGGAAGCGTGACCACCAGCAGCCACACCGGATCCGGCGGTCTCCGACAGGTGACGGGGTCGCCGCACTAGCAGGGATCGACCCACGTGTTCACCGGCGAGTACCGGCACTCGGTGGACGACAAGGGGCGGATCGCCGTCCCGTCGAGGTTCCGCCCGCAGCTCGCGGCTGGCGCCGTCGTGTCGCGCTGGCTGGACGACTGCCTCGCGATCCACACGCGGGAGGGTTGGGACGCCTTGTCGGCGAAGGTCGCCGGGCTGCCCATCACCGACCGCTCGTCCCGCCTCTTCCAGCGGTTCATCTTCGCGGGCGCCTTCGAGTTCGAGCTCGACCGCCAGGGTCGGGTCGTCCTGCCCTCGGTGCTCCGTGAGACGGCCGGGCTCGAGGAGGAGGCCGTGATCGTCGGCTCGCGCGACCACGCGGAAATCTGGGCGCCGGACCGCTGGGACGACTACCGGCGCGCGCTGGAGGACCCTGACTCCCTCGCGCAGGCCCTCGAAGGCCTCGGGATCTAGGGGACCACATGAGCTCTCGGGATCCGCTCGGGATCCGTCGTTCGGACGGTGGAGGAGAGATGGAGCTTGGGCACCTGCCGGTGCTGGCGGATGAGGTCGTGACGATGCTCGCGCCTGCGCCCGGCAGTCTCCAGATCGACGCCACCCTGGGCGGCGGTGGGCACACCGAGCGGATCCTGGGGGCCACCGACCCTGATGGCCGCCTCCTCGGACTCGACGCCGATGGGGCGGCCGTCGCCAGGGTCGATCGCCGCCTCCGCCCGCGCTTCGGGGAGCGGCTGGTCCTGCGGCAGTCGAACTTCCGGCAGCTCGGGCGGGTCGCACCGGAGGCGGGCTTCGGCGCCGTCGACGGGTGCCTGTTCGATCTCGGTCTTTCGAGCTTCCAGCTTGCCGATGCCGATCGCGGCTTCGGGATCCGCACCGGCGGTCCGCTCGACATGCGGTTCGACACGTCACGCGGTGTTCCCGCCTCGGACCTCCTGGGAAGCCTCGACACTGCCGAGCTCACCGCACTCTTTCGCCGCTACGGCGAGGAGCCGTACGCGCCGCGGATCGCACGCGCCATCGTCGCGGAACGGGCGGCGGCTCCGCTCCGGAGCGCGGAAGAGCTCGCGGCGCTCGTGGAGCGGGTTGCGCCGCGGACACCGCCCGGACGCCGGCCGGTCCACCCCGCGACTCGCGTCTTCCAGGCCCTGCGGATCGCGGTCAACGAGGAGCTCGACGCGCTGCAGGAGGGGCTGACGGCGGCGCTCGACCTCCTGCGACCCGGCGGCCGGCTCGTCGTTCTGAGCTACCACTCGCTCGAGGACCGGATCGTCAAGCGCTTCTTCCAGCAGGAGCGGCGCGGCTGCGTGTGCCCGCCGGAGGTCCCGGTGTGCGTCTGCGGCCGTAGCCCCCGGCTGCGCCTGGTCACCCGCCGGTCCGTGACGTCCAGCCCGTCGGAGATCGCCGTGAACCCGAGAGCGAGGAGCGCCCGGCTTCGAGCCGCGGAGCGACTCGCCGCCTGAGACCGACGAGCCACCCACGTCGCCGGCCCGATGGCCGGTTACCAGCCCAGCGACCGGATCGGAGAAGGGAGGAACACCGTGAGCAAGCGTCACCAGAGCAGCCGCCGCAAGTCCTACGGGCGGCGCCAGCACGAGGTTCGCGAGCGAGCCGAGCGCCGACGCGAGCCAGGTGAGAGCCAGGCGGCGTGGGACGAGCGCGCCGAGTCCGCCGCGATCGATGCATTCGGGTTCCTCGATGCGCCGAGCCCCGTCCTGCGCTTGGCGCTGGGCGAATGATGGCCGTCTACCAGGGAGCGCGACCGCGCTCGATCCTGCTCCCGCCGAAGGGTCGCTCCGTCGACCAGCCGGGGTTGCCGCGCCGTCGCGTGCGTGCTGCCGGCGCGACGCGCGCTCGCCGCCGGAGCAACCACAGCTCGTTCCTGATCGGCGGGATCGTGCTTGCGTTCCTGCTCGCGTTCTTCTCGCTGGCGCAGACGGTCGCCGTCTCCGCGACCAGCTATGACCACGCCCGGCTTCGGGCCGAGGGCGACCAGCTGTACGCGCGAATGCGCGACGTCCAGTCCGACCTCAACCGACTGGGCCGCGAGCCAGCCATCAGGAAGCAGGCCATCGACCTGGGGCTGGGCCAGCTGGCCGACCCGGTCGTCGTGCCGGCGCATTGACGATCGGCTGACGGATGCTCGGTCGGACGGATTCGCGCGGCCGCCTGCTGCTGCTCCTCGTCATCTTCGTTTTCGCGTCGACGGCGATCATCGGGCGGCTGGCGTGGTGGCAGATCGTCCGCCGCGACGCGCTCGCGGCGGAGGCGGTCCGCCAGACGTCGATCCGTACCCTTGAGCCCGTCCGACGCGGATCGATCTACGACCGCACCGGGGTCGTGGCCCTGGCGACGACGATCGAACGAGACCGGCTGGCCGTCGCGGCGGAGCAGCTGAGCCCGGAGCAGCGGCGCAAGGTCGTCGCCCTGCTCGCGGAGATCCTCGGCCTCGACGCGCCCGGGACGTCCGCCCTCGCCGAGAAGGTTCGCACCGCCAAGCCCTACGTCGTGCTCGCGCGCAACCTCGCCCCGGAGGTCTCGCAGCGGATCCGCGACCGCATCCGGGCCGGCGAACTGCCCCACGTGACGCTCGAACCAGAGCAGCTGCGGACGTATCCGCAGCCGGGCGGCGGACCGGACACGACCCTCGCCGCCCATCTGCTCGGGTTCGTGAACCGCGAGGGCGTCGGTCAGTACGGCGTCGAGCAGTACTACCAGGAGCTCCTGGCCGGGTCGCCGCGCGTGCTCCTCACGCAGCGCGACACCAACAACCGGCCGATCCCGGAAACCGCGACCGTCACGGACGGTGGTGCGCCTGGCACGGATGTGCGGCTGACGATCGACGCCGGCCTCCAGCTGGCCGTCGAGCAGGAACTGATGGCGTCGGGAGTCGCGAACCAGGCGGTCAAGGTGTCGGCCGTGGTGATGGACCCGTACACCGGCGAGATCTATGCGCACGCGACCTATCCGTCATACGACGCGAACGAATACCGGGCGATCGCCGCGGAGGACCCCAGCCGGTTCATCGACCCGGTCGTCAGCGACGTGTACGAGCCCGGATCGGTGTTCAAGATGTTCACCGCGGTCGCCGCCCTCGAGCAGGGCACGGTCGAGACGTCCACCCGGATCAAGGACGTCGGGACGCTGCGGCTTGACGGCGGCCGGACCAAGATCGACAACGCCAGCCGGCAGGGCATGGGCTGGATGTCCTTCGAGGACGCGATCGCGTATTCGCGCAACGTGGTCGCCGCGAAGGTGGCCCTCGATCTCGGCGAGACTACTCGCGAGAGCTCGGTAATCCTCCACGAAGTGTGGACCCGGCTCGGCTTCGGAGCCCTGACCGGCATCGACGTCGCCGGGGAGCTGCCCGGCATCGTCAAGGACCCGACGATCACGAAGTGGCGAGAGATCGATCTGGCCAACGGGTCGTTCGGGCAGGGGGTCGCCGTCACGCCGATCCAGCTGGTGACCGGTTACGCCTCGCTCATGAACGGCGGCCGCCTCGTCCGGCCGCACGTGGTGAAGGGCATCGGGGCAGAGGAAGTCGCGGCCGCGCCGCGGGCCGAGGTCATCGACCCCGCCATCTCGCAGACGCTCGCCGGGATGATGAACCATGTCGTGACGGAAGTGCCGTTCTACCGGGATCGCACGCTCATCCCGGGTTACTACGTGGGCGGCAAGACCGGGACGGCGCAGATCTGGGACGCACGGAAGAAGGACTGGAAAGAGGACCTCTTCAACTACTCGTTCGTCGGCTACGTCGGCCGTGAGGAGGGGGTCCCAGAGCTCGTCGTCGCGGTCCGCATCAACGAGGCCCGTCCGTCGGTCATCGAGGTTGGCCGGATCGAGCTGCCCGTGATGTCGTTCGAGTTGTTCCGACGGATCGCCACTGACGCGGTCATGACGCCGGGCCTCCTCCCCGAGCAACCGCGCGACGACCTGCCGCCGCGCCCCAGCGCCGGGCCGGTCGCCGCCGACCAGTGACCGGCGGCTGTGCGACACTGGCCGCCGTGACCGACGTCGCGCCGTCACCCTCGCGGCCGGGCGACGGGCGCGGCCCGGCGTTCACGGCCACGGAAGTCGCGGCCATCACCGGCGGCCGGCTGCTCACCCGCTCGAGCCGTCCGATCCGTGGCGCGGCGGTCGACTCCCGTCGCGTGCTGCCGGGCCAGCTGTTCGTCGCGCTGCCGGGCGAGCAGACCGACGGTCACCGGTTCCTGGACGCGGCCGTCGCACGCGGAGCGGCCGCCGTCCTCGTGACGCGGCCGCCGGTCGATCCGTCGGCGCTCGGCGACGCGTCCGTGGTCAGGGTCAGGGACGGCGTCGCGGCGCTCCAGGCGCTGGCCGCGGCATGGCGCACGAGGTTCGATCCGATCGTCGTCGGCGTGACCGGAAGCATCGCCAAGACCTCGACGAAGGAGGCGGCCGCTGCGGTCCTCGGCGCCCGGTACCGGACGCTTCGCAACGTCGGCAACCAGAACAACGAGATCGGGTTGCCGCTGACCGTCCTCGACCTCGCGCCCGAGCACGAGGCCGCCGTGCTGGAGATGGGCATGTACCTCGGCGGCGAGATCCGCGACCTCGCCCGGATCGCGCGTCCGCGTCTCGGCGTGGTGACCGCGGTGGAGCGCGTTCATCTGTCGCGGATCGGCAGCCTCGAGGCGATCGAGCAGGCCAAGGGCGAGCTGGTCGAGGCGCTGCCAGTCGACGGCGTCGCGATCCTCAACGCGGACGACGGGCGCGTCCGGCGGATGGCCGCCCGGACGGCAGCCCGGACGCTGACCTACGGCTTCGCGCCCGACGCCGACGTGAGCGCGGACGACGTGACGTCGCGCGGCGTCGAGGGCATGGCCTTCACGCTCCGCTCCGGTGGCCGAAGTGTCGCGGTTGCGGTCCCGACGCTCGGGCGGCTCGCCGTCCACAACGCCCTCGCCGCCGCAGCGACGGGCATCGCGGCCGGTCTCGACCTGGACCAGATCGCCGGCGGCCTGGCCAAGGGGTGGTCCGCGCCGAACCGGGGCGAGCTCCACCGCGCGGGCGGCGTGACCCTCGTCGACGACTCCTACAACGCCTCGCCTGCCTCGGTGCGCGCGGCACTCGATCTCCTCGCCGGCCTGCCCGGTCGTCGGATCGCCGTGCTCGGCACGATGCTGGAGCTCGGCGCCGGCCACGACGCCGGTCATCGCGACGTCGGCGCCGCGGCCGCCCGGGTGGCGGACGTGCTGGTCGTCGTCGGGGCCGAGGCGGGCGGCATCGCGGACGGCGCTCGCGGGGCGGGTCTGGCCGATGACCGGGTTCTCGTCGCACCGGACCGTGACGCCGCGCTCGATCTGCTGCGACCGCGACTGCGCGAGGGCGACGTCGTCCTCGTCAAGGCATCCCGCGGGATCGCGCTCGACCTGCTCGTCAATGCACTCCGCGACGAGCTCGGCGACAGCGGCTCGAGGCCCTCGGCAGGACCGCTGGTCATCGGAACGACGCGATGACGCTCGAGCTGATCCAGGGACTCCTCCTCGCCTTTGCCATCGTGGTCATCCTCATGCCGCCCTACATCCGGCTGCTGCGCTTCGTCGGGATGGGCAAGCAGATCCGCGAGGAGGGGCCGGAGACGCACCTCATCAAGCAGGGCACTCCCACCATGGGCGGGCTCCTGGTCATCAGTGTGGTGGTCATCCTCTTCGTGTTGCTGCGCGGCACGCCGGAGCGCGGCGTGGTCGCCCCGCTGGCGGCGCTGGCCTTCGTCGGCATCCTGGGCGCCTTCGACGACTACCTGAACGCCAAGACCGGCGAGGGGATCCGGGCCCGGCAGAAGATGCTCTGGCTCGTCGTCGTGGCCGGCGTGGCGGCGTTCCAGATCCAGGGGACGTACGCGATCACCGGCATCCTCGTCCCGTTCATCGGCGCGGTCACGATCGAGCCTTGGGCATACATGGTGATTGCCGCCTTCGCGATCGTCGCCGCCAGCAACGGCGTGAACATCACGGACGGTCTCGACGGCCTGGCGGGCGGGACGCTCGTCTTCTCGTTCGTTGCATTCCTGCTGATCGCGCTGCTCAACCAGCCGGACCAGCAGCCCCAGATCGCGTTCCTCTGCGCGCTGATCATCGGCGCGCTGCTCGGGTTCCTGTGGTTCAACGTTCATCCGGCCCAGATCATCATGGGCGACTCGGGCTCGCTCGCCCTCGGCGCGACGCTCGCCGTCATCGCCCTGATCACGGGCCAGGTGTTCGTTCTTCCGTTGATCGGTTCGATCTTCGTGGTCGAGACCGGCTCCGTGATCCTCCAGGTCGCCTACTTCAAGCTGACCGGCGGACGGCGCATCTTCCGGATGTCGCCGATCCACCACCACTTCGAGCTGGGTGGGTGGGACGAGGAGAAGATCACGCTCCGCTTCTGGATCGTGGCCATCCTGTCGGGTCTGCTCGGCGTCACCCTGTTCCTCTCGTCGATCAACCGACTGGCGTGAGCGCGACGATGACGGCGACCCGACGCCCCGTCGATCCCGACGCCCTGACCCTCGACGCCGTGCGCGGCGGGGCGCTCCGCGGGCGACTCGTGACGGTCCTCGGTCTGGCGCGCAGCGGGATCGCGCTCACCCGCTTCCTCGGCGATGCCGGTGCCCGCGTGACCGTCTACGACGGTCGACCGGCGGCCGAGCTCGGCGACGCGATCGCGGCGCTCGGCGATCGCGAGGTCCGGCTGCTCCTCGGCCCGGACGTCGAGCCGGCCCGAGCGTGGACGGACGCCGACCTCGTGACGACGTCGCCGTCGATCAACCCGGACTACCCGACGACGGAACCGCGCCTCCGCGACGCGCTCCGGATGCTGGTGGCCGCTCGCCGGGCGGGCGACTCCGCCGCGCCGGCCCTCGTCTCCGAGGCGGACCTGTTCCTCCGGCTGTGCCCGGCGCCCACGATCGGGATCACCGGCACGAAGGGCAAGACGACCACCGCGTCGCTCACCGCGACGCTCCTGGGGGCCACCCCGGTGCACCCGGTGGTCCTCGGCGGCAACATCGGGATCCCGCTCGTGGAGCGGCTCCCGGAGCTCACCCCCCGGCACCGCGTCGTCCTGGAGCTCTCGGAGCTGCAGCTCCCGACGCTCTCGCGGG
>JAUJOH010000001.1:374087-378435 GCA_030447745.1 Chloroflexota bacterium | reverse complement strand
CGGCACCGCGTCGTCCTGGAGCTCTCGGAGCTGCAGCTCCCGACGCTCTCGCGGGGCACGACGGTGGCGGCGTACACCAATGTCACCTCGGACCACCTCGACCGGCACGGATCGCTCGCCGGCTATCGTCGGGTGAAGCGCCGCCTGGCCGAGCTCGTGGATCCCGACGGCGCGCTCGTCCTGAACGCCGAGGATCCGGTCGTCGCGGCATACGCCGGCCTGGGCACGGCCCCGAGCGTCCTCTACCGGCGCGAGCGACCGATGCCGGGCGGGGTCGGCGTGGCCCATGGCTGGATCGTCGCGGCCGGCGTCGCGCGGCTGCCGCTCGCCGGCGGCGGCGCTGCGGCGACGGGGCCGGGCGGTCGGGTGCTGCCGATCGACGAGTTGCGGATCCCGGGCGCGCACAACGTCTCCAATGCCCTGGCCGCGGTCGCCACGGCGATGCTCTTCGGCGTGGCCCCCGACGCCATCCGGCGCGCCGCCGCAAACTTCACCGGCGTCGAGCACCGGCTCGAGGAGGTCGCGATCGTCGACGGCGTCCGCTTCGTCAACGACTCGCAGGGCACCCAGCCGGACGCGGTCGTGGCGGCCCTTCACGCGTTCGAGCCGCCGATCGTCCTGATCGCCGGCGGGCGGGACAAGGGCGTGGATCTCGGCGAGCTGCCGGCGGTCGTCGCCGAGCGTGCCGCGGCCGCGGTCCTGATCGGCGAGAGTGCCCCGCACCTCGAAGCGCGGTTCGCCGCCGCGGGTCTGGCCCGCCTCGAGCGCGCCGAGACCCTCGAGGCGGCCGTCGCCCGGGCGGACGACCTGGCGCACGACGCGCTGGCCGGCACCCCGCCCGGGGCCACCGCGACGGTGTTGCTGAGCCCGGCGGCCGCCAGCTTCGACATGTTCGCCGACTACGCCGCCCGCGGTCGGGCGTTCAAGGATGCCGTGCGCGCGCTTGCCACGGCCCGCGCGCAGAGGAGGGATCGATGAGCGCCGCCCGCCCGATGGACCGCCCCGGACGGCGGCCCGGAGGCCGCCCAGCGAGCGAGACGGAGCTCGTCACGGGGGGCCACGTCCGCGAGCGCGGCCGCCCGCCCGCCAAGGCCCGCCAGACGCTCAGGCGGGAGCGCCATCAACCCGATCTCGCGATCCTGCTCGCGGTCGTGGGGCTGGCCGCGATCGGGATCCTGATGGTCTATTCGTCGTCCGCCATGCGCGGCTACCTGCGCGTCGACGACACCATGGCGTCGGTCGGGCCGCAGATCCAGTGGGCGGTGCTCGGCGTGGTGGCGATGGTCGTGATGATGCGGATCGACTATCGACTCCTGCGCCTGTTCTCGATCCCGGTCTACGTCACGGCACTGGTGCTGCTGATCCTCGTCCTGTTGCCGCCGATCGGCCCGCTGGAGCCGAAGGTCGTCGGCGGGTCGGCGCGGTGGCTCCGGATCGGCCCACTGCCGGCCATCCACCCCGCGGAGCTGGCCAAGCTGGCGGTCATCATCTACGTCGCGCACTGGGCGGCCGGCCGCGGGTTCCGGATCCGCAGCCTCCGCGGCGGCACGCTGCCCTTCCTGTTGATCGTGACGCCGATCGCCGGCCTCGTCTTCAAGGAGCCGGATCTCGGGACGACGACCGTCATCAGCCTGACGGCCTTCACGATGTTCTTCGTGGCGGGGGCCAACCTGGCCCATTTCGCCGCGCTCGGCGCCCTCGGCCTCGTTACGGTGCTCGCCGTGGGGCTCCGGGGCTACCAGCTCGAGCGGATCCTGGCCTTCATCGATCCGTGGAGCGATCCGCTGGGCAAGGGCTTCCACACGATCCCGGGCCGGCTCGCGCTGGCCATGGGCGGCCTGTTCGGCGCGGGTCTCGGCGGCAGCCGGCTGGCCGCCGGGCTGTCGCTTCCCAACGCCAGCAACGACTTCATCTTCGCCGTGGTCGCCCAGGAGTTCGGGTTCGTCGGCGCGACGCTGGTCGTGGCACTCTTCCTGCTGCTCGGCTACTCGGGTGTCCGGACGGCGCTCCGTGCGCCGGACACGTTCGGGGCACTGCTCGCGGCCGGCATCACCGGATGGCTGTGCCTGCAGGCCTTCATCAACATCGCCGTGGTCGTGGCACTCGTCCCGGTGACCGGCATCACGCTGCCCTTCATCAGCGACGGCGGCTCGTCGCTCATCATCAGCTTTGCCGCGGTCGGGATCCTGCTGTCGATCTCCCGCGAGACAGTCGAGCGAGGAAGTTGGAACGATGCGCCTGCTGATCGCGGGCGGGGGCACGGGGGGACACATCTACCCGGCGCTCGCCGTCGCCCGATCGCTTCGCGACCCGGCGCGTGACGCCTCGCGCGCCGTCGAGCTGACCTGGCTCGGCGGGCATCGCGGGCTCGAGTCCTCGCTCGTCGCGGCCGCCGGGATCCCGTTCCGGCGTCTCGCGCTGCGATCGCTCCGGACGGTCGGCCGCGACGTGCACCTCGTCCTCGACCCGGCGCGGCTCGCTGCATCCGTCCCGCAGGCCGCCGCAATCCTGGTCCGGGAGCGGCCGGCCGCCGTCTTCACCACCGGCGGATACGTCTCGGTCCCGACCGTGCTGGCCGCGACCGCACTCCGCATCCCGGTGCTGCTGTGGGACGGCAATGTCGTCCCCGGCCGAAGCGTCCGGTTCACGGCCGGCCGCGCCACCGCCATCGCCGTCGCGTTCGAGGCGACGTGCCGAGCACTGGCGGGCGCGGGCCGGCCGTGCTACGTGACTGGCACGCCAATCCGGGACGTGGCGGAGATCGACCGGGAAGCGGCCCGTGCGACGCTCGAGGTCAGTCGCGGGGCGCGCGTCCTCCTGATCTTCGGCGGCTCGCAGGCAGTCCGACGGTTCAACGCGGCGGTCGCCGAGGCGCTGCCGCGCCTGGTCGAGCGGGTCCACGTGATCCACGTCACCGGCGACGAGGGGTACGCGCCGGCGCTCGCGGCTCGTGCGGCGCTGCCTCCCGAGGTGCGCGATCGCTACCGCCCGTACCCTTTCCTCCGCGACGAGATGCTGGCGGCCCTCGCCACCGCGGACCTGCTCGTGGGGCGGGCCGGATCGTCGACCCTCGCAGAGGCGACCGCGCTGGGCGTGCCGATGGTCGTCGTGCCCTATCCCCACGCGGCCGGTCACCAGCGCGCGAACGCGATCGTGCTGGCGGAGGCGGGCGCCGCGCGCCTGGTCGAGGACGAGCGGTTCGACGCCGCGGCGCTGCTCGAGGCGGCCAGGCTGCTCGACGATCCGGCGGCGCATCTCCGGATGTCGGCGGCGGCCCGCGAGCTCGGCCGGCCACGGGCCGCCGATGCCGTGGCTGAACTCGTCATGGCGCTGGCCGAGCGCCGCGAGCTCCCGGATCGCGCGCTCATCGAACGCCGCTCGCGAGGGGTCGCCCGATGACGCCGGCGCTCGCGGCTGGCTTCGATCCGGTGGCGCTCGGCACGGAGATCCAGCGCCGGATCGGCGTGAAGACCTCGCGCGACGAGCCGCTCGGTCGCTTCACGACGATGCGGGTCGGCGGTCCGGCCGACCTGTTCGTCGTCGCCCACAACCGGATGGAGCTCCGCGCCCTGCTGCGGTTCGCGCGCAGTCGCGGTCTGCCGCACGTCGTGCTGGGGCGCGGCAGCAACGTCGTGGTCAGTGACCGCGGCATCCGCGGGCTGGTCATCCAGGACCGCGCCGAGGGCTCGCGCGTCGAGGGCTCTCGGTACGTCGCGGAAGCGGGCGTCCCGATGGCACGGGCCGCGACGGAGACGCAGCGGGCGGGCCTCACCGGTCTCGAGTTCGGGCTCGCGATCCCGGGCTCCGTCGGCGGCGCGGTCTGGGCGAACGCCGGCGCCCACGACGCCGACGTGGCGGCCGTCCTCGAGTCCGCCGACGTCCTGCTCGCCGACGGCACGGAGGCGCGCCTGCCGGCCGCCGAGCTCGGCCTGGCCTATCGCGACACCCGCTTCAAGCACCCATCGGCCGACGGCCCGGCCGAGTGGATCCTCGCCGCGACGTTCGGACTCGAGCCGGCCGACGCCGATGCGATCAAGGGCCGGCTGGACGAGATCCGGCGTTGGCGCCAGACGCACCAGCCGCTGGGACTCCCGTCGGCCGGCAGCGTCTTTCGCAATCCCGCGGGCGACTCGGCCGGGCGGCTGATCGACGCGGCGGGTCTCAAGGGGGCCCGGATCGGCGGCGCGGTCGTGTCCGAGAAGCACGCCAACTTCATCGTCAACGACCGGCGCGGGGCGGCCGCCGACGTCCGGCATCTGGGCGACCACGTGCGGGCGACGGTCCGGGCGGTCCACGGCGTCCGGCTCGAGTACGAGATCGAGTTCCTCGGCGACTGGGCCGGCTGGCC
>JAUJOH010000001.1:361124-373987 GCA_030447745.1 Chloroflexota bacterium | reverse complement strand
CGGCCGATCGCGGTCCTCCTGGGCGGTCCATCGGCCGAGCACGACGTGTCGGTCGTGTCGGGCACGGCCATCGGGGAGGCGCTCTCGGACGCCGGGTGGGACGTCACGCTGTGGCTGATCGACCTCGACGGCCGGTGGTGGCGGCTGCCGGCCGGCCATCGTCGGGCGGGGCGTCCGGGCGCGGCCTACGACGATCCGGCGGCGATGGGCGGGCACGGGCCGCGGACGGCGGGCAGCGCGGTCGACGAGCTTGCGACCGCGGAACCGGCGCCCGTCGTGTGGGTCGCGCTCCACGGCCCGTGGGGCGAGGACGGCCGCGTCCAGGGGCTGCTCGAGGCGGGCGGGCTCGTCTACACCGGATCCGGCGTGGCCGCCTCGGCGGTGGGCATGGACAAGGCACTGTTCAAGCGCCTCACGGCCGGTCTCGGATTGCCGACTGCGCCGTGGCGCGAGGTCCGGGCCGACCGCTGGACGAGTGACCGCCCCAGCGTGCTGGCGGAACTCGAGGCGTTTGCGACCGGCAACGGCGACCCGCGGCTGATGGTCAAGCCGGCCGGGCTGGGCAGCTCGGTCGGGATGACGCTGGCCCATGATGCAGCGGAGCGGCCGGCGGCGCTCGATCTCGCGTTCCGCTACGACACGGTCGCGCTGGCGGAACGGTACCTGGCCGGCGCCCGCGACCTGGAGGTCTCCGTGATCGGGAACGACCCGGCGCGTCTCGAGCTCTACGGTCCCGGCGAGATCGTGGCCGGCCACGAGTTCTACGACTTCGCCGCCAAGTACACGCCCGGACTGTCCGAGACGTCGACCCGGGCGGAGGTGAGCGACGGTGTCCGGGCGGCGCTGCACAAGCTGGCGCGGGACGCGTACCGGGCCATCGGCGCCGAGGGCTTCGCCCGCGTCGACTTCCTGCTCCAGGGCGACACGATCTACCTGAACGAGATCAACACGATCCCGGGCTTCACCCCGATCAGCCTCTTTCCCACGATGCCGGCGGAGGGTGGCTACTCCTTCACCGCCGTGTGCGAGCGGATCGTCGAGCTCGCGGTCGAGCGCCACGCCCGCCGCGCTGACGCTCGTCTCGAGCCGGCGGACCTGCCGCGATGACGGCGCGCTCGCGGCCGCGCACGCCGGGCGGGCACGCGCGCCGGACTCGCCCGGTCCGCCGTGCTTCGGCCGGGCTGACCCCGGTTCGGGCGGGTGCCCTGCTCGCCATGCTCGCGTCGGCGGCAGCGGTCTACGGGGTGGGCGCCGCACCGGCCTTCACGCTGACCGGTCTCGATCTCGTGGGGATCCGCTACACGGACGAGGCGGCCGTCCGCCAGCGTCTCGCGATCCCGGACGGGACGAACGTCTTCCGGCTCGACACGGAGCCGCTCGAAAAGCGGCTGCGAGAGCTGCCGACGGTCGAGCGCGCAGCCGTGGACGTGCGCCTGCCCGGGACCCTCGCGGTCGAGGTCGCGGAGCGCACTCCGATCCTCGTCTGGCGGGTCGGCGAGCGCGGCTTTCTGGTCGACCGGCAAGGCGCACTCTTCGCCGAGCTCGGGCGGGAGCAGGTCGAAGAGGCGCGCTCGCTGCCGGAGGTCGACGACCAGCGCGCGGCAAGCGCGGAGCTGGCTGTGGGTCAGCGGCTCGACGCGGTCGACCTGGATGCCGCGACGCGGCTCGGGTCGCTCACGCCGTCCGACGTCGGCTCTGCCGCCCCGCGCCTGCGGCTGCAGCTGACGGACCCCAACGGCTACGTCCTCCGTGCCGAGCCGGAGTCGTGGGCGGCGATCTTCGGCTTCTACACGGCGAGCCTGCGAACGCCGGCCATCATCCCGGGCCAGGTGCGGCTGCTCCGCAGCCTCCTCGTGGAGCAGGGCGAGCGGAACGTCGTCCGGATCGTCCTCGCCTCGGAGACGGACGGCACCTTCACCACCCCGCCGCCGGCGTCGGAGGACGCGGACGAGGCGGAGCCCTCCGAGGCGCCGTGAAGCGCGGCGCGATTTGCTGGCCCGCTCCCGGGTCGGGTAGCCTTGCCCAAACGTACCGGAGCGAGGGCGAGGCCGCGTGCTCCTACCCCTGGCGGGTCTCCTCGTTGGCGTCCTGGCCGGCCTCGTTCTCAACGTCAACGTCAGCTTCGAGCTCAGCCGGTACTCGGCCGTGGCGATCCTCGCCGCGCTCGATTCGGTGCTCGGGGCGGTGCGCGCGGAGCTCGACGGCGTCTACGACAATCGGATCTTCATCAGCGGCTTCGTCACCAACGCGATCGTCGCCGTCATGCTGACCTTCATCGGCGACCGCCTCGGCCTCGACCTCTATCTCGTCGCGCTGATCACCTTCGGACTCCGGATCTTCAACAACGTGGCCGTCATCCGGCGGCACTTCATCTAGTCCGCGGCCGGGCGGCGCCCGGGTTCGGGAGACAGCACAGGGAGACGGACGGCACGGTGGAGAGAGAAGCGGTCCTGGTCGCGATCGACGTCGGGACGACGAAGGTCTGCGCGCTCATCGGCGAGGTCGGCCGGGATGGGCGGCTGACGATCATGGGCCATGGCACCGTGCCGGCGACCGGCCTCAAGAAGGGTGTCGTCGTCAACATCGACCAGACCGTCCGCTCGATTGCGGACGCGGTCGAGCGTGCCGAGCGTCTCTCTGGCTGGAAGATCGACCGCGCGTTCGTCGGCGTCGGCGGACAGCACGTCGAGAGCCTCAACTCCACCGGCCAGGTGGCCGTCACCGCGCACCACCGCGAGGTGACTCGCGAGGACGTGAACCGCGCGATCGAGGTGGCGCGGGCGGTCTCGATCCCGTCGAACCGCGAGGTGCTGCACGTCGAGCGGCGCGGCTTCATCGTCGACGGCCAGGAGGGCGTCAAGGACCCGCTCGGGATGAGCGCACTCCGCCTCGAGGTGGAGACCCACATCGTGACCGCGTCGGCAACGGCGGTCCAGAATCTCTCGAAGTGCGTCGCCCAGGCCGGGGTGAAGATCGACGAGCTCGTCACGAACTCGCTCGCGTCGGCCGACGCCGTCCTGACCGAGACCGAGACGGCGCTCGGCGTCGCCGTCGCCGACGTCGGCGCCGGCACGATCGATCTCGCCCTCTTCACGGACGGCTCGCCGTTCCACACGACGGTGCTCCCGATCGGCGGCAACAACGTGACCAACGACGTCGCGATCGGGCTGAAGACGTCGCTGCCCGTCGCGGAGGAGCTCAAGGTCCGCCACGGGACGTGCAGCCCGGGCTCCATCACGGAGGACGAGGAGATCAGCGTGGCCGTGCTCGGCGACGACGCGGGCCGGACCGTCAGCCGGGTCGAGGTGGCACGCATCATCGAGGCCCGGATGCGCGAGACGTTCGAGCTCCTGCGGCACGAGATGCGCGGGGCGCCCGGGACGCTCCCGGCGGGGATCATCCTGACCGGCGGCGCATCTCAGCTCGCAGGCGTCGCCGAGCTCGGCCGCGAGGTCCTCGAGATGCCGGTCCGGATCGCCGGGCCGTCCGGGATCGGCGGGCTCGTCGACACGCTCCTGACCCCCGCCTACTCGACCTCGGTCGGGCTCCTCCAGTGGGGCGCCACGTCGCTCGCGGCCGGCGAGCCGATGCGCTACGAGTCGGCGCCCGCGCTGGGCGTTCTGGGCCGGATGCGGGACGCGGTCCGGAGCATCTTCCCTTAGGGCAATGGCCGCGACGGAAACCTCGGTCCGATGGCGTCGCGGAGCTCCGCCTCGGACCTCGGTGGGCGAGCGGCACTCGTCCACTGAGGGTCCCGATCATGTACACCCGATGAAGTCGGTTGAGATCCAGGTGCGGACCGGGACGGACCGGGGGTTGTTCGACCTCACCGATGCGTGCGAGCGGTTCCTCGCTGAGGCCGCCCGCGACGCCGACGGGCTGCTCAACGTTTTCGTGCCGCATGCCACAGCGGGGATCGTCGTCGTCGAGCTCGGTGCCGGTTCGGACGACGACCTGGTCGCGACGCTCGATCGCCTGCTGCCCCGCGACGACCGTTGGCGGCACCGCCACGGCTCACCGGGTCACGGCGCGGACCACGTGCTGCCGTTGCTCGCGCCGCCCTCGCTCACCGTGCCGGTTGCCGCCGGCCGCATGACCCTCGGCACGTGGCAGTCGATCGCGCTCCTCGACCCGAACGCGGACAACGCGACGCGGACGGTTCGGCTGAGCTTCCTGGCCGGTTAGCCACGCGGCGCGCCCGCGTCAGGAGGACACCCCGCCGACCTCGCCGGAACGGCTATCTGTGCGCGCATCGAGCGGCGCGATGGTCGCCTCGGGCCGTTGGGGCGGGACCTCGGCGGGCACCGGTCGCGGCCGTCGCGGTGTCCGATCGGGCGCATCGTGGAGGTTGCCCGATGGTAGACTCGACTCCGATCCGCGAGGCCGCCGTCAGTGCCCGGGTAGCACGCGCGAGGTCCGAGCACACAACCGGAGAGCTACCCGGAGGAAAGGCGATGCCGCTGCGATCGGATTCTGAGAACTTCGCGCTCATTCGCGTCATCGGCGTGGGCGGCGGCGGGAGCAACGCCGTCAACCGGATGATCCGGGCGGAGATGATGGGCGTCGAGTTCATCGCCTGCAACACGGACGCCCAGGCGCTGCTCCAGTCCGACGCCCCGCACAAGATCCGGATCGGCGACAAGATCACCCGCGGGCTGGGCGCCGGCGGCGACTCCAACATCGGCCAGCGGTCGGCGGAGGAGGACTCGGAGAAGATCGCCGAGGCGCTCGCCGGCTCGGACATGGTGTTCATCACCGCCGGCATGGGCGGCGGCACGGGCTCCGGGGCCGCGCCAGTCGTCGCGGAGCTGGCCAAGGAGGCCGGCGCGCTGACGATCGGCGTCGTCACCAAGCCGTTCTCGTTCGAGGGCAACCGGCGCAAGCTCGTCGCGGAGAAGGCGGCCGAGGAGCTCAAGTCCAAGGTCGACACGCTCATCACGATCCCGAACGATCGGCTCAGAGACGTCGTCGAGAAGAACACGTCGATCCTCGACGCGTTCCGGGTCGTCGACGACGTGCTTCGCCAGGGCGTCCAGGGGATCAGCGACATCATCACGATGCCCGGCCTCATCAACCTCGACTTCGCGGACGTCCGGGCGATCATGCGCGACGCCGGCTCTGCGCTGATGGGCATCGGGCGGGCGCAGGGCAGCGATCGGGCCGTCGAGGCCGCGCGGATGGCCATCGCCAGCCCGCTCCTCGAGATCAACATCGCGGGCGCGCAGGGCATCCTCTTCAACATCACCGGCGGATCGAACCTGAGCCTCCACGAAGTGACGGAGGCCGCCGAGGAGATCCGGGCGGCCGCCGACCCGGAGGCCAACATCATCTTCGGCACCAGCTTCAACGACCGCCTCGGCGACGAGGTCATGATCACCGTCATCGCGACCGGGTTCGACGGCAAGCTTCGCCGCCAGGAGGCCGGCCGGGAGGCCACCGCCCACGGGGCGGACGCCGCCGGCCGCGGCTCGCGCGAGCGCGACTACCTCGAGGAGCTCCAGCGCCAGCGGACCGAGACCGGTGGCGCCGAGGACCGGGCACGCCGCGAGGCGGCCGCCATAGCGGCGCCGCGCGTCGAGCGGACGGTCGCCCAGCCGGTCGTGGTGAAGCGTCCCGCCTACGACGCGGACGACCTGGAGATCCCGAGCTTCCTGCGCCGGAAGTGAATGTCGCCGGCTCGGGGCCGGCCGCGCGCGGAAGCTGACCGACCAGACCCCCGCTCTCGCCTCGGCGAGGGCGGCGGTTCTCGCTCGAATCGACGCGGCCTGCGGCCGCGCCGGACGCGACCCGTCGAGCGTCACGCTCGTCGCGGTCTCGAAGACCGTGCCGGCCGAACGCCTCCGGGCCGCCGTCGCCGCCGGGCTCGTCCATCTCGGCGAGAACCGGGTCCAGGAGGCGGCGGCCAAGGTGCCGGAGGTCCGCGGCGCATCGTGGCACGTCGTCGGCCCGCTCCAGGCGAACAAGGCGCGCCGTGCCGTGGCGACGTTTGCCACGATCCAGACCGTCGGCTCGGTCGAGCTGGCCCGGCGCCTCGACGGGATCGCCGCGCGAGTCCGGCCATCGCCGCTGCCCGTGCTCCTGCAGGTGAACGTCGACGACGACCCGGCGAAGGCGGGCTTCGCGCCGGCCTCGCTGGCCGCGTCCGTCGATGAGCTGCTCGAGCTGGCGGCGCTGGACGTGCGCGGTCTGATGACCGTCGGCCGTCTCGTCGCGACGGCCGAGGCCGCCCGCCCCACGTTCGTCGCCCTGCGCCGCGTGTCGGAGGTGCTGCGGTCGGCGCGCCCCCGGCTCGGGGGCGAGCTCTCGATGGGGATGAGCGACGACTTCGAGGTCGCGGTCGAGGAGGGCGCGACGATCGTCCGGGTCGGCCGGGCCCTGTTCGGCGAGCGGCCGGCGTCACCGGGCGCGGCCGCCTGACCCCGGAGGCGCGGCGACCGACTGGTAGACTCGCGGGGTGGAGGCGTTCGCCCGCAACTTCGTCGAGCTCCTGCTCCTCGCCCTGTTCGTGCTCGTGTTCGCGCGCGTCCTGCTGTCGTGGGTCGACCCGACGGGCCGGAATCAGGCCTCCGCCTTCATCATCCAGACAACAGAGCCGCTGCTTGCTCCGGTGCGCCGCATGCTTCCGCAGACCGGAATGATCGACTTCTCGGCGACCGTCGTCCTGCTCATCCTGTTCGCGCTCATGCGCGTTTTCTGACCTGTCCGCGAGCGAGGTCCGGTTCGCCGTTCGATTGAGCCCGCGAGCGGCAGGTGACGCTGTGGACGGCGTGGTCGACGGGTCACTCCACGTGCGGGTCGCAGCGCCGCCTCTCGAAGGCGCCGCCAACCAGGCGCTGGTCAGGCTGATCGCGGAGGAGCTCGGCGTCGCGCGGCGCGCCGTGCGGCTCGTCGCAGGCGCGGCCGGTCGTCAGAAGCTGATCGTCGTCGAAGGGCTCACCGCGGACGAGCTGGTCGCTCGATGGCCGGGCCTTCGGGTATGATCGGTCCCCGGCCCGCGAGCCGGCCGCGATCACGGGCGATTGGCTCAGTCGGTTAGAGCGCGCGGTTCACATCCGCGAGGTCACTGGTTCGAATCCAGTATCGCCCACCATCGCCTGCTCGACCGTGCAGGGTCCTTCCGCCCCCGTTGGCTGCCGCACACGCCGATCCAGGGCCGGTGACGGTGGGGTCCCGTGAGCTGACCCCGGCGCACGCGGTGCGGCAAACGTCCCGCTACCGCAGCTGATACAGGCGATCGTCCTCGACACGGTAGAGCAGCGGCGCGACGCCAATCCTGGGGTAGAGGCCGTGGAGCCGTGCCGCTTCCTGCATCACGAACTCGACTTCGTCGGCGATCGCGAACCGGCGGACGCCCTCCGCGAACAGCCGCTCTGACCGCGCTTCGTCCCAGCCGGCGTGCTCAACGAGGCCGCGCACGAACTCGTCGTGCAGGACCGCCACCCGCTTCATGCCGCAATCGGTGTGGGCGATGAGCGCGATCGTCCGCACGCCGCCGACCGCGATGGCGTAGGAGATCCGGAACTCGTTGTCGCGCATGTCGGCGCCGGCCGTCCGCAGCACGAAGGCGAAGTCCCGCGGGATGCGGAGCGTCTTGCGGCTGTCCATGCACATGCCGATGAGCAGGCGGCGCGGCTCCCAAGGCCTAGAGCCCCGGCCGAGGTTGTGGTACTCGAGGAGGCCGCCGACCGGTGTCTCGCGGTGCTCCGGCAGGATGTCCGAGGGATCGTCAACGGCCAGGATCCGGGTCATCCGGCACCGGGCACGGTGGTCCGCTGAACCGCCGCGACCGGTCGGCCTTCCCGCGCCATCGCCCGCCGGCCGCAGGCGCGACGAGCGGCGGAGTTGCAAGCGGGCCGCCACGTTGCCAAGCCACCATCGGCTGGCGGCTGCATGCCGGTGGCCGCGACGATGCCGGGCAAAGCCAGATCGGAGGACAGCGTGAGTCGGTTCCTGCTCGGGTTCATCGTCGCGATCGTGATCGTCATCTTCGTCTTGGTCCAGTGCGCCCAGGCGCTCTTCTAGGGCCCTCCGGCGTTCCGGGACGCCGAGACGTGGCCGTCGGCATTCGGGCGACCGGAGCTGGGCGGCTCTCCAGGCGTCGCCCGCCAGGGTCACGCTCGCCTGGCTAGGCCTCGCCCGCGGCCAGCCTCCGGAGGACCGCCGGCAGGATCCCGCCCTCGCGCAGGTACTCGACCTCGATGGGGCCGTCCAGCCGCGAGACCACCTCGAACCGACGCTCGCGCCCGTCCTCGTCCGATCGTGCGCGCACGACCAGCCGCTGGCGCGGGGCGAGCCCCTCGGTCAGCCCCTCGACGGTGAACGACTCACGCCCGGTCAGACCGAGCGCCGCGACGCTGTCCCCCGGCGCGAACTGGAGCGGGAGGACGCCCATCCCGACCAGGTTCGAGCGGTGGATCCGCTCGAAGCTCTCGGCGATCACCGCCCGGACGCCGAGCAACGCCGTCCCCTTCGCGGCCCAGTCGCGCGACGACCCGGATCCGTACTCGCGGCCGGCGAGGATCACGAGCGGGACGCCCTCCTCTCGGTAGCGTTCTGCCGCGTCGTAGATCGACAGGTCCGCCCCGTCGGGCAGGTGCACGGTGAACGGACCCTCACGCCCGGGAGCCAGCCGGTTGCGGAGGCGGATGTTGCCGAAGGTGCCCCGCACCATCACCTCGTGGTGACCGCGCCGCGCTCCGTACGAGTTGAATTCGAGCGGGCTGACGCCGTGCTCCTGGAGCCACCGACCCGCGGCCGAGGACGGTGCGATCGAGCCGGCCGGCGAGATGTGGTCGGTCGTGATGGAGTCGCCCAGCACCGCCAACGCGCGAGCGCCGACGATGTCTCGTGCGGCGGACCCGCCGGAGCCGGTGTCGTCGAAGTACGGCGGCCGGGCGATGTAGGTGGAGCCGTCGTCCCAGACGTAGCGATCGCCGGACGGGATGGGAAGCGCGCGCCAGCGGTCGTCGCCCTCGAAGACGCTCGCGTACGTCCGCCGGAAGAGCTCCGGGTCGATCGACCGGCCGATGACCGTCCGGACCTCCTCGGGCGAAGGCCACAGCTCGTCGAGCATCACCGGTCGGCCGTCCCGGTCGCGCCCGAGGGGCTCGCTGGTGAGGTCGACGTCGACCCGCCCGGCGAGGGCGAACGCGACGACGAGCGGCGGGGACGCCAGATAGCTCGCCCGGGCGAGGGGATGGATGCGCCCCTCGAAGTTGCGGTTCCCGGACAGGACCGCGGCGACGACCAGGTCGTTTGATTCGATCGCCGCCGCCACCGGCTCGTCGAGGGGCCCGGAGTTGCCGATGCAGGTCGTGCAGCCATAGCCCGCCAGCGCAAAGCCCAGCTGCTCGAGCGGTTCCATCAGCCCCGCCGCCTCGAGGTAGCCGGTCACGGCCTTGGAGCCCGGCGCGAGGGACGTCTTGACGGTCGGGGAGACGCGCATCCCGCGTGCCACGGCGTTCCGGGCGAGGAGTCCGGCGCCGATCATCACCGTGGGGTTGGAGGTATTCGTGCACGACGTGATGGCGGCGATGGCGACCGAACCGGTGCGGATGGTCGCCTCCGCGTCGCCGACCGTGAGGCGGATGGGTCGGTACGACCCCGCGCGGTCGGCGCCGTCGCCGTCGTGATCCGCGGCAGGCACCGGCTCGCTGCCCGTCTCGCCGGTCACGAAGGATGGTGGGTCGCTGGCCGGAAAAGAATCGGCGGAGGCATCCTCGACGACGCCGCCGTCCGGGCGGAGCAGCGGGACGGCCTCCTCGTCGAGTGCGCCCAGCCCGTCCGGAAAGTTCGTCCGGAAGTTGACCCGGAGGGCGTCGAGCGGGACGCGGTCCTGCGGCCGGCGAGGCCCGGCGACCGATGGGACGACCGTCCCGAGCTCGAGCTCGAGCAGGTCGTCGAAGGTGAGCTCGCTGCCCGGAGCGCGCCACAGACCCTGGACCTTGGCGTAGCGCTCGACGAGCGCGACGCGGTCCGCCGACCGGCCCGTGAGGCGCAGGTAGGCCAGCGTCTCGTCGTCGATCGGGAAGAGCGTCGCGGTCGCCCCGAACTCCGGGCTCATGTTGCTGATCGTGGCGCGATCGGCGAGCGCGAGGGTCGCGAGTCCATCGCCGGTGAACTCGACGAAGGCGCCCACGACGCCGTATGCGCGGAGCATCTCGGTGACGACGAGGACGAGATCCGTGGCCGTCGAACCACGTGGCAGCTCGCCGTGCAGCCGCACGCCCACGATCCGAGGCATCGGCTGGTAGAGCGGCTGGCCGAGGAGCACGGCCTCGGCCTCGATCCCGCCCACGCCGTAGCCCAGGACGCCCAGCCCGTTGACCATCGTCGTGTGCGAGTCGGTGCCGACGAGCGTGTCCGGGAAGGCGACCCGGCCGTGGCTGTCCGGCCGCTCGTCGACCACGGTGGCGAGGTACTCGAGGTTGACCTGGTGCACGATGCCCGTGCCCGGCGGCACGACCCGGAGATCGCGGAAGGCGGTCTGTGCCCAGCGCAGGAGCTGGTAGCGCTCGCCGTTGCGCTCGTACTCCCGCTCGACGTTGTAGGCGAACGCCCGGTCGTTGCCGAACATGTCGACCTGGACGGAGTGGTCGATGACCAGGTCCGCCGGCACGAGCGGGTTCACGAGCGCGGGGTCGCCGCCGAGGGCGGCCATGGCGTCGCGCATCGCGGCCAGGTCGACGACTGCCGGCACGCCCGTGAAGTCCTGGAGGACGACGCGTGACGGCATGAACGGCAGCTCCGCCTCCGCCGCATGGCCCGGCCGCCACGACGTGAGCGTCTCGACGTCCTCCGGCCGGACGATGCCGCTCCCGGCGTGCCGCAGCACGTTCTCGAGCAGGATCCGGAGCGTGACGGGCGCGCGGCCGAGATCGACGCGGCCCTCGAGCGCCTCCAGCCGGTAGTAGTCCGGCAGGCCGGGGCCGAGCGCCGCTCGGGCGCCGAAGGGATCGTGGTCGGGCACGCTGCGTCCTTGGCTGTGGCTAGACTCGTCGGGTGCAAGAGTACCGTGGCCCGTCGGACCGGCGAGCTTGCGGCCGATGAGGGCGTGGCGCGGCCCGGACGAGGATCCGAGGCCAGCGGCGGACGGTGCGGGGCTCAGGGGCGCGGACACTGCCGCCGCGATCCGCGATGCGGGCATCGACCTCGATCCGGAACCGCCCGGTCGGCACCGGCACGGCGACCTCGAGCACGAACACGCCCACGCGCACCCACACCTCAGGAGCGAGCCGGATCAGATCCCGGTGACGGGGATCGTGGGCGCCGGCGCGGTCGGCACGGCGCTCGGCGTGGCACTGACCCGCGCCGGCTGGCCGATCCACGCGGTGGCCAGTCGCGACCCGGAGCGGCGCGAGCGGTTCCGTCGGGCCGTCGAGGGGACGCGAGCGTTCGCCGAGGCGACGGCGCTCATCGAGGAGGTCGAGCTCATCGTCCTGGCGGTGCCGGACGACGCCGTCGCGCCGCTCGCGGCGACCCTCCGGATGTACAGCGGCCAGGCGATGGTGCACACCAGCGGCGCGCTCGGCGCCGAGGCGCTCACGCCCGCGATGGCCGCCGGGACGCAGGTCGGCGCCTTCCATCCCCTCGTCGCGTTCGCCGACACGGAGCGGGCCGTCGAGGCCCTGCGCGGGGCCACGGTCGCCATCGAGGGCGACGATCAGCTCGCCGCGCTGCTTGCCCGGATGGCGGAGACGATCGGTGCCGTCCCGGTCCGGCTGGCACCTGGGTCCAAGGCGGCCTATCACGCCGCGGCCGTCCTCGCCGCTGGCGGGTTCGTGGCACTGCTCGACGCGATCGCCGAGCTCGGGCGGGTGGCCGGGCTCGACGAGCGCGGCTCGCTCGCGATCTACGGTCCGCTCGTCGAGCAGACGCTCGGCAACGCGCGGGCGCTCGGGATCCCACGGGCGCTGACGGGGCCGATCACGCGGGGCGATCGCGGCACGCTGGACGCCCATCTCGCGGCACTGCGAGCCCACGCGCCGCGCGTGCTCCCGCTCTACCGGGCGGCCGCGATCCGCGAGATCGAGCTGGCGGTGGCACGGGGCACGCTGACACCGGCGGCCGCCACGGACCTCCGCTCGTCCCTTGCAAGCGAAGACTGAGGCGGTACCATGGCCGGCATGGAGCACAGCATCGCCGCGAAGTACGCGGCGCGCCCGACGGCGCGGTTCGTACGCCCTTCGTCCCGGGCCCGCCAGCGGCGACTGGGGCTCCGTTCGACCGATGCCTTCCGGCCCGCGCCCAGCCGCGGCGACGTGCTCCGGGCAGCGAGCCTTGGCGCCCTCCTCGTCCTGCGTGCCTCGTGGCGAGCCATCCGGCCGGCGCGGCCGCGGCGGCCTGTGTCCGGCCCTCCGCGGGCGTCCGGTGCGATTCACTGGGCGCGCCCCGGGCAGACCGCCAGAACCCGCCGACGGAGCGCCGCCATGGCGCCGTGGCGCGGCTGAGGAGCGCGACCGCCACCTCCGCCGGCGGAGTCGTCGTTCGTCACCAGGCCGGTGTCCCGCAACTTGTCGTCGGGCTGCGGCGGCGCGACCGCGCCGGTGCCTGGACCCTTCCCAAGGGCACGCCGGACCCGGGCGAGACGCGCGAGGAGACGGCGCTGCGCGAGGTGCGCGAGGAGACCGGGCTGGAGGTCCGGATCACCGGCGAGCTGCCGTCGATCCGGTACACGTTCGTCCAGCGCGGCACGCGGATCGACAAGACCGTCCACTACTTCCTGATGGTCCCGACGGGCGGTGACCTCGGCTGCCACGACCACGAGTTCGAGTCGGTCCGGTGGGTCGACTTCGCGGATGCGGACGGCCTCCTCGCCTTCGAGACCGAACGGTGGCTGGTGGCAGAGGCGGCACGTGCCCTGG
>JAUJOH010000001.1:301138-361024 GCA_030447745.1 Chloroflexota bacterium | reverse complement strand
CACACGACTCCGCTCGCCGAGGTCCACCGGGCGCTCGGCGCCCGGCTGATCGAGTTCAGCGGCTGGCTGATGCCCGTCCAGTACACCGGCATCGTCGAGGAGCACCGCGCCGTGCGCGAGCGAGCGGGACTGTTCGACCTCTCGCACATGGGCGAGCTGTTCGTCGAGGGACCGCAGGCCGGCGAGGCGCTGGCGCGGGCGCTCGTGACGGACCCGCCGCAACTGCCGCTGGGCCGCGCGCACTACTCGATGATCTGCCAGCCGGACGGCGGGATCATCGACGACCTGATCGTCTACCACGTCGCCGCGGAACGCTTTCTCGTGGTCGCCAACGCGTCCAACGCGCAGGTCGTGAGCGATGCGCTGGCCGAGCGGATCGAGGGCTTCCGGGCGATTCTCGACGACCGCGCGCTGGCCACCGCCCTCGTCGCCGTCCAGGGACCTCGGGCGGCGCCGATCCTCGGTCCTCTCACGGACGCAGACCTGACCGCGCTCCGCTACTACGCCATCCTCGAGGGGCAGGTGGCGGGTGTGCCGGCGCTGATCGCGCGGACCGGCTACACCGGCGAGGACGGCTTCGAGCTGTTCGTCGAGTGGGGACGGGCAGAGGCCCTGTGGGACGCGCTGAGCGACGCCGGTCGGGCGGCGGGCGTCAGCCCCATCGGCCTGGGCGCCCGGGACACCCTCCGACTGGAGGCGGGCATGCCCCTGTACGGCAACGAGCTCGACCGCCAGACGAACCCGTACGAGGCCGGCCTCGGTCGTGTCGTGAAGCTCGACAAGGACGGCGATTTCGTCGGCCGGACCGCGCTCGAGCGAGTCGCCCGCGACGGGCCGGGGCGGCGGCTCGTCGGCCTGATCGTCCGCGGCCGCGGGATCGCGCGGCACGGCCACCCGATCCACGTCGGCGATCGCCAGACGGGCGTCGTCACCAGCGGCACCTACTCGCCGACGGTCGGCGCTCCGATCGCGATGGCCTACGTCGCGCCCGGCGACGGGGAACCGGGTACGATCGTCGAGGTCGAGATCCGCGGGCGACGCGTCGCAGCGGAAGTCGTGGCCCTGCCGTTCTATCGCCGGACGCGATAACGCCGGACGGCGGTCCGGAGCGAGCCGCGGCGAGACCTGCGAGCCGTCGGACAGGAGGAGCAACGCCCGATGCCGGTTCCCGCCGAACTGCGCTACACCAAGGACCACGAGTGGGTCCGGGTCGACGGTGAGGAGGCGACGGTCGGGATCACGGAGTACGCGGCAGGGCAGCTGGGCGACGTCGTGTTCGTGGAGCTCCCCGAGGCGGGGCAGACGCTCGAGCAGTTCGGCACGTTCGGCGTCGTCGAGTCCGTGAAGGCGGTGAGCGACCTGTTCGCGCCGCTTTCCGGTGAGGTGGTCGAGGCCAACGCGGAGCTGGCCGGCCGGCCGGAGCTCGTCAACGAGGAGCCGTACGGAGCCGGCTGGATGCTGCGCCTGCTGATCGCCGACGCGACGCAGGTCGGCGAGCTGCTCGACGCGGCCGCCTACGAGCAGCTGACGACCGAGGCCTGAACGTGCCGTACGGCCCGCACACGGGGGACGACCGGGCGCGGATGCTCGCGGCGCTCGGGATCGACTCCGTCGACCGGCTCTTCGACGACATCCCGGCCCACCTTCAGGCGTCCGAGCTGCGCTTGCCGCCGCCCGAGCCGGAGCTGCAGCTGTCCGTCCACCTCGCCGCGCTTGCCGCGGAGAATCGGACAGACCTCGCGTCGTTCCTCGGCGCCGGCGTCTACCGGCACTGGAGCCCGCCCGCCGTCGACCAGATCCTGCTCCGCGGAGAGTGGTACACGGCGTACACGCCGTACCAGCCGGAGATCTCCCAGGGAACCCTGCAGAGCGTCTACGAATACCAGTCGCTGATGGCGGAGCTGACCGGGCTGCCCGTCGTGTCCGCGTCGCACTACGACGGCGCGTCGGCGACGGCGGAGGCGGCGCTCATGACGTGCCGGCAGACCCGGCGTGCGCGGGTGCTCGTGTCGGCGGCCGTCCACCCGCACTACCGGGCGACGCTCCGGACGTACTTCGGCGCCCGCCTCGAGGTGGACGAGATCCCGATGGCCGCCTCGGGCGACGAGGCGGGCACGCTCGACCTCGCGGCGCTCGAGCGGCTCCTCGCCGACCGCGACCGCCCGGTCGCCGGCGTCGTCGCGGCACAACCGAACTTCCTCGGGCTGTTCGAGCCGATGGACCGGATCGGCGAGCTCGCCCACGCCGCGGGCGCGCTGTTCGTGGCCGTCGTGGAGCCCGTCTCCCTGGCGGTCCTCGCGCCGCCCGGCGAGTACGGGGCGGACGTGGCGGCCGGCGAAGGGCAGCCCATGGGGATCCCCGCCCAGTACGGCGGCCCGTACCTCGGCATCCTCGCCGCGACCGACGCACTCGTCCGGCAGATCCCGGGCCGCCTCGTGGGCCTGACGACGGACGTCGACGGGCGGCGGGCGTACGTCATGACGCTTCGCGCGCGCGAGCAGGACATCCGGCGCGACCGGGCGGCCAGCAACATCTGCACCAACCAGGCACTCCTGGCGCTGGCCGCCTCGATCTGGCTGGCGTCGATCGGACCGCACGGTCTCCGGGACGTGGCGGCGTGGGGCGCGCAGCGAGCCGCGGAGCTCGAGTCCGCGCTCGCCGCGGCCGGCGCATTCCGGCTGCATCCGGGGCCGTACCTGAACGAGTTCGCGGTCCGCGTGCCGGATGCCAGGGCCGTTCACCGACGGCTGCTCGACCGCGGCATCCTGGCCGGGCTGCCGCTCGCCGCCGTGCTCCCGGACGAGCGCGGGCTTGAGGATGGGCTGCTCGTCTGCGCGACGGAGCTGACGACACCGGACGAGATCGCCCGCTTCGGCGAGGCGCTCCACGCGGAGCTGGCGGCGAGCGCAGCGACGGACGGCCGCGTCCCCGTCGGCGCGAGGTCGCGCTGATGGGCGTCGTCGGCGAGCGGCTCCAGCCGAGCCTCTTCGAGCGCTCGCGGCCGGGTCGCGGCGACGGCAAGATCCCGCATCCGCCCCAGGACGCGCTCGATCGGCTGCCCGGTCCCGCGCGGCGACGCGAGCCGCCCGCGCTGCCTGAGCTCAACGAGCCGGAGGTGGTGCGCCACTACGTCAACCTGAGCCAGCTCAACTACGCCGTCGACACGGGCTTCTACCCGCTTGGCTCGTGCACCATGAAGTTCAACCCGAAGCTCAACGAGTGGGCGGCCCGGCTGGCCGGCTTCGCGGCGCTCCATCCGCTCGCCCCCGACGCGGTGGCGCAGGGGACGCTCCGGCTGCTCTGGGAGCTAGAGGGCGCGCTAGCCGAGATCGGCGGCATGCGGGCCGTGACGCTCCAGCCCGCCGCCGGAGCCCAGGGTGAGCTGACCGGGATCCTGATGATCCGCGCCTATCACCACGCTGGCGGCGACACGGATCGGACGGACGTCCTCGTCCCCGACTCGTCGCACGGCACCAATCCCGCGACCGCCACGATGGCCGGCCTCCGGACCGTGACGGTCCCTTCGGCACCGGATGGCGGGGTCGACGTCGACGCGTTCCGGGCCGCCCTCGGCCCGCGGACAGCCGCGGTGATGATCACGAACCCGTCGACGCTCGGGCTGTTCGAGGAGCGGATCGGCGAGTTGCTCGACGCCGTCCACGCGGCCGGGGCGCTGGCCTACATGGACGGCGCCAACCTGAACGCGATCCTCGGCCGGTTCAAGCCAGGCGAGGCGGGCTTCGACGTCATGCACTTCAACGTCCACAAGACGTTCAGCACGCCGCACGGCGGTGGCGGCCCGGGCGCCGGGCCGGTCGGGGTGGGCGAGCGCCTGGTACCGTACCTTCCCGAGCCGCGCGTGCTGCGCGAGGCGGACGGGTCGTTCCGGCTGGAGCGGGCCGGCGAGCGCGCGACCTCGATCGGGCGGCTGCGCAGCTTCGTCGGGAACACCGGTGTCCTCGTGCGCGCGTATGCCTACATCCGGGCCCACGGCGGTACCGGGTTGCGCGAGGTGAGCGACGACGCGGTCCTGGCCGCGAACTACCTGAAGCACCGCCTCCGCGACGCGTACGACCTGCCCTACGACCGGGCGTGCAAGCACGAGTTCGTCGCGTCCGCCGCCTCGATCAGGCGGCGTACCGGTATCCGCACGCTGGACATTGCCAAGCGGCTCATCGACCACGGCTTTCACCCGCCGACGATCTACTTTCCGCTGATCGTCGAGGAGGGGATGCTGATCGAGCCGACGGAGACGGAGTCGGTCGAGACGCTCGACGCCTTCGCGGATGCCCTGATCGCCATCGCGGCCGAGGCCCAGAGCGAGCCGCAGCGGGTTCGAGACGCCCCGCGGCATGCGCCGGTGCGGCGGCTGGACGAGACGACGGCCGCGCGCCAGCCGAACCTCCGCTGGCGCCCGAGCGCGGGCGGCGTGATGCCGTGTCCCGACTGACCGCGGCGGCCGGGCCCGAGCGCGCGCTTGCGCCGGACGTCCCGATCGGTGAACCTCTCGCCTCGCGGCCCCGTATTGGGATATATCGGACCAAGTCGATGCACGTCTCGGCCGCGCCGAGCGCGCTCCAGATGCGGAGCCTGACACGGCCGACCTGACGCGCTCCAACGACGCCGAGCTGATCCGCCGGATCCAGGCGGACGACCTCGATGCCTTCGCGCTCCTGTTCGGGCGCCACCGGACCCTCGTCTACCGGACGGCCTACGGGCTGACCGGCGACCGCCAGGCCGCGGAGGAGGTGCTCCAGGACACGTTCGCCCGCGCCTGGCGCCATCGCCACACGCTCCTGACGGACGTGTCGCCCGCGCCCTGGCTCCACCGCGTCGCGCTCAACCTGTGCTACTCGCGCCTCGACCGACGGCGCCTCAAGGCGGAGCCGATCGGCGAGAACAACGTGGCCCACCTGCGCGACGGTGCGATCGAGCCGGACGAGCGTGCCGAGCAGCTGGAGTTGCGCGCGATCGTCCGTGACGGCATCGCGGCGCTGCCTCCCAAGCACCGCAGCGTCGTGGTCCTGTATTACCTCCACGGGCTCTCCCTCCAGGAGACGGCGTCGTTCCTCGACGTCCGCCTCGGCACCGTCAAGTCCCGCCTGCACTACGCCCTCCGGAGCCTTCGCGGTCACCTCGAGGGGGATCGTCGCTTCGAGACGGCGTACGAGCGGAGCAGGGGCGGGGAGGAGCTGGAGGGCGAGATCGCGTGATCCTGTCCTTCCGCCACCCCTGCGCAGATCACCAGTCAGCCCTGCTCGACTGGGTCGATCGGCGGGCGACGGGCCCGGGCACGCGCAGCGCCCTCGAGCACCTCGCGCGCTGTGCCCGGTGCGAGCGGGAGCTCGCCGAGGTGGCGCTGGCGATCGTCGCCCTGCGCCGCATCGAGGCCGATCTGGAGACGGTCGAGCCGTCAGCGGATGCCTGGCTCCGGCTCCGGGCGCGCGTCATCCGACCGGTGGAGCGGTGGCGCTGGCGGGCGTCGCTCGGCGGTCTCGCGACGAGCGCGATGCTCGCGGCGGTCCTCGTCCTGCCGGTCACGATCGGCGGGCCCGCCGCCCCGCCCCAGGCACCCGCCGTGCCGGGCACCGTCGCGCAGCAGCTCCGGGAGTTCGACTACCTGTCCGGCGTCCGTGACGGCAGTCTGCCGCCTTCGCCACGGGTCGCCCGGGACGCCGGAAGCATCCCGCGCGCCTACCCGGATGAGATCGCGCAGATACGGAAGGAGGTGCCTTCGGCCAAGCCGACCGGACGGCCGCCGGAGCCTATTTGACACCTGTGGGCACCGTGCCCATAGTACCGGCAGCGCAGAAGCCGCATGCACCGCGTGCGCTCGCTCGTGCTCGCCTCCCGGCCCCTGTCTCCCCGGACTTCCCGGGGAGTAGTGCGACCGGCAGAAGGCCGGAACGAGGTCGAGGCGGCAGCCCTGCGGACCAGAAGTGTGGGGAGACACACTCAGTGGGAGGAAACTAGATGCGGAAACGGCTACTGGGGTTGTTCGCGGGCGCGACGATCGTGTTCGCGGCATGCGGCGGTGCGGCAAGCCCCACCCCTGCGTCCCCGGACGCCTCGCAACCCGGATCGCCGACGGCTTCGGCCGTCGCTTCCGGAGAACCGTCGGCGAGTGGCCAGACGGGCGAGATCAACCTCTTCGAGTCCGAGTATCCCGAGGTCGTCGAAGAAGGGACGCCGGGCGGCCAGGTCATCATCGGTGACTGGCAGGAAGCCAACCAGTTCAACCCGTTCTACCTCGGTCAGGTGACCGAGGCCAACGTCGCGTCGGCCGTCTGGGCCACGCTTGTCGTGCTGACCCATGACTACAAGTACATGGCGGATCTCGCCGAGGACATCCCGACCACCGAGAACGGTCGCGTCGAGGTGCCCGGCCAGGACGGCGACGCCATGACCGTGACCTGGACGCTCAAGGACGGCCTGCTCTGGTCGGACGGCGAGCCGCTCACGTGCGACGACTTCATGTACGCCTGGGAGTGGGTGCTCGACCCGGACAACGTCGGCGTCATCACCGCCGGCTGGGAAGACATCACGGAGTGGGAGTGCGCCTCGGACACCGAGATGATCCTCCACTTCGAGAACATCTACGAGGGCTACCTGACCCTCGTCACCGCCCCGCTGCCGCGTCACTTCCTGGAGGAGATCCCGATCGCCGACCAGACGGCCGGCGCCGGCTTCCGGGCGGAGGAGGTCGCGGACATGCCGGTCAGCGGCGCCTTCACGTTCCAGTCGGTCACGCCGGGCCAGGAGCTTCGGCTGGCCCGCAACGACAACTACAAGAGCTTCTCGCCGCGCAACGGCCCGGCCTATCTCGATAACCTGATCTTCAAGTGGTACGGGGACGCCGACGCCATGATCGCGGGCTACCGCGGCGGCGAGGTCGACTTCGCCACCGACCTCCAGGACAGCGACATGCCGAAGGTCCAGGATCTCGGCGAGGAAGTCAGCGCGATCCCGGCCCTCCTGTACGAGTTCCTGCGCCCGAACTGGTCCGAGACCGAGTTCGATCCGGCCACCAAGACCGGCGGCTGCTCGCGCAACGAGGCCGTCCAGGACCGGGGCGAGGGCTGCCCGACGGCGGATCCCGCCTTCCGCGAGGCGATCGCCTATGCGATCGACAAGAACGAGATCAACACCCGGCTCCTGGGCGGCACCGTCCAGGTCGCCAACACGAACATCTCCCCCGGCGCGTGGTTCTTCGCGGACCAGCCGCCGGCGACGTTCGACCCGGAGCAGGCACGGACGATCCTGGAAGAGGCCGGCTGGACCGACGAGGACGGCGACGGCATCCGGGAGAAGGAAGGCCTGCAGGCCAAGATCGAGCTGTGCACGACGACCCGCCAGGTGCGCGTCGACACGCTCGCCCTCATCGCCGGCTGGCTGAAGGACGTGGGGATCGAGACCGTCGTCAACCCGGTTGACGCGAGCGCGATCTTCGCCGACTACAACGAGGCCACGCCGGACACGCCGTGCGCGCTCGCGACGAGCAACTTCGACCTGGCGGAGCACGCCTTCTCGAGCTCGATCGACCCGCTCGGCAACTACTTCAGCTATCACAGCAGTCAGTTCGAGCCCAACGGCGCGAACGACGCACAGGTCAGCGACCCCGAGATCGACGAGGCGCTTGACACCGTCAAGAACACCGTCGACTTCGAGGAGATCCGGGACGCGATGGCCGACTTCCAGGCGGCCTACGTCGAGAAGACGGTCGAGATCCCGCTCTACTACCGCAAGAACGTCGAGCTGGTCAGCCCCGAGCTCGGCAACTTCTTCGCCAACCCGACGCAGGCGGGTCCCACGTGGAACGCCGTCGACTGGTTCATCGAGGAAGGCGGCTGATCGCTCGGCCCTCGGGCCACCGATCGTGAGCCACGGGCTCGGGGCGTCCGCTTCGCGGGCGCCCCGAGCCATATCCGGGCCGGCGGTGTACCGTGCACGCCACGTGAACCACGGCGGCTGTCAGTCCGTATCCAAGACCACACAGGTCCACGCAAACCGATGAAGCTGGCGGTGCGCCGATGACGAAGTACGTGGTCCGCCGGGTCGCCCAGGCGATCCCGGTCCTGTTCGGCGTCACGATCATCACCTACCTGATCCTCGCCCTTGCCCCGGGCGGGCCGGAGAGCCGGTTCGCCAACAACCCGCGGATCACCAACGAGGTCCGGGAGCGGTTCCTCAAGGCGTGGGGCCTCGATCAGCCGTGGCCGGTCCAGTACTGCCGCTGGATGGGCTTCTGCAACCCGGACGTCGAGAACCCCGTCGTCTCGGACGCCCCGATCCTCGACCACGTCCCGAACCCGGCCGCGTTGCTCGGCCCCAGCGGCTGGCCGAACTTCCTCCCGGAGCCGATCAGCGGGTCCTCGAACGGCGTCCTGCACGGCGACTTCGGGTTCTCGGTCCAGTCCGGGCAGTACGTCTCCAACATGATCGCCCGGGCCGCCCTGCCGACGTTCATCCTGGCCGCGTTCGCCCTCGTCATCTGGATCGGGATCGCCGTCCTGATGGGCGTCTACGCGGCGATCCACCGCTACTCGTTCTTCGACCAGGCGGCGACGGTCTTCGCCTACGTGGGCTTTGCCATGCCCACCTTCTGGCTCGGGATCATGCTCATCTTCATCTTCGCCGGACCGGGCCTGAACATCCTGCCCGCTGGCGGGATGACGAACACGCGGCTTTCCCCGCCCTTCGGCAGCGAGGCCTACTGGGCGTACTTCGGTCGCGAGCCGGTGGAGGCCGTGCTCGACATCGGCAAGCACCTGATCCTGCCGGTCTTCACGCTCGTCGTGGTCAACATCGCGGGCGACTCGCGGTTCGTCCGCGCGAGCATGCTCGAGGCGCTCAACCAGGACTACGTCCGCACGGCGAAGGCCAAGGGGCTGCCGGGGCGGGCGGTCACCTTCAAGCACGCGCTCCGCAATGCGATGCTGCCGGTCCTGACGAACATCGGGCTCGAGATCCCGTTCCTGTTCACGGGCGCGATCGTGACCGAGACGATCTTCTCCTGGCCGGGGATCGGCAACCTGACGATCGACGCCACGCGGAACTTCGACTACCCGGTCCTGATGGGCGTCCTGCTGATCTCCTCGACCGTCGTCGTGCTGGCCAACCTTCTGGCAGACGTCGCCTACGCGTTCGTCGACCCGCGCATCAAGTACTGAGGTCGTCCACCCCATGGTCCAGGAGCTCAACCGCGCGGTCGCCGAGACGACCGTCGCCGACATCGACCGACGGGCCGACGAAGCGGGGGCGGACTACGAGGTTGGCCTCGAGTCGCTCAGCCAGTTCCAGCTTGCCTGGCGCAAGTTCCGGAGGCACCGCCTGGCACTCCTTGGCCTGGGCATCCTCGGCACGCTGGTCACGGTCGCGATCGTGGGTCCGCTGCTCGCGCCGTTCGAGTTCAACACCATCCCGCGGCCGGACGTGACGGTCTACGAGGGCCGCGGCCCGTCGCTGACCCACCCGTTCGGCGAGACCGGCGGGCTGCAGCGCGACGTGCTGCACCTGGTCGTGAACGGGGCGCGCACGTCGCTGTTCATCGGCTTCTCGAGCATGCTCATCGGCGTGACGATCGGGACGCTGGTCGGCTCGGTCGCGGGCTACGCGGGCGGGTTCCTCGACAACCTGCTGATGCGGATCGTCGACGTGATGCTGAGCCTGCCGATCCTGTTCGTGATTCTCGTCGCCGCCCGCTTCTTCGGTGGCGGCAACGTCATGACGATCGTGATCATCTTCGGTGTCTTCAGCTGGATGGGCATCAGCCGGCTCGTCCGGAGCCTGTTCCTGTCGATCCGGGAGCGCGAGTTCGTCGAGGCGGCACGGGCCGTCGGCGTGCGCGACCGGCGGATCATCTTCCGGCACATCCTGCCGAACGCGTTCAGCCCGATCGTCGTGTCGGCCTCGCTGATCGTGGCCGGCAACATCATCGGCGAGGCGTTCGTGAGCTTCCTCGGCTTCGGCGTCAGCCCCACCTCGCCGACGTGGGGCAACATCCTCTCGAACGCCCTGACGTTCATCCCGCTCGGCAACTGGTGGTGGCCGTTCTTCCCGGGCTTCGCGATCATCCTCACGGTGCTGGCCGTGAACTTCGTGGGTGACGGGCTGCGCGACGCGTTCGACCCGCGGTCGCGGGCATGACCGAGACGCTCTCGACTCCGGCCCCGCTCGGGGCCCCGCCGCCGCGCGACGTCCTGCTCGAGGTCCGCAACCTCCGCACCAGCTTCCGGGTGCTGGACGGCGTCGTCCCGGCCGTCGACGGCATCTCGTTCTCCCTCCGCCGCGGCCAGACGCTGGGCATCGTCGGCGAGTCCGGCTCCGGCAAGAGCGTCACCGCCCTGACGATCATGCGGCTGATCGACATCCCGCCCGGCGTCATCGGGGAGGGGAGCGAGGTCTGGTTCGACGGGCAGGAGCTCCTGTCGATCCCGCTCGGGAAGATGCGGCGGATCCGCGGCAACGACATCGCGATGATCTTCCAGGAGCCGCTGACGAGCCTGAACCCGGTCTTCACGATCGGCGACCAGATCGCGGAGCAGGTCCAGCTCCACCTGAAGGTCAGCAAGAAGGAGGCCTGGGACCGGGCCATCGAGGCGATCCGCCTCGTCGGCATCCCGTCGCCGGAGCGGCGAGTGAAGCAGTACCCGCACGAGATGTCCGGCGGCATGCGCCAGCGCGTGATGATCGCGATGGGCATCTCCTGCGAGCCGAAGCTGCTGATCGCGGACGAGCCGACGACGGCGCTGGACGTCACGATCCAGGCCCAGATCCTCGAGCTGCTCAAGACGATCCAGCAGCGGACAAGGTCGGCCCTGCTGCTCATCACCCACGACCTGGGTGTCGTCGCGGAGATGGTCGACAACGTGATCGTCATGTACACGGGCCAGATCGTCGAGCAGGGAACCGTGGACCAGGTGCTGCTCCAGCCGCGTGCCCCGTACACGATGGGCCTCATCGAGTCGATCCCGACCGTCGAGAAGCGCGGCGGCCGGCTGTCCGTGATCACCGGGGTGGTCCCGTCGCCGTTCAACCTGCCGCCCGCCTGCCGCTTCGAGCCGCGCTGCCCGTACCGCTGGGACCTCTGCCGCCGCGTCGAACCGGATCTCTACCCGGCGGGCGCGGCCGGCCAGCTCGCCCGCTGCCACCTGCACACGCCGGAGGGCGAGGGTCGCCGCCAGCCGGCGCTCGAGGCGCACAAGGTGAACATGACCGCCGGCCGGGCGTTCGGGAAGAGCCGCTAGGTGGATGGGACCGCGCCGATGGATGCGCCCGCCGGAGGCGGCAGCCAGCCCGTCGATCCGTACCTCACCCGGGCGGGAGGGGGAGCAGACGCCCGGGGCACGGCCGAACCGATCCTCTCGGTCCGGGGTCTCAAGAAGCACTTCCCGATCCACGGCGGTCTGCTCAAGCGCCAGATCGCCACGGTCTACGCGGTCGACGGCGTGGAGTTCGACGTCCAGCCGGGCGAGATCTTCAGCCTCGTCGGCGAGTCCGGCTGCGGCAAGACGACGCTCGGCCGGTCGCTGCTGCGCCTCGTCGAGCCGACCGAGGGATCGGTCATGTTCGCCGGTCGCGACGTCACGAAGCTCAGCCAGGACGAGCTGAGACCCCTGCGCCGCAAGATGCAGATCATCTTCCAGGACCCGTTCGGCTCGCTGAACCCGCGGATGCCGATCAGCGACATCATCGGTGAGGGCCTGCTGGCGCAGGGCGTCTCCGATCGCACGGAGCGCGACAAGAAGGTGGGCGACTCGCTCGAGGTGGTGGGGCTGCGCCGTGCGTACACCCGGCGCTACCCGCACGAGTTCTCCGGCGGGCAGCGGCAGCGCGTCGGGATTGCCCGCGCCCTCGCCCTGAACCCGGACTTCGTCGTCTGCGACGAGCCGGTCTCCGCGCTGGACGTTTCGATCCAGAGCCAGGTCCTCAACCTGCTCCTGGACCTGCGCCGCGACTTCAACCTGACCTATCTGTTCATCAGCCACAACCTGTCGGTCGTCCAGTACTTCAGCGACCGGGTCGGGGTGATGTACCTGGGCAAGGTCGTCGAGCTGGGATCGGTCGAGCAGCTCTACCGCGACCCGCGCCACCCGTACACCGTCGCGCTGCTGTCGGCGATCCCCGAGCCGGACCCGCGCCGGCGGAAGAAGCGCCTCGTCCTCAAGGGTGACGTGCCGTCGCCGGCGGCGCCGCCGGCCGGGTGCCGGTTCCACACCCGGTGCTGGCTCCGCGAGCGGCTCGGAAACCCGGAGAACTGCGCGACCGAGGAGCCGCCGCTCCGGCCCGTCGGAACGGGCGGCGGCCACCGGGCCGCCTGCCATTGGGCGGAGGAGATCGACCGCGAGAAGGTCGAGCAGGTGGCCGCAACCCAGGACGTCATCGAGACGGCCGTCGCCGCCGCGGAATGAGGCCCCGGCCCCGCGCGTCCGCCGGTTCCCCGCCCGCGTCCGAGCCGGGGCGCCGCGCCGTTGCGACGCTCGGGCCTGCGGCGGCGCGCCGGCGCCGACCTCGTGGTGCTGCCCCTCGCGCCGCGACGGCCGGTCGCGTGATCGCAACGGTTGCGACGCTCTCGGTCGCCTGCGGCGGCACCGCGCCGGCGCCGATGGGCACGCCGGGCGCACGAGCCTCGGAGGCAGCCTCGATCGGATCTGCCGCGGCGAGCGCGCCGGCCCCGGGCTCCCGGCGCCTCCGGCGCGAGGCCCGACGCCACGGCCTGCCCGGGGCCTCCGGCAGCCGAGGCCTGCGCGACCGGCTGCGGACGTCGAGGTCCAAGGGGATCAACGACTTCAGCGCCGTCCTCGGCCAGCGAGGCACTCGGCGCCGCGGACGCCGGGCGGCAAGGGGATGGCCGGCGTCGGCGTCGCGAGCTCGAGATCGATCTGGCCCGATGCGCCGGGCTGGCCGGCCGGCTGGCGGGCGTCGACGTCCTGCTCCCCAACGGACCGCGTCGCGACGGTCTGCAGGGCGGCGATCGACGCCGGCCGCCCCGGGCGAGATCGTCGACCGCCAGCCGGCAGTCTTGCGGAGGCGGACGGCGATAGACGCCGGGGACGCGCCGGGGATCGCAACTGCGAGCCGGGATCGCGGGCTGACGGCGCCGATCGGCCAGGCAGCGCTCGCCGGCTGGGTCGCCAGGGGCGGCAGCCACGCCGGGACCGGCGTGCGCTGGGGCGTGCGGACCGCGGGCGGTCCGCAGAGCCGCGGCGGTCCGTCAGCGAGCCACAGGCGCCGGGAGCCGCGCCGATCCTCAGCCAGGTGCGCCGCGCCGCCAGGCCTGCCGGTGCGCAGGCGCGCGCGCGCGCATCCGCTCCTCCCCGCCGGGACCGCGGAAGTGGCAGGCCGCCTCGTGCTCCGTCCCGCGCTCGAGCGAGATGAGCGGCGGCTCGTTCGTGACGCAGATCTCCGGTCCGCCGAGCTCCGCCCGCAGCTGGCAGCGCGGGTTGAAGCGGCACCCGGACGGCGGGTTGACGGGGCTCGGCACGTCGCCCTTCAGGATGACCCGCTGGCGCCGGAGCGCGGGATCCGGGATCGGGATGGCCGACATCAGCGCCTGGCTGTACGGGTGCTCGGGCTGCCGGAAGATCTCGCGCCGGTCGGCCAGCTCGGTGATCTTGCCGAGGTACATCACGGCGACCCGGTCGCTGATGTGCTCGACGACGCCCATGTTGTGGGCGATGAAGACGTAGGTCAGCCCGAGCTCGCCCTGGAGCGACTTGAGCAGGTTCAGCACCTGCGCCTGGATCGACACGTCGAGCGCCGACACCGGCTCGTCGCACACGACGAGGTCGGGCTCGAGGACGAGCGCCCGGGCGATCCCGATCCGCTGGCGCTGGCCGCCGCTGAACTCGTGCGGGTAGCGCCGTGCGTGGTAGGGCATCAGCCCCACCATGTCCATCATGCGCCGCCACCTTCGCCCGTCGCTCGGCCGGCGTCCCCAGCGCATGGATCCGGAGGCCCTCGCCGATCGAGTCGCTGATCGGCGTTCGGGGGTCGAGCGAGGCGTACGGGTCCTGGAAGATGATCTGCATCCGCCGCCGGTACGGGCGGAGCGCGGCGCCGGTCAGTCTCGTGATGTCGCGACCGTCGAAGTGGAC
This sequence comes from Chloroflexota bacterium, assembly GCA_030447745.1. GTDB lineage: Bacteria > Chloroflexota > Limnocylindria > Limnocylindrales > CSP1-4 > JACDAV01. The sequence continues at coordinate 346,928 of JAUJOH010000001.1, read as the reverse complement.
CGTCCCGCCCGTGACGTCGATGAGACGCAGGAGCAGGCGCCCGACGGTCGTCTTGCCGCAGCCGGACTCGCCGACGAGCCCGAGCGTCTCTCCCGGCCGGATGTCGAAGCTCACGTCGTCGACCGCCTGGACGACCGCGATCGTCCGCTGCAGGACGCCGCCGCGGATCGGGAAGTGCTTGACGAGGTTGCGAACCTCGACGAACGGCCGCCGCCGCGGGCGGCCGCAGCCGCACCGGCGGGCCGGCGACGGCGCTCATCCGTGACTCCACGTCGAGGCCGCGCCGGTGTCGGCGCCTGGGGCCATCGCCCCCGCGGCCCCGGTTGCGACGGCGGCGGACGTCCCGGTTTGCGGACGGCGTGCGGCGCGCGCGGCATCAGCCGGCCGGCCGCGTCGTGGTAGAGCCAGCAGCGCACGTCGTGTCCCTGGCCGACGCCGCGGAGCGCCGGATGGACGTCCGTGGCGATGGTCACGTCCTCCGCGACGCGGGCGGCGCAGCGGGGCGCGAAACGGCACCCGCGCGGCAGGTCGATCAGGTTCGGCACCGCGCCCGGGATGACCGCCAGCTCCTCCTTGACGTCGCCGACCACGGGGATCGACCCGATGAGGCCGCGGGTGTAGGGATGGAGCGGGTCGCGGAAGAGCGACGTCACGTCGGTCTGCTCGACGATCTCGCCGGCGTACATGACGGCGACGCGGTCGCACATCTCGGCGACGACGCCGAGATCGTGGGTGATCAGGATGATCGCCGTCCCGGTCACGTCGCGAAGGTTCCGCATCAGGTCGAGGATCTGCGCCTGGATCGTCACGTCGAGCGCCGTGGTCGGCTCGTCCGCGATCAGCAGCTCCGGCTCGCACGCGAGGGCCATGGCGATCATCACGCGCTGGGCCATGCCGCCGGACATCTCATGCGGGTAGGCCTTGAGCCGCCGATCCGGGTCCGGAATGCCGACCATCTCGAGCAGCTCGCGGGCGCGCTCCAGGCGGGGCGGCGCTTCATGTTGCGATGGACCCGCAGGACCTCGGTGACCTGGGTGCCGACGTCCCAGACCGGGTTGAGCGACGACGTCGGCTGCTGGAAGATCATCGCGATCCGGTCCCCGCGCAGCCGCCGCATCTCCTCGCCGTGAGCTTGAGCAGGTCCTTGCCGTCGAAGACGACCTCGCCGGCCTCGACGCGCCCGGGCCTGGCGACGAGGCCCATGATGGACAGGCTGGTCACGCTCTTGCCGCAGCCGGACTCGCCGACGAGGCCCATGATCTCGCCGCGATCGACGTGGAAGTCGATGCCGTCGACCGCGCGGACCACGCCGTCGCGGGTGTGGAACGACGTCCGCAGTCCACGCACCTCGAGCAGCGGACGCTCGCCACGTCGACCTGCGCGGCCGCGCGGCGGCCGGCAGGGCGATCTCCTCGATGACCGTCGTCGAGACGTGGTCCGAGCGCGGCGGCGCGCCGGCGACCGTGGTCATCGGTTCAGCCGCGGGTCCAGCGCGTCACGGAGGCCGTCGCCGAGGAGGTTGAAACCGAGCACGACGAGGGTGATCGCGAGCCCGGGGGCGAGGATCAGGTGGGGTGCGCTGAACAGCTGGTTGCGCTCCTCGCCGATCATCGCCCCCCACTCGGCGATCGGCGGGCTCGGCCGCGAGACCGAGGAACGACAGCGCCGCCACGTCGAGGACGGCGACGCCGATGCCGAGCGTGCCCTGCACGATCATCGGCGTCAGCGAGTTCGGCATCATCCGCCGGGCGAGCATCCCGAAACCGGACTCGCCGAGCGCGCGCGACGCCGTCACGTAATCCAGGTCGCGGACGGCGAGCACGGCGGCGCGCATCACGCGCGCGTAGATCGGGATCGCGACGATGCCGATGGCGAGCTGGGCGTTCATCAGCCCCTTGCCGAGGACCGTCAGGATGGCGATCGCGAGCAGCAGGCTGGGAAAGGCCAGCAGGACGTCCATCAGGCGCATGACCACGTTGTCGAGGAAGCCACCGACGTAACCGGCGACCGCGCCGAGCACGCTCCCGACGATGATCGCGGCGCCAACCGTCAAAAAGCCGACCCGGAAGCGAGACCTCGCGCGCCGTGGACGAGCCGGCTGAACACGTCGCGGAAGTTGCCGTCCGTGCCGAGCAGGTGCTGCGGTTCGTCGTCGGACATCCGAGCGCGTGGATGCACGGCGCCGCGCGACGCTCGATGCCGGGTTCGACGTTCAGCAGCCCGAGATCGCGCGGATCGTGCGTGGCGATGACGTCGGCGAAGAGCGCCGTCAGCACGAGGATGGCGAGGATGGCGAGGCCGATGATCAGCGCTTCGCTGACGCAGGATGTTGCCCAGCGTGTCGCGCCAGAGCGACGCGCCGGGCGCGGAAGCGAGGCGGTCGCCACGCGCTCCGGGATCGGCTCGACGTTGGCCGCCATCAGGTGAGCCGGACCCGGGTCGAGCTTCGCGTACGAGACGTCGACGACGAGGTTCACGATGATGAAGGCGATTGCGACGAGGACGGTGAAACCCTGCACGATCTGGTAGTCGCGTGCCGCGATCCCCTCGAAGATCGCGCTGCCGACGCCGCCCAGCCGGAAGATCGTCTCGGTCAGGACGGCTCCCGACAGCAGGCCGCCGAGCTGCAGCCCGATGATCGTGACGACGGGCAGCAGGGCGTTGCCGAGCCCGTGCCGCAGGACGACCCGCCGATCGCGGAGGCCCTTGGCGCGGGCAGTCCGGATGAAGTCCTGGCCGAGCACGTCGAGGAGGCTGGAGCGGGTGATCCGGGCGATGATCGCCAGCGGGATGGTGCCGAGCGCGACGTCGGCAGGATGAGGTGCCGCAGCGCGTCGCCGAGCAGCGTCCAGTTCGTCGTGAGCAACCCATTGAAGATGTAGATGCCGGACAAGAAGTCGAGGATCGCCCGCGGCGGCCCGGACAGCGACTCCAGTCCCCACACGTCCGCGAGCGGCTCGACGATCATTCCGGGTGTCAGGCGTCCGGACGGCGGCAGGGCGATCGGTGAGTCCTTGAAGGTGATCGCGAACACGTACGCCAGCAGGAGGCCGAGGACGAAGATGGGCACGGACACGCCGAGGTTGGCGAGCACCATCGTGCCGACGTCGATCGGCGAGTTCCGCCGCGCAGCCGACAGCACGCCGAGCGGCACACCGATCACGATCGCGAACACGAGGGCCAGCAGGGTCAGCTCCACGGTCACCGGCAGGCGCTCGATCAGGATCTGCCCGACGGGACGCCCGAACTTCGTCGACGTCCCGAGATCGCCCTGCGCCAGCTCACCGAGGTAGACCGCGAACTGTTCCGGGATCGACTTGTCGAGGCCGTGGCGAGCGTTGAAGTCGGCGCATCGGGCGGGGCTCGTCCGCTCGCCCAGCGCGGCCGTGCACGGGTTGCCGGGGATCACTCGAGCGAGCGCAAAGACCGCGAAGAGGACGCCGAACAGGACCGGCAGGCTGACGAGGATGCGCCGAACGATGAAGCGGGTCATCGGCCTCGCAGCGGAGCGGATATGCGACGGGGCGCTACCCCCGAGGGTAACGCCCGTCGACGTGCGGTGCGAGGGGACGACCTCAGCCTTCCGCGGGCGGCGGGTTCAGGAAGCTTGCGAACAGGAACGTCCAGTACTCGAACAGGCCGCGATCCTCCTTGCCGACGTGGAGCGGGTGCTCGGCGTCCCACTGTGCGGCGTACGAGACGACGACGTCGTTGGCGTCGAACGTCGCCCCGTTGTGGAAGGTGACGTCCTGGCGGAGCGTGCAGGTCCACTGGGTCAGGTCGTCGTTCGGCGTGCACTCCTCGGCGAGCAGCGGCTCTGGTTCGGTGCCGCCGATCTCGTACGAGTAGAGCGGCTCCATGATCTGCTCGCAGACCCGGAGCGACGACGCCCGCCTGCGCGCCCTCGTGTCGCTCCGATCATCGAGCCCCACTCCGCCGTCGGCGGCTCGACCCCGAGGCCAAGGAAGGACAGCGCCGCCACGTCGAGCACGGCCACGCCGATCCCCAGGGTGCCCTGCACGATCAGCGGCGTCAGCGTGTTCGGCACGATCCGCCGGGCGAGCATCCCGAACCCGGACTCGCCGAGCGCGCGCGACGCCGACGTAGTCCAGGTCGCGAACACCGAGCACCGCGCGCGCATGACGCGCGCGTAGATCGGGATCGCGACGATCCCGATCGCGAGCTGCGCGTTGATCAGCCCCTTGCCGAGGACGGTCAGGATTGCGATCGCGAGCAGCAGGCTGGGAAGGCGAGCAGGACGTCCATCAGCCGCATCAGGACGTTGTCGGCGAACCCACCGACGTAGCCTGCGACGGCGCCGATGATGCTGCCGACGATGATCGCGGCGCCAACCGTCAAAAAGCCGACCTGAGCGAGACTTGCGCGCATGGATCACACGGCTGTAGACGTCCCGGAAGTTCCCGTCCGTGCCGAGCAGGTGCTGCGGCTCCGTCGTCGGACAGCCGAGCGCGTGGATGCACGGCGCCGCGCGCTCTTCGATGCCGGGCTCGACGCCGAGCAGCCCGAGATCGCGCGGATGGGTCTGGATGACGTCGGCGAGGAGCGCGCGTCATGACGAGGACGGCGAGGATCGCGAGGCCGATGATCGCGCTCCGCTGCCGCAGGATGTTGCCCAGGGTGTCGCGCCAGAGCGACGCGCCGCGGCGCGGAAGCCGCGGCGGTCGGCCACGCGCTCCGGGATCGGCTCGACGTTGGCGGCCATCAGGTGAGCCGGACCCGTGGGTCGAGCTTCGCGTACGAGACGTCGACGACGAGGTTGACGATGATGAAGATGATCGCGACCAGGACGGCGAAACCCTGGACGATCTGGTAGTCGCGCCGCGGATCGCCTCGAAGATCGCGCTCCCGACGCCGCCCAGCCGGAAGATCGTCTCGGTCAGGACGGCACCCGACAGCAGCCGCCGAGCTGCAGCCCGATGATCGTGACGACCGGCAGCATCGCGTTGCCGAGCCCGTGCCGCAGGACGACCCGCCGTTCGCGGAGGCCCTTGGCGCGCGCCGTCCGGACGAAGTCCTGGCCGAGCACGTCGAGCAGGCTCGAGCGGGTGATCCGGGCGATGATCGCCAGCGGGATGGTGCCGAGCGCGATCGTCGGCAGGATCAGGTGCCGGAGCGCGTCACCGAGCAGCGCGTCCAGTTGAACGTGACAAGCGCGTTGAAGATGTAGATGTTCGGACAGGAAGTCGAGGATCGCGCGCGGCGGCCCGGACAGCGATTCGAGTCCCCACACGCCGCGAGCGGCTCGACGATCGTTCCGGGTGTAAGGCGCCCCGACGGCGGGAGGGCGATCGGCGTGTCCTTGAGCGTGACCGCGAAGACGTACGCGAGCAGGAGGCCGAGGACGAAGATCGGGATGGACACGCCGAGGTTGGCGATCACCATGGTGCCGACGTCGATCGGCGAGTTCCGCCGCGCAGCGGACAGCACGCCGAGCGGCACGCCGAGGACGATGGCGAACACGAGCGCGAGGACGGTCAGCTCGACGGTCACCGGCAGGCGCTCGATCAGGATGTCGGCGACGGGACGGCCCAGCTTGTCGACGTGCCGAGGTCGCCCTGCGCCAGCTCACCGAGGTAGACCGCGAACTGGACCGGGATCGGCTTGTCCAGGCCGTGCTCGAGCGTTGAACTCGGCGCATCGGGCGGGGCTCGTCCGCTCGCCGAGCGCGGCCGTGCACGGGCTGCCCGGGATCACACGAGCGATCGCGAAGACCGCGAAGAGGACGCCGAACAGGACCGGCAGGCTGACCAGGATGCGCCGGACGATGAAGCGGGTCATCGGCCTCGCAGCGGACGGACTGGATAGCGACGGGGCGCTACCCCGGAGGGTAACGCCCCGTCATCGTGCGGCTGACGACCGTCAGCCCTCGGCGGGCGGGGTTGAGGAAGCCTGCGAACAGGTACGTCCAGTACTCGAACAGGCCGCGATCCGGCTTGCCGACGTGGAGCGGGTGCTCGGCATCCCACTGGGCCGCGTACGACACGACGACGTCGTTGGCGTCGAACGTCGCCCCGTTGTGGAACGTGACGTCCTGGCGGAGCGTGCAGGTCCACTGGGTCAGATCCTCGTTCGCCGTGCACTCCTCTGCGAGGAGCGGCTCTGGTTCCGTGCCGCCGATCTCGTACGAGTAGAGCGGCTCCATGATCTGCTCGCAGACACGGAGCGACTCGCCGTCCGTCTCGTCGGCGCAATAGAGGCTGCCAGGCTCACCGTTCTGCAGCCAGACGAGCTGGTTCCGGTCACCGGCCTTCATTGCGAACAACGCCTCGTTGCCGAGCGGCGACGAGTGCGCACCCTCGACGTCGGCGCGGAACGCGGTCGCCGAGCCGCCGTGCGCGACGGGGATCATCGGCACGTGCTCCTTGATGGCGTTGTTGGCCTGCTCGTAGAGCTCTTCGCGAGCCGCCTGGTCCGCGGTGGCGGCACCTTCCTGGAGCGGCCCGGTGATGTCCTCGAACTTCTCGCCGAACTGGGCCGACGCGCCGACGCCGAAGTGGACGTCGAGGAAGTTCGTCACATCGGGGTAGTCCGCGCCCCAGCCGAGCAGGTGCAGACCGGGGAGCTTGCCCTCGGACGCCTCGGTCAGGTAGGTGTTCTCGTCGCGGACGTCGATCTCGGTCGTGACGCCGAGGTTCTGCTGGAGCTGCTGCTGGATCTCCTGAGCCACGACGCGCGGCTCGGGGAGGTAGCCGCGGACGACGTCGCGGAGGTGGATCGGATAGGTCTTCGTGAAATCGAAGCCGGCGTCCGTCAGCTCCTGCTTGGCGGCCGCGGCGTCGAACTCGTACCACGCCTCACCGGCGCAGCCGCCGGCGATCTCGCACGGCGTGAAGTAGTCCGCGACGGACGAGCCGGACGGGTAGAAGTTCTCGACGATCTGCTCGCGATTGATGCCCTTCGCAAAGGCCTGTCGGACCGCCTCGTTGTCGAACGGCGGGATCGTGTTGTTCATGCCGATGTAGAAGACATTCAGGGCGGTGCGGGGATGGAGCTGGAGCTCCCGGTTGTCCTCGATCGCCTGGAAGTCGTCAGATCCCGGGTTGTCGATCCCGTCGACCGTGCCGGACTGCAGCTCGACGAGCCGCTGCGCGGACTCGGTGCTCCAGCGGACGATCGCGGTGGGGGTCAGCGGCGCTTCGCCCCAGTAGTCCTCGTTGGTCTCGAGGACGATCTCCTGCTCGGGCGCCCAGTTGCCGAGCTTGTAGGGCCCGGTGCCGTTCGGATTGCGCACGAGCTCCTCGCCGCCACCTCCGGTCTCCTCGAGGTAGTCGGCGTCATTGATGGCCAGCGAGGTGAACGCGATCTTCGACAGGAAGGCCGCATCGGGCTGGCAGAGGTTGAACTCGACCGTGTACTGGTCGGTCGCCTCGATCGAGCCCATGATCCCCTGGTAGCCCTCGATGTCGCAGGCCGAGCCCTCCTCGGGGTACCTGAGGCCGACAAACGGCTCCTCGCTCGCGGGCGTGGTCGGCGACTCGCCAGCGTCCTGAGTCGCGGCGGGCGGCGCCCCGCTGGCACTCGGACTGGGCGAAGCCGCGCCGGCGCACGCCGCGAAGACGATCGCCGCGACCGCGAGCAACGCAAGCAGCGGCAACCACTTCGGTGTACGGGACATGCTGTGGTCTCCTCCTGACATCCACCCGCCGCCGGATCCCGGGCCTCCCCAGTTCGGGCGCAGCGGGGCACGACTGTCCGCATCGCGACCGCAGTCGCCTCGCGGGTGCGGGGAAGCCTAGCACCGGCGGACCGCGGCCGTCACCGTTCACTACGGGTCCGCGACCACCGGTGTTCACCCGTCACGGCCGCCTCGTCTGCCGGTCACCGGGTACCGACTCGGTATGCTCCGGCCGTGCAGACACTCCGCGTCGCCCTCGTGCAGCTGGCGCCCCGGCTCGGCGACCTCGAGGTCAACCTGGCGCGGCATCACGAGCTCCTGGAGGAGGCGCGCGGGGCGGGGGCGGACCTCGTCGTGTTCCCGGAGCTCGGGCTGACCGGCTACCAGCTCCAGGATCTCGCCGGCGACGTCGCGATGCGCCTCGACGAGCCGCGGCTGGCGAGGCTCGCGGGCGAGACGCGCGGGCTGTCCGCGGTGGTCTCGTTCGTCGAGGAGTCGGCCGACCACCGGCTGTTCATCGCCGCCGCGCTGCTGGAGGACGGCGAGGTCCGTCACGTCCACCGCAAGGTCCACCTGCCGACCTACGGACTGTTCGACGAGCGCCGGTTCTTCGCCGCCGGCGACGTCCTCCGCACGGTCCCGTCGCGCCTCGGGATGGGCGTGGGCCTGGCCGTCTGCGAGGACTTCTTCCACCTATCCGTGCCGCACATCCTGGCCCTCGACGGGGCCCACCTGCTGATCAACGTCTCGTCCTCACCCGGGCGCGACCTCGCTGCGACGCACGAGGTGGGGCTCGGCACGGCGACGTCCTGGTGGACGCTGATCCGGACGTACGCACAGCTGACGACGTGCTTCGTCGTGTTCTGCAACCGGGTCGGCATCGACGAGTCGATCGCGTTCTGGGGCGGCTCGGAGGTCGTCGCGCCGACGGGCGAGACGCTCCTCCGCGCGCCGCTCTACGACGAGGGCGTTTTCACCGTCGACATCTCGCCCGAAGACGTTCGCCGAGAGCGGATCGCCGTGCCGCTGCTCCGCGACGAGCGGCCGGAGCTCCAGCTCCGTGAGCTGGAGCGGATCGTCGCCGAGCGCGCCGGGCTCGGCCACGACACGACGGCGGAACCGGGGGCGGAGCCGGGTCTCGACGTCGCGCCGGAGAGCCCGCCGCACGAGCCGATCGGCTTCCGCGCGGCCGGCCGATGAGCGCCGACGCCGCGCCCGCGCCGGTCGGCGGGACGGAGCCGCTGTTCGAGCTGCCGCCCGAGCTCGAGATCGAGACGGATGTCGCCCGACGGGTGATCGGCGAGTTCATCAGGGGCCAGCTCCGCCAGGCCGGGTTCGAGCGGGCGGTCGTCGCGCTGTCCGGCGGGATCGACTCCGGGCTCGTCGCCTACCTGGTCGCGGAGGCGATCGGCCCGGAGCGCCTGCTGTGCTTGCTCATGCCCTACCGGACCTCGTCGCCGGCATCCCGGGCGGACGCCGAGGAGGTCGTCCGCCGGCTCGGCTGCGCGAGCGAGGTCATCGAGATCACGCCGATGGTCGACGGGTTCTTCGGCACGGACGACGTGCCGGGCGCCGGCGGGCCGGACGCGAGCCACGCAAGCGCGCTCCGGCGCGGCAACTTCGCGGCCCGGATGCGGATGGCGGTGCTGTACGACCGGTCGGTGACGTGGAGCGGCCTGGCGGTCGGGACGGGCAACAAGACCGAATCGCTCATCGGGTACACGACCCTGTTCGGCGACAGCGCCTGCGCCTTCAACCCGATCGGGGATCTCTACAAGAGCCAGATCCGTCAGCTGGCGGTCGCCGTCGGCGTTCCCGAGGCCATCCTTCGCAAGGCCCCGTCCGCGGACCTCTGGCCGGGCCAGACGGACGAGGCGGAGGCGGGGATCAGCTACCCCGTCCTCGACCGCCTGCTGTACTGGCGGGTCGACAAGCGGCGCTCGCCGGACGAGCTCGCCGCCATGGGCTTCGATCCGGCGCTGGTCGAGCGCGTCGATCGGATGGTCGCGGGCTCCGAGTTCAAGCGGCAGGTGCCGCCCGTCGCCAAGCTCGGTCCCCGGACGGCGGGCCTCGACTACCTGTACCCGCGACGACGGCCCGGTTCCGCCCGGGCATGACCGGCGATGCCGCGGGCTCCACGCCCGGGACGCTGTTCGTCGTCGCGACGCCGATCGGGAACCTGGGCGACGTGACGCTCCGCGCGATCGAGGTGCTGCGCGCCGTGCCGCTCATCGCCGCCGAGGACGCGCGGCTCACGCGGCGGCTGCTCGAGCGACACGCGATCCCCACCCGCGCGACGAGCTATCACGCGCAGAGCAACCCCCGGCGGCAGGAGGAGCTCCTCGAGCACCTGCGCCGGGGCGCGGATCTCGCGCTCGTGACCGATGCCGGAACGCCGGTCGTGTCGGATCCGGGGGAGGGGCTGGTCGCGGCGTGGGCCTCGGAGGGTGGTCCCGTCGTGCCGATCCCCGGTGCATCGTCCGTCATGGCGGCCGTCATGGCGTCTGGCGTCGCGGGGCCGCGCTGGGCGTTCGAGGGGTTCCTGCCCCGGTCCGGCCGGGAGCGGCGGGAGCGGCTGGCGCGGATCGCGGCCGACGAGCGGGGGGCCGTCCTGTTCGAGGCGCCGAGCCGGGTCGCCGCCACGCTCCGCGATCTCGCGGCGGCCTGCGGCGACGAGCGCCGGGCGGCCGTCTGCCGTGAGTTGACCAAGGTCCACGAGTCGATCGCGCGCGGGACGCTCGGCGAGCTCGCGACGGCTGCGGGAGACGGGTCGATCCCGGCCCGCGGCGAGTTCGTCCTCGTGGTGGGGAGCGGGAGTCCGCGCGGCGATGCTGACGCGCCGGGACCGGAGGCCGCGCTCGCCGGCGCCATGGACGCGGTCGAGCGGCTCGTCGACAAGGGCGTCGCTCGCGGCGAAGCGGCGAAGCGCGTGGCCGCCGAGACCGGCCTGCCGCGCCGGCGGCTGTACGCCGCACCGCCGGATCGCCCACTCGAGTGACGCCGGCGTTGCTGTTCTCGACGGTTCGGTCGTGCCTTTCGAGGCGCGGGACGTCGAAGGATGCTGGCGAGCTCGCCGACGACGCGGACGTCGTCGTCATCCCCAGAGACGGTGACCGCGCACGTCGGTCGTGACGCGTAACGGCGTCCATCCCCGCCGCCGCACGCACCCCGCCGGTGCGGGAGCTGGTCGGTCGTGAGGATCGTGCTGACGGGCGACACGGCCGGGTTCGTCGCCGCCGGCCTCCCCATGCCCGAACACGTCGTCAACATGCCTGTAATGCTGCGCTCCCATGGGCCCGAACAAGTTGCAATACGTCAACAGATAACATCAGCCAACAAACTACGTGAAGGTGCCAATGGTGGCAGCCGTACTGTTCGCCGCGGACGGGACGGCCAGACGGAAGGACGAACATGCCGGAGCCAGCACGAAGGCCGAGACAGTCCTTCCAGACGACGAACGGAGAGTGTCGAGCATGACTGAGAACGTGACCGTTGCACTCCACGCGCTGAGCCAGTCGGATCTGACCCTCGCGGACGGCGCTGAGGACATCCGCGATCGGACGGTGGTCGACCGCCAGGGCGACGAGATCGGCACGATCAGCGACCTGATGATCGACGAGAACGAGGGCAAGGTCCGGTTCCTCCAGGTCGGCGGCGGCGGCTTCCTGGGCATCGGCGACAAGCAGTTCCTCATCCCGGTCGATGCCATCGCGTCGATTGGAGACGACGTCGTCCGGATCGACCAGACCCGTGAGCACGTCGGGCAGGGCCCCGAGTATCAGCCGGATCTCGTCCGTGAGCCGGACTACTTCGGGGACGTCTACGGCTGGTACGGCTACGCGCCGTATTGGTCGGCCGGGTATCGCTATCCGGCATACCCCTATTACGGCTGAGCATCGCAGGAAGCACAGGACATGGGACAGATGGACGCGCCCTCGCGAGCGTGCGCGACGGCATGACGGTGGTTGATGCGGCAGGTGAAGAAGTCGGGAGAGTCGAGTTCGTCAAGATGGGCGACTCAGACGCCGCGTCGACGCAGGGTAGCGAGATGGGTACCGGCGGACTCATCGGTTCGTTCCTCGAGACGGGCCCGCAGGTCCCCGAGCAGAAGCGACGACAGTTCCTTCGTTACGGATATCTCCAGATCGACGGTCCGGGGCTGACCGACAGCGATCGGTATGTTCGAGGCGACCGGGTGAGCAGCGTCTCGAACGGAGTCGTCGTCCTGTCGGTCGCGAAGGACCGCCTCATGAACGAGGAGTAAGCGCGCCGCCGGGGGTGCCTCGGCACGGACGGGTGCCCGGCGGCGCCGGAGGGGGAACGACGCCGCCGGGCCGGGAGTGAGCGGGGTTCAGGCCGCGGCAACCTCCTCGGCGATCGGCTCCGAGGAGTCGACCGACGCGAAGCCGTTGGTCTCGGCCTGCGTTTCGAGCGCCTGGGCGGCGGACTCGGCCTCGTAGTCCTTCTTCCGGCGGCCGGACAGCATCTCGACGTGCGAGGCGACGACCTCCGTCTTCCAGTGCCGCACGCCGCGGTCGTCGTCCCAGCTGCGCGTCTGCAGCCGGCCCTCGATCGCGACCTGCTGGGCCTTGCCGAGGAACTGGCCGCAGATCTCCGCGAGGCGGTCCCAGGTCACGATGTTGTGGTACTCCGCCTTCTCCCTGCCGCCCGCGTACTCGTTGGTCGCCACCGAGAACTGGGTGACGCTCTTGCCGCTGGCGAGGCTGCGCATCTCCGGGTCGCGCGTGAGTCGCCCGGTCAACAGGACCTTGTTCATCGGTCCGCACTCCTTCTCGATCGGCCGGCGTACCGGTCCGACCCTGCGTTCCGGCGGGATCGACGTGGCGGGCGGGTTGCGGCCCGGTCGGCCGGTCCGGACGGAGTTGGCGGTCCGGGCGCGGCGCCGCGGGCAAGACGGGCACGGCCCACGGTAGCGGGCCGGGATCACCGCGCAGTCATCCGCCGCTCACTCGCGGCGTATCCGGACCGGCTCGGTCGTGCGGGCGCCGGCCGCGTCGAGGCGGCGAGCGTGACACCGAGGTCCGGCCCGCCGGGATCCCACCGGCCGCGGCGGTCGTCAGCGCGAGCACCGCGGCTCCGGCGCCGTTGGCCGCTGGTATACTCGGCGGGTCCCTTCAGCCGCGGGCGAGGCCAGCGATCGAGGAGAGAGCGATCGCTCGAGGCGACCGGCGACGGACGTCCGGTGAGGCGGCCGAGCCACCAGGCCCGAACGGTCCGCCGAGATGGCGGCGCGACTCGGGAGACGTCTATCCAGGACCCCGGCCCGGCGGACCGGGGTCGTTTCGTGTCCGGCCGTCGGAGGATTCGCGCCTGATGCCGGCGACCGTGATCGTCGGGCTCCAGTGGGGCGACGAGGGCAAGGGCAAGACGACGGACTTCCTGGCCGAGCAGGTCGCGATGGTCGTCCGGTACCAGGGCGGCGACAACGCCGGCCACACGGTGGTGCGCGGCGACGAGGTCTTCAAGCTCCACCTCGTGCCCTCCGGCGTGCTCTACCCGCACATCACGTCCGTGATCGGCAGCGGTGTCGTGGTCAACCCGGCCAGGCTGATCGACGAGCTCGAGATGTTGACCTCGCGCGGGATCGACGTCCGGCGCGTCCGCGTCAGCCGCGCGGCGCACGCGATCATGCCGTACCACGTCGCGCTGGACCGATCGCTCGAGAGCCGCCTCGGCGACGGCCGGGTGGGCACGACCGGGCGCGGCATCGGGCCGGCGTACGGCGACCGGGCGTGGCGGCTCGGGCTCCGGATGGAGGATCTCCTGGAGCCGCCGATCCTGCGCGAGCGGCTGGCCCGCGCGCTTCCGGAGAAGAACGTGCTCCTCGCGGCGCACGGCCTTCCGGCGGCGGACGTCGACGCCCTGTGCGACCTGGCAGCCGGCTGGGGAGCCAGGCTGCGCGACCACATCGACGACACGACGACGCTCGTCCAGGATGCGCTCGCGCGTGGCGACCACGTCCTCCTCGAGGGCGCCCAGGGCACACTCCTCGACCTCGATCACGGCAGCTATCCGTACGTCACCTCGTCCAACCCGGTGGCCGGTGGCGCGTGCACCGGCGGCGGCATCGGTCCGCTCCAGGTCGACGAGGTGATGGGCGTGATGAAGGCGTACGCGACCCGCGTCGGCGCCGGCCCGTTCCCGACCGAGCTCGAGGACGGCGTGGGGGAGGGGATCGCGGAGCGCGGCCACGAGTACGGCACGACGACCGGGCGGCGCCGGCGCGTCGGCTGGTTCGACTGCGTCCCACTCCGCCACGCCGTGGCGGTCAACAGCGTGAGCAGCATCATGCTCAACAAGCTGGACATCCTGTCCGGAGTGGATCCGGTCCGCCTGTGCGTCGGGTACACCATCGACGGCCGGCGGGTCGACGGGTGGCCGTCGAGCGCCGCCTCGCTGGCGCGGGCGACACCGATCTACGAGGAGTTCGCCGGCTGGGACGAGCCGATCCACGCCGTCCGGTCGATCGGCGGCCTGCCGGCGAACGCCCGGCGCTACGTCACCGCCCTCGAGGAGCACGCCGGCGTCGCGATCGTGCTCCTGTCGGTCGGTCCCGAGCGGAGCCAGACGATCGAGCGGGCGTGGCGCCCGATGCGCCATCGACCGTCGCTGCCGCCGGCCGGTGAGCGGCGGGCATCGCCGGCGCGGGCCGCCGGACCGACCACGGCCGGGATGGGACACGCGTGAGCCTCGTCCAGCCGACCCGGATCCTGCTCGTCGGCGGCGGCGCCCGCGAGCACGCCCTGGCCTGGAAGCTCGCCTCGGAGCCGGGCGTCAACGAGGTCATCGTCGCGCCGGGCAGCGACGCCATCGCCGCCGAGCCGCGCGTCCGCTGCCTGCCGGGGGCCGACCCCCTCGACGGCCCCACGCTGGCCCGGATCGCCCGCGCCGCCTCGGCCGAGCTGGCGGTCGTCGGGCCGGAGGCGCCCTTGGCCGCGGGTGTCGCCGACGACCTGCGGGCCGTCGGCGTGCCGGTCTTCGGGCCGTCTGCGGCGGCCGCACGGATCGAGGCCTCCAAGGCGTTCTGCCGGGACGTGGCGGAGGCGGCCGGCGTCCCGATCGCGCGCGGCGCCGCGTTCGACACGGCCGTCTCGGCCGCCGCCTTCGCGAGGCGTCTCGCGGCGGACGGCGACGGCGTCGTGATCAAGGCGGACGGGCTGGCCGGTGGCAAGGGCGTCGACGTCTGCGACGACGGGGCATCCGCGCAGGAGGCGATCCGCCGGCGCTTCGAGCGCGACCCAGGCGGACGCGTCGTCGTCGAGGAGCGGCTCACCGGGCCCGAGGCGAGCCTCGTCGTGCTGGCCGACGGCCGCGACGTGCTCGCCCTCCCGCCAGCCCGCGACCACAAGCGGCTGCTCGACGGCGATCGCGGCCCGAACACCGGCGGCATGGGCGCTTACAGCCCGCTGCCGGACCTGCCCGATCCGGCCGCCTAGGCGCTCCTCGACGCGCTCCACCGCCCGATCCTGGCCGAGCTCGCCCGACGCGGCGAGCCGTTCCGCGGCGCGCTGTACGCGGGCCTGATGCTCACGCCGGACGGTCCGCGGCTGCTCGAGTGCAACGCGCGCTTCGGTGACCCGGAGACGCAGGTCGTCGTGCCGCGCCTTGCCGTCGCCCTCGGGCCGCTCCTGCTCGCGGCCGCCCGCGGCGACCTCCTGGCCGCCGCCCGGCCGCTCGGCCTCCACGGCGGTCTGCTGCCCGTCACGCGGCAGGCGGCCGTCGGGATCGTGCTCGCGTCGGCCGGCTATCCGGAGCGCGAACCGCGCACCGGCGAGCCGATCGTGGGCCTGGAGCCGGGGGCGGCGCGCGGGGCGCTCGTCTTCCACGCCGGGACGGCGCGCGACGGCGCGGGTTTCGTCACCGCCGGGGGCAGGATCGTCACGGTCGTCGGTCGGGGACCGGGTCTGGCGGCCGCACGGAACCTGGCCGAGGACGCCGCCGAGGCGATCGCCTTCGACGGCTGCACCCGCCGCCGGGACATCGCGGCGCGGGTCCCCGCGCCCGCGGGCTCGCCGATCGGGGCGGCCGGTGGCGGCGTGGCCGTCGCATGATCCGGCGCTACACCCTGCCCGAGATGGGCGCCATCTGGACGGACGAGTCGCGGTTCGGTCGGATGCTCGAGGTGGAGCTCGCGGTCTGCCGGGCACGGGCGCGCCGCGGGCTCGTGCCCGAGGCGGCGCTGCGAGGCATCGAGACGCGGGCGCGCGTCGACGTCGACCGGATCGCCGAGATCGAGCGGACGACCGATCACGACGTGATCGCGTTCGTGACCCAGGTCGCGGAATCGGTGGGGCCGGAGGGTCGCCACCTCCACCTCGGGCTCACCAGCAGTGACGTGGTCGACACGGCGCTGGCGCTGCAGCTCCGGGCCGCCGGCGACCTGCTCCTCGCGGCCGTCGACCAGCTGCTCCGGGTGCTGGTCGACCGGGCGCGCCGTGAGGCCGGGACCGTGCTGATGGGGCGGACGCACTCGGTCCATGCCGAGCCGACCACCCTCGGCCTCAAGCTGGCCGGATGGGCGTTCGAGGTGGACCGCGGGCGCGCCCGTCTGGCCGCGGCCGTCGACGAGATCGGGACGGGCAAGGTCTCCGGGCCGGTCGGCACGTACAGCCACCTCGACCCGGAGCTCGAGTCCGAGGTGCTCGACGACCTGGGCCTGCACGCCGACGCGGTCTCGACCCAGATCGTGCAGCGCGACCGGCACGCGGCGCTGCTGGCCGCGATCGCGATCCTCGGCGGAACCCTGGAGCGACTCGCGACCGAGGTCCGGAACCTCCAGCACAGCGAGATCGGGGAGCTCCAGGAGCCGTTCCGGAGCGGGCAGAAGGGCAGCTCCGCGATGCCCCACAAGCGCAACCCGATCCTGTCCGAGCGGATCGCCGGGCTGGCGCGCCTGCTCCGGGGCTATGCCCACACCGCGCTCGAGAACCAGCCGCTGTGGCACGAGCGCGACATCAGCCATTCGTCGGCGGAGCGGGTGATCCTGCCGGACGCCACGATCGTCCTGCACTACGCGCTGGTCCGGACGACCGGTCTGGTCGAGGGGCTGGTCGCGCGTCCCGAGCGGATGCGCGAGAACATCGAGCGCGGTCTCGGGCTGCACGCCAGCAGTCGGGTGCTCCTCGCGCTCGTCGACCAGGCCGGGCTGCCTCGCGAGGAGGCCTACGCGATCGTCCAGCGCGCGGCTCTCCGCGCCGCGGATGAGCGGCGGCCGCTGCGCGACCTGCTCGCGACCGATCCGACCGTCGCCGGGCGGCTGTCGCTCGCGACGCTCGACGCCTGCTTCGACGACGCGGCGTTCCTCCGGCACGTGCCGGCGGTCATCGCGCGGCTGGAGGCGCTCGACGCGGGCCTGGCGGAGCGGGGAGCGCGCGTCGCCCGCCCCGTCCCGGCCGGTGCGGCCCGATGAGCGCCCCGGCGTTCGTCCGCTCCGGCAAGGTCCGCGACCTGTACGCGGTGGGCGCGGACCGGCTGCTCCTCGTGGCCTCCGACCGGATCAGCGCCTTCGACGTCGTGCTCCCGACGCCGATCCCGGACAAGGGCCGCGTCCTCACGGGCCTCTCGCGGTTCTGGTTCGAGGAGACGGAGGGCATCGTCGCCAATCACCTGCTCGGCACGGACCTCGAGGACGTGGATCCCGC
Source organism: Chloroflexota bacterium (assembly GCA_030447745.1). GTDB lineage: Bacteria > Chloroflexota > Limnocylindria > Limnocylindrales > CSP1-4 > JACDAV01. Next base: position 329,630 of record JAUJOH010000001.1, on the reverse strand, counting down.
CGACCTGCCGGCGGACTGGGGCCGCCTGCGCGAGATCTGGACCGCCGAGACGGGGCTCGTCGGCCGGGCCGGCGAGCCGGACCGATCCGCGCTCCGCGGCCGGGTGATGCTCTGCCGCCGTGTCGACGTCCTGCCCGTCGAGGTGATCGTGCGCGGCTATCTCGCGGGGTCGGGGTGGCGTGACTACCGGCGGGAGGGAGCGATCGCCGGCACAGGGTTGCCGCCGGGCCTGCGCGAGGGCGACCGGTTGCCGGAGCCGATCGTCACCCCGTCGACCAAGGCCGCCCTCGGCGCGCACGACGAGACCATCGACCTCCGGCGTCTGGCAGCCATCGTCGGCTCCTCGCTGGCCGAACGGCTGCGCGTCGTCGCGCTCCGGCTCTACGCCCGCGGCGCCGAGGTCTGCGAGCGGGCCGGGATCCTGCTGGCGGACACGAAGTTCGAGTTCGGCGTCTGGCCGGACCCGGAGGACCTGGTCCTCGTCGACGAGGTGCTGACGCCCGACTCGTCGCGCTTCTGGGACGCCTCGGCCTGGGCGCCGGGCGGGCCGCAGGCGAGCTTCGACAAGCAGTACGTCCGCGACTGGCTGGAGGCGCAGGGCTGGGACCGGACGCCGCCCGGGCCGGAGCTGCCGGCGGAGGTGGTCGACGGGACCCGGCGCCGCTACGTGGAGGCCTTCGAGCGGATCACGGGCTCGAGCTTCGACCACTACCTCGAGCGGGACGAGATCGACGGATGACGACCTACCGGTTCGCCGTCAACGTGCTCCCCAGGGACGGGATCCTCGACCCGCAGGGCCGGGCGGTCGAGCAGAGCCTCGACCATCTCGACGTGGCGGGCGTCGCAGGCGTCCGGGTCGGGCGGCGCGTCGAGCTGACCGTCGAGGCGCCGGACGAGAACACCGCACGGGCAACCGTCGAGCGGCTCGCGCGCGACCTCTTCTCGAACCCGCTGATCGAACAGGCGACGGTCGAGACGCTGGGCGGCGCGGCGCCGACCACGCGGGTCGCGGCCGCCCGGTGAGCGTCCGGATCGGGGTCGTCGTCTTCCCCGGCAGCAACCGTGACGGCGACACGCTCCATGCCCTGAGGCTGGCGGGTGCGGAGCCGGCGCGGCTGTGGCATGAGTCCGCCTCGCTCGACGGCGTCGCGGCGATCGTCCTGCCCGGCGGGTTCGCGTTCGGGGACTACCTGCGGGCCGGCGCCATCGCTCGCTTCAGCCCGGTGATGCGCGCCGTCTCCGCCTTCGCCGCGGAGGGCGGGCTCGTGCTCGGCATCTGCAACGGCTTCCAGGTCCTGACCGAAGCCGGCCTCGTGCCCGGAGCCCTGACGCGCAACCGCGGCCTCCGCTTCGTTGCCCGGGAGGTCGCAATCGTGCCCGAACGCCTCGACTCGCCGTTCACGCGGCAGATCGACGACCGCCGCCCGCTGCGCGTCCCGGTCGCCCATGGCGAAGGCTGCTGGTTCGCGGATCCGGAGACCGTCGACGCCCTCGAGCGCGACGGCCAGGTCCTGTTCCGATACGCACACGACGACGGCACGGTAGCGGCCGGCGAGGAGGACCGCGCGAACCCGAACGGATCCGTGCGAGCGGTGGCAGGCGTCTCGAACGCCCGCGGGAACGTCGCCGGGCTGATGCCGCACCCGGAGGCAGCGGTCGAGGCGCTCCTCGGGTCGGACGACGGGCTGGCGATCATCCGATCGCTGGTCGAGAGCACGCGCGAGCGTGTTGCGGGCCGCGCAGCCGTCGCGGCGGCGGCCCGATGACGGTGGCGGAGCGGCCGGCGCGGGAGCCGTTGCACCGCCGGCTGGGGCTGACGAACCCGGAGCTCGAGGGCATCCGCGAGCGGCTGGGGCGCGAGCCGAACGACGTCGAGCTCGCCATGTTCAGCGTCATGTGGAGCGAGCACTGCTCGTACAAGAGCTCCCGGCCGCTGCTCGCGACGCTGCCCACCGGCGGTGCGGACGTGGTCGCCGGGCCGGGTGAGAACGCCGGGGTCGTCTCGATCGGTGGCGGTCTCGCCGTCGCCTTCAAGATCGAGTCGCACAACCACCCGAGCGCGGTCGAGCCGTACCAGGGAGCGGCGACCGGTGTCGGCGGGATCCTGCGCGACATCTTCACCATGGGCGCCCGCCCCATCGCGGTGCTCGACGCGCTCCGGTTCGGCGACCCGGGATCCGGCCGAACACGCCGCCTGGTCGACGGCGTCATCCGGGGCGTCGGCGGCTACGGCAACTGTGTCGGCGTGCCGACGGTCGGCGGAGAGCTCGTCTTCGACCCGTCGTATGCCGGCAACCCGCTGGTCAACGTGATGGCCATCGGCCTGCTCGAGGAGCGGCTGCTGACGCGCGCGGCAGCTCCGGGCCCGGGCAACCTCGTCGTGCTGTTCGGGTCGACGACAGGCCGCGACGGGATCGGCGGTGCGTCCGTGCTGGCCAGCGCCACGTTCACGGACGAAGAGAGCTCGGACCGATGGCTCGCGGGCGCGCCGCCTCCGTCCTCGGTGGGCGAACGCGGTTCGAAGCGACCATCGGTGCAGGTGGGCGACCCGTTCGCGGAGAAGCTGCTGATCGAGGCGTCACTCGAGCTCATCGAGCGCGGGCTCGTCGAGGGGCTGCAGGACCTGGGCGCCGGCGGCATCACCTGCGCGACGTCGGAGACGGCGGACCGGGCAGGAACCGGGATGCGGATCGATCTCGACGCCGTGCCGCGCCGCGAGGCCGGGATGGCGGCCTGGGAGGTGCTCATCTCCGAATCGCAGGAGCGGATGCTGGCCGTCGTGCGACCGGACCGCGAGGCGGACGTCCGGGAGGTATGCGACCGGTGGGGGACTCCCTGCGCGGTGATCGGCGTGGTGACCGATGACGGCGACATCACGATCCTCGAGGGCGGCCTCGAGGCGGGACGCGGGGTGGCACGCGTCCCCGCGCGGGCGCTCACGAGCGACGCCGTCGTCCACCGGCGACTCGCCGCGCCGCCCGCTCGCCGGCGCCGCGCACCGGCACCGTCGTCCGCCACGCCCGGCCGCGCGGCGGACGGGCCGGCACGGTCGTTCACGGACGCTGGTGCGGTCCTGCTGGCGCTGCTCGGGAGCCCCAACATCGCCTCTCGTCGCGCGGTCTGGGAGCAGTACGACTGGCACGTGGGCACGAACACGGTCACTGGCCCCGGCACCGGTGCGGCCGTGCTGCGGATCAAGGGCACGACGAAGGCCCTCGTCGCCTCCACGGACGCCAACCACGCCGTTGGCCTCCTCGATCCGTGGCTCGGCGCGGCGATGAGCGTCGCCGAGGCGACGCGGAACGTCTCGATCACCGGCGCCCGGCCGCTCGGTGTCACCAACTGCCTGAACTTCGGCGACCCGACGCGGCCGGAGGCATTCTGGCAGCTCGGCGAGGCGGTGCGCGGGCTCGGCGACGCCTGCCGGGCGCTCAGTCTGCCCGTGACCGGCGGCAACGTCTCGCTCTACAACGAGTCACCGGCGGGCACGATCGCGCCGACGCCGCAGATCGGCGTGGTCGGGCTGCTCGACGACGTCACAACGCTCGTCCGGCCTGGCTTCGGTGCCCCCGGCGACGTGGTGCTGCTCGTTGGCGAGGCGGGACCGGGGCTGGCGGGCAGCGAATACGCCGCGCTGGCCGGTGGGGCCGCAGAGGACGGCCCTCCGGCCCTCGATCTGTCGCGCGAGCGTGCCGTCCAGGCCTTCGCGCGCGAGGCGACGGCTCGCGGGCTGCTCGCCTCCGGGCAGGACGTGTCCGGCGGCGGTCTGGCCGTCGCGCTTGCCGAGGCGAGCATGTGGGGCGCAGGCGGCGGGGGCACCGGCGCGCGGCTTCGCGTGCCGTCCGCGCTCTCACCGGCGGTCGAGCTGTTCGGCGAGAGCCCGTCGCGGATCGTCGTGTCGACGCGCCCGAGGCACGCGCCGGCGCTCGTCCTGCTCGCTCGGCAGCACGGTCTGCCGGTCCACGAGCTCGGTACGGTGGGTGGAGACCGGCTCGTCGTCGAGCTCGTCGGCGCGGGCGCCACCGGGGCGGCGGAGGAGCGGGGGTCGCGCGTCGCCGACGCCATCGATCTGCCCGTCGACGACCTGTGCCACGCGTGGGAGCACGGGCTGCGACGCGCGCTCGGATGGGAGGAGCACTGACGTGTGTGGCGTGTTCGGTGCGGTCCTGCCGCGCGGCAGCGGCACGGAGGCCGCGTCGGTCGCGGCGCTCGGCCTGTTCGCCCTCCAGCACCGCGGCCAGGAGTCGGCCGGGCTGGCGGTGAGCGACGGCGACCAGCTCATGCTCTACAAAGACCTGGGCATGATCAGCACGGTCCTCGACGAGCGCCGCATCCCGTCGCTGCGCGGGGACCTCGCCATCGCCCACTGCCGCTACTCGACGACCGGCTCGACCGTCTGGGAGAACGCCCAGCCCACGTTCCGGCTCGGCCCGCGCCGGGCGATCGCCATCGGCCACAACGGCAACCTCGTCAACACGCGCCAGCTCCTGGAACAGCTGCCGGGCGGACGGACCCGGCTGCCGGCGTCCACGGACACGGAGCTGCTGACGGCGCTGCTCGCGGAGGAGCCGGCGAGCGACACCGTCGAGGCCCTCCGGCGCGTGCTCCCGCGCGTGCGCGGCGCCTACAGCCTCGTAGTGCTCGACGAGCGCCGCGTGATCGGCGTGCGCGATCCCCACGGCTTCCGCCCGCTCGTCCTCGGGCGACTCGCGACCGGGACGGTCGAGGGCGGGCTGTGGGACCCGGACCGCACCTCCGGCTGGGTCCTCGCGTCCGAGACGGCGGCGCTCGACATCGTCGGCGCGGAGCCCGTGCGCGACGTCGAGCCCGGCGAGCTGGTCGTCCTCGAGCCTGACCGCGAGCCGTGGTCGATCCGGTTCGCCGACGCGACGCCGGCGCTGTGCGTCTTCGAGCTGATCTACTTCGCCCGCCCGGACTCGTACCTCGAGGGCCGCAACCTGTACGAGGCGCGCCGGCGGATGGGCATGCAGCTGGCCGGCGAGCATCCCGCCCCGACGGACCTCGTCATGCCCGTGCCGGACACCGGCGCGCCCGCCGCAGCCGGGTACGCCGAGGCGTCCGGCCTGCCCTACCGCGAGGGGCTGGTCCGGAATCGCTATTCCGGCCGGACCTTCATCCAGCCCAGCCAGACGATGCGTCAGCGCGGCGTGACGATCAAGCTGAACCCGCTCCGCGAGGTGGTCCGCGGGAAGCGGCTGACGGTCGTCGACGACTCGATCGTGCGGGGCACGACGACGAAGCAGATCGTGAGCCTCCTCCGGCGCGCCGGTGCCGAGGAGGTGCACGTCCGGATCAGCGCACCACCGATCTACCACCCGTGTTTCTACGGGATCGACACGCAGATCGAGACCGAGCTCATCGCGGCCAGCCACTCGGTCGACGAGATCCGGGACTTCATCGGCGCCGACAGCCTCGGCTACCTCTCGATCCGGGGCGTCCTGGCGGCCCTCGACCTGCCGTACGACCGGTTCTGCTTCGCGTGCTTCGACGGCCGGTACCCGGAACCCGTGCCGTACGACGCTGCCAGCCGCAAGTTCGTGCTGGAGGAGCGGGAACCCGCGGCGGTCGGTGGCTGAGCGTCGGGCATACGCGGCGGCCGGCGTCGACGTGGCCGCTGGCGAGCGAGCCGTCGAGCTGATGCGGGCGGCCGTCGAGGCGACGCACAGCGACAACGTGCTCAATGCGTTCGGCGCATTCGGCGCCGCAGTCGCGATCCCGCCGGGTTACCGCCAGCCGGTGCTCGTGAGCTCGACCGACGGGGTCGGGACGAAGACGGCCATTGCCGGCGTGCTCGGTCGCTACGACACGATCGGCCGCGACCTGGTCGCGATGAGCGCCGACGACGTGGTCTGCTCGGGCGCGGCACCGCTGTTCTTTTTGGACTACGTGGCGGTTGGGCGGCTCGACCCGCTCAGCGTCGCGGAGCTCGTGGGCGGCATCGCCGCCGCGTGCGCCGACGCCGGTTGCGCGCTCGTGGGCGGTGAGACCGCGGAGCATCCCGGCGTGATGGACGCCGAGGCGTTCGATCTGGCCGGCTGCTGTGTCGGCATCGTCGAGCGGGACAGCTCCTCGACGCGACCCGGGCGCGCGGCGGGGGACGCGTCGTGGGTCTCTCCGCCAGCGGCCTCCACGCCAACGGGTTCTCCCTGGTCCGGACGCTCGTGGAGCAGTGGCGCCTCGACCTGGCGCGGCCGTACCAGGAGCAGCTGACGCGTTCGCTCGGCGGCCGGGAGGCGGACGAGACGATCGACTCGGAGCCGGCGCACGCGATGGCCACCCTGGGCGAGGTGCTCCTGACGCCGACGACGATCTACGCGCCGGGGGTTCTGGCGTTGCGCGACCGGCTCGAGGCCGCCGGCAGCGAGCTCCGCGGGGTCGCCCACATCACCGGTGGTGGACTGCCCGGGAACCTGCCGCGGATGCTGCCGGGCGATCTCGCGGCCCGGGTCGACCCGTCGCGATGGCCCGTCCCCTCGGTGATCCGGCTGTTCGCCGCGCTCGGCGGGCTGGACGACGCAGAGGCGCGGGCCACGTTCAACGGCGGGGTCGGGATGGCCGTCGCGGTCGCGCCGGACGCGGTGGCGACCGCGATCGACTCGCTCGCCGGGACTGGGATCGAGGCGTGGCGGATCGGGGACGTGGTCCGGGCCGCCGACGCGGGAGGAAGGCGGTACGTCGAGGACGGGACGTGACGTCCAGCACGGCGGCGGCCGCCGCCCTGCCCGGCGCGGTGGCGTGCCAGGCCGCGTCGGCGCCGCTCCGGCTACCGGCGTGACGGCGCGGATCGCGGTCGGCGTCTCCGGCGGGGGATCCAACCTTCGCGCGCTCGTGGCCACGGCGAGGCGCCGCGCGCTGGGCGGCGTCGTCGTCCTGGTCTTCGCGGACCGCGACTGCCCGGCGCTGCGATGGGCCGCGGCCGAGGGGATCGAGACGGCGCTGGTTCCTGGTGGCTCGGACCAGCCGCTGGCCGAGGCGCTCGCCGGCGTCCGGCCCGACCTCGTCGTGCTCGCCGGCTACATGCGCCTCCTCGGCCCCGCCGTGCTCAGCGCGTTCGACGGCCGGATCCTCAACACCCACCCCTCGCTGCTGCCGGCGTTCCCCGGCGCCCGCGCGGTTCGGGACGCGCTGGCGGCAGGCGTCCGGGTGACGGGCGTCACCGTTCACCTCGTCGACGCGACGCTCGACGCCGGGCCGATCGTCGCCCAGGAGGCCGTCCCGGTCCTCGACGGCGATGACGAGGCGACGCTCCACGAGCGGATCAGGACCGTGGAGCACCGGCTCCTCCCGCGCGTGGTGGCGCGACGGCTGGCGGAGCCGGGAGGCGAGCCACCCCGCCCCCGGCGGGCACTGCTCTCGGTCTCGGACAAGACCGGGCTGGTCGAGCTCGCCCGCGGCCTCGACGCGCTCGGCTTCGAGCTCGTGTCGACCGGCGGGACGGCGCGCGCCCTGCGCGAAACCGGGCTCCCCGTCACCGATGTCGGCTCCGTCACGGGCGTTCCGGAGATGCTCGACGGCCGGGTCAAGACGCTCCACCCGGCGATCCACGGCGGGATCCTCGCCGACCGCCGGTCCGCCGACCACCGGCGCCAGCTGGCCGAGGCCGGGATCGAGCCGTTCGAGGTCGTCGTCGTCAATCTCTATCCGTTCGCCGAGGCGGCGGCCCGGCCCGGAACGGCACTGGACGAGCTGATCGAGGAGATCGACATCGGCGGACCGGCGCTCATCCGGGCGGCAGCCAAGAACCACGCCAGCGTGGTCGTCGTCACGACGCCGGGTCGCTACCGGGCGGTCCTCGAGGCGTTCGGCGGCGACAGCTCCGTGGCTGACGGCCTGCGCGCCGCCCTGTCCGCGGAAGCGTTCGCGCACACGGCCGCCTACGACGCCCGGATCGCCCTCGAGCTGCCCTGCCGGTTCCACGAGGCCGGCGTGGCGCTGCCGCCGGAGCCCGGCCTGCCGGGCTCGGCGGACCCGTTCCCGGAGCGCCTGACGGTTCCACTCGAGAAGGTCGAGACGCTCCGCTACGGCGAGAACCCGCACCAGCCGGCCGCCCGCTACCGCCGGACCGATGCCCGCCCGGCCGACGGCCCGTTCGCCACCGGCGAGCCGCCGCTGCAGGGCAAGGCGCTGTCCTACAACAACGTGCTCGACGCGTCCGCCGCGGCGGAGCTCGCCCGCCCCCGGCGGGGCCCGGCCGCGGTCGTCGTCAAGCACACCACCCCGTGCGGCGCCCCCGCGCGCGCCACCCTCCTCAAGGCGTGGCGCGCAGCGCTGGCGGGCGATCCCGTGTCCGCGTTCGGCGGGGTGGTCGCGCTGACGCGCGAGGTCGACGGTCCCGTCGCCGAGGCGCTCGCGGAGCTGTTCCTCGAGGTCGTCGTCGCGCCCGGCTTCGACGGCGCGGCCCGCGAGATCCTCGCGAGCAAGCGCAACCTGCGGCTGGTCATCGGCCCGGCGATCGGGGTGGACGAGGCGCCAGGCCGGCCGGCGGTCACGTCGTCGCTGCGGTCCGCCGGTGGCGCCGTGCTCGTCGGCGCGCCGGACACCGTCGAGGACGACGCGGCCGACTGGGCGTGTCCGGCGTCGCGGCCGCCGTCCGACCGGGAGCTGCTCGACCTCGACCTCGCCTGGCGCCTCGCGCGCGGCGTGACGTCGAACGCCATCGTCATCGTCCGGGACGGCATGGAGATCGGGCTGGGCTCCGGGCAGACGAGCCGCGTCGACGCCGCGCGCCAGGCGGTCGCCAAGGCGCGGGCGATCCACGGCGAGGAGGCGCTGCGCGGCGCGAGCGCCGCCTCGGACGCCTTCTTCCCGTTTCCGGACGCGGTCGAGGCGCTCACCGAGGCCGGCGTCACCGCCATCGTCCAGCCAGGCGGCTCTGTGCGCGACGCGGAGGCGCTGGCGGCAGTCGAGCGCGCGGGCGCGACGATGCTCGTCACGGGCCGGCGGCACTTCCGGCACTGAGCCCCGCCGGCGCCGCCTTGACCGGTTCGGGCGCCAGCCGCCATCATCCGCACGTGGACCACTGCCGCCGCGCCATGACGATGCCCGGGCGGCCCCGTCCCTCGCGGTCCTGACCCCGACCGCCTGAGGCGGACGGCCGCCTCCCTCCGTCCCTGCGCGCCGCCGAGCCGGCCGCTCCTCCCGCCACAGCCGACGGAGCCCCGATGCCCGAACGTCCCCGGTTCTACCTGACCACCGCCATTGCCTATGCCAACAACCGGCCTGGTCTGCACACGCTGTTCGAGGTCATTGGCGCCGACGCGATCGCCCGCTGGCACCGGATGAGGGGTGATGACACGCGGTTCCTGACCGGAACCGACGAGTACAGCGTCAACATCGCGCTCACCGCCGAGTCCCAGGGCAAGACCCCCAAGGCCTTCGTCGACGAGATGGTCGGACTCTTCCGGACGGCCGAGAACGCGCTCGCCATCAGCCCGGACCGCTTCATCCGCACGACGGATTCCGACCACCAGCGCTCGGTCCACGAGGTGATCCGGAGGTGCCATGCCAACGGCGACCTCTACCTCGGGAACTACGTCGGCTGGTACTGCCCGAACGAGGGGTTCATCCCGAAGACGCAGCTCGTGGAGGACGGCGGGCAGACCCGCTGCGCCCACCACCCGAACGTCGAGCTCCAGTGGCTGACCGAGCGGAACTGGTTCTTTCGCCTGTCGAAGTACCAGGAACCCCTCGAGCGGCACTTCGCCGAGCACCCGGACTGGGTGGAACCCGAGTACCGCAGGAACGAGATGCTCGGCTTCATTCGGCAGGGTCTCGAGGACTTCAGCGCCTCGCGCTCGGGAGCGACGTGGGGCATCCCGTTCCCGATCCGCGAGAACGGCGAGACCGCCGAGCGCGAGGACGGGTCCTGGGATCCCGAGGCCGGCACGGTCTACGTCTGGTTCGACGCGCTCATCAACTACATCACCGGGGCGGGGTTCCCGGACGACGTCGAAGCGTTCGCGCGGTGGTGGCCGGCGGACGTGCACGTCATCGGCAAGGACATCAACCGGCTCCACACGATCATGTGGCCGGCGATGCTGATGAGTGCCGGACTGCCGCTGCCGCGCAAGGTCTGGGTCCACGGCTGGCTGCTCGTCCAGGGCGAGCGGATGAGCAAGTCCCGCGGCAACTTCCTCGACCCGAACGACGTCGTGGCCGCCCTCGGGACCGACGGCGCCAGGTACGTGACGCTGCGCGAGGTCGCCTTCGACCGCGACTCGGACGTGTCGTGGGACCTGTTCGTCCGGCGCTACAACGCGGATCTCGCCAACGACTTCGGCAACCTCGTCAACCGGACCGTCTCGATGGCCAACCGATACCTCGACGGCGAGCGGCCATCGCCATCGGGTGGCGGCGCGCTCAGGGCGACGTGGCCGAGCGCGCTGGAGCGGTACCGCGACCGGCTGGAGGCGTACGCGCTCCACGAGGCACTGGCCGCGCTCTGGGAGTTCGTGGGTGAGGCGAACCGCCTCGTCGACGCGGAGCAGCCGTGGACGCTCGCCAGGGCGGCCAGGGCCGGCGACGACGGGGCTGGGGAGCGGCTCAGGGGCGTGCTCGGCGACCTGGTCGAGGGGTGCCGGCTGATCGGCCTGGCGGCGGCGCCGTTCATGCCCGGTGCGGCACCGGGCGTCCTCGCTCAGCTCGGCTACCGTTACCCGTACGGGCCGGACGGCAACGGCGGTCCGCCGCTCCTCGACGAGCTCGCCTGGGGGCGGCACGCCGGCGAACCGGGCCGCCTCAGCCAACCGGAGCCGCTCTTTCCGCGGCTGGATGTCGATTCCGGCGAGCCGTGATCGTCGCCAAGGCAACCAAGCCCCGACGCACCACAGGAGGATGCGATGGCACGCGGTGAGATCACCCACGTCGAGTTTCCGGCCGACGACGTCGACCGGGCGAGACGGTTCTACGAGGCTGTTGCCGGCTGGGAGTTCAGCGAGACGGAGGAGTTCCCGGGCTACTTCCTGTTCCGGACGGGCGAGGGCTCGGGCGGTGGGCTTGGCCGGCGTGGCGAATCGGTCGGCTCGGTGATCCGCGCGTACATCACCGTCGACCGCCTCGAGGACGCGATCGCCGCCGCCGAGGAGCACGGCGGCGGCGTCGTCCAGCCGGCGACGGACATCCCGGGGATGGGCCGCTACGCCGCGCTCCTCGACTCGGAGGGCAGCGAGATCGGCCTCTGGGAGAACCCGCCGGCGTCCTGAGCTCGCGCGCGGGCACGGTCCGCGGTCGCGCCGCGCCCGGATCCCCGAACATCTCCCCGTGCGCCTCGTCGATTCTCACTGCCATCTCCAGGCCGACCGCTTCGGCGCCGACGTCGAGCTCGTCGTCGGCGGCGACCGGCGGGCCGGCGGCGCGCGCCCCCCCCCGCCCGGCGGGGGCCCCCGCGCGTCCCACCCCGCCCTCGCGCTGGTCGAACGCTTAACCTGGCTGGACCCGGCCCACGGCGTCCACCCACACGACGCGGCGAAGGTCGACGAAGCTGGATGGCGGCGGCTCGCCGGGTTCGGCCCGGACCCGCGGGTGGTCGCGATCGGCGAGACGGGTCTGGACTTCGACCGGGTCTTCTCACCGATCGAGGACCAGCGCCGCACCCTGCGGCGGAACCTCGCGCTGGCGATCGACACGGGCAAGCCGGCGATCCTGCACTGCCGCTCCGCCGAAGGTCGCCGTGACGCCCAGGACGCGCTGCTCGGGGAGCTCCGCGACGCGGGGTTCGGCGGCGCCAGCGTCGCGGCCGCGTTCGGCGGGCGGCCGCCGGCGGTGATCCACTCGTACTCGGGCCCGGTCGACTACGCGCGAGCCGTGCTGGACCTGGGTCTGGCGCTGTCTTTCTCGGGCCTCGTGTTCCGGCCAGGCGAGGAGACGTCGGCGGAGGTCGCGTCGCTCGTGCCCGTCGATCGCGTCCTGGTCGAGACCGATTCGCCCTTTCTGGCACCGCCGGGCGCGCCGCGCTCGCGGAACGAGCCACAGTACGTGTCCATCACCGCGGCGTGGCTCGGGGACGCCCGAGGTGCCAATCCGGACGAGCTCGGCGAGCGTCTCGTGGCTGCCTACGACGGGATCTTCAGGCGAGGGAGGGCGCGATGATCGGGATCCGCCTCAGCTCCGTCCTCGATCGAGAAATGCGCGGCGCCCTCAACGGACCCGGCCGGGTTCCCGGCGCGCCTCCGGCGGGGCGTGATCGGCGCACTGGAGCTGCACATCGGGTTGACATCCGAGCCCCGTTTCCACTAGTCTCTTAGCACTCTCGAGAGGAGAGTGCTAAGCACCGCGAAGACGGTCGACCAGCGGCCCACCAACCCGGGCTCGGAGGTCCGACCATCCGCCGCGGCGGTTCATCAACGTCACCGGGGCTCGCGTCCGCCATGCGGTGGACGACGCCGGAACCGAACAACGCGCGACGGCCCATGGCCGTCCGAGGAGGGTACGCACCTTGGCCACCGCCACTGCCTCTGCGACCAAGCTTCGCCCGCTGGGCGATCGCGTCGTCGTCAAGCCGACGCCCCGGGAGGAGATGACCAAGACGGGCATCGTCCTGCCCGACACCGCGAAGGAGAAGCCGCAGGAGGGAACCATCCTGGCGGCGGGTCCCGGACGGATCCTGGACGACGGGAAGCGCGAGTCGATGGACGTCAAGGAGGGCGACAAGGTCCTCTACGCGAAGTACGCCGGGACCGAGTTCAAGGCCGACGGCGAGGATCTCCTCATCGTCAGCCAGAAGGACGTGCTGGCGATCGTCCAGGACTAGGCGTCCGAGCCCGCGCTCGCCATTCACCATGGCGCCGGTCAGATCGGCCGGATCACCGGCGACATCTCTGGAGGGACAACGGAATTGGCTAAGCAGCTCATCTTCGAGGAGACCGCTCGTCGGTCGCTGAAGCGGGGCATCGATCGCCTCGCCGACGCGGTCAGGGTCACGATCGGCCCCAAGGGCCGCAACGTCGTGCTGGACAAGAAGTTCGGCTCCCCGATCACCAACGACGGCGTCACGATCGCCCGCGACATCGAGCTCGACGACCCGTTCGAGAACATGGGCGCGCAGCTCCTCAAGGAGGTCGCGACCAAGACCGATGACGTAGCCGGCGACGGCACGACGACGGCGGTCGTCCTGGGGCAGGCGATGGTCGGCGAGGGCCTCCGGGTCGTCACCGCCGGCGCCAACCCGATGGGCGTCAAGCGCGGCATCGACAAGGCGGTCGAGGCGGTCGTCGAGGACATCAAGCGCGTCGCCCGCCCAGTCGACAGCCGCGAGCAGATCGCGGCCGTGGCGGCCATCTCGGCCGCCGATCCCGAGGTCGGCGAGATCATCGCCGAGGTGATGGACAAGGTCGGCAAGGACGGCGTCATCACCGTCGAGGAGGGCCAGTCGCTCGGCCTCGAGAAGGAATACACGGAAGGGATGCAGTTCGACCGAGGCTACATCTCGGCCTACTTCGTCACCAACCCGGATCGGATGGAGGCGGTCTTCGAGAACCCGCTGATCCTCATCACGGACAAGAAGATCTCGGCGGTGCCGGACATGCTGCCGGCCCTCGAGAAGGCCGTTCAGCTGGGGCGGCCGATGGTCATCATTGCCGAGGACGTCGACGGTGAGGCTCTCGCCACGCTGGTCGTGAACAAGCTCCGCGGCACGGTCCAGGTCCTCGCCGTCAAGGCGCCGGGCTTCGGCGATCGCCGCAAGGAGATGCTCCGCGACATCGCCACCCTGACCGGCGGCACCGTCGTCAGCGAAGAGATCGGCCGCAAGCTCGACTCGGTCCAGGCCGAGGACCTCGGAAAGGCCCGCCGCATCGTGGCGACCAAGGACGACACGACGATCGTCGACGGCGAGGGCAGCCCGGACGAGATCAAGGCCCGGATGCAGCAGATCAAGGCGCAGATCGAGGACACCACCTCGGACTACGACCGCGAGAAGCTGCAGGAGCGCCTTGCCAAGCTGTCGGGCGGCGTCGCCGTGATCAAGGTCGGCGCGGCGACCGAGGTCGAGCTCAAGGAGAAGAAGCACCGGATCGAGGACGCGCTCTCGACGACCCGGGCGGCCGTCGAGGAGGGTCTCGTCGCTGGCGGCGGCACCACGCTCCTGCAGGCGGTCCCGGCGCTCGACCAGCTCCACCTCACGGGTGACGAGCAGGTCGGCGTGGACATCGTCCGCAAGGCCCTCGAGGCACCGACGCGGCAGATCGCCGACAACGCCGGCCAGCCCGGCGAGGTCATCGTGGAGCGCGTGCGCGGGAACCAGCCGGGCGAGGGCTACGACGCCCTGCTGAACGACTACGGCGACATGTTCGCCAAGGGGATCGTCGACGCGGCCAAGGTGACCCGCTCCGCGCTCCAGAACGCCGCTTCGATCGCGGCGATGGTCCTGACGACGGAGACCCTGATCACCGACCTTCCCGAGAAGGAGAAGGCGGGCGCCGGCGCCGGTCACGGCCATGGCGGCGGGGACATGGACTTCTAGTCGCGACCCATCCGAACATCCGGAGAGGCCCGGGCCGACGGCCGCGACCCCATTCGTGAACATCCGGCGTGTGCACGAAGCGTGGCGTCGCGCTGCGGCGCCGCCAGCTGCGCCCACGGCTCCGCAACGGAACCTGCGGATCGCCCGCCTGGTGAACGCCGGCCGATGTCCGCCACGCTGCGGCTCGGCCACGGCCGGGCGCCGGCCGGTGGGCGGATCAGGCGGCTGTGGTTGGTTGACAGCACGTCCGGCCCTTGGGACGCTAGCGCGACCGTCACCGCTACGAATGGAGAACCCATGCCCCGCCGACCCTGGCTGTTCGTGGCGCTGGTCGCGTCACTGACCATCGCCGCCTGCAGCCCCACGCCCGTTGCCCCGGCGCTGACCGATCCGAAGGAGATCCTGACGAAGGCAGTCGAGGCGACGCTCAAGGCCAAGAGCGTCCACTTCCAGGCCACGGTCACGGGCTCCTTCAACGCGGACCTGATGGGCACCGGCCAGGCCTCCGACTTCGAGCTCGATGGCACGACGGCCGAGGGCGATGTCGACATCGCCGGCAAGAAGCTCCGCGCCACGTTCAGCGCGCCGGCCTTCCTCGGCCTGTCCGGCGAGGTGATCCAGGTCGGCACCACGAGCTATTTCAAGACCAGCCTGACGGGCGCCCAGTACCAGAAGCAGGTCGCGGACCAGGTATCGGTCGACGAGGTGACGGATCCGGCCAAGGTGGCCGAGGGCGTCCGCAAGGCGCTGGCGACGCGCGGGATCAGCCCGACGAAGGTGGCCGACTCGAGCTGCGGTGACAACAAGGACTGCTACAACGTCGAGTTCGACATGAGCGCGGAGGAGCTGGCCGCGCTCGCCTCGGCGCCGCCGGATGCGGAGCTTGCCGGGTCGTCGTTCAGGTTGACGATCGGCGTCGAGAAGGACTCGCTCCGGATCTCGAGACTGGCGTTCTCGGCGGACATGCCGGAGCAGGGCTCGATCGACGTGACGTTCGACACGACCAAGTGGGACGAGGCCGTCGGGATCGAAGAGCCACCCGCGGACCAGGCGCCCCCCCCGCGGCGGGGCGGCCGCGCCGCGCTCGCAACGCGGGCCCGCGCCCCGGTTTGCGGGGCGGAGCGTGATCTCGGCTCCCGACTGCCGCGCTCTGGGCGCATGTTCGACGCCGGCGCTCCGGGCGCACGGCCCACGAGCGACTGGTTCGCGTCCTCAGTCCGACTGAGCGGCTCTCGCACAAGCGAGCGCTGATCTCGGCCCCTGCTGCATCCTGGGCGGCTCGCTCCGGCACGCTCGCACGTCGCGGAGCCGCTCAGCGTGGATGAGGGGCCGAAGCACGGGCGAAGCCGGCCCACGCGAGCGTCGACGATGAGCGCCGCTTCTGCGGGTGCGGACGGTCGAGTGAAGCCGCCGGTGAGGGGTCCCCGACTACAATTCCGGCGTGAGCCCCTCCACCCGCCGCCGCCGGTCGGAGCCTGGCCCGGAACCCGCCACGGAGACGGCCGGCACCGCGTTCGCGGACCTCGACGAGCGGCCGGAGGCGGTGCCCGAGGAGCCGGAGTGGATGCGGTCGCCGGCCGGTGCGGGCGATGCGGGCGAGCCCCTCCCGATCCCGTCTCCGCCGCGGCGGCCGCGTCCGCGCGCGGCCGCGGTGGCGGAGCGTCAGACCGCCATCCTCGGCCGGCTGAACCCGGAGCAGGCGCGCGCCGTCACGACCACGAACGGGCCGCTCCTGATCCTCGCCGGCGCCGGCAGCGGCAAGACGCGGGTGCTCGCCCACCGGATCGCGTACCTCATCGGGGTCACCGGCGCCCGGCCGTGGCAGATCCTGGCCGTGACGTTCACCAACCGGGCCGCCGGCGAGCTGCGCGAGCGGATCATCGATCTCGTCGGCGAGCCGGGGCGCGACGTCCAGGCCGGGACGTTCCACGCGCTGTGCGCGAGGGTGCTGCGCCGCGACGGCGAGGCGATCGGGCTCGGTCGCCGCTTCGTCATCTACGACACGGACGACCAGCAGGCGCTGATGAAGCAGATCCTGCGCGAGGAGGACCTGCCGGCGACGGGTGAGTTCCGGCCGTCGGCCGTTCTGGGCGCGATCAGCCGGGCCAAGAACGAGATGCTCGACCCGACGTTCCTCGCCGACAACGCGGTCAACCGCCACGAGAAGGTCGTCGCCCGCCTTGCCGTCCGCTACCAGGAGCGGCTGCGGAAGGTCGGCGCGCTCGACTTCGACGACCTGCTGCTCGATGCCGTGCGGCTCTTCCACGAGGCGCCGCAGGTCCTGGAGCGCTACCAGGATCGGTGGCGCTACCTCCACGTCGACGAGTACCAGGACACGAACCGGCCGCAGTACCTGTGGGTCCGGGCGCTGGCCGCCAAGCACCGGAACCTGGCCGTGGTCGGCGACGACGATCAGTCGATCTACCGGTGGCGCGGCGCGGACATCCGGAACATCCTCGACTTCGAGCGGGATTACCCGGAGGCGACCGTCGTCAAGCTCGAGCGCAACTACCGCTCGACGCAGCTGATCCTCGACGCGGCCCACGCGGTCGTGTCCCGCAACGCGGAGCGGACCGAGAAGAAGCTGTGGACGGAGCAGGCCGGCGGCCGCCCCATCCAGCGCTTCGAGGCCTACAACGAGGAGGAGGAGGCCGAGTGGATCGCCCGCCAGGTCGAGGGCCTGGTCGGCGGCCGCGGCTCGGCGCTGACCCGACGGGCCGACGACGAGGACGGTGTCTTCCGCGCCCAGGACATCGCGGTGATGTACCGGATGAACGCCCAGTCGCGGGCGATCGAGGAGTCGTTCCTGCGCTACGGGATCCGCTACCAGCTGGTCGGCGGGACGCGGTTCTATGCGCGCCGCGAGGTCAAGGATGCGCTCGCCTACCTGCGGGTCCTGCGCAGCGACACGGACGTGGTCAGCTTCGAGCGGATCATCAACGTCCCGGCCCGGTCGATCGGCGAGAAGACGATCGAGATCCTGCGCGGAGAGGCCGCCCGGGCCGCCGTGTCGACGTGGCAGGCCATCGAGCGGGCGGGGCGCGGCGAGATCGCAGGGCTCGCGCCGCGGGCGCGGTCTGCCCTCGCGGAGTTCGCGGCGCTGATCCGGCGGCTGCGGGCGCGGATCGGGGTGCTCGCGCTGCCGGAGCTCCTCGACGAGGTGCTCGAGGCGTCGGGCTACCGGGCGATGCTGGCGGACGGCTCCGAGGACGGCGAGGAGCGCTGGGCGAACCTGCTCGAGCTGCGCGCCGTGACCACCCGCTACGACGACCTGTCGCCGGAGGACGCGCTCGACCGCCTGCTCGAGGAGACGGCGCTGGTCGCGGACCAGGACCAGTACGAGGGCAACGCGGACGCCGTCACCCTGATCACGCTCCACGCCGCCAAGGGCCTCGAGTTCCCGGTCGTCTTCATCGCGGGGCTCGAGGAGGGCCTCTTTCCGCACAACCGGGCGCTCGACGACGAGAAGGAGCTCGAGGAGGAGCGGCGGCTGGCGTACGTCGGCATGACCCGCGCCAAGCGGCGGCTCTACCTCTCGCATGCCTGGCGGCGAGCGACCTGGGGGATGGGGCAGGCGTCGGTCCCGTCGCGCTTCCTGCTCGAGATCCCGGGCGAGCTGATGGTCGGGCCGCAGCTCGACCGAGCCGGGGAGCCCGACGCCGACGCGCCGCTCGACCTCGACCTCGTGTTCGGCGCTCGGCGTGCGAACCGCTTCGGGACGCCGGTCCGAACCGCCGGCGGCGCGTGGCGCCAGGGGAGCGGCCCGCCCGGCGCGCCGGCGAACGGCGAGCCGTTCCGCCCCACACGCGACCTCGCCGCGCGGCGCGACGCGTACGGCGGCGGACCGTCGGGCGCGCTCCACCCGCCGGAGGATGGCGACCTGCGGCCCGGCGTCCGGCTCGGCCCACCGCCCGCGCCCGTGCCACCGTCTCGACCCGTCGTGCCCGGCGAGCGCCAGTTCCGCGACGGCGACCGTGTGCGGCACGCTCGCTGGGGCGACGGGATCGTCGTCACCTCGAAGCTGACCCGGAGCGACGAGGAGGTGATGGTCGCGTTCCGGGACGCCTCGGTCGGCCGCAAGACGATGCTCGCGAGCCTGGCCAACCTCGAGATCGTCGGGTGACCTCCCGCGCCGACCGCGTCATCGACGAGGTCACGACGGCGATCTCGATCGCCGACCTCGTGCGCCTTGCGGAGCAGCGGATGACGCCCGAGGCGTGGGACTACGTCGCCGGCGGGGCCGAGGACGAGGTGACGCTCGGCGAGAGCCTGACGGCGTTCCGGCGCTACCGGTTCGTGCCGCGCGTCCTCGTCGACATCAGCGGCGTCGACACGCGGACGACGCTGCTGGGCCGCGAGGTTGCTGTCCCGATCGGCGTTGCGCCGGTCGCGGCACAGGCGCTGGCCCACCCGGACGGGGAGATCGCGACCTCCCGTGCCGCCGCCGCCAGCGGCGCGATGTTCTGCCTGTCGACCGTGAGCAGCCGATCGATCGAGGAGGTGGCGGCGGCCGCTCCGTCCGGGCCCCGCTGGTTCCAGCTCTACGTCAACGAGGACCGCCGCTTCACCCGGCGGCTGATCGAGCGCGCAGAGGCCGCGGGATACGACGCGATCGTCCTGACCGTGGACCTGCCGGTGCTGGGCTATCGCGAGCGCGAGAAGCGTCGGGGCTGGGAGCTCGATGTCAGCCTCGGCAACTTCGTGGCGCCCGATGGGGCCGCCGCCGCGGGAGAGGCGCGCCAGACGGACGGCGAGGTCGATCTCGATCGGCTGCTCGACACGCGGCACCTGGGCCTCAGCTGGGACGATCTGGCCGGGATCCGTGCCGCGACGTCGCTCCCGCTCGTGATCAAGGGTGTCCTTCACCCCGACGACGCCCGCCTGGCCGTCGAGCATGGCGCCGCCGCCGTCTGGGTCTCCAACCACGGCGGCCGCCAGCTCGATCGGGCGGTCCAGGCCCTCCACGCCGTCGAGGCGGTCGTGGCAGCGGTCGATGGCCGGGCGGAGGTCTACCTCGACGGTGGCGTTCGACGCGGCTCGGACGCGTTGATCGCGATCGCCCTCGGCGCGCGCGCCGTCTTCACCGGGCGCCCTTTCGTGTTCGGGCTCGGCGCAGGCGGGGAGGCGGGGGTCGGCCGCGCGTTCGACATCCTCCGCGAGGAGCTGGAGCGAGCAATGGCGCTGCTCGGCACCCGGACCCTCGCCGAGGTCCGGCGAGAGCACGTCGCCGCCGCGGCTCCGTAGCCGCCGCCGCTCACGGCGCGGCAGCGGCCGTCAGGATTCGTATCCTTGCCCGGATGACGGACACCGCGGGCCGCGCCGCCGATCCCGCGGCAGACGGCACGACCGAGAGCGACCGGCTGCCCGTCGACCCGGCGCTCGCCGAGGCGATGGCCGCGCTCGACACGGAGGCCGCCGCCGCCCGCCACGCCGATCTCGCGGCCCGCGTCCGACGGGCCAACGAGCTGTACCACGGCCAGGACGCACCGGAGCTGACGGACGCCGAGTACGACGCACTGTTCCGCGACCTCGTCGCGCTCGAAACCGCGTTCCCGCAGCTCGTCACTCCCGACTCGCCGACCCAGCGCGTGGGCGGCGCGCCGTCCGGCACGTTCGACGAGGTCCGGCACCGGCGTCCGATGCTCTCGTTGTCGAACGCGTTCAGCCACGACGAGCTGCGCGCCTTCGACACCCGGGTGCGGCGCGTCCTTGCGCTGCCCCCGGCGCCGGAGCCCGCGCCGGAGCTCCGCTACGTCGCCGAGCTCAAGATCGACGGGCTCGCCGTCTCACTGCGCTACGAGCGGGGCCGCTTCGTCCAGGGTGCGACGCGCGGCGACGGCTCGACCGGCGAGGACGTCACGGCGAACCTGCGGACGATCCGCGCCATCCCGGAACGGCTGACGGAGCCCGCGACCCTCGACGTGCGTGGCGAGGTCTTCATGCCGCGCAGCGAGTTCGCGCGGATCAACGCGGAGCGCGAGGAGGCCGGGCTCCCGCTCTACGCGAACCCGCGCAACAGCGGCGCGGGCTCGCTGCGGCAGAAGGACCCGGAGGTCACGGCGCGTCGCCTGCTGTCCGCGTGGTTCTACCAGCTCCTCGAGGAGGGCGCCGACGGCCGGCAGGATGGGACACAGTCGGGCGCGCTAGAGCGGCTCGAGGGCCTGGGGCTGCCGGTCAACCCGGAGCGGGAGCTCGCGCCGGACATCG
Source organism: Chloroflexota bacterium (assembly GCA_030447745.1). Lineage (GTDB taxonomy): Bacteria > Chloroflexota > Limnocylindria > Limnocylindrales > CSP1-4 > JACDAV01. The sequence goes on along the minus strand of JAUJOH010000001.1, from coordinate 308,944 downwards.
AGGCGGTCATCGCGTTCACGGAGGGGTGGCGCGAGCGGCGCCACGAGCTGCCGTACGAGACGGACGGTGTGGTCGTGAAGGTCGACCGCGCGGACCAGCAGGAGCGGCTCGGGATCGTGTCCCGCGCGCCGCGCTGGGCGATCGCCTACAAGTACCCGCCGGAGCAGGTCGAGACGGTCGTCGAGGACATCGTCCCGTACGTCGGTCGGACGGGGACGCTGACCCCCGTCGCGCACCTGCAGGCTGCCAAGGTGGCGGGCTCGACCGTCGCCCGCGCGACGCTCCACAACCTCGACGAGCTCCGGCGCAAGGATATCCGGATCGGCGACCGGGTGATCCTCCAGAAGGCGGGCGACGTCATCCCGGAGGTCGTCCGGCCGCTCGTCGAGCGGCGGACGGGAGACGAGCGGGTGTTCGAGATGCCCGACGGGTGCCCGGTGTGTGGCACACCGGTCGTCCGCGACGAGGGAGCCGTCCGCCACTACTGCCCGAACCCGGCCTGCCCGGCACGGGTGTCGCAGGAGTTCCAGCACTTCGTCGGCCGCGGCGGGATGGATATCGAGGGCGCCGGCTGGGCCGTCCTCACCCAGCTCCTGCAGCGCGGACTGGTCCGGCGCCGGAGTGACTTTTTCCGGCTCACCGTCGAGGACCTCATGGGCCTCGACCGGTTCGGCGCGAAGAGCGCCGAGAACCTCCACCGCTCGATCGAGCGGGCACGGCGACGTCCGCTCGGGCGGATCATCAACGCCCTCGGCATCGCGCAGGTCGGCTGGCAGACCGCGATCGACCTGGGCCAGTGGCTCGTCGAGGCGCTGCCGCCGCGTGACGACGAGCCGGTCGGCGGGCCCGGAGGTTGGCTCGCCCGCGCATCGGCGTTCCTCAAGGACACGGCGACCACGGCACCCGAGCGGTTCGAGGCCGTCATGGGCGTGGGACCGACGGTCGCGGCGACGCTGACCGCGTACTTCTCGGACCCGAGCACGCGCGACGCGCTCGACGAGCTCATCGAGGCTGGGATCGACGCCGAGCTGCCGGCGCCGCGTGCCGCCGTGGCGGCCGCCGGACCGCTCGCGGGACGGACGCTCGTGGTGACGGGCACGCTCGAGGGTTTCTCGCGGGAGGAGGCGGAGGAGGCGATCCGCGGCGGGGGCGGGAAGCCCTCCGGCTCCGTCTCGAAGAAGACCGACTACCTCGTGGCCGGCGAGAACGCGGGCTCGAAGCTCGCCAAGGCCGAGGCGCTGGGCGTGCCGGTGCTCGACGAGAGCGGATTCCGCCGCCTCCTGGCCGGCGACGACCCGAGCGTCTGAGCGCGAACCGACCCACGGGCCACTCCCCATCCCGCGCGCCGCGCGGTTCACCAGCCGACCACCCGGCGGTCGCCACGCGCGGGCCGGCGCTCACCCGATCGCGTGGTTGAACTGGCCCCAGATCGCCTCCGGCCGCCACGCGAGCGGCTCGCCCCGCACGAGCCGCGGCGCGTGCCACGACGGCTGCCAGCCGAGGCGCTCGAGCCGGTCGGCCGCGCCGACGTTGGCGCTCAGCACGCCCGCCGGACCCGTCGCCCTGGCCCGGCTGCTGCCCGGCGCGCGTCGAGGATCACGCCGGCATCGGTCGAGTCGGGGGCGATCGTCGCCCCGCCGCCCCACGGCGCGCGGACGACGAAGCCGCGCAGGCCGCCGTCCGAGCCGCGCAGGACCCGCGCCGAGTCGAAAGGCGACCAGCAGGTGCCGCCGATCCTCGCCGGTCGCGTCTCCGTCGAGCATCGCCATCTCGTCGAGGTCGGCGGGTCGCCATGGGCTGAGCGGCCGGCCGCCGCCTGCGGTGCCCGGCGCCTCCAGCGTCTGGTACGAGGTGTCGTAGCGGAACCCCATCCGCTCGTAGAGCGAGGACGAGGGTGGCGCAGCCGGCGGTCTCGTCCGCCTCTTCGGTCAGCGCGCGGCCCAGCCCGCGACCGCGCCACGCCGCGTCGACGAAGACCGCGCCGATCCAGCCGGCGCGACCGCTCGCGGTGCCGACCGCCGTCCCGACGACGACCTCACCGGCCATCGCGACGTCGCGCGTGACCAACCGCCCAGGCGAAGAACTCGCGGCGGTTGCCCCATTCGCCGCGGAGGACCGCCTCCGTCGCGGCTCCGACGTCGGACGTGCTCATCGGGCGAATGGTCGGCGACACGGGAAGGATGCTAGCCGCGCCTGGGACCGTCGCGCGCGGCTATCATCGCCGCGATGGCCACCCTTTCGCGCCCCGAGGTCGAGCACGTCGCCCACCTCGCCCGCCTCGGTCTGTCGGACGCGGAGCTGCGGGCGGCTCGAGGGTGAGCTGAACCACATCCTCGACCAGTACGCCGTTCTGGCGCAGCTCGACACGGAGGCGATCCCGCCGACGGCCCAGACGATCGCGCTCGAGAACATCCTGCGCGAGGACGAGCCGCGTCCATCGCTGCCCGCCGCCGAGGTGCTGCGCAACGCGGCCGAGCATCGCGACGGGTTCATCGTCGTGCCGGCCATCCTCGAGGGGTCGGGACGAACGCCGGGATGAGCACGTCCGGCGGTTCAGCGGACGATCTCACGCGTCGCTCGGGAGCGGCGCTGGGCGCCGCGCTTCGCTCCGGCGAGGTGTCTGCGAGGGAAGTGATCGAGGCGCACCTCGAGCTCGCGGAGCGGCAGAACCCCGCCCTGAACGCGTGGCTGACGCTCGATCGCGACGGCGCGCTGGCGGCCGCCGATGAGGCCGACCGCAAGCTCACGGCGGCGCGCAGGGACCGCGCCGCGCTCGACGGGCTCCACCCGCTGCTCGGCCTTCCGGTCGCGCTCAAGGACCTCGTCTCCGTCCGCGGCGTCCAGTGCACGGCCGGCTCCCGGATCCTCGAGGGCTACCTCGCCCCGTACGACGCGCACATCACGGAGCGGCTGCGCGACGCCGGCGCGGTGATCCTCGGCAAGACGAACATGGACGAGTTCGCGATGGGCTCGTCGACGGAGCACTCGGCGTTCGGTCCGACCGCCAATCCGTGGGCCCTCGACCGGGTGCCGGGCGGCTCGTCGGGCGGATCGGCGAGCGCCGTCGCCGCGTTCCACGTGCCGTACTCGATCGGCACGGATACGGGCGGCTCGATCCGCCAGCCCGCGGCGCTGACCGGGATCGTCGGCCTGAAGCCGACCTACGGCCGGGTGAGCCGGTACGGGATCGTGGCGTTCGCGAGCTCGCTCGACCAGATCGGCCCGTTCGGCCGCGACGTGCGCGACGCGGCGGCCGTCCTGCACGCGGTCGCGGGCCGCGACCCGCGCGACTCGACGTCGGCACCGGTGCCGGTCCCCGATGAGCTCCTGGCGCTCGCCGACGACGACGAGGCCGCGGCGTCGTTGCGCGGCAAACGCCTGGGGCTCCCGCGCGAGTACTTCGTGGCGGGCATGGAGCCGGGCGTCGAGGCAAGAGTCCGCCAGGCGGTCGCCGCGCTCGAGGCGGCCGGCGCGACGGTCGAGGAGGTCTCGCTGCCACACACCGACTACGGGCTCGCGACCTACTACATCGTCGCGCCGGCGGAGGCATCGGCCAACCTCGCCCGGTACGACGGGATCCGGTACGGGCCGCGGCTGGGTGACGGCGACACGCTCGGCAACTACCTGCGGACCCGCGGCGAGGGCTTCGGCGCGGAGGTCAAGCGGCGGATCATGCTGGGCACCTACGCGCTGTCCGCGGGCTACTACGACGCCTACTACCTGAAGGCCCAGAAGGTCCGGACGCTCATCAAGGGCGACTTCGACGCCCTGTTCGAGGCGGGGTTCGACGCCCTCGTCGCGCCGACGTCGCCGACGGTCGCCTTCCCGATGGGCGCCCGGATGGCGGACCCGGTGTCGATGTACCTGTCCGACGCCTGCACCCTGCCGGTCAACATGGCGGGGCTGCCGGGCCTGTCGATCCCGTGCGGCCTGTCGGACGGCCTGCCGGTCGGGCTCCAGCTGATCGGCCCGGCCTGGTCCGAGCTGGAGCTCCTGCGACTCGGCCGCGGCTACGAGGCGCTCACCGCGGACGCGGAGTGGCGAGGCGCCGAGCCGGCCGAGCTCGCCCTGGCGGACAACCCGGCCACGCGCGGACCGTCGGCCGGCCGGCCGGTCCCCGCATGACGACGCCAACGGCGGCCGGCTCAGAGCCGTCCCTCGCCACGACCGACGCCGTCCGCGATGGACCGACCCGTACGCCGCTCGCCGAGCGCGCCCTCGCCCAGCGCGTGCGGGCCGTGCCACCGTCCGGGATCCGCCGCTTCTTCGACATCCTGGCCACGATGGACGACGTCATCAGCCTCGGGGTGGGGGAGCCGGACTTCGACACGCCCCGCGCGATCGTGGAGGCGGGGGTCGAGTCGCTCCGCTCGGGGCGGACGCACTACACCTCGAACTACGGAACGCTCGAGCCCGCCGCGCGCTCGCCGGGCATCTCGAGCGGCGCTACGGCGTCGCGTACGACCCGGAGCGCGAGCTGCTCATCACCGTCGGCGCGTCCGAGGCGGTCGACCTGGCCCTGCGCGCGACCTGCGATCCCGGCGACGAGGTGATCCTCCACGAGCCGTCCTACGTCGCCTACGCGCCGGCCGTCGTCTTCGCGGGTGGCGTCGTGCGGCACGTCGCCACCCGGCTCGAGGACGACTTCGCGCTCGATCCGGCCGCCGTCGAGGCGGCGATCACGCCGCGGACCAAGGCGCTCTTCCTGGGCTACCCGTGCAACCCGACCGGCGCCGTGCTCCCGGACCACGTGCAGGATGAGCTCGCGGCGATCGCCGACCGCCACGACCTCCTCGTGTACAGCGACGAGATCTACGATCGGCTCGCGTACGGCTCGTACCGTCATCGCGCGATGAGTGCGCTCCCCGGGATGCGCGAGCGGACGATCCTGATGGGCGGCTTCTCGAAGGCCTACGCGATGACCGGCTGGCGGGTCGGGTACCTGGCGGCACCGGCGCCGATCCTCGAGGGCATCGTCAAGGTCCACCAGTACGGGATCATGTCCGCGCCGACGACCGCACAGGACGCGGCGCTCGTGGCCCTCACCGACGGCGAGCCGGACGTGGAGCGGATGCTCGCCGAGTACGACCGGCGCCGGCGGCTCCTGGTCGACGGGCTGAACGGCCTCGGGCTCAGGACGTTCGAACCCCGGGGCGCGTTCTATGCCTTTCCGCAGATCACGTCGACCGGGATGGATGCCGAGGCCTTCGCGACGCGGCTGCTCGAGGAGGAGCGGGTCGCGGTCGTCCCGGGCGGGGCGTTCGGGCCGTCCGGCGAGGGCCACGTCCGGGCCTGCTACGCCACGGCGTACGACGAGCTCGAGGAAGCGCTGGTTCGGATCGGCCGGTTCGTCGAGCGGCACCGGGACTGACCGCGGCACCGGTCGCCGGGCGGCCCACCTCCGGCGGCGTGTGCGAAACTGACGCGCGAGATGGGACTGCTCCTGGCCCTGACGGGCATGACCGCCGCGCTGGTAGGCGCGGAGCGGAGCTACGTCGCGGCCCGGGGGGTCACGCCGTGACGCTCGCCCGTCCGGCGTCACGCCGGGCCGGTGCGGTGCTCGACCGCTACCAGCCCGTGATCGGAATCGAGGTCCACTGCCGCCTCCGGACGGCCAGCAAGATGTTCTGCGCCTGCTCGGCGGACTTCGACGGCGCTGCGCCGAACAGCCACGTCTGCCCGGTCTGCCTCGGCCTGCCCGGATCGCTGCCCGTGATCAACCGCCGCGCGGTGGAGCTGGTGCTCGCCACCGGCCTCGCCGTCGAGGGCTCCATCCCCGCGGCGACCAGGTGGGACCGCAAGAACTACTTCTACCCGGACCTGCCGAAGGGCTACCAGATCAGCCAGTACGACCTCCCGCTCGCCTCGAACGGGCAGCTGACGGTCAACACGTCCGAGGGGCCGTTCACGATCCGAATCCGCCGGGCGCACCTCGAGGAGGACACGGCGCGACTGGTCCACGCCGCCGGCGAGGACGGCCGCGCCGTCAGCCTCGTCGACTACAACCGCTCGGGGGCGCCGCTGATGGAGATCGTCACGGAGCCGGATCTCCGGACAGCCGAGCAGGCCCGGCGCTACGCCGAGGAGCTCCAGCTGCTCCTCCGGACGATCGGCGCGTCCGACGCGGACATGGAGCGCGGGCAGCTCCGGGTCGAGGCGAACGTCTCGCTGCGGCCGGTCGACGCCGAAGCCTTCGGGACGCGCGTCGAGATCAAGAACATGAACTCGTTCCGGTCCGTCGAGCGGGCGATCGGGTCGGAGATCGAACGGCAGGCGGCGGCCCTGGACGCGGGCGAGGCGGTCGTGCAGGAGACGCGTGGCTGGGACGAGACGCGCGGCACGACGTACGTCATGCGGGTCAAGGAGTCGTCGGACGACTACCGCTACTTCCCGGAGCCGGACCTGCCGCCGCTCCACGTCGAGGCGGCGTGGCTGGAGGAGATCCGGGCCCGGCTCCCGGAGCTGCCCGCGGCTCGGCGCGAGCGTTATCGCGCAACGCTCGGCCTGTCGGCCTACGACGCGGCCGTCATCGCGGCGGACCCGGACGTGACGCGCCTGTTCGAGTCGACGCTGGCGGCCGCCCGCGGCATCGACCCGCGAACCGTGTCGACCTGGGTCACGGGCGAGTATCTCGGGCTCCGCAACCGATCCGAGGGGCCGATCGCGGTCGACCCGGCTGACCTCGCGCACCTCGTTCGCCAGGTGGCCGACGGCGCGATCTCGCGGGCCAACGGACGCGAGGTCCTCGGCCTGCACGTGGCGACCGGCGAGTCGGCGGCGGCGCTCATCGAGGCCCGGGGTTTCCGCCACATCTCCGACGCCGGCGCGCTCGCCTCCGCCGTGGACGAGGTCCTGGCCGCGCAGCCGCAGGCCGTTGCCGACTTCCGCGCCGGCAAGTGGCAGGCCGTCGGGTTCCTGGTCGGCCAGGTGATGAAGGCCACCCGCGGCCAGGCCAACGCGTCGCTCGCACAGGCGGCGGTGCGGGAGCGGCTCGCCAAGGCAGGCGAGGGCGAGGGCTAGTGGGACTCCTCAACCTGGCGCTCCTTGGCGCCGGCGTCGCGCTCATCGCGCTCGGCTACACGCGTGCCCGCGGACCGTGGGAACGCCTGCAGGCGCTCCGCGCGCAGGACCAGAACGTTGCCCGCTACCAGTCGTGGCGTGGCGGGGTGCGAAGCTCGTCACCGACGGGCGCCTCCGTCGCGATGGACCTGCTCCGGCGGCAGGCGCGCACCGGGGGCGCGATCGTGGGCATCGGCTTTCTGTTGGTGCTGGCCGCGTTCGCCATCCGCTGACCTCGCGCTGAGGGCCCCGGCGCGCCGGCGCGGCCGGTCCTGCGGCGGTGCCCCCGCTTCTGCACCATCGAATTCGCCCGAGTGCTATCTCTGGCGCATCGCCCGGTATAACCGCCCCCGCCGGCGGCGGCGGGGGGCCGCCGCGTCGCGCTGATGCCCACTGGGTCGCATCGCCGGGGTCCCGGCGAGGGCGGAAGACGCTGGTGTCACGATCGTTCCGCGCGGAATAACACTCCCAGTGATACGGGCGTGACTTCGGCCCGGACCGCGAGCCGCGTGGCGTCCGCGGCCACGGATCCCGCGTCAGTGCCGCTTCGCTCGCGGCGTAACGGTGGCAGCGGTATCCACGCGCTGGGTCCGTCACAGCGAGGTGCCTCAAGGTGTGCAGCGGCGCGACGATGCGCCTACGGTCGCATGGCGGGCGGCTGGCACAGCGTCGAGAACGGCGATATGACGCTCGATCCGCGGCGGATAACGCTCGGAGTGGTAGTGCACGCGACTACGGCCACGGGCG
>JAUJOH010000001.1:276871-301038 GCA_030447745.1 Chloroflexota bacterium | reverse complement strand
GATCCGCGGCGGATAACGCTCGGAGTGGTAGTGCACGCGACTACGGCCACGGGCGGCGCCGCACGGCGCTGGCCGACGTGCGACGCCCCACGGCGCGGGATCGGCGCCGCGCACCGCTACCGGCCGCGCAACCGCCGGTGCTCGATCGCCGCGCACCGCTACCGGCCGCGGAACCGCCGGTGCTCGATCGCCGCGCACCGGTCCATCACCACGTCGAGCCCGGCGTCATGTGCGATCCGCGCCGCGTCCCAGCTGACGACGCCGAGCTGGAGCCACAGGCACCGTGCGCCCGCCTCGACCGCCTCCGTGGCATGCGGCACCGCGAGGTCCGATCGGCGGAAGACGTCGACCATGTCGACCGGCCCGGTCGCCTCGACCGCCGCCCGCAGCGTGGGGAAGGCCGGTACGCCGAGGACGTCGCGCTCGTTCGGGTTGACCGGCAGGCAGTCATAGCCCGCCTCGACCAGGTACCGGAAGACACCGAACGACGGCCGCCATCGCTTCGACGAGGCGCCGACGACCGCGATCCGGCGCGTCGTCGCCAGCACGGCCGCGATGCCGCCGTCGTCGAGCACCGGCACCGGGCCACGGCCCTCCTGGAGATCGAGGAACTCCCGCGCCCGGCCGCGCTCGTCGCCCGTCACCCCGCGCCAACGGCTCCGGACGGAGGCCGGCCCACCGCGGCCGCCGTCAGGCCCGCGCCTCCTTCTCGTAGGCGACGCCGTCGGCGGCCGGCGGGATCGAGCGTCCCACCACCCCCGCCAGCACGACGATCGTGATGATGTAGGGCAGCGCCACGTACCACTGCCGCGGGATCGCGCCCATGACCGCGCCCAGCTCGCCGGGCGGCCGAGCGACGCCGACCATGATCTCGATCCCGAGCACCAGGCCGAACAGGAGCGCGCCGAGGAACGAGCCGATCGGCGTCCATCGACCGAAGATCATCGCCGCCAGGCCGATGAAGCCGCGCCCGCCGGTCATCCCGTTCTGGAACGAGCCCGTCGACTCGAGCACGATGAACGCGCCGGCCAGGCCGGCGATGGCGCAGCCGACGATGACGTTCCGGTAGCGCAGCCGGATCACGTCGATGCCGACCGTGTCGGCCGCCTTTGGGTGCTCGCCGACCGCCCGCGTCCGCAGGCCCCACCGTGATCGGAAGAGCAGGATCTGGAGCCCGACCACGAGGACGATGACGCTCATGGCGATCGGTCCCTGGTTGAGGAACATGCCGAGGACCTGCCCGAGCACGGGGATGTCGGCGATCGGCTCCGGCAGGTTGAACTTCGGGAGCTGGCCTGCCCCGCCGCGGCCGGACGGGGTGACGATCAGCCGGTTGAGGTAGGCGGTCAGCCCGAGCGCGAAGATGTTCAGGAACACACCGGCGATGATCTGGTCGGCTCGCACGCTGATCGACAGCCAGGCGTGGATGGCACCCATCAGCACGCCCACGAGGACCGCCACGAACACGCCGAGCACGAGCGCCGGCAGGGCGCCGACCGACTCGTGGAGCAGGAACCCGGTGAGATAGCCGAAGAACGCCGACATCAGCATGATCCCCTCGATGCCGATGTTGACGACGCCCGAGCGCTCGCACAGGACACCGCACAGCGCGCCGAGCGCGATCGGGGCGGTCAGGACGAGGATCGTCGGCAGGAACGGCGGGATGACGTCGAGCAGGTAGGCGACCAGCTCGACGAGCAGCCGCGGGATTGCCGTGACGTCCATCAGCGGGCCACCTGCTCGCCCCACGACTGGGTCACCGTCCGCACCTCGCCCTCGACGGCTCCCCTCGCCGCGCGCAGGCGGAACACCCGTCGGATGATGACGTCGGCGGCGAGGAAGAGGATGATCAGCGCCTGGATGACGTCGATGACCTCGATCGGCACGAGGCCGCCGGTGTTGATCTGCATCAGGCCCTGACCGGCCCGCATCGCGCCGAACAGCAGCGCGGCGGCCATGATCCCGAGCGGTGACGACCGGCCGAGGAGTGCCACGGTGATCGAGTCGAAGCCGACGTTGGCGCTGATCCCGGCCGCGTAGAAGGTCTGGACGCCCAGCATCTGGATCGCGCCGGCGAGCCCGCCCAGCAGACCGCACAGCGTCATCGTCAGCGTCAGGATCACGACCGGCCGGATCCCGGCGTACCGGGCGGCGTTCGGGTTCTGGCCGACGGTCCTGATCTCGAAGCCGAGGGTCGTCCGGTCGAGCACGAACTTGACCACGAAGATGGCCACGAATGCGAGCGCGACGCCGAGGTGGATGTTCCGGCCGAGCAGGACCGGCAGGCGGGCGTTCCCGATGTCGGCCGTCCGGGCGAACGTGAACTCTGGCGCGCGGAAGATGTCCGCCACCGCCCACGCCAGAAGGAGCGAGGCGATGCTGTTGAGCATGATCGTGGTGACCACCTCGTGGGCACCCGTGCGCGCCTTGAGGAAGCCCGGGATGAACCCGTACGCACCCCCGGCCAGGCCGCCGATCACGAGCGACAGGGGAACCGCGACGTTCGTGTCGAGGGTGGCGAACTCGGCGCCGGCGACGGCAGCCGCGAAGGCGCCGACGAGGAACTGACCGGCGACGCCGATGTTGAACAGCCCCGCCTTGAAGGCGAGACCGACGGCCAGCCCACCGAACATCAGTGGCGCGGCCTGGACGAGGGTGTTGCTCAGCGCGTTGATGTTGCCGGCCGCCCAGAGCTCCGGCTTGCCGACCGCGCCCTCGATCAGCGCGCCGTAGGCGGTGACCGGCAGCGTCGGCTGGAAGCCACTGCCGGAGACGAGCGGCGAGATGAGCATCAGGACCGCGCCGGCGAGCATCGCCGCCACGATCGAGAGGATCGGGACGGCAGCCGCGCGCCACAGTCGCGCCAGGGGGTTCGCGCCACGGCCGCCGGCGGGCGGCCGGTTGCGCTCCTCCTGGGCGGCCGCCGGAGCGGCCCCGGCCAGGGGGTCGGCACCGCCGGCCTGAGCGCGGACGTCCTCGCGGCCGCCGCGGTCGCGGCCCGTCACCGAGACGGCCCCGCGCGATCGCCGCCCGGCCTCCCGGCCGGGTCACCACCGGCGGCTCCGGAGCCGGCCCCGACCGGCTCGGCAACTCCAGGCCGGCCCGCGTCCTCGCCGCGCGCCATCAGCAGCCCGATCCGCTCCTTCTCCGCCTCGTCCGCGTCGTACGTCGCGACGATCCGCCCCCGGAACATGACCGCGACCCGGTCCGACAGCTCGAGGACCTCGTCCAGCTCCGCGGAGACGAGCAGGATCGCCGTCCCGGCGTCGCGCTTGGCGATGACCTGGCGGTGGATGAACTCGATGCTGCCGACGTCGAGACCGCGCGTCGGCTGGTCGAGGATGAGCAGGGAGATCGGTCCGCTGAACTCCCGCGCAACGACGACCTTCTGCTGGTTGCCGCCGGAAAGCGCGCTGGCCCGCGTCATCGCCGACGGAGCGCGGATGTCGAACTGCGGGAATCAGCTCGTCGGCGATCGCATCGATCGCCCGGTCGTTGCGGATGCCGCGGCGCGCGTAGGGCGCCTCGTGATACGCCGTCAGGATCAGGTTGTCCTCGATCGGATAGGTCAGGACGAGGCCGAAGCGCTGGCGGTCGCCGGGCACGCAGGCCACGTCCTGCGCGCGCACGTCGCGCGGCGACCGGCCCGTCACGTCCCTGCCCTTGAGGGTCACCTTGCCGGCCGCCGGCTTGCGGAGCCCCACGATGCACTCGACGAGCTCGTCCTGGCCGTTGCCGGCGACGCCCGCGATGCCGAGGATCTCGCCGGCACGGATCTCGAGGTCCACGCCGGCCACCGTCTCGTTGCCGCGGTCGTCGGTGGCGCGGAGCCCCTCGACCCGGAAGACCACCTCGCCCGGGCTCGCTTCGCCACGGTCGACGACGAGCGACACCTCGCGGCCGACCATCAGCTCTGCCAGGTCGCGCTCGTCCGTCTCGCTCGGCAGCCTGGTCCCGACCACCCGCCCCCGCCGGATGACCGTGATCCGGTCGGCGATCGCGAGGACCTCGTCGAGCTTGTGGCTGATGAAGACGATGCTCGTGCCCTCCGCCTTGAGCCTGGCCAGGACGGCGAAGATCTCCTGCGTCTCCTGCGGCGTCAGCACGGCCGTCGGCTCGTCGAGGACGAGCAGGCGAGCGCCCCGGTAGAGCGCCTTGAGGATCTCGACGCGCTGCTGCTGCCCGACGCTGAGCTGGTCGATCCTCGCCCGCGGGTCGACCCGGAAGCCGAGCTGCTCGGCAAGCGTCCGGATCCGCCGCTCGGCCTCCGGGAGGTCGAGCATCCCCGCCGCGCCGACCGTCTCCTGGCCCAGGATGACGTTCTCGGCGACCGTCAGGACCGGGACGAGCATGAAGTGCTGGTGGACCATCCCGATGCCGCGCTGGATCGCGTCGGCCGGGTCACGGATCTCGACCGGCTGGCCGTCGAGCACGATCTCGCCCTCGTCCGGGCCGATCAGCCCGTACAGGATGTTCATCAGCGTGCTCTTGCCCGCGCCGTTCTCGCCGAGCAGCGCATGGACCTCGCCGGCGCGGACCTCGAGGTCGATCCGGTCGTTCGCGACCGTGCCGGGGAAGCGCTTCGTGATGCCGCGCATCTCGAGGATCGGCGGGCTCGTGGCCTCGGTCATCGCACTCCCTGGTGGCGCCGGGACGTGACGATACGACAGCGGGCCGACCCGTTGCCGGGTCGGGGCGATCGGCTCGCACGGGTTGAGCGAGCCGTCCTTCAGCTTCGCGAGCGCCTCGTCGACGGCCTCCTGGAGGCCCTCTGGCACCGGGTCGAGGTTGGTGAACTCGGACAGCCCGATGCCCTCGTTCTGCGCGTTGTTGAAGAAGTTGCCGTTCTCGGCGCCGCCCTGCGGACCTTCCTCGGCGTACCGCTGGATCGCCTGGCTGACGGCGTTCTCGAGCTTCTTCTCCGCGCTGGTGATGATGCACTCCGCGGCGTCCGGCAGCGAGGCGTGCTGATCGACGTCGACGCCGATCCCCCAGATGTCCGCGGCGCAGGCGGCGCGCAGCGCACCGGCACCGGTCAGGCCGGCGACCTGGAAGATGACGTCCGCGTCCTGCTGGATCATCGCGTTCGCGGCCGCTTCGCCCTTGGCCGGGTCATTGAAGTCCTCGGCGTACTGGACGATGACCTCGATGTCCGGGTTGACCGACGCGGCTCCATTCCGATAGCCGTTGATGTAGGCGAGGACCGGCGGCACGTCCGACTGTCCGCCGACCGCGCCGATGACGCCGGTCTCGCTGACGGTCGCGGCCACGATGCCGGCGAGGTAGCCGGGCTCCGCCTCGGCGAAGAGGATCCCCTGGTAGTTCGGCGGGTTCGGCTCGGCGACGAACTGGTCGACGCCGAAGAACTGGACGTCCGGGTTCTGCAGGGCCGCGGTGCGGGTATCCGTGCCGATCAGGAACCCGACCGTGACGATGACGTTGAAGCCCTGGTCCACGAACTGCTGGATGTTCGCCGCGTAGTCCGCTGGATCGCGGGTGACGATGACCTGCGGGTCTGGCGCGCCGATGGCGGCCGCGCCCGCCTGGACGCCCTTCCAGCTGAACTCGTTGAACGACTTGTCCTCGAGCTGGCCGATGTCGGTGACCATGCCGATCTTCAATTGCGTCGGGTCGACTGCCGCGGCGCTCGCGCTAGCGCCACCGCTCGGCTCGCCGGATGCGCCGCCGCTGCCGCTCGGCTCTGCCGACCCGGCCGGGGAGGCACTGGCGGCCGCAGTGGCGCTCGCGGCGGGCGCGGTGCTCGCGCTCTGGGTCGTGGTGCCGGTGTTCGTACAGGCCGCGATCGCCATCAGCGTCGCGACGAGCACGACCAGGGCTCGGGTGCGCATTGACTCCTCCTCCAGCATCGCGTCGCACCCATCTCGCGGAAAGCGGGGGGCGCGGCGACCGCGCGGTCCCTCCCGTGCCGGGCGACCGTTGGCGCGCATCCTACTCACGGGCATGCACCCGGGCAAGTGCCCGAGGATCCGCCGATGCCGGGTGGATGATAGGGCGTCGCGGGAGTCGCCGCGCGGCGCCCGCGGCCACCCATCCTTGGCATCCCTGGCGTGGCCGGGCGGCATCGCTTTGCTCGGCCGCCATACTCCGTGCGTGAGCAAGCCCGCGTCGTCGACCGTCCGCACCGGCGGCAGAACCGCGCACCCTCTGACGGGGGCGGCGGCGCTTGCCGTGCTCGGCGTGCTCGTTGCCTCGACCGCCTGCCGGGTTCCCGCCGGCACCGGCGGATCGCCGCGGGATGCGCGCGCGTCGGGGTCCGCTTCCGCCGGGGACGAGACCGGTCGCCGCCTGCGCTATGTCGCGCTCGGCGACTCGTACACGATCGGGACCTCCGTGGACGAGCCTGACCGCTGGCCCAACCAGCTAGTGCAGCGACTCGGCGGCGAGGCGCCCACCCTCGAGCTGGTCGCCAACCTCGCGGTGAACGGATACACGTCGCGCGACGTGATCGAACGGGAGCTGCCGGCGGTGGCCGAGTTGCGGCCGGAGTTCGCCTCGCTCCTCGTCGGCGTGAACGACGTGGTCCAGGGCGTCCCGGCCGAGACGTTCGAGGACAACGCGCGCCGAATCCTCGACGACCTGCTCGGGCTGTTGCCGCCGGAGCACATCGTCGTCGTCGCGACGCCGGACTACACGGTGACGCCGCAGGGTGCCGCGTACGGCGATCCGGCAACGCAGGCAGCCGGCATCGTCCGGAACAACCAGATCCTCCGGCGGCTGGCGCTCGAGCGTGGCATCGCGTGGGTCGACATCCACGACATCTCGCGTGCGGCGGCCGATCGAGCGCTCGTCGCGCACGACGGCCTTCACCCCAGCGGCGCCCAGTACCGGGCCTGGGTCGACCGCATCGCGCCCGTCGTCGAGCGGCTGATCGGCCGCTGAGGGCGCCGTACGTCCCGCCGCGCCGCGTGGCCAAGGCGCGACGCCGCCGATGCAACGCGGTTGCATGGCGGGCGAGGATCGCGGTCGGCGCGCCGGGCGACCGGCCCACGGACGATGCGCCGATGGACCGATCCGAGATCCGGCGGGCGATCCGCCGCCCACGCAGCGAGCGGCCGCGCATCCGGCTCGGCAACATCGACCGCCTCTTTCCGGGCGGCCGGCGGGAGACCGGGGAGCCGGCAGCGCCGCCGTCGCCCGCCGCCAGCGTCGAGCCCCAACGAGTGGCCGGGTCGGCGAGCGGCCGGGTCATCGTCGTCACGGGCGCCTCGGCCGGCGTCGGGCGGGCAGTCGCCCATGCCTTCGCTGCCCGCGGCAACAGCGTCGCGCTGATCGCCCGCGACGTGCTGGCGCTCGAGGAGGTGGCGCAGGAGGTGGCGTCGCGCGGCGGACGATCGCTGGTCCTCCCGCTCGACGTGTCGAACGCGGACGCGGTCGAGGCGGCTGCGGCGTCAACCGAGGCCGAGCTCGGCCCGATCGACGTCTGGGTCAACAACGCCATGGTGTCGGTCTTCTCGCCGGTCAGGGAGATGACGGCGGACGAGTACCGGCGCGTCACGGAGGTGACGTATCTCGGCTACGTGCACGGCACGCTCTCCGCGCTGCGCCGGATGCTGCCCCGCGACCGCGGGGTGATCGTCCAGGTCGGCTCCGCCCTGGCGTACCGGGCGATCCCGCTCCAGTCGGCCTACTGCGCGGCGAAGCACGCGATCAACGGCTTCAGCGAGTCGCTCCGCACGGAGCTCCTCCACGACGGCAGCGGCGTCCGGGTGACCCAGGTCCAGCTGCCGGCCGTGAACACGCCGCAATTCGACTGGGTCCGCAGCCGGCTCCCGGGACGCGCCCAACCCGTCCCGCCGATCTACCAGCCGGAAGTGGTCGCCGAGGGGATCGTCTGGGCGGCCGAGCATGATCGGCGCGAGCTCGTCATCGGGCTGTCGGCGGACATGGCGATCCTCGCCGACAAGGTGGTGTCCGGGCTGCACCGGACCCACGGGCGCTTCGACGAAGAGGCCCGCTCCTCGAGCCGGTATCTCTGGTGGTCGACACGGGTGGGGCCGTCCCGGACGCTCGCGCTCGCCGCGGCGGTCGGCGGGCTGGCCGTCCTTGGGCTCGCACGGCGGCGCTAGCCTGGGCGCTGGGCGCCGGCGACTCGGCCGGCGGCGCCTGAGCGTTACGGCAACCGTCGCGGAAGGCCGCGCTCGACGAGGACGCCCAGGATCGCCCCGAACAGCGCGTGTGCCGCGACCATCGCGGGCTGGCGGCCCGGCTCGTCCTCCGTGGCGGGCGGGAGGAACCGAATCGCGGGGATCCAGCCGAGATAACTGACCGCCCAGACCGCCAGCGCGAAGGTCGACCCGTGGAAGATCGGTCCGCCCGGCGTCGGGATGCGGTTGCGGAGCACGGCGTAGAGCGCGCCGGTCGCGGCTCCGAACCCGAAATGGGCGAGCCAGCCGAGCCGGCGGCGTTCCTGCGGCCCGGCATCGTCCGCTGCCGCGGAGCGCTCGACCACCTTGTCCGCGATCTCGTGGGGCGGCAGCTCGCTCATCAGCCCGGCCTCCCGAGCCGCGAGCATCAGCACGCTCATTGCTCCGGTGGCGGCGACTCCGCTGCCCGCACCGAGCGCGGCGGCGCGCAGATCGTCCCTGGTGCTGGTCACCGCTCGACCATCGCGCTCGGCGGCATCCGGCGGCGCGGCGGCGGGCGGGCGGCGTGCTATCAGACCCCTTGCAGGACCGGGGTTAGCTAGGCGTTCCGGCGCTCGGTGAGCTCGGCGGCCGCCGCCTCCGCGGGAACCTCCGCCACGCAAGACGCCACCGCGAGGAGGGCGCGGCCGGAGGGACGCGCCGCTCAGGTGCGGGCGGCGGAACCGATCGTGGCGAGGATCAGCGCCACGGCGATCGAGATGGCCAAGCCCGGCGAGCGGAAGCGTCGGCCGGGCGTCCGCCCGCGCGTGAGCTGGACGATCACCGCCCACACGATCGCACCGACCATCGCCGCGCCGAGGACGTACCCGATCCCGGCGCCGAACGACTCGGCTTCACCCGCGGCGCCGGCCGCGATCCGGAGCGCCCCGATGACCGCCGCGATCGCGACGACGACCACGCCGAGCGGCCCGAGGCGGCCGCTCGGCCGGTCGGCGGGCGCCGGACCGGGGTCCGGGCGGACGGGCGGCTCGGTGGACCTGTCGTGCTCCTCCACCGGCCGCGACGGACCTCACTGCAGGGACCAGAGGGCCTCGCGCAGCGTCAAGCCGCTCCGCGCGACCCAGGCCGCGCGCTCTCGGCCGACATACCGGACGTGCCACGGCTCGTAGCTGTAGCACGTGCGGCTGAACGAGCCGCCCGGGTAGCTGACCACGAACCCGTAGCGCCACGAGTTCTCGGCGACCCAGGCACCGGCAGGCGTCGCGCCCCAGTCACCGTACTCCCAGGGCGCGGACCCGCCCTCGCTCGTGAGGTCGAGGGTGGTGCCGAGCTGGTGCTCGGAGTGTCCCGCCCGGGCGCTCGCCCGCAGCGCGTCCCCGTAGCCGCCGACGTCCACCCAGTGCTGGAACGTTCCCTGCTGTTTCGCGAAGCTCCGGTAGCCGCTGACGACCTCCAGCGGCGCACCGGCGGCGCGAGCGGCGGCGACCATCTCCCGCAGGTCGCCCACCACGAAGCCGCGGACGGCATAGCCGCCGTTGAGGCCGGCGGCCGAGGTGTCGACCAGGTCGCCAGGCGCGTAGCCCGAGGGCAAGCGGTAGATCGTGTCCAGGAGCGTCCGGCTCCAGTCGCCGTAGCCGGCGTGCGGCGTCAGGACGTCCAGGTAGTCGCACGCCGGTGGCCGGCCGCCCGGGTTGAGAGCGGGCGCCGCGCCGGTATTGGACGACCCGCCGGAGGACGAGCCACCGGATGACCCACCCGAGGACGACCCGCCAGCCGACCGGCCGGCGGACGAGCCACCGGACGACCCGCCGGCCGTCGGAGCGTCAGTGATCGCAACGGGACGAGGCGTCGGCGTCGCGACCGCGACCGCCCGCGGCGCCACGGTCGGGACGGGCTGTGGTGGGCGGGTGCTGACCGGGCGCTCGGACGCGGCCGCCACCTCCGGCGCGGGCGTCGGCGCGGCGGCCCCCGGCGATGCGACCGGCGTGCCGAAGGCCGGTGTGCGCGCCGAGCGGCCCGGCGCGGGCGAGCCGGACGCATCGACTGCAGCACCGCCCTGACCGCCCGGCTCCGGACGCTGGTCCGCGGCGGAAGGCGCCGTCGCAGCGAAGGTTCCTACGACAAGGATGACGAGCTGAGGGGCAACGACCGCGAGGACCGCGAGGCCGACCGACGGCGGCGCGCGGAAGGGGCGGCGGAGCACCGGTGCCTGCATGCAACGAGCGTCGGGGTGGCGGCCAGGGACGGGATACCGATCGATGGGGTGGTACGAGGGGAGGACGAAAGTCCTGCCGGCGACCCGGTACTCGGCACCAGTCGACCGAGGTCGCGGTCGACCATGCGGATCATGAGGCGCCTCGCCGGCAGCCCGAGTCGGTACCATGGGAGCCCGTGACGACCCTGGCTCCGAACGACTTCACGCACCTCCACGTCCACTCGGAGTTCAGCCTCCTCGACGGCCTCGGGCGGATCACGGACCTCGTCGATTCGGCCGCCCGGCAGGGGTTCGACTCGCTCGCCCTGACGGACCACGGCGCCCTCTACGGCTCCGTCGCGTTCTGGCAGGCGGCCACGACCAGGGGGATTAAGCCGATCATCGGCGTCGAGACGTACGTCGCGCGCCGGTCGATGAGCGATCGGGAGGGCAAGGCGGACGCTCAGCCGTTCCACCTGATCCTGCTGGCGAAGAACTGGACGGGCTACCGCAATCTCTGCCGGCTCGTCACCGACGCTCACCTCGACGGCTACTACTACAAGCCGCGGATCGACCGCGAGCACCTCGCGCGGTACAGCGAAGGGCTCGTCGGCCTGAGTGCGTGTCTCGGCGGCGAGATCCCGAAGGCGCTCGAGGTCGACGACTGGGCCGGCGCCCGCCGCCTCGCCGGCGAGTACGGCGACATCTTCGGCCCGGGCAACTTCTTCCTCGAGCTGCAGGACCACGGCATGGCGGAGCAGCGCCGCCTCAACGAGCAGCTCCTGCGCCTCTCGCCCGAGATGGGGCTGCCGCTGGTCGTGACGAACGACCTCCACTACGTGCACCGCTCACAGTCGGACGCGCACGACGTCCTGCTGTGCGTCGGGACGGGCAACAACATCGACACGCCGAACCGGCTGAAGTTCGAGAGCGACGCCTTCTGGCTCAAGTCGGCGGCGGAGATGGCGGCGCTGTTTCCGGACCAGCGCGATGCCCTCCTCAACACCCGGCGCATCGCCGAGATGTGCGACCTGTCCATGCCCGTCAACGAGCTGCGCATCCCGCATTTCCCGGTGCCCGACGGCCACACGGTCGAGAGCTGGCTGCGTGAGGAATGCCAGCGCGGCCTCGAGCGCCGCTACGGGACGGTGACGGGCGAGCTGCAGGAGCGGCTCGACTACGAGCTCGGCGTGATCATCTCGATGGGCTACGCCGGCTACTTCCTGATCGTCGCCGACTTTGTCCGGTTCGCCCGCGACCAGCGGATCCAGACGACCTGCCGGGGGAGCGCGCCGGGGTCGATCGTGACCTACACCCTCGGCATCACGCCGGTCGACCCGATCGAGTACGGGTTGCCGTTCGAGCGGTTCCTCAACCCGGACCGCGTGACGATGCCGGACATCGACGTCGACTTCGAGGACGCCCGGCGCGACGAGGTCATCGCCTACGTGTCGCGCAAGTACGGCGCGGACCACGTGGCCCAGATCATCACCTTCGGCACGATGCTCGCCCGGGCGGCGATCCGCGACGTCGGCCGGGTGCTGGGGCACAGCTACGGCGAGGTCGACCGGATCGCCAAGGCGGTCCCGAACCAGCTGGGCATCAAGCTCGACGAGGCGCTCCAGGTCGCGCCGGCGCTCCGCGAGCAGTACGACGGCGACGACAACGTCAGGCGCGTGATCGATTTCGCGCGGCAGCTCGAGGGCGTCGCGCGGAACGCGTCGACGCACGCCGCGGGCGTCGTCATCTCGCGCGAGCCGCTGACCGAGCTGATGCCGCTCCAGAAGGCGACCAACTCCGAAGCGCTGATGACGCAGTACGAGATGCACGCGATCGAGACGCTGGGGCTGCTGAAGTTCGACTTCCTGGGCCTGTCGAACCTGACGATCCTGCGCCACGCCGCCGACCTGATCCGCGAGCACCGCGGCGTCGAGGTCGCCCTCGCCCGGATCCCGCTCGACGACCCGAAGACCTTCGAGCTCCTCGCCTCCGGCGAGACCACGGGGATCTTCCAGCTCGAGTCGGCGGGCATGCGCCGCTACATCCGGGAGCTGCGCCCCACCTCGGTCTACGACCTCGCCGCCATGGTGGCGCTCTATCGGCCGGGCCCGATGGACAACATCCCGGCCTACATCCGGCGCAAGCACGGTCTGGAGGCGGTCACGTACCTCCACCCGCTGCTCGAGCCCTACCTCGACAAGACGTACGGGATCTTCGTCTACCAGGAGGACATCATGGCCGCCGCGATCGCGCTCGGCGGCTTCACCGGTCCCGAGGCGGACACCCTCGGCTACGCGATCCGCAAGAAGAAGTCGTCGGTTCTGCGCGCGCAGCGCGAGAAGTTCGTCGCCCAGGCGGCCGAGCGCGGCGTCGACGCCCGTGTGATCGACCAGGTCTTCGACGCCTTCCAGCCGTTCGAGCGGTACGGCTTCAACAAGGCCCACGCCACCTGCTACGGGCTGATCGCCTACCAGACCGCCTATCTCAAGGCGAACTACACGGTCGAGTACATGACCGCCGTGCTCACGGCATTCCGGTCGAACGAGGAGAAGGTCGCGGCGGCAATCGCCGAGTGCCGGCGGATGGCGATCGAGGTCAAGCCGCCGGACGTGCGCTACTCGGACGTCGAGTTCACGGTCGACGGTGACGCCATCCGGTTCGGCCTGCTGGCGGTCAAGAACGTCGGGCAGGGCGCCATCGAGTCGATCATCGCCGCTCGGCGCACCGGTGGCCCGTTTCGGTCGCTCGGCGATTTCTGTTCGCGGATCGACCTGCGTCTGGTCAACCGCAAGGTCCTCGAGTCGCTCGCCTGGGTCGGCGCGCTCAGCGCATTCGGGCACCCCCAGCAGGTACTCGATGCGCTCGACGTCGCGATCGCCGACGGCCAGGCCGCCCAGCAACAGCGCGAGAGCGGGATGGACGGACTGTTCTTCACGGCCGCCGAGAGCCGCCGCTCGGACGGGCCGCTGCCGGACGTTCGCCCGGCTCCGGACCGCGTGCGCCTGCACCATGAGAAGGAGCTGCTCGGCCTCTATCTGTCCGAGCATCCGATGGGCGAGGTCGCGGAGCAGGTCGGGCAGTTCGTCAACGCGTACAGCAGCGACCTGAAGGACGAATCGCTCGACGGGCAGCGGCTGGTGGTCGGCGGGATCGTCACCGGAATCCGCTCGATCATCACGAAGTCGAAGTCGTCGATGGCGGTCGTCACGCTCGAGGATCTCCAGGGGACGCTCGAGGTGGTCGTCTTCCCGAAGCTGTACGAGCAGACGGTTGCGACCTGGCGCCAGGGCGCGATCCTGCTCGTCGCGGGACGCGTCGACCACCGCGGCGAGGAGGTCTCGCTGCTGGCTGACCTCGTCGTCGAGTGGGAGGCCGCGGTGGCACGCGGCCCCGAGGCATTCGCCCGCGAGGTCGCCGGCGGTGACCGGGCAGCGTACCGGCGGCGGCCGCCGGGGGCTCGCAACGGGTCGAACGGCGTGAGCGGTCCGAACGGCGGGAATGGCTGGCCTGCCGCGAACGCGTCGCAGGCTGGAAACGGCGACGGCCACGAGACCCGTCCCGCTGCGCCATCGGAGCACGATGGCGAACCCGTTGCGGTTGGTCCCGGCCGGGCGGTCACTGCGCCGGACGCACGTCAGGCGCCGGGCTCCCGGCCAGCCCGGGTGTCGCCGCTCCGGCCCGACGCGATCATGGATTCCGCGGGGTCGTCATTGCCGCCGATCCGTCCCGCCGAACCCGTGCCGGCCTACGCCGAGCCACCCGGCGTCGTGGGCTTTCACGGCGACGACGACGAGCCGGCACTCCCGGACGAGGCCCGCTACGCGGCGGCCGCCGCCGTGGCGGAGCCGACGCGGCCGCTCGATGCGGGACCCGGCCGCGTGCTGCATGTTCGCTTCCGCGGCGGTTCCGCCGAGCTGCTGTTCGACGCGATGCGCGCGTTCCGGTCGCTGGTCCGCGAGCACCCGGGCGACACACCGGTTCTCGTCCATGTCGATGTCGGCGGTGCGGGCGGGTTGCCGATGGCGCTCAAGCCGGTCGCCTACGACGCGGAGCTGCTGGCGGAGATCCGCCGACGGCTCGGCGATGGAGCGGTCGAGCTGCAGCTCGCGTGACGAGGCGGGACTACGCAGCCGAGGCCGTCGCGCGCGACGGGAGCCCGGTGGAGGTGTACCTCCGGTTGGGGCCGATGGGCGAGGGCGAGCTGATCCACGGCGCGGTGCCGCCCGGCGCCACGATCCTCGAGCTCGGGTCCGGGCCGGGCAGGGTGTCCCGCCAGCTGGTCGCTCGTGGCCCTCCCGAGCCGGCCGGCGACGCCAGGCCGGCGCTGCTCGGGCCGCTGCGCCCGGACGCCGGGCGAGCTGATCCACGGCGCGGTGCCGCCCGGCGCCACGATCCTCGAGCTCGGTTCCGGGCCGGGCAGGGTGACCCGACAGCTGCTCGCTCTTGGCCATCCCGTGACGGCCGTCGACGACAGCCCGGCCATGATCGGCCAGCTACCCGCGGACGCCGAGCCCATCCTGGCCGACGCCCGACGACTCTCACTCGGCCGGCGGTTCGACGTCGTGCTCCTGGCCAGCCATCTCGTCAACGGAGCCGCAGGCGACGGGCCGGCCTTCCTCCGTGTCACGCGCGAGCACGTGTTGCCCGCCGGTGCCGTCGTCGCCGAGGTCTACCCGCCGGGACTCGACTGGGGGGCGGCCGTCGGGCGCCCGAGGCCCGCCGGCGAAGTCACGGTCACGGTCACGCGAGCGGCCGTGACGGATGGGCGGCTCGACGCGGAGGTGCGCTACGAGGTTGACGGCCGGACGTGGAGGCAGCCGTTCGCCGCGGAGCGGCTCAGCGAGGAGGACGTACTGTCGGTCCTCGCGGCCGAGGGGTTCCGGTTCGAGCGGTGGCTCGCGCGCGAGCGAGGGTGGCTGCTCGCCCGTCCGCGCTGAAGTCGGGCTGAACGTGGATCCGCCCGAGGTTCCCTCGGCCGGACACGGCTCGCCCCGGCAGGCTGGCCTCACTGACGCCCGAGGTCTGCGTCGCTTCCCCGGCTCAGCCCTCGGCGGCGCGACGTCCGGTTGGCGCCCGCCAGCGCGGCCGCGGCGATAGCCGCGTCGATAACGCCCGGAGCGCTATTCGCGGCACTTCGACGTCCCGATCGGTGGCGCACTCACCGGGAACCGGCCGTCGCAACGCTCCGTGATGCGGCCGGTCGCATGACGGCGCGCACTGCCGCCAGCAGCCGCGTCGCTTGTCGGGGTGGATGCTCGCGGAATAGCGCTGGCAGCGCTACGGGCTCGCAGAAGGACGCGGACCGGCGGCAGGGCGCTCGCGGCCTGCGCGTCCGCATGCCGCACCGGCTGCCGTCCGTGAGCCGTTGCGCCGTCCGACATCGCTGCCAGTGTTGTTTCCGGCGCTACGGGCCCGGCACCGCCGCGTCAGGCGCGGCGTGCGCCATCCCGGACGGCGAATATGCGCACGGCCGCATCAAACAGTGGCGCTCCCGGTCCGGCGCGCCCGCTTGTGCGTGTCGATCCGCCCGAGATAACGCTGCCAGGAATACGGCTCGCTGGAAGGGCGGAGGCCGCCCAGAGTGGTCGACGGGTCCGCCGGCCGGACCGAGCGCCGACGCCCGCGCTGTGCATCTGCCACGCGGCGACGGGCGGAGGGCGGCCGAGAGTCAAGTCCCGTCCGCCGTCGGACGGGCCTCTGCGCGCGGGGACGTGGATCGCCCCCCGGGATACCCGCCGCTGCCGTTGTGACGACGAAGGTGACGCGGCCGGTTCGCCGTCAGCCGTCCGAGGTCATGCGGCGCATCGCCTGGATCCCCGAAAGGTTCTCGTGGAACTCGGCGCGGACCCGGTTGAGGGCGTCGCGATCGAGGTCGAGCTCGTTCGCGATCTGGTTGACGACGCCGGATTCTTCGGCGGTGATCGTGTCGTCCGACGCACCGACGGCGAAGCAGCACCGGAGCAGGTCAAGCTTCTGCTCGAGGGTCGCCTCGCGTGCGAACTCACGAGTGACGAGGAAGTCCTCGGTCGCGCCATGATGGCGCGCCTGGAGCTTCGCCATCTCGACCACCAGCACCGACTGTGCCTCGTCGATGTGCCCCAGGTTCACGACGTACCGCTCCATGGCACGCGTCTCGGCGTCGCTGATCTCGAGGTCCGCGTGCGCCGCCCGGCTCATCACGTAGGCGAAGCGGGCCAGAAACCGGGCCTGCGCCGGAGGAAGTGCCTCGAGGCGCTCCACGATCCGTCGGACCGTGGCGGTCTCCTGTGCCGTCGCCCCGACGCCGGGGATGCCGGGCTGCGCCGGCTCGAGGACTGCCTCGCGGCTTGCGTCCGTCTCGCCACCGAGAAAGCGTCTGAACAAGGTTGCTACCACCTTCCGAATGCAGGATGCCCTGGCCCGACCGCGACGAAGGTCCCCCGACAGGTCGCGGTCGTGCGCCCGCCGGCCTCGAGCGTCGCCTCGACCGTTGCCCGGTTGTCGTCGCTCTCGACGACTCGTGCGTTGAGATGGACCGGAGCGGATGTCGGCGTCGGCCGAAGCAGACGGATGGCGTACTCGGCCGTCACGCACGCCGGAGGCGCGTCGGTGCCCCGGCGGTCCATCAGGTCCAGCGCGGCCGCCCAGTTCGAGTGGCAGTCGAGCAACGCGCCGATGATGCCGCCGTTGAGGGCGCCCTCGAAGGCCTCGTGCTGCGGCCGCGGCTGCCAGTCCGCCACGAGCTCGCCGTCCCCGGCTCGCCGGCTCGCGATGCGCAGCCCCTGCTCGTTGGCCGGGCCGCAGCCGAAGCAGCGGCTGTCAGGCGAGTAGCGCTCCTGGAGGCTCGGCTCGGTCACGCCGGAAGTCTAGGCGGCGTCCCGCCGGAGGTCGTTCGGGAGTCGTGCCAGGCCGTGAGAAGCTCAACCCGTGGGGACCGGTCCGATCCGCGTCGTGGACACGACGCAGCCGCCGCTGCGGCCGAACCGGACAACGACATGGGTCACGCGATCGGTCTCGAGCATGAAGCTGCCCGCGCACGGGGACCCGTTCACGATTAGCCCATGCCGGCCGGGAAGGTCGATGAAGTGCGCGTTCGCGGCTTGTCCGCGTGGGACGGTGTCGGACTGGAAACCGGTCTGACCGTCCGGGCCGACGAGGCGGAACACGAGATCCCGGTCAGTCCGAGGCGGATCGGTCGTGATGTCGACGTAGCCCGGACCCGGGAGATGCTCGACGCCCGGCTCGAACGTCCGCGCGCCGAGGGACGTGTCGCACGCCGCACCTCCGGCCAGCGCCGCCGCGGCAGCGACCACGAGCGGACCGGATCGAAGGCATCGCACGTGCGCTCCCTCCAGCCCGTCGGTCGTCATAGCCGGCCAAGCAACCCAGGTGGTACCGAAGGTGGGATTCGAACCCACACGAGGTTGCCCTCAGGGGTGTTTGAGACCCCCGCGTCTGCCATTCCGCCACTTCGGCCCGGAGCGCGATCGTACCGCGCCGGCGGGCACGGAACCCCGGGCAACGAGGCGGCGTCTGGCCGGGAGACCGATGCTAGACTCGCCGCGCCTGCGAATCGCCGTCCAGAGGGACCCCCGCACCGTGGAGGACCTTCGCTCGACGACGGTCACCGACGACCCCGTCCAGCGCCGCGACCTGTATCTCGTCGAGCGCGCCCGGGACGGCGACCTCGATTCGTTCAACGATCTCGTCGGTGCGTACCAGGATCACCTCTTTGCGCTCGTCGTCCGCATGGTGCCGGACCGCGACCAGGCCGCCGACGCGGTGCAGGTGGCGTTCTTCTCCGCCTTCCGCAACCTGCACGCCTTCCGTGGTGGCAGCGTCCGCTCGTGGCTCAGCCGGATCTGCGTCAACGCCGCGATGGACGCGCAACGCGCGAAGAAGCGGCGACCGGCCCAGCCGTACCCGGAGCTCGAGGACGAGAGCTGGCAGCCGCGGGCCGGAGACGAGGCCGATCCGGTCCGGATCGCGCTGACGACCGAACGCTCGCGGGTCCTGACCGACGCGCTCGGGCGCATCACGGACGACCCGCGCACCGCCAACGTCCAGTTCGACGTGGAGGGCTACGACTACGCCGAGCTCGCGGACATGACCGGCGTGTCGCTCGGCACCGTCAAGTCGCGGATCCACCGCGGGCGCCTCGCGCTGAGAGCGCTCCTCGAGGATCGCATGGAGCTGTTTCGTGGCTGAGTCACCGCACCTGCCGAGTCACGCGACCCCGCATGACGACCACGACGAGCTCCTGATCGCCGCCCGCGCGACGGACGACCTCGCGGGTCCCGAGCTCGAGCGGGCCGAGGCGCTCGTGGCCGCGTGCGAGACATGCGCGATCCTCCTGAGCGACCTCCGCGCCGTGCGCGCTGCGACCGCCACGCTGCCCGCGCCGCGGCGACCGCACGACTTCCGCCTGACGGTCGCGGATGTGGAGCGTCTCCGAGCGCGCGGCCTGCGCCGCTGGACGCGGCACCTCGGCGCGCCGAGGCTGCAGCTCGCGCGGCCGCTGGCGGCGGGTCTGACCGCGCTCGGTCTTGCCGGTCTCCTCGTCACGACGCTGCCGCTCGGCGGGACCGGGGGCGCGCCCGCCGCCCGCGAGACGGCCGCATCGGGGGCCGCGTCGGCACCGGACCGGTTCCGGGCCGGTGCGTCCGCCGCTGCATCGCCGGCCGCCAGCGCCGCGGCCGCGCCGACGCCGCCAGCGCGTCGCTGGTGGGCCGGGCGTCGGGGAGGCAGACGACTCGACCGCGGTCGCCGTGGCGTCCGATCCACGGACGGACGCGTCGAGGCGAACGGGAGCGGCGTGGCCGTCAGGCGACGCACCACGCGCACTCGCCGCGTCGCCGCCGGCGAGCAAGCGGCGCCGGCGCGCCGAGGTCAGAGTGCCGCGCCTTGCCGGCGGCAGACGGACCGGCAGGCGCGACGGATCGGCTCCGTGTCGCGGTCGCCGTGGCGTCCGCCGGTCCCAGTCCATCGTGGCCGGGCGGCGACGTCGCCCCCGCCCTGGGCCTGCGCTCGGCGCTTCCGACCGTCGCCGGCGGCGCGGATCAGGCCTGGACTGACGGGAACCAGCCCGACGCGGCGTGGGCTCGTCAGGCGATGCCCGAGCCTCGACCGGGGCGACACCGCGTCGCGTGCTGAACGCGCCGAGATCGTCGCGGATCCCGAGCGCGCGGCCGACACCGCCCCGGCTCCGGCCGGCCCCGGATCCGGCCGACGGGGGCGCCTACCAGACACTCACGGTCCTGTCCGGGACGTTCGTGATCGTCGGGCTGGGATTGTTCGGGCTGCCCTGGACCGCGCGGCGTCTCGGGGACGGCTGAAAGCGCCGCACGCCGCGGCTGACCCGGCGCGCGACGCGCCGGCCCGCGGTCCAGCGGCGGTCGGCGCGGCAGCCGCGGGTACACTGAGTCCACCGTCCCGAAACCCGCGGCGCGCCCTCCGCGCCGTCCGCCGAGGCTCTCCATGGAACGCCTGATGCTGCTCGACGGCTACGGGCTCGTCTATCGCGGCTACTTCGCGCTCCCGCCTCTGACGACGTCGCGCGGCGACCTCGTCAACGGCGTCTTCGGCTTCTGCAGCATCGTCCTTCGCGGGTTCCAGGACCTCCTGCCAGACTACGTGGCCGTCTCGTTCGATCTCCCGGGCCCCACGTTCCGGCACGAGCAGTACGCGGACTACAAGGCCACGCGGACGAAGATGCCGGACGACCTGCGGGACCAGTTTCCGAAGGTCCGCGAGGTCGTCAAGGCGCTGCGCATCCCCGTCTACGAGATGCCGGGCTTCGAGGCGGACGACGTGATCGGCACGATCACCGGCCAGGTCGAGCCGAACGAGGATCTTGAGACGATTATCGTGACCGTCGACCTCGACATGCTCCAGCTGGTCGGGCCCTGCACGCGCCTGATGACGACCCGGTCCGGCGTCGAGAACACGGTCATGTACGACGTCGCCCGGATCGACGAGCGGTTCGGGCTCCGTCCGGACCAGATGGTCGACTACAAGGCGCTCAAGGGCGACCCGACGGACAACATCCCGGGCGTTCCGGGGGTCGGCGAGAAGACGGCCGCCAAGCTGATCCGCGACTTCGCCAACCTCGATTCGCTCTACGAACGGCTGGCCGACGTCACGCCGGCCAAGCTCCGCGACAAGCTGGCCGAGCACCGCGAGCAGGTGTTCCGTGGCCGCGAGCTGTCGCGGATCGTCCGGGACCTGCCGGTCGAGCTCGATCTCGAGGCCGCGCGGCTCGGCGACTACGACCGCGACACGGTCGTGCGGCTCTTCCGCGAGTACGAGTTCCGGACGCTGATCGAGCGGCTACCCCAGATCGCCGGCGAGTCGGCGGCGGAGCGGATCGACAGCCTCCGGGCCGTGGCCGAGAGCGGCTACGCCAGCCGCGCGCGTGGCAGGGCGCCCGACCAGCTGGGGGGGACCAGGGGACCTGGTCGCCCGACGCGGGCGAGCTGCAGCTCCGGCTCGACTTCGACGCGGTCGGCGGCCGCGGGCCGGCAACCAGTGGACGCGCGGCCGGGCCCGGCGCGGTGAGGCGACCCGCCGTCCGACGGCGACCTGCGCTCGGCGCTGGCGGCGGCGATCGTCGACCCCGGGCGCGTGGAGGTCCGCGACGCCGCCGGGATCGGCGATCTCGAGCCGTGGCTGCGGAGCCAGCACGCCGTGGGCGTCTCCGTGCTCCTCGACGATCCGCGACCCAGGCGCGGCGCGCCGCTCGCGCTCGCGGTGGCCGGCGTGGACGGGCGGGTGGTGGCCGGGGACGGCGCCGAAGCGTCGGATGCCCTCCGCCACCTGGTCGAGCAGACCGGCGTGCCGCTCGTGGGCCACGAGGTCAAGCCGATCCTCGTCGCCGGCTTCGCCGAGGATCCCGATCGGCTCCCGGCGCCGGTCGCGTTCGACACCCAGATCGCGGCCTACGTCCTCAACGCCGCGCTGCGCAGCCAGACGATCGCCGACGTCGTCGCGGAGCAGCTCGACCAGATCCTGCCGTCCGCCGCGGAGCTGCCGCCGACCGCGCGCGCCGGCCTCGAGGCCCTCTCCGCCCTCGCCGTCCGCGACCCGCTCGAGCGTCGCCTCGCCGACGTGCAGCTGGATCGGCTCCTGCGCGAGGTGGAGCTCCCGCTCATCGCCGTCCTGGCGCGGATGGAGGCGGTCGGGGTTGCGCTCGACCGGGATGCCCTTGCCGCGCTCGATCGCGAGTTCCGGTCCGAGATCGACCGGCTCGAGCGCGAGATCTACGTCGACGTCGGCCACGACTTCAACCTCGGCAGCCCGAAGCAGCTCGAACAGATCCTGTTCTTCGAGCTGAACCTGCCGAAGGGCAGGCGGACCAAGACCGGCTACTCGACGGACGCGTCCGTTCTCGAGGATCTGCGTCCGGCGCACCCGATGATCGACAAGCTGCTCGAGTGGCGGATCTATACCAAGCTCCGCTCTACGTACGTCGAGGCGCTGCCGACGCTGATCGCCGCGGACGGCCGGCTGCACACGACCTTCCACCAGGCGGTCGCGTCGACGGGACGCCTCTCCTCGTCCGATCCGAACCTCCAGAACATCCCGATCCGCACCGCGCTCGGGCGCCGGATCAGGCACGCGTTCGTCGCCGGCGCGCCGGACCTCGTCCTCCTCGCGGCCGACTACTCGCAGGTCGAGCTCCGGATCCTCGCCCACGTGTCCGGCGACGAGCACCTCAAGGACGCGTTCGCCCGGCATGCCGACATCCACCGCGAGACCGCCGCACGGGTCCTCCACAAGCCACCCGAGGAGATCACCGCGGACGAGCGGTCAATGGCCAAGATGGTCAACTTCGGGCTGGCGTACGGGATGAGCGACTTCGGGCTGGCGAGCCGGGCGAACATCCCGCGACGTGAGGCGCAGGAGTTCATCAACAGCTATTTCGCGGCCTACTCCGGGATCAGCTACTACATGATGGCGATCAAGGAGCAGGCGAAGAGCCAGGGGTTCGTCGAGACGCTCCTCGGCCGGAAGCGGCAGATCCCCGAGCTTCGGGCGGCCAACCCGACGCTCCGCGGGGCAGGGGAGCGGATGGCCATCAACATGCCGATCCAGGGGACCGCCGCGGACATCCAGAAGATCGCCATGATCCGCGTCGCCGAACGTCTGCGCGGCAGCGGACTGGACGCCCGCCTCCTCCTCAGCGTCCACGACGAGCTGCTGTTCGAGACGCCGCGCGACCAGGTCGAGGCCCTCGCCGCGCTCGTCCGGGAGACGATGGAGGGGGCTCTGCCGCTCGCCGTGCCGCTCGTCGTGGACGTCAAGGTCGGGGACGACTGGGAATCGATGACACCGCTCACGCGCGCGGACGCGATCGCGGCCGAGGCGGACGAGCTGCCGGACGAGGCGGTCGCCGCGGCGCCGCTCGCGGGCTGACGTGGACACGTTCCGGGGCGGTCGGCAGGTTGGCCGAGCCGCTCACCAGACCGCGCCGACGCATGCCTGAGCTGCCCGAGGTCGAGACGGTCGCGCGCGACCTGCGGCCGCGACTCGCCGGCGCCGAGATCGCCGGCGCGCGGGTCGCGTGGGCGCGCACGCTCCGGACCCACGACCCGGACGGTTTCGCGACGGCCGTCACGGGTCGCATCATCGACGCGGTCGGGCGGCGAGCGAAGCTGCTTGTCGTCGAGCTGTCCGGTGGGCTGGCCATGACGATCCATCTCAAGATGACCGGCCAGCTCTTCGTCGTCTCGTCCGCCGCGCCCGCGGATCCGTACGTCCGGTTCGTGCTCGAGCTCGCCGACGGACGAGAGCTGCGCTTCCGGGACATCCGGAAGTTCGGGCGGGTCGGGCTGTACGAGCGCGACGCCGCGACCGGCGATCTGGTGGTGGAACGGGGCGGGGTCGGCGTCTTCGCCGGGACCGGTCCGGAGCCGCTCGACCCGGCGTTCGGGATCCGCGACTTCCGGCGGCGCCTTCGGTCCCGTCGCGGCCGTCTGAAGCCGCTGCTGCTCGACCAGACCTTCCTCGCCGGCGTCGGGAACATCTACGCGGACGAGGCGCTGTGGGCGGCGAGGCTGCATCCGCTCCGGCCGGCGTCATCGCTCCGGCCCGCGGACGAGAAGCGGCTCTACGACGAGGTCCGGCGCGTGCTCGGCGAGGCGGTCGAGCGCCGCGGCAGCTCCGTGGACGATTACACGGCGCCGGACGGCGACGGCTCGATGCAGGAGCGGCTGCGGGTCTACCAGCGCACCGGCGAGCCGTGCCCCCGCTGCGGACGCCGGATCCGGCGGATCGTCGTGGGTGCCCGCTCGACCCATTTCTGCTCCTGGTGCCAGCGACTCCGTGCCGCCGAGCGCACGGGGGCGGCCGCGATCCTTCGATCGATCTCCGGCGGCGAGCCGGCGCGCCGCGGACCGCGCTGGAGCGACCTCGCGGCGGGTGACGGTGCGGCCGGCCTCACGCCGGCGGACGCCTCGCGGGCGAGATCGGAGCGGACCCGGCAGGCGGCGGCCACCCGTCGTGCGGCCACCCGCCGAGCGATGACGCCCGGCGACGAGGTCTAGGGTGTCCATCCTCCGCCTCGCCGGGGTGAGCCGCGAGATCGGCCACTTCGTCATCCTCGACGCCATCGACGAGGCGCTCGCGGTCGGCGACCGCCTCGGCCTCGTCGGCCCGAACGGCGCCGGCAAGACGACCCTCCTCCGGATCGCGGCCGGCATCGACGAGCCGGACCGGGGTGAGGTTCACCGGAAGCGCGGGCTGACGCTCGGGATGCTGGCCCAGGAGGCCCACTTCGTCGCCGCGTTCATGGCCGCGCCGGATCTGCGGGCCGCCGCCCGGACCGGTGCCGCGCATCTGGACCGCATGGCGGCCGAGCTCGCCGTTCTCGAGCGGGATCACCGCGTGAC
>JAUJOH010000001.1:187439-276771 GCA_030447745.1 Chloroflexota bacterium | reverse complement strand
GCGCGTATCACCGGCAGCGTGCCGAGCGCGACGCGCGGGCCGCGAAGGATGCCGACACGCACGCCGAGCAGATCGCGCGTGAGCGGGAGCTGGTCCAGCGCTACCGGAGCCACCGAAAGTTCTCGAAGATGCACGAGCACGAGGCCCGTCTCGAACGGCTCGAGCGTGAGCGAGTCGAGGCGCCCCGAGCCGGGTCGCGCCTCAAGCTCCCCGGCGGCGCACTGACCGGCGGGCCGGTGCGCTCGGGTGAGCTCGTGGTCCGGGTCGAGGATCTCGTGGGCGGCTACCTCTCGGGCGGTGGTCGCGAGAACGGAACGGACGGCACCCCGCCCGGAGAGCCTCGCCCCGTCATCCGGGTGCCGTTCCTCGCGGCGGAGCGCGGTGAGCGGATCGGCATCGTGGGGCCCAACGGCGCAGGCAAGACGACCCTGCTGCGGACGATCGCCGGCGAACTGCCGCCGCTCGACGGAATGCTCGTCTTCGGGCACCAGGTGCAGCTCGCCTACCTCGCCCAGCTGCGCGGCGCCGCCATCCCGGGCGCGACCGTGCTCGAGGCGATCACCGAGGCGATCCCGATCACGGCCGGCGAGGCGCGCGGCTATCTGGCCCGGTTTCTCTTCCGGGGGGACGACGTCTTCAAGGAGGTGCGCTCCCTGTCCGGCGGCGAGCGTTCGCGACTCGAGCTGGCGCTGCTCGGGATCCTGCCCTCGAACCTGCTCCTCCTCGACGAGCCCACGAACCACCTCGACATCCCGGCGCGCGAGGCGATCGAAGGATTCCTGGCCGCAACGCAGGCGACCCTGCTCGTGGTCAGCCACGACCGACGACTCCTCGAGACGGTCTGCCAGCGGCTGTGGGTGGTGGAGGACGGCGTGGCCGCGCCGTTCGACGGCGGGTACCGGCAGTGGCGCGCCGCGATGGCCGACGGGTGGACGGTCCACGGTGCCCTCGAGCAGGAGGCGCGGCGGCTACGGCCCGTGCACGCGTCTCGACCGACGCGCTTCGCTCCCTCCGCCGAGCCTGCGGGCTCGCCTAATGGTCGCTTCGCGCCCCGGTCGAGCCGCTCGTCCGCCGCCGTCACGCCGGTCGATCCCGCTACCGGGGCCCCTCCAGCCGCCGCGCCCGCGCGGCGATCGTCCTCGGGAAAACGGGAGCGGCTGTCGAAGGATGCGTATCGGAAGCAGAAGTCCGTGGTGGAGGGGGAGCTGACGCGGCTGGGGCTGCGCAAGAGCCACCTGGAGCTGCGGATGGGGGATCCCTCGGTCGCCTCGAACTTCGTCGAGCTCCGGCGGATCACGAGCGAGCTCGCCGACATCGATGCCTCGCTCGCGGCGGCCGAGGACCAGTGGCTCGAGATCGAGGAGCGGGCGCCGTGACGCGCGCCGAGGGCCGGCCCGGAGCGGCGCGGCGAACTCGGCGCATCGGGCTCACCGGCCCGATCGGTTGCGGCAAGTCGACCGTCGGTCGGTGGCTGGTCGAGCGTGGCGCCGTGCTGGTGGACGCAGACGAGATCGCGCGAGAGGTCACCGCGCCCGGCACGCCGACGCACGACGCCGTGGTCGCCCACTTCGGTCCCGAGGTTGGTCGGGCGGACGGCACACTCGACCGCCGGGCGCTCGGCGCCATCGTCTTCGCCGACGGCGAGCGCCTCCGAGAGCTCGAGATGCTCGTGCATCCGGCCGTCCGGCCGGTGCTGCTGGCGCGACTGGAGGCCGCCGAGCGAGCGGGCGCGCCCGTCGTCGCGATCGAGGCGATCCGGCTCGTCGAGGCCGGGCTCGCGGCCGTCTGCGACGAGGTGTGGCTCGTGCGCTGCGATCCGGACGAGCAGCGGCGTCGGCTGCTGGGCCGGGGCGCGGATCCCGCCGACGCGGAACGCCGGATCGCGGCCCAGGCGGGTCTCGCGGAGCGGCTGCGACCGGCGGCAGCACGGGTGCTCGACACGTCCGGACCTCCGGACGAGGTCCGGGCCCGCGTCGACGCGGCGCTCGACGAGGCGCTCGCGCCGGTGACTTGACCTCAACCCCGGCCGGCTGACGATCGGACGGCGCGTCCCAAACCGAACAGGTGTTCGAGCCGTCCACCGGCGCCGCTGCTAGACTCTCCACGTGCCCGACTTCAAGCTCGTCGCCCCGTTCGAGCCGACCGGCGACCAGCCGGCTGCGATCGAGAAGCTCGCCGACGGGCTCGGCCGGGGCCTCCGTCACCAGACGCTGCTCGGCGCCACGGGGACGGGCAAGACGCACACGATCGCGCGCGTGATCGAGCGTCATCGCAAGCCGACGCTGGTGCTGGCCCACAACAAGACGCTCGCGGCCCAGCTCTACGCGGAGTTTCGCGAGTTCTTTCCGGACAACGCCGTCGAGTACTTCGTCAGCTACTTCGACTACTACCAGCCGGAGGCGTACCTGCCGCGCAGCGACACGTACATCGAGAAGGACTCCAGCAGAAACGACGAGATCGACCGCCTCCGTCACGCGGCGACCCATGCCCTGTTCGAACGGCGGGACGCGATCATCGTCGCCAGTGTGTCGTGCATCTACGGTCTCGGCGCACCGGTCGACTACGGCGCAACGGTGCTGCGGCTCCGGCAGGGCGGCCAGTACCGGCGCGACGCGGTCCTCCGGCACCTCGTCGATCTGCAGTACCAGCGCAACGACGCGGCCCTGACTCGCGCCCACTTCCGGGTCCGCGGCGACACGCTGGAGTTCCAGCCGGCGTCGGAGGAGACGCTCGTCCGCGTCGAGTTCTTCGGCGACGAGGTCGAGCGGATCACGGAGCTCGACCCGCTCACCGGCGAGCTCCTGGCCGAGCGCCGAGAGGTCAACATCTACCCGGCCAGCCACTACGTGACGCCGGCCGACAAGCTCAAGGCGGCAATCGTCGACATCGAGGCCGAGATGGAGGAGCGGGTCGGCCAGATGGAGGCCGAGGGCCGCGCGCTCGAGGCGGCGCGGCTCCGCCAGCGGACGACGTTCGACCTCGAGATGATGCGCGAGCTCGGCTTCTGCTCCGGGATCGAGAACTATTCGCGCCACCTGTCGCGCCGCGAGCCCGGCAGCCGGCCGTGGACGCTGCTCGACTACTTCCCGCCGGACTGGCTGCTCGTCGTCGACGAGTCGCACATGACGATCCCGCAGGTCGTCGGCATGTACAAGAACGACCGCACGCGCAAGGAGATCCTGGTCGACTTCGGCTTCCGGCTGCCGTCCGCACTGGACAACCGGCCGCTGACGTTCGAGGAGTTCGAGGGCCACCTGAACCAGGTCGTCTACATGAGCGCCACGCCGGGACCGTACGAGCTCGAGCGGAGCGAGCGGATCGTCCAGCAGCTGATCCGTCCGACCGGTGTGGTCGACCCCCTCGTCGAGGTGCGACCGACGGAGGGGCAGATCGACGACCTCCTCGAGCAGGTCCGCGGGCGGGTCGAGCGCGGCGAGCGCGCCCTCGTCACGACGCTCACCAAGAAGATGGCCGAAGACCTGACCGACTACCTCAAGGAGCTCGGGGTCAAGGTCCAGTACCTCCACAGCGAGGTCGACACGCTGGAGCGGGTGGCGATCCTGCGCGACCTGCAGGCTGGGCATCTACGACGTGCTCGTCGGGATCAACCTGCTCCGCGAGGGGATCGACCTGCCGGAAGTGACCCTGGTCGCCATCCTCGATGCGGACAAGGAGGGGTTCCTGCAGTCGGCCTGGTCGCTGATCCAGATGATCGGGCGGGCGGCGCGGAACGTCGGCGGCGAGGTCGTCATGTACGCCGACACGGTGACCGAGTCAATGCGCGCCGCGATCGACGAGACGAACCGGCGGCCGGCGGATCCAGGAGGCATACAACCGCGAGCACGGCATCCAGGCGACGACGATCATCAAGGAGATCCACGATCTCAACGAGCGGCTGCGGGTCGTCGCCGAGTCGACTGCCGTCTACGCCGGCGAGCGGGACCTCTCCGAGCTGGATGTGTCGCGCGTCGAGCAGCTCATCAAGCAGATGGAAGCCGAGATGAAGGCGGCCGCCCGCGAACTGGAGTTCGAGCGCGCCGCGGCGTTGCGCGACGAGGTCCAGCAGATCCGGCTCCGGGTGCTCGAGCAGGACGCGTCCGTCGCCGTGGCCAAGGCGGCCGAGCGAGCTGGACGGGGCGACGGGCTGGTGGGCGCGGCGGATCGGAAGCGGGATCGAGCGCGGGCGGAGGAGCAGGCGTCGGCACCGGCGTTCGAGGTGACGAGCGTGACGGTCCTGCCGGCAGACGACATGCCCGCGGCGAACATGGACGGCGACCCGGACGGGACTCCGGCACGGCCGCGGACTGGCTGCCCGGCATCCGCGACGAGCACGACGACGACGGCGGCTGGCAAGCGCACGGCCCGCTGGCTCGACAAGCCCACCTGGGACGTCACCGTGACGCCGAACGTGATCAAGCGCACGGGCACGCGGCCGCAGCGCTCCCGCGCGCGCTCGACGCCGCCGGGGCTGACACCGCGGGCGACCCGGTCACCCGCGTCGTGCACGCGTAGAGTGGGGCGGTGGGTGCATCGACCTCGACCGGTCCACGCCGGACCAAGCTCGTGTGCACGATCGGGCCGGCCAGCGCCGGCCGGACCCGTGAGCTCGTCGGCGCCGGCCTCGATGTCGCCCGCGTCAACTTCTCGCATGGCACGCCGGCCACCCGAGCGGAGGCAGCAGCGGCCGTGCGTGCGGCGGCGGCCGAGGCCGGTCGGCCGGTCGCGGTCCTCGCCGATCTCGCGGGGCCCAAGATCCGGCTCGGCGACCTCACCGGCGGCGCGACCCTTCTCGAACCGGGGCGGCCGTTCACGCTCCGGATCTCCTCGGCGCGAGCGCCGGGTGACGCGACCGGCGCCCACGTGTCGTACCGGCGCCTCGCGGCCGACGTCCGTCGAGGCGACCGGATCCTCCTCGCGGACGGTGCGGTGGAGCTCCGCGTGGTCGACGTCGACCGCGACGTCACGACCGAGATCGTCCGCGGCGGGCTGATCCGGAATCGGGCCGGCGTCGCGATCCCCGCCGACCGGCTCTCCTCGCCCGCGCTGACGGCGAAGGACCGCGCGGACGTGCCACGGGCACTCGCCATGGGCGCCGACTTCGCCGCCCAGTCGTTCGTTCGCCGCCCGGGCGACGTCGCGGAGCTCCGCCAGCGGCTCGGGCCGGGTGGTCCGCCGATCGTCGCCAAGATCGAGACCCGCCCGGCGGTGGACGCGTTCGACGCGATCCTCGACGTCGCGGACGCCGTGATGATCGCCCGCGGCGATCTCGGCGTCGAGCTGCCGTACGAGGAGGTGCCACTCGTCCAGAAGCAGCTCGTCCGACGGGCGCTGGACCGAGGAGTCCCCTCGGTCGTCGCGACGCAGATGCTCGAATCGATGATCTCTTCACCTCGGCCCACGCGAGCCGAGGCGAGCGATGTCGCGAACGCCGTCTTCGACGGCGCGGACGCGATCATGTTGAGCGGCGAGACGGCGATCGGGGCGTTCCCCGTGCCCGCCGCCGAGGCGGCGGTACGGATCGTGCGGCTGTGCGAGGAACGCGGGGAGGGGCTGCTGCCGCGCGGCGCGCCGCCGCCCGTCGAGACCGACGTCGGTGCGCTGGCGTACGCGGCCGTGGCGCTCGCCGCGGCCGACCCGGCGGTGGAGGGGATCGCGTGCTACACGCGCACCGGGCGGACGGCTCGGCTGCTGGCGGCGCTGCGCCCCGGCGTGCCGGTCTTCGCCTTCTCGCCGCAAGCCGCGGTCGTCCGCCAGCTCCAGATCGTGCACGGCGTCGTCGCCCGAACCTGCGTCCCGCCGGAGGACGTGGCCAGCCGGCTCGGGCTGATGGCGTGGCTGCTGGGGGAGGCCCGCCTGGCTACGCCCGGCGCGGCGATCGTCCTCGTCGCGTCGACCGCCGCGCCGGGCAGCGGCCCGAACCTGCTGGAGGTGCACCGCGTGCCCGAGGGGCGGGCCTGAGGTGCACGGCGGCGAGGCGGCGCCGCCGCTGCGGCTCGGCGTCGAGATCGGCTACGACGACGGCAACGTCGGCGCCTGGCTGCTGGACGTGCCGGGCGCGTTCGGCTGGGCCCGCAACCGCGACGCGGCGGTGTCGCAGTCCGCGTCGGTCGCCGGCTGGTGGCGGGACTGGCTGGAGCGTCATGGCGACACGTGGCCGCTCGGCGCGGTCGGTCCGACCGAGGTCGTCGAGGAGGTCGCGGCATCCGTGCTCGAGGAGGGCTACGAGCGCAACGCCACGTTCTCCCACGACCGACGGCCCGTCACGATCGACGATCTCGAGCCCGCGCTCCGGCGGCTCGAATACGCTCGCATCGACCTCCTCGCGATCGTCGATCGTCTCGGCATGATCGAGCGCGCCGGCACCGAACGCTCGGCGGACGAGGTCCTCCGCCACCTGGCGACGGCCGAGGTCTGGCTCGGCAGCCGGCTGGATCCCGGTGCCCGCTTCCCCGGCCGAACGGATGAGCCTGACGCCCCCGCCCTCCTCGCCAGTTCGCGGGCCTGGGCGATCGACAACCTGCGCCGGCTTCATGCCGCCTCCGGGGCAGGCACCATCGCCCCGGAGCGGACCGACGGCAGGGGCGAGACCTGGACTCTGGCCAAGGTCATCCGGCGATACGTCTATCACTCGGTCGACCACCTCCGGGAGCTGGAGCGGCGCCTGGCTCTGGCCGACAGGCGGGCCGAGCGGCTGCGACTGGGCACCGGGCGCCTGACCGATGTGGCGCCGCTGGTCCGGCTCCTGCGATCGGTCGGCTGGGACCGCCGGACGCGGGACGCGGAGCGGCTCGCGCGCGCGATCGACGGCTCCCGGGCGGTCGTGGGGCTGTGGGACGGGGACGAGCTCGTCGCGGTCGCCCGAGAGCTGGGTGACGGCGAGTTCAACGCCCTGATCTCGATGGTCGTCGTCGACCCCCGCTGGCAGGGCCTCGGGCTTGCGACGCGGTTGATCGAGACGCTGATGGGCGACCGACCCGGCGTGCGCTTCATGCTGAATGCCGCGCCCGGGCTGGACGGCTACTACGCCCGCTTCGGCTTCGAGCGCGACACGAGCGCGATGGTCCGCCCGCGTCGCGCCTGACGCCTTGCACCGAGCATGGGACGCGTTGGAACGCCTGTTCGTTTTCTTCGCCGTCGCATACACTTGAGGCCTCATGCCCCAGGACCAGCTCGTCGTTCGCGGTGCCCGCGAGCACAACCTCAAGGACGTCACCGTCGCGTTCCCGCGCGACCGGCTCGTCGTGATCACCGGGCTGTCCGGGAGCGGCAAGAGCAGCCTCGCCTTCGACACGATCTACGCCGAGGGCCAGCGCCGGTACGTCGAGAGCCTGAGCGCCTACGCCCGCCAGTTCCTCGGCCAGATGGAGAAGCCGGACGTCGACCAGATCGACGGCCTCTCGCCGGCCATCTCGATCGATCAGAAGGGTGCCAGCCGCAACCCCCGCTCGACGGTCGGCACCGTGACGGAGATCTACGACCACCTGCGGCTCCTGTTTGCGCGGGTCGGCCAGCCGCACTGCCCGAGCGGTCACGCGATCGAGCGGCAGAGCGTCCAGCAGATCGTCGACCAGGTCCTGGCGCTCCCCGAGGGCACGCGCCTGCTCGTGCTCGGGCCGCTCATCAAGGACCGCAAGACGGAGGGCGACCGAGTCTTCGACGGCGCGCGGCGGCAGGGCTTCGTGCGCGTCCGCGTCGACGGGGAGATGTACGACCTGAGCGAGGCGCCGACGCTCGACCGCTACAAGCGGCACACGATCGAGGTCATCGTCGACCGGTTCGTCGTCCGTCACGCGGAGGCCCCGGACGGGGCGCAGCTCGGACCGGACGGCCGGCCGCTCGACCCGGACACCGGCCAGCCGATCCCGGACCCGGACGCCGCGCGACTGGCGGATTCGGTGGAGACGGGACTCCGCCTCGGCGAGGGCGTCGTGGTGATCGCGCCCGCGCCGCGCGACGGTGACCCGCCGTCCTTCGAGGAGCGGCGCTACAGCGAGCGGTACACCTGCCCGTACGACGGCTTCACGATGGAGGAGCTCGAGCCGCGCAGCTTCTCGTTCAACTCGCCCCACGGCGCCTGTCCCGCCTGCACCGGTCTCGGGACCCGCCTCGAGATCGACCCCGGGCGGGTCATCCCGGATCGCTCGAAGAGCCTCGCCGCCGGCGCGCTCGTCCCGTGGGCGAAGATGCCGAACGACTCGTCGTGGCGACTCAAGATCCTGGAGTCGATCTGCCAGGCCCACGGCTGGGACTTCCGGGCGCCGGTCCGCGACCTGCCGCCGGAGGCCCTCGAGTA
This sequence comes from Chloroflexota bacterium, assembly GCA_030447745.1. GTDB lineage: Bacteria > Chloroflexota > Limnocylindria > Limnocylindrales > CSP1-4 > JACDAV01. Next base: position 268,478 of record JAUJOH010000001.1, on the reverse strand, counting down.
CATCCTGTACGCGAAGAAGGACGAGAAGGTCGTCGTCCGCTACCGGCACGAGCGCGGCGAGAACTCGTACACCGCCACGTTCGAGGGGATCGTCACGAACCTCGAGCGGCGCTACCGGGAGACGGACTCGGAGTACATCAAGACCGAGCTCGAGAAGTACATGGTCTCGCGCCCGTGCCCCACGTGCGGCGGGAGGCGGCTGCGCCCGGAGATCCTGGCGGTCACCGTCGACGGCCGCAACGCCTGGGAGATCTCGACGCTCTCGATCACGGACGCGCTGACGTGGGTGGCGGGGCTCCCGCGCAAGCTCAGCGAGCGTGACCGGACGGTCGCGCTCCAGCTCCTCAAGGAGATCAACGCCCGCCTCGGCTTTCTCGTCGACGTCGGTCTCGACTACCTGACGCTGGACCGGACGTCGGTCACGCTGTCGGGTGGCGAGGCGCAGCGGATCCGCCTGGCGACGCAGATCGGCACGACCCTCATGGGTGTCCTCTACATCCTGGACGAGCCGTCGATCGGGCTCCACCAGCGCGACAACGCCAAGCTCATCGCCACGCTGACGCGGCTCCGCGACCTGGGCAACACGGTCCTCGTCGTCGAGCACGACGAGGAGACGATCCGGACGGCGGACTGGGTGGTCGACATCGGGCCCGGGGCCGGCGAGCACGGCGGCGAGATCATCGCCAACGGGCCGCTCGAGGCGGTCCTCCAGGAGCCGCGGTCCATTACCGGTGCCTTCCTGCGCGGCGAGCGCGCGGTCGCGATCCCCGCCGAGCGCCGTCGCGGGAACGGCAAGCGGCTGGTCGTGCGCGGGGCGCGAGAGCACAACCTTCGGAACGTGACGCTGGACGTGCCCCTCGGGACGTTCATCGCGGTGACCGGCGTGTCCGGCAGCGGGAAGTCGACGCTGGTCACGGAAGTGCTCTACCGGGCGCTCGCCCGGGAGCTCAACGGCTCCCGCGAGCCGGTCGGCGCCCACGACCTCCTGGAGGGCGCCGGGCACGTCGACAAGATCATCGAGATCGACCAGAGCCCCATCGGTCGCACGCCACGCTCGAACCCGGCCACGTACACCGGGCTGTTCGGCACGATCCGCGAGCTCTTCGCCGGCGTGCCCGAGGCGCGCGTCCGCGGCTACTCCCCGGGTCGCTTCTCGTTCAACGTCAGGGGCGGCCGGTGCGAGAACTGCAAGGGCGACGGGATCCTCAAGATCGAGATGCAGTTCCTGCCGGACGTCTATGTGCCGTGCGAGGTGTGCAAGGGCAAGCGCTACAACCGCGAGGCGCTGGAGATCCACTACAAGGGCAAGTCGATCGCGGACGTGCTCGAGATGACGATCGAGGAGGCGCTCGAGTTCTTCTCGCCGGTGCCGGCCGTCCGCGGCAAGCTCCAGACGCTGTTCGACGTCGGGCTCGGGTACGTCCATCTCGGGCAGCCGGCCACGACGCTTTCCGGCGGCGAGGCGCAGCGCGTCAAGCTGTCGACCGAGCTGTCACGCCGTGCGACCGGGAAGACGCTCTACGTTCTCGACGAGCCGACCACCGGGCTCCACTTCGCCGATGTCGAGAAGCTGCTCCAGGTGCTTCACCGGCTGGTCGACAACGGGAACACGGTGATCGTGATCGAGCACAACCTGGATGTGATCAAGACGGCCGACTGGATCGTCGATCTCGGGCCGCAGGGCGGCGCGCGGGGCGGCCGGATCGTCGCCGAGGGGACGCCGGAGGAGGTGGCCGGGACGCGCGCTTCCGCGACCGGCGAGTACCTGGCCCGCGTCCTCCGCGGCGAGCCCCGCTCAGCGACGTCACGTTCGCGGACGAGGCGGGTCGCGGCAACGGGCGCGGCAACGGCCGGCCGCGGCCGGCCGTCCGGATCGCGCCGAGCCGCAAACGCGCAGCCGCCGCCCGGTAGCGGGCATTCTGGCGAGCGCCCCGACTCGGAGGTTCGCGCGACGGCCAGCTGGACGCCCGTCAGCGTGGGGGAGCAGGTGGCCGCGGTTCGAGTGCCTGCGCGCACCGCTCACGGGCTCGTGCCCCTGCTCACGGGCTCATGCCCCCGCTCAGTGACATTGAGGGGCTTCGAGATATCTGTGCGTGGTCGGCGCCCGGATCCGTCGCCACGTGCCGAAGGTCACGCTCGTCTGTGGGGAATCCCCTCATTGGGATTGAGCGGCGGCGAGGGAGCCTCGGGCGCCCGGAATCCGTGGCGACGGCGGTACGATCTCGACCATGCCGGAGATCGACTACGCGTTCCTCGCCGACGCCGCGCAGACGGCTCCGGGACAGAAGTTCCACGTCATCGGCGGCGGCGTCAACCAGATCGGCGGTCGGACGTTTCCGCTCCGCCACCCGCACGTCGCGCTCGTTGTCGGCCTGCGGGTCACGGCGCCCGAAACGGAGCGACCGCACGAGATCCGGTTCGTGCTGCTCGATCCGGACGGCCGTGAAGTGGCCGGTGCGACGGGCAATCTCGTCGCCCGAGGCCAGGCGGACGCCCGCGACACGACGCTGACGTTCTCGATCGATCTCTGGAACCTCGCGTTCCCGGCCCCCGGCGACTACTCGTTCCGGCTCCTGGTGAACGGATCGGAGCGGAAGCGGCTGCCGCTGCTCGTGACCTCGCTCGCCGAGCCGGAGACCCCGTCGCCGCCGTCGGACCGGCGGTTCGATGCCTGAGGCGGCCGGCCGCGTCCGACGGGGTCCCGCCCGACACGAGCGGCCGGCAATCGACGACGCGGCCCTGGCTGCCGCACGCCACGCGGACCGGCTGCTCGCAGCGGCGCGCGACCGCGGCCTCGCACGATGGGAGGCGTACCTGGCACCGCTTCCGGACCGGCTGCGCGACGAGGAGATCGATGCCCTCCGCTCGACCGCCCTGCGGTCGCGCGCGGCGTACGGGCCCAAGGACTCGGTTCGAGACGTGCTGCCGCCGGAGCTCACCGAGCCGTTCCTCGACGCGATCGACCGGCTCGTTCGCGAGCTCAACCGCCGCGAGGCGACGGGGCAGCTCTAACCGGCGGGCGGCTCGGGCGGCCAGGGGCCGGGAAACCCGTCCGCTGCGCGGCGCGCGACCCACTCGTCGCGCAGGATCGACATGCCGAGCACGTCGACGAACCGGCCGTCTCGATAGGCGCCGTGCCGGGCCACGCCCTCGTCGCGGAGGCCCGCCTTGCGGTACGACGCCAGGGCACGGGCGTTGAAGTCGTACACGTCCAGCCACATCCGCTCGAGCCGGAGGCGGCCGAACCCGAAGTCCAACAGCGCCTCGAGCGCGTCGGTGCCAAGCCCCTTGCCCAGCTCCTCCGGTTCGCCGATCGAGATGCCGATGCCCGCACTGCCGTTGGTCAGGTCCACCTCGAACAGTCCGATCGTGCCGATGGGTCGGCCGTCGAGCGTCCGGCAGATGAGGAAGAACCAGGCGGACTTGCCCTGCCGCTCGAGCATCTCCTCGAACCAGCGCTCCTCGAGCGCGAGGCCCATCGGCGCACGGGCGCCAAGGAACCGCGTCGTTCCGAAGTCGTTGAACCAGCGGACGAGGGTCGGGATGTCGGCGCGCTCGGCCGCGCGCAGGAACGTCAGGCGACCCCGGATCATCGGCTCCGGCCGGCGGCTCATCGGCTCACTGTAAGTGACCATTGGCGCCTCCGCGGACGACCCCGGCGACGGGCCGCCACCCGGCACGCGCACCCATGTGCGTGTCACCGACCTGAATCGGCCATCGGACCCGCTTGACGCCGATTTCACGGCGCTCGCGCGACCATGAGGTGGCGTCCGCCACAGCGGACGAGCAGGAGGTGTTCCATGGCCGGTCTGGTCAGGAAGTGCACGCAGTGCGGAACCGTCGACCGCAAGGTCTCGTGGAAGTCGATGGCCGAGGCGGCGGGCCACCCGGAGTACGAGCGGGCATGGACGTGCGGCTCGTGCGCCTGGACCGAGTTCGAGCTCGTCTCCGACGAGACCGAGGGGCAGGGGTCTTCGGGAAGCGCGACGGAGGTCCCATCAGCCTGATCGGAGCGCTCACCGCGGCGTGACCGCGAAGGCGGGAGACGCGGCGGCGATCTAGATCGCGGCCGCGTCCTCGATTCCAAGCTCATCCTCCGTGAAGGCCTCGAGCAGGAACCTGGACGGTGTGGCCGGGTCGTAGAGCAGCGTCAGCGACCGGCGGGCGCGGGTCCACGCGACGTAGGCGAGGCGGCGTTCTTCCTCGAGCGCGCGGGCCGGGTCGTCCGCCGACTCCACGGACCGCCGGCTCGGGAAGCGGCCGACCTCGAGGCCGATCACGGCAACATGGTCCCACTCGAGTCCCTTCGTGCCGTGCGCGGTGGCGAGCGTCAGCGCGGCGTCGTCGCGGCGGAGCTCCGTGAGCGCCCGGCGTCTCTCGCGGATCGCCTCGGCGAGCCCTTCGAGCGTGTCGTGCGCGGCCGCCCAGGCCAGCAGCGCCGAGACGAGCTCCATCCATGACGGGGTCTCGTGGTCCGCCCCGTCCTCGTCCACGTCGGCGTTCCGCACGCGGTTCAGACGGGCGAGCAGCGGCAGCCGCGGATCCGTGGCGGACGCGGCGTCCAGCAGGGAATCCAGCCGCGGAGTCTCGACCAGGAGGGCCACGCCCGGAGCACGGAACGGGATCCGGAGCTCGAGCGATGCGACGACGGCCGGTCGGAGCTCCGCGTTCGTCCGGGCGAGGACGGCTCGGGTGCCCCCGTCGCCGGGCCAGCTCTCCATGACGCGCCGGACCCGGATCGCGTCGTCGCCGGCGTCCGGGGCGAGCACGAGCCGGCCGCGGGCCGCCGGGCCGGCGACGATGTGCTTCGCGAACCGCTCGCTGTTGCGCTCGATCAGGCGCATCGCGCGTTCCACGACCGACGCGGGACAGCGGTAGTTGGTGGCGAGGTCGACCCGCCGGAGTCCCGGCAGCGCAGCGGCCAGCCCGAGCACCCGCCGGACATCGGCCAGTCGCCAGCCGTAGATCGACTGGTCGTCGTCGCCCACCAGGAAGATGCGGTTCCGCGGGGCGGCGAGCAGGAGCGCCAGGTCGAGCTGCGAGCGATCGAGGTCCTGGGCCTCGTCGACGAGCAGCTGGGCGCAGGCGCCGCGCCACCGCTCGAGCAGGGCGGGGGAGCCTCGGAGCCGATCGAGCGCGCGGCGGACGAGGTCGTCGAAGTCGACCTGCCGCCGCTCGCGGAGCGCACGCTCGTACGCGACCCATGCACGGGCGACCGGGCCGGCGGCCGCGTCTGCCGCCACCGCGTCCACGTCCGCGCGCAGGTCGAGCTTCAGCCGCGAAAATGCGGTGTCCAGGCGGGCAACGGTGGTCGCGGTCATGCCGGGTGCCAGGTCGCGCAGCAGGTCGGTGCGATCGGCGAGTTGGACGTCCATCCCGTCGGACCGCAGAATCTCCAGCCCCAGCGCGTGAAACGTCCGGACCCGGACGGCGTCCGCCTCGATCCCGAGTGGCGTGAATGCCGCTGCCAGCCGCTCTTCGAGCTCCTCCGCGGCGCGCCTGTTGAAGGTGATCGCCGCGATGGTGGCCGGGTCGACACCGCCGTCGACGAGCCAGGCGACGCGCGCGACGAGCGTCGTCGTCTTGCCGCTGCCCGCGGGGGCGACGCACAGCACCGGTCCGGGAGGCGCGGTGGCTGCGGCTCGCTGGTCCGGCGCGAGCCGGGAGAGCCGGTCGTCGACGGAGGGATGGCCTGCCACGCTGCGCAGTCTCGGCAACGGCACGTATCCGCGGCTTACGCGGCCACCGCGAGGGCGTCTCGTTGACACGGCGTTCGGCTCCGATGACGCGGCGTTATCGTGGCTGGTGCAGGCTGTGGCCGGTGGCCCCCGCTCGGATCCCGGCCGCACGATCTCGAGCCGTTACGTTGGTGGAGGTATCCGGTGACTCGTCGACTCGTCCGGCGCCTGGCTTCGCTCTCAGTCCTGGCGCTGCTCATCGGTGCGATTCCTGCGGCCGGTGCAGCAGCCGCGGACGAACCCCCGGTCCGCTTCGCAACGTTCAATGCGTCGCTGAACCGGAACGCGCCCGGGCAGGCGCTCGCCCAGCTCTCGGTGCCCGGGAACGCGCAGGCGGACGCCGTCGCCGAGATCATCCAGCGGGTCCGGCCGGACGTGCTGCTGATCAACGAGTTCGATTACGAGCCCGCCAACGCCCTCGCCGGGGCATTCCAGCAGAACTACCTGTCCGTTGGGCACAACGGCGCGGCGCCGATCGAGTATCCGTACGTCTTCGTCGCCCCGTCGAACACCGGGATCTCGTCAGGCTTCGACCTCAACAACAACGGCGTTGCCGTGACGACGGTCGGCGCGCCGGGCTACGGTGACGACTCGTTCGGCTTCGGCCAGTTCCCGGGCCAGTACGGGATGGCCGTCTTCTCGCGCTTCCCGATCCGCTACGAGCAGGTCCGCACGTTCCAGCACTTCCTCTGGAAGGACATGCCCGGCGCGCGGCTCCCGGACGACCCGTCGACGCCCGCGCCGGCCGACTGGTACTCGCCGCAGGAGCTCGCCGTGCTCCGACTGAGCTCGAAGAGCCACTGGGACGTCCCGATCGAGGTCGGTCGCAAGACGGTGCACTTCCTGGTCAGCCACCCGACGCCGCCCGTCTTTGACGGCCCGGAGGACCGCAACGGGACTCGGAACTTCGACGAGATCCGCTTCTGGGCGGACTACATCACGCCCGGCCGCACGTCCCGCTACATCTACGACGACGAGGGCGTTCGTGGCGGCCTGAGGCCCGGTGGGCTGTTCGTCGTGGCCGGTGACCAGAACTCCGACCCGCTCGACGGGGACAGCATCCGGGGCTCGATCCAGCAGCTGCTCGACCATCCGCTGGTCAACACGAAGGTGACGCCGTCGAGCGAGGGTGGACCGTACTGGGCGGAAGTCCAGGACGCGCTGAACGACACGCATCGGAGCGACCCGGCCTACGACACCGCCGACTTCTGCGACACCGCTGTCCCGCCCCCGTGCAGCGGCCCGGGCAACCTGCGGGCCGACTACGTCCTGCCGCGCAAGAACCTGCGGATCGTGGGTGCCGGCGTCTTCTGGCCGGATGGCGGCGATCCACTGCGCTATCTCACGGGCACCGGCTTCCCGGTCCCGAGCTCGGATCACCGCCTCGTGTGGGTCGACCTCCGCGTCCCGGGCTGACCCAGCCGAGCACCCGGTCGGCGTTGGCTGGCAACGCGAATCATCGCCCCAGGCAAGGCGGTACTCGGGCTCCACGCTCGCCTAGCATTCGCCTGTGACCCCTGAGCTCGAGGCGACGCTCAAGAAGCTCCCCGAACGCCCCGGCGTGTACCTGATGAAGGACACCCGGGGGGAGGTCGTGTACGTCGGCAAGGCGCAGAGCCTGCGCAGCCGCGTGCGGAGCTACTGGCAGAAGCAGGCGTCGATCGGCGGGCTGGGCGACGTCCACCGGATCCGCGAGGTGATCGACCGGGTCGTCGACGTGGACTACACGCTGACCGACTCGGTCTCCGAGGCGCTGCTCCTCGAGGCGAACCTGATCAAGCGCTACCGGCCGCGGTTCAACATCCGGCTCAAGGATGACAAGAGCTACCCGTACATCAAGATCACGCTCGCCGACGACTTCCCGCGGATCGAGCGGACGCGGAAGCTGCTGAACGACGGCAGCCGGTATTTCGGGCCGTACGCGAGCGCGACCAGCGTGGACGAGTCGATGAACCTCGTCCGGCGGCTGTTCCCGTTCCGGACCTGCACGCTGGACATCCGCGACGGCGAGCGCACGCTCCAGCGGCCGTGCCTCCTGTACCACATCAAGCGCTGCCAGGGCCCCTGCATCCAGGCGATCTCGAAGGACGACTACCGGGCCGACATCCACCAGGTCGAGCTGTTCCTGGAGGGCCGGCAGGAGACCCTGGTCAAGGCGCTCGGGCAGGAGATGCGACAGGCGTCCGAGCAGCAGCAGTACGAGCGGGCGGCGGTCCTCCGTGACAAGGTCCGGGCGATCGAGCGGACGATGGAGAGCCAGAAGATGGCCGCCTTCGCCCGGACGGAGCTCGATCTCGTCGGCCTCGCGCGCGAGGCCAACCAGGCGGCCGTCCAGCTGTTCGCGATCCGCAACGGCAAGCTCGTGGGGCGCGACGTCTACCTGCTCGACGCCGCCCGGGAGGCGTCTGACGACGAGGTCCTCGAGGGCTTCCTGCTGCAGTACTACGCCCGCGCGACCTCGATCCCGCGCGAGGTCTACGTCCCGACCGGGCTGCTGGGCACGACGGACGTCGAGGCGTTCCTGGCCGACCGGCGGGGAAGCGGTGTCCGGCTCCACGTCCCGCAGCGGGGCGAGAAGCGCGAGCTGATGGTCCTCGCCCAGCGAAACGCCGCCGAGACGCTGGCCCGCGAGCAGGCCCGCTGGCTGGCGGACCAGGGCAAGACGCTCGTCGCGCTGGAGGGGCTGGCCGAGGCACTCGCACTGCCGGCTCCGCCGCCGCGGATCGAGTGCTACGACATCTCGAACTTCCAGGGCCGCGAGTCGGTCGGCAGCATGGTCGTGTTCGAGGACGGCAGGCCACGGAGCGGTGAATACCGGCGGTTCCGGATCAAGACCGTCCAGGGCCCGAACGACTTCGCGTCGCACCAGGAGGTCCTGCGACGGCGGTTCCGCGGGGCGCGGGAGGGCGAGGAAGGCAACGAGGAGGAGCGTCGCTGGCGGATGCCGGACCTCCTCGTCATCGATGGCGGCAAGGGCCAGGTGAGTGCGGCACTTGAGGTCCTCCGGGAGCTCGGGTTGCAGGACTTGCCGTTGGTCGGCCTGGCCAAGGACCGCGAGGAGCTGTTCCTTCCCGGCAGGTCGGATCCGGTGGTGCTGCCGCACACGTCTCCGGCGCTCTACCTCGTGCAGCGGATCCGGGACGAGGCGCACCGCTTTGCGATCGCGTACCACCGCTCGCTGCGCAACAAGGCCACCGTCCGGAGTGCGTTCGACGAGCTTCCGGGCGTGGGGCCGAAGCGACGGCAGGCGCTGCTGCGCGTCTTCGGGTCGCTCAAGCGCGTCCGGGACGCGCCGGTCGAGCAGATCGCGGCGGTGCCGGGGATCGGACGGTCGCTGGCGGAGCGGATCAAGGCAACGCTCGACGCGTGAGCCTGCGCCGGCCCCTTCGCGGCCGGCCGCCGCACGATCCCACGGCCCGCATCCGCCGGTCACCTACCGTCCGAAGTGGTGCTGTCCGCCGCGGTGGCCCCGTTTCTGGTCAGCTACCACCCCGCGTAGTGGTGGGCGATCAGATCCCGTCACGCACCATCCCCGGCGGTAAATGGCATGGACGCCGGCCTCCGGCGTGCCCGGGCCGGCAGCCCTCAGGTGACAGGGCGACGTCCTGTACTCCACGGGCGGTATTCGCCCGGACCGCTCGTGCGCCGCGGTCGACCCGACCCGCGCCAACCCGATGGCGGCAACGTCGTTGTGATGGCTCGGCCGACGGCGCCACGGTTCGCTGTATCATCCGCCCTCGATGCGCAGAACCGGCCCGATCCTCATTCTCGTCATCGGCCTGCTCGCCCTCTTCGTCGACTTCTTCCCCCGGCTTCGCGTGCCGTTCGGGGGCGAGGGCGGACCGCGACTCGTCGAGACGAAGCTCGGTCTCGACCTCGAGGGTGGACTGCGGGTCGAGTACCAGGCGATGCCCGTCGGCGACCGCGCGCCGGACGCGGAGGCCCTCGGCGTCATCCGCGACATTGTCGAGCGCCGGGTCAACCAGACCGGCGTCTCCGAGCCGGTCGTCACGACCCAGGGCACGGACCGCGTCGTCGTCGAGCTGCCGGGCGTCGAGGACCCCGAGTCCGTCCGGAGCCTGATCGGGCAGACGGGGCGGCTGGACTTCGTCCCGATCCCGCCCGAGGTCCAGACGCCGCCGGCCGAGGGGACGACGATCGACTATCCGGTCCTGTTCAGCGGTGACCAGATCGAGAGCGCCACGATCGGGACTGGCCAGACGGGTGGCCGAACCGTCAACTTCGTGCTGCGGCCGGAGGGCGCGCGGCTCTTCGCCGAGCATACGCGGCAGCATCTCCGCGAGTACTTCGCGATCACCCTGGACAAGGCTGTCATCTCCGCGCCGGTCATCGAAAGCGAGATCCCGAACGGCCAGGTGCAGATCAGCGCCGGGGGGGCCGGGGGCTTCCCTCTGGCCGAGGCCCAGAACCTCGTCACCGTGCTCAAGTTCGGCTCACTGCCGTTCCCGATCCGCGAGCTCTCGAACGAGCAGATCAGCGCGACGCTCGGCACGGAGTTCCTGCGTAAGAGCCTGCTTGCCGGCGCGATCGCGATCCTCCTGGTGGTGACCTTCATGGTCATCCACTACCGGCTGCCGGGCGTCGTCGCCGCGATCGCGTTGATCTACTACAGCCTTGTGGTGTACGCGCTGTTCCGGCTCGTCCCGGTCACGCTGACGCTGGCCGGGATCGCGGGCTTCGTGCTGTCGATCGGCATGGCCGTCGATGCCAACATCCTGATCTTCGAGCGCATGAAGGAGGAGCTCCGCGTCGGCAAGTCGCTCCCGGCCGCGGTGGAGGCCGGCTTCAGCCGGGCGTGGAACTCGATCCTCGATTCGAACGTGTCCACGCTGATCACCGCGACGATCCTGTTCCTCTTCGGATCGTCCGTCATCCGCGGCTTCGCGCTCGTCCTGATCATCGGCGTGCTCGTCTCGATGTTCACGGCGATCGTCGTGACGCGAACGATCCTCCGCTTCATCGTCCAGCGTGATCGCTTCCGCCGGGCGCGCCTGTACGGCGTCGCGGAGCACGAGTTCGTCGCCCGACCCCACGGGCGGCCGGTCCTGAGGGGTGAGGCACGAGGGCGTGTTTGACGTCGTCGGAAAGCGGAAGTGGTACTTCCTCTTTTCGGCTCTCATCACGATCCCGGGCCTGTTCTTCATCCTCCTGACGCCCTTCACGGACGCAGGCCTGAAGTTCACGATCGACTACACGGGCGGGACCCGCTGGGTCATCCGCTTCGAGGATCCGAACGTCGCGCCGCAGGGCGTCCGCGAAGTGCTCGCGGCGCGCGGGCTCGAGTCGTCCGTCGTGCGGACGTCCGAGGGGTTCCTGGAGATTAAGACCGAGCCGATCGGACTCGCCGCGCCGCCACCGGCGACGACGCCAGCCCCGACCGTAACGCCCGGACCGTCGGGGTCCGGCGGACCGAGCGCCGCAGCGGTGTCGGCATCTCCGTCGGGTAGCCCCGCGCCGAACGGGTCGGCGGCCGCGTCGGCGTCAGCCGGACCGTCGGCGTCGGCCAGCCCGTCGGCGTCGCCCGGGCCGTCCGGTTCCGCGGAGCCGTCACCGTCCGCCTCGGCACCACCGCCGGCGGCGAATACCACGATCCCCACCGAAGGCGAGCTCGGCGAGGTCGCGGGTGCGCTCCAGGACCGCCTCGGACCCATCGCTGAGCAGGAGTCGCTGACGACGGTCGGCCCCGTCGTCTCGAGCGACCTGATCGGCCAGGCGCTCACGCTGATCGTCATCGGGTCGATCGGGATCATGCTCTGGATCACGTACCGGTTCCGTGACGTCAAGTTCGGGGTCACCGCCATCGCGACCCTCGTCCACGACGTCGTCTTCGTCGTCGGCACGTTCGCCATCCTCGGCACGCTCTTCGGCGTCGAGATCGACGCCCTGTTCGTGACCGCGATGCTGACGGTCATCGGCTTCAGCGTCCACGACACGATCGTCGTCTTCGACCGGATCCGCGAGAACAAGGCCCGTCATGCAGGTGAGCCGTTCGGCGACATCGTCAACCACTCGATCCTGCAGACGGCGGGCCGTTCGATCACCACCAGCCTGACGGTCGCGATCACGCTCCTGACGCTGTTGCTGTTCGGTGGCGCCGCGACGAGCTACTTCGTGCTGGCGCTCCTGCTCGGGATCATCGTCGGCACCTACTCCTCGATCTTCAACGCGGCGCAGCTCCTGGTCGAGTGGCAGGAGCGAGAGGATCGTCGCCGCGGTCGTGTTGCGGCGCCCCGCGCCGTCCGCCGAGCAACCCCATGAGCCGCGATACGTTTCTACGGCTTGCGCCGCGGCGGACATGGCCGTCGCGTCATCGGTCGCCGCCCGGGTGAGTCGCGGGAGAGCGGCGGTGAACCGCGCCGTGGCATCCTGACCGGGTGGTCCAACCCCGTCTCCGCTGGATCTTTCCGGCGCCCGTCACGCTCGACCCGGAGGTTCGGGCGGCAGGTGAGCGACTGGGCCTCTCGGTCCGACTGACAGAGCTGCTCGCGTCCCGCGGCCTCCTCGACGCGGCACAGCTCGCGGCGTTCTTCGCGGATCCGGCCGCGGGCCTGCACGACCCGCGGCTCCTGCCGGACGCCGACCGGTTCGCGGCTCGCATCGAGAGGGCCCGCGCGGCGGCGGAGCGGGTCATCGTCTTCGGCGACTTCGACGCCGATGGGCTGACCGGGCTCGCGATCCTGACCTTGGCACTCCGGACACTTGCAGTTGCCGTCGACCCGTACGTGCCGGATCGGCTCGAGGAGGGCCACGGCCTGTCGCTGGCGGCCGTCGAGCGGGCGCGAGCGACGGGCGCCAGCGTCATCGTCACCGTCGACTGCGGCACCACGAGCCTGGCGGAGATCCGGTCCTCGAACGAGGCCGGGATCGACGTGCTGGTCACGGACCACCACCGCGTCCCATCGGAGCTCCCGCCCGCCGCGGCCATCGTCAACCCGCACCGGCCCGACTCGGTCTACCCGGACCGCCGGTTGGCCGGCAGTGGCGTCGCCTTCAAGCTCGCCCAGCTCCTGCTCGAGCACGAGCCGGGTGGGGCGGATGCGGCCCTCGACCTCGCCGATCTCGCCGCCATCGGCACCGTCGCCGACGTCGCGCCGGTGGTCGGCGAGAACCGCTCGATCGCGCGGATCGGGCTGGAGCGGATCCGGATCGGGGCGCGGCCGGGGATCGCGGCGCTGCTCGCGCGCGCCGGCATCGAACCGGCGGCTGCCGACCTCGAGACGATCGGGTTTGCGCTCGCGCCGCGGCTCAACGCGGCAGGACGCGTCGGCGAGGCGGCGCAAGCCGCGCGGCTCCTGCTGGCCGAGGACGCCGGTGAAGCGGCGGCCCTGGCGGATGCGCTCGAGATCGCCAACACGACCCGCCGGGACCTGACGCGAAGCGCGATCGACGAGGCTCGTGCCGTCCTCGCCGGCGGTGATCGGGCAGGGGAGTCCGAAGAGCCGGCGGCGACGATCGTGCGGGGCGATTGGCCCGTCGGGATCGTCGGGCTCGTCGCTTCACGCCTGGCCGAGGACCTCGGACGGCCGGCGATCGTCGGTGCCAATCTCGGCCCGGTCGTGCGTGCCTCGGCGCGCAGTGACGGCGTCCTGGATCTGGGCGCGACGCTCGGTGAGTGCGCCGATCTGTTCACCCGCCACGGCGGTCACGCCGGAGCCGCCGGCTTCGAGATGCCGGTCGAGCGATGGGACGCCTTCTCGGAGCGCTTTCTGCTGCTGGCGGCGATCGGCGGGCCAGCGGATCGCCGCCCCGTGGCCCGCCTCGATCTCGCGGTCCCCGCCGCCGCCGTCGGGTACGACCTGCATCGCGAGCTCGGGCGGCTGGCCCCGTGCGGTCCCGGCAACCCGCATCCGCTCGTCGCGATCCTCGGCCTGACCGTGACGCGCGTCCGCGCGGCGACCGGCGGCCACACACAACTGACGCTCCGCCGGGTGCGGGACGTGCTCGACGGGATCGCCTTCGACCGCAGCGACCTCGCCGACCAGGTGGCCGAGGGCGATCGGCTTGACGTGGTCGGCCGGATCGTCAGCCGCCGGTTCGGTGGCCTCGAGTCGCTCCAGATCGAGATCCGCGATGTCGCGCCGAGTGGTCATCATCCGGACGCCGCCGCCCTCCTGGCATCGCTCGAACCGGCAGGCGCACCGGTCCTCGCGGTCGGCGGCCCGACGTGACACCCGCGCGGCACGCGCCGCGGCGCCGGGCACGGGTCCCGAACGACCCGTACGGGATCGGACCCGTCGGGAGCTGGGGCGCCCCGGTCCTGGCCGCGCTCGGGTTGCTCGTCGTGGGGTGGCTGACGCTCCGGTTCGTGACGGCCGGCCTCGCCGTGGCGCCTTCGGCGCCGGAGCCGGGTGGCAGCCGTGCCCCGGGCGCCGGCGTTCGGACCCCAGCTCCCTCCAACGTCGTCGTGGTCGACCCGCGCGCGGATGTGCCGGGCGCAATGGTCTACGTCAAGAGCGGGAACGTCTGGATCCAGAGCGGCACGACCGTGCGGCAGCTGACGAGGAGCGGCCGGGCGATGACGCCGTCGTGGTCGCCGGACGGCCGGTCGGTCCTCTACGTCGAGACGACGGAGGAGGAGGGCGTCTTTCCGGCCCTCGGCAACCCTCGTCGGTACGCGCTCGAGGTGCCGACGCTGATGCGCGTGGCGGCTGACGGCAACGGTGAGCCCGAGCCGATCGCCGATGGCAGGGTCACGATCGGCGAATACCGGTGGGCGGCCTGGATCCGGCAGCCGGTGCAGTCGCGGGACGGCACGATCGCGGTCGTGTCGGACGCTCCGAACCCGGCGCAGAGCAACGTCGTCGTGCAGCTGCTCGATCCCGGCTCAGCGGAGCTCCGGCGGCCGGATATCCCGGAGAACCCGCCACTCGGGCATCAGGATCCAGCGTGGCGACCGGACGGCGGCGAGCTCCTGTTCGTCCGCAACGCGCAGGACGCCGATACCGCCCGCGGCGCGCCCGAGATCTGGCGCTGGGACCGGCGGACCGGGGAGAGCAGGGCGATGACCGGCCCGGGGTACCTCGCGCCGGCGTGGTCGCGCGACGGCCGGTGGGTTGCCGCGACGAAGCTGACGAACCGCGGGACGGACGTGGTGGTCCTCGACGCGGCAACGGGGTCGGAGGTCCTGCGCGCCACCGACGATGGGCAATCGTTCTCGCCGGTCTGGTCACCGGCCGGCGACGGCATCGCGTTCCTGCACGAGAGCGGCGGCGTCATCGACCTCCGGCTGGCGGCGCTCGAGGGCGCGGCCCCCGGCTGGAGGGTCACCGAGACGATCAACCTGACTGACACGTCCGGCCTGGACCCGAGCTCGAGGCCGGGCTGGTTCATCGATCCTGACGACCTGGGCGACGCGGGTGGATCGTCCCGATCCGAAGCGCCCGGATCGCGCGCATTCGCCCAGGCGTCGTCGCCGGGACCGTGACGGAGCGCTACCTGGATCGGCTCGCCAGGCGGTCCGGCGCCGTCGGGTCCGTCCTGTGCGTGGGTCTCGACCCGGATCCCGCGACGCTGCCGCCGGGCTTCCCGCGCGATGTCACCGGGCTGGAACAGTTCGCGCGCGCGCTGCTCGAGGCGACGGTCCCGTTCGCGGCCGCGGTCAAGCCGAACCTGGCCTTTTTCGAGGCCTGGGGCTCGCCCGGCCTCGCCGCGCTCGAGCGACTCCGAGCCCTCGTGCCGCCGGAGGTGCCGGTCATCCTCGACGGCAAGCGCGGCGATATCGGCTCGACATCCGCTCGCCAGGCGGTCGGGTTGTTCGACTCGCTCGGAGCGGACGCGGTCACCGTCAACCCGTACCTTGGCGAGGCTGCGATCGCGCCGCTTCTCGAGCGGCTGGACCGCTTCGCCTACGTGCTGTGCCGCACCTCGAACCCCGGTGCCGAGGAGGTGCAGGGACTGCGGGTCGAGCCCGACGCGCTGAGCCGAGCGCCCGGTGAGCCGTTGTGGGCGCGCATCGCGCGACGCGGCACCGCGTGGGGCCCGGGCGGCACGGTCGGGCTCGTCGTGGGTGCCACCGCGCCGGCCGAGCTGGCAGCGGTCCGAGCAGCGGCACCCGGGCTGGCATTCCTCGTGCCGGGCATCGGCGCGCAAGGCGGCGACGCCGACGCGGTCCGGGCACACGGCCCGGCGACCGCCTCGCCCGCGGCGCTGGGACCGGGGGGCGGGCTCCTCGTCAACGTCTCGCGCGGCATCACGGCGGCGGCCACGGACTCCGCGGACGACTCCGGGGTGGACCTGGCGGGCCGGCTGGCGGCGGCGGCGCACGGCTGGGCGGCCAGATTCCCTGTGCTACCCTAGCCCTCCCGTCAGGCAGCCGCCCGCGCCGTGGCCGTCCGCCGGGCACCGTGCAGGCAGGAGGCAGGCCGCGCACCGATGCCGACCCCCGGACCGCTCGAGCTGGTGATCATCCTGGTCATCGCGCTGCTCATCCTCGGCCCCGGCAAGCTCCCGGACGTGGGGGCCGCCCTGGGCCGCAGCATCCGCGAGTTCCGGAAGGCGTCGTCGGACGTCCAGGAGGCGGCGAGGATCGACACGTCGCCGCTGCCGCCTTCGACACCGACCTCGGCCAGTCCGGCCGCGCCGCCGACGACCGCGGCCGGAGCACCGCCCGCCGAGCCGCGGACGGAGCGGACCCCCGAGCCCAAGCCCTAGCACCGCGGCGCCGCCATGGCCGACGATCGGGGACGCCGTCCCGGCGCGCCTCCGCCGGTGCCACGGGACGTTCTACCGGCCTCGGCTGCTCCGGCAGCGCCACCCGCCGCTCCCTCGAGGCCCGCGCCCGCCACTCCGGCCCCGAGCACGCCGGCCGGCGACGACCGGGTGATGTCGCTCTTCGACCACCTCAGCGAGCTCCGGACGCGGATCTTGCGGGCACTCCTCGCGGTCGTCGTCGGCTCCGTCGTCGGCTTCTACTTCGCGGAAGGCATCATCGAGCTCCTCGCCGCCCCGGCCGGCGGCCGGTTGCTCAACCTGGCGCCAGGCGACGCGTTCTTCATCTACGTTCGGGTTGCGGTCGTGGTCGGGGTCGTCCTGGCGATGCCCGTGATCCTGTACCAGGCATGGGCCTTCGTGTCGCCCGGTCTGACCCCGGCCGAGCGGCGCGCCATGCGGCCGTGGGTGCCGCTGGCATTGGCGTTCTTCGCGCTCGGGGTCGGCATCGCGTACCTCGTTCTGCCCTACGCCCTCGGCTTCCTGCTCAGTTTCGGACGAGGCGTGTTCGCCAACGAGCTCGGCGCCGCGCAGTACTTCAACTTCGTGACCACGATGTTCCTCGCCTTCGGCCTGGTGATGGAGTTCCCGATCCTGCTGTTCGGCCTGTCCCGGGTCGGGATCGTCACCTCGGGGGCGCTTCGGGCGGCCCGCCGCTTCGTGATCCTTGGCATCGCCATCTTCTCGGCCATCGCCACACCCGGCGGCGACCTGGTCAGCCCGTTCGTCCTCGGCGGCACGATGTACCTCCTGTTCGAGGGGACCGCCTTCGTCATCGCGCGCACCGGCCGCTGAGCGGCGGCGCCGTTCAGCGTGCTCGGGAAGGGGGGCGTGCGGGCGGCGGTAGACTGGGCCCCGTGACCACTGCCCAGCAACCCGGCCCCCCGCCGGCAGCAGCCCCGGGCGAGCCGGTCGTCGACGACGGGCTCGGCGACCAGCACGTCGTCATCGTCACCGGGCTGTCCGGCGGCGGCAAGACGGCGGCCGCGAAGCTGTTCGAGGATCTCGGCTACTCGGTCGTCGACAACCTGCCGGGCGAGCTGCTCCCGGAGTTGGCGGAGCTCGTGTCGGCCGACCGCCACCGCTTCGCCCGGGTGGCGATCGTGCTCGACGTCCGTGCCGGCGATGCGCCGGTCGCGCTGGCCGCCATGCGCGGCGCCCTCGAGGGACGCGGCATCCGGCCGCAGATTTTCTTCCTCGACGCCCGGGACGAGGTGCTCATCCGGCGCTTCTCGGAGACGCGACACCGCCATCCGCTGGCGGATCAGCGCGGCATCGCGAGCTCGATCGCGCAGGAGCGGCGGATCCTCGAGCCCATCCGGGTCGCGTCGGATGTCGTCCTCGACACCTCCGACCTGTCGCTCCGCGAGCTGCGCGAGAAGCTGTTCAGCCACCTCGGCGATCGGGTCGGCCCGGAGACGCTGGCCATTCAGCTGATCAGCTTCGGGTTCAAGTACGGGGTGCCGCTCGACGCGGACCTGATGTTCGACATCCGGTTCCTCCAGAACCCCTACTACGTCGACGACCTGCGGCAGCTGTCCGGGCTGACCGATTCCGTGAAGGCCTACGTGCTCGGCCAGCCGCTGGCGACGAAGTTCCTCGAGTCGCTGCGCGGGTTCCTCGAGTTTGCCGTGCCGGCCTACGTGTCCGAGGGCAAGAACCGGCTGACCGTCGCCATCGGCTGCACGGGCGGCTACCACCGGTCGATCGTGCTGACCGAGGAGCTCGCGGCGTGGCTCCGAGAGCGCGGCTTCGGTCCGGTTGCCGTCTTCCATCGCGAGCTCGAGCGGACGTAGCGCCACGTGAACCTCCGACGATGGCTGACGCCAGGCATCGGCATCAAGCGATGGCTGCTCGTCACTTTCGTCGGGCTCCTGCTCCTCGCCGTCGCCGGCGCCCACGTCATCCGGCAGGCGACCCGCGACCTGCAGCCGGGCGGCATGACGGAGGTGCTGATCGACGTCGTCACGCTGCAGTTCCTGCCCTACGCGCTGCGCGGCCTGCTGGTGGGACTGCTCGGGGCCAGCCTCGTGGTGCTCGGCGCGATCCGCGTGATCCGGGCCTTCATGGACCCGTTCCGCCCGGCAGCCGGAGCGAACCAGCCGCTGGTCGAGGTGATCTACCAGAAGCGGTTCCTGGCGCGCGGGCCGCGCGTGGTCGCGATCGGCGGCGGAACGGGCCTGTCGACGCTGCTCCGCGGGCTCAAGGAGCACACCAGCAACCTGACCGCCGTCGTCACGGTTGCCGACGACGGCGGTTCCTCCGGCGTCCTGCGCGAGGAGCTCGGGATCCCGCCGGTCGGCGACATCCGAAACTGCATCGTCGCCCTCGCCGACGCGGAGCCACTGATGGCCGGCCTGCTCCAGTACCGGTTCCCGGTCGGCGGCCCGCCCGGAACCGGGACGGCGGAGCACCCCGGTCTCGGGGGACACGCGGTCGGGAACCTGCTCATCGCCGCGATGGCAGCCATCGAGGACGGCGACTTCGAAGAGGGCGTTCGACGAATGAACCGCGTGCTCGCGGTCCGCGGCCAGGTCCTGCCGGTGTCCCCGATCCCGCTGACGCTCCACGCCGCGCTCGAGGACGGCACGACGATCTCGGGTCAGTCGCGCATCGCCCGCTCGAGCGGCATCCAGCGCGTCTGGCTCTCACCGGACGGCGTCCCCTGCTCGGACGACGCCGTCGAGGCGATCGAGGAGGCGGATCTCGTGGTCCTCGGTCCCGGCAGCCTGTACACGAGCCTCCTGCCGGCGCTCCTGCTGCCGCAGATCCGTGCCGCGGTCGAGTCGACTTCGGCCCTCCGCGTCTATGTCTGCAACGTGGCCACTCAGACCGGCGAGACGTCCGACTACGACCTCGCGGCGCACGTCGAGGCGCTCGTCGCGCACACCTCCCCCGCCATCGCGGACGTGGTGCTGGTGAACAGCGGTGTCGGTGCGCGCGCACCGGACACCTACCGCGCCGAGCCCGTCCGCCTGACGCGCTGGCCGCCGGGCGTCGACCCGGCACCCCGCCTCGCGATCGACCAGGTCGTGGATCCGGACAACGCCCACCACCACGATCCGGCGCGACTGGCGACCGCGCTCCTCGGGCTGCTCGAGCGGGAGCACCGCCGCCCGGGCTTCGCTCGGACCGCGTGACGGGCACGACGGTCGCACACCCCGACCGGGACCTCGTCACCGCCCTCCGGGCGGAACTCGCCGCCATCGATCCGGGACGGCCGTGCGACCGCGCCGCCGAGTCGGCCGGGCTCGAGGGCGCGCTCGCCGGTCGGCGGGCGAGTGTGGCGCGGCTGCTCGTCCGGTTGCGCCGGGGCGGCGTGACGGACCGCCATCAGGCGCAGCACGGGACCGCGGCACGGCCACGGAAGGACGCCAGGCCGGACGCCTTCGGCTGGGAACGCGCCCCGGACCACTGCCGCACGGCCTGGCTGCGCGGCCGGTTCCTTTCGCGCGGGTCCCTCAGCCTCGCCGGCGGCCGCGCCCATCTCGAGTTCGTGGTGGCTCCCGACGAGGCGCCGGTCCTCGCCGGTCGCCTGGCCGACATTGGGCTCCCGGCGTCGGCGCGCGTCCGCCGCGGACGCGGCGTCGTGACCTGGAAGAGCGCCGAGCGCGTCGGGACGTTCCTCCGCCGGATCGGGGCGGGCGCGTCGATGCTCGAGCTCGAGGCGCGGCAGGTCTCGCGCGCGCTCCGCGGCGAGCTCAACCGGCTGCTCAACGCCGAAGCCGCGAACCTCCAGCGCGCGGTCGGCGCCGCCGGCCGCCAGCTGGCCGCGATCGAGACGCTCGAAGGCGACGGGCGGCTCGCCGACCAGCCCTATGTCGTCCGAGCGGTGGCGGAGGCCCGTCGCGAGACGCCCGAGGCGACCCTGACCGAGCTCGCGGAGCGGCTCTCGTTCCACCGATCGGCCGTTCAGCGAGCGCTCGAGCGGCTCGAGCGGCTGGCCCTCCACGACGATGCGAGCGCCGGTCTGCGCGACCGGCGCCGGCCGCGGGTGCCCCCGGCTCGTCGTCCGTCGAACGTGGAGGGTCCCGGCCCCCGGGCGCCGCGGGCGTCCCCGATCGACGGAACCGCTCTGGCATGATCACGGCCATGCGCCCCGTCATCGTCGCCGCGAACTGGAAGATGCACACCACGCCCGCCGACGCCGGCGAGCTCGCGCGGACGATCGCGCGGCGGACGGCCGACGCGGACGTGGTGCGGATCGTCTGCCCGCCCTTCGTGGCGCTGGCGGCGGTCCGCGATGCGCTCGCCGATGCCGCCCCTCCGATCGCCGTGGGGGCGCAGAACGTCCACCACGAGCTGCACGGCGCCTTCACCGGCGAGGTGAGCGCGCCGATGCTCGCCGGTCTCGCGACCTGGGTCATCGTCGGCCACAGCGAACGGCGGCGCGATGCGGGGGAGACGGACATGCTCGTCGGTCGCAAGATCGGCCGCGCCGTGGAGGCCGGGCTGCGCCCGATCCTGTGCGTCGGCGAGCAGCACAACGAGCGGGACGCGGGGCTGGCAGAGGCCGTCGTCGACGCGCAGGTGCGCGGCGCGCTGGGTACGCACGATGCCGCGGTGCTCGAGGCGGGCGGCCTCGTGGTGGCGTACGAGCCGGTCTGGGCGATCGGGACCGGGCACACGGCCCGCGGCGCTGACGCCTCGGACATGGCCGACGGGATCCGACGGACGGTTGCCGACCTCGGCTGGGCGGACGGCGGAGCGGGGCTCCCGATCCTGTACGGCGGGAGCGTCACGTCCGCGAACATCGCGGAGTTCCTGGCCGAGCCGGCGATCGACGGTGCGCTCGTCGGAGGCGCGTCGCTCCAGCCGGACGAGATGGCCGGCATCGTCGCCCGCGCCGCGATGACCGCTCGGGCTCGCCTCGACCCGATCGCCACGGGGTGACCGGCCCTCGTCCAGGCGGTGTCCTCCGCCCCCGTCCTATCGTGCTCGTCGTGATCGACGGCTTCGGCATCGGTGTCGATCCGGCCGCTGATGCGATCGCAGCCGCCCGGATGCCGACGTGGCGCCGTCTCGAAGGGGACTCCCCGCATGCCGTTCTGCGGGCCTCGGAAGAGGCGGTCGGGTTGCCCGCCGGCCAGATGGGCAACTCGGAGGTCGGGCATCTCAACCTGGGCGCCGGGCGGCCCGTTCTGCAGGACCTGCCCCGGATCGACGCGGCGATCGCCGACGGCTCGTTCGCGACCCGACCGGCCCTGCTGGCCGCCGCCGAGCGGGGGCGGGAGACGGGTCGCCTCCACGTTGTCAGCCTCATCGGTCCGGGCGGCGTCCACGCGAATGACCGGCACCTCGTCGCGATCGTTGAGCTCGCCGCGCGACTCCGCGTGCCGGCGGTGCGCATCCATGCGCTGCTCGATGGCCGCGACACACCGCCGCGCTCTGCTCTGGGCCACGTCCGCGGCCTCGAGTCGGGCCTCGCCGCCGCTCATCCGGACGCTCGCATCGCCACGGTCGGCGGGCGCTACTACGCGATGGACCGCGACCAGCGCTGGGAGCGGGTCGAGCGCGGCTACGACGCCATCGTCCACGGGGTGGGGGAGCGGGCATCTTCCGCGACATCGGCCATCGAGGGCGGGTACGCCCGCGGCGAGAACGACGAGTTCATTCGGCCGACGGTGATCGACGGTGTCGACGGGCGGCTCACCGACCGCGACGCGATCGTGCACGGCAACTTCCGAGCCGATCGCGCCCGGCAGCTGACGCACGCGCTCGCGGATCGCGACTTCGTCGGGTTCGACCGGGCCGCGCCCGATGGACGGCCGCCGCCGCACGACCTCCTCGTCATCACGATGACGGCGTACCAGGCCGGGCTGCCGGTCGAAGTCGCCTTCCCGCCGGAAGAGGCGCGGTCGCTCGCGCAGGCCTTCTCCGAGGCCGGTTGGCGCCAGTTCCACGTCGCCGAGACGGAGAAATACGCGCACGTGACGTACTTCTTCAACGGCGGCCGGGAGGCGGCGTGGCCCGGGGAGGACCGGCGGCTGGTCCCGAGCCCCAAGGTCGCGACGTACGACCTCCAGCCCGAGATGAGCGCGCCGGGGGTCACGGACGCGCTCGTCGAGGCGATCGAGTCGGACGCGTACGACTTCGTCGTCGCCAACTACGCGAACCCGGACATGGTGGGGCACACGGGGGTCTGGGACGCGACGGTTCGGGCCGTGGAGGCGATCGACGCGTGTCTGGCGCGGGTCGTGGCAGCGCTCAACGACGTCGACGCGCGGGACCCGGCCGGCGTCGGCCCACTGCTGGCGGTCACCGCCGACCACGGGAACGCCGACGAGATGCGGGACGCCTCAGGCGCCCCTGTCACGGCGCACTCGCTGAACAACGTGCCGGTCGTGCTGCGCGGTCGAGCCGTGGCCGGGCGGCGATTGCGCAACGGCGTGCTCGCGGATGTCGCGCCAACGGTGCTGGGACTTGCCGGCCTGCCACGCTGGGACGGGATGACGGGCACCTGCCTGCTCGAACCGCGCTCCCGCGGCTGATCCCGGTCCCCGGGGGGCCGGGGAGCGAAGTGGCTGTGCTACGATCCGCCGCCGAGCCACCAGGAGGGACCCCCGTCCGTGAACCCGTTGCTGGCGTTCGGCCAGATCATCGTGAGCTTCGCGCTCATCGCCGCGATCCTGCTCCAGGCGCGCGGCACGGGTTTGTCCGGCACGTTCGGCGGGGACTCGGCCGTCTACCGGAGCCGCCGCGGGGTGGAGCGCCGGCTCTGGCAGTTCACGATCGTCCTGCTCGTCCTCTTCGTCCTCTTCTCGCTCGTCTCGTTCGTCTTCGCGCCGGCGGCCGGCTGAGCCTGCGCGGGCGCCGGCGGGCGGTGCGGGACCCGTTTCGTCCGGTGGCGCGGCCGCACGTGACCGCTGCCCGCGGCGTTGTCAGCGGGTGCGCGGCTGCGTCGGTCCGACGTGCCGGAGGGCCGGGGACGATGTGCTACCATGGCGCCTCGCCGGCGGCCGGAGCCTTCGGGGACCGGTCGCCAGGGACCGCGCCGAGGTGGCGGAATTGGCAGACGCGCTAGCTTCAGGAGCTAGTGCCCGCAAGGGCGTATGGGTTCAAGTCCCGTCCTCGGTACCACCACAACCCCCTCGGGTCCCGAACCCCGGCGAGCACCGTGCCCAGGTGGCGGAATTGGTATACGCGTACGTTTGAGGGGCGTATGAGGCAACTCATCCGGGTTCAAGTCCCGGCCTGGGCACCACCCTGACACCGACGAGACGGGCGCCCTCGGGCGCTCGTTCTGATTCACCGGCGCGGCAACAAGCCAACTGTCACACCGCGGGCCTCGCCGTCGATCGGTGCGGATATGCGGTCCGGGACTCGTACCGGCTGCGACGGCCCGAACCGGGCCACCCATGCCTCGGTGGACTGTTCGGCCGTCTTGTTGCTGCCGAGCGCCGCAGCCCGTGCGTGGGAACGGCCGGAAAGCGGGCCTCGACGCGCGACCAAACCCAGCAGTCCGTCCACGCACGTCTGGCACGCGAACGAAGGGTGGCGCGCCGCGGCCTGCCGGCGCGTCGACCGGCGCCGCCAGGTGTGCGCGCCGCGGCGAGGGCCCCGTCGACCGGCCACTCGGCATGCCCGGCGCCGACCGCGCGCGAGATCGACCCGGACCAGGCGTCACCGTCGACGCAGCCCCAACCCAGCGCCTACGCTGTCGCCTCGGGCGGTTAGCTCAGTCGGTTAGAGCGCCTCGTTTACACCGAGGAAGTCACTGGTTCGAGTCCAGTACCGCCCACCGTTCGGTGCTCGACGGCGCGATGTGGGCTGCTAGACTCGCCCGACCGAGCCGGCGTCGCGCGGCCATTTCCGGAGGGCAACATGGACATCCCGGTCCTGGTCGTCATCGTGATCCTCCTCCTCGTCGTCGTCCTGACCATCGCGATCTACAACGGTCTGGTCCAGCGACGGCTCCGGGTGGACGAGGCGTTTGCCCAGATCGAGGTGCAGCTGAAGCGTCGGCACGACCTGATCCCCAACCTCGTGAACGCCGTCAGGGGCTACATGGGGTTCGAGCAGGACGTCCTGACTCAGGTCACCGAGGCGCGCGCGGCTGCGGTCGCCGCCGGCGCGCGCGGCCCGGCCGAGCAGGCTCAGGCCGAGAACGCCCTGACGGGCGCCCTTCGGTCGCTGTTCGCGGTCGTGGAGAACTACCCGGAGCTGCGGGCGAACCAGAACGTGCTGGAGCTGCAGGAGCAGCTGACCACGACGGAGAACCAGATCTCGTTCAGCCGCCAGCATTACAACGCGTCGGTGCTCGACTACAACACCGCCATCGCGACGTTCCCGAGCATGCTGATCGCCGGACCGTTCGCGTTCACCCGTCGCGAATTCTTCGATGCCGAGCCCGAAGCAGCGAACGTGCCGCGCGTCGATTTGTCGGTCGGCTGAGGCCGGACCCGTCACACCGTCCGCGACGCACGGCCGCCGGACGACGCGAGCGGAGAGGACGCTTTGGCTCGCTCGACCTTCTACGACCAGATCGCGGCCAACCGGCGCAACTCGTTCCTCCTTGCGCTGGTCGTGGTCGTGCTGCTCGGGGCGCTGGGCTTTGCCGCCGGCTATGCGTTGACGGGCGAGCCGGCCGGAGCGATCGGTGCGACCGCGCTCGCGTTCGTCGTCGGGCTGGTCATGTCGCTCGGCTCGTACTTCACGGGCGACCGGCTCGTCCTGGCCGCGTCGAACGCGAAAGAGGTCGACGAGACGACGGCTCCGCAGCTGATGAACGTCGTCCAGGAGATGGCGATTGCGGCGAACATCCCCATGCCTCGCGTGCACGTGATCGATGACTCTGCGCCGAACGCGTTCGCCACCGGACGGGATCCTGAGCACGCCTCGATCGCCGTCACGACGGGACTGCTCGAGAAGCTCGATCGGGAGGAGCTGCAAGGCGTCATCGGGCACGAGCTCGCGCACGTCCGGAACCTCGACATCCGGTTCTCGCTGATCGTGGGGGTGCTCGTCGGGTCGATCGCCCTCCTGTCCGACTTCTTCCTGCGCTTCACTTTCTGGGGCGGCGGAGGACGCCGCTCGGGCGGTCGTGATGGCGGCGGCGTTCTCCAGGTCATCATGCTCGTGCTGGCGATGGTGCTCGCCATCCTGGCCCCGATCGCCGCACGGTTCGTCCAGCTGGCCGTCAGCCGCCAGCGGGAGTACCTGGCGGACTCGTCATCGGTCGAGATCACCCGCAACCCGTCCGGGCTCGAGCGTGCGCTCGCCAAGATCACCGCGGACCGGGAGGTCCTCGAAGTCGCGAACCGCGCGACGCAGCACCTCTACTTCACGAACCCGATCAAGAAGTTCGAGACGCGGGCTTCCGGGCTCTTCGCGACGCACCCGCCGATCGTCGAGCGGATCAACCGGCTGCGGGAGCTCACCGGGGAGCGGCCGCTGGCCGAGCCGGACGTGGCGGCGCTGGCGGAGCTGGAGTAGCGCTGGACCTCCGACCCTTCGTCACCGTCGTCGCCGGACTGGTGGTCGTCTGGCTGGCGGCAATTGCGCTGGTCTGGGTCGGCCGGCCGCGCGACGTGCCACTCCGCGAGGCCGTGGGTGTCGTGCCGGACGTCGCCCGGCTCGTGCGGTCATTGCTCGCGGACGGCTCGACGCCTCTGGGCGCCCGACTCGCGCTGGTCGGGCTGATCGTCTGGCTCGTCAACCCGATCGACCTCATCCCGGAGTTCGTCCCGGTCCTGGGCCCGCTCGACGACATCATCGTGGCCGTGCTCGTGCTTCGATACGTGCGGCAGCGCGTCGGGAGCGAGGAGCTCCGGCGCCGGTGGCCGGGCAGCCCCGGCGGGTACGCGCTGCTGGAGTCGGTCCTGGGGCGCGACGGAGCCCGGGAACCGTAGTCGCCGGGGGCTATTCGTGGCAGTGCTATCCGCGGCCCTTCGGCCGCCACATCGGGGGGCTCGCCACGCCCGCGCGGCCGATTCGTGCGTGCACACCGCGCGCAGAACCTCGACCCGGTGGTGGTTCGCGCCCTTGTGTCTGCCGATGGTCAGGAAATAGCCGTGGCACGAGTAGCGGCCGCAGCAAGCCGGAGGTCGTGCCGCCACGCGCCTGGCTCCAGTCCGTCGCCTTGAGGGGCGTCGCGACCCCGTGCTATCCTCTGGACCGCCGACGGGCGGCCAAAGCCTGGTTGGCCATCGGGCCGAGATAGCTCAGTTGGTAGAGCACGCGACTGAAAATCGCGGTGTCGCCAGTTCGATCCTGGCTCTCGGCACCACCGCAAAGGTGGTCGCGTCATCGGGCGGAAGTGGCTCAGTTGGTAGAGCATCACCTTGCCAAGGTGAGGGTCGCGGGTTCGAGTCCCGTCTTCCGCTCCATTTGTTGCCCCAGGGGCGCGACGGCCGCCCGCCAGAGCGACGCTGCCCCTTCGTCTAGCGGTAGGACAGCGGACTTTGGATCCGTGAACCGAGGTTCGAATCCTCGAGGGGCAGCCAACCGAATATGGTCCGCGCGATGCGGACCATCCGCCGACACCGGGCCGGCGAACCACAGATGGCGACGTGGTGAAGTGGCTCAACACGGAGGTCTGCAAAACCTCTATTCACCGGTTCGAATCCGGTCGTCGCCTCCACTCATTGTGAACGAGCGAGGCCCTTCGGGGCCTCGTTCCATGTCTGCGCGGTAGCAACCTCGGTAGCAACAGGCGTACAATGGCGAACAAAAGACGACGCCTCGCCCGCGGCGAACGGACGAGGCGCTCGACGGAGTCCTGACAGTGAGGACGCCCGACATGCCGGATTCTACGGCCCGGAAGGCTCGCCGGCGATCTGCCGGCGAAGGGTCGGTCTACCGCAACGGTGACCGGTGGCGCGGTGCCATCACCTGGACAGACCCCGCCGGTACCCGACATCGCCGAACGGTCACGGGTCGGACGGCCGAGTCCGCTCGAGCAAAGCTTGACGAGCTCCGGCGTGACCTCCGGCTCGGCACGCTCGCACCTGCGGGGCCGGGCCTCACGACGGGCGACTTTCTTGCCCGCTGGCTGGAGAGGCACCGACTGCGCGTCCGGCCCTCAACGTGGCGCACGGCTGAAATGCACGTTCGGGTCTACCTCAACCCACGATTCGGCCGGATCCCGTTGGCCCGTCTTTCTGCAACGGACGTGGAGACTGGACTAAGCGGCTTCCTTGCGGCCGGAAGGCCCGAACGGCCGGCAGTTCGGACGCGAGGTCGTCAAAACCCTGGCGGGCTGTCGCCGCAAACGGTGCGCCACCTCCGGGCAACGTTGCGCCGGGCCTTGGCAGATGCCGTTCGGGACGGCTCCGTAGGTCGGAACGTCGCCGCTGACGCACGGCCGCCGTACGTCGCGCACCGACCGATCACCTACTTGGCCGCTCCTGACCTGGCGAGGCTGATCGACGCGACAACGGAGGACGAGCTCGGCCCGTTGTACGCGCTCGCAGCGACAACCGGCCTCCGGCTCGGGGAACTCCTGGGCCTGGCGTGGCGCGACATCGACCGCGACAGGCTCACCGTTCATCGGTCACTCGCGAGGGGCCACGGAAACGAATGGGTGCTTGCGGAACCCAAGACGACCAAGTCGCGACGGACCATCCCGCTCCCGGCGCGTGCGCGCAACGCTCTGGAAACACGTCGCACTCGCCAGCTTTTCGCTCGACACGCCGCGGCCACCGCCTGGCAGGACCGGGATGGACTCGTGTTTACGGACGGGGTCGGTCAGCCGCTGGCCCCGGAGCGGGTGTCGCGGGAGTTCCGCAAAGCTCGCGATCGGGCGGGTGTGCCGCCAGTCCGCTTCCACGACCTGCGACATTCAGCGGCCACCACGATGCTCGCCAAGGGAGTTCCTCTTGCGGTCATCAGCGAGTGGCTTGGCCACGCCGGCATTGCAATCACGGCCTCAGCCTACGCGGCCATAGTGCCCGAACTGCACAATGCGGCCGCCGCAGCCATCGACGAGGCGTTGGGCCTTGGCACGGCTTAGTCCGGCCGGCGCGACGGTTCTTCGCCAGCTCCGCGCCTTGATGGCCGACCAGAACATTTTTGCGCCGGGCCGGCAGCCGTTCTCGGTGTCGTTCCGACGTTGGGGGTCCACGCCGATCGTGCGGATTGGCCACGTCAGCCTCGGTCCAAAACTTCTCGATGTGGCGGAAGCGCCATTCTGCGAGCTCTCGGCGGCGGACGCGACCCTCCTCTTGCAGGCGCCTCGCCGACCCGGCGACGACCGCGATCACTACTACATCAACGAGCCAGTGGCTGCCGCGCTCTTGGCGCTACACGAGGACATCGGACCTCCCCCGCCTATCGCCAGACCCCGCGCGGCGAAACCGGGAAGACCTCGAGGCCGAACCCACAGCCGCGAGACCCTTGTCAACACGTTTCGCGAGATCGCCAAAAGTCATCGACCCACGCACGAAGAGCTTGGCGAACGTCTAGACCCCCCAGTGAGTGCGCGCACGGTGAGCACGTACCTCAAGGAATACCGCCTCCCCTGGCCGATCGAATAGATTTCCGGTTCTCTTCCGGTTCCGGGTGGTGTTCATCACCGGGTGCACCCAGGCATCGTCTCGGCTATGCCGGGATCCACTTCCACCCCGACCGTCCGGCGGCTGCCTCCGCATCGAGCCGGCTCCAGTGGCGATAGTCCAAAGGACTCACTGACGTCGGCAGTTGTGGCACTCGTCGACGCGATCCGCGCGGAGCTTCAAGCCGAGGCGCGACCCGCTCTGCCGGATCGACTGCTGGGCGTGGCCGAGGCTGCGCAGATACTCGGTGTCGGCCGGACGACGGTCTACGCCGAGATCGCCGCAGGCCGCCTTCGTTCCGTCAAGGTAGGTCGTCGTCGCCTGATCCCGGCCACAGCGTTGGAGGAGGTGTCCTGAGACACCCATCGGGAGGCGACGATCCAATCGACCCAGGGCCTCAACGACCTGCCCACATCACAGCCGTGAGGCACGAGTAGGCCACCGGACTCCCACCTGGAAGCAGCCCGGCGGCCGCAGGACGATCGCCGAGGACGCGGCGGTCCTGTGAACAACCGTCTCGACGTCGCTGCAAGGGCGACCGGGTAGCTCCCCCCGCCCCTGAAAGTGGAGTCCGTAGCGTCGAGTGCCCTCTTCGGTCGCCGGCCGGCGGGGGCCTATCCGACTGCGCGTCCGAGTGGCGCTGCTGCCTCACCTCAGGCCGGACCTGTGGGGCAGGGTTAGAGGTTGGTCCA
This sequence comes from Chloroflexota bacterium, assembly GCA_030447745.1. Lineage (GTDB taxonomy): Bacteria > Chloroflexota > Limnocylindria > Limnocylindrales > CSP1-4 > JACDAV01. The sequence continues at coordinate 238,826 of JAUJOH010000001.1, read as the reverse complement.
AGACGAGGTGAAGCACGTGATCCCAGCCAGTTGTCACCCGCGCCGGAAGCACTACGCGAAAGGGAAGTGCTGGCGCTGTTATGCGAAGAGATGGAAGGGCGGAGGCGCGGCCAAGGACGGTGCCTGGGCGGTGTACCGCCGGAGAGCCAGACAGGAGAAGATGTCAGGCAACACCGCAGACCGCGTACCACCGTCGCTTTGAGCCTAGCGTGGAGATCTCCGGTATCCGAACGAACGGCTCGAGGAGGGGGCTCTCGGCATGGCGTCCGCGTGCGTCCACCCTGTCGTGAGGTGGACTTCTGTGGACGCCACTGGATCGCACCGCACGGCAGCATAAGTGGTCAGATAAGTGGTCAGCCCCGGCGCGCTACTTGTGCAACGGTCGATCTGACGGTCTCGCGGGTCCGTGCGGCCCTTCTCCGCTTACATCGAGCGAGCCGGGCTCGACGTACCCCCGGATAACGATCAGCCCGTTGCCTTCGAGCCGCCTGAGCTCGCCGAGCTCGACCTGGACGATGCGGGCATCTCGACCGTCATCTGGACGATGGGCTACGGCCTCGACTCAGCTGGTTCGATCTGCGGTACCTCGACGAGCTCGGCGACCCGCGCCATCAGCGGGGCGTGACCGACGTGCCGGGCCTGTACTTCCTTGGCCTGCTCTGGCAGCACACGCAGGGCTCGGCGACGCTGTTCGGCCCAACGGTCGACGGGTTGCACCTCGCCGCCCGGATGGGCTGCCCGTGAATCGGGAGGCGATGACATCGGCGTCGTGACCCCTGCGGTCGATTCTGTGGCGGCGCAAAGCCGGCGGATCACGTAGCATCCCGACGTGCGCGCGACCCCGATCTCCCGACCCCTCATGTGTTGCCGCTGTTGCCTGCCCCCAGGGGTCGGGATCGCAGCGTCGGTCGCGGAGCGGAGCTTCTCTCCCGCCTGACGTCGTCAACCCAGCCTCACCAACGAGGTCACGGGTTCCACCGGGGCCTCCACCTTTCGCCGAGGACCCCGTGACGCAAGCCGACCTCCAGCCGCCGCCTCCCGCGGAAGCCGCCCGAGCTCCACTGTCCAGCGTGCGCTGGGACGATGGCGTCCCGGTCATCGTCGACCAGCGCCGGCTCCCGGCCGAGCTGGTTCACTGGCGCCTCTCCAACGTCGACGAGGTGGTCGACGCCATTCGCACGCTGGCCGTCCGCGGCGCCCCGGCGATCGGGATCTGCGGCGCCTATGGGGTCGTCGTCGGGCTCGCCGAGGCCCGCCCCGCGACAACCGACGAGGCGGTCGCCGCCCTTGCCCTGCTGACGGAGCGGATCGGTAACGCGCGTCCGACGGCGGTCAACCTGCGCTGGGCCGTGGGCCGGGTTGTTGCGGCCGGGCAGCGTGCGGCGCACGCCGGCGCGGACGCCACCGGCGTGCATGACGCCGTCCTCGCGGAGGCCGTGACGATCCACGAGGAGGACCGCCTGGCCTGCGCGGCCATAGGGGAGCACGGGCGGCGGCTGCTCGAGGACCGGCGGCGCATCCTCACCCACTGCAACACGGGTCGTCTCGCCACAGGCGGCGACGGCACGGCGCTCGCAGCCATCTACGCCAAGCACGACGCGGGCGAGCTGGACGAGGTGATCGCCTGCGAGGCCCGCCCGCTGCTCCAGGGTGGCCGGCTGACCGCGTGGGAGCTGGCGGCCGCGGGAGTGCCCAGCCGGCTGGTCGTCGACGGGGCAGCCGGACCCGCCATGGCGCGTGGACTCGTCGACGCGGTGATCGTGGGTTGCGACCGCGTGGCGGCGAACGGCGACACGGCCAACAAGATCGGCACATACTCACTCGCCGTGCTCGCGCGCCGTCATGGCATTCCGTTCTACGTCGCCGGACCCCTGAGCACGTTCGATCGGACCACGCCGGACGGCGCGGCCATCGTCGTCGAGGAGCGTGCGCCCGACGAGATCCGGGGGCTCGGCGACCGGCTTGTTGCCCCGCCCGACGTGGACGTCTGGAACCCCGCCTTCGACGTCACCCCGGCCGAGCTGATCGACGCCTTCGTGACCGAGGTCGGGGTGATCCGCCCGCCCTACGAATCGACGATCGAGGAGGCTCTTCGCCGCCCGCGGCCGGACGGGTTGGGCACGGGGACCCGGACCGATACCCGGAGTGCGGGATGACGACGGAGCGCGAGACCCGCCAGCTGCTGACCGAGCTGCTCCGCAACTTCTACGGGCGGAACTGGGTATCGGGCACCGGCGGGGGCATCTGCGGACCGGCCGACGGTGGCGGTCTCCTGCTCGCGCCGACCGGCGTCCACAAGGAGCGCGTCCGCGCCGACGACTTCTTCACCGTTGACCCGGCGGACGGCAGCATCGTCGGCCGGCCGCCGAACGAGTCCCTCCGCCCGAGCGAGTGCAACTCAATCTTCTGCCTCGCCGCCCGCGAGCGCGGGGCCCGCAGTGTCGTCCACTCGCATGCGCTCTCGGCCGTCCTCGCCGGGGACCTTGCCCGGGGCGCTGACCATGTCGCGATCCGCGATCTCGAGATGCTCAAGGGCATCCGTGGCGTCGCAAACCGCGACGTCCACCTGCTGCCGGTGATCCGCAACACGCCCCGCGAACCGGAGCTTGTCGACCAGATCACCCGGGTACTCGACGACCCCCGGTTCGCGGCCACGTTCGCGATCGTCGTCGCCGACCACGGCGCGTATATCTGGGGCGACGACGTGATGGAGGCCAAGCGCCACGCGGAGGTCTATCACTTCCTGTTCGAGGCCACCGTCGCGCGTGCCGATCGCGCCCGAGTCGACCCGTCCGCACCCCCACGGCCGTAGCGCAGCCCACGCACACGAGGAGGATGACGCGATGAACGACACGCCGGGCCACGAGCAGCACATCTGCCCGACCTGTCAGCAGGCCATCGCTCACACGAAGGTCGACGTCGTGGACGTCGCCGCGGCAGTCGACGCCGATCTCCTGACGGAGGGCGACGTCTTCAAGCGGACGTACATCGGACATGGGACACAGTCCAGCGTCTTTGTCTTCCAGGGTCACCCCGGGCCGTTCCGCCGGCACGTTCACGAGACGCACGACGAGATCGGCTACGTCCTGCACGGCAGCGGCTCCGTGACCGTTGGCGGCGTCACGCGGCCGGTGAAGCCGGGCGATGTGTGGATCATTCCCGCTGGCACGCCCCACGGCGGCGAGTTCGGGGACGCGCCCCGGGTTCTGTTCATCTCATCGCCGATCGATGATCCGGACAACCAGGACCGGGTATGGCTGGACGACTGACGACCACGAGCGACGCGCCGGCCGCCGAGTCGTCGCGCACCACGGCTTCGGCGCTGCTGCCCTGTCTGCTCGTTCCGCGGGACTCGATCAGCCCGTACGTCCTGACTGTCGGCGACCCCGACCGCGCGGTCGAGCTAGGGCGGCGGCTCGATGGCGGTCGTGAGCTGGGCCGATACCGCGAGTACGTGACCTGGCAGGGCCGCTGGCGCGGCATCGACGTGACGGTGACGTCGCACGGTGTCGGCGGGCCCGGTGCCGCCATCGCGTTCGAGGAGCTCGTGCTCGGCGGCGCGCGGACGATCATCCGGCTCGGGACGGCAGGCTCGGCGCTCGACGAGGTCCGGTCCGGCGACCTGATCGTCGCCACGGGGGCGATCCGCGAGGACGGCGTCAGCCATCAGCTGCTGCCGCTCTCGTACCCGGCCATCTCGGACCTCGCGGTGACGCGTGCGCTCGTGGACGCCGCGACGGCCCACGGCGGCGTCCGTTTCGGGACGGGCGTGGTGATGACCAAGGCAGCCTTCTATCCCGGCGCACTGCCCGACGAGCGCGCGGTCTGGTCGCAGACCCCGCTCGTCGGCTACGAGATGGAGCTCGCGGCGCTGCTGATCGTCGCGGCCCTGCGGCGCGTTCGGGCCGGCGGAATCTTCACGGTGGATGGCAATCCGTCCGAGGGCGACCCCGAGGACGCCAGCATCTACAACCCGCATCGGGACGTCGTCCGGGAGGGCAAGGAGCGGATGATCGAGGTCGGCCTCGAGGCCATCCGCCAACTCGCCGCGGCCGACGGGAGCACAACGGAGGGGAACAGGTGAACCACGTTCGACGGACGGCAGCTCTGGCGGGCGCCGTCGCCCTGCTCGCTGCGGCGTGCGGCACGGGCGGGCCCACCCCCGCCGCATCGACCGCGGCATCCGCCGGGGCTCCCGCGACCTCCGATCCGCCATCCGGCGGCACCGCCGGCGTGCCGGCAAGCGCGGGCGGCGAGTCCGCGGGCCCGGCTGCCTCCGCGACCGGGCTGCGAGCCGTGTACGTGAGCACGGGACCGATCGGGCAGAACCCGTTCCTCGAGCTGATCGTGGACGGGCTCGAGGCCGGCGGCACCGAGTGTGGCGTCGAGACGCGCGTCGTGGAGTCCGCGGACATCCCGTCGATGGAGGACAACCTCCAGGCGGCGATCGACGAGGGCTACGACCTGATCGTCACCAACTCGTTCGATGCGGTCGACGCCGTCACCCGGCTGGCCGGCGAGAACCCGGACCAGCAGTGGGCGATCGTCGATGCGACCGTCGAGAGCCCGAACGTCCGCGGGCTCCTCTTCAAGGAGCACGAGGGCACGTTCCTTCTCGGTGCGACCCTGGCGCTCCTCGCGACCGGTGAATACGAGGGCTTCCCCGAGTCGCCCCGGATCGGCGCGGTCGGCGCCGTGGACGCGCCGTTCCTCCGTCGCTGGTCCGTCGGGTTCGAGGAGGGCGTGAAAGCGGTCAACCCGGAGGTCACCGTCGACCTCGGCTGGGCCACCGGGTTCAATGATCCCGCCACGAGCAAGGAGCTCGCCCTCGCGCAGAACGACGCCGGAGCCGAATACGTCTTCGCGTTCTCGGCCGCCGGTAACACGGGCGTCTTCGAGGCGGCGGCCGAGCGCGATTTCATGACGACCGGTGTCGACACCGACCAGCGGGCGATCGATCCCGAGCACATCATCGAGTCGATGGTGAAGCGGACCGACGTCGGCGTTCGGGAGGCGGTCTGCGATCTCGCCGGCGGCGAGTTCAGCGGCGGCGTGGCGGCCTACGGCCTTGCCGAGCAGGGCGTCGGTCCCGCCTTCATCACCCTCGAGGACCTCGTTCCGCCGTCCGGGATCCCGCAGGAGGTCCAGGACCAGGTCCGTGACCTGGCGGAGCAGTTCGTCTCGGGCGTGTTCGTAGTCACCGACTTCCTCGCCCAAGGGTGAGCGAGGCGGTCCACCCGTCGTGACCGCCACACCGGTCGGGGCCACCCCACGGGTGGCTCCGACCGTCTCGATGCGCGGCATCGTTAAGAACTACGGCCGCGTCCGGGCCCTTGACGGCGTCGATCTCGATCTCGTTCCGGGCCGCGTCCACGCGGTCGTCGGCGAGAACGGCGCGGGCAAGACGACCCTGATGCAGGTCCTCGCCGGGCACGTCGTGCGCGACGCCGGGAGGATTCTGATCGATGGGCAGGAGGCGGCGATCGGGAACGTCCCGGACGCGCACCGGCTGGGGATCTCGATGGTCCACCAGCACTTCATGCTCTTCCCGTCGCTGACCGTTGCCGAGAACCTGACGATCGGCCAGGAGCCTCGTCGGCTCGGGCTGTTCGACCGCGACGAGGCGCGGCGCGTGGTGCGAGAGCTGTCGGACCGATTCGGGCGCGACGTCGAGCCCGACGCACGGGGCTCGTCGCTCTCGGTCGGCGCGCTGCAGCGGGTGGAGATCCTCCGCGCCCTCTACCGTCGTGCGGCGATCCTGATTCTCGACGAGCCGACGGCCGTCCTGACGCCTCGAGAGTCGGATCGGCTGTTCGGCACGATCCGGGCCCTCGCCGCCGAGGGCCGGATGATCGTGTTCGTGAGCCATCACCTCGACGAGGTCGTGGGCCACGCCGAGCAGGTGACGGTGCTCCGGGATGGCCGGGTGACCGCCAGGCTGGCGGCGGCCGAGACCGATGTCACGACGCTCGCCCGGGCGATGGTCGGACGCGAGGTCGTCATCGACCTCGAGCGGCCGGTCGTCGAGGCCGGTCGCCCGGTTCTGGAGCTTCACGGCGTGCGCGCGCCGGGTCTCGGGCCGGTCGACCTGGTCGTCCGCGCCGGCGAGATCGTCGGTGTGGCCGGCGTCGCGGGCAATGGCCAGGCGGAGCTCGCCGACGCCATTGCCGGCCTCATCCCGATCGCGAGCGGGCGGATCGTCGTCGATGGCCGCGACGTTTCTGGTTCGACCGTCGCCGAGCGGCGGGCCGCCGGCGTCTGTTACATCCCCGAGGACCGCTACCGTCGTGGCCTCGCCGGCGACGCGAGCATTCGCGACAACCTGATCCTCGGGCGGCACGCCGGGAAGCCCGGGGAGCCGCCGCGGCGGCTGCTCGACCTGGACGGGATCCGGCGGCGTTGCGAACGGGTCGTGCCCGCGTTCCGGATCCCCGCCCGTAACCTGGACGCGCCAGTCGCGACGCTGTCCGGCGGAAACGCGCAGCGGGTCGTTCTCGCCCGCGAGCTCGCCGACCCGCACGCGCTGACCGTCGCTGCGCAGCCCACCCGCGGCATCGACGTCGCGGCCACCGAGTTCGTCCGCCGGGCGCTTCTTGATCGCCGCGCCACGGGCAGTGGGGTCCTGCTGATCAGCTCGGATCTCGAGGAGATCCGGATGCTGTCCGATCGGATCGTCGTCCTCTACGGCAACCGGATCGCCGGCGAGGTCGCCGGCTCCGAGGCGGACGAGGTCCGGCTGGGGTTGCTCATGGCCGGGACAGCCGCCGTCGGAGCGCCCGGGCCCGGGATGGAGACTCGAGGCCCCAATGGCGGTTGAGGCGGGGGGCCGTCACCGCGTCGGCCCGCGCGCGGTCGTCGCCGCGGCGGCCGTGCCGCTCATCGCCATCGGCCTCGCGTTGCTGCTCGGCGCCGCCGCGATCCTCGTCGCGGGCGAGGACGTCTTCGGCGCCTATGGCGAGCTGCTGCGGGGCGCCGTCGGCACGCCGCAGAACCTGACCGCCACGGTCGTCCGCAGCATTCCGATCATCGTCGCCGGGATCGGCATCGGGCTCGCGCTGCGGGCCGGCGCGCTCAACCTCGGCGCCGAGGGCCAGATGATCCTCGGCGCCCTTGCCGCGGCGGTCGCCGCGCTTGCGCTTCGAGGGATCCCATTCCCCATCGCGCCGCTCGTCGCGCTCCTCGCCGGCTGCCTCGCGGGGGCCGCCTGGGTGTTCCTACCGGGCGTGCTCGACACGCGCCTCGGCGTGCCGATGCTGATCACGACGCTCCTGCTGAACTACGTCGGCGCGCTGTTTGCGGCATGGGTGGTGACCTATCCGCTGCGCGACGTGGCGGCCGGCGGCGTGGCCCAGACGCCGATCGTCCCGGAGGCGGCATGGCTGCCCGGCGTGCCGGGCAGCCGCCTGCATCTGGGCGTGCTCGTGATCGTCGTCCTGCCGTTGCTCGTCCGATGGTTCCTGGCCCGAACGGTCGCCGGGTACGAGTTCCGGATCGTCGGCCACAGCCGGGCGTTCGCCGACTACGGTGGCATCCCGGCCGCCCGACGCGTGCTGGCGGCCACGCTGCTGAGCGGCGCGATCTGTGGCCTCGCCGGTGCGCTCGTCGTCCTCGGAGTCAACCATCGCTACATCGAGGGCGTCATCACGACGAGCGGCTGGGCCTGGTCCGGCTTCACTGCCGCCATCCTGACGGGCCTCAACCCGGTCCTGACCCTCGGCGCGGGCCTCTTCCTCGGGGGGCTCGAGGTTGGGGCGACCGGGATGCGCGCTCGACCGAGGTGCCGCTCCAGCTCGTCGACGTCGTTCAGGCGACGATCATCCTCGTCGTCGCGATCCGGGTCGCCATCCATCGCGCGTCCGGCGCGCCATCGGCGCGGACTGAGGCCTCGGTGGACTGGCTGCCTGCGGTCTTCGACCTGGCGCTCCTCGCGTCGACGATCCGGCTCGTGTCGCCGATCCTCCTCGCCGCGCTGGGCAGCATCCTCAGCGAGCGGGTCGGGATCTTCAACGTCGGGCTCGAGGGGCTCATGCTCGTCGGCGCCTTCTTCGCCGTCGCGGGGACGTACTGGACCGGCAACCCATGGGCGGGAGCCGCGCTGGCGGTGCTGGCGGCCGCCCTCCTTTCGGCCGTCTACGCGGTGATCGTCGTCGACCTCGAGGGCGACGCCATCGTCTCCGGCCTCGCGCTCAACCTCTTGGCGCTCGGGCTGACGAGCTACCTGATCCGCCCGGTCTTCGGCGTTCAGGGCAGCTTCTACGACCCGTCGATGCGCGGCCTGCCCGACATTCATATCGCCGTCGTCGAGGACGTGCCGGTGCTCGGACCGCTCGTGTCCGGCTACTCCCCGCTCGTCTATCTGGCGTTCGGGCTCGCGATTGCCTTCCAGGTCTGGCTGTTCCGCCACCCGTGGGGGATCCGCCTTCGGGCGGTGGGCGGCGCCCGCCGCGGCGGCGTCGGTCGGGGTCCCGGTGCGCGCGACGCGCTACGCGGCGCTCGTCGGCACGGGCGTCCTGTGCGGGCTTGCCGGGGCGCAGCTGTCGATCTCGCTGGTCACTCAGTTCGTCCTCGGGATGACCGCCGGTCGCGGCTTCATCGCCCTGGTCGCGGTGATGTTCGGACGGGCGCACCCAATCGGGGTGCTCGGAGCGAGCCTGCTCTTCGGCTTGATGTATGCTCACGCTGCGCCTCCAGGGAGCGCGATCCCGCCGCAGTTCGTGGCGATGCTGCCGTACGTCGCGACGATCGTCATCCTGGTTCTGTTTGCCCTTCGGCAGCGACGACGAGCATCGGGCGCGCGGACGGTGGTGGAGGAGGCAGGAACGGAAACGTCGCGGCCGACTGCGACGTAGTTCGCGGACCGGGCGAGCCGGGCGGCCGTCGTCCCGGCGGCCTTTAGCCGTCCAGGTCCGCAAGCCGTTCGACGGTCGGACGGCCTGTCGTTCTCGCACCGCGTCAAGTACGCCTCGTGGGATCAGCCATCAGCGCGACGGGCCGAACCAGGAACCCTAATCGCACCGACTCGGCTCAGTCCTTTGTGCAGGTCGGGAAGAGACTGCAGAGCTGGTGGTTGTTCGCCGTCTTCGACCGGATTGCCCTCGCCCTTGGCCTCGACGGCCTCGAAGTCCGCCTCCGACTGGATCGACTCGCCGCACGCGTGCTTCATGACCATGATCTCGACCGCGTCGCCGCTGTCCGCGGCCACGGGGGCCGAGATGGCGAGCGCGAGGCCGAGCGGCCGCGAGCGATAGGACTGATCGCTTCATAAGCGCATCCTCCGGGGACTGCCCCAGCGGCGGAGCACGTTCGTCCACCGTCACCTGGCTCGGTCTTGTGTCCCAGATGCGGTGCCTACGAGCAACGGTACGACCGTTCTGCTTGAGTGCGCCGATTAGACATGAGTGCCATGGACCAGGCCGCGACGAGAGCTGCTGATGCTCGCCGTAAACCAGTCGCAGAGTGGCCGACGCAGATCGATTTGACGAGACGGCGATCACGGCGCGGACCTCGCTCCTGGCGCGGCGGATATGCCGCATCTGGCCACGCGGCGGCGAAGGCACGTAGCTCCAGGGATCGGTGGTCCATGTCGTCGCTCTGTGTGTCCGGCCCACGTCCGCGCACTACGCCAGGTCGTCTGACGACCGTCCGCCGGCCGGGGCACTAGCGAAATATGCCCACCCTCATCCGATATCCCGCGTTCCGAGACTTCTCCAAGTGGCGCGTTCAGACGAACGACGCCATCGCTGCCGCCTTCGTAGCTACACAGATCGGCGCCACTGAGGCTGCTCGTATGGTAGCCGGTGGTGTCGGCGAGGAACTCCTTTCCGACGCCTTCCCGACGGTCGCGGACGCTCGCACCATGTCGGTCAAGCTCAGCAAGGCGGTCGATCAGTTCGCCGAAAGTGAGTCGTTCCTCGCGGCGATGGCGATCCCGTTCGCCGTTTCCGTCTACAACGACCTGCTGGTCGATGCAGCTCGCCTGCTGCAGATTGACGGGCAGCTTCTGGACATCGGCAATCCAGAAGCGCGAATGCTTGGGCCCCTCCGTGGCGACCTGCGACGTGCCGGCCTGACACCGGAATCAGATGCGGAATCCCTTGTCGACTTCGTGCAGGCCCTCAGGAACAAGATCATTCACTCAGGCGGCGTGGCCACGGCTGGCCTGGCGCAAACGTGGCAAAAGGTGGCACTTCACGCTCAGGCCCGTTGGATACGGACTGCGGGAGCCCCGATCCTTGTTCCGGGTAAGCGCGTGCAACTCGCCTACCCCGAGGTCAGGGCCACGTTGGCCGCGCTTTATCGAAGCGTCATCGAGGTGAACGGGGCACTTGCCACGAGCGTTAGCCGGGCGACCTGGCTTCGCGTGGCAGTTGATGACGTCCTGTCGCAGGTTTCAGTCGAGAGGTCGACCGTTCGAGCTGCGATGAACCGCCGCGCCAGAAAGTTCCTCGCGCTCCATTACCGACCGATAGGGCTAACCGACGACGAGATCGACCGCGAGCTCGCGCGCCGGCCGGTCTGGCGGGCTGACGGACTCTATCGTCCGTAGCCGCCTGGTAGGTCGCGCGCACTGCCAGAGAAATCGTCGAGTGCGGAGGCTCCCACGTTCAGCCGTCGTCGAGCAGCGTGGATACGGTGACCAACGAGTAGGTTCTCTGCAGCTCCGGGATCAGGAGCTCGAGCGCATCGGCCGTCTTCGGCGCGTTCGGGCCGCCGTGCATGTGCATGACGACGATCGATCCATTCCGAACGTTGCGGGTCACATGCTCGACGATTGACGCTGTGTCGTGGTTGAAGCCGTCGCCCGCGGGAAGGTCACCCTGAACGACCGTCAGTCCGTTCGCGGCAAGGACGCGTGCGTCGTACGCGTCGAAGCACAAGCCGGGAAACCTGAATAGCGACGGCGTTTGTCCGGTGTGCTCGCGAATGACCTGTTGAGATCGACGGATCTCCGACTCGTCCTCCTCATCCCCGATGGAGGGAAGGCCATAACACGATGGCGTGAACGCGTGGTGTCGATAGGAGTGGTTGCCGATCTCGAACAGCTCGTTGTCCGCGAGCGCCCGAGCCTCCCCCGGGTAACTCTCGACCCACAGGCCCGTCAGAAAGAGTGTCGCCGGCGTCTTGTACTTCTCGAGGACCCGGATGACGTCGGTGTTGTACCAAGAGCCGACGACGCCGGCCTGCAATCGTCTCTGCATATCAGGCGTCATATCGGCATCGAACGTCAGCGCAATGCGGTCCTTGTCTCGTGGGCCATGCTCAACGATATGCGGCCGCGGGCGACCGCGAGCGCGCGGTGTACCGGCCGGTGACGGCGTTGGCACACCGGGCGCGGGGGTCGACGCTCGTGCCGTCGGCGCAATGCCGTCTCGTCGTGGTTCTTGACTGTCCTGCCGTCCCGTGCTGCGGCTCGACGCGCTTGGCATGACGGCGGCGACGGACGTAGCGGAAGGGCCGGCTGTTGCCGCGGGGGTGATCGCCGCAGATGGGGTGCACCCAACGACGAGCACGACGAACAGGACGATCAAAACGTGCGGCGGGGCGGATCGGATCATCTGAGCAAGAGCAGGGAGCGATCAACATTGAGGGATGCGGCGCGCCGGACCGGTGGCCGTCTCTTGATCGCCGCTATCGTCACGCGTCGTCGAAGTCGGCTGCGTTCAACCTGCGTCGATGGACGCGGAGCTCGAGGACGTCAGGTCGGCTGTAGTGACCGCTCGGGTCGAAGTTCTGACGCTCGGCACGGATCTGGGCGACATCGACGTCGGCGCAGACGAGGCGCTCCTCGCCGATCACGGGCTCAACGATCCACTGCCCGTCGGGCCCGGCGATGCACGAGCCGCCGTTGTAGAGCAGGTGCTCGCGGTCGCCGCCGTACCTGCTCGCGACCTCGTCCTTGAGCGGAAAGTCGTCCGGGACGTCCGCGAGCGAGATCAACGAGGAAGCTGAGAGGGCGTAGACGCGGCCCTCCTGAGCGAGGAAGCGCGTCGGCCCGTCCGTGTTCCTTACACTGCCGGGCCAGACCGCGACGTGGACGTCCTCGCCCCCGGCGTACATCGCGGCACGTGCCAACGGCATCCAGTTCTCCCAGCAGTTCAGCCCGCCGACGCGGACGCCTCCGGGACCCATGTGAACTCGAAGCCCGTTCCCGTCGCCGGTTCCCCACACGAGGCGCTCGCCGAACGTTGGCATCAGCTTGCGGTGTGCGCTCACAATGCCCGCGTCGGAGTCGATCGCGACGAGCGTGCAGCGAACCGTCCCGCGCGCTGCGCCCGAGCCCCGCTCCGCGACGCCTAGATACGTGAACACCCTTTGATCGCGGGCGCACTCGACAATGCGCGCGAGTTCCGGCCCGGACAGCTCGACGGCCCCGGAGAGGTACTGCGCGAAGGCGCGCTTCTGCAGGTCGTCGTTCCAGAGCGAGGCCGCGGTCTCGTCGACCCAGAAGGGGTACCCGCCGAGGAACGTCTCGCCGAATGCGAGAAGCTCGACGCCGGCCGCGGCCGCCGCATCGATCCAGTCCGTGATCACATCTGTCGTCTTCGCGGGATCGTTCCATCGAGTGTGAGCTTGCGCCGCGGCGATCCTCATCGCGGTGTTGGCTCGTCCTGGGGCTGGCGCGGCATGGTGTGCCTCCGTTGTCGTGTCCCCGGTTCCCGCGTCGGACTCGCGAGCCGAGTGTCGCGACCGCCCGAAACACGGTCAAGCGAGGGCAGCGTCCGTGCCGGCGTGCTACGTGCCCCTGACGACGTCCTTGACCTTTTCGACCGTCTGCTGGGCCATCGAGCTCGCGATATTCGGCTCGTCCGGGTCCTCGGTTCCGCCTCGCGGCACGTCGAACTGGAAACGTTCGGCATACGGAGCCGACCGGCCGAGGATGTACGCGGACAGGGTATCTGCGTACGCCTCGCGCGCTGCCTCGACGCTCGTCTTGCCGGTCACGATGTCGTGCATGAGGTTCAGCGTCAGGATGTTCGCCGCCTCAAGGTCGCACCGTGCCCCGGCTTCGCCGGCCGTCCGGTCAGGCAGGCAGCTGCCGTCGAAGGCAGCGACGGCGTCGAACATTCCGAGCGGCACGTGGTAGTCGATGTACTGCGTCAGGAAGTCGCTGTGCGGCGCCGGGAAGTTGTGGACCACGGCATCGCTGGTCAGCTCGATCCGCTTCCAGGGTCCAGTGCGGTACCAGAAGAACTTCGTCGGCGTCGCCTCGTTCGGCGGTCCGTACTGCTCGAGCAGTTGGCGTGCCATCTTCTTCGGTGCGTCAGGCCAGCTCTCGACGATCGCTTCTGCCTGCGCCAGCCCGACGCGCTGCTCCGTGCCGTGCTCGGTCTCGTGGCCACCCACCGCCATGTGCTTCGCGGCGTCCACCACGGCACTCCCGAGCGAGGCAACGCGCTCGCGCGGGCTCATGTCTCGTGGTTCTCGATCCCGTTCTGTCACTGTGCTCTCCTGCTGCTACCGGCGGACCGCAACCTGGGGTTCGCGCACCACGCCGCATACGACTTCCCCAACCACCCCTCGCTAGCTACCGCCCCGATCGCAACTCGGAGGACCAGCGTTCCGAGGCGCGACGTCGGGAGCGAGGACGAGGCGCGAGCCGGGCGGCCATGAGGCGGGAGGGGCGTCGACATTCCGGGACAATCGCGTCCGCTCAGCAACCAACCCGGCCGGAATAGGTCGTGGCGCCACTAAGCGAGGAACAACGCTCGGACGCGGATAAGGCCATCTGCTCGGTCCTGCGCGCATCCCGGCGCCAGATCCGCCCGGATCCGGAAATCACGACGCGCCGACCTGTTGCGGAACATCGGCTGAACCGGCGTTCGCGCCCGCGGTGAGTTCCGACCCTCGGCTCCGGGGGATCCAGAACCAGACGCGGCCACCGGGCCCTGCCTCCGCCCGGATCCCACCGCCGTGCGCCTCGGCGATCCCCTTGGTGATGACGAGCCCAAGTCCCGTGCCGCGGCCCGCATGTGTCGGGATCGCACCGAGCTGCTCGTACCGGCGGCTCAGTTCGGACAGGAGGTTCTCGCGGAGCCCGTCACCCTGATCGACGACGCGGACGACCGCCCGGTCGCCGTCCGTCACCTCGATCAGCACTTCGGTGCCAGACGGTGCGTGTCGAATGGCGTTGTCCAGCAGGTTCCGGATCGCTCGAGACAACTCTGCCGAACCGCCGAGGACGACGACCTCACTCGTGGCCTGCAGCCGCAGCACGACGTTGCGCTGCCGTGCCGTTGGGGTCAGGGCCTCCACCGCCTCGTCGGCCACCTCCGCGAGGTCAACGGGCGCATGCGGAAACTGCAGGCTTCCGGCTTCGATCCGGGCGAGGATGAACAGATCGTCCACGAGGCTCTGCAGTGCGGCCAGGTTGCGGTGGCTGGCCGCGAAATAGGCCGCCGAGTCGGGCGCTAGCCCGTCCTCGAGGGCTTCCACTGCCGCTCGAAGGGCGGCAAGCGGCGTTCGCAGGTCATGGCCGACACCAGCCAGGAACGCCTCCCGCGCCTTGTCGGCCCGTCCCCGGTCCTCCTCCATCCGTTGCAGTCGGCTCGCCATGGTGTCGATCGCCCGCCCAGCCTGGCCGACCTCGTCGAGCCGGTCCAGCTCCGTACGTGCCGAGAGGTCCCCGGCCGCGATTCGTGTCGCGGCCGCACGAAGCTGCTGGACGTCCCCCGCAAGTGATCGAGCGACGGTGGTCTCCAGGACCAGCCCGGCAGCGACGCCGAACCCGAGCACCACCAATAGCGCGAACAGCTCCGCGGACGAACGCATGAAGACGTAGGCCCAGATCGCGACGGCCGCAGCCGTCGTTGCCATCGAGGCGATCGCCACGAACAGCACCATCCGCAACAGCGAGTCGAGGCGGACCGTCAACCACGGAAGCGTCCACCCGGCGACGGCCGTCCCTCCAGCGACAGTGATGAAGACGGCGAGGACGGCGGGTCGTTCCTCCGGAGCGGGATGGACGACAAGCTCGAACACCACGAACGCACCGAGCGCGATCGCGAATGGGGCACCGATCGGGGCGACCGTCCGCAGGACGGAGCGAGTCCTCATCACGGCTCGAAGCGGTAGCCGATCCCCCACACGGTGGTGATCCACCTTGGATGGAGCGGATCGGTTTCGATCTTCTGCCGAATGCGCCGGATGTGGACGGTGACGGTGGAGAGGTCCTGGAACTCCGTCGGGGAGTTCCAGACCTGCTCGAGGAGCTGGCCCCGAGAAAAGACCTGGCGCGGAGACGCCGCCAGGAACGCGAGGACGTCGAACTCCTTCGGCCTCATCTGGACCACGTTCCCCGCGAGCCGGACCTCGCGCAGGGGAGGGTCGATGACAAGCCCATCGAAGTCCATGCGACCGGAGGTGGCCTGGTGACGCGTCCGCCTGAGGACCGATCGCACCCGAGCCGCGAGCTCCCGAGGTGAGAACGGCTTGACGACATAGTCATCGGCACCGAGCTCGAGCCCGACGATGCGGTCCGCTTCTTCGGATCGGGAGGTCAGGAGGATGACCGGAACATGGCTGCTCAGGCGGATGGTCTGGAGGAGGCTGAGGCCGTTGCCTCCCGGAAGCATGATGTCGAGCACGACAAGGTCCGGTCCATGCGCGAGCGATTCCGTCGCGCTTGGTCCATCGGCCGCCTGATCAACGCGAAATCCGTCCCGTTCGAGGTACCTGACGACAACCTCACGCACGATCGGTTCGTCGTCCACGACGAGGATGCGTCCCGGACGGTCCGCCTCGTCCGGTACGTAGATGCTCGCCTGGCTCGACGTCACCAGTCCGCTCATGACCAAAGGATAGGCCGACGCGATCGGGCGGCGCCGGCGCACGGGTGTCCGTGCGCAGGCGGCGGCGAGGCCGCGAGCCTGCGTTTCGGGATTGTTCACAAACGGTTTCCGCAACGGACACCACGGGACGCTATCAATGCGGAGCCGGTTCCGTCCGTGGCGTTCGCCGACCGCTGGAGCACCGGCGATGGACCACTACCCCACCGGACGCACACGACTGGGAGCCAAAGGACGTCGTATCGCATCCATGAAGGAGAAGCGTTCCCCTGTCGTTGCCGCCGGCGACCACGAGGACGGAGGACACCCAGGTGACGGCTGACCTGAACGCGCGCGAGGCGGCCGGAGGCGTCTTCGCTCGGTCTCGGCGGTCGGCGATGCCGTCTGCTGCCATCCAGGCCATCCCCGCGGCGCACGCCGGAGCCCGGATGGCGGCACCGCCGCCATTGGCCAGCGAAGGAGCGGAACCGATAGCGGACGCCGGCTCGGACGAGACGGACAGCGTGGCGGCCCTGCGCGCCGGCGACGAGCAGGCGTTCGTCGAGCTCGTGGAGCGACTCTACCGGCCGCTCCTCGGCGTGGCCATGATCTATCTTCCGAGCCGCGAGATTGCCGAGGAGGTCGCCCAGACCTGGATCGCGGTCCTGCAGGGGATCGCCGGGTTCCAGGAACGGTCAAGCCTTCGCTCGTGGATCTTCGGGATCCTGACGAACAAGGCCAAGACCCGTGGCCGACGCGAGCGAAGAATGCTCCCGCTGTCCATGCTGGTTCGCGCGGAGGCGAGTGACGAGGAGGCGGCCGTCGATCCTCGTCGATTTGCAGGTCGAGACGAGCCTTGGCCGGGCCACTGGAAGACGCCGCCGGCGAGCTGGGGATCCGAGGCTGAGCAGATCGTGCTCGCCCATGAGACACAGGAGCTCGTGGCGTCGATCATCGAGACGCTGCCGCCGGTCCAGCGCGTCGTCGTGACGCTCCGCGACATCGAGGGTTGGGCATCATCCGATGTCGCGCGGCAACTCGAGATCACTCCCGGCAACGAGCGTGTCCTGCTGCACCGGGCCAGGACCAGGATCCGGGCCGTGCTGGAGGAGTACATCCGCGACGCGAACGATGTGTAACACCGGCGGCCTTCGGGTGGACTACCAGACGGAGGTGCAACGACGACGTGACAGATCTGCGGCTCCCGAAACGCGCCACTGGTGATCCCGACGACGGAGACGGCGACCTCCGTTGCATCGAGTTCGTCGAGCTCGAGACCGAGTACCTGGACGGGGCGTTGCCGTCGACGGTCCGTGCCACCGCCGACCGGCACGTCGCAGAATGCCACGGGTGCTCGGTGTTCCTCGACCAGATGCGACGGGCGATTGTGGTCACCGGCGCGTCGCCGCGGGAAGACGTCCCGTCTCTGATCCTCGAGCGCTTGCTCGGCGTTTTCCGCGAGCTGTCCTCACCGGCCGGCGGTGCATAGCGGCAAGCGCGACCTCATCTCGCTCGCCGGCCAGATCGGGGATGCCGACCCCTTGAGCTCAACCCAGCGGGTCCCGGACGCCGTGCGACGGTGGGGTCGCGGCATGTCCGTCGCACTGGCGCTTCAGGCCTGGTGCGGCCGAGCGCGAACGAGATCGACTTCCGGCAGCGTCCCAGGACTTCGCGGACGCCGACGAGGCCGTGCATCGAGCCCACGAGAGCTACCGGGCAGCCGCGCAGGCGGCATGGGACGGAACGATCGATTTCGACGGGTGACGTGTGCCCAACGGTTGTCAGCGTGACCTGAACGGATATGTGACATGCGGTGTAACAAAGGTGGTCCGGGCGTAGACAAGAGAGGTGGACGCCGCGGTCCGGGCCACGCCCCAGACGGCCCGGGATCGCACGGATACAGGGGTACAGGCAAGGAGCGGCGCTGATGAAGAGCCGAAGAATCCCCGCAGCCATCGCTGGCGTGGCCCTCGCGTTGGGCGCGTTGGTCGTGCCAGTGGCAGCAGGCCAGAACGGCGGCGGCCAGAACGGCGGCGGCCAGAACGGCGGCGGCCAGAACGGCGGCGGCCAGAACGGCGGCGGCCAGAACGGCGGCGGCCAGAACGGCGGCGGCTAGGAGGGCGGCGGCCAGAACGGCGGCGGCTAGGAGGGCGGGCGCGCTTCCGCCGTGACGGCAGGCTCTGGCGTGTCGCTCGAGAAGCAAGGAGCCCCGAAAACACCAGGGCTCCTTTCCGCGACCGCGACACCTCGCTTGTCGCGTGTCACGGGATGCCGCGTCGCGGATGCGCGTAGACCAAGCCACCGTGACCCAGTGGGAGGAACGATGAACGTGGAGTTTGGGCCGGCCATCTTGGCCGGTCTGATCGCCGGCGCAATCATGGAGGGGCCGGTCTATCTGCAGAAGGCGCTCGGGCTCCCGGTCAAGCAGAACATCTTTCGCACCTGGGGGCGGATGTTCGGCCTTACCGGCACGGCCACGTACCTCGTGGGAGCCGTGTTCCATGAGGCGCTGGCCGCTGTCATCGCAATCGTTTACGCCGTCGGCTTCCAACTGCTTGGCGTAACTGACAACCTCTTCGTCTGGGGCGTCGTCGGCGCGCTCGTCCACTACACCTTGGCCGGGCCCGTCGTGGCGATCCTCCCGTCAGTCGACCCGGAGACGAACGAGGTCGGGCGGCAGGGCTTCGCCTACAAGAACTACGGCAAGCTCGACGTCGCGACGTCCTTCGTCGGCCACATGGCTTTCGGCGTCCTGACCGCCGCGCTGTACGGCGTCTTCCACTCGGCCGGCGGCGCGAACGTGATCGTGTGACGAAGACGGGGCGGTATCGGGACCGACGGGCCTCCCGCAGCTGATCAGCTGCGGGAGGTGGAGCGGCGGACCGGCCGGCGCCCCGGAGGAGGATCCGCATGCCCTGCTCGCCAGCGGACCAGATCGGACGCGAGGACAAGGTCCTGTTACACCGCGTCCCGGGACTAGACCCGTCACGCCCGCCAACCAGCGGGTCCGGCCGCACCGCGTGAGGGCGCGTCTGTAACGCCTGATGGCCTTCAAGCGACTGTATGGACGTGACCGACACCACCCTCGGGCTGACGGTGCTCGTGCTCGCATGACTCATGGGAGTGGACTGTGTCAAAGCGGGGCCGTCGAGCTCGCTGCCGAGTACCTCGAGGTGGCGTTGTCCGGGAGTTGCCTCCACGAGCGGAACCGTGCCGTCGACGCGACAGTGATCCTCAATCGCGTCCGCTCGACGAACACCGAGCGGCGATGCACCCGGCTACCCTAGAAGGGAGCGACATCCCGGTCGCCCGCTCCGCAGACTCCATGCGTTTTCGCCATGTGTTGGGCGTGGAAGGCGACACGCCAGGAGGGGACCGGGCGTGGGCATCTCTGGGGCCGACCAAATGTCGTCGCGCATGGCACCAGGTTCAGGCCCTCTACCGCGTACGAACGTTGTCAGAGCGTCGCGCGCACGGCGTACAACCTCCGACCGGGGGCCCCTTCCAGCTCGAGACCTGTGGGTCGGGCCCACGATGACTCGATTGATCACAGCGAGGCAGGCCGCGTCTACAGATGCTTCGTCGTGGCACGAGTTTCTCGTGAGTCGTCCTGAAGCGGATGTGCTGCAGGCTTGGGCATGGGGTGACGCGGCGGGAGTGCTGGATCAGTCGCCTGTCAGGATCCTGGCTACTCGGACCGATGGAACGGTGTGCGGTGTGGCGCAGGCGCTCGTTCGCTCGACCCGCCTTGGGCGACAGGTGCTGTACGTGCCTCACGGGCCGGTCTGGGATCGGGATGCCCGCGACGCGGACGCCATCCTCGAGAGCCTTGTGTGTGGCCTGCGGGACGCCGCCCGGTCGGAGCGAGCGCTCGTCGTGAAGGTCGATCCACGCGCGGACCCGGGCAACCCCATGACCGGCCACATCCCGCGGCGGCTCATATCGCTTGGTCTCCGACCCGCGCGCCACGACCTGCAGGCGCCGACGACGCGCGTGGTGGACCTCCTCGACGAAGGCGATGCCCTGATGGCGACTTGGCATCCGGACGCCCGCCGGCTGCCGCGACGCGCCGCCCGCCAGGGCGTCGAGGTCGAGATCCACACGGCGGCCGACAGTTCCTCGATCGACGCGTTCCACGAAGTGTTGGAAGCGACGGCAGCCCGCGGCCGGTTCCGTACCCGACCTCGCAGTTTCCTGCGCGAACTTGCGGCTGCGTTCGCGGCGTCCGATGGCTGGTATCTCGTGCTCGCGCGTCTGCGAGGTCGCGTGATCTCTGGCGTGGCCGCTCCCCGACTCGGAAGCCGGGCCTACTGCCTATACGGCGGCTCCCTCCGCGGACCGGAGCTCGCCCAGACGTACGGGGGCTATGTTGCGCTCGCCGCGACGATGCGCTTCCTCGCGGCCCAGGGCGTCTGCTCGCTTGACCTCTGGGGGGTGCGCGAACCCGACGACCTGACGGCGGACTTCGGCTGGGAGGGCTTCAGCGCGGTCAAGCGCCGTTTCGGCGGGCAGCCCGTCCGTCACCCGGGGACGTTCGATCTCATCACCGACCGCGTGTGGTACGCGGTCCGGGACATCCGAGAGCGCGTTCGCGACCGATTGCAAGCGGCGCGCGGAGAGCGGCCGAGAGGCACGACGCCCTAATGCGCTCAGGGGCGGCAGGCTCGACCCTCGACGCGGCCCTGCGTGGCGCAGCCGCGGTCGCGATCGCGCTCGGTGCGGCCGAACTGATCGGCGGTGTCCTCACCGGAGCCCCGTCGCTCGTCGATGCGGTCGGCGCCGTCGTCATCGCGTGGCAACCGGCTGGTGCAAAGGACCTGGTGGTGTCGCTGTTCGGGGACGCGGACAAGCTTGCCCTGCAAGTGCTGATCGTGCTGGTCTCGCTCCTCGTCGGTATCGGTCTAGGCCACGCTGCCCGCCGACGGACGTGGATCGCGATCGCCGGTCTTGCCTTCTTTGGTGCGCTCGGATTCCTCGCTTCGATCCAGGATCCAACGGTGTCGCCCCCACTCGCAGCGCTCACTGCCTCGATGGCCGTCACGGCAGGTGGCGGCAGCCTGCTGATCCTCGGGCGTGCTTCGCGGCGTCCAGGAACCGGACCGGGATCGCTACCCGCAGCCGGATCGGAATCGGACGCGGGCACGACGCCGACACGGACGCTGCCTCGCCGTCGCTTCCTGCTCCTCACGGGTGCTGTGGCCGCGGCAGCCGTCACGTCGGGCGTCACTGGTCGGATCCTGCGGAGCAATCCTCGACCTCCGGTCGGCAGCACCGGCGCGCTGCCGCCGGCGCGACGCCCTGCGCCCACGCCCGGCGTGCCAGCGGCAACGATGGAACCGTCGGCGACGCCGGACGCAGCCACGATGTCGCCGGAGCCAGGCGACGCGACAGACGCGCCTCCGTCCCCGACCGCTTCGCCCGTCGCACGAGTATCCGAGTTCGACGTGCGTGGACTCACGCCTCTCGTCGTGCCGAACGACGCCTTCTACAGGATCGACACGAGGCTCGACGTGCCGCGCATTGACGCTGACAAGTGGACACTGCGAGTTCACGGGATGGTGGAGCGGGAGCTGGAGCTCAGCTACGACGAGCTGCTGTCGATGCCGCTCGAGGAGCGCTTCGTGACGATCGCGTGCGTCTCGAACGAGGTCGGTGGCAAGCTGGTGGGCAACGCGAAATGGACAGGCGTACGTCTTGATGACGTGCTGCGGATGGCGGGCGTCAAGCGCGGAGCCACCCAGATCGTGGGGCGGGCGTTCGACGGCTGGACTGGCGGCTTTCCGACCGCACATGGCGGGCGGGATGGGCAGGAAGGGCTGATTGCCGTCGGCATGAACGGGGAAAAGCTTCCTCCGGCGCACGGCTTTCCTGCCCGACTGATCGTCCCAGGCCTGTACGGATACGTCAGTGCCACGAAGTGGTTGACCGAGATCGAGCTCACGACGTTGGAGGCGTTCGACGGCTATTGGGTTCCGCTCGGGTGGGCGAAGAAAGCGCCGATCCTGACGCAATCGCGGATCGACGTGCCGCGCGCCGCAAGCCGCATCGCTGCGGGAGACGTCACGATCGCAGGCGTGGCATGGGCGCCCGACCGTGGCATCTCGGCCGTCGCGGTGTCGGTCGACGGCGGCGAGTGGCGAACCGCCGAGCTTTCCGCGCCGCTCTCCGACGATACGTGGGTGCAGTGGCGGACGACGTGGCGGGCGACGCGCGGGCGTCATGAGGTTCGGGTCCGCGCGACGGACGGGACGGGCGAGCAACAGGCCGAACGGCGCACCAGGCCCGCGCCGGACGGCGCTCGCGGTTATCACACGGTTTCGGTCAACGTGACCGGGTAGGCGTCTGGCCCTGGGCAGATCGACACCCATCGTCTCCGTCAGTCAACGGCAGGCGCGAAGGCGCAGCGCGTGGACCGCTCATCGGGGCCGCGGTTGACGTATCGGCCGAAGCTTCCAGCGGCAGTGCTGCGGACGGACCCGACCGACGACTGGGACGCGCTTGCCGTTGACCGACCCGGCGGGCACGTGCTGCAGTCGGTCGCGTGGGCGGAGCACCGCCGGACCAGTGGCTGGACGCCGAGGTTCGCCGTGGCCGGCGACCTGCGCATCCTCGCCCTGACACGGCCGTGGCCGGCGATTGGCGGAGCCAGCGCCTACGTTCCGAGGGGCCCGGCACCCGTCGTTCACGGGGATAGGTTGGGCGACGGGCTGTGGGCGGTGACCCGGGCGCTGGCGGGGAACGGGATCGACGTCATCGCGGTCGATCCCGAGGTGGCGGCCGACGATGGCAGCTGGCGCGACTGGCTGCGCCGCGCCAGATACCGTCCGATCGAGGAGATTCAGCCGTCCCGTCATCGCCTGTCGCTGGCCCTCACGGGCGGCGACGAGAGCGGCATCTTCCATGGCATCGCCAAGGGGACGCGCCAGCGGATCCACAAGGCCGAGAAGCAGGGAGTGGTCATCGTCCGTCACGACGTCCGGTTCCGGCACCAGCCCGGCGACGGCTTCGTGGGCGGGACCGAGCCGCCGGACGCTGCCTTCGACCGCTTCTACGACCTGCTGCTCGAGACCGGCGAGCGGCGCCGGTTCTCGTTCGGCCCCCGTTCAGACTACCTGGCGTGGTGGCTGCGCGCGCACCGGGCCGGCCACCTCGTCCTGCTCGAGGCACGGGAGGGGACGTCGTCGGGCCAGCCGCTCGCGGGTCTGACGCTCTACCGACACGGCGGCCGTGTCTCGACGGCGCAAAGCGGCGACCGCGCCGCCGCGCGGCGAGCCCACCCCGGGGTCCTGCACCTGCTCCGGTGGCGCGCCATCCAGCTCGCGATCCGCGAGGGATGCCACGAGATGGACCTCGGGGGCGTCGACGTGCGCGGCGCCCGCCATCGCCCCGCACGCGGCGAGGCGATGCACGGACTGCTCGAGCACAAGCTGTCGTTCGGGGCCGCGTGGGTGGACATGGCTGGCGCGCACGAACGCGTCATCCGCGCGAAGCGCTATAAGGCCGGATCGGTCGTTCGCGCGGCGCTGCGTCGCCTGTCTGTACGACGCCGGTGATGCCGGACCCGGCACGGACGCGTCCTGTGCCTCCGCGGCGACGGAGGCGGACGATCGATCTGGAGGCGGGCAATCGCGCGCCGCTGCGTGACCGCCACGTCCCTGCCTGGTGTGGGATGGTGTCCCGATCGCGACGACCGGTGCGGTAACGCTAGGTGTCCACGGGTTTGTCGTCGCCGGACAGCACATCCTTCACCTTGGCTACGGTCTGACGAGCCATCGCCCCGCCCGCCATGGCCTCGTCAGGGTCCTCGGTGCCGCCCTGCGCGACATCGAACTGGAGGCGCTCGGCATACGGCGCTGACCGACCCATCGTGTAGCCCATGACGTTGTCGGCGTAAGTCTGGCGTGCCTGGGCGACGGTGGTCTTCCCAGTTACGAGGTCGTGCATCAAATTGAGGGTCACGATGTTTGCGGCCTCGGAGTCGCATCGCGCTGCGACTTCGCCGGCGGTTCGATCGACGAGGCAGCTCCCGTCGTATTCGCCGATGACGCTGAACATCTCCACCGGGACGCGGTAGTCGATGAACTGCGTCAGGAAGTCGCTGTGCGGGCTCGGGAAGTCGTGGAGGACGACGTCGCTCGTCAGTTCCGTCCGCTTCCACGGTCCGTTTCGGTACCAGAAGAGCTTGGTCGGCGTCCCCTCGTTGGCCGGACCGTACTGCTCCATCATCTTCCTGGCGACGGTCTTCGGGGCGTCCGGCCACGAGTCGATAACTGCTTCGACCTCCTCGCGGGTCATCGCCTGGTGAGCGCCTTCCTCGGTCTCGTGCTCGCCCCGCACCTTGTGCCCCATTGCGTCGGCGGTCGCCTTGGCCAGTACACCCATCCGCTCCGGGGTCGAGATGTCCTCAGGTGCGCGATCGCGGTTGGTCATGCTCACTCTCCTCACTGTGCCAGCTGCTGTCTGGCGAGCGCGCGGCTCGGTCGGCAGCAACGCCGTGGTGGCCGCAACGAGGTCCGGCCGCCGAGGACGTCGATCGATCCGCGTCTCCTGAAGTCCATTCCGCCGATCATTCGTTACATTCCCGGCCGTTTGGTTTGTCCTGTCCGGGCTGTGAGCGCTGCCGAGCCTGAGTTTTTATCCCGTCTTGCCGTACTTCGGTGACGATGCTGGCCTCCTCGGTGCGCCCAGGCGGGGCGACGAGGCTGCATTCGGTGCCTCATCAGCCGGCATGAACGGGCGATGCTGGCGGTCGCGAGCCTGTCACTCTCGTCCAGTGCGGTGGCCGAGGAGGTGGTCCAAGACACCTGGCTGGCCTTCCTCGACGGCCTCGACCGTTTCGAGGCGAGATCGTCACTTCGCACGTGGATATTCGCGATCCTGTTCAACCGAACTCGGGGTCGCGCGCGGCGAGAGGCACGCACCTTGCCGCTTTCCGCGATCGTCCAGCAGGAGCTCGACATGAGCCGATCGCATTCGAGTCAGATCTCTTCACGGACGACCGGTCCAGCTGACGCGGGCACTGGACGAAGCACCCGCGACCGTGGGATCGTGATCTCGGCCAGCGGCTCGTCGCCGCAGAGACGAACGGTCAGATCGAGCTGCAATCGACGCATTGCCACCGGTGCAGTGCGCCGTCATCCTCCTGCGAGACGTTCAAGGGTGGTCCGCACGCGGGGTGGCCGAAGCGCTGAACCTCACGACCGGCAACCAGCGTGTCCTGCTCCACCGCGCTCCCGTCCAAGTGCGTCAAGCAATCAGGGGGTACGTCGATGCCAACTGACGCCGCGGTTCCTGCTCCTGGCGACCTTTCGTGCCGCGAGCTCGTTGAGTTGGTGACTGACTATCTCGAGGACGCGCTGCCCGTGGAGCTTCGGTCGCGGTTCGAGACACACCTCGACGCCTGCGTTGGCTGCCGGACGTACCTGGATCAGATGCGGCGGACACTCCAGCTTCTCGGCCGGCTCGACGAACGATCGATCGCCCCCGAGCAGCGCGAACGTCTGCTGAGTGCCTTCCGCGGCTGGAAGCGGCGCAGCCGGTAGGGACAGCCCTGTGTCGCCTGCCGACAGGCGGTCCGATCGCGACAGGGCGGCTTCATTGCCTTCCTCCGCAGGCACTCGACGGCGGCGTGCGCCTCAGGCGACTCCATTTGCTGCGGTCGCGCGAGGTTGCGCTCCAGCTCGTCAATGGCCGGATCGGCCGGGTCGACGCTGACGAGCGCGGCTCCGACCGCGAACTTCTCGGTGGACCGAGGAGCTCGGTTGACGGTCCCTATCAGCTTCGAGAGCAGACGTCATGGCCTCCTCCTTCCCCCGTTGGCTCGGGACTTGATTGATATCGCGCGAGGCGGACAAAAGTTGGACGCAGAACGGCATGATGCTTCGGGAGGATGCTCCGGTGGCACAGGAGGTCCCCGCGGAACTTTGGGAGCGCCAGGCCGGCGAGACGGCTCGCGGCTTTCACGCCTTCACCATCTACCGGGACCTGGCTGCCTCTGAACGCTCCATCACGCGTGTGGCGCAAGTCTTGGGCGCCACGCGCGTGCACGTCGGGCGCTGGTCAGCACGCGTGGCTCGTGGGTGGCCCCGCGCGGCTGCGTGGGATGCCGAACAGGACCGGGTTAAGCGCACTGCGCACCTCCGTGAGGTCGAGCAGATGGGCATTCGCCAAGCGCGGCGGCCGGCGCGCTTATGCAGGCCAAGGGACTGGCGCGGATCCGATTGCTCGTCGACCGCTACGACCGGGACGGACGCCCGGTGCCGTTGCGAGCCGGCCAGGAGTACCTCGACACGCTGACGCTCACCGAGGCGATCCGCCTCGTCGAGACCGGCGTCCGGATTGAGCGACTTGGACGCGAACTGAGCAGAGCCGACGTGGTGCCAGTCAGCGAGACGGCCCCCGCGGTCGTCGGCACGGCGATCGGCGTGTTCCCCTGCACGACCACCCGACGCAGGTCGGCCCCGCGGTCCAAATCCTCGAACAGCTCGCCCGACTGATGGACGCCAATCACGGCGACTGAGGACAGCCCGCAAGAGCACTCTCTTCGGCTGCGCTCAGAGCACGCCAGATCGCCCTAGCGTGACCCTGCCTCCGTGCCACGGCGGTCACCCCCGACGCTGCCCGAACGGGCCGGCGAGCAGCGAACGCTATGCCGCCTGGCGTCAGCGTTTACGAAGGGCTCCGGCCTCGGTGCGCCTACGCCGCGCGACCCTGCCTCTCGCCAAGGCAGGGGCCGATCAATAGATCAGCCGCCACCTGCGACGACGAACGCCAGACGCGCTCGGTGCGAACCTTGTGCTCGAAGGTCCGGGTCGTAGGGCCGCCGCCTGCCTTGAGGCCCCTGGCCGCGCGGCTGAGCGTCGAAGGCGCCCATTGATCGAAAACCGCTTCTTCGGCCCGTTACTGCTGCGTCAACGCCGGGTACAGAGCGACCAGGACAGCGGGGCGGGTGCCCGACGTCAGCTCGAACGATCGCCGGTGGGCAGCCGCGCTAAGCCGAACACAGGCGCCTCGCAACCACTCACACACCCGGCCGCGGTTCCGCGGGTCACACTAAATCGCCCTTAGTGTGACTCCCTCTCCGTCGAGGACAACGGCGCGCCGCGGCGGCCGCTGACTTACTCCGCGCGGAGTAGGCCCCGCGTCATCCGGCTGTCGGCGGTGCCACGGCCCTTCGCCGCAGCGTCGACGGGGCGACCGGCGCTAAGCCGGTCCTTCCGGCGCGGGCCGATCCTCGTCGGTGCCCAATACGTCGAGGACCACCCGGGCGTCCTCGAGCTCCATTCGGTACCCACGACCGGCTCGATCCCAGAACACCAGGTCCCGTTGCGCGCGTCGTCGCATCGTCCGATTAGAGCCCGCGAACGCCGACGAAAGCCTTCTCGTCGGTCACGCCGAGGCGGGTGAGCACTGCCTCATCGACTACGAGTACCTGGTCGCTGAGCGATCGCTCCGCCACAGCCCGGATGAAGGCGCGGCTCGCCGGGCTGACGATGCGCGCCAGGACATCGCGAAGCTCCGTCTGACGGTCCTGCGGCGGCGCCACGGAGATTCGCGCGGTCGCGCCTCCGTACCCCGCGACCCACTGGCGGGCCATGTCGACGAGTTGCTCGAGCGTGTCTGCCTCGAACTCAATGCGCGCCATCAATCATCCAATACTGTGTCGATTATGCTCAATACTGGTCAGTATAGTATGATTGTGATAGGAGTAACAGCACTTCCGCCACTTCCATTCGGCCGCTTGTGATCCCGGGCCTGCCCGACCCGTGGCCCGACGTCATCAATGCCTTCCTCACGGAGACGCACGGATACGGCGGGAGTGTCCGGACCCAGCTCGAGTACGGGCGGATCCTGGCCCGCTTTTTTGCCGTTTTCCCGAGTCCGGCAGATGTGGCGCCGATCACGATTCACTCCTTCGCGTACGGTCGCTGCCCGGGCGGTCGCCCACCGGCGGCCTCCACAACATGTGTCCGTCTCGCGGCGATCTCGGGGCTGTACGAGTTCGCGCGCCGTGTCGGAGCGATCCCGGCCAATCCGGCTGCCGAGATTCGGCGACCACGCCCAGCGGCGGCCCTGCCAAGGGACTCACCACTGACGAGCTCCAGCGCCTCTTGGCTGCGCTTCCTTCGTCAAGAGCCGGGCGACGTGACCGGGCGATCGTCATCCTGATCCTGTTGACGGGTCTTCGGCGCAGCGAGGTCTTCAGCCTGCGACTGCGCGATGTCGACTTCGAGACGGGCGGCTATCTCGTCCGGGTCAAGGGCGGGCGGGAGCGCCGGCGCCGTCTTCCTCGACCGGCACGTGACGCAATCCTGGATGTCCTTCGAGCCGAGGGTCGATGGCCGCACGCGTCGCCATGCGACGGCCGCCTGTTCTCGATCTCCGCGTCCGGCTTCTATGCCCGCCTCCGCCGTACCGCGGCAAGCGCCGGTCTCGTGGGCGTCGGACCGCACGTCCTCCGACACTCGGCCGCCCAGCTTCGGCGCACAGCCGGCGCCTCGATCGAGGACGTCTCAGCTCTGCTCGGCCACGCCAGCATTGCGACGACGGCGCGCTACCTCCGCCTCGAACCGGAGGACGATGGCGGGTGGGCCCGTGCGGCGGCCGCGCTCGGCGTCGCCGACACCACCCAATCAGCCGGGATCGGCGGCGCTGCTTTGCGCGCGCCCAGCCGGACCGACCCGCCCCTCGGGTCCCCGCGGCGCCAAGCAGCCTCCCGATAGTCCGTGCCGTTGCGCGGCAGGAGTCCGATAGGTGGTCCGCCCGGAACAGGGCGAGCTTTTTTCCCGCTGCCCCTGTGCAACTTGCCCTCGACGAAGACGGTCGCGTCATCAACATCGCCACGGAGGACATCTACGACGTCGACGAAGCAATCGACGCAATACCGTGGGTGAGCAGACCTGCCCGCTCATGCCCCACGAGTACGCGACGCAGCGAGCGTGCCCGGACCTGAGTTAGCCGGTGCTCATGGCATGGCTCAAGGGACCCGAAAGCTACGCCGCCTTCTTTCGCGGCTATCAGCGCCCAAACCGCTACCGCGACCACAGCGACGGCTACCGGTATTGGCGGACGAGCTCGCGCAGGACGCAGATGGTCAACCGCTGCTCAGTGGACTTCGAGCCGCCCCGGCGCGTCGCCCATGGCGCCGTCCCGTTTCGGTGGGATGGGCCGCCATGGGCGCCGAACGGCACGGATCTCTACTACTTCGCCTCCGGCACGTGGTTGCCGAAGCCAGACAGCGGGTTGACCCCGTGCGCGGGCTGTCGGCGAGCGTCGACGGTGATGGGTCGCAGGGTGACCCGTCCCGCGCGGGGCCTGTCCTCCTCGGGTCCTCCGGAAACGTATGCCGATGGTGCGTTGCCGACGACCGCAACGCATGAGCTCTGAGAGCGCGTGACGCCAGCTGACACGTCTCGAGCGGCAGCGAAGCAGATCCATCAGAGGGCATCTGAGCCTCGCCGGGTGTCGAGGAGCGCCCTTGGTCTCGGGAACCAAACGAGTCGCCGTGACTCGTCCGTCAACGCACCAGTCACGAGCACGGCGTTGGGCCGCCCGGAGCGGGGCCGGGCATCGTGCAGGTGTCCAGGCGGTCCAGTTGGAGCTTCTGCGCCCGGGAGCTGAGAGATCAACCGCCGCCTCGGCAACTCGCATCCTGCGGATCCCGGTAGCAACAGCGGTAGCAATAGAGCCGTATCGGCGCGGCCGGGCGACTTGTGGGACGGGTCGATATGTGCCGCAGGACCACCCTCAACGGACGTCCGCGGACGCCACGGGTGAGACTGCAAAACCTCTATTCACCGGTTCAGATCCGGTCGTCGCCTCCACCCTCTGCGCACCAACCGGCCTCTCCTTGGGGCCGGTTTCTCTTTTCGCCGACCCTTCCAATGGAGCGCGGTGAGGACCTCGAGCGGCCCGGCTTCGGTGACGACCTCCTCATGCGGCGCGACACCGACCACCGACGCGCGGCCGTGGACGGCCGTACGCCCTTGTGGAGGCGTCGGAGGCGGTAGCCCACGTCGCTTCCTCAGGACAGAGTCGGCGCACTGGCTACTTGAGGGGCGTGATAGGGCGGCGCGAGGGAAGGCGGCGAACAAACGCGAGGCTACCGAAGGCGGCCGCTACCAACAGCACGAATCCGGCGGTCAAAGCGGTTGTATCGCCGGGCGCTGTCGCCGTGTCGGGCGGCCCCAGGACCGTGAACGACTCGTCCACGAGATCAGGGCACCCCTCGAACTCCCCTTGAGCGCGCCATCGGCCTACGTCGGACCGGCCGGCTGTCATCTCGTAGATTGCGTTCGGGTCGACGCTGACCTCCCTCACGAGGTCGCCCTCGCGGTACAGCCGAAGGTTGATCGGGAAGGTGCCGTTGATGAACGTGAAGGTCGTACCCGCCAAACCCGATGACGGGTCCACCTCCATCCCGCACCAGTAGTGATCTGCGCGAACGGCACCCGGAAACAGAATGGCGACGAGCGCCACGAACGGGAGGGCGCGAAAGACGCCGTTACGAGGCATGTTGTTCCAATCTCCCAGCGCCTTGGTCGTGCGATGTATTGACGCGCCGTGCCGGTGCGGTGCGACGCGCCCGCCGTTGGTTCCCGGCGGTCGGCCGTGGGTAGGCCGTGCGACGGCCGTACGCCGCTGTGGAGGCACCGGAGGCGGCAGCAAGTCGCGGGGTCCACCGAATCTCGGGACAACGGCAGACTTGCGGAGTGCGAGCGCCTCGCATGCCGGAAACGGTCATCGCCATCGAGGACGACGAACAACCGAGTCACAAGGGTGGGCTGCGATGTGGGGGAGCGTCGTGGCTCGCGGTCACCGGGAGGCACGCGTGCCAGACACACAGGAAGAAGCCCGCACCGGGATCGATCTTCGGCGCACGTTCGACCAGGTCGCCGAGCTCTACGACGAGGTCCGACCGCGGTATCCGGTCGATGCCCTCGAGGAGCTGGTCCGGCTCGCCGGCATCCGGCCGGGGACGCGGGTGCTGGAGATCGGGCCCGGGACCGGCCAGCTGACCGTGCCGCTTGCCGAGCGGGGGGCGGACATCACCGCCATCGAGCTCGGTCCGAGGTTGGCCGAGGTGGCGCGGCGCAATCTGAACGGGTTTGCGAACACCTCGGTCGTCGTCGCCGACTTCGAGACGTGGCCGCTCCCGGCCACGCCGTTTGACGCGGTCGTCTCGGCCAGCGCGTTCCACTGGCTCGATCCGGACAAGGGTGTCCGGAAGGTCGCCGACGCGCTGAGGCCGGGCGGCTCTGTCGCGACGCTGGGCGCTCAGCACGTCGCCGGCGGCGACACGGCTGTGTTCGAGCGGCTGGTCGATTGCTACCTCGAGTGGGACCCCGCCACGGACCCGGACGACGTGCCCCAGCCTGCGGCCGAGATCCCCCCGGGCGGCGAGGCCCTCGAGCGGTCCGGACGTTTCGAACGCCTCGAGGTGCGTCGGTTCGAATGGGAGGTGACGTATTCGACCGCCGAGTACCTGCGGCTCCTGTCGACCTACTCCGGCCACATCGCCCTGGTCGAGGATCGTCGCCGAGGGTTGTTCGACTGCATCACGACGCGTCTCGAAGCGAACGGTGGGCGGGTCCGCAAGGGCTACCTCTCAGAGCTGGTCGTCGGCTACCGCGCGGCGTAGCGTTGCCCGCGATGCGCCCTCCCGGGAACGCATGCCCGTGAGGCGGGATGCCCGACGCGCGAACCGCTTGCTACGCTGGCGGCCGGCCGAAGTGGCGGAACGGCAGACGCAGCCGACTTAAAATCGGCGGCCCGCGAGGGCGTCAGGGTTCGAATCCCTGCTTCGGCACGACGAATCCGTGCAACGACGGAGCCCTGAGTGACCCGGTCGCGCAGGGGACGATGTTGGACTCCGCCGAATGCGGCGCCCGGCGAGCGGCTAGATGCGGGCGGACCCGGCCGCGGCGAGCGCGACGCCGAGGATCACCGCGATCCGGAAGGCGACGGCGGTTGCGGTCGGTCGAGCGTTGCTGAAGCTGGCGAGCTTCATGGCGGACCTCAGACGGTTTCGGCAACCCGGCTGACTCGGCGAACCGAGTCCCGTGGCTTTGCGTCCCCAGGTCGCCCTGGGTTTGCCCTTGTCGACCGGCGAACCGGTCCACGGCGTCGTGCCGCGTAGCCGAGACACTAAAGCACGGACGCACACGGGCGACCCCTCCGGATGGTCCCGTCCGAGGGGGAAGGATGGTCCCCGGTGGCCATGGGACGTGGCCCGGCCGGGCGCTCCGGACGCGGGCCGGCCGGCCGCTCCGGCGTGACCACCGTGCGGGTCTTCAGCCGCCCTGGCCCTGTCCGCCCTGCGGATGCGGGCCGCCCATCGACCCGCCGACGCGACCCTCGGCGATGTTGTTGCGCCCGACCGGCGCTCCGGTCCCGCCGAGATCGACTCCCTCGTTCGTCTCGACCTCGGCGACCGTCGGTCGTTCGCGCTCCGGCGCGGGCGCCGGGTCCTCCTCGGAGGGGAAGGTGGCCTCGGACGGGTGGCGCGGCGACTCGCTCATGGGCAGACGGTCGATGGTCCGTGCTCAGGCGGGCAACCAACGGTGGGAATGGGTCGTTGCAGCGCCGTCGCAGTCCGGCGCGACGCGAGCGACCGGGGCGCGCGCCCGCCGTGTCGACGATCTGCCGTGGCGAGGATCTGATGGTCTCTCGTGCTAGACTCGTCGCGTTTCCTTTCGGCTCCGCCCCGGCCTCCGGCCGTGCCCAGCGGGGCAGTTCCCACAGGAAGGAGTATGTGGCGCATGCGCCGCTACGAACTGATGCTCGTGCTGCGTCCGGACGTCGCGGACGAACGCAGCCAGGCCCTCATCGACCGGACGACCCGTCAACTCGTCGCCTCGGGCGGCCAGATCGTGAAGGTTGCGCCCTGGGGGCGTCGGCGCCTTGCGTACTCGATCGACCGCCACCGCGAGGGCTCCTACCACATCGTGGTGTTCGAGGGCCCGCCGGCTGCTGTCGCGGACCTGGAGCGCGCGCTCCAGATCACCGAGGAGGTCCTGCGCCACCTCGTGACGCGCATCGAGCGCCCGGTCCGCGCCGTCCGCCGCGACGATGGGGCCGGGGAGATCGGCGAGGAGACCGCGCTGCCGCCGGCCGAGGACGAGCCGGACGACGAGGAAGGCGAGCGGATCGACGAGTCCGAGAGCGAGGCGGCTCCGGCCGCCATCGAGTGAGAAGGGACGGCTGCCATGGCGCTGTGCAAGCTCATGATCATCGGCAATCTCGGCCGCGACCCGGAGATGCGCTACACCCCGAGCGGTCGGCCGGTCACGCAGTTCAGCGTGGCCGTCAACCAGAGCACGAAGAACCAGCAGACCGGCGAGTGGACCGACGAGACGGACTGGTTTCGCGTCAGCGTCTTCGGCGACCGGGCCGAGCGGGCCGCCGAGCAGCTCCGAAAGGGCAGCCGCGTCTTCGTCGAGGGACGCTTCAAGTCGCGCGAGTTCGAGGGCAACGACGGTCAGAAGCGGACGTCCCTCGACATCACGGCCGACAACGTGATCAACCTCGAGCGGCGCAACCGCGAGGAGGGGGAGGGGACCTTCGGCGCGCCGAGCGGCGAGCGCGCCCCGGCACCCGCGGGCGGCGCGTACGGCAGCCGCGGCCGCGAGGACAACGACCTGGACGACCTGCCCTTCTGAATTCGGCGCGCCCCACCGCGCTCCCCGATACCTCCAGCGGCTGCCAGCCGCTCCGCCGAAAGGATCCTCACCCATGCCGCCGACCCGATCAAAGAAGCGAGACGATTACTACCGCGACCGACGCCGCCGGAAGGTGTGCGCGTTCTGCGCCGACAAGACGGCGCAGATCGACTACAAGGAGGTCAACCGCCTCCGCCGTTACCTGTCCGAGCGAGCCAAGATCGAGCCCCGCCGCAAGACGGGCACCTGCGCCGCCCACCAGCGGGAGCTGGCCGTGGCGCTGAAGCGGGCGCGCCACGTCGCCCTGCTGCCGTACGCGCCGCAGCATCTCCGCCCCTGAAACCCTCGGGCGGACGGCGCCGCCGGGCGAGTGCGTGATCGGCGGCGACGTCGCCCGCCCGCCTCGCCGAACGTGAGGTGACCGTCGGGCTGCTGATGCTCGCGGGCGGCGCAGCGGCGGGCGTCTTCGGGTCGCTGCTGGGTCTGGGCGGCGGCATCCTGATCGTGCCGATGCTGACGCTCGGCTTCGGGCGGGACCTCCGGGAGGCCGTCGGCGTGTCGCTGGTGTGCGTCATCGTGACGAGCAGCGCCGCGGCCGGCGTCTACCTCGAGCGCCGGGTCGCGAACCTCAGGCTGGGGATGGCGCTCGAGCTCTTCACAGCGATCGGTGCCCTCGTCGGCGGACTCGTCGCGTTCGTGCTGTCCGAGGAGGTCCTGGCCGGGCTGTTCGCCGCGCTGCTCGTCTACGTCGCCGTCTCGATGCTGCGGCCGCGCGTCGCCCGGGCCGCCGACGGTCCGACGGACACGGGGGGTGCCACCGCCGCGCCGTTCGGGCTCGACCTGTCCGGTCCGGGCTATCGGGTCCGGAACCTCGGGCGCGGGGCGGTCGGGAGCCTCGGCGCGGGCGTCGTGTCGGCCCTGCTCGGGATCGGGGGCGGGCTGGTCAAGGTCCCGGTGATGCACCTCGGCATGGGCGTGCCACTCCGGGTCGCCACTGCGACGAGCAACCTGATGATCGGCATCACGGCCTCGGCGAGCGCGGTGATCTACCTGCTGCGCGGCGAGATCGATCCGTATGTCGCGGGGCCCACCGCGATCGGCGTGTTCCTCGGCGCGTCGGCCGGATCGCGGGTCGCACACCGGGTCGACCTGCGGCTCCTGCGCGTGCTGTTCGTGGTGGTGCTCCTCTACACCGCCGTCCAGATGATCCGGCGGGCGATGGGGCTGTCGGTGTGACGGGCGGCGCGTCGACGCTCCGGGGCCACGAGGGCGACACCGCGGATCCGCTCGATCGGGTCCTGGCCCGGCTGCTCACCGGCGGCACGTGGCTGGCAGTCGGGCTGCTGACCCTCGGGGTGGTCGCGCTGCTGGCCGCGGGACGGTCGCCGCTCGAGGGCGGGCCGCCACTCGATCTCGGGAGTCCTCCCTGGGCGGCCCTGCCGCGCCCGGAGGGCTTCCTGTGGCCGGGGCTGGCCGTCGTCATCGCGACGCCGGCCGTCCGCGTCGCGGTCTCGCTCGTCGGCTACCTGCGGCGCGACGAGCGGGTGATGGCCCTCGTCGCTTCGTCGACCCTTGGCATCATCGCCCTGAGCATCGCGCTCGCTGTGGCCACGGAGGGCTGAGTGGACTTCATCGTCCTCATCATCGCGTTGTTCGTGATCCTGCTCGGCGCGGAGCTGTTCACGAACGGGATCGAGTGGTTCGGCCGGAAGCTGCAGCTCGCCGAAGGGGCGGTGGGTTCCGTGCTCGCGGCGGTCGGGACGGCGCTGCCCGAGACGATGATCCCGATCATCGCGATCCTGTTCGCCACTGGCGAGGCCGCCAACCAGGTCGGCGTGGGGGCCATTCTCGGCGCGCCGTTCATGCTCTCGACGCTCGCGATGTTCGTCACCGGCGTCGCGGTCCTGATCAGTGCCCGGAGGCGGCCGGCGGGCGACGTCATGCCGGTCGACACGCGGGTGCTGGCCCACGACATGCGCTACTTCGCGGTGGCGTACGCGATCGCGATCGGTGCGGCGTTCCTGCCGATCGAGCCGGACTGGCCGAAGTGGGTCGTGGCCGCCGTGCTGCTCGGCATCTACGCGTGGTACGTCAAGGGCCACTTCGCGGAAGCGGCGGCGGAGGAGGAGAGCGAGCTCGCGCCGCTGCGCTTCAGGCGGCTGGACCGCGGGAACCACGCCGTCAGCCCGCACGTCCCGCGTCTGCGGCTGGTCAACCTCCAGGTCCTCGCGGCCCTCGGGCTGATCATCGTCGGCGCGGTCTTCTTCGTCGACGCGGTCGAGCACATCGCCTCGACCTTCGGCGTCGACGAGGCGCTGCTCGCGCTGGTCATCGCCCCGATCGCGACGGAGCTGCCCGAGAAGTTCAACTCCATCATCTGGATCCGACAGGGCAAGGACACGCTGGCGATGGGCAACATCACGGGCGCGATGGTGTTCCAGTCGACGATCCCGACGATCGTCGCCCTGCTCTTCGCGGCCGACGCCTGGCGGATCACCGAGGGATCCTATGTCGCGTTCGCATCGGCCGGGATCGCGTTCGCGTCGTCGGCGGCGATCTTCATCCCGATGGCCCGCCGCGGCCGCCTGCAGGGCAAGGGGCTTCTCGTCGGCGGGCTGTTCTACGCCGCGTACCTGGCGCTGGTCGTCGGCGTCCTGGCCAGCGGCTACGGCGGAGCCGTCGAGGCCCACTGATATACTCGGCCGGCTGTCCCGACTCTCTCGTGACGCGGCCGGCGGGGCCGTCGACCCAGCAGGAGCGCGCTCCCGATGCTGACCCACAAACCGACCGAAGCCACCGCCGCGACGCCGGCTGCCTCGACGGCGGCTCCGTCGCTCGACGACCTGATCTGCTACTTCGAAGGCGACTTCGTCGCGCTCGGCGATGCGAAAGTCAGTGTGATGACCCACGCCTTCATGTACGGGACGGCGACCTTCGAGGGGATCCGCGCCTACTGGAACCGCGACGACGAGACCCTCTACGGGCTCAAGGTGCGCGAGCACGTGGAGCGGATCCGCCAGTCGTGCCGGATCCTGCTGATGGAGGACGTGCCCTCCGTTGACGAGCTGACCGGCCTGATCGTCGAGACCGTGCGCCGGAATCGGTTCCGCGAGGACGTCTACATCCGGCCGTCGTTCTACAAGTCGACCCGGGCCATAGGCGTCCGGCTCCACAACCTGGATCACCAGCTGTCGATCGTCAGCCTCCCGTTCGGCAACTACATCGACACGGAGGCCGGGGTGCGGATGATGACTTCGTCCTGGCGCCGCAACCCGGATGAGGCGCTCCCGGCGCGGGGGAAGATCGTCGGCGGCTACGTCAACATGGCCTTCCAGAAGTCCGAGGCAGAGCTCAACGGCTTCGACGAGGCGGTCGTTCTGACCGGCGACGGGCACGTCAACGAGGCCTCTGCCGCCAACCTGTTCGTCGTCCGTGACGGCGTCGCCCTGACGCCGCCGGTGAGCGACGACATCCTCGAGGGCGTGACCCGCAAGGCGATGGTCGAGCTGCTGCACAACGAGAAGGTCCCGGTCGAGATCCGCTCGATCGACCGCTCCGAGCTGTACGTGGCGGACGAGATGTTCCTGTGCGGGACCGGCGTCCAGGTCGCGCCGGTGGTCGAGGTCGACCATCGGCCGGTGGGCTCGGGGACGGTCGGCCCGATCGGGCGGCTCGTCCGCGACCGTTACTTCCACGCGGTCCGGGGCCGGCTGCCGGAGTACCGGCACTGGCTGACGCCGATCACCGAGGGTGCCTGAGCCCGACGCGCCCGGAGCACTCGCGACGGCGCCGCTCGCGGACGGCGGCCCCGCGGCGGGCCGCGGCCTGCGGCCGACCTCGATGGCCCGGGTTGGCCGGGATTCCTCGACCGCTCGGCCCTACCGGGTCGACGATCGCGGCTCCGACCGCGCGCACCGACTGCAGCGGCTGCTCGAGATCGTCCCGGGCGTCGTCACGTGGACGCTCATCCTTTCGCCATTGATCCTGTCG
Source organism: Chloroflexota bacterium (assembly GCA_030447745.1). Lineage (GTDB taxonomy): Bacteria > Chloroflexota > Limnocylindria > Limnocylindrales > CSP1-4 > JACDAV01. Next base: position 201,412 of record JAUJOH010000001.1, on the reverse strand, counting down.
CTCCGGTTCCCACAGGTCGTCGCCTGGTTCGTCCTGACCTTCGACTTCTACTGGTTCTACAAGGCGTCGATGCTGACGGGGAGCGTGCTCGTCGCGTTCCTCAGGATGCGCAGCGTCATGAGCGTCGACTGGCGGACCCGGACGTTCGCGTTGGCAGACCTGCGGGGTCGCCGCGAGGAGCTGGACCGACTGATCCCGTCCGTCAGAGGTCGGGTGGCGCGGCTCCGCAACGCCGGCGATCGACTCGCCGTCGCCGGCGGCCGCCGGGCGCTCGACCGGCTGCGCGACGAGCGCCGGACGATCGAGCGGCTGCTCGCGCGACGCGGCGAGCCGTTCCCCGACCCGAACCGCCTGTGGCACGTCGCGCTCGTGCCCACCTACACGGAACCGTTCGAGAAGCTCTACGAGACGGTCCGCGCGCTGGCCGAGGCGGACTGGCCGCGCGAGCGGAAGATGGTCGCGATCATCACCCGCGAGACGGATCTCGGCGGGCGCGAGAACGTCGCCCGCCTGCGCGAGCTGTTCGGCGACCGGTTCCTCCACTTCTTCCACATCCTCGATCCGCTCGAGCCGGGCATCGTCGTCGGCAAGTCATCGGCGATGGCGTACGGCGGGCGCTGGCTCTACCGCGAGCTGGCGGGACTGGGGTTCGACCCGAGCGAGGTGGTCGTGACCGACCTCGACTCGGACTACCGCGTGCACCCCCAGTACTTCGGCTACCTGTCATGGACGTTCCTGACGGACTCCGACCGCTTCCGGCGGCTCTACCAGCCGGTGCCGATGTTCCACAACAACCTGTGGGACGTGCCGATCCCGGTCCGTCTCGTGGCGATCGGCGCGACCCACGTCCAGATGTGGCGCTCGCTCACGCCCGAGAAGCTCGTCTCGTTCTCGTCGTACTCGGTCTCGCTCCAGACCGTCCACGAAGTGGACTACTGGGCGACCGACGCGATCCCGGAGGACTCGCGCTTCTACTGGAAGTCGTTCTTCCGCTACTCGGGCGAGTTCCAGGCGATCCCGCTGTTCATCCCGATGTACGGGGATGCGGTGCGCGCGAAGTCATACCCGCGGACGCTGGTCCAGCAGTACACCCAGATCCGCCGCTGGGCATGGGGCATCACGGACATCCCGTACTACATCCGGAACGCCTTCGCGCATTCCGAGATCCCGCGCTGGAAACGGGTCCGCCGGCTCATCGACCTGTGGCTCGACCACATCAACTGGGCGATTGCGCCCTTCGTGATCATCTTCGGCTCGAACATCCCGCTCTGGATCAGCTGGCAGTTCGACCGCGGCGAGTTCGCCCAGTCGACGCTCGGCCAGAACCTGCCGCTGTACGCCGCCTGGCTGCTGACCGGCGCGTTGTGCTGCCTGCTGCTCCTCGTCTACGTCGAGGAGCGGATCGCGCCACCGCGCCCGCCCGAGTGGGGACTCGTGCCGCGCGTGCTGTCGTACCTCCAGTGGGCGGCGCTGCCGCTGGTCGGCCTGCTCTTCTCCAACCTGCCGGCCCTCGACGCGCAGACGCGGCTGATGACCGGGCGCTACCTGGAGTACCGGGTGACGGAGAAGGCCTGACGCGACGTCGAGCGCGTCGCGGCTCGTCCGACGGCCCAGTCGACCCGCTGAGGCGCGGCCGGCGCGCGCCTGCCGGGGAGCCGCTACGGGGCGGGCGGCGGCGTGAGCGTCGGCGTCGACCCGGCGATCGTGATCACGACGTCGACGCGTGCCGCGCGATCGTCCGCGACCTCGACCTCGACCCCGAAGATTTCCTCGAGCACCTCGATGGTCCTCTCGAGGCGAGCCTCCGCGCCGTTGTAGACGACGATCCGCGTGGCTGCCAGCCCCGCCTTGTCCGGGCGCTGGTTGGGCGCTGACGCCGCCAGCCCGATGTACTCGAGATAGGTCGCGACCGTCGACGCCTGCCCTTCCTCGGCCGATCCGTTCAGCACCCAGACGCGCGCCCCTTCCTCCGCGAGCGCTTCGCGGCGGGCCGCGAAAGCCGGATCAACGACGAAGGCATCGCGCACCGCCGCGCGGATGCGCTCGACGTCCGGGTACAGGTAGTAGATCGGCTCCTGGACCTCCCGGCCGTAGACCGGCGCCGAGAAGACGTACGAGCGGATCGTGGACAGGTCGATGTCACCGGCGAGGCGGAGCAGATCGTCGAGCAGGTCGCGCGGCACGTCGGTGCGGATGGCGCCGGACAGCGCCGTCGCCAGCTCGTTGACGCGCGGCAGGACCGCGGCGGCGTTCACCTGCCGGGCCAGCGAGAGCAGCATCCGCTGCTGGCGCTGCCCGCGGACGAAGTCGTTGGAGGCGTTGCGCGACCGGGCGTACACGAGCGCCTGCTCGCCGGTCATGCGCTGGACGCCCGCCGGGATGTAGACCCGGCGCAGCTGCCCACGACCGGCCGGGAAGCGGTCGTCGACGACCGGTGACTGGACGGTGACGGTGACGCCACCCAGCGCATCGATGACCCGCACGAAGCCGTCGAAATTGACCTCGACGAAGTAGTGGACGTCGAGGCCGAAGAGCTCGCCGACCACGGCCTTGAGGGCGTTGTAACCGCGCGTCCGCTCGGTGCCCGGAAACAGGTCCGGCCGGTCCTCGACCGTCGCGTAGAGGCTGTTGATCTTGTGCGGGTAGACCGAGCCGAGCACGTTGCGGGCGGGCCCGGGCGGGATGGGAACGTTCGCCGTGTCCCGCGGCAGCGTGAACATCGCGACCTGGCGCGTCGTCGGGTCGATCGAGACGACGATCAGCGTGTCCGTGTTGTGCGCTCCGGCCTGCTCGTCGGCGCCGATCAGCAGGATGTTCAGCCGGTCGGTCCCGTTCCACGGCGTGGCCGTCACGTTCGGCACGGCCGATCCCACGGGCGGCAGGCTCATGGCCGGCTCGCCGCTCGCGGCCGGGTCCTGGGACGATCCTGGCAAGGCATCCCGGGAGGCGGCCGGCGAGGGCGACGACGCCGGCGGCGTCGATGCGGGGCAGTCCCGCTCGAGGAAGATGCAACCCGCCGTGTCCATCGCCAGCAGGTCATAGCGGGCGACGGCGACGTGCGCGCCGCTGAGGACGAGGATCACCGCGAGCAGCCCGGCGATCGAGAGCGGCTGGCGAGGGACACGCGGCCGCCCGACGCGACCGCCACTGGCGGTCCACGCGTTCACGAACCCGGCCACCCGGTACGCGTCGACGACGGCGACGATCCGGTATGCGAGCGCGAGCAGGTTCAGCACGAAGATCGAGGTCAGCAGCCACGGCTGGAGGATCAGGGCGAGCAGGTCCGTCTGCGGGATCCTGAGGAGGACCCCAATGACGAGGGCGATGACGAGGAGCGGCAGCGCCGCGAACGCGAGCCCGCGCTGCGGTGCGCCGGCATAGGCGTGTCCGAGCCCGGGAAAGAGCAGGGAGAGGAAGGCGGCCGTGAACGGTGATCGCGCGCGCGGCCTGGCCTCGGGCCCGGGGAGCATCGCGGCGTAGGATACTCGGACCCACCGTCAGCCGGCGTCCGGGCTCGGCGCCGTCGGCGACCGCCGTCCGCCCCCGCCGCCGGCCCCTCGGCGGCTCACCGCGAGGCCCGATGTTCGAGCACGTCGACCCGAAGCCAGATCTCGCCGCGCAGGAGCACGAGATCCTCGCCCGCTGGGCCGAGGCGCGGACCTTCGAGCGGCTCCGCGCGCAGAACGCGGGCGGGCCGCGGTGGAGCTTCCTCGACGGGCCGATCACCGCCAACGACCCGATGGGCGTCCACCACGCCTGGGGACGGACGTACAAGGACCTGTTCCAGCGCTTCCACGCGATGCGCGGCGAGGACCAGCGCTACCAGAACGGCTTCGACTGCCAGGGGCTCTGGGTGGAGGTCAACGTCGAGCGCGACCTCGGCTTCACGAGCAAGCGCGACATCGAGGAGTACGGCATCGCCGAGTTCGTGTCGCTGTGCAAGCAGCGGGTGCTGACGTTCGCGGCGCGGATGACGGAGCAGTCGATCCGGCTGGGCATGTGGATGGACTGGAACGACCCGGACGAGCTGCGCCGGTTGCGGGATCTGCTGGCCGCGGATCCCGGACGGACGGTCACGATCGACGGTCCGGACGGGCCGGTCACGGACACCGTCGAGATGCTCGTGGGCCGGCTCGGGATGCCGGAGACCGGGGGCAGCTACTTCACGTTCAGCAACGAGAACAACGACCTGATCTGGGGCTTCCTCGCCGAATGCCACCGGCGCGGCTGGATCTACAAGGGTCACGACACGATGCCGTGGTGCGCCCGCTGCGGCACCGGGCTCTCGCAGATGGAGATGAACGAGGGATACCAGGATCGGGACGACCCGGGCCTGACGGTCCGCCTCCCCCTCACAGACCGACCCGGCGAGGCGCTCCTCGTCTGGACGACCACGCCCTGGACGCTCACCTCGAACGTCGCAGCGGCCGTCCGCGAGGATCTTGCATACGTCCTGGTGAAACAGGCCGAGGACCGGTTCTGGGTCGGCAAGGGGACGCTGAGGCAGGCGTTGGCGGGACCCTTCGAGGTGCTCGAGGAGCGGCCCGGGCGCGACCTCGTCGGCTGGCGGTACGAGGGTCCGTACGACGACCTGCCCGCGGTGCGCGACGCATTCGCGAACGGGACACGGGACTCGCCGGACCGGCCGTACGAGCACCGCGTCGTCGGCTGGGAGGAGGTCGGGGAGGAGGAGGGGACGGGGATCGTCCACATCGCCCCGGGCTGTGGCGCCGAGGACTTCCAGCTCGGCAAGCGGCTGGGCTTGCCGGTCGTGGCGCCGCTCGACGAGAGCGGCATCGTCGTCGAGGGCTTCGGGTCGCTGTCCGGCCGGGACGTCCGCGACCTGGCCGATCCGATCGTCGAGCACCTGAGGCGCGAAGGCCGGTTCTACCGGCTGGAGACGTACCGGCACCGGTACCCGCACTGCTGGCGGTGCGAGACGCCCCTGGTGTTCCGCCTCGTCGACGAGTGGTACATCGCGATGGGCCCGGTGTACGACCAGCCGCGCGAGTCGCTGACCCGCGACCAGGTCGAGTCGAGCCTCCGCTACCAGATCATGGAAGTGGTCGAGAAGATCCGGTGGATCCCGGGCTTCGGCCACGAGCGCGAGCTCGACTGGCTCCTGAACATGCACGACTGGATGATCAGCAAGAAGCGCTACTGGGGGCTGGCGCTGCCGATCTACGACTGCGCGGCATGCGGGACGTTCGACGTCGTCGGCGGACGCGAGGAGCTCAAGGAGCGCGCGACCGAGGGCTGGGACCGCTTCGAGGGCCACACCCCGCACCGGCCCTTCATCGACGAGGTGCGCATCGCGTGCCGGACCTGCGGCCACCCCGTCAGCCGGATCCCCGACGTGGGGAACCCGTGGCTGGACGCGGGGATCGTGCCGTTCTCGACGCTCCACTACCGCGAGGACCCCGAGTACTGGGCGCGCTGGTTCCCGGCCGACTTCATCACCGAGAGCTTCCCGGGCCAGTTCCGAAACTGGTTCTACGCGATGCTCGCCATGTCGACGGTGCTCCGCCGCGAGGCGCCGTTCCGGACGATCCTCGGCTACGCCACGCTGTTCGCCGAGGACGGCCGCCCGATGCACAAAAGCTCGGGGAACTCGATCGAGTTCGACGACGGCGCCGAGCGGATGGGCGTCGACGTCATGCGCTGGCTCTACGCATCGGCCCGGCCGGAGGACAACATCCTGTTCGGGTGGCACGCCGCGGACGAGGCGCGTCGGCGGCTCCTCGTCCTCTGGAACGTCTATGCCTTCTTCGTGACCTACGCGCGCCTCTCGGGCTGGACCCCTGGGGAGCAGGCTCCACCGCCGGCGGAGCGCTCGCCGATGGACCGCTGGATCCTGTCGCGCGCCGCCGACCTCGCCGCCGTGGTGGGCGATCGACTCGAGGACTTCGACGCCCTGACGGCCACGCGCGCGATCGATGCCTGGATCGAGGACCTCTCGACGTGGTACCTGCGGCTGTCGCGGCGCCGGTTCTCGCGTGGAGCCGGCGGCGCCGACCGCTCCGCCGCGTTCGCGACGCTGCACGAGACGCTCGTGGCCGTGGCCCGGATCGTGGCGCCGATCCTGCCGTTCCTGGCCGAGCGGATGTACGGCAACCTCGTGACGACGGTGGACCCGACAGCGCGCGACTCCGTTCACCTGACCGGCTGGCCGGCTCCGGAGCTTTCGACCCTGCGCGACGAGCCGCTCGAACGGGCAATGGCCACCGCGCGCAAGGCGGTCGAGCTGGCACGCGCGCTTCGCAGCACGGCCGGCGTGCGCACCCGCCAGCCGCTCGCCCGCCTCTGGCTCGCGCTCCCGGGCGGTGAGCTGACCGAGCGCGAGGCGCTGCTCGAGCTCGTCCGCGACGAGGTCAACGTCCGGGAGGTCGTGCTGATCGGCGACGAGTCGGAGCTCGTCGAGCGACGGGTGAAGCCGCTGCTGCCGAAGATCGGCAAGCGGCTGGGCCCTGCCATCCCGGCGGTCATGGCCGCCGCCCGCGAGGGCCGTGTCGAGTGGCACGCGGACGGCGCCGTCACGCTGGCCGGGCAGCGACTCACGGCGGACGAGGTCGAGGTGCTCGCCTCGCCTCGACCGGGCACGGCCGTCGCCCACGACGAGGGGCTCGTGGTCGTGATCGACACCGAGCTGACCCCTGACCTGCGGGCGGAGGGGGACGCACGCGAGCTGACGCGCGCCGTCCAGGATCTCCGCAAGGACGCCGGGCTCGCGCTCGACGAGCGGATCGATCTGGCGATCGCGGCCGACCAGACGACGACCGCGGCGCTCCGCCCATGGCTGCCGGCCGTGCTCGGGGACGTGCAGGCGGACGCGGTCGCGCCGTGGGACGAGGCAGGCGACGGCGCTGCCGGCCACACCGGAGCAGCGACCGCGGACCTCCAGCTGTCGACGGGCAGGGTCCGGGTCGCCGTCCTCCGACGAGCGCGGAACGGGTAGGCTGGATGCCCGACAGCCCGGACGACGGGGGAGGCGACGAGCTGCAGGACACGGCAACACCGGCCACGACCGCCTCCCACGTGGCCGCGACGCGCGGGCCAGCGCACCGGCCGCAGTGGGAGCTATTCCTCGGCCTCGCCGGCTCCGTGCTCGTCCTGGACCAGCTGTCCAAGGCGTGGATCCTCGACAACGTCGACCCGACCCGGCCGCTGGCGGTGATCGGCGACCTCGTCCGGCTCGTCCTGTCGCGCAACACCGGCGCCCTGTTCGGCCTGTTCCGCGACAACGCCGCGCTGTTCGCCGCGGTGTCGATCGTGGTGATCGGCGCGATCGCCTGGTTTCACGCCCGGTCCCCTCGCAGCGTCGTCCTGTCGACCGCGCTCGGCCTGCTCCTGGGCGGCGCGATCGGCAACCTGATCGACCGAGTCCGGCTCGGCTACGTGGTTGACTTCGTCGACGCGGGGATCGGCGACCTGCGCTGGTACACCTTCAACGTCGCGGACGCCGCGATCAGCGCGGCGCTGCTGCTCCTCGTGCTCCTCGCGCTCCGACCGTCGCTCGCCGGAGCGGCCGCCTCGGAGGACGCTCCGCCGCGCCGGCCGCGCCGCGAACCGGACCCGCGTGGCTGACCCGTCGCCGCCCGCGGTCGGGCCGAGGCACGTGGTCGTCCCCGACGGGGCCGCGGTGCAGCGGGTCGACCGCTTCGTCGCCGATGCGACCGGGTTGTCGCGGAGCTACGTCCAGCGCCTCATCGCCGAGGAGCGGCTGACCCGAGCGGGCTCGGTGCTCCGGGCCCGGGACGTCGTCGCACCGGGCGACCGGCTGGCGCTCGACGTCCCGCCGCCGGCGCCACTCGACCTCGAGCCGGACGCCCGGATCGCGCTGAGCGTCGTCCACGAGGACGCGGACGTGTTGATCGTCGACAAGCCGGCGGGTCTGGTCGTCCACCCCGCACCCGGACACGCGTCGGGCACCCTCGTCCACGGGCTCCTCGCCCATGCCCATGACCTCGGCGGGATCGCCGGTGTCCGGCGGCCAGGGATCGTGCACCGCCTCGACCGGGACACCAGCGGGCTGCTCATGGTCGCCAAGCACGACGCCGCACAGGCATCGCTGATGGCCCAGCTCAAGGCGCGGCGCGTCAAGAAGACGTACCTCGCGCTCGTCCTCGGCAGCGTCGCGGCGGCGGTCGGGCGGATCGAGGCGCCGATCGGCCGAGACCCACGCCACCGGACGAGGATGGCGGTCGTGCCGGACGGGCGACCTGCGGTCACCGGGTACCGGGTGCGCGAGCGGTTCTCCGGCTGGACGCTGCTCGAGCTCGACCTCGTGACTGGGCGGACTCACCAGATCCGCGTCCACCTCGACGCGATCGGCCACCCCGTCGCCGGCGACCCGGTCTACGGCACGGGCACCTCCCGGCGCGGGCCGGACGGCCTCCGTCGCCTCTTCCTGCATGCCTGGCGGCTCGACCTCGCCTCGCCGTCCGATGGCAACCTGATCCGCGCGACGGCGCCGCTGCCGGACGAGCTGGAGGCGGTTCTCGACCGGCTGCGCGGCGCGGACGCCGAGGCCAGTGGGCGCGGGCACGCCGGGCGACGGGTGGTGCACGCGGACGCCGTTGCCGGCGAGCCGGGTCCTCCTGCCGAATCGCCCCGCGGATCCGCGGGCGGCCGGTGAAGCGCGTTGCGGGCGGCCGGCGAGGCGCGTTGCGGGCGGCCGGTGAAGCGCGCTGACGACCCCGTGGCGCCGCGACTCGACACCGCTTCGGCGAGTGACGGACCGGAACCCGCCCAGGGCGCGCCGGGCGCAATGCTGGTCATCATCTCCGGGCCCTCCGGCGTCGGCAAGGACACGATCATCGAGGCGCTGCGGCGCCGGCCCGACGCGCGCGACTACCACTACGTCGTCACGTGCACGACGCGCGGTCGGCGGGCCGGCGAGACGGACGGCACGAGCTATCACTTCATCGACCGGGGTCGCTTTCTCCGACTGCGCGAGATGGGCGAGTTCCTCGAGGCGAACGAGGTCCACGGGCACTGGTACGGAACGCCGCGCGGCGAGGTCCGTGACGCGCTCGCAGCGGGCCGGGACGTGATCCTGAAGATCGATGTCCAGGGCGCCCAGGTCGTCAAGGAGACGGTGCCAGACGCGCTCCTCATCTTCCTCGTGCCGCCGTCGCTCGAGGACCTGTTCCATCGACTCCGTGCCCGCGCCACGGAGTCCGCGGACGAGCTGGAGGTGCGCCAGCGGAACGCCGCGATCGAGCTCGCGCGCCAGGACGACTACGACTACGTCGTGACCAACGAGACGGGCCAGGTCGAGCGGACGGCGCGCCGGATCGACGAGATCATCGCGGAGGAGCGGGAGCGCCACCCGGACCGCCGGGTCCGGGTCTAGCGGCCTGGCCGCTGCCAGCCGGGCCGAAGTCCCGCTGCGACAATCGAACCGTGATCGACGAGCCGACGCTCGAGCTGCGACCCTCGCCGGCTGCGAACGCGGATGGCGCCGAGCACCCGGACCTCGCCCAGGCGTCAGGTGCGCCGCAGCTGGTCGAGGTCGCCGTCGACGCGGTCGGCGCGGGCGGCGCGCGGACCTGGACCTACGCGGTCCCGTCACGACTCGCGCCGATCGAGCCCGGCGAGGCCGTTCTGGTTCCGTACGGCCGTCGGCAGGCGCTCGGCGTGGTGCTCGGTCCGGCTGCCTCCCCGCCCGGCGTCGCACCGCGAGCACTCGTCGATCGGGTGCGCGCCGACGGCCCGCTGCTGCCGCCCCTCGCCGTCCAGCTTGCCGCGTGGATCGCGGCGCATTACCTGGCGCCGCCGGCACTCGTCGTCCGCGCCATGCTCCCGCCGGAGATGCTCGAGCGCCTCGAGCTCGTCGCCGAGCTCCGGCCGGGCGCCGTCGACGACGCCGTGGCGGCAGGGTTGAGCGCAGCCGACACCGAGCTCCTCGACCAGCTCGTCGCCGGTTCGCGCCCCGTTCGACGGCTCGCCGCCGCCGAGGGGCGCGCCGCCCTCGTCCGGCGCCTCCGCGGGTTGGCCGACGCCGGGCTCGTGACGCTCGACTGGACGCTCACGGCGTCCGGCGCGGGTCCCCGGTTCGAGCGCTGGATCGTGCCCACCGGTGACGGCCTCGAGGCGGCCGACATCGTCGCCCGGGGCGATCGTCCACCCGGCCGGCCGCTCGGGCCGCGCCTGGTTGCGGCCCTCGCCGAGCTGCGCCAGGCTCCCCGAGACGGACTCCCCGCTGCGGCCCTGGCCGGTCCGCACGGGACCGCTGCCGTGGCCGGGCTCGTGCGGCGCGGCCTCGCGTCCAGCGAGACTCGGGAGCGGCGGCGCCAGCCGCTCGCGGCGCGCGCCCCGGGTCGCCGCGGCGGACGCCCCGCCGGCACGGACCTGACCGCGGAACAGGCGGCGGCGGTCGCCACGATCGGCGCCGCGCTCGACCGTCGCGACCCGACCCCGCTTCTGCTCGACGGCGTCACGGGCGGCGGCAAGACGGCGATCTACGTGGAGGCGGTCGCCGCCTCTCTGGAGCGCGGCCGTCCGGCGCTCCTGCTCGTGCCGGAGATCGCCCTCGCTCTCCCGCTCGTCGACCGGCTCCGTGCGGACCTCGACGCCCGGGTCGCGCTCGTCCACTCCGGGCTCGGGGCGGGGGAGCGCGCGGACGAGTGGCGACGGATCCGCGCGGGCGGGGTCGACATCGTGGCCGGGACCCGTCTGGCAGCCCTCGCGCCGCTCGCCGACGTGGGCGTCGTGATCGTCGACGAGGAGCACGATCCGGGCTACAAGAGCGATCGCACCCCGCGCATGCAGGCCCGCGATACGGCGGTCCGGCTCGCCGAGCTCGCCGGCGCGGCCGTGGTGCTCGGGAGTGCCACCCCGGCGGTCGACAGCGTCGGCCGCGTCCGCGAGGGTGCGTTCCGGCGCGTGGCGCTCCCGTCGCGTCCGACGGGCACGGAGCCCGAGGTGGAGGTCGTCGATCTGCGCGCGGAGCTCCAGGCCGGCAACCGCGGGCTGTTGTCGGGCGCGCTCGCCGCGGGACTGGCGGCCCTCGACACTGAAGCGGGAGACCAAGCGATCCTGGTCATCAACCGGCGGGGCACCGCGTCGGTCGTGCTGTGCCGGGACTGCGGCGCCGTCCAGGCCTGCCAGGAGTGCACGCGGCCCCTCGTCTTCCACCAGGCCGGCATGACGCTCCGCTGCCACCACTGCGGTCGCGCGGCCCCGCTCGCGTCGCGCTGCCCGGTCTGCGCCTCGCCCCGGATCCGGTACCTGGGCGCGGGAACCGAGCGCGTCGAGCGCGAGGTCCGCGATCGCTTCCGGGACCTGCGCGTCGGACGCCTCGATCGCGACGTGACCGAGCGACGTGAAGCGGCCGCCCGCGTCATCGATGCCTTCGCGGACGGCCGCCTCGACGTCCTGGTCGGCACGGGCCTCGTGACGAAGGGGCTCGACATCCCGGGCGTCACGCTCGTCGGCATCGTCTCCGCTGACGTGGCGCTCAACCTCCCCGACGAGCGGGCGGCGGAGCGGACCTACCAGCTGCTCGCCCAGGCGGTGGGCCGCGCCGGCCGTGGCGATCGGCCGGGTCGGGCGATCCTGCAGACCTACCAGCCGGAGCATCCGGCGATCCGGGCGGTCGCCGACGGCCGGCCCGGTGCCTTCTACGACGCCGAGCTGGAGCTGCGCCGCCGCTTCGGGTCGCCGCCGTTCGGTCGGCTGGTCAAGCTCACGGTGGCCCTCGAGGACCGGGACGCCGCAGAGGCGGAGTCACGAGCCATGGTCGGCCGGTTGCGTGAGCGGGTCCGCGAGCGCAGCGCGGACGCCACGGTCGTGGGCCCGGCGCCGGCATACATCGCCCGGCGTGCCGACCGCTGGCGCTGGAACGTCGTCCTGCGCGGGCGAGACCCCGCCGCAATCCTCGACGGCGGCGTGGATCCGCCGTGGTCGGTCGACGTCGACCCGGAGTCGTTGCTGTGACGCTCGAACAGGCCAGTTGACGCTCCGCTCGCGGTCCGCACACTAGACAGCCCTCAGCGAGGTCACGCACGGTTGCCCTCATCGCTCGTCCGCCTGCTCGTCGTCGCGCTCGCCGTGGGCCTCGGGGTCGGCGTGAAGCTCCTGCTCGACGTCACCGTGTCGCCCGAGCCGTGGTTCGTGGTCACGTTCGTGGCCGTGCTCCTCGCCACCTGGGCGGGCGGTATCGTGGTCGGACTCGCGGCGGCGGCCGGCCACGTGCTCGCGGAGCTCGTCGGGGTCCAGGGCCAGCCGGTCGCGACGACGCGCCTCGCGGACGCGTCGCTGCTGGTCGGCACCATTTCGGCGCTGTTCGCCGTCCTCACCGGCGTCGCGATCCGCGCCACACGCGCCCGCGAGCTTCGCAATCTCCAGTCCGCCGCGGAAGCGGCGCGGGCGACGGTCGACCTCGACCGGCGGTGGAGCGTCATGACGGCGGCGATCACCGATTTCAGCGCGCTCGGCACGCCGCTCCAGGTGGAGGACGCGCTGATCCGACATGCGAGGGCGCTGAGCGGTCGGCCTGTCCGCTTCGAGCGGCCGGTCACGGCGGCCGACGTCGCCCCCGGCTCCGGCGTCGCGGCAGCCACGGAGGACGAGATCCCGATCGACGGACCGTCCGGCCCGCTCGGTCTGCTCCGCGTGGGTCCTCCAGCGGCCGGCGCGGACGACGGTGACGGGGAGCCGTCCACCCCGGACGAGGATCGTCGGGGTCTCGTGGCGCTCGGTGCCCTTGCCGCCGTGGCCCTCGACCGCATCCGACTCCGGTCGGCGACCGGCTGGTCCGTCGCGTCGGCGGAGCGGTCCGGCGAGCGGCTCCAGCGGCTCCACGCCCTGACGACCCGCCTCGCCGCGCTCGTCACGCCAGAGGGGATCGGCGAGGTCGTCGTCGCGCACGTCCTCGAGGCGCTGCGCGCTCCCGTCGGCCTCTTCTACCTGACCGATCCGGCCGGGGACCTCCGCCTCGCCCATGCCCGCGGCTACCCGATGGGACTCGCCGGCCACGACAGCCGGATCGGGCCGGCGGTCAGGATGCCGGCGGCCGACGCGCTCCGGCAAGGCCGGCCCGTCGTCGTCGCCTCTCCGGACGAGTGGCGTCGCCTCTACCCGGGCGCCTCCGACCGCCTCGGGATCACGGGCACTCGTTCCATGGTCGCGTGGCCGATTGGTTCGCCGGCGACCGCGGTGCTCGTCGTCCAGCGCACCGTCGACGGCACACCGGCCGACGACGAGTTGGCGCAGCTGGAGGTGGCCGGACACCAGGCGATGCAGGCGATCGAGCGGGCCCGGATCTACGCCCAGGAGCGCGAGGCTCGCCAGCTCCAGGAGGCGTTCGTGGGCGTGATGTCGCACGAGCTGCGGACGCCGATCACGACCATTCTGGCGGGATCCAAGCTGCTCTCGCGTGACACGTCGATGAAGGGCACCAGCCAGGAGCTGGCGCTGGACATCGAGGCGGAGGCCGACCGCCTCTTCCGGCTGGTCGAGGACCTGCTCGTCCTCAGCCGCCTCGAGCGCGGCAGCCTGTCCGTCGGCGACGAGCCGGTGCACCTGATGCGCGTGCTCCAGCGCGTCGTGGCATCCGAGGCGACGCGCTGGCCGGAGACCCGGTTCCAGGTGCCCGCGGAGCGATCCGGGTTCCTCGTTCGCGGTGACGAGACGTACGTCGAGCAGGTGCTGCGGAACCTCCTCACGAACGCCGCCAAGTACAGCCCGGCTGACACGGTCGTCCGCGTCGAGATCGATCCCAAGGGCGCCGACATCGTCGTTCGCGTGCTCGACGAGGGCGCCGGGGTCACCGAGTCCGAGGTCGAGCGGCTCTTCGGGATCTTCTACCGGAGCCCCACCACGGCCGCGTCCGCTGCCGGCGCCGGGATCGGGCTCTTCGTATGCCGGCGCCTGATCGGCGCGATGGGCGGGCGGATCTGGGCACGACGCCGTGCCGTGGCGGGCAGCGAGTTCGGGTTTGCGCTCGGCCGATACCCCGACGACGAGGC
>JAUJOH010000001.1:125834-187339 GCA_030447745.1 Chloroflexota bacterium | reverse complement strand
GACGCCCGCCGAGGCTGCGACCGGCGAGCCGATCACCGACACGGCAACCACGGGCATCGGGCACGGCGCCGGCTTCGAGGCACCGGCGTCCGTCTCGCCTGCGGAAGGCGCGGGGCGCAGCGAGGGCGCGCGCGGCGAGAGCGGGCGCGAGTGGGTCGGCCAGCTCCAGGGAATGATCGACAACCTGGCTACGCAGGCCGCGCCCGTGCTCCGGGAGATCGGGGCCAAGGCGGCGGAGCTCGCCGCGGCAGCCGGCGAGAGGGCGGGTCCCGTCGCCCATCGTGCAGCGGGGGTGGCCGAGGCGGCCGGCGTCAAGCTGGCGGAGCGGGGGCGGGTCGTGGCCGCCGACCTGCGCGGCGCCGAGGACGGCGGCGGCGCGGCCGAGGGCGACGCCCCGAACGCGATCGAGCCCGGGCCCGCGGCGAGCGGCACGACGGGCGCCGGCGAGTACGGCCGGGAGTAGCCGGGCCGGGCCGCCTCGTCTGCAATACTCCGGGCCATGAGTGTTCGACCCATCCTGACCCTGGGCGACCCGCGGCTCCGGCTCCGGGGCGAGCTCGTCTCCAGCTTCGGAAAATACCTCCACGAGCTGCTCGACGACCTCGCCGAGACGATGCGGGCGGCGCCCGGCGTGGGGCTGGCAGCGCCGCAGCTGGGCGAGGCGCTGCAGGTCTGCGTCATCGAGGTCGAGGGCCGGCTCCACGAGCTGGTCAACCCGCGGATCGTCCGCGCGACCGGCGACGACCGCGATCTCGAGGGCTGCCTCTCGCTGCCGGGCTACTACGCGTACGTCACCCGCCGGGATCGCGTCGCGGTCGCCGCCCAGAACCGGGTCGGCAAGAAAATCAAGGTCTCCGGGCAGGGTCTCCTGGCCCGCGCGCTGCAGCACGAGCTCGACCACCTCGACGGCAAGCTGTTCATCGACCTGCTCGACTCGATGGACGAGCTGATCCCGGTCGGCCGCGGCGACGACGACACCGACGAGACCGAGGAGGCCGCGAAGGCGCTCGCGTGACGGATGGGCCGGCGCCCTCGACCGGCCCGCAGGACGAGGCAGGACCGGCCCGCACGATCTTCTTCGGATCGGGCCAGTTTGCCGTTCCGATCCTTGACTCGCTGGTCGATGCACCCCAGGTCGACGTGGTCGCGGTCGTCGGCGCGCCGGATCGACCGGTCGGCCGCCGCGGCGCACCGATCTCGGTCCCTGCCGTCTCGCGGGCACGCGAGCTCGGCCTGCGCGTCGTCCAGCCGGCGCGGCTTCGGGCACCCGAGACCCTTCACGCCCTGGTGTCGCTGGAGCCCGCGCTCGGCGTCCTCGCCGACTACGGGCGGATCGTGCCCCGCGACCTCCTCGACCTTCCGAGGCACGGGATCCTGAACGTCCATCCATCGCTCCTGCCCCGCCACCGCGGCGCAGCGCCCATTCCGGCAGCCATCCTGTCCGGTGACCGAGAGGCCGGGGTCACGATCATCCGGATGGATGCCGGGGTCGACACGGGTCCGATCGTCGCGTCCCGCGGCTGGCCGCTCGCCGGAACCGAGACCGCTCCGGACCTCGAGCGCCGGGCGGCGGTCGAGGGCGCAGCCGCGCTTCGGGCGACCCTCGGTCCGTGGCTCGCGGGGACGATCCGCCCACGCGAGCAGGATGAGTCGGCGGCGACGGCGACGCGCCCGTTGCGGCGGGACGACGGCCGCCTGGACCCTGGACGGTCCGTCGAGATCCTGGAGCGCCAGGTCCGGGCGTTCCAGCCGTGGCCCGGCAGCTGGCTGGAGACGGTGGTCGGGCGGGTCGTCGTCTGGCGCGCGGAGGCCGTCCCGGGCTTCGAGGGTGGCGAGACAAGTCCCGGTCGGTTCGGCCGCTTCGGGCTGCGCGCCGCGGACGGGCAGCTGGCGCTCCGGGAGGTCCAGCCGGCCGGCGGACGGCGGATGACCTGGGACGAGCTCGTGCGTGGCCGTCCCGGGATCGTCGGGTCGGACGTGGTGGCGCCGGGCTGACCGCCCCCGACCGGCCCGGCGCCGCGAGCGCTAGCGGAGGATGTGCGAGATGGTCGTCGGCTCGAGGCCGCGAGCCCTCAGCCGCTGGACCATCGAGGGGAGGGCGTCGTACGTGTTCCAGCCGCCGAGGTGCATGAGCACGTCCGACCCGTTCACCGCGCGGCTGGCGACCTTCTCGGCGATCTGCGCCGCGGTCGGACCACCCTCGGCGACCGGTCGCCAGTCGATCGTGTCGAGGTCCCACATGAACGTCTTCGTGTAGCCGACCGATGCGACGGCGTTCCGCACCCGGGTGTCGACGGCACCGTACGGCGGACGCCAGTACGGGGCCGGGTCCATGCCGCTGGCGGTCTTGAGGATCGTCGCCGCGCGCGTCATCTCGGCTCGGATGAAGGTGTCGCCGGGCGGGCTCGTGGGACAGGCCGCCGTCGTGGGCGAGCCGCCGCCGCCGTCGCGGAGGTTGCAGTGATGATCGGTGTGGTTCGCGAGCTCGAAGAGCTCCGGGTGCGCGCCGATCAGCTTGAGCACGGCCTGGCCCTCGGTCGTCTGGGCCATCGCGCCGGTCGGGAAGAAGGTGGTGCAGACCCGATCGAGGATCAGTCGATTGACGATGTTCCGGGCGGGATCGATCCGCCCGCCCATGTCGAAGGTGAGCGCCACCTGGTTCGTCGCGCCGGGCAGCACCGTGAACGACTGCTGCGTGCCGGCGGTGACGTGCCCCGGCGAGGCGCACGTCAGCGGCTGGCCGACCCGTTCCGTCTGCGACACGATGGGGATCCAGTAGCCGCTCCACGTGCCCGACACCATCTGGGCGAAGGGTCGGCCGTGGATGACGCCGCGCCGGGCGGTGTAGGCGGTCGTCGCGGCGCCGAACGTCGCCCGCTTCGTCGAGAGGATGCGGTAGGACGAGTCGAAGCGGTAGCCCAGGTAGGTACCCTTCGGGAAGCTGACGACCGCGGCGGGCGAGTAGTTGACGTTGACGACCAGGCCCGGGATGTACGCGGTCATCGACTCGCGGACCCAGGTCCCGGCCAGGGCGCCGCCGCTGATCCGCAGGAACCTTCCGCGCCCCGTGAACCATGTGCGCCGGTCGGACGAGACGTTGGTCGGTGACGCGTACGTCACCGTCTTCGAGGCCACGACGGCGCCTGACGAGCTGAACGTGTAGCCGCGCTGCACGCCCGCCTCGAGCCGGACGGTCCTGGTGGCGGCCGCGGTCTGCGCGGGTGGCACCAGGGCCAACATGACCGCGCCGAGCGCGACGACCGGCAACAGCTTGCGGACGACCGATCGGACGACCCCTGGACGGGACATGACCCCTCCTCCTGCAGATGACGACGAACGCTGCCGGCTGTCACCGGGAGCTGCCATGGAGGAACGTCGTGGATGCCGGTCGCCACCGGATCACGGGCACGTCACGGTTACGTCACGACGGGTGCCCGGTCCACGCCCGCCCCGGTGCGATAATCGCGACGCTGACGCCCACTTCCGGTGCCATGAACCTCCCCGAACCGCGCCCATCGCGCTCGCTGCCCGTTCTCGGTCCTCGATTCGACCAGCGCCCGGGTCTCGCCGGCCTCGCGCCGGGCGAGCTCGAGGCGTGGCTGGCCGCCCGCGGCGAGCCGTCGTATCGCGGCCGGCAGATCGCCGATGCGCTGTGGCGCGGGACGGCGGAGGCGGCCTCGGACGTCAGGCCCCTTCCGGTGACGCTCCGTGCCGGGCTCGACGAGGCATTCCGCTGGGACACGGTCGCGGACACGGAGCTGCGGCCCGCGGACGGCGGGCTCACGGAGAAGGCGCTTCACCGGCTCGGCGACGGCTCGCTCGTCGAGTCCGTCCTGATGCACTACCCGGCCCGTGGCGGACAGCGGGAGCGGCACACGCTGTGCATCTCGAGCCAGGCCGGATGCGCCGTCGGCTGTCCCTTCTGCGCGACCGGCGAGCTCGGCTTCACCCGCGACCTCTCGACCGCCGAGATCGTGGACCAGGTCCGCCATGCAGCCCGTCGGCTCGCGCTCGACGGCCGCCGGCTGACGAATGTCGTGTTCATGGGCATGGGCGAGCCCCTGCTCAACCTCGATCGCGTCCTTGACGCGGTCCAGGCGCTCGCAGACCCGGGCCGGTTCGCGCTCGGCGCGCGGCACGTCACCGTCTCGACCAGCGGCGTCGTCCCGGGCATCCGGCGGCTGACGGCCCTCGGACCGCAGTTCACGCTGGCGATCAGTCTGCACGCGGCGCGGAACCCGCTCCGGGACGTGCTCGTGCCGCTGAACCGCCGCTGGCCGGTCGAGGAGGTCGTCGAGGCGGCGCGGGAGCACGCCCGGGCGACGGGCAGGCGGATCACGTACGAGGTCACGCTGATCGGCGGCGTCAACGACACGGACACGGACGCCGAGGCGATCGTGGAGCTGCTCCGGGACGATCACGCCCACGTGAACCTGATCCCGATGAACCCGGTCGCGCACACGCCCTGGCAGGCCAGCCGGATGCCCGTGATCGAGCGCTTCGCGGCGCGGCTCCGTGACGCCGGCATCTCGACCACCGTGCGGCGCAACCGGGGACAGGAGATCGGGGCGGCCTGCGGACAGCTCGCCGCCGAACGCGGCGGGCAGCCGGCGGAACCGGCCGTCGCGCGCCGGCGGGAGCGGATCGTGCGTGAGAGTGCGGCCGCGCTGCGCGGCGAGCGCAGCGAGGCCCCGGCGCCGGTCCCGGTCGCGGACTAGGCGTGGGCAAGGGTCGGGCGCGCGTCGCGGCCAGCATCCTCGACGCGGACTTCGCGAACCTCGGTTACGCGGTCAAGCGGGCGGAGCGCGCCGGCGTCGACCGGATCCACCTCGACGTGATGGACGGCCACTTCGTCCCGAACCTGACCTTCGGGCCGAGGATGATCAAGGCGCTCCGGGGGCGCACGGAGCTGCCCCTCGACGCGCACCTGATGATCGACGAGCCGGGCCGGCACATCGGCGAGTATCTCGACGCGGGCTGCGACTCGGTGACGTTCCACGTGGAGATCGGGGAGCCCATCGCGCCCACGCTCGAGGCGATCCGCGCGGCCGGTCGCGCGGCGGGCCTGGCGGTGAAGCCGAGGACGCCGCTCAGCGAGCTCGAGCCGTACCGGGAGCTGCTCGACATTGTCATGGTGATGACGGTCGAGCCGGGGTTCGGGGGCCAGTCGTTCATGAAGGAGGTCGCGCGCGACAAGCTCCTCCCGGCGCGCGAGCTGCTCAGTCACAAGGCGTTCGGCGCAGAGGTCCACGTCGACGGCGGCATCAACCGCGAGACGGCGGAGTTCGTGGGAGCCCAGGCGGTCGACATCCTCGTCGTCGGCTCTGCCCTGTGGACGAAGGGTCACGACATGGGCCGGGAGGTCCGCCTGGTCCGCGCGCTCGCCGACGAGGGGTTCCAGTACCAGCTGAACGGCGGGCGACCGCCGATCCCGCGCGACCGGTGGTCGACGTTCACGAGCCTGCCGAAGCACCTCGCCAAGCGCGCCATGGACGAGATCGAAGCTGGCGGGATCCCGGTGATCATGCTGCGCGGCGACGGCCAGATCAATCCGGACGGCGTGCGCGACTACGAGCTGCTCGTCCCCATGTCCGTGGAGAGCCTGACCGTCGAACGGCATGCCGAGGCACGCGACGCGTGGCTGGCCGAGGCCGACGCCTGGCGGGCGGCCTGGGTCCGGGACCACGGAACCGCGCATGCGCCGGAACCCGGGTGAGCGACAAGGCGGTCGCCCAACCGAACCTCGCGCCGGAGCGCGCCGACCCGGTCCACGCGGCGTCCGACGCCCACCTCGGGCGGCGCAACGATCGCCTGCTGATCGGGCTCGTCGCGGGCTACATCGCAGTGCTGTCCGGGCTGATGATCGCCCGCGGCGTCTCGCTCACCCCGGACGTGCTCCTGATCGGCCTCGGCCTGGCCGCCGTCCTCCTCGGTCGCGGCCGGCTCTTCCTGCGCGACTGGATCCCGTTCATCGGCCTGTTCTTCGCCTACGAGCTGATGCGCGGCTACGCCGACAACTTCGGGGCGGCGATCCACGTCGAGGACGTGCTCGCGCTCGAGCGATGGCTGTTCGCGGGCCACGTTCCGACACAGGTCCTCCAGGCCTGGCTGCACCGGTCGTCGGGGGTGGACCCATGGGCTGTCGCCGGCACGATCTTCTACTTCCTGCACTTCCCGCTGCCGCTCGCGGTGGCGTTCTTCCTGTGGCTGCGGCGCCGGCGCGTGTTCTACGACTACGTCGCAGCGCTGATCGTGCTGTCGATGGCCGGGTTCGTGACGTACCTCGTGCTGCCGGTGGCGCCGCCCGGGTGGGCGGCGGTGCCGGGATCCGAACCAGGTGGCGGCCGTGCCGTCGCTCCACGCGGCCTATCCCTTCCTGGCCTTCCTGTTCGCCCGGCGGTTCTTCGGCCGGGTCGGCTGGCTGATGCTGCTGTATTCCGCCTGTGTCTGGTTCGCGATCGTCTATATCGCCGACCACTACGTCGTCGACATCCTCGCCGGCCTCGCGTATGCGGCCGCTGCCTACTGGGCGGTCATCCACGCGCCGGGCTGGTTCCGTGGCCTCGTCGACCGGGCCGCGGACGCCGAGCTGTCGGCCGACCCCCGGGATCGCCGGGTCCCCCTCCGCCGCGTCGACCGACGTGCGCTCGCGCACGGTGCCGTGGCGGTGGCGGCCGGGGCGCTGCTTCTCGTGTCGATGGCCCAGGGCTTCGCGGGCGGCAGCTCGACGCCGCTGTTCCTCGTCCCGTGGGCCGTCCTCCTCGCCGGGGGTTGGCGCGCCGCCGCGGGCGTGCTCAGCCGGTAGCGTGCGCGCGCTCCTCCAGCGTGTGTCGCGGGCGGAGGTCCGCGTCGGAGACGACGTGATCGGTCGGATCGAGGCCGGCCTGCTCGTCTTCGTCGGCGTGGCCCCGGAGGACGACGAGGACGTGGCGCGCTCGCTCGCGCGGCGCATCGCTGAGCTCCGGATCTTCCGCGACGAGGCCGGACGGACGAACGAATCGCTCGCCGGCGTGGGTGCCGAGGCGCTCGTCGTCAGCCAGTTCACGCTGTTCGCGGACACGCGTCGCGGTCGACGCCCGGGGTTCACCGGAGCGGCTCGCCCCGACCACGCTGAGCGGCTGTATCTCGTGCTGGCCGCTGCGCTCGCGAACCTGCTGGGCCGGCCGGTCCGGATCGGGCGGTTCGGCGCCGAGATGGCGGTGGAGCTGGTGAACGACGGGCCGTTCACGATCTGGCTCGACACCGCCGACAGGTGACGCGTGCGACGGTTCTAGGCAGGAGCTTGGGGTGACGGGCCGCTCGCACACGTTCGGCGGCCGAAGGCGCCGTGATGTCGTCCATGACTGGACGAAGGTCGACCCACGGTACGCGCGGGGCGTGAAGCGCGTTCTGATGCAAACGGCCCGTCGTCCCGGTCGTGCCGAGCAGTCAGACGAGCTGCTGCGGGCATCCAGGTCGTCAACCAGGTGGACAGCCCGCGATACTCCGGATTGCGGATCAGGTACGGGCAGAGACCCTCGACCGCGCTCAGGGGCTGCCCGACCCGATCCCCCGAGATGAAGAGCACATATTCGTAGCCGAGGCCGTGGACGGCGCGTGCCACCAGCGCTTGATCGGGTTCAACCCCTCTAAGTGCCAGCAGTGTGCGATCGACGACCGGACCGTCGATTGCAGTCGCGACGCCCACGCGGCTGACGGCTTGCGCCGGAAGTGGGTGTTCAAGCGCCGCCTCGAGACCGAAGTACCTGACGGTCTGGGCCGCATCTCCGGTCACGTGCCACCGGGGTGGTGCGGCCCGCCGCCATGGCGCCGTTTCTGGTCAGCTACCACCCCGACTAGTGCTGTTCGCGCCGATGGCCCCGTTTCTGGTCACGTACCATCCCGCGTAGTGCTGGGCGCCCAGGTGCCGCCACTCACTATCCCCAGTGGTACATGACACGGACGCCGCCCTCCGCCGTGCACGCGCCGACGTCCGTCGCCTGATCAGGTCATGTCTTGCACTACACGGGGTGGTATTCGACCGAACCTCGCGCGGACCCGGCGCGCCGGGCGCATCACCGCCGCACGGCCGCCGCAGCAAATCCCTTCGACCATCGAGCGTCGCCGTGACCCGTCCGTCAACGTACCGGGGGTTGTCCCCGCGACCACAGGCTGACCATAGACGCCACGACAAGCGCGGCCGCCACGCCGCGCATCAGGCTCACCGGATCTGTGGGTCGCTCACGGTCCGCCCGGTCACGGCGTTCCGTCAGTCCCTGCCCGCTTGCATGAACACGCCTTGGTCGGCTGCAACGAAGGTCCACGCAGTTTGGGCCCGTCACGGGTAGGGTCTCGCCGGACGCGAGGAACGCCACGCGAGGATATCCCGCCTGCGCTACCGCGCTACGGCGCGACACCGTGCGCGCGACAGAGCAAGCAACGGCCAGTCGCTGCGCGACCGGCCGAGGAGCGGCGGGTCGCCAGCCGGCCTACTTCGCGGACTTCAGCATCGTCCGTCGACAGCGCGTGCAGACGAGCTGCTTCGTCGCGACGCCCTTCTCGGTCACGAGCGTGGGCTGGAGGTTGGGCTGGTAGCGGCGGTGGGCCCGGACGCGGTTCATGCCCGACGACTGCGGGTTGAACCCGCCCATCGAGGCCTTGCCGCAGATGGCGCAGGAACTGGCCATGGGATCCTCGAGACAGGGGAAGAAGTGACGGCGCGGGCGGCCCCGGCAGGCGGCGTATAGTAGCAGACGGCCTGCGGCCCTCCGAGCCCTGCTCCGCCGGCTTGCTCCCGCCGGCCCCGAGGAGGACTGCGCCCACGGTGCCCACCCACCCTGCGCCAGGTCGATCGCTCGTCACCCGTCGTGCCGTCCTGGACATCGTTCGGGCGGCCGTGCTCGGCTCGTACGGCGTGACCGGCTTCGCCGTGACGCCGTGGGCTCGGCTGCTCGGGACGCTCGGCCTCGCCCAGCCCGGGATCCGCCTCGACCTCCGGCGCGGTCTGGCGGTCGACCTTGCGCTCCAGGTGGCCTACGGTCTGCCGGTCGCGGAGGTCGCTCGCCAGGTCGACTCCGCCGTCCGCTACGCGGTCCGACGCTCACTCGGCCGCGACCTCAATCGCCTGACGATCCACGTCCGCGGCCTGAGCCTGCAACCCGGCAGCGTCCCGCCCGGCCCGCCGGTCCGCCGCGGCCTGCGCACGACGGATCTGGCGGAGAGCGGCATGGACGTCGCCTGATGGCCCGCCGATCGTGCGACGGTTCAGGCCTCCTCGCCGCGTTCCGTGCCGGCGCCGCCAACCTCGAGGCGCACGTCGGCGAGATCAACGGCCTCAACGTCTACCCGGTCCCCGACGGCGACACGGGGTCGAACATGTTCGCCACCGTCCGGGCCGCGCTCCAGGAGGCCGAGCGCGTCGCGGATCAGCCGGCCGAGCGGGTGGCGCAGGCGATCAGCTTCGGGGCGCTGATGGGCGCCCGCGGCAACTCCGGGGTCATCACCAGCCAGATCTTCCGCGGCATGGCCGAGGGGCTGGGCGGCAAGCGCCGCTTCAACGGGCTGGACCTCGCCCACGCACTGGCCCAGGGCAGCCGGGCGGCGTACGGCGCGGTGGCGAAGCCCGTGGAGGGGACGATCCTGACGGTCATCCGCGAGGCGGCGGACGCGGCGGTCGCGAGCGCCGAGCGAGACAACGACCTCCAGGCCGTGCTCGCGGCAACCGTCCAGGCGGCCGAGCGCGCGGTGGCGAGGACGCCCAGCCTGCTCCCGGTCTTGCGCGAGGCCGGCGTGGTCGATGCGGGCGGGCAGGGCATCCTGCGGTTGTTCGAGGGTGGCCTCCAGCACCTCCGCGGCCAGGCGCCGGCGGCCGTGCGCGCGGTCGCACCGGCGGCGCGGCCGTCCGCCCCCGTCGCGCACGCCGACGAGGGGTTCGGCTACGAGACGATGTTCCTGCTCCAGGCCGAGGGAACCGCGCGCCTCGATGTCGATGCCATCCGCGCCGAGCTCGAGTCGATCGGCGAATCGGTCCTGGTGGCCGGCGACGCACGCGCCGTCAAGGTCCACGTCCACAGCGAGCGGCCGGACGAGGTCATCGGCTATGGGCTCCGGCTCGGGAGCCTCAGCCGGATCAGCGTCGAGAACCTCGACAACCAGGCGCGCGACGTCCGGGAGACCCGGGCCGCGCAGTTCACCGGTACTCCGGCGATCGAGGCGGAGGCGGGTTCGTCGGCCGTCGGCCACAGCGCGACGGCCGGTCGTGACGCGTTCAACGGTTCCCGATCGGGCGCGACGGACGTCCTGCCCCTCGCGGTCGTGGCGGTCGCGGCGGGGGAGGGGCTGGCCGCGATCTTCCGCGAGTTCGGCGTCGCGGCCGTCGTCCGGGGCGGGCAATCCGCGAACCCCAGCACCGGCGAGCTGATGGAGGCGCTCCGCACCGTCGACGCGCGCGAGACCGTGATCCTCCCGAACAACCCGAACGTCGTGATGGCGGCACGCCAGGTGGCGGCCATGGCGGACCGGCCGGTGGAGGTCGTCCCGACGCGGAACGCTGCCGAGGGGTTCGCCGCGCTTCTCGCCCTCGACCCGGCTCGCGACGCGGCGGCCAATGTCGTCGAGATGACCCGGGCCGGACGCGCCGTCCAGACCCTCGCCGTCACGGAAGCGGTCCGGGACGCGACGATCGGCGGGCGACGCGTGCGCCGGGGTCAGACGATCGTCCTCGACCCGGACGAAGGGCTCGTTGCGGTCGACCACGATTGCGCTCGCGCCGTCATGGCGGGCGTTCGCGCGCTGGAGGCTGGGTTCGAGCTCGTGACCGTCTACTACGGGGACGGTGCCGAGCTCGGCGACGCCGAGGCGATGGCGCGGCGCCTGAGCGAGGCGCACGACGGCGTGGAGGTCGAGGTCGTCCACGGCGGACAGCCGCATTACCGGTACCTGATCGCGGCGGAGTAGCCGCGTGTCACGCGCAGCGGCACCGATCGAGCCGCCGGCGAATCCGGTCGGCCTGCTCGCCACGCCGCTCGCGGCGTCCGGCCTGACGGCCGCGCCTGCCCTCAAGCGCGCCGGGCACCGGCTCGGGATCCTCACCGTGCGCGACCTCCTGTTCCACCTCCCGCGCCGGTACGACGACCTCCGCGAGATGCGTCGCCTCGGCGACCTCGTCTGGGCCGAGGAGGGCAGTGTCGTGTCCGCCCGCGTCCGGGTGGTCGACGTGCGGGTCGAGCCCGGGTTCCGGCGCCGGACCCAGCGGACGATCGCGCGCCTCGAGGACGACACGGGGACGCTCGAGGCGACCTGGTTCGGGCGCCGATTCATCGAGCGCCGGCTGGCGCCCGGGCACCGCGTCGTGGTGAGCGGCAAGCTCAAGCGCTTCGGGCGGCGGCTGACGCTCGACAACCCGGAGTTTCAGCACGAGACGGACGAGGCCGACCTGCTCCACGTCGGGCGGATCGTGCCGGTCTACCGGCTGACCGCCGGGCTGACTGCCGCGCGGCTCCGGCTGGCGATGCGCGAGGCGCTCGACCGCGCCGGCCGCGACTACCCCGAGTACCTCCCGACGGGCGTGGCCACCGAACGCGGGCTGCCGACGATCGGCGCCGCCCTCGAGGCGGCCCACTACCCGGCGTCGTTCGAGTCGCGGGACGCGGCCCTGGAGCGCCTGGCCTTCGACGAGCTTCTCGCGCTCCAGCTCGGCATGGTCGCCCGCCGGCGGCAGCGCGGTCGTGACCTGGCGCGCGCGATCGCGGTGGATGAGCCGACGGACATCGCGCTCCGCGAGGGGCTGCGAGCGGCGCTGGAGGCGCGGCTGGGGCGGCCGGTCGAGCTCACGCCGGACCAGGTCACCGCGATCGCCGAGCTGCGCCGGGACCTGGCTCGGGACCGGCCGATGCTCCGCCTGCTCCAGGGCGACGTCGGCTCGGGCAAGACAGCGGTCGCCGCGTACGCCCTCGCCGCCGCGGCCCGGTCGGGGCTCCAGGGCGCACTCCTGGCCCCCACCGACCTGCTCGCCCGGCAGCACCGCGACACGCTGCGCCTGCTCCTCGAACCGCTCGGGATCCCCGTCGAGCTCCTGGCCGGGTCGCTGGGGACGGCCGAGCGCCGCCGGGTGCTCGATCTCGTGGCATCCGGGATGGCGCCGGTCGTCGTCGGCACGCACGCCCTGATCCAGGAGACGGTCACGTTCGCGCTGCTCGGTCTCGCGGTCGTCGACGAGCAGCACCGCTTCGGGGTGGAGCAGCGCGCCGAGCTCGAGGCCAAGGCAGGCGGGCACGCCCCGCACGTCCTGCTGATGACGGCGACCCCGATCCCGCGAACGCTGGGGCAGGTGCTTTATGCGGACCTCGACCTGTCCACCCTGCGGACGCCGCCGGCGGGCCGCCTCGCGGTCCGGACGGCGATCCGTCACCCGGACGATCTCGACCGCCTCTGGGCGTTCGTGCGCGGCGAGGCCGGACAGGGCCGGGCGACCTTCGTCGTCGTGCCGGCGATCGAGGAATCGGAGGACGCCGACGTGGTCGCGGCGGAGAGCGAGGCGCGCCGGCTGGCGGAGCTCCTGGCGCCGCTGCGCGTGGGGCTCGTCCACGGCCGGATGAAGGCCGCCGAGCGGGACGCGGAGCTCGGCCGCCTGCGGGACGGAGCGCTCGACGTCCTCGTCGGCACCACCGTGCTCGAGGTCGGGGTCGACGTCCCGCGGGCGAGCGTGATGGTGGTCATGACCGCCGACCAGTTCGGACTCGCGCAATTGCACCAGCTGCGCGGCCGGGTCGGCCGCGCCCAGGACCAGTCGTACTGCGCGCTCGTCTCGCCTGCCGCCGCCTCCACCCGCGAGTGGGAGGCGCTCGTGGACGGTCGCGCCGACCCGAGCACGACGGACCACGCCCGGCTCGTCGCGGTGGCGCGCACGACGGACGGCTTCGAGCTCGCCGAGCGGGACTGGGAAGGCGCTCGTGGACGGCCGCGCCGATCCGAGCACGACGGAGCAGGCCCGGCTCATCGCGGTGGCGCGCACGACGGACGGCTTCGAGCTCGCCGAGCGGGACTGGGAGCTCCGCCGCGAGGGCGACGTGCTGGGGCTCGTCCAGAGTGGCCTTCCGCGACTCCGGGTGGCGTCGCTGCAGAACGTCCGGCACCGCGAGCTGGCCCAGGACGCGCGGCGGCAGGCCGAGGAGCTCCTCGACGAATCGGGAGCCCTCCGGCCGGGTCATGCGGCGTTCCGCCGCGAGCTGGCGGGTGGCTGGCTGGAACGGGTCTACGCGGGCGACCCGGCCAGCGCGACGTGAGGGACCGGCGGCCGGGGCCGCCGCGCAGGGGCGGCGGCGAAGCGGGTCGCGTGATCGCCGGCGTCGCCCGCGGGATCCGGTTGCTGGCGCCCGGGCCCGGCACGCGGCCGTTCGCCGACCGCGTCAAGCAGGCGCTCTTCGCGGTTCTCGAGCCGGATCTGCCCGGCGCGCGGTTCCTCGATCTCTTTGCGGGCAGCGGCGCGGCGGGCATCGAGGCGCTCTCGCGCGGGGCGGCGGAGGCGACGTTCGTCGAGCGTGACGCGGGCGCGGTCCGCACGATCGACGAGAACCTTCGCCGTGCCGGGCTCGGCGCGCGCGCGCGCGTCGTCCGCGCAGACGCGGAGCGCTGGCTGCGGGCGTCTGTGGACGAGCGCGGCTGGCAGGTCGTGCTCGTCGATCCGCCGTATGCGGACGCCGACCTGCTGCGGCGCGTCCTCGACCACCTCGGCGCCGAAGGTACGGTCGCGCTCGGCGGGCGGGTGGTGGTGAAGCACTTCTGGCGCGATACGCCGCCGGCGGAGGTAGGGCTGCTAGCATCCGAGCGCGCGCGCCGGTTCGGGGAGTCGGCGCTGACGTTCTACCGGGCCGCGCCTGCGGATGCCGCCGCCCGGGGCGACGAGGAGGAGCGGTGAGCGTCGCGGTCTATCCCGGGTCGTTCGATCCGATCACCAACGGCCACCTCGACGTGATCCGTCGCGCGGCGGCAGTGTTCGACCGCCTCGTCGTGGCCGTCCTCGAGAACCCGCGCAAGCAACCCCTCCTGCCTGCCGCGGAGCGTGTCGCGGTGATCGACGAGACCATGGCCGAGACCGCGCTCGGCGCAGCTGTCTCCGCGGCCACGTTCACTGGCCTGACCGTCGACTTCTGCCGCTCGCGCGACGCCCGGTTCATCGTCCGCGGGCTGCGGGCCATCAGCGACTTCGAGACGGAGATGCAGCTGGCCCACAACAACCGCAAGCTCGCGCCGCAGGTCGACACCGTCTTCTTCATGACCTCGCTCGAGCACGGGTACGTCAGCTCGAGCCTGGTCAGGGAGATCGCGCGGTACGGGGGCGACGTCAGCCCGATGATCCCGCCGGCCGCCGAACGCCACCTCCGGGCGGCGCTGCAGCGCCGCGGTTGATGTCCGCCTCACGGAACGGGTCAGCGCGCCGCGTACCACCGGGGCGGTGCCGGCGGACGGCCCGCAGGCGCGACGGCCGGACACGGACGCCGCCGAGCGGCGGCTTCGCCCGTGCCATAATCGCCGGAGCCGGTCCGGACCCGCCAGGAGGACCCTCCGATCGACATCATCTTCCTCGTCGAGCGCCTCGAATCGCTGATCGCCAACGGCAAGAAGCTGCCGCTCACCAACAACGTCGTGGTCGACCAGAACGCCGCGCTCGGCCTGATCGACGAGCTGCGTGTCGCGGTGCCCGAGGAGGTCCGCGCGGCGAAGCGGATCAACTCCGAGGGCGAGCGGATCATCGAGAAGGCCCAGGAGGAGGCCGAGCGGATCGTCGCCCGCGCACAGGAGCAGGCAGCCTTCCTGATCGACGAGCGGGGCCTCACCCGGGCCGCGGAGGACGAAAGCCGGCGCATGCTCGCGCGGGCGGACAGCGACGCCCACGAGATCCGACGCGGCGCGGACGAGTATGCCGTGTCGGTCCTGGTCGGCCTCGAGGGCGACGTCGTCCGGACGCTCCAGAGCATCAAGAAGGGCATCGAGCTCCTCGACGAGCGACGCGCGGAGTTCGAGCGCGACAGCGCTGGCGACGTCGAGGGCGACGAGCGGGACGACGGCGTCGTGGAGGACGAGGACGAGGTGCGCCGGCCGCCCGAGCCGGCGGCGCGGTGACCGGCGGCACCATTGGGGAGCCGCTGACCTGGAACGTCGCCGGGCTGCTGTCCGACGCGCCGGGCTCGACCCGCGACTACCGCGTCGCCGGCGTCACGATCGATCTGGGCGAGGACCTGCAACAGGCCGATCCGATCGAGGGCGAGGTTCGGCTGTCGCGCACGAACCGTGGCCTGCTCGTGAACGCGGAGTTCGCCACCGCCCTCGGCGCGGAGTGCAGCCGCTGCCTTCGTGAGATCGAGGTGCCGATCCAGATCCACCTGGAGGAGGAGGTCCTTCCGGCCCTCGATCTCGCGACCGGTGCGCCGCTCGATGCGTCCGCCGAGCCGGACGTGCTGCGCCTGAACGACCACCACGAGCTCCAGCTCGAGACGCCGGTCCGGGAGGCGATCCAGCTCGCCGAGCCGATCGCGCCGCTCTGCGAGCCCGACTGTCCGGGCCTCTGCTCGGTGTGCGGCGAGCGGATGACGGGCGGCCTGCACGAGCATGGAGACGAGGACATCGACCCGCGGCTCGAGGCGCTCCTCGGCTTTCAGGTCGACGGAGGCGGCGAGACCCGCTAGACTCGCGCCTCGAAGCCTCGGGCGGATGGCGTCGCGAGTTCCGCCTTCGAAACCCCGGGCGGATGGCGTCGCGGAGCTCCGCCTCCGACCTCGGTGAGCACACCGCGATCTCCCGCCTCCACCTTGCCTACCAGGGAGCGACCAGACAACCATGGGTGTGCCCAAGCGGCGGGTCTCGCACGCCCGGCAGGGCGAACGGCGAGCGCACCTCGCCATCACGCTGCCGAAGCTCGAGGAGTGCCCGCATTGCCACGAGCTCAAGCGGTCGCACCACGCGTGCCCGAACTGCGGCTACTACGGCGGCCGCCCGGCGATCGACCTCAAGCCCGCCGGCGACGAACCCGCCTCCTGACCACGTGACGGGCGTCGGCCCGGCCGACCGCCAGCCCGACCGCGGCGTCCAGCTGGCCGTGGATGCGATGGGTGGCGACCACGGTCCGATCGAGGTCGTCAACGGCGCCCTCTCCTTCGCCCGCGCGAATCCTCGCGACCGGCTGATCCTCGTCGGCGACGAGCGGACGATCCGCGAGATCGCCGGGGAGCTGCCCACCAACGTTTCCGTCGTCCATGCCAGCCAGGTGGTCGCGATGCACGAGCACCCGGCGCTCGTCCTTCGCGAGAAGAAGGACGCTTCGATCCTTGTCGCAACGGATCTCGTGAAGCGGGGGGAAGCCGACGCCGTCGTGACCGCCGGTCACACGGGCGCGGCCATGGCAGCCGGCGTTCTGCGCCTCGGCCGCCTGCCCCGGGTCGACCGTCCCGCGCTCGCGGTCCAGATGATCACGAGCGCTGGTTCGCTCGTCCTGCTCGACATCGGGGCGAACCCGGACTCCACGCCGGAGCATCTGGCGCAGTACGCGCGAATGGGCGCCATCTTCTCCGAGCGCGTCCTGGGCGTTGCCCGTCCGCGCGTGGCGCTGCTGTCGATCGGCGAGGAGAAGGGCAAGGGCGAGGCGCGCGTCCAGCGGGCGACGGAGCTGCTCGACGCGACCGACCTCAACTTCATCGGCAACGTCGAGGGCAAGGACCTGACCCGGGCGATGGCGGAGGTCGTCGTGACCGATGCCGTCCTCGGCAACGTCGTGGTCAAGTTCTTCGAGGGCCTGTCGACCTTCATCTTCGACCTGTTCCGCGACGAGTTCCGGACGACGTGGCGCGGCCGGCTGGCCTACGTGCTGCTGCGGCCCGGCATCGCGCGCATCCGCCAGACGTTCGACTACGAGCGGGTCGGCGGGTCGCCGCTGCTCGGTGTCCGGGGGACGGTGATCATCACGCACGGCCGCGCCCGGCGCCGGATGATTCACCACGCCGTCGAGGTCGGGGCGCGGAGTGCCCGCGTGCGGCTGCCGGAGCTCATCGCGGAAGCGATGCGCGCCTCGGCGGGCGAGCCGACGGCGCCGCAGCCCGCGGCTCCGACGGAGGCCGGCGTTGCGGGCGACGGGTGGGCCGCACCGGCGGACCGTGCTCCATGAGCGAGCGGAGCCTGACCGTCGGCGGTCGGGTGATCGCCGAGATGGTGCGTCTCGCCGCGCTGGAGGTGCCCGGCGTCCAGCGGGTGGGCCGCGCCGGCCCGCCGTGGCGACGCGCGTTTCTCGGCCCTGCCGTCACCGCCCGCCTCAGCGACGGCAGGGTCGACGTGCGGCTCGCCCTGGTCGCCCGTCCCGGCCACCCGCTCGCCCCGCTGACCGCCCAGGTCCGGTCGGCGGTGGCGGCCACGGTGGAACGGCTGCTGGGGCTCGAGCTTGAGGGCATCACGGTGGTCGTCGATGGCGTCGGCGGCTGAAAGCGTCGGGCGCACCGCGTGGCGGATCGTCGTCTCCGACCCCGGACGGGGAGTCACGGACGAGCGTCACGGTGGCCCGCATCCGGCCCGCCGGGATCGCGCGTGACAGACGACCGGGAACGTCGCCGACCGACGGACCGCGTCCGCTCGCGACGGGCCGGACGGCGGCTCGCGCTGGCGGCGCTGTTCGAGGCGGAGTTCGGGCAGCGGACCGCCGAGGCGATCCTCGAGCGCCACCTCGCCGAGTCGGAGCGTGACGCCGAGGCGGCCGACGTCGCGCGCTCGATCGTCGAGATCGTGGTCGCCAACCGGGACCGGATCGACGCCCGGATCGAGGCGATTGCGCCGCAGTATCCGGTCGTGCAGCTGGCCAGGATGGACCGCGCGCTGCTCCGTTCCGCGGTAGGCGAGGTGCTACACTCCGCGACGCCGGCCCGGGTGGCGATCGCCGAGTGGGTCGAGCTGGCACGGACCTACAGTGGCGACCCGATGCGACGCCTCGTGAACGGCGTGCTCGGAACGATCGCCGCGGACCCCAGCGGGCCAGCGCGCACGGCACCACCACCCATCTCCGAGGAGGGAGTCAGTGGCCACCACGTACGATCGGCTGAAGAAGATCGTCGTCGAGCAGCTCGGCGTCGACGAGGATGAGGTCAAGCCCGAGGCCTCGTTCGTGGACGATCTCAATGCCGACTCCCTCGACCTCGTCGAGCTCATCATGAGCCTCGAGGAGGAGTTCGGGACGGAGATCTCGGACGAGGACGCGGAGAAGATCCGGACCGTCCAGGACGCTGTCGACTACATCGACGAGAAGTCGAGCTGACCCTCGAGCGCGGGCGTCGGTGGCCAGCCTCGCCGCCTTCGCCGAACGCCTCGGTCTCCCGGTCCGCGATCTCGACCTGCTGCAGCAGGCGCTGATCCACAGCAGCTGGCTGCACGAGCATCCCGGGAGCGGACGCGGTCACAACGAGCGCCTCGAGCTCCTCGGTGATGCGGTGGTGAGCCTGGCCATTTCGGACGCCCTCTTCAGCCGCCATCCCGACGACGACGAAGGGATGCTCTCGGCCCGTCGCGCGATGATCGTGTCGGCGGCCGGCCTCGCCCGCCTTGCGGCGCGGATCGACCTGGGCACCAATCTGCTGCTGGGCGAAGGGGAGGCGTCACGGGGCGGGCGCCTCCGCCCGACGCTCCTGGCGCAGTCGTTCGAGGCGCTGGCCGGGGCGATCTACCTCGATCTCGGCTGGGCGGCGGTCCGCGACTGGGTCATTCGCCTCGCGGAGCCGGAGCTCGCGGCGGACCTGCCGGTCGGCACGCTCAAGAGCCCCAAGAGCCAGCTCCAGGAATGGACCCAGCGGTCGATCGGCGCCCGGCCCCACTACCGTGTCCTCGAGGCCGTCGGCCCCGATCACGAGAAGCGGTTCCTGATCGAGGTCCGGATCGAGGACGAGGTGCTCGGGCTCGGTGAGGGCGGGTCGCGACGCGTCGCCGAGACGCAGGCGGCGGCGCAGGCGCTCCAGGCCCTCGAGGCGCGCCACGGCGGTGGCCGGGCAGCGGCTCCGGTGGCGTCACGAGCCTCGCCCGTGGCGCCCGGCGGAACCGGGGCACGTCGTCAAGCGAGGACGGCGTGACCGCGCCGGCGCGGCTCCTGGCACTCCGCGTCCAGGGCTTCAAGTCGTTCGCGGAGCGGACGGTCGTCGAGTTCGGCCCCGGCATCTCGGCCGTCGTCGGCCCGAACGGTTCGGGCAAGAGCAACCTCGCCGACGCGCTCCGCTGGGCGCTCGGCGAGCAGGGCCGGTCGCTCCGGACGCGTCGCTCGGAGGACGTCATCTGGGCCGGCTCGGAGAAGCGGTCGGCGCTCGGGATGGCCGACGTGACGCTCGTCCTCGATAACGCCGACGGCCTGCTGCCGGTCGACTACAGCGCGCTCGAGCTGGGCCGGCGCCTGTTCCGATCCGGCGAGAACGACTACCTCCTCAACAAGCAACGCGTCCGGCTGCGCGACCTCGTCGACCTGCTCGACACCGCGAACCTCGCTGACAACGCCTTTCTCTTCATCGGCCAGGGGATGGTCGACCAGGCACTTGCGCTGCGACCCGAGGAGCGCCGGCCGTTGTTCGATGAGGTGGCGGGGGTGCGCCGCCATGAGCGCCGGCGCCGGAAGGCGGAGGAGCAGCTGGCAGAGTCGGAGGCCAACCTCGGCCGCGTCGAGGACATCCTGGCCGAGCTCCGCCCGCAGGCCCGCCGGCTGGCCGCCCAGGCCGAGCAGCAGGCGACGCGGGCCACCGCGGGCCAGGAGCTCGCCCGGGCGCTCGTCGCAGCCGCCCACGCCCGCTGGCATGCGGCCGCCGCGCGGCTCAGCGAGGCCGGCGGTCGTCGCGAGCAGGCGGCCCGGGATGCCGATGCGGCGACGGCATCGCTGCATGCCGCGGAGGAGCGGGCGACGGCGCTTGCCGCGGACCTCGACGCCAGGGTCGCCATCGAGCGCGGGCGGCGCGAGGCGCACGAGTCGGCGCGGACGGCGCTGACCGTGCTGCAGCTCCGCGAGGCACGGCTCGCCGGCGACCTCGACGCCATCGAGCGCGACCGGATCCGGCTGGCGGACGAGCGCGGCGCGGCCGAGGCGACCGTTGCCGACCAGCGCCGCGCGCTCGCGGCAACCGGCGTGCCACCACGCGAGGTGGAGCTGGAGGCCGCCCTGACGGAGGCTGAGCGGTACCTCGCGGAGGCGCTGGCCGAGCTGGCCGCGCTGCGCGCCGCCGACCGGGCCCGGGGTGAGGAGCTGGCCGCCGTCCGGCGAGCGGAGGCGGCCCGCGAGGCGGAGCTCGAGACGGCACGACGCCGGCTGACCGAGGCCGAACGCCGGGCCGCGGACGAGCGCGACCATCTCGAGCAGGCAACGGCTGCGCGGCGGCGCGCGGAGGGCGTGCTGGTTGCGGCGACCGCGGCCGTCGCGGAGGCGGCGCGCGCCGAGCGAGTGGCGTCCGAGGCGTCCGAGGCGGCGCGGCTCGGGCTCGACGAGCTCGAGACGGTCCGGCGGCGTGCCGGAGACCAGCTGGCGGCCGCGGCGAGCGGTCTCGCCTCGCTCCGCGCACGGGTCGCCGCCCTGCACGGGCGGCTCCAGGAAGAGGAGCGCCGCGGCATCGCGAGGGTCGCGCGACGCCATGGCGGGCGGCGGGTAGACGAGGAGCTCGTCGTCGAGGCGAGCCTGCGCCCGGCCGTCGAGGCGGCGCTCGCGGAGACGGCGCGCGCGTACCTCGTCGAGCGCGATGCTGTCACGGCGGTCGCGGGCGAGCGCGGCATCGTGATCGTCGCCGGAGCGGCACGCTCCGAGGCGCCGGTCGACCTCGCCGCGCCCGAGCGCCGCCTCCTGGATCGCGTCGGGCAGCTCGGCGGGTTGCGCCTGACGGACGCGGTGCGCCGCGACCCGGCCGGCGCGGCGACCAGCGGTGCTTGCGCGCGCGGTCGCGCTTCCGGATCTGGCCGTGTGTCTCGCGCTCCAGCCGGAGCTGCCGCCGGCGTGGCAGGCCGTGGCGGTCGACGGGTCGGCCGTCGTGACGAGCCTCTCCGTGTCGTTCGGGCGCGGGGATGAATCCACTGGAGCGCCGCGCAGAGCTGGCGCAACTCAACGGGGAGCTGGAGCGGCTCGAGGCGGCCCACCGCCCCGTGGCGGAAGCCGCCGCTGCCGCGGACGCTGCTGTCGCCGAGGCGCGGGCGACCTTGACGGGCGCGCGACTCCAGGAGGGGGACGCGGCGGCGGAGCGCCGCCATGCCGAGGAAGCCGAACGCCTGCGATCCGATCGCTCGAGGCCGTCGTCCGCGAGGCGGGCTGGCACGAGGCGCAGGCGGCCAGGCTCGGCGGTGAGGCGGACCGGGCCGGCCTCGGTCGCGGCGCTCGAGCGTCCGCCTGAGACACGTCCCGGAGGGCACGCTTCCGGGCCGCCGCCAGCGGATGCGCCGACCACGGCGATCGATGCCCTGGGAGGGACGCGTGACCGAGCTGCGCTCGCGGCGCGACCGGCTGGCGCAGGAGCACGCCTCGCGGGAGGCGGCCCCGGCGGCGTGCCGAGGCCCGCCGCGCACGGGCGGAGGCATCGGTCGCAATGGCCGAGGAGCAGATCGTGCGGGTGGACCGTGACGCAGCCACGCTGGCCGAGCGAAGGGCGCGGCTCGAGACGGAGCGCGACGGCCTCCGGACGGAGCTGACCGCAGCGGTCACGGCGGAGCAGCAGACCCGCTCGGCGCTCGACGAGATCCGGGCGGCGGACGCGGCCGGGCGGTCAAAGCTCGGCGAGGCGGAGCGCGAGGCGACCGCGGCGCGCGACCGGCTCCGGGCCGCCGACGAGCGGCTGCGGGCGGCGGACCACGCCGAGCTCGAGGCGCGCCTGGGTCTCGATGCGCTCCGCGAGCAGGTGCTGGTCGACCTCGCCGGCCTCGGCGAGGTGGGACTGGCCGCGCTGTCGGCCGCCGGATCCGAGCGCGCCGGGAAGACGTGTCTGGGTCCGACGCGTCGGCAGACGACGCTGCCGCATTCGAGACCGCGCTCGATGCGGCCGCGCCACGGTGGACGGCTTCGAACGACGTCCCATCCGCGGCACATCTCGCCCAACTGCGGCGCCGGTATCACGAGCTCGGGGCCGCCAACCCGTTCGCGGTCGAGGAGTACGCGGAGCTTCGGGCCCGCGTGGACTCGCTCGAGAGTCAGGGCACCGATCTGCGATCGGCCATCGCGCGCACGCGCGAGCTGATCCAGGAGCTGAACCGCATGATCGCCGACCAGTTCGGCTCCACGTTCCGGGCACTCGAGGCGGCGTTCGATCGCCGGTTCAGCCAGCTCTTCGGCGGGGGCTACGCGCGCCTGTCGCTGACCGCTCCGGAGCACCCGTCGGCGACCGGCATCGAGATCGTCGCCCGGCCGCCGGGCAAGAAGTCGCAGGCGCTCGCGATGCTCTCCGGTGGCGAGCGTGCGCTGACCGCGGTCGCGCTGCTGTTCGCCATGCTCGAGGTTCGCCCGGTGCCGTTCTGTGTCCTCGACGAGGTCGACGCGGCCCTCGACGAGGCGAACGTCGGGCGGTTCTCGGAGGCGCTTCGCAGCCTCGCCGGCGCCACCCAGTTCATCGTGATCACCCACAACCGCGGCACGATCGAGGCGGCCGATGCACTCTACGGGGTGACGGCCGGCGACGACTCGGTGAGCCGCGTGATCAGCCTCCGCCTCGACGAGGCACGCGCGCTGGCCCGCCGCGGCCGGGACGCGGCGCCGGCGGCCGTCGCGGCCACCCGCTAGCCCGAGGTCTCCTTTGTTCCTGTGGCGCAAGAAGGGTTCGTCGCCGGACGCCGAGGAAGGACGTCTCGCGGACTCGCCGGTCGCGCCCGACGCCGAGCCGGCGGACCGCGTCGACGACGGCGACCGGGCCGACGGGCACGGTTGGCCGGCTCCAATCCTGGACCCCGACCGCGACGGCGCGTCGCGCGTCGAGGGCGATCGCGCCGACGAGCCGGGCTGGTCCGCTCCCACCGAGGTGCTCGCAGCGGAACCCACACGGGTCCCCTCGTGGAGCGAGCGGCTTGCCGGTCCCGCCCTCTTCCAGCCGGAGCCGGACGAGATCGAAGCGCCGGAGACGCCGGACCTGGCGCTCCGGCTCGAGAAGAGCCGGGGCGGGTTCATGTCCCGGCTCCGGGACGCCCTCGCGGAGCGCGGCACCGACGGCACGAGCTGGGACGACGTCGAGGAGACGCTCATCGCCGGTGACGTGGGAGCAGCCCTCGCCATGGACGTCGTGGAGCGAGCCCGGCGCCGGCGCGACCCGGGCGGTGCGGAGGCGGCGGTCCGGGCCGAGCTCGCCGCGCTGCTGGCGCCGCGCACGGGGTCGTGGCAGGCCGTCCGCTCCTCGGCCGGCACGCCGGCAGTCATCCTCGTGGTCGGCGTCAACGGGACGGGCAAGACGACGACGATCGGGAAGCTCGCGAGCCGCTACCGTGCGGAGGGCCGGAGCGTGATCCTCGCTGCGGCCGACACCTTCCGGGCGGCCGCCATCGACCAGCTACGGGTCTGGGCGCAGCGCGCCGGCACGCCGGTCGTCGCCCACGCGCCCGGTGCCGATCCCGGGGCAGTCGTCTACGACGCCCTCGACGCCGCCGTCGCGCGCGGCGCGGATCTCGTGATCGCCGACACGGCCGGCCGGCTCCACACCAAGTCGAACCTGATGGCCGAGCTCACCAAGATCCGTCGGATCGTGGACAAGCGGCTCCCGGGCACGAAGCCGGAGACGCTCTTCGTCCTCGACGCGACCACCGGGCAGAACGGGCTGGCCCAGGCGCGTGCCTTCCACGACGCCATCGGCCTCACCGGCATCGTGCTGACCAAGCTCGACTCGACGGCCAAGGGCGGGATCGTCTTCGCGATCGAGGATGGCCTCGGCATCCCGGTCCGGTTCATCGGGGTGGGGGAGAAGGCAGGCGACCTCGTCCCGTTCGACCCGGACGCCTTCGTCGCGGCCCTGTTCGCCTAGGTCCGGCGAACGGCGACGGGCGGCATGTGGCACGCCCGGAACCCGGAGCTTCAACCACCGCCCAGCCAGCGGCGCACGCGCTCGAGCGCCTCGAGCGAGCTCATCCCGTCGAACAGCCGCGCTCCGTGAAGCGCCCACTCGTGGAGCTCCTTGGCGGCGACGAGCACCACGAGCGCGAGCGCCAGGGTCGCCGGGCGCCACGCGAAGCGGGAACGCCAGCGGTGCAAGCCCGCGACGAGCAGGAACCAGAGCTCGAAGACGTTCGGAAAGAGGAGGAGCAGCGCGCGCTCGCCGCTGATCTCGAAGGCGGTGAACCCGATCAGGCGGAAGGCGTACAGGGCGACCGCGATGGCCCGTTCGATCCCCGTCCAGCGGAGGGCGACGACGAGGAACGCGCCCAGGTAGACCTGGTCGACCCACTTGTCGAACGCCTGGTAGTCGGGGATGCCGCCCAGGTCGACCACGTCGCGCAGGAGCAGGTCGGACAGGTCGACGAGCACCGCCAGGATCCCGCCGGCGAGTGGCCATCGGAGGACCGGGAGCGAGCCGACGATCCGGATGAACCCGATGGCCACGACCTCGAGCGTCACCGGCCACCCGCCGGCGGCGCGTCCCGATCAGCCTCCGATCGGCTCGTCACGTGTCGTCTCGCGTACCACGGCCGCCGCCGCACCGGCCGGAACGCCCGGACAGAGACGAGGAGGACCGCGCGCCCGAGGTCCGACGCGATGAGCACCGGCCGGCGGCGCAGCCGGTCGACCCACGCGCCCGCCGCCAGCCCGAACACGAGCGCCGCGGCGAGGTCGACGGAGCGCAGCGCGGCCACCTCGATGGCGCCCGCATCGAGCACGAGGATGGCCACGAACGGCAGCGCCAGTCGAGTGATGAGCGAGCCGAAGACGGAGATCGTCGAGGCTGTCCAGAGCCGGACGAATGCTCCGTTGCGCCAGAGCCACGAGGTGAACGGGGAGCGCACGGGTGGCGAGGATAGCGGCGGGCTGCGACGAGCTGGCCGTGCCGGAGGGGCGGAGGCGATGCGCTACACTGCCCCGGCCTCGGTGTCGCCAGAACCCGCGCACCCCCGACCCGCGTCCGGTGGGCACGCGGACCCAACGAGAGGAACCACCCGCACCAGATGTTCGATTCGCTGAGCGAGCGCCTGCGCCGGACGCTCGGGACGCTGACCGGTCGCGGCCGGATCAGCGAGGCCGACGTCGACGCGGCGATGCGGGAGATCCGCCTGTCGCTGCTCGAGGCGGACGTCAACTTCAAGGTCGTCCGGGACTTCGTGGCGCGGGTCCGCGAGCAGGCGGTGGGCGCGGAGATCCTGGCCAGCCTGACGGCCGGCCAGCAGGTCGTGAAGATCGTCCACGACGAGCTCGTCGACCTGCTCTCGGCGGGTGACCGCTCGTTCCGGCTGAGCGGCAACCCGGCCGTCATCGCGCTGGTCGGTCTGCAGGGCTCCGGCAAGACGACGTTGTCGGTGAAGCTGGCCAGGCACATCGTGAAGCTCGGTCGGCGACCCCTGCTGGTGGCCGCGGACCCGTACCGGCCGGCGGCGGCAGACCAGCTCGAGACGCTCGGCCGGCAGGTCAACCTGCCGGTCCACCGTGCCCCGGCGGGCACCTCCGTCCTCGACATCGTTCGCGGCGGGGTCGATGCGGCGCGGCGCCAGACGCGGGACACCGTCATCCTCGACACGGCCGGGCGACTGACCGTCGACGAGGCGCTGATGGCGGAGATCTCGGCCGTCAACGACGCCGTGCGCCCGGTCGAGACGCTCCTCGTCGTGGACGCGATGACGGGGCAGGAGGCGGTCTCGGTGGCGCAGGCGTTCGCCACGGCGGTTCCGGTCACCGGGCTGGTGCTCACCAAGATCGACGGCGACGCCCGCGGCGGCGCGGCGCTCTCGATCAGCGCCGTGACCGGGCTTCCGGTCAAGTTCCTCGGCACCGGTGAGAAGACGGACGCGCTGGAGGTCTTCCACCCGGATCGGCTCGCCGGCCGCATCCTCGGCATGGGCGACATCCTGACGCTCGTCGAGCGCGCGCAGGAGGTCGTCGACCACAAGGACGCGGCGAGGCTCGAGGAGAAGCTCCGCAAGGCCCAGTTCACGCTCGAGGACTTCCTCGACCAGCTGCAGCAGGTCCAGAAGATGGGACCAGTGGGGCAGCTCATGGGGATGATCCCGGGCATGGGCGGGATGGCGCGCGAGGCGGAGGCCGCGATCGACCGCGGTGACCTCCGGCGTGTCGAGGCGGTCATCCGCGCGATGACGCCGCGCGAGCGCCGCGACCCCCAGATCCTGAACGGCTCGCGACGCCGGCGGATCGCGACCGGATCCGGGACGTCGCTGACGGACGTGAACCGGCTGATCAAGCAGTTTGCCGAGATGCAGAAGATGATGAAGCAGCTGTCGGGCGGCGGCCGCCGAGGGGCGGCCACGGCCCTGCTGAACCGTCGTTAGCGGGGGCCGAGCGATGACCGAGCGCGATCCGAACCGTCCGGGCCCGGGGCCCGCCGAGCCGCCGCCGCCACGACGCGGTGACGCGTGGGTGGAACCGACGCGCGCCGGCGGCACGGACACGAACCCGTCCGAAGCGCCGACGGTCGCGTGGACCCGCCCCGCGGCCGGGGTCGAGGACGCGACACCTCCACCCCCGGAGCCCGTCCGCCCTGCCGGTGGCCGCAACCGCGGGCGCTGGATCGCCGCGCTGCTCGTGACCGCCCTGATCGTCGCGGCCGGGATCGCCGCGGTCTTCTTCGTCACCGGGCAGTCCGCGCCGTCCGCGATCGTCGGCTACGCGGCGCCCGGCAGCGTCGTGTACGGCGAGGTCCGCCTGGATCTGCCCGGCGACCAGCGCCAGAAGCTCGGGCAGTTCCTCTCGAAGTTCCCGGGCTTCGCGGACCAGTCGACGCTCGAGGTCAAGCTCGACGACGTCCTCGACCGCGTCGTCCGGGCGGCGTCCGAGGACGAGCAGGACTGGACCACGAAGATCAAGCCGTGGTTCGGCGGGCAGCTGGGCTTCAGCGTCGGCGAGCTGCCGCATCCGGACACGCCGGAGCAGGCCCGGGTGCTCGTGATCGCCTCGGTCACCGACGCCGCCCGAGCGCGCGCCTGGTTCGACGAGCTGACGGCGGACGTCGAGAAGAGCAGCGCGACACAGGGTGACGTGCCGCTGACGCTGTTCGGCACGGGCGAGCAGCGCGGCGCCATGGCGCTCGCGGACGACCGTGTGATGCTCCTCGGCGACGAGGCCTCCGTGCGCGCCGCGATCGACAGTGACGGCAAGAGCGACTTCGTAAATGACGATCGGTTCAAGGAGGCGCTCGCGTCGGCCGAGGGCGACAACCTCGGCTACGCGTACGACGACACGCAGCGCTACCTCGACTGGGCGACCCAGCTGCCGGAGCTGATGAGCGCCGGGCCGATGCCGCTGACCGAGCTGACCCGGGACCTCATCCCGGCCTGGGCGCTGTTCCGGCTCCAGGCCCGCGGCGACGCACTCGCCGCCGAGGTGATCGCTCCGCACGCGGCTGTCACGGCCGCCGACGAGAACCGGGTCGGTGCGCTCGCCCAGCACGTGCCGCCGTCGACGTTCATGCTCCTCGACGCCCA
Source organism: Chloroflexota bacterium (assembly GCA_030447745.1). GTDB lineage: Bacteria > Chloroflexota > Limnocylindria > Limnocylindrales > CSP1-4 > JACDAV01. The sequence goes on along the minus strand of JAUJOH010000001.1, from coordinate 159,766 downwards.
CGACTACGGCGCGAGCCTCCTGGAGCTGACCGCGCGCCTGCGCGCCGATCCGACGATCGCCGAGGAGTTCGAGCAGGTCGACGAGGCGCTGGGCGTGGTCGGCGGCGACCAGGGGCTGCTCGGCTGGATGGGCGACGCGGGGATCGCCGTCGCTCGCAACGGCGGGGCCGGTGTCCACGGCGGTCTCGTCTTCCGACCGACGGACCGGGCCGACGCCGAGCGACTGCTGACGACCCTCCGCAGCTTCGCCAGTCTCGGCGGTGAGCAGATGGGCGTGACCGTGCGGGAGGAGACCTACAGCGGCGCAACGGTCACGATCATCGACCTGGGCGACCTGCGCGAGCTCGCGGAGCAAGGCCAGGCACTTCCGCCCGGCATGGAGCTGCCCGAGGGCCGCCTCGAGATCGCGTACGCCGCCACGGACGATGTCGTCGTGATCGGCATGGGGTCATCGTTCGTCCGCGCCGTGCTCGATGCAGGCCCCGGCCCGTCACTCGCGGACGACAGCCGGTACCAGGGCCTGCTCGAGCGGGTGGGCACGGAGAACCTCGGCTCCGCCTACCTCGACGTGACAGCCGCCCGCGAGCTCGCCGAGACGCTCGGCGCCACGGACCCGGAGGGGTTCGCGGCGTACGAGCGCGACGTCAAGCCGTATCTCGTCCCGCTCGACGCGCTCGTCCAGGCGACCGTCCTCGACGACGGGCGCGACAGGTCGACGTTGATCATCACCGTCAAGTAATCCATCCACGACCGCACGCTACGAGCCGGGCTGGACCTGGCAGGAGGAACACCCAACACATGGCCGTCAGGATCCGTCTCACCCGCGTCGGGGCGAAGAAGCAACCCGCGTACCGGGTGATCGTCGCCGACGCGCGAAGCGCACGCGACAGTCGGTCGATCGAAACGATCGGGCACTACAACCCCCGCAGCAAGCCGGTCGAGCTCAACATCGACGCGGACAGGGCCCGGTCCTGGCTGGACAAGGGCGCGCAGCCCTCGGACACCGTCGTCCGGCTGCTCCGCCAGGCGGGCATCGTGCCCGCCGACAAGTAGGGCACGGGCGTGGCTGCCAGGGACCTGGTCGAGTACGTCGCGAAGTCGCTCGTCGACGACCCGGAGAGCGTCAGGGTGCAGGTCGTCGAGGAGGACGGCGCGACCGTGATCGAGCTCCACGTCGCCGAGGAGGACATGGGCAAGGTGATCGGGCGCAACGGCAGCGTCGCCAAGGCGCTCCGGACGCTGCTCAAGGTGACGGCCGCCCGGGACGGTGACGCCGTTTCGCTCGAGATCCTCTAAACCTCGGGCGGATGGCGTCACGGAGCTCGGCGTCCGACCTCGGTGAGCGGGTGCTGACTCGTCGGGGACGGTGACCTGAGCGAGCGCCTCGTCGTCGGGCTCGTCCGGGGAATCCACGGGCTGCGCGGTACGGTCCGGGTCGAGGTCCTGACGGACCGTGCGGACGAGCGGTTCGCCGTCGGCTCGGTCCTGCACCGCGAGGGCTCGGACGAGCCGCTCACGATCGGCTGGTCCGCGCCGGTGCAGGACGGTCCGGGCTGGCGGCTCCGGTTCCGCGAGCTGCCGGACCGGACGGCCGCGGAGACGCTCCGGGACGCGTACCTCGAGACGGCCGTCGGGGGCGACGCGCTGGATCGCGGCGAGTACTGGTGGCACGAGGTGGTCGGGGTGTCGGTCAGCGACGTGTCTGGCCGGCGCGGAGGTCTTCGTCGTGCGCGGCGGTCCCGTCGGCGAATTCGACGTGCCGGCCGTCCGCGCGTTCATCCGGATCTTCGCGCCGCGCCGCGGTGAGATCGTGGTCGACGCGGACGCGCTCGAGCTCGACCTGGCCGACGAGCGCGCGAGGTCATGCGAGACGCGGCAGTGACGCTCGAGATCGACGTCCTGACGCTCTTCCCGGCCATCTTCGATGCGCCGCTGAGGGCCAGCATCCCCGGTCGCATCGTCGAGCGCGGGCTGGCCGTCATCCGGGTCCACGACCTGCGCCAGTGGGGGATCGGTCGGCACCGGAGCGTCGACGACTACCCGTACGGTGGCGGCGCCGGCATGATCCTCCGGCCGGAGCCGGTGGCCGCCGCGCTTCAGGCCGTCCGGCGGCCCGAGACCCTGGCGATCCTGCTCGACGCAGCCGGTGAGCCCTTCGGCCAGTCGCGTGCCGCGGCGCTTGCGACGCACCGCCACCTGGTCCTCCTCTGTCCGCGGTACGAGGGCGTCGACGAGCGGATCCGGTCGATGGTCGACCTCGAGCTCTCGATCGGCGACTACGTGCTGACCGGCGGCGAGCTGCCGGCGCTGGTCGTGATCGACGCGGTCATCCGGCTCCTGCCGGACGCCATCGACGCCGCGTCGACCGCCGAGGAGTCGTTCACCGGCGGGCTCCTCGAGTACCCGCAGTACACCCGCCCACCCGAGTTCAACGGTCGGGCCGTTCCGCCGGTGCTCGTCTCGGGCGACCACGGCGCCGTTCGCCGGTGGCGGCTGCGCGAGTCGCTGCGGCGGACGCGCGATCGCCGGCCCGACCTGCTCGAGGCCCGGGGCATGTCGCCGGAGGAGCGGCGGCTCGTCGGCGAGCTCGACACAGGGTCAGGGGAGTAGGCCGGACGCCAACCGGTCTCCGCCTCGACCCGTCGGACGCGCTCGCCGACCCGTCGGAGACCTTTGCTATACTCCCGCCCGACCCGAGCGCCCCGGCGCCGTCCCTCCATGTCCGAACCGCAGTCTTCGGCTGCCCACTCAGTCAGGAACCGCCGCGTGAACGTGCTCGACGAGATCATCCAGGACCAACTCCGCACGGACCTGCCGGAGCTCGCCACGGGCGATACCGTCCGCGTTTCCGCCAAGGTCGTCGAGGGCAACCGCGAGCGGATTCAGGTGTTCGAGGGGACGATCATGCGTCTCCGCGGCGGTGGCATCACGCGGTCGATCACCGTGCGTCGGATCGCCAGCGGCGTCGGCGTGGAGCGGACCTTCAAGATCAACAGCCCGCGGATCGACAAGATCGAGGTCGTGCGTCACGGCCAGGCGCGCCGCGCCCAGCTCTACTTCCTTCGCAAGCGCGTCGGGAAGGCGGCGACCCTCCGCGAGCGTCGCCAGAGCTGACCGCCGGCCCTTCGCGATTCGTCGGTCCCGGCGCCCGCCGGGGCCATTCGATTCGGTACCCTGACGCCCGATGGCGTCCATCGTCCCCAGCCTCCGGTTCGAGCGGCCACTCTGGCGTGGTGGTTGTTCCCGGATCGTGGGCGTCGACGAGGTCGGCGTCGCCCCGACCTGCGGTGCGGTCGTCGCCGCGGCCGTCGTGATGCGGCCCAACTGCCACCGCATCCCGGGCGTCCGCGACTCCAAGACCCTCTCGGCGGCGCAGCGCGAGCGCCTCGCCCCGCTGATCCGGCGTCGCGCCGTGGCGATCGGCGTGGGTGCGGCGTCGGTCGCCGAGATCGACCGGCTGAACATCTACCACGCCACGCATCTCGCGATGCGTCGGGCGGTCGCCCGCATCGGCGGACACGACCACGTGCTGATCGATGGCAACCGCATCGTCGGCTTCGAGCAGCACGTCGGCGCGTACACCTCGATCGTCGACGGCGACGCACGGTGCTACTCGATCGCCTGCGCGTCGGTCGTGGCGAAGGTCGTCCGCGATCGGATGATGGCCCGGCTCGCCGCCCGGTATCCCGGGTACGGGTGGGAGCGGAACCAGGGCTATGCCACGCGGGAGCACCGTGACGCCGTCCGCCGCCTGGGGCTCACGCCGTTTCACCGCCGATCGTTCCTCGCGCTGCAGCGGACGCTCGCCGGCGAGCAGGCGTCGCTCGACCTCTTCGGCGAGGACGCGCCCCTCGACCACCCGCCCGCGGACGGGCTGGCGATCCTGGACGCCGCCGAGCCGCTCCCCGTCTTCGTCCCGGCCGCGTCGTAGCGGGACGCTCGTCCGGTCCGCGCTCCTCGCGGCGACGTCCGGTGAGTGCGGGTGAAGTGGCCCGCGCGAAACTCGGGTCATGTCGCCCTCGCGTCGCCGCACGGACCGCCAGCTTGCCGGCGACGCCGCCGAGCAGCTCGTCGTCGAGCGCCTGACGGCTCGCGGCTGGACGATCCTCGCCCGCAACGTCCGGGTCAGTCGCGGCGAGCTCGACGTCGTGGCGGTGGATCCCGGCCCGCCAGAGGCGCTCGTCGTCGTCGAGGTCCGATGGCGGCGGGACCGCGCTTACGGCCTCCCCGAGGAGACGGTTGACTGGCGCAAGCGCCGACAGATCCGGAACGCCGCCCTCGCACTGCTGGACCGCGGGCTCCCCGACGGCAGGCCACTCCCGGAACTGCGGCTGCGGTTCGACCTCGTCGTCGTCGAGCCGCCGGCGCACCCGGGGGACCCACCGCGCATCCGGCACCACCGGAACGCGCTCGACGGGTGACGGCACGCTACCGGACCGCCGCGATCCCGAGCCACCTGAGCTTCCCAACGCCCAGCCGCCCGTTGGGTTCGCCAGCGGTCCAACCGGCCGTCGCGGGGCGCGTCCCACCGGCCGTCGAACTGCGATTGAGCCCGTTCGAGGCAACGGCCGCCGGCCGCCGAGCATGCTGCGTGCTACACTCCGCCCCGCCGCGGGACCCGCGGCACGTCCATGAAACGCCCGTCGCGAACGTGGCGGAGCTCACACGCGGACCGTTCCGGACCGGGACGGTGCCGGTCGACCGCCAGGCGGGACCGGCCCCCGGCGACGTGGTCCGCGGAGGATCGAACCGAACAGGAGGCGCTCCCATGCCGTCCGTCTCGATGCGGCAGCTGCTCGAGGCCGGTGTCCACTTCGGCCACCAGACCCGCCGCTGGAACCCCAAGATGCGGCCGTACATCTTCGCCGAGCGGAACGGGATCCACATCATCGATCTGGCCCAGACCGTCCGGCGGCTCGACAGCGCGCTCGACTTCGTGCGCGAGACCGTCGCCCGCGGCGACGTGGTCCTGTTCGTCGGCACCAAGAAGCAGGCCCAGGAGCCCGTGGCCCAGGAGGCCGCCCGGGCCGGCATGCCGTGGGTCAACAAGCGCTGGCTCGGCGGGATGCTCACCAACTTCGTGACGATCAAGAAGCGGATCGGGTTGCTGGAGCAGCTCGAGGCCCGGCAGCAGTCCGGCGAGTTCGAGCGCATGTCCAAGAAGGAAGCGGCCGGCCTCACGGACGAGCTCAACCACCTGAACGCCACGCTCGGCGGCATCCGCCGGATGAAGCGCGTCCCGGGCGCGGTGTTCATCGTCGACCCGCACCGAGAGCGGATCGCCGTCACGGAGGCCAACAAGCTCGAGATCCCGGTCGTCGGGACGGGCGACACGAACGTCGACCCGGACGAGCTCGACTACATCATCCCCGCCAACGACGACGCGATCCGCTCGATCCGTCTGCTCTGCTCGCTCGTCGCCGACGCCGCGATCGAGGGTGCGCGCGAACGCGCCGCGCGTGCTTCTTCCGAGCCGGAACCGGAGGCGACCACGGCCGAGCCCGAGTATGAGGAGGCGGAGGCGTCCGACGAGCTCGTGGCCGCCCTCGCCGGCGGGGCCGCGCTGACGTTCGAGCCGGACGTCGATGACGACGATCTCCTGCCCGGCGCGCGCGCGGCTCGCGACGCTGCCGTCGCGACGGAGACGCCCGCGGAGGCGACCCCGGACGACATCGCAGCCGAGCTCGCCCGCGAGCGTGCCGAGGCCGAGGAGGCCGCGGCCGGCTGACCCGGCGCCGGCCGCAGCGCCCCGGCGAACTGCCACCCGGGATCTTGGCGGCGGGCCCGCGCCCGCCGCATCGGACAGGAGCAACAACAGCATGGCGACCATCACGGCGGACGCGGTCAAGGAGCTGCGCGAGCGAACCGGCGCGGGCTTCATGGACTGCAAGCGCGCCCTCGAGGAGGCGGACGGCGACGTCGAGCGCGCCGTCGCGCTGCTCCGCGAGCGCGGTCTCGCCGCCGCCGCCAAGAAGGCCGGTCGCGAGGCGCGCGAGGGCCTCGTCTCGAGCTACATCCACACGGGTGGCCGGGTCGGCGTGCTGATCGAGGTCAACTGCGAGACGGACTTCGTCGCCCGGACAGACGAGTTCCAGAAGCTCGTCCGCGACCTCGCCGTCCAGGTCGCCGGCATGTCACCGATCTACGTGGACGTCGACCGCATCCCGGAGGCGGACCTCGAGGCGAAGAAGCGCGACCTTGAGGCGGACGAGTCCGTCCAGAGGAAGCCAGAGCGAATCCGGCCGCAGATCGTCGAGGGCCAGCTGAAGAAGTGGTACGCGCAGGTCTGCCTGCTCGAGCAGCCGTTCCGCGACGAGGAGCGGACCGTCCGGGAGCTGATCACGGAGCGGGTCGCCACGATCGGCGAGAACATCCGGGTCCGCCGGTTCGTCCGCTACGCGCTCGGGGAGGAGCTGTGAGCGACGCCGCTGCCGCGTCCCCGGAGCGATCGCGCGACGGGCTGCGCTACCGGCGCATCCTGCTCAAGCTCTCCGGCGAGGCGCTGCTCGGCGATCGCCAGTACGGCGTCGACCCGGCGTTCTGCGCGTTCATCGCCCGGCAGGTCGCGGAGGTCCATCGGCTTGGCGTCGAGATCGGGATCGTCGTCGGCGGCGGCAACATCTTCCGCGGGCTGGCGGCCGCTGCCAGCGGCATGGACCGTGCGACTGGCGACTACATCGGAATGCTGGCGACCGTCATGAACGGCCTCGCCCTCCAGGACGCGATCGAGCGAGCCGGCGTGCCGACGCGGGTGATGAGCGCGATCGCGATGCACGAGGTGGCGGAGCCGTATATCCGCCGGCGGGCCGTGCGTCACCTGGAGAAGGGTCGGGTCGCGCTCTTCGTTGCCGGCACGGGCAACCCGTACTTCACGACGGACACCGCGGCCGCACTGCGGGCCGTCGAGATCGGCGCCGAGGTCCTGCTCAAGGCGACCCGCGTGGACGGCGTCTACGAGGCCGACCCGTTCAAGGATCCGACCGCCCGGCGGTACAGTCGTCTTCAGTACGGCGACCTGCTTCGTGACGAGCTGAAGGTCCTCGACGCGGCCGCGGTGTGGCTGTCGCGGGCGAACGACAGGTCCTCCCCGCGGCCGGGGAGTCTCAGACGATGGCGACCGACCGGCCGAACCTCGACGGCAACCTCAACCGCCCGCACACCATCGCGCGGGCGGCGCTCGGCGAGCCGGTCGGGACCCTGATCGCAGCAGCCGCCGTTGGCGGGGGAGTGACCGCATGAGCAGCGAGGTCCTCAGCGCGGCGGAACAGAAGATGGCGCGCGCGGTCGAGGCGATGCAGCGCGACTTCCATGGCATCCGGACGGGTCGAGCCTCGACCTCGATCGTCGAGCGCATCCACGTCGACTACTACGGGACGGAGACGCCGCTCAACCAGCTGGCCGGGATCAGCGTCCCGGAGGCGCACCAGATCGTGATCCAGCCGTGGGACCGGAGCGTGCTCGGCGCGATCGAGAAGGCGATCATCCGGAGCGACATCGGGCTCACGCCGAACGTCGACGGGACCGTCGTGCGGCTGATCATCCCGCCGCTCACGGAAGAGCGTCGCAAGGAGCTCGTCCGGGTCGTCCACAAGCGGATGGAGGAAGCCCGCGTCGAGATCCGCAACCTGCGCCGCGACGCGGCGGATCACCTGAAGCGCGAGGAGCGCGAGGGTGAGGTCGGAGCGGATGATGCCCGGCGTCAGCTCGAGGCGCTCCAGAAGACGACCGACCGCTACGTCGGCGAGGTCGACCGGCTGGGGCAGGTGAAGGAACAGGAGGTCCTCGAGGTCTAGTGGCCCGGGCACCGCTCGCGCGACCGACCGACGCGCCGCCGATCGCCCACGTCACGCCCGGACCGGCGGCTCGTCCCGAAACATCCGGCGCGGTGGAGACGGAGCCGCTGTCCGCGCCCGAGGAACGGCCGTCGCACGTTGCGATCATCATGGACGGCAACCGGCGGTGGGCCCGCCGGCGCGGGATCAGCGAGCTCGATGGTCACGCCGCGGGCGTCGAGGCGATCCGGAGCCTGCTCCGCCATGTGGTGCGGAGAGGGGTCCCCGTCCTCTCCCTGTACGCGTTCAGCCGCGAGAACTGGGCCCGCTCGGACGACGAGGTGAACGGCCTCTTCGGGCTGCTCGACCAGGCGATCCGGAGCGAGACGGCGGAACTCAAGGTGCAGGGCGTTCGGGTGCGGCTGCTCGGTCGGCTCGACGAGCTGCCGGAGGAGACGCGGCGCTCGATCGGGGCGGCCCTGGACGAGACCGCCGGCGGGCAGCGCCTCCAGCTGAACGTCGCCTTCAACTACGCCGGTCGCACGGAGCTGGTCGACGCCATTCGGCGCATCGTGGCGAGCCGCTTGCCACCGGAGCGGATCGACGAGCGTGCCGTGTCCGACGCGCTGTACACGGCCGGGCTGCCGGACCCGGACCTCGTCATTCGGACGGGCGGCGAGCACCGACTCTCGAACTTCTTGATCTGGCAGTCGGCCTACGCCGAGCTCTACGTGTGCGAGACGCTCTGGCCGGACTTCGGACCGGACGCCTTCGACGCGGCGCTTCTCGAGTTTGCCCGCCGCACGCGCCGCTTCGGTCGCTGACCCGACGCCCGCCGTGCTCCGCCAGCGTGTCCTCAGCGCCGCCGTCCTCGTGCCGCCCCTCGTCCTCGCACTGATCCTCGGCGGCGGCTGGATCGCAGCCGTGGTGGTGGTCGCGACGGCCCTCGGTGCGCTCGAGATGTTCCGGCTCCTGCGTGCGGGCGGCTACCCGTCCTTCGCCCTGCTCGGCACGGCCCTCGCGGTGGCCCTGGTCCTCGATGCGGCGTTGCCCGGGCTCCTCGACGGCAAGGCGCTCCTGCTCGGCGCCGTGGGGCTGATCCTCGTGGCGATCGGCGCCTTCGCGATTCCTGATCCGCGCGCCGGCCTGGCGGTCTGGGTCGGGACCGTGTTCGGGGCCCTCTATGTCGCGCTCCTCGGCTTCGTGCTGCGGCTCGGCCTGGCGGCGCCGGGCGTCACCGCGGGTGCGCCGCTCGAGCGGCTCGGGCCGGAGCGCGGCTGGATCATCCTGCTGGTGTTCGCCGTCTGGGCATACGACACCGGAGCGTTCTTCGTCGGCCGCCAGTTCGGCCGGCGGCGCTTCCTCGAGCACCTCTCGCCGTCGAAGACGTGGGCGGGCCTCGTCGGCGGGCTCGTCGCCGCGTCCGTCGTCGTGGCGGCGATGCTCGCCGCGCTCGGCGAGTCGCCGGTCGCCGCGCTCGTGATCGGACCGCTGGTCGGCCTCGCGGCGCAGGCGGGGGATCTTGCGGAGTCGCTGCTGAAGCGCGCGGCCGGCGTCGAGGACAGCGGGTCCCTCATCCCGGGCCACGGCGGTGTCCTCGACCGGATCGACTCGTTCCTCTTCGCCGCCCCGGTGCTCACGCTGTATGTCGTCGCCGCATACCGCTGACCCGGCGCGCCCGCGCGGCGTGGCGGTGCTGGGGTCGACCGGTTCCATCGGGCGGCAGGCGCTCGACGTGCTGGCGCGGCTGCCGGACCAGTTCCGTGTCGCCGCCCTCGCTGCCGGGCGGAACGCCGGGCTCCTCTCGGAGCAGGCGGCACGCTTCCGCCCTGCGGCCGTCGCGCTCGCGGACGAGCGCGGCCGGCCGGCGCTCGACCTGCCGCCGGGCACGACACCGGTCGGCAGTGCCGACGCGCTCGAACAGCTCGCCACCCGCGACGACGTCGACCTCGTCGTCGTCGGCACGGGCGGCGTCGTCAGCCTGTGGCCGGTCCTCGCCGCGCTCCGGGCTGGCAAAGTCGTCGCCACCGCCAACAAGGAGACGCTCGTCGCGGGCGGTCACCTCGTCATGCCGCTCGCCCGTGGCCTGGCCTCGCGCACGGCCGCGACGGACCCGTCGAGCCCGCTGGCATCCGCCCTTGCGTGGCTGCGCCCGATCGATCTGGAGCACTCGGCGATCTGGCAGTGCCTGGTGGGCGAATCGATGCGATCGGTGGCGCGACTCGTCGTGACCGGGTCCGGCGGCCCGTTTCTCGACGGCCCGGCCGACCTGGCGGGCGTGACCCCGGAGATGGCGCTGCGGCACCCGACCTGGACGATGGGAGCCAAGATCACGATCGATCGGCGACGCTCGCGAACAAGGGCCTGGAGGTGATCGAGGCACGCTGGCTGTACGATGTTCCGTACGAGGCGATCGACGTGGTGATCCACCCGCAGAGCGTCGTGCACTCCGCCGTCCTCTTCACGGACGGCTCCGTCAAGGCCCAGCTGGGCACCCCGGACATGCGACTTCCCATCCAGTACGCCCTCACGTATCCCGATCGCCAGCCTTCTCCGGCCGCACCGCCGGACTTGGTGGCCGCCGGGCGGCTGGACTTTCGGGCCCCGGACGTGCTTCGCTTCCCGTCCCTGGCCATTGCCCGTGACGCCGGGCGAGCGGGATCGCGGGCCAGCGCCGCATTGATCGCCGCGGACGACGTGGCCGTCGCGAGGTTCCTCGCCGGCAGTCTCGACTTTCCGGGCATCCCGCGTCTGCTCGAGCAGGCCGTGACGGCGTTCGGCGCTGGCACCGATCCGGACCTCGACGAGCTCGTCGCCCTCGATGCGGACGTCCGGGCGACGTTCGCCACCGGGTCCGGGGAGCGGCGCGAGCGATGAGCGGGATCCTCGACACCGCCGTCACGGTCTTCCTGTTCTTCTTCATCCTCGGCTCGCTCGTCGTGCTGCACGAGCTCGGCCACTTCGTCACGGCCCGGCTGGCCGGCGTCCGCGTGCTCGAGTTCGGGATCGGCTTCCCGCCCCGCGCGAAGGTGATGCGAGCTTCCGGCGAGACGCTCTACACGCTCAACTGGCTGCCCATCGGGGGCTTCGTCAAGCTCGAGGGCGAGGACGGCGACGACACGGACGATCCCCGCTCGTTCGTCAACGCACCGCTCGCAACGCGGCTCGTGATCCTCGTCGCCGGGGTTGCGATGAACCTCGTGACGTCGTTCCTCATCTTTCTGCTGATCGCCTGGCTGGCCGCCCCGGTCGTCGGCATCCGGGTTCCCGTCGTCGAGCCCGGGTCGCCGGCGGAGTCGGCCGGGTTGCGCGCTGGCGACGCGATCATCTCCGTGGACGGGCGGCGCCACGATCTCTTCACCCTCGGCACGGCGAACGTCCTGAACGACCTGCGCCACCGGCCCGGCGAGACGGTGACGCTCGAGGTGGAGCGCGCGGACGGCGGGACCGAGGACCTGACGGTCACGCTCCGGACGGCCGAGCAGATGGCCGATCCCGACGGAGCGGGACCCGAGGAGCCCAAGGGTGCGCTCGGCATCCGGGTCAGCGACCCGGACACTGGGTTCCCGCCCCACTTTCCGGGCGCGTCGCTCCAGCGGGACCTGCCGAGCGCGGCCGGCATCGCCGTGGAGGAGACGCTCCGCTGGTTCGGGCTGATCCTCGGCGGGCTCGGTCAGCTGGCGGACAACTTCGTGTCGGACCCGACAGCCGCGCCGCCGGTCCAGGGCCCGATCGGGATCGCCACCTCGATCGGCCAGGTGTTCCGCGACTTCGGTCCCGTGATGACGCTGTACGTCGCCGGCATCCTGTCCGCGAACCTGGCGCTCGTGAACGCGCTGCCGTTCCCGCCGCTCGACGGCGGCCGGATGCTCGTCATGGTCCTCAAGCGGATCTTCGGCACGCGCATCAGCGTCCAGGCCGAGCGAATGACGTACTTCGTGGGCTTCGCCTTCCTGATGGCGTTCCTGTTGTGGGTCACGGTCTTCGACGTGATCCGCGGCGGTTCCCCGACCTGATCCGGTGACGACGCCCGACCTCCTCCGGCCCGTCCGCCGCGCCGCGGTGTCCGTCGACGTCGGAGGCGTCCTCGTCGGCGGCGCCCATCCCGTCGTCGTGCAGTCGATGACCAACACGGACACGGCCGACGCGGACGCGACCGCGATCCAGGTCGCGCGGCTCGCCCACGCCGGTTCACAGCTGGTGCGCATCACGGTCAACACCGAGCGGGCCGCGGCCGCGGTGCCCGAGATGATGCGCAAGCTCCGTGGCCTCGGCGTGGACGTGCCGGTCATCGGCGACTTCCACTACAACGGGCACAAGCTGCTGGTCGACTATCCCGAGACCGCCCGGCTGCTGGCGAAGTACCGGATCAACCCCGGCAACGTGGGGGCGAAGCGGCACGACGAGAACTTCGCGACGATCGTGCGGGTCGCCATCGACAACGACAAGCCGGTCAGGATCGGGGTCAACTGGGGGTCGCTGGATCAACAGCTCCTGACCGAGCTGATGGACGCAAACGCGAGATCCACCGCGCCGCTCGACGCCCGGTCCGTGATGATCGAGGCGATGCTGCAGTCGGCGCTGCGGTCGGCCGAGCTCGCGGAGCAGGTGGGGCTCCGGCACGACCGGATCATCATCTCCGCCAAGGTCTCCGGCGTCCGGGACCTGGTCGACGTCTATCGACTCCTCGCCGCCCGGACGGACCTGCCGCTCCACCTCGGCCTGACGGAGGCCGGGATGGGCGACAAGGGCGTGATCGCCTCGACGGCCGGGCTCGCGATCCTGCTCAACGAGGGGATCGGTGACACGATCCGCGTCTCGCTGACACCCGAGCCCGGCGCGCCGCGCGAGCGTGAGGTGGAGGTCGCACAGCAGATCCTCCAGTCCCTCGGGCTTCGCTCGTTCCTCCCGCAGGTGTCGGCCTGCCCGGGCTGCGGCCGGACGACGTCGACGTTCTTCCAGGAGATGGCCCAGGAGATCCAGTCGTACCTCAAGGACCGCATGCCGGAGTGGCGCGAGCAGTACCAGGGCGTCGAGGACCTGCGGGTCGCCGTGATGGGCTGCGTCGTCAACGGCCCCGGAGAGTCGAAGCACGCCGACATCGGCATCTCGCTGCCGGGGACCTTCGAGGCACCGGTAGCGCCCGTCTTCGTCGACGGGAAGCTCGACCGAACGCTCCGAGGCGAGGGCCTCGTGGGCGAGTTCATCGAGCTGCTCGAGTCGTACGTCGAGCGGCGCTACGGGGCGGGGATTCACCCGCCCGTGGAGTCGACGGAGACGGTTCCCGCGGGCTGACGCTGGCCGCGGCGGTATGGCGGGGGCGTCCGACCGACCTCCGATGCGCCGAAGACGGTGCGCGCGAGCTGAACGCAGGCGTTCCGGATCTCCGCGCCCGCGGCTCGGCGCGGCCCGCCGGCTGGGTGGCCGGCCGCCGCGCGGCCGGTTATCCCCGGATACCAACCGCGATGGTGCTCTGGCGGCGAGCCGACGATTTCCCTGGCATCCACCACCCCGTGTAGTACGTGCCTCGTTCGCATTGTCAGGTACCAGCCGCAGTGGTGAGGTGACGACGGACGAGGGCGCCGTTCAGCGCGATGCACGTTCCGGAGACGGCCCATGGGGTGACAAGTCGCTGTCTTCCACTACGGGGGCTGGTATCCGGCAAGAGGGAGGGCGCGGCTCGCTGGCGGGTCATCTGGTTCCGCGAGGAAACGGTGTGCTCCCGCCGTTTGAGGAGGCGGGGGCGCCGGTGTATACTCCGCGTGAACTGGAACGGCCGCTCGGTGACGTGGGTGACCCCCACGTTTTTTTTCGGACCGGCCGTCCGGCCCAGAACATGTCAACAGAGGGAGGCGCATCGTGAGTCGAGATTTCGTCGGTGCCCTCCTCCAGCTGAACGCCGAGAAGCAGGTCTCCCGGGAGCAGCTCATCCGGGCGGTCGAGGACGGCATCCAGTCCGCCTACCGCCGCGTGGCCGGCGAGGAGGACATCCACGTCCAGATCGACGCCGAGAGCGGCCGGATCCGGGTCTACCGCGCCCGAACCGCCGTCAACGAGGTCGAGGACGAGCTGACGGAGTTCACCCTCGAGGATGCCCGCAAGCACAAGCCGGACGCGCAGCCGGGTCAGCTCGTCGAGATCGAGGAGCTGGACGGCGACGTGTTCGGCCGCATCGGTGCGCAGACCGCCAAGCAGATCGTGCTGCAGCGGATCCGTGAGGTCGAGCGCGACCAGGTGTTCGACAAGTTCGCCAACCGCGAGGGCGAGCTCATCGTCGGCACGGTGAACCGGGTCGAGCCGAGGGCGATCATCCTGGACGTCGGCCAGAACGTCGAGGCCATCCTCGCGACCAGCGAGCAGTCGACCGTCGAGCACTACCGGATCGGCCAGAACGTCAAGGCGTACGTGCTCGAGGTCCGGCGGGCCACCCGCGGGCCGCAGATCTACGTCAGCCGGACCCACAAGGGGTTCCTGAAGCGGCTGTTCGAGCTCGAGGTGCCGGAGGTCCACGCTGGCACGGTCGAGATCAAGGCGATCGCGCGCGAGGCCGGCAGCCGCTCGAAGGTGGCCGTCTCGTCCCGCCAGGAAGGGCTCGATCCGGTCGGTGCGACCGTGGGCCAGCGCGGCGCCCGCGTCCAGGCGGTCGTGGCCGAGCTCGGCGGCGAGAAGATCGACGTGATCCCGTGGAGCGACGATGCCGGCGTGTTCGTGGCCAACGCGCTGTCGCCGGCCCAGGTGCTCTCGGTGGACATCGACGAGGAGCACCGCATCGCGAGCGTCACGGTCCCGGAGCGGATGCTCTCGCTCGCGATCGGACGCGAAGGCCAGAACGCCCGGCTCGCCGCTCGGCTGACCGGCTGGCGGATCGACATCCGGAGCGACGTGTCCGTCGCCGAGGCCAGGGCGGCGGCTGCCCGCGCTCCGGAGGCGCCGTCACCTGAAGCCGGCGATCAGCCCCCGGATCCGGATACCGCCTCGGCGGCGCCGCAAGAGGTGGCGGCGTCTGCGAACGGCGTCGGACCCGGGACGGGGGCGCACGACGGCCGCGCCGGCGACGGCGCGATCGGCAATGAGTCGGCGGCGCCGATGGAGGCTCCGGCCACCGCCGAGGTGTCGTCGTAGCCGGCCGAACGGCCATGCGGCGCTGCCCGACGCGCTCCTGCGTCGCGTGCCGCACCTCGCGCGACAAGCGGGAGCTCGTTCGCGTGGTCCGCAGCCCGGACGGGGAGATCTCGTTCGACGAGACGGGCCGGCGACCGGGCAGGGGCGCATACCTGTGCCGCGACGGCACCTGTTGGACGGCGGCGATCAGGCAGGGCGCGCTGGGGCGAGCGCTGACGAGCACGCTCCCCCCGGAGCTCCGAGCGGCGCTCGAAGCGGGACCCGGACCGACGATGATGATGAGCAGGAACGAGACAGCACAACCGATGACGAGAGGAGAAGGAGAGAGGCGTGGCGAGGAGTAGGAGCGGCACCCGCGGCCGGCGCGGGCCGCGCAAGCCGCCGCGGCGCGATGGCGGGCAGCAATCAGCCGTCCAGGTACTGGACCCCCGCGAACGCGGCGCCATCGAGCTGCCGGCGACGATCACCGTCAAGGAGCTGGCGGACGCGCTGGCGGTCAACCCGGCGGACGTCATCCGCGAGCTGATCAAGAGCGGCATCTTTGCGACGATCAACCAGCTGATCGACCGCGACACGGCGTCGCTCGTCGCCAGCGAGCTGGGCTACGAGGTTGCCGAAGCCGCGGCCGTCGCGACGGCGCCGTCCGCCGACGGCGACACGGACGGGGTCGTGCCGGAGGCGACGAAGGAGCTGCTGTTCGAGGAGGACGACCCCTCGTCGCTGCAGCCGAGGGCGCCGATCGTGACGGTCATGGGTCACGTGGACCACGGCAAGACGAGCCTGCTCGATGCGCTCCGGACGACGGAGGTGGCAGCCGGTGAGCGCGGTGGGATCACCCAGCACATCGGCGCGAGCGAGGTGGAGCGGGACGGCAAGCGGGTCGTCTTCCTCGACACGCCCGGCCACGAGGCGTTTACGGCGATGCGTGCCCGTGGCGCACGGGTCACGGACATCGCGGTCATCGTGGTGGCCGCGGACGACGGCGTGATGCCGCAGACCCTCGAGGCGATCAGCCACGCCCGCGCCGCGCGGGTGCCAATCGTCATCGCCCTCAACAAGATCGACAAGCCGGACAGCAATCCGGACCGGGCCAAGACCGAGCTGACCGAGGCCGGCATCGTGATCGAGGAGTACGGCGGCGACGTGCCGTTGGTCCCGGTCTCCGCGCGCACCGGGCAGGGGCTCGACGAGCTGTTCGAGATGCTGCTCCTCGTCGCGGACCTCCAGGAGCTGACCGCGAACCCGAAGCGGAGCGCGATCGGGACGATCGTCGAGGCCCAGCTGGACAAGGGTCGGGGCCCGGTGGCGACCGCGCTCGTCCAGACCGGAACGCTCAAGGTCGGCGACATCATCGTCGTGGGCGAGACGTTCGGAAAGGTCCGCGCCCTCGAGAACGGGAAGGGCAAGCGGATGGCCAAGGCCGGGCCGGCGACGCCCGCGGTCGTGCTCGGCCTCGCCGACGTGCCCCAGGCCGGCGACATCCTCCGCGTCGCTCGCGACGAGAAGGAGGCGCGCACGATCGTCGAGCGGCGCAAGGCGGACGCGTCCGCGCGCGGCGGCGACGGCAGCGGCCGGGCCACGCTCGAGGACCTCTACCGGCAGATCCAGGCCGGTCAGGCCAAGGAGCTCCGGATCATCCTCAAGACGGATGTCTCGGGGTCGCTCGGTGCGATCACCCACTCGCTGGAGCGGCTGTCGACGGAGGAGGTCCGGATCAACGTGCTGCACGAGGCGGCCGGCGACATCACCGACAACGACGTGATGCTCGCCGCCGCGTCGAACGCGATCGTCGTGGGGTTCAACACGCGGGTCACCGACACGGCCCGGCGAGCCGCCGAGTCGGAAGGGGTGGACATCCGCCTCTACGACATCATCTACAAGCTGACCGACGACGTGGACGCCGCGCTCCGCGGCCTGCTCGAGCCCGAGATCGTCGAGGTGATCGAGGGCCGCGCCGAGGTCCGCCAGATCATCGGCGTCGGGCGCCAGGTCAGCGCCGGCTCGTACGTGACGGACGGCCGGATCGTCCGCGCCGGGGCGCGCGGCGGGCGCGGCGGCAAGGTCGTCGTGACCGACCGGATCGACTCGCTCCGACGCTTTCGCGATGACGTCCGCGAGGTAGCGGCCAACTTCGAGTGCGGCATCGGCCTCGCCAACTTCAACGACATCGTCGAGGGCGACGTGATCGAATGCTTCACGTCCCAGACCGTGAGTCGCGCCGTCACCGGCTAGCTGCGGCACGGCGACCGGAAGCCAGCTGAAGGACGACGGCAGTGAGCCAGCGCACCGAGCGCGTCGACGAGCTGCTCCGGCAGGAGATCGGCGCGATCCTCGCTCGCGACGTGAGTGACCCGCGGATCGGGTTCGCAACGGTCACCGAGGTCGAGACGGCCCCGGACCTCCGCCACGCGCGGGTCTGGGTCAGCGTCATCGGCCAGCGTGCAGAGCGCGACGACACCGTCGCGGCGCTGGCGCATGCCATGCCGTTCGTCCGGCGGCAGCTCGGCTCGCGGCTGCGTCTCAAGCGGATCCCGGAGCTCCATGTCCGGCTCGACGAGTCCGCGGAACGGGGGACCCGCGTCCTTCATCTCCTTCACGAGCTCGAGGAGGGCCACGTCCCGGACGACGCGACGCCGGCGTCGGAGACGCTCCCAACACCGGTCCCGCGCCTGCCCCGCGAGGGTGAGACGCCCGCCGCCACGGACGACGTGGCCGGGCTGGCGCCGGAGCCCGCCCCCGCCCCGGCACGACGGCCCGGCCCGGGCCGGCAGCGTGGGCCGGGCGACAGCCGCCGGTCGGCGCCCAGGCCGCGAAGGGAGCGTCAGTGACCGTCGAGGCCAGCCCGGTGGCCGACTCTGCGGGACGGATCGACCTGCGTCCCTGGGCGACCGGCGTCCCGGAGGCCGTGCTGGAGCGGGTCGGCCACGCGCGGCGGGTGCTCGCCGTCGGCCACGAGAGCCCGGACGCGGACACCCTCGGCGCCACCCTCGCGATCTGCCGGATCGTCGAGGCGCTCGGCGGGTCCGCTGACGCCGTGTGCACGGACGCGGTACCGCCCCTGTACGCGTTCATGCCGGGCATCGACTCCGTCCGGACGGACCCGCGGCCGGACGTCGACTACGACCTGCTGGTCGTCTCGGACTGCGGCACCCTCGACCGCGTCGGTGCGGTCCGGGAGCGCCATCGTGGGCTGTTCGAGCGGCTGCCGCGCGTCGTGATCGACCACCACGCCTCGAATGACGCGGCCGGCGAGGCGGACTGGATCGAGCCGCAGAGCGCCGCGACGTGCGAGATGGTGGCCCTGCTCGCGACGCGGTTGGGTGTTCCGCTGGCCACCGCCGACGGCGCGCTCGCATCGGTGCTGATGGCGGGCATCGTGATGGACACCGCGACGTTCGCGCATCCGAACGCCACGCCGCGCACGCTCGAGGTGGCGGCCGTGCTCGTCGCGCCGGGGCGCCGCTTTCGGACATCTCGCGGCGCCTCTACCGGACGAAGCCCGACGCCCAGCTCCGGCTGTTCGGCCGGGTCCTCGAGCGGCTCGACCGCCGGCTCGACGGGCGGCTCGTCTGGTCCACGCTGCGCGAGGCGGACTTCGCCGCCACGCGCGCGCTGCCAGCCCACGGCGAGGGGATCATCGACCTGCTCGCCCAGGCCGAGGACGCCGAGGTGGCGATCCTGTTCAAGGAGGCGGGACCCACCACGCGACTCAGCGTCCGAACACGGCCCGGCGGTGTCGACGCCACGGTGCTCACCGGCCTGTGGAGCGGCGGCGGCCATGCCCGGGCGGCGGGCGCCACCGTGGCGCTGCCCGTCGACGACGCGGTCGCGCCCGTGCTGGACGCGGCGGAGCGCCTCGTGGCCGCGGTCGCCCGCTGAGCGCGGTGGCAGGGCAGCGTACCGGGACGCCCGGGCTGGACGGGATCCTGATCGTCTCCAAGCCACCCGGCCCAACCTCGCACGACGTCGTGGCCCTGGTCCGGCGGCTGTCGGGGACCAGGCGGGTCGGCCACGGCGGCACGCTCGACCCGTTCGCGGCCGGCGTCCTGCCGCTGTTCCTCGGCCGCGCGACGCGCGTCGTCGAGTACCACCTCGGCGACCGGAAGGCGTACCGGGCGACGATCTGCTTCGGCGCCAGCTCGAGCACGGACGACCTCGACGGCGAACTCACGCCGGTCGACGGTCCGCGTCCCACGCGCGAAGCCGTCACGGCGGCGCTGGCCGGGCTCCGTGGCCGGGTCACGCAGACGCCGCCCGCGTTCAGCGCCATCAAGGTCGGCGGGCGGCGCGCTTACGCGCTGGCCAGAGCCGGCCAGACCGTCGAGTTGCGGCCGCGCCAGGTCGAGATCTGGGCGCTCGACCTCATGACCTGGGACGACACTGACCCCGCCCGACCGATCGCCGTCCTCGACGTCGAGTGCTCGGCCGGAACCTACGTCCGGGCGATCGCGCGGGACGTCGGCGCGGCAGTCGGGAACGCCGCCTATCTGGGCGCGCTGGTCCGGATCGCGAGCGGACCGTTTCGGCTGGAGGATGCCGTGCCGCTGGACGAGATCCGGCTGGCCGCGGGGGACGGGAGCCGTCGACTGGCGGCGCTGCTGCGACCGGTGGACACCGGCCTCGAGCACCTCCCGGTCGTCGCACTCGGCACGGACGAGGTGCCGGGCTTCGCACGCGGCCAGTACGTCCGGCCGCGTGCCGGCATGGCCGGGGTCGTGGACGGTGAGCTGGTCCGGGTGCACGGCCCGGGCGCGAATCTCCTGGGGATCGCCAGAGCGGCCGGCGGACGGCTGGCGCCGGACAAGGTGCTCGTCGCGGCCGGGGCATCGGGCGCGACCGTCCACCCGATCGAATCACCACCGACTCGTCCGGCAGCCGGATCCGGTGCCGGGAACGAGAACCTCGCGGAGCGGACGCCCGATGCGCCGCCGGCCGCCCCGGCGCTCGACCCGGGACTGCGCGTCGTCAGTGGCGTCGGCCGCCTGACGACCGGCGACGGGCCGCTGTTTGCCGTGGTCGGCGTGTTCGACGGACTCCACCGGGGGCACCGCTACCTGCTCGACGAGCTCGTCCGGCACGCCGAGCGGCTCGGCGCCAGGCCGGCCGTCATCACGTTCGACTCGCACCCGGACGAGGTGCTCCTCGGCGCGGCGCCGCCGCTGCTGCTCGATCCGGCCGACCGGCTGCGCCTGCTCGGCGAGGCGGGGGTCGAGGTCGTCGTCGTCGAGCCGTTCGATGCCGCCCTCCGCGCGACGCCCTACGACGCGTTCCTGGCGCGGATCACGGCGCGGACCCGTCTCGCCGGCCTGCTCATGACGGCGGACGCGGGCTTCGGGCACGAACGGCGAGGGACGCCCGAGACGCTCGCCGCGCTCGGCCGGCAGTCCGACCCACCCTGGGAGGTCGTGGTCGTGCCGTCCTTCACCGTCGACGATCGGCCGGTGAGCAGCTCTGAGATCCGGCGGCTCGTCGCGGCAGGCGAGCTGGCCGACGCAGAACGACTGCTCGGGCGCCCGTACGCCGTCACGGGCGACCCGGACCCGGACGATCCCGGCCGGCTGCGGTTTCCGTTACCGGTGGCGCTTCCGCCACCCGGCAGGTACCCGGTCCGCATCGGGGAGAGGGCCGGGGTTGCGATCGTTGCCGCGGGAGATCCGGCGATCGTCGTCGAGGGCCTCCGGCCGGTCACGGACCGTGTGACGGTGACGTTCGGCGGCGGCTGACCCGCTACCGCCGGCGGCCACGGAGCGGCCTGGCGGCGATGATCCCGAACGCGCCCGGCCGCTCGGCGACGCCATCGAAGCCCGCCTCGCGGAGCCGGCGCATGACGCCCGCGCCCGTCCGCGCGCCGTGCGCGCTGTCGGGACGGCCGACGTAGTGGAACAGCCGACCCCCGGGTCGCAGCACCCGGAGCAGTTCGGCGTAGAACGCCGCACCGTAGAGCTCGCCGGCGAGGCTCAGCGTCGGCGGGTCGTGGATCACCCGATCGAAGGCCGCTTCCGGAAGCTGCGTCACGACCTCCGCCGCGTCGCCCAGGCGCCGCTCGATCGCCGGCTCGTCGAACAGCTCGCGGGACCACGGGTTCGAGCGTGCGATCTCGACGACGGCCGGATCGAGCTCGATGGTCAGCACGCTCGCCGCCGTTCGCGCGGCCGCGATGGCGGTGTAGCCGAGGCCCGTCGTCGCGTCGAGGACCGCGCCGCGCACGGGCGCCACCGCGGCGAGCTTCGCTTCCGTGTCGGTCCACGGATCGGTCCCCTTGACCCGGTGCATGTAGAAGCCGCCGACGAGCATCGTCGGCGCGCCCGCCGTCGGCATCAGCCCGACCACCCGCCGCGTCACGTCGGAGAACGTCCGGATGGGCTCGACCCCCTCGGGGAGCACCCGGAAACAGACGTTCGACGTGTCCGCAACGACTTCCGCGTCGGCCCAGCGCAGGACCTCCGCGCCCGGCAGGGCGATCCCGTCGCCGGTCAGCTCGACCTCGATCGCGGTGCGGCCGAGGTCCACCGAGAAGGTCGCGCGGCAGGCGCCGGATCGGCGCGCGGCGAGCGCAGGCGCGACCTGGACGTGGGAGACGACGGGGTCGGACATGCGGTCGGGCACGCGATTGGACATGGGCGCCCTGACGGTAGCGCGTTTGCCGCCGTGCGCCTCGACTGCTACCATCCGCCGGTCAAAGAGAAGGTCAATCAGCAACGTTCGTGTTCGGAGGACCGAGTGCCGCTCGCGCGGGAAGTGAAGCAGGAGATCATCGGTGGGTACGCCGCGAACGATGGCGACACCGGCTCCCCGGAGGTCCAGGTCGCGCTCCTGACGGAGCGGATCAGGGGGCTGACGGAGCATCTCCGACGCTTTCCGAAGGACAACCACTCGCGACGCGGCCTCCTCAAGCTCGTCGGTCAGCGCCGTCGTCTCCTCGCCTACCTGGTGAAGAAAGACAACGCTCGCTACCGGGCCGTCATCGCGCGGCTCGGACTCCGCCGCTAGGGCATCGCCGCCACGGACCCCGGGCAGGACCCCGGGGTTCTCCGCGTAACGTCCGATCGGTGGGCCGCACGGCCCGGTCGCTCCTCCGGCACGACGGGAGGAACGAAACCCCGTGTCACAGGTCTTCGAGACCCAGCTCGGTGGTCGCACGCTGACCATCGAAACCGGTAAACTCGCCCGGCTCGCCGGCGGCTCCGTCACCGTCCGTTACGGTGACACGATGGTGCTCGGCACCGCCAACCCGTTCGGATCCCCGCCCAGGGCTCGACTTCTTCCCGCTGACGGTCGACTTCGAGGAGCGGATGTACGCGGCGGGCAAGATCCCGGGAGGCTTCATCAAGCGCGAGGCGCGTCCCTCGGAGGCGGCGATCCTCGCCGCCCGCCTGACGGACCGCCCGATCCGGCCGCTGTTCCCCGAGGGCTACAAGGACGATGTCCAGCTGGTCGTGACCGTCCTCTCGACGGACCAGGAGAACGACCCGGACGTCATCGGCACGGTCGCGGCGTCGGCCGCGCTGGCGATCAGCGAGATCCCGTTCCTCGGCCCGGTCGGCGCCGTCCGCGTCGGCCGCATCGACGGCCAGTTCGTCGTCAACCCAACCCACACCGAGCTCGAGGAGTCGGAGCTCGACCTCATCGTCTCGGGCACCCGCGACGCGACCATGATGGTCGAAGCGGGCGCGAAGCTCCTCCCGGAGGACGTCATGGCGGAGGCGATCCTTTTCGGGCATCGGGCGATCCAGCCGCTGATCGACATCCAGGAGCAGCTCCGGGAGTCGGTCGGCAAGCCGAAGCGGACGCCGTTCCTCGACCCCGGCACGGCGTCCGTGCTCGACTTCGTCGAGGGCGTCGAGGCCGGCCGCGAGTTCGTCGTCGTCGACACGGAGACGACCGGCACGGACCCGAAGATGGCCGAGCTCGTCGAGATCGCCGCGGTCCGGATCAAGGGCGGCAAGGTCGATGACCGCTGGTCCACGTACGTGAACCCCGGTCGCCCGATCGTCGGCAACCAGATGCACGGCATCAGCAACAAGGACGTGAAGGGGGCTCCCACCCCGGCCGAGGCAGCGCGCAAGGCGATGGACTTCGTCGGCGATGCCGTGTTCGTCGGCCACTCGGTCGGGTTCGACATCGCGTTCGTCGAGGCTGCGCTCGCGGACGGCACGCGTGTCGCGCCCGGTCGCTACGCGGACACGCTGGTGATCGCGCGCGAGGCGTATCCGGACCTGGAGAACTACCGGCTCGACACGCTGTCGAAGTTCTTCGACATCGACCTGTCGAGGAACCACCGGGCGCTCCCCGACGCCGAGGCGACGGCCGCGCTCCTGAACTGGTTCGCGAACGACCTGCCGGAGCGGATCGGCAGGCTCCGCGAGGGCATTGCCGCGTCCGTCCGGGCGAGCCGCACCGACAAGGCGGAGGCGGAGCGCCTGCTCGAAGCCGCCCGCCGGGAGGCCCGCGTCAGCAAGAGCCTCTTCGGGCTCGTCCACAAGAGGACCGTCCGCCGGCTGGTCCTGGACGAGGGCATCCGCATGGACGGCCGTGGCGTCACGGACGTCCGCCCGATCTCCGTCGAGGTGGGTCTCGTCCCGCGCGCCCACGGCTCCGGTCTGTTCACCCGCGGCCAGACCCAGGCGCTCACGGTCGCGACGCTCGGCGCGTCCTCGGACGTCCAGCGGATCGACACGATCAGCCCGCGCACGGAGAAGCGGTACCTCCACCACTACAACATGCCGCCGTACAGCACCGGCGAGAACAAGCCGATGCGCGGCCCAGGCCGGCGCGAGATCGGGCACGGCATCCTCGCCGAGCGGGCGCTCCTGCCGGTGCTCCCGCCGCACGACGAGTTCCCGTACGTCATCCGCCTCGTCAGCGAGTGCGTGACGTCCAACGGCTCGACGTCGATGGCCTCGACGTGCGGCTCCACCCTTGCACTGATGGACGCCGGGGTGCCGATCACGGCTCCGGTCGCCGGCGCGGCGATGGGACTCATCAGCGAGCCGGACGGGCGCTATGCGGTCCTGACGGACATCCTCGGCAAGGAGGACGCCTTCGGTGACATGGACTTCAAGGTGACCGGGACGCGGGACGGGATCACCGCCCTGCAGATGGACATCAAGGTCCAGGGCATCAACGAGGCGATCATCCGGGACGGCCTGCGGCAGGCGTTCGACGCCCGCCTCGAGATCCTCGACAAGATGGTCGAGGTGATCCCGGAGGCTCGCCAGGAGATGAGCGACTTCGCGCCGCGGATCACGACCATCACGATCAACCCGGAGAAGATCCGCGAGATCATCGGCAAGGGCGGCTCGATGATCCGCAAGATCCAGGAGGAGACGGGCACGGAGATCAACGTCGAGGACGACGGCACGGTCGAGGTGGCGGCCGTCTCGGGCGAGAACGCGCGCAAGGCGATCGACTGGATCAACAGCCTGACGCGCGAGGTCGAGATCGGGGCGCTCTACTTGGGCAAGGTCACCCGGATCATGGGCTTCGGCGCGTTCGTCGAGATCATGCCGGGCAAGGAAGGCCTTGTCCGGATCGGCGAGCTCGCCGACTACCACGTGCCGACCGTCGAGGACGTCGTGTCCGTCGGCGACGAAGTGATGGTCGTCGTGACCGAGATCGACCGCCAGGGCCGGATCAACCTCTCCCGCAAGGCGGCCATGCAGCGCCACCTCGCCAAAGAGCCAGTTGGCTGACCACCGTTCAGCAGGGCGGCCCCCAGGCAGCGAGCCGTCGGTCCAACCGGCGGCTCGCTGATTCGGGGGTCTCCGGAGGCCGGTCCCGCCGGAGCCCGCTGATATACTCCGCCGGTGCCCGGACGAGCCACGTGACAACGAAGCGCTGCCCCGGATGACCCCCCGATCCCTCACCGTCGCGGTCGTTGGCGCCACCGGCGTCGTCGGGCGGACGATGATCGAGGTCCTCACCGAGCGCGACTTCCCCGTCGGCGAGCTGCGTCTCCTGGCATCGGGCCGCTCTGCCCGTCGGACGGTCGAGGTGGCGGAGCGCACGATCGAGATCGGCGAGGCCGTCCCCGACGCGTTCGACGGAGTCGATATCGCGCTCTTCTCGGCCGGTGGCGACGTCTCCAGCGCGCTCGCCCCCGAGGCCGCCGCCCGCGGTGCCACGGTCATCGACAACTCCAGCGCCTGGCGCATGGACGAGGATGTCCCGCTCGTCGTGAGCCAGGTCAACCCGGACGACCTGGCGTGGCACGAGGGGATCGTCGCCAACCCCAACTGCTCGACGATGCAGCTCGCGCCGGTGCTGATGGCGCTTCGCGACTCGGTCGGCATCGAGCGCGTCGTGGTCGACACGTACCAGTCGGTCTCCGGCACCGGCGCGGACGCGATCCGGGAGCTCGAGGACCAGATCCGGGCCCACGTCGCGGGGGAGCCGAAGCAGGCGGCCGTCTACCCGCACCCCATCGCATTCAACGCGCTGCCGGAGATCGACGTCTTCCTCCCGAACGGCTACACGAAGGAGGAGTGGAAGGTCGTCACGGAGAGCCGCAAGATCCTCCACCTGCCAGACCTGCGTATCTCCTGCACGGCCGTACGGATCCCGGTCTTCGTCAGCCATTCGGAGGCGGTCCACGTCGAGACGGTCGAGTCGTTGACTCCGGAACGCGCGCGCGAGCTGTTCGGCGCGGTGCCCGGCGTTGTCGTCCAGGACGATCCGGCGTCGCACGCCTACCCGCTGGCGGCCGAAGCCGCCGGGAAGGACGAGATCTTCGTCGGTCGGGTCCGTCACGACCGGTCAATACCCGGTGATCGGGGGATCGCGTTCTGGATCGTCAGCGACAACCTCCGCAAGGGCGCCGCGACGAACGCCGTCGAGATCGCGGAGAAGCTTGTTGAGCGCGACTGGCTCCCGTCGGCGTCCAGCCGGGCGAGTGCGTCGGAGCGCGAGCCGGCGCGGGCCACAGCCGGGGTGGGCGGGGGCGGTCCGTGACCCACGCCGAGCGCCGAGCGGCGCTCGAGGCGATCGCCGACGAGGTCCGGGCCTGCACTCGCTGTCGGCTCCACCGGTCGCGCACGAACGCCGTTCCCGGCGAGGGCCACCCGGACACGGAGGTCGTCTTCGTGGGCGAGGGGCCCGGCTTCAACGAGGACCGCCTCGGCCGGCCGTTCGTCGGCCGGGCGGGCGACCTGCTGGTCAAGCTCCTCGGGTCCATCGACTGGCGACGCGACGAGGTGTACATCACGAACGTCGTCAAGTGCCGGCCGCCGGACAACCGGGACCCGCAGCCGGACGAGATCGCCGCCTGCCAGCCCTACCTCCGCCGCCAGCTCGAGGCGCTCGATCCGGCCCTCATCGTGACGCTCGGCCGGCATTCGATGGGCCGGTTCATGCCCGGCGCCCGGATCTCCGACGCGCACGGCACGGTCCGGCCGGCCGATCCGGCCACCGGCGCCCGCGACGCCTCCGTGTACGCCCTCTACCACCCGGCCGCGGCACTGCGGACGCCGGCGATCGAACGCGCCTCGTACGAGGACGTTGCCGGGGTTCCGGCGGCGCTCGAGGCGTCCCGCGCGCGGCGGGCGCGCGCCGCGGTCAATCCTCGGGCCGCCGAGCCTGCGGCCGACGTGTTCGCGGCAACAACGGCGGCGCCCGGGGCCGCCACCGAGCCGCGCGGTGTCGCCCTCGCCGTTGACGCGCGGCCCGTGACTCGGCCGGACCCGGCGACACACCCGGTCTCTCCGACCGTCCCGCCCCCGCGCCCGCCTGACCCGTCTCCGATGGTTCCGTCGCCCGTCGATCCCGACGACCAGCTCGGCCTCTTCTAGGCCGCCCAGCGACAGGACCACGATGCCAGGACCCAACCATCCCCTCCGCATCATCCCGCTCGGCGGCGTGGGCGAGATCGGCAAGAACATGTACGTGTTCGAATACGGCGACGAGATCGTCGTGATCGACTGCGGGCTGATGTTCCCGGACGAGGAGATGTTCGGCGTCGACCTCGTCATCCCGGACATCACCTATCTCCGCGAGCGTCGCGGGAACGTCAAGGCGTTCCTGATCACGCACGCGCACGAGGACCACGTGGGCGCGCTGCCGTACGTGCTGCCGGAGTTCCCGGGCGTGCCCGTCTACGCGTCGACGCTCGCCCGCGGGCTCCTGGGCAACAAGATCAAGGAGCACAAGCTCCACAACAACCCGCTGATCGCGATGGAGCCCGGCGACGAGCTCCAGATCGGTCCCTTCGGCGTGCTCACGTTCCGCATCGGTCACTCGATTCCGGACGCGATGGGCATCGCGCTTCGGACGCCGGTCGGGACCGTCGTCCACACCGGCGACTTCAAGTTCGACCACACGCCCGTCGACGGAAAGCTCAGCGACTTCGCGATCCTCGCCCGTCTCGGTGAGGAGGGCGTGGTGTGCCTCCTGTCCGATTCGACGCGGGCCGAGAACCCCGGCTACACGCCGTCCGAGCGGACGGTCGGCGAGGCGTTCCGCGAGATCATGGAGCCGCTCGAAGGCCGGGTCATCGTGGCCACCTTCGCGAGCAACATCGCCCGGCTCCAGCAGGTGCTCGACGCGGCGGCGACGTTCGAGCGCCAGGTCGCGATCATCGGCCGCTCGATGGAGCAGAACTCGCGGATCGCGACCGAACTCGGGTACCTCCGCTTCGACCCGTCGCGGCTCGTCGGCAAGGACCGCATCAACGACGTTCCGGACGACAAGCTCGTCATCGCCACGACCGGCGCCCAGGGGAGCCGATGTCCGGCCTCGCCCGGATGGCCAACCGCGACCACCGGTTCGTCGAGATCCAGCCCGGGGACACCGTCATCGTGTCGGCCAGCCCGATCCCCGGCAACGAGGAGTACGTGGCGCGGACGATCGACAACCTGTTCAAGGCCGGTGCGAACGTCTACTACCACACCATCCGCCGTGCGCGCGTCTCGGGTCACGCGAGCCAGGAAGAGCTGAAGCTCATGCTCGGGCTCACGAAGCCGACCCACTTCATCCCGATCCACGGGGAGTTCCGGATGCAGGTCCAGCACGGGCGCCTCGCGATCGAGACCGGGGTCCCGGCCGAGAACGTGTTCATCATCGAGAACGGGACGCCGATCGAGATCGCCGAGGACGGCACGGCACGGCGCGGCCAGCCAGTGCCCGCCGGGTACGTCTTCGTCGACGGCCTGTCGGTCGGGGATGTCGGCGAGATCGTCCTCCGCGACCGGCGCTCCCTGGCCAGCGACGGGATGTTCATGATCGTGGTCACCGTCGACAAGCAGACGGGGTCGGTCGTCGGCCGGCCGGAGATCGTGACCCGCGGCTTCGTCCATCTCAACGAGCGCGACCCGATCATGGACGAGGCGATCGAGCGGATCATCAAGGCAATCGACACGCCGGGCGACCACATCAGCGAGATCGCGCTCGTGAAGAGCCAGATCAAGGACGGCGTGAGCCGCTACCTGTACGAGCAGACCAAGCGCCGGCCGATGGTCTTCCCGGTGGTCGTCGAGGTCTAGGATGGCCAGAACGACCCGTCCCGCAACGCGCCGCGCGTCCCGCGCCGGCTCGCGCAGCCGTCGCCGCAGCGGCTTCGAGCTGCCGAGCCTCAAGCTCGGCGCGATCAACCCGGACGTCGCCCGGTCGATCGTCGGGATCGTGCTCCTCGTCCTCGGAGCCGTGACACTGATCGCGCTGGTGCTGCCCGGACGTGGCGCGCTCACCGACTGGTGGATCGGGTCCGTGGGGCCGTGGTTCGGCAGCGTCCGCTGGCTGCTCCCGTTCATCCTCCTCGCGTCCGGGTGGTACGTCGAGTGGGGCCCGGGCCGCCACCCACACAGCGGCTGGGGCCTGACGCTGCTCGGGGCGGCGCTCGGCTACGCCGGGCTGCTCGGCATCGTCGACATCGTCGGACCGTTCTTCGGACCGTATACCGGCGGGCGGATCGGCCGGTTCTTCGGCTCCGTGCTGCCGCCGCTCATCACGGCACCGGGGGCCGTCGTGCTGCTCGCCGGCATCTCCATCGCCGGCCTGCTGCTCGCGTTCAACCTCCAGCTCAAGCAGCTCCTCCGCCCTGTCACGGGCACGGCCCGCTGGTTCGGCGCGACCGCGGCCGCGTCGGTCCGCCGCCAGGGCGAGGAGCGGCCGGCGCCGCGAAACGGGTCGCGGACGGCCGGAGCGGGCCGGTCGCCGGTCGTGGCTCCGGTGCGCGGCGACGGTCCGGCAGCCGCCGTGGCGACCGGCGGCGAGATCGGCAACGGGTCCGAGACCGGGCGCCTGAGCATCCTCGACGAGCCGGCCCCGCGGGGTGGCCAGGCGCCGGTCAGCCAGACCGTCTGGACCGGCCAGTCGGACGGCGGGCCGTCCGGCTCCGGTGCCGCTGCGGTCGCACGAGCCAGCGCCGTGGTCGGCGGTGACGAGCCGAGCCCGCTCGAGTCGCTCACCGCGATCGACTGGCAGCTTCCGCCGATCGACGTCCTCGAGCCGCGACCCGCCAGCCACCCCGGCCCCGGCATCGACCACGAGAAGAACAAGCGGCGGATCGAGGAGAAGCTGCTCAGCTTCTCGATCCCGGCCAAGGTCACCCAGTGGAACAGCGGGCCGGTCGTCACGCAGTACGAGGTCCGCCCGGAGCACCACGTGAAGGTGTCGCGGATCGAGGCCGTCGCGGACGACCTGGCGATGGCGCTCGCCGCCCGGTCGATCCGGATCGAGGCGCCGATCCCGGGCAAGGACGTCATCGGGATCGAGATCCCGAACCAGGTCCGTGAGATGGTCGGGTTCCGGCCGTTCGTGGAGGAGAGCAGGATGCTCGGCGCGACCAGCCCGCTGACGTTCGCACTGGGGCGTGACGTGTCCGGCACAGCCTTCGCCGTCGACCTGGCCAAGATGCCCCACCTGCTCATCGCCGGCGCGACGGGCTCGGGCAAGAGCGTCTGCGTCAACGCGCTGATCACCAGCCTCCTGATGCGGGCCCGGCCGACCGAGGTGCGCATGATCCTGATGGACCTGAAGCGCGTCGAGCTCGCCGCCTACAACGGCCTGCCGCATCTGCTCGTGCCGGTGATCACCGAGCCCGAGCGGGCGAAGGCTGCGCTCAACTGGGCCGTCCGCGAGATGGAGGAGCGCTACAAGCTCCTGGCCGCGCACGGCGTCCGGAACATCGCCGGCTTCAACGTCCGTGCCGGTGCAGACGACGGCGAGCCGATGCCCTACATCGTGCTGATCATCGATGAGCTCGCCGACCTGATCATGCGCGAGGGCCGGAAGGTGGAGGACGCGGTCGTCAAGATCGCGCAGAAGGCGCGCGCCGTCGGGATCCATCTCGTGCTCGCGACGCAGCGGCCGTCGGTCAACGTGGTGACCGGTCTGATCAAGGCCAACGTGCCGTCGCGAATCGCGTTCGCGATGTCCTCGATGGTCGACTCGCGCACCGTCCTGGACGCGCCCGGGGCCGAGGATCTGATCGGCCGCGGCGACATGCTCTACCAGCCGGTCGACCTGCCGCGACCGGTCCGGATGCAGGGCGTCTTCGTCAGCGACCGCGAGGTCGCCGACGTGACGAGCTACTGGCTCGAGCAGACCGGCGATCGGACCTTCTACGACGAGGGCATCCTCGCCTTCGCCGACGCGGAGGATGCGGGCGCCGACGCCGGTCAGTTCGGATGGCTCCGGCCGCTCGGCGTCGACGAGATGACGATCCCGGCCGCGGAGCTCGTCACGACGACACAGCGGGCGAGCACGTCGATGCTCCAGACCAAGCTGAAGCTCGGGTTCGCGCGCGCGAGCCGCGTGATGGACGAGCTCGAGCGGTATGGGATCGTGAGCCCCCAGGACCCGCGCAACCCGGCGACACCCCGCCAGGTCTACGGGCCGGAGAACTGGTTCCGCTCGCAGGCCGAGATCGACGGTCCGGACGTGACCGGCGGGTGACCGAGGGCGAGCGGCACGACCGCCGCGACCCGCGAGCAGAGGCGCGAACCGATGTTGCCGCGCGGGCGGCAACCGGGCCCGTCCCCGATGCGAGTGGTGAGGGAACGGGCACCGTCGAGCGCCTGGTTGACCTGGCCCAGCGGCTGCAGGCCGTGTGCCTCGCGCGCGGGCTGACCGTGGCGACGGCGGAGTCGTGCACCGGCGGCCTCGTCGCCCACGGCATCACCGAGGTGGCGGGATCGTCCGGCTACTTCCGCGGCGGGGTCGTCAGTTACGCCGACGACGGGAAGGTGCGGCTGCTCGACGTGCCACCGGACGTGCTCGATGGACACGGCGCAGTGAGCGCGCAGACGGCGCGTGCCATGGCCGTCGGCGCGCGCGCGGCCTTCCGCGTCGACGTGGCCGTCGCCGTGACCGGCATCGCAGGACCCGGCGGCGGGACCGACGAGAAGCCGGTCGGCCTGACGTACGTGGCCGTCGCGGACGGCACCGGCGCCGACGTCCGGCGCTTCCGCTGGACGGGCGACCGAACGGCGAACAAGGCACTCGGCGCCGAGGCGGCCCTCGCGCTGTTGCTCGACCGGGTCGATCGATGACGCCCGCGGCGGCGTGACCGATCACGGAGCCGCGATCGGACACGGTCTTGCTCCGGGCCGGGCAGCGAGGTCGATCCGGCCCGGAGAGGGGATCCACGTCGTCGGCGTCGCGGGCGCCGGTGCGTCCGCTGCCGCGCTCCTGGCGCACCACGCGGGTGCCGACGCGAGCGGCTGCGACGCCGGGGGACCGTCGGCCTACACCGCGCCGCTCGAGCGGGCCGGCATCCCGCTCGCCTGGACCCACGACCCTGCGCACGTGGAGAGCGGCGGATGCCCGGACCGGCTCGCCGTCAGCAAGGCCCTCACGGCGATCGACCCACGGCATCCCGAGCTGGAGGCCGCCCGCCGGCTGGCCATCCCGGTCGAGCCCTGGCAGCAGGTCGTCGCGGATGCCGCGGCGGGACGGACGCTCGTGGGGGTGGCCGGGACGCACGGCAAGAGCACGACCGCGGGCTGGCTCGTCCACGTCCTCGTGGCGGCCGGCGCAGACCCGTCGGCGTTCGTCGGCGCACTTCTCCCGGTCGCGGTGACCGGCGAGCTTGCGGCCACGGCGCGGTGGGGCGGTGGCCCGGCGTTCGTCGTCGAGGCCGACGAATACGCGGGCAACTTCGACGCCTACCGGCCGGCGATCGCGGTCCTCACCTCCGCGGAGTGGGATCACCCGGACGTGTTCCGGGACCGGGCGGACGTGGTGGCGGCGTTCGAGCGGTGGCTCCGCGCCGCCGCCGAGCCGGTTGCTGCCGACCGAACCGGCACCGCTGACCAGCTGCAACCGCCGGTCCTCGTCGCCAATGTCGCGGACGCCGGCGTGGCGGAGCTAGTCGCCCGGCTCGCGGACTGGCCGGGACGGCTCATCGCGACGGCGCTCGTCGACCAGCGATCGCGCAGCCTTGCAGCCGCGCCCGCGACGATCGGCGAGCGGTACGGCACCGCCCTGGGCCGCGCCAGCCCGCTCATCGGTCGGGTAACGGCGACGGACCCGGCCGGGACGACGCTCGCCGTGGAGGGGCTGCCGGGCTCGGGCGAGCGAGTTGCGCGACTCCCCACCGCGGGCCGGCACAACGCCGCGAACGCCCTCGGCGTTGCGGGCGCCGCGGCGGCCCTCGGCGTCCCGCCGGAGGCGATCGTCGCCGGGCTGGCGAGCTTCGGCGGCGTTGGCCGCCGGCTCGAGCGCAAGGGCGAGGCAGGGGGCGTCGCCGTCTACGACGACTACGGGCACCACCCGACCGCCATCCGCGCGACGCTCGCCGCGGTGCGCCAGCGCGAGCCCGGGCGGCGCGTGTGGGCGGTGTACGAGCCGCTGACGTACCATCGGACGGCCGCCCTGCTCGACGCGTTTGCCGAGGTCCTTGCCACCGCGGACGCCGTGGCCATCGCCGACATCTGGGCGGGCCGTGACCCCGACACGACGATCGCGTCGGCTGCCGGGCTCGCCGAGGCGATCGCCCGGCGGCGCCCCGATCGCCCGGTCGCCGCTCCGGGTTCCGTCGAGGCCACGGCGGACTGGCTCGCCGGCGAGGTCCGCCCGGGCGACGCCGTGCTCGTCATGGGCGGCGGTCGCAGTTACCGGATCGGCGAGCGACTGCTGGAGCGGCTGGAGGAGGGCTAGATGGCTGGTGAGGTCTCGTTCGACGTCGTCAGCGAGTTCGACGAACAGGAGCTGCGCAACGCGCTCGACCAGGTTCGTCGAGAGGTGCAGCAGCGGTACGACTTCAAGGGCGTGACCGTCGATCTGACGCAGGCCAGGGACGAGCTGACCCTCGTCACCGACGACGAGTTCCGCGCGACCGCCGTGCGTGACCTGATCCAGTCCAAGGCCGTTCGCCGCGACCTGTCGCTCAAGATCTTCGACTGGGGGAAGGTCGAGCCTGCGGGTGGCAACAAGGTCCGCCAGACCATCGCGCTGCGCCAGGGTCTGGATGAGACGCTGGCGAAGAAGATCCAGAAGCTGATCCGCGACGAGTTCCCGAAGGTCAGGTCGCAGATCCAGGGTGATGCCGTCCGGGTCTCCGGCAAGAGCAAGGACGAGCTGCAGAAGGTGATCACCCGACTCCGTGAGCTCGACGAGGCGGTCCCGCTCCAGTTCCAGAACTACCGCTAGGCTGAGGGGATGCTGCCCGGCTCGCGGATCGCGCGCTTGCTCATGATCGTCGTCGCGGTGGTCGTTGTGGCCGGGCTCGTGCTCTCGACCTTCGCCTACCCGGTGGTCTTCTAGCGTGGAGCGCGAGCCGAGGGGCGAGGTGGTCGCTGCCGATGCGCCGGCGAACGGCGAGACCGCGCTGCCGGACGACGCGCCGCCGGAGGACGCGCCAGCGGACGAGGCGCCGCCGGACGACGCGCCGTCGATCGTCGTCGCCGAGGGGGACGGTGCGACGCACGCGGACGCCGTGACCGCACGCCAGATCGACGCGGTCGCCGCGGGCGAGCCGGATGGGGCCGAGGCAGCCGAGGCGACGCGGGACGAGGCGGCCGCCGAAGGCCAGCTGCAAGGCGAGTCGGACATCGAGCAGCCGCCGGCGACCCAGACGGCCCCGGAGCCGACGGCCGACGCGGC
>JAUJOH010000001.1:89657-125734 GCA_030447745.1 Chloroflexota bacterium | reverse complement strand
CAACTGCACCGTCCGCCGCGCCGCGCACGGTCGGGTACGTCGTCGGCGAGGCACTCCGCGCCGCCGGCGTCCGCTACGCGTTCACTGTGCCAGGCGAGAGCTTCCTCGGCCTCCTCGATGGGCTCGCCGCGGCCGGCGTCCGCATCGTCACCACGCGCCACGAGGGCGCGGCCGCGTTCATGGCGGAGGCATACGGCCAGCTCACGGGCCGGCCGGCGGCGTGCCTTGGGACGCGCGCCGTCGGTGCCGCAAACCTCGCCATCGGGATCCATACCGCGCGCCAGGACTCGACCCCCATGTTCGCCCTCGTGGGACAGGTCGACCGGCACCTGCGCGGTCGCGAGGCGTTCCAGGAGGTCGACCAGGTCGGGTCGTTCGGCCAGCTCGCCCGGTGGGCCGCCGAGCCGAGGACCGCCGAGGAAGCGGTCCGCGCGGTGGGGGAGGCGATCCGTCGCGCGCTGGGCGCTCGACCGGGTCCCGTCCTGCTGTCGTTCCCCGAGGACCTCCTGGACGAGGAGGTGCCGGCGTCTCTGTCCGTCGATGGCGCGCGCCCGCCGCTGCCCCGCGCCGAGATCCCCGAGATCCGCGCCGTGCTGCAGCTCCTCGCCTCGGCGGATCGCCCGGTGATCCTCGCCGGCGGCGGCGTCCTCCAGGCGCGAACGTCGAGCGACCTGACACGGCTCGCGGAGCTGCTGCACGTGCCGGTGGTCGCCGCGTGGCGCCGAGGCGATGTCATGTCCAACGATCACCCGCTGTTCCTCGGCATGGCCGGCTACGGTTCGCCGTCGGCCGTGCGCGAGCGGCTGGAGCGCGCGGACGCGATGCTCGTCGTCGGGTGCCGCCTCAACGAACCGACGAGCTTCGACTACCGCGTTCCGGCGGACGGCGTCCGGTGGGCCCACGTCGACCTCGAGCCGCGTGCCGGCGTGCCCGGTCTCCGGGACCCGGACATCGCCGTCCGGTCCGACGCGCGCGCGTTCATCCGGGGAGCCGTCCAGCGGCTGCGCGGCGCGGTCCTCCACGCCGGGCACCTCGAGGTTCGTGACCGGCACAACGCCGCGGACCGATCCGGCTGGGAGGCGGCCTCGACCGTCGACGGCGGCGAATGGTCGGGTCCCGGCGTGCACCCGGGCCGGGTGGTCGCGATGCTGCGTCGGACCCTGCCGGACGAGGCGATCCTCACCACCGACGCCGGCAACTTCGGCGGCTGGGTGGCCCGGGGCTTCCGGTTCCGTCGGCCGGGCACGCTGCTCGGCCCGACGTCCGGCGCGATGGGCTACGGCCTTCCGGCAGCCATGGCCGCCTCGCTGCTCCACCGCGATCGACCGGTCGTCGCCCTCGTCGGCGACGGTGGTCTGGCCATGACGATGGCCGAGCTCGAGACGGCGGTCCGGGAGCGCCTGCGGGTCATCGTCCTCGTCTTCGACAACGAGCGGTTCGGGACGATCCGGATGCACCAGGACGAGCGTGCGGCAGAGCCCGTCGGGACGGACCTCGGCCCGATCGACTTCGCCGCGGTGGCCCGCGCCTGTGGTGCCCGCGGCCTTCGCGTCGACGACGACGCGGGCTTCGAGCCGGCGCTTCGGCAGGCGCTCGCCAACGACCGCCCGACGGTCGTCCAGCTGGCGCTCGATCGCCGCTGGGTATCGGTCGACCGGCCTGCGCCGGGGTGAGACTGCCTACCGCGACCGCCCGTCCACCGAGCGATGGGCGTCCTGCACGAGTCGTGTGATCTCCTCCCAGTCGACCGGCACGTCCAGTCGAACCCCGAGCCAGCCTCGTCCGCCGACGTAAGGCGGACGGACGAAGCGCTCCGGGGCAGAGCCCACCAGCGCCTCCTGAACGCCATCCGCGGCAGCGCACCAGAAGGCCACACGATCGTCGTGATGACGATTAGCGAACATGACGAAGGCGCGCTTGCCCCGGACGAACCAGGTCGGCTCGCCGTGGCTCAGGCGTTCGGAGACGTCCGGTAACGCGAGGCAGATCGCGCGGAGGCGCTCCAGCGGCTCAGTGGTCACGCACTGATCGTAGCGAGGGCCGTTACGCTGCTACAGGGCTTGCGCGCGGGCCAGGACGGAGAACGAGAGCGGGATCCGGCCACGCTCGTCGGATCGGACGTCGCGGTGGCCACCCCACCAGTCGCGCGGATGTTCGGTGACCCGCTCGAAACGAAGGCCGGCGCGCGCCATCGCCGTGACGATCTCGCCGAGCGTCCACGCCCGGGCGAACTTCCAGCTCTGGTCCGCGTCATCGCGCGACAGGCGGTCGATGTATTCGGGCGCCCAGCCTTTCGAGGCTTCCGGCCCCGCGAAGTAGTCGTAATCGGTGGCGACCCAACGGCCGTCCTCGTCGACGTCGAAGAGCCACTCGATCGGGTGGCCCTCGAACAGCACGAGCCGGCCGACGGGTGAGAGGAGGCGCCTCACCACCGCCGCCCAGGCATCGAGATCCTGGAGCCACAGCAGCGATCCGCGGCCGGTGTAGACGAGGTCACCGGTGCCGTCGAGCTCGTGTGGCGTGTCGAGCACGTCCGCCAGGATCCAGCGGGCCGGCGCGCCGGTCGCCTGGGTGAGCCGCTGGGCGAGATCCAGCATCCGGCCACTGAAGTCCACCCCGACGACCTCGTCCGCGCCCAGGTTCCAGAGCGACAGCGTGTCGCGCCCGCCCGCGCACTGGAGATGGACCGCCCGACGGCACCGGCCGTGGAGGTCGCCGATCAGCTCCAGCTCCTCGGGGAAGAGGTTGGTGCCGCCGCCGCGGATCAGCTCGATCGCCTCAGCCAGCCAGCCCTCGTAGCGCTCCGCCGCCTCGTCCCAGGCCGCCCGGTTGGCGGCGTGCATCGCGGCGACGTCGGTCGCCTCGGCCGGCGTGGCAGGGCGCACGTGCCGCGTCTCTGGGCCGTCGGTCACGCTCATGCGGTCCGGAGTCTACGGCCGTGGAGGCGGGTCAGCGGGGGTGGCGTTCCAGCCGGTGGAGCCGCTCGCCTGGCATCGCCATCGGGCCGCCAGCCCGATTGCCCGGTCGGGGGGCACCGTGGCGATTCGGCACGCGCGCGGCCATCGGCGCGGAGCGGTTGCCGATGCCGACCCCGGCGCGCGGAGGGCCGCCCGTCCGGCCATGACTGGGTCTTCGGTTGTTTGACGGGCCGGCGTGGGCGGGTCGCGCTCCCGGCGACAGTCGCCCGGCGCCCGGAGCCGTGCCGCCCGCCGGCCGGACGGTCATCGGTCGGCCGCCGCCGTTCGAGCGCTGTCGGATCGCCTCCGGCCGGATCGATCGGTCGACATCGAAGCCCGGCACCGTCTGGCGCTGGATTGGACGGCGCAGCAGCTTCTCGATCTCGGCCAGCAGCCCCGCTTCGTCGACGCAGACGAGGGAGACGGCATCACCCTCCATCCCGGCCCGGCCGGTCCGGCCGATCCGGTGCACGTAGTCGGCGGCGACCATCGGCAGCTCGAAGTTGACGACGTGCGGAAGGCCGTCGATGTCGAGGCCGCGAGCCGCGATCTCCGTCGCCACGAGGATCGCGACACGGCCGGACTTGAAGTCGTCGAGCGCGCGGACGCGCTGGCCCTGGCTCCTGTTCCCGTGGATGGCCGCGGCTGCGATGCCGTCACGGCCGAGCTGCT
Organism: Chloroflexota bacterium; assembly: GCA_030447745.1. Taxonomy (GTDB): domain Bacteria; phylum Chloroflexota; class Limnocylindria; order Limnocylindrales; family CSP1-4; genus JACDAV01. The sequence goes on along the minus strand of JAUJOH010000001.1, from coordinate 122,105 downwards.
CGGCGAGCCGGTTGGCACCGTGTTTTGTCCGCGTGAAGACCAGCGCGCGGTCGATCCGCCCGGTCCGGATGAGGTGACTCAGCAGCTCACGCTTGCGCTCGCGGTCGACCGGGTAGACGGCCTGGCGAACAAGTTCGATGGGTGCGTTCCGGCGCGCGATCTGGACGTGCGCCGGGTCGTGGAGCAGGGTGCCGGCGAGCTCACGGATCTCGTCCGAGAAGGTGGCCGAGAAGAGGAGGTTCTGCCGACGCGGAGGAAGCAGCCCGAGGACCCGCCGGATGTCGCGGATGAAGCCCATGTCGAGCATCCGGTCAGCCTCGTCGAGGACGAGGATCTCGACGGATCGCAGGTCGATCGTGCCCTGCATGGCGTGGTCGAGGAGGCGACCGGGCGTCGCGACGACGATCTCCGGGCCAGCGCGCAGGGCGCGGACCTGCGGCTGGAACCCGACGCCGCCGTAGATCGTGGTCGAACGGACCGGGCTGCCCGCGCCGTAGGTCCGGACGCTCTCCTCGACCTGGAGTGCCAGCTCGCGCGTGGGCGTGAGAATCAGGCAGCGGATCGGCAGGCCGGTTGCCCCGCGCGGCCGGCCGTTGCCGGCGGGGAGGTGGCGCGGCTGGGGGCGGCTGCCGTCGAGGCGCTGCAGGATCGGCAGCACGAACGCGGCCGTCTTGCCGGTGCCGGTCTGTGCACCCGCCAGGACGTCGCGACCAGCCAGGACGTATGGGATCGATTCGGCCTGGACGGGCGTTGGTTGCCTGTAGCCCTGGGCCGCCACGGTCATAAGGAGCTCGGGCGTCAGTCCGAGACGGTTGAAGGACATGTGAAGGGGCTCCTGATGACGGCCCGCCCACGGGATGGAAGCCGCGGGGACCGGTCAGGGGCTGGAAGGCAGATCCGGATCGGACGGTGGGAACCGGGGCGCTGACCGGAGCGCCCGTTCGTTCAGGAAGTCCGTCAACCATAGCACGCCAGCGCTGAACCGACCAGATGTTCGAGGAGTGGCCGCCCCTCCGCCCCGGCCGGCTAGCGACCGAGCGACAGTTCGACCGTCCAGCCGGCCGCCGCCAGCTCCTCGCGGGTGTACCGCAGGCCACCACGCTCGCCGATCGTGATCCGGTAGGCCGGTCGGTCCGGGATGTCGTTGAGGGCGAACCGGAACACGCAGCGCTCGCGCTCGGCCGCCGGGACGGTGCCGTCGGCCGTGGTGGCGGCGGGTGCCGCAACCAACTGCGCGGTGGACAGGCGGATGCCGCTGTCATCACGCGCGACCACCTCGACGCCGGAGCGGAGGTCGGCGTAGCCACCCGTTCCACGGCAGTCGCCTCCGCCCCGTTCGACGGGCGTGCCCTGATCGAGGATCAGGACGCCGGCGATGGCGCGCGCCGGCGGCAGCAACTGCGGGTTGCAGCCCAGGGAGACCAGCACGACGACCACGCCGGCGATCGCACGTGGGCCGCGCCACGGCAGTGCCGCGTGTTGCCGGAAGCCGCGCGTCACGTCGCGCCGGCCGACGCCGACGCCGTCGCCGGCGCGGTCGCCAGCCCCTGGACCACCTCCGCGTCCGGCAGCCGGAGCAGGATCGCGGGTGACGCGATGACCTTCCAGCTTCGGCTCCCACCGCCCAGCACGACCCGCGGCCGGTCCATCACCGCGGCATCGACCCAGATCGGAAGGCCTGGCGGGAGGCCGAAGGGCGTCACGCCGCCGATCTCCATCCCGGTCAGGCTTCGCGTCTCGTCGGCCGGGGCGAACGAGGCCTTGCGTGTGCCGAGGCGGTCGCGGACGGCCCGGTTCACGTCGAGCCGATGCAGCGCCAGGACGATGCAGGCGGCGTAGCGACGGGGGTCCGCCTTGCCGACGACCAGGATCGTGTTCGCCGACTCGTCGAGCGAGAAGCCGTACGCCGCGCAGAACCGCGCCGTGTCGGCCAGCGCCGGGTCGCAGGCGAACAGCTCGAACGGCGCGCCAAGCGCCCCGAGCACGGAGTCGAGTTGCTGGCGGTCGGTGTCGATGGCCGTCACGGCGCCACGTTAGCGCAGGCGGCCGGGACACCCCGGGCCGGCTTCCCGTCGGATCGCCTCAGCCCTTGACGACCCCCAGCGGACGGAGCCGGGTCACCGGCCGGACGAGGTCCGCGCTCTGCGCCATCACGGACTCGATGTCCTTGTACGCGAATGCGGCCTCCTCGGCGGCCGTCTTCGGCTCGTTGCTGATGAACTGGATGCCCCACGCCGCCATCTCCGCGAACACCTCCGCGGACGTCTTGGCCCGCCTTGCCGCGTTGCGCCCGAGCACTCGCCCAGCGCCGTGCTGGCAGGTCTCGAACGCGTCCGGGTTGCCGAGCCCCTCCCCGATGTACGAGGCGGTGCCCATCGAGCCCGGGATCAGGACGCTGTCGCCGGCAGCCGCCCGGACGGCGCCCTTGCGGTGAACGACGCCCAGCACACCGGCGTGCTCCTCGTGGGTGGCGTAATTGTGGTGGACGTCGACGAGACGATCGAAGCGATGCACGGAGGCGTGCTTCCGGAACGCCGCCTCGACGCGATCCATCATCTGGCGCCGGTTCAGCTCTGCCCAGCGCAGGGCGAACGTCATCGCGTCCCAGTAGCGGCTCGCGTCCTCGTCCGCGTCGAACCGCAGGTAGGCCAGCTCGGGGTCGGGCAGCTCGCGTCCGGCCCGCCGATCCACTTGGAGCGCCCGCTTGGCGAAGAGATCGCAGATCTGCTTGCCCAGGTTGCGCGACCCGGAGTGGAGCATGAAGTAAACGCGGTTCTCGTCGTCCCGCTGGATCTCGAGGAAGTGGTTCCCGCCGCCGAGCGTCCCGAGCGAGAGGAGCGCTCGGTCGAGCCAGCTGGCCGCGATCGCCTCGGGTGGCTCGAGGCCGATCAGGTCGAGCATCCTGCCGCGCGTCACCGCCGGCTTGCGGTGCACGGCGAACCCCGTCGGCACATCGCGCTGGATCTGGCGGAGGATCCGGCGCAGCTTCTCCGGGTTCAGCGTGTCGTCCCAGACGAGGTTGGTGCGCGCGACGTGCACGCCGCATCCGATGTCCACCCCGATCGCGTACGGGACGACGGCGCCGTCGGTGAAGAGGACGCCGCCGATCGGCATGCCGAAGCCGGAGTGTGCGTCTGGCATCAGCGCCGCGTGGTCGACCGCGACCTCGAGGTTGGCGAGGTTTCTCGCCTGGCGCAGGGCTTCCGGCTCGACGTCGCTGGCCCACGACAGGACGGGAAGCCGCGCTCCCTCGATCCGCTGCATCCGCCGGGCGGGTCAGCGGGCCGCCGGCCCACGGCGACGCCTGCGCGCGGCCGGCTCCTTTGCCGCCCGTGCCTGAGCGTCCTGGATCTGCTTGAACACCTTGCCCATGCCCGGCCGCATCAGGTCGCGCTGCTGGGCTTCGGCCTCGCGGTCGCGACGCCGCAGCCGCTCCGTCTCGCGGGGATCGAGCTCGTCCGTCATGGCCGGATCGTCGCGGCAGCGGGCGACGCTCGTCAACCGCACACCGGGCGGACGCGGGACCGGTCGCGGGTTGGTCGTGCGTCCCGAGGACGGGTGTCCGCCTCACACGAAGAGGCGCCGCGGTCGTGCGCGGCGCCTCAGCTGGGGGACGATCGCGTTCCAGTGCGCCCTCTGCGCGCTACGGACAGCCAGCGTGACTACGGGAACATCTGCGGGATCGTGACGAAGCGGTAGCCGCGGGCCTTGTAGAAGCGGATGATCGACGGAAGGGCCCGTGCGGTGTTGGGCAGCGTGTGCATCAGCACGATCGAGCCGTTCCGGCCGCGCGTCGCGTTATAGATCAACGTGCTTTTCGACGGTCGGCGCCAGTCCTGGCTGTCGACGTCCCACAGGACGACCTTGCGATAGCCGTTGTACGCGGCAGCCCGAACAACCGTCGAGTTCCAGGCTCCGTACGGCGGCCGCACGAACGGGATCTGGCGGTAACCGGTGACTTGCTGGATAGTGGTTCGCGAGGCGGTGATCTGGTAGACGATCGAGCTGTAGCTGAGCCGGGTCAGGTTCGGGTGGTTGACGGTGTGATTGCCGATCGGGTAGCCGGCGGCGGCGACGCGACGCCAGACGGTCGGGTAGCTCTTGACCGCCTGCGAGGTCGGGAAGAACGTGGCCTTGACGCCCTCCCGGCGGAGCGTGTCGAGGATCGACTGGACGCTGGTCGGGTAGTAGCCGTCGTCGAACGTGAGCGCGATCGTGCGGTAGTCGCGTGAGCCGTTGTAGATGACGGAGGTTGCGGCGCTTACCGGCCCGGCCGCGAAGACCAGTGCCAGCAGCATGAGCGGCAGCGCGGCCAGCGTGGAGCGGCGCCGGGTCGAGGTGTTGGAGGAGACGGTTCGACGGTTGAACATCGGAGCGAGCCTTCGGCGCGGTCGATCGGGCACCTCCCGATCTGCGACCAGACTCGCGCAGCCGACACCGCTATAACGATTGACGCTGGTTACGACCGCGGACCGACGTATGTCCATGCCGAGCCCACCGCGCGTCGCCCCGATCAGCCCATCGGACACCATTATAAACGTTGACACTGGTTACGGATCCGGCTATCGTCGCGCGGTGACGATCGACATCCGCCGCGTCCATGAGGACGAGCTGCCCGCCTACGTGGAAACGCTCACCACCTCGTTCCTCGAGCGCCCCGATGTTGACAAGGTCGCGGCGGAGGTCGCCCCGCTGTGGCGGAACGACCGGGTCTGGGCGGCATTCGAGGAGGACGGTCGAGTTCGGGGCACGTTCCGGTCGTGGGCGACCGAGCTCACCGTGCCCGGCGGCGGGCGTCTTCCCGCGGCTGGCGTCGCGGGCGTGACCGTGATGCCGACCCATCGGCGGCGTGGGATCCTCCGCCGGATGGTCGGCGCGGAGCACCGCGCGATCCGCGAGCACGGCGACGCCGTCGGCCTGCTGTACGCGTCGGAGTTCCCGATCTACGGCCGCTTCGGCTACGGCCCGGCCACGCGGGTCGCGACCTGGACGCTCGACGCGCTCGTCACGGGGTTCGCCGGCCGCGAGCTCGTCGGCAGTGTGGACGTCGTCAAGCCGGACGATGCCGCCCGGGAGGCGATCAAGCTGGTCTTCGAGGCGTGGCGGCTGCGCCAGCCCGGCGAGATCCGGCGGCGCGACTACCGCTGGGCGTACGACCTCGGCCGCGAATCGGCGTTTGGCGAGCGGTGGAAGGGGTTCCTCGCCCTGCACCGCGACGCGTCCGGCGCCGTCGACGGCTACGTCAGGTACCGGACGGAGGAGAAGTGGGAGCGCCGCCAGGCGCGAGCGATCGCGCACGTCGACGAGCTCCACGCCCTCACCCATGAGGCCTACGTCGCGCTCTGGCGATTCCTCGCCGAGCTCGACCTCGTTGCAACCGTCAAGGCGGAGGGCCGGAGTCCCGCCGAGCGGCTGCCGTGGCTGCTGACGAACTTCCGGGCGGCCAGCGTGTCCGACGTCGGCGACGGACTCTGGGTCCGGCTGTTCGACGTACCGCGGGCGCTCGCGGCGCGTCGATACGACCACGAGGCGGAGATCGTCCTCGAGGTGGTCGATGACGAGGCCCCGGGCGGACGGGTGTGCGTGGAGCTCGCGACAGGGCTTGACGGCGCGTCGTGCCGTGTGACCGAACGGTCACCGGACCTCACCCTCGGCGTGGCGTCGCTCGGTGCGGCCTACCTCGGGGGCATCCGCCTGCGGGACGCGGTCCTCGCGACCGGCGCGGACGAGCATCGCCCGCGGGCGCTGGCGGACGCCGACCGGATCTTCCGGACCCTCGACGAGCCGTGGTGCTCGACCTTCTTCTAGGCAGCCCGGTGGGGAACGGCTGAGCGGAGCGTCCAGCAGCCGCCACCCGTCGCCGTGGGACGCCGATGCAACACGGAGCCCGGTCGGACCCAACACGCTGCAGCGCCGCGTGGGCGACGTTGGCTGCTCGAGATGAGCAGCTCGCACATCAGACGTCCGGCCTGCCCCGCCGTCGCGCTCGCCTTTGCGCTGCTGCTCGCGGGATGCGCTGGCGGCGGCCCGCCCGACGTCGGCACAGCCGGCACCGCGAGCTCCGCTGCGGAGGAGACGCGGCGCGCCACGTCGCGCGCCTCGGATGCGGCAAACGGCCCGGACGACCCGACCCCGCCGGCCGTTCGCACCCGGCCGCTGAACGAGGCGGGCCTCGAGACCATTGTCGACGAGGCGATCCCGCTCCGCGGGAACGACGACGACTACGACGAGCTGCTCGCGTGGGCCGCCGACGCCGAGGTCGTCCTCATCGGCGAGGCGTCGCACGGGACCCACGAGTTCTATCGCGAGCGAGCCGAGATCACGCAGCGCCTCATCGCCGAGGCGAGCTTCGATGCGGTGGTCGTGGAAGCGGCCTGGCCGCACGCGTACCGCGTCGACCGCTACGTTCGCGGCCGTGGGCAGGATCGCACCGCGGAGCAGGCGCTGGCGGGGTTCCGGCAGTTTCCGACCTGGATGTGGCGCAACGACGTCGTCGCGGGCTTCGCGGAGTGGCTGCGCGACCACAACGCCGCGGCGGGGCGCGCGGACGACGCCGGGTTCTACGGGATGGACGTCTACAGCCTCCTCGAATCCATCGACGAGGTGGTCGCCGTGCTCGACCAGATCGACCCCGACGCCGCCCAGCGCGCTCGCGATCGATACGCCTGCTTCGCCGGTCACGACGAGGCCGAGGCGTACGGTCGAGCCGTCGCCGGGGACCAGGATCGGTCGTGCGCGGATGTCGCAGAGGCGCAGCTCGAGGAGGTGGAGCGTCTCGCGGCGTCCGCGCGCGGGGACGACCGGGAGGTGGCCTTCTCGGCCGCGCGAAACGCCGCCGCGGTGCGCGGTGCGGAGGCGTATTTCCGGACGGCGTACGCTGGCGGCGAGTCCAGCTGGAATCTCCGCGACCGGCACATGTTCGCGACCCTGGAGGCGCTCCGCGACCATCTCGGCAGCGCCGGTCGGCCCGCCAGGCTCATCGTCTGGGCGCACAACACGCACGTGGGCGACGCGCGCGCGACGGAGATGGCCCGGCGAGGTGAGCTGAACGTGGGACAGCTCGCCCGAGAGGCGTTCTCCGGTCGGACCCTGACGATCGGGTTCACGACGTACACCGGGACCGTGACCGCCGCGCGCGAGTGGGGCGGAGCAGGGGAGCGCCGCACCGTCCTGCGCGCGCTCAACGAGAGCTTCGAAGCGCTGTTCCACGAGGCGGCCGCCGGACCGCGGCCGGACGACATGCTGCTTGATCTGCGGCCGGGCGGCCCGCTGGCGTCGGCGCTCGACGAACCGCGGCTGGAGCGCGCGATCGGCGTCCTCTACCTCCCGGAGACCGAGCGGTTCAGCCACTACTTCCAGGCGAAGTTGCCGGAACAGTTCGACGCCGTCATCCACGTCGACACCACCACAGCGCTTCGGGAGCTCGACGCGTCGGAGGTGGAGGAGTCACCCGCCGTGGACGACGAGGCGGCTCCCTAGCGCCGCGATCATCCGCTCAGGCGGACTGGGAGTCCGACAGCGTCGAGGCGATGCGGCACCGGATCGCCGCCGGACCGCCGCGCGTTGACGCGCGAGTCGGCGCCGCGACCGCTCCGGACCAGGGCTGACCGGTCGAGAATTGGAGGATGGCGGAGCAGGTCCTCACCGAGCGCGCCCTCAACCGGGCGCTGCTCGCGCGTCAGCTGCTGCTCGACCGGGCGGACCTCGCCATCGAGGACGCCGTCGAGCAGGTCGGTGGGCTGCAGACCCAGTACGCACCGTCCGCGTACGTTGGGCTGTGGACGCGGCTGCGCGACTTTCGGCGGGAGGCGCTCACCGCCGCGCTCGTGGACCGGACGGTCATCCAGGCGACGCTGATGCGGACGACGATTCACGTCGTGTCGCGGCGGGAATTCTGGCGCTACGCGGCCGGCGTCCGTCGGGCTCGCCGGGCGTTCGCGCTCCGCACGGGCGGGACCACGGACGAGACCGCGCTGATCGATGCGGCGGCACCGCTCCGCGCAGCGTTGGCCGCCGGCCCGCGCAGCGTCAAGGAGCTCGGCGAGCTCGCATCCGGGTTCGTCGGCAGCCTCGGCCTGTGGATCGATCTGGTTCGCGTGCCACCATCCGGGACATGGGAGCGGCGCAAGGCGGACCGCCTCGCTCTCGCGGAGGACTGGGTCGGTCCCGGCGACGCGACCGAGGAGGAGGGGCTGGAACACCTCGTGCGTGCGTATCTCCGGGGCTTTGGTCCGGCAGCGTGGCGGGACATCGCGTCGTGGGCGGGCATCCCGGTCACGGACGCACGTCGGGCGGGCGCCGGGTTGGCGCTGGTCCGCTACCGGGACGAGGAGGGCAGGGAGCTGGTCGACCTGCCGGACGCCCCGCTGCCGGACCCGGGCACGCCCGCTCCGGTCCATTTCCTGCCCCACTGGGACGCGTCGCTGCTCGTCCACGCGCGGCGGACCGGGATCCTGCCCGAGGCGCACCGCGCGCGCGTCTTCACGTCCCGCAACCCGTTCTCGGTCGGCACGTACCTCGTCGACGGTCGGGTGGTGGGTGCGTGGTCCGTGCGCGACGGTCGAGTGGTGCTCGACCCGTACGAGAAGCTCGACGGGCACGACGAGCGGGAGGTCGAACACGAGCGCAGCGCGCTCGAGGCCTTCCATGCCTGACGCCGGAGCCATCAGAGCCTAACGACGACCCCCTCCTTTCGGGCGCGCTCAGCGGCGAACGCCATCCGGTGGCTGTCGAGCGACACGGCAAGCGATGTCGCGGGCTCGCCGGCGGGTCTTCCGGCCCGCGCGGCGATCACCCGCCGCGCGAACGCCTCGATCATCCGCGAGTCCCCACCGCCGTGCCCGTCGCCGACCGCGACCTCGATCCGTTGCGCCGGCGGCGGCTGCATGGCGGCGCCGTCCGCGAAGCGGCGGACCTCGATCCTGCCGCGTTCCATGTGGCCCCGGATCTCGCCGCGGGTCCCCATCAGCTTGACCGTTCGGCCGTTCTCCGCCGTGAACGCCGTGACGGTCAGCGTTGCCACGACGCCCGTCGCGAACTCGAGCAGGGTGCCCTGATGGTCGACGACGTCGTTGTCGCAGCGGTAGACGCAGCGTCCGTACGGCCCGCGGCGGAGCGCCTCGACGAGCGCGGCCTCGCCAGGCTCGCGCGTGACCACGGATACCGGCCACCGGCTCGGATCGGGCCCGAGGTAGATGCGCGGCGCGTAGAACGGGCAGCTCGAGGCGACGGGGCAGCCGTCGAGGCAGTACGCGGGCGCCCCGGCCGGCGCCTCCTCAGGCCGGAAATGCCGGAGGGATCCGAACGACGCGACGGAACGGCACGTCCCGGCCGCCAGCCAGCGGATGACGTCGAGGTCGTGGCACGCCTTGGCCAGGATGAGCGGGCTCGCCAGGTCCTCGCGGCGCCAGTTCCCGCGCACGTAACTGTGGGCGAAGTGCCACCAGCTCACGTTCTCCAGGTGATCGATCTGGACGAGCTGGCCGATCGCACCGTCCGCCACGAGGCGCGCGATGGTCGAGAAGAAGGCCGTGTAGCGGAGCGGGTGAGCCACGGTCAGCTCGCCGGCGCCGCGCCGTCCTGCCTCGGCGATCGCTTCCACTTCCTCTGGCGCCGACCCGATGGGCTTCTCAAGAAGAACCGCATGCCCGCATTCGAGCGCAGCGGTCGCCGGGCCGACGTGTGCGCGATCCGGGGTGGCGACGATGACGCCTTCGACGTCCAGGTCTGCCACGATGAGGGCGGGCCAATCGTCGAAAGAACACTCCCGGCCGATCCCGTGGGCCCGCGCGAACCGGGTCCGACGCTCAGCGTCCGGCTCGGCGACCGCGACGAAGCGGACGAGGTCTGGATGGGCGAGTGCAAAGGCGCCGTAGACGTCGGCGCCTCGCTGCCCGGCCCCGATCACGCCGAGGCGCGCGGGCGGGCGCCGCGGGCCGCCCGGGCATCGCACGAGCCTGCATCCTGCGAGCGTAGGCCTTCGGCGCCGGTCTGCGGCGGGCGGGGTCGGCGGAGCGTTGCGTCTCAGCGCCGCGCTGCCTCCGAATCGGGGTCAGGCGACGTCAGCGGCCGCTCGAACGCCACCGGGACGGCGGTCGGCAAAACTTGACACGACCCGGCGCTCTCCACCGCTACGATCGGCGCCCAACCCGAACCCTGAGGATCGCACCGTGACGATGACCGACAGCCGGGACGCCATGCTGGCAACGCTCGAGGACGAACGGGCCCAGTGGCGAGCCCTCGTCGCAGAGGTCGGTGAGGAGCGCATGACGGAGCCCGGGCCGATGGGCGATTGGTCGTTCAAGGATCTCGTGGCACACCTGCTCGGCTGGCGGGAGCGGACGATCAGGCGGCTGGAGGCGGCGGCCGCCGGACTTCCCGAGCCGCCTCCGTCCTGGCCGTCCGGGCTCGACGAGGATGATGATGTAGACGCGATCAACGCCTGGTTCCAGCAGCAGAGCCTCGACCGGGGCGTGGGTGAGCTGCTCGACGCCGCCGACCGGTCGTACGAGCGGTACGCAGCGGCGATTTCCAGGCTGCCGGAGGATCAGGTGACGAGCCGTGACGCGTTCCGATGGCTCGAGGGTGCGTCGCTTGCGGACACGGACCTCTTCGAGCACCTCCACGACGACCACGAGCCGTCGATCCGCGAGTGGCTCGCGCGGCGCGGGTGACGAGCGCGGGACGGCGCATCACCAGCACGGAAGGTAGGATGGGCGCCCGATGACCGAGCTGACCACGCATCCCATCGCGCCCGAAGTGCCGGCCGCCGCCCGACCCGACCTCGAGCCGCAGCTCGAGGCCCACCGCGTCGAGCTGACCGCCTATTGCTACCGGATGCTGGGCGCCGCGTTCGAGGCGGAGGACGCGGTCCAGGAGACGTTCATCCGCGCCTGGCGCGGTTTCGACCGATTCGAGGGCCGGGCCGCCCTCCGGTCGTGGCTCTACCGGATCGCCACGAATGTCTGCCTCGACATGTTGCATGCTCCGCAGCGCCGAGCGCGGCCGGTCGACGTTTCGATCGCGAGGACGGCTGACACGCCCCTCGGGGATCCGCTCCCGGAGACGACGTGGATCGAGCCGGTGCCGGACCAGCGCGTGGTTCCCACGGGCGGGGACCCGGCGGACGTCGCGATCGCCCGGGAGTCCGTCCGCCTCGCGTTCGTCGCCGCGCTCCAGCACCTGGCGCCGCGCCAGCGGGCCGTGCTGATCCTTCGCGAGGTGCTGCGCTGGCGGGCGGACGAGGTCGCCGAGCTGCTCGACACCACCGTCGCGTCGGTCAACAGCGCCCTCCAGCGGGCACGCGCGACGCTCGCCTCGCGGGACGTCGAGGCGAGCGGGTCGTCTGGTGCGCTGGACGACGAGCAGCGGGCGCTCCTCGAGCGCTACATGGACGCCTTCCAGCGCTACGACCTCGACTCGCTGACCTCGCTGCTCCACGAGGACGCCGCCTGGTCCATGCCGCCCTACGCCCTGTGGCTGCAGACCCACGACGACATCGTGGCCTGGTGCCTCGGGCCCGGGATCGCGTGTCGGGGCTCCCGCCTGATCGGGGTCGAGGCGAACGGGTCACCGGCGTTCGGGCACTACAAGCCCGCACCCGGCGGTGGCTACGAGCCGTGGTCACTGCAGGTGCTCGAGATCGCCGACGGCCGGATCAGCGCGATCACGTTCTTCCTCGACACCCAGAAGTTCTTCCCGCTCTTCGGACTACCGCCGCGACTCGATCCCTGACCCGGCGGCGCACGGCAGGAACTCGTCGAGGCCGGTCAGTGTGAGGAGCGCCCGGAGGCCCGCCGGCACCTGGCCGAGCTCGACGCGGCAGTGGTTGCGGCCGGCGATGAGGGCCAGTCGGGCGAGTGCCCCCACGGCTCCGACGTCCGCCCGGCCGATGGCCGACACGTCGCAGACGAGCAGGTCCGACCCCCGGTCCTCGACGGCCCTCTGAACGCGCTGCCAGAGCGCCGCCACGTCCGCGGCGGCGATCGGCCGATCGATCGTCAGCACGACGGCATCGGGCACTCGGGCCGGCGCGTGAGGTCGGCCGGGTGGTGTCGCGGACCCGTCGGGCGTGGGCAAAGGCGCTGGCCTCCTGTCGACGAGACGGGACGCGGCCACGAAACTCATCGGGAGCCTGGGCCGGGACGTGGGCCGTCGGGGCCGTCCCCGGAGGTGACCAGTCCCCCGGATACCACTCCCCGTAGTGCAAGACAGCGACTTGTCAGGCCGCGGGCCGCCGCCCGGCCGTGGATCCCCCTCAACGGCGCTCCCGCCTCGTCACCTACCAACCCGGCGGGTACATGACCGGACACACCGGGCACGCACTACACGGGGTGGTAAATGGCAGGAAATCCGCCGATCGGACGCCGTAGCACCATCCACGTTGGTACGTGAACAACTGACCGGCTGACCGGTGGACAAGGGCCGCGCGTTGGGCATCCCGATCAGCGGTCGGCTCCGCGGCTGTCACGCGAGTGGAGCGCTCGCGCGTGGTCTAACGGACCGATGAGTTCTGCGACGGAGTCCCGTCTGAACGGACGAGAACCAAAGCGCTGCGTCCAGATGACCACCAGGAGCGTCCAGGATGACCACGACACGACCTCGACAGGCCGGCCCCCGCGAATGGATCGGGCTGGCCGTGCTGGCGCTCGCGTGCCTCCTCTACGTCATGGACCTGACCGTGCTGCACCTGGCCGTGCCGGCGATCAGCGATGCGCTGCGCCCCACGAGCGCCCAGCTGCTCTGGATCATCGACATCTACGGCTTCATGGTTGCCGGGTTCCTGGTCACGATGGGCACGCTCGGCGACCGGATCGGCCGGCGGAAGCTCCTCCTCATCGGGGCCGGCGGGTTCGGGGTCGTGTCCGTGGTCGCGGCGTTCTCGACCACGCCGGAGATGCTGATCCTGGGCCGGGCGCTCCTCGGCATCGCCGGGGCGACGCTGGCGCCCTCGACCCTGTCGCTGATCTTTGCCATGTTCGAGGACCCGAAGCAACGGTCCGTCGCGGTCGGCGTCTGGATCTCCGCCTTCTCGGCGGGCAGCGCCATCGGCCCGGTGCTCGGCGGCGTCCTGCTCGAGCACTTCTGGTGGGGCTCCGTGTTCCTGCTCGCGCTGCCGGTGATGGCGCTGCTGCTGGTGCTCGGCCCGATCGTGCTGCCCGAGTACCGCGATCCCCAGGCCGGGCGGCTGGACGTCGTGAGCGCCGCGATGTCGCTGGTCGCCGTGCTCGCCGTGATCTTCGGTCTCAAGCAGATTGCCCAGGACGGCGTCGGGTGGTTCTCGCTCGCGTCCGTCGCGGCCGGCGTCGTCGTCGGGGTGCTGTGGGTCCGGCGTCAGCTCAGCGCCGCCGAGCCGATGATCGACGTCCGCCTCTTCCGGATCCCGAGCTTCAGCGCCGCGCTCGCCGTCAACTTCCTCACGATCTTCGTGGCCGTCGGCTACTTCCTGTTCGTGGCGCAGTACCTGCAGCTCGTGCTCGGCCTGTCGCCGCTCGAGGCCGGCGCCTGGTCCGTCCCGTCCGCGATCGGGTTCATCGTGGGCTCGAACGTGGCGCCCCGGCTCGTGCGCCGCGTCCGGCCGGCCTACGTCATGGGCGCGGGTCTCGGTCTCGCTGCCATCGGTCTGGCGATCCTGTCGCAGGTCGGCGGCTCCAACGGCCTGGCGGTCGTCGTCCTGTCTTCACTCGTGATCTCGCTTGGTCTCGCGCCCGTATTCGGGCTCACGACGGAGCTGATCGTCGGATCGGCACCGCCCGAGCGCGCCGGGGCGGCGTCCGGGATCTCCGAGACCGGCGCGGAGCTCGGGGGCGCCCTCGGCATCTCGATCCTCGGCAGCATCGGGATCTCGATCTACCGAAGCGAGCTGGCGAGCGACCTGCCGGCGTCCGTCCCAGCCGAGGCCGCGACGGTCGCGCGCGCGACACGTTGGGCGCGGCGGTCGGCGTCGCGCAACAGCTGCCGGCCGACGCGGCAGCCGCGGTGCTCGGTGTGGCGCGCGGGGCGTTCGTCGAGGGGATGCAGGTCGCCGCGACGATCAGCGTCGGCGTCGCGATCGGTGTCGCGGTGCTGGCCGTCGCGATGCTTCGGAACGTTCGGCCGAACCGGGACGGACACGAGGCGGAGAGTCAGTGGCCGGAGGCGGACGTAGCCGAGCCAACCGCGCGGACCGCCACGGCGACAACCGTACCGCTGTCGAAGCGTGACCGTCGGCTGCTCCAGCCATTTCGACCACCCGACGGCAATCGCCCGGACGCTGTACGTCGATGCGATCGATCGCCCGGTGGCGGAGACGATCATCGATCGCCTCGAGGCGCCGGACGCGACGATGCGCGTCGCGCAGCTCCGAGTCCTGGGCGCGGGCCGCCGCCCGAGGCGAGACGTCGGACCGGCTGGTCGCCGTCAAGCAGCGCTACGACCCGACGAACCTGTTCCGGCTGAACCAGAACCTCCCGCCGACGGCTGGGCTGCCGGGGCAGTCGTAACATCCCGGTGAGTCACCCAGGAATGCCCACGTCCGCCGAGCCGTCGCAGTCGGAGACCGGCTGCTTCTCGTCGAGCCGATCGACGATCCACCGGCTCACGTCCGACCAGGCGGCCTCCACGACACCGCCGTGACCGGCGCCCAGGTATCGCCGGTACGTCACCGTGCTACCCGTGACGCACAGCCGCGCCACGAGCGCGTCGGTCAGCTCCGGTACGACCAGTGGATCGGCCGTCCCCTGGCCGACGAAGATGGGCGCGTTGGTCCGGACGCGGCCGGGCGTGTTCTGCTCGAGGATCTGCGGCCACGGCGGCTCAACGAGGGCCTCCAGCCGGAGGACCTCGCGCACGGGCCGCGCGAATGCGTCGAGGATGTCGCCGAGACAGCCCTCGTCGACGACGCCGATCGAACGGAGTGCGGCCGGCGTCAGGACCTCTCGAGCCGCGCCTCGGGATAGGCAGCCTCGAAGCCGGCGCCGATCGCGACGGCGAACCCCACCGCCGTCGGGTCGGACGCGAGCAGGATGGCGGCCTGGGCAAGCTCGGCCCCCGGCGCAAGGGCGACGACACCGGCGAGCGGCACGTCCGGCGCGTACGTGGGTGCCACTTCGCCGGTGAACAACGCCGCGTGCCCGCCTTGCGAGGCCCCGAGCGCGAACGTGGTGTCCGCGGCCTCCACGTCCGGGAGCTGGCGTGCCGCGCGGACGCTGTCGAGGACGCCGCGTGCCTCGCTCCCGCCAACGATGTACGGGTGTCGGCCGGGCGTCCCGAGCCCCTCGTAATCGGTCGCCGCGACGATGAACCCGAACTCCCAGAGCGCAGGCACGGGCAGCCCACCGACCGTCTCCCGATCCCCGATTGGCCGGGCCGCCCGCGACGGAGCGCACGCGTCCGCGAGCCCGGTCGTGCCGTGGGCGTACGCGATCACCGGGAAACCCCCGGCGGTGGACGCCCGCCGGGAGTGACGACGAGGCCGGATACGCCGATATCCGCTCCGGCGATCGAGCGCGAGTGGTAGAGGACGCGCCAGGCGGTCGCGCCGCGCGGCGCCGCGACCCGCTCCCCCAGATGATCTGGCCCGGCTCGCCGCGGGGCAGCGGGTTCGGGAGGGCGTAGAAGTCGTCCGGTGGCGCGGGGATCATCGGGCGCCGAGAGGCGGGCGGCGAGACTGCCGGGGCTGAACTGACGGTTGGCGCCACCGCGGTGTCCGCCGGGCCGGCCGAGGCCGCGCTCGGACCGCACGCCGCGACGGCCGCGACGGCCGCAACGACGAGGGCTGCGGCCACGAGGCGACGCCGCAGTTCAGGCGCCCTGCGTGGTCGGGGGCGCAGTGCACAGCCGGCAGGCTCGCCGCGCGCCAGCGCCCGGACGGCAGCGGCCGCCCCGGCCGCCTCACTTCTGCATCGCACTCGCGTCGCGCGAGGCCGCCTCGCGCTGCGACCCGCCGGCGTCGGCGCACGGATCGAAATCTGTCCAGGACCCGGCGGTGACGACCTAGACTCGCGAGGTGGCCGCAACCGGCGCGCACGATCCCGAACCGGCGCACGTCGGACGACTCCGGAGCGAAGAGCTGGATCTCGCGCGGATCTCGGCGATCCGCCGGCTGCTGTGGGCGGCGTTCGGCTCGGGTAAAGAGGGCTTCACCGAGGCCGACTGGGAGCACGCGCTCGGCGGGCTCCACTTCGCGCTGGAGTCAGCTGGCGAGGTGGTGGCGCACGCCTCGGTCGTGGAGCGTGAGCTGCACGTCGACGACCGGCCGCTCCGCGCCGGCTACGTGGAAGCGGTGGCGACGGACCCTCAGCGGCAGGGCGCCGGCCTGGGTTCCCGTCTGATGCAGGAGGTGACGGACCACATCCGCGAGCGGTTCGAGCTCGGCGCGCTGCGCACCGGCCGGCACAGCTTCTACGCTCGCCTCGGCTGGCTGACGTGGACGGGCCGCCTGTACGTGAGGACGCCGGACGGCCCGCGCCGGACGCCCGAGGAAGAGGGATACGTGATGGTGCTGCCGACCCCGACATCGCCTCCGCTCGATCTCGGTGGATCGCTCAGCTGCGACTGGCGGACGGGCGACGTCTGGTAGGAGGAAGCATCGTGGAATACAAGCTGGAACTGATCGTCGTCCCGGTCGCGGACGTCGATCGAGCCAAGGCCTTCTACAGCGAACAGTGCGGCTTCGTGTGCGACATCGACGACAGCCCAACCCAGAACATGCGCATCGTGCAGCTCACGCCACCCGGTTCCGCGTGCTCGATCACGATCGGCAGAGGCCTTGTGGATTCGGAGCCGGGCTCGCTCAAGGGCCTCCAGCTCGTCGTCACCGACATCGACGCGGCGCGGGCGGACCTCACCGGCCGCGGCGTCCAGGCGAGCCCGGTCCGCCACATCGAGAACGGCGTGTGGGTCGACGGCCCGGGCGGACCCTGGAACTCATTCTTCTTCTTCGACGATCCGGACGGCAACAGCTGGGCCGTGCAGGAGAAGCCGGCGTCCTGATCGGGAAGCCGGGCGCGCGCGGCCGCGGTATCGGCCCGGTGGCATGCTGGTGCATCTGTAGCCACGCGGAGAACGACCGTGACGCACCGCTCGACGCTGGGCCTCGACTCTCGCACGCGTACGCAGCTCGACCAGGTCGTCGGCCTCGTCCGCAGCGTCCTGGGCGATGATGCCGTGGGCGCGTGGCTGTACGGATCGTCGACGCTCGGCGGTCTCAAGCCATCGAGCGACCTCGACGTCCTCGTCGTGAGCCGGCGAGCAACTACCGCGGCCGACAGGCGTGCGCTGATCGATCGGCTGCTGGCCATCTCCGGCCGGCGCGCGACGGCTGGACCCGCGCGCTCCATCGAGCTCACGATCGTCGTCCAGTCCGACGTCCGCCCCTGGCGCTACCCGCCGCCACTCGATTTCCAGTACGGCGACTGGCTGCGCGACGAGTTCACGCGTGGCGACCTTGTGCCCTGGTCGACGCCGAACCCGGACCTGGCCGTCCTGCTGGCGACCGTGCTCCTCGGTGCGGAGCCGCTGTTCGGACCGCCTGCGGCGGAGGTCCTCGACCCCGTTCCCCGCATGGACCTCGTGCGGGCGATGCTCGACGGTGTGCCGGAGCTGCTGGCCGAGCTCGAATCCGACACCCGCAACGTGATCCTGACGCTCGCCCGGATCTGGACGACCGTGGCGACTGGCGAGATCCGGTCCAAGGATGCGGCCGCGGACTGGGCGTTGCGGCGTCTCCCGGAGGCGCATCGACCCGTTCTCGCTCGCGCGCGGGACATGTATCTCGGGACCGAGGAGGAGCGTTGGGACGAGCTGCTGCCATCCATCCGGCCACATGCCGATTACGTCGTCCACGAGATCACCGATCGTGCTCGAACGCTGACGCCGGACCGCGAGCACCCGCGGGCCGTGAGAGCCCACGGCTCGTGACCGCGACGCCCACCGCGCTGGGACTCGAACGCGCTCGACGACGGACGATCCGGTCGCTCGTGGTCGGCGTGGCATTGGGCAGCACCGGCTACATCGCCGCCGTAACGGTCGCCACGATCGTGGCCGAGGACCTGGCGGGAACGTCCGCATGGAGCGGCGCACCGGGTGCCAGCGTGGTCCTGGGCGCCGCGCTCGGCTCCGCTGGCCTGTCCGCACTGATGGTCCGCCGCGGTCGTCGGGCGGGAGTGGCACTCGGCTACGGGGTTGGCGTGCTCGGCGCGCTGATCGCCACCCTGGCAGTGCTCACCCGGTCGCTCCCCGTCCTGCTCGTCGGAACGTTCTTCATCGGGTTCGGGAACAGCTCCAACCAGCTCTCGCGATACGTGGCCGCCGATCTGTTCCCGGAGGCTCGACGGGCGTCCGCGATCGGGACCGTCGTCTGGGCGTCGACCGTGGGAGCGGTCGTCGGGCCGAACCTGGTGTCGTTCGCCGGGCTCGGCGCGACGGCCATCGGTCTCCCGCCGCTCGCCGGTCCCTACCTGCTGCCGATCGCCTTCGTGGGTGCTGCGGCGCTCCTGTCGTTCGGCCTGCTACGACCGGATCCCTACCAGCTCGCGCACCGGTCCGATGCCGCCTTCGATGGAGCGACGGCGGAAGTCCGGCTGCGGGAGCTCGTCCGACGACCGGCGGTCGTCGCGGCCGTCGTGGCGCTCGTGGTCGGTCAGGTCGTGATGGTCCTGATCATGACAATGACACCGCTCCACATGACGCACAACGGGCACGACCTCGCGGCCGTCGGGGTTGTCATCAGCGGGCACACCTTTGGCATGTTCGCTCTGTCACCCCTGTCCGGCCGGCTCACGGATCGGTTCGGCAGCCCGCCGGTCATGATCGCGGGGCTCGGCGTGGTGGGTATGGCGGCGGTTCTGTCGGCGATCGCGCCGCCGGACGGCGGAACGGCCCTGTTCCTTGCCCTCTTTCTGCTCGGGTTCGGCTGGAACCTGGGCTACGTCGCGGGATCAGCACTGCTCTCGAGCGGTCTGTCAGTTGCGGAACGTACCCGCCTCCAGGGAGCGACCGACGCGGCGATCTGGAGCTCGGCCGCCGCGGCGAGCCTGTCGTCCGGCGTGGTTGTCGCGTTCGCGAGCTACACGGCCCTCGGCATCCTGGGAGCCGCGATGGTCCTTGTCCCGATCTGGATCGTGCTCGGGCGGCATCGCCGCATCACTGCCACGCGTTCACCCGCGGTCTGACGCGAGGCGCGTCCCAACCCGTCGCGCTCAGGTACGCCCCGAGCGCGATGGTCCGGATCCGAGTCGCGCGTCCGTCGCCTCGTCTGCGACGCCGCCGTAGTAACGGTCCAGCAGCTGGGCGAACACAAGGTCGTCGGGCGAGGCCCGGCGGAACAGCGTCATGCAGGAGCGAAGCTTCTTTGCGTCGGTCGAGCCGAAGATCGCCTCCGCCGTCCGCGCCCTCGTTGCGAGGACCACCCCGGCGCAGTCGCGCAGCCGCGCCCCCAGCACCGGGTGGGCGAGATAGGCGCGCGCTTCGTCGAGCGAGGCAATGGCGTAGCGCCGCGACATGGCGCTGGACCCGAGCCCGGCGAGCTGCGGGAAGATGAACCACATCCAGTGGCCGGTCTTGCGCCCGCGCCGCAGCTCGTCGAGCGCGCCGTCGTAGCCGTGCTCCTGCGCCTCGAGGAATCGGTCGAGGTCGTAGGCCATGCCTTCATTGTGCGACGGCGAACTCGCGCCCTCGTCAGTCGCGAAGGTCCTTCCAGAAGAAGGTCGTCGCGGTGAGCACCCCGTCGGTCCGATACGAGTGGTTCGGCATCGTGCCGAGCTCCTGCCAGCCCGTCGACCGGTACAGGGCCTCGGCCGCGGTGCCGGCCTGAGTGTCGAGCATCAACAACCAGCGGCCGTCCGCCCGCGCGCGTTGCTCCGCCGCCTCCATCAGCGCACGACCGAGTCCCCGACGGCGGGCCGAGCGGTGGACGAGAACCTTGGCGATCTCCGCCCGGTGCCGGGCGTTCGGATTGCGGGATCGGATGAGCAGCGTCGACCCCACGATGCAGCCCGTGTCCGGATCGGCGCGCGGAGCCGGTCGCCTCGCGACGAAGGCCGTGATCGTCTCGTCGGCGATCTGTGGGATCCGTTCGGTCCACCAGGCCCGGGTTTCCTCGTCCGTGACACCGGCCAGGAAGTTGACCGACGCGCCACCGTCCACCGCGTCGATCAGGAGCGCCGCGAGGCCGGGGATCGCCGTGACGTACGCGTCGGCATCGAGCTCCACGATTTCCGCCTGGCCCGCCTCGGTGCCATCGGTCGTCACCGCCCAATCTTGAACGACCGGAACCAAACAGGGGCTCGACCGGCGACGCACCACCTCCTGAGCCTGCTAGCCAGCCGGCGGCCGAGCACGGCCCGATTGCACCGGCCCGTTGACACCGGCGGTTTCCGGCACTTGACCGCCGTACGGGGCTTGGTCTTACTGTCCGCGGTAAGAACCGCAGGAGACACGCCGTGAGGATCACGTCGAAAGGACAGGTGACGATCCCGCAGGCCGTGCGGGAGCAGACCGGCCTGCTGCCGAACACGGAGGTGGACTTCGTCGTCGACGGCGGCGACGTCCGGATCGTCAAGTCGGCCGCGACCCGACGCCCGTCGCGAGGCGCCAGAACCGTCCGGCTGCTGAGGGCCAATCCGGGTCGGGTGCGCATGACGACTGACGAGATCATGGCCCTCACGCGCGGCGAGGCATGACCGCCGTCCTGGTCGACAGCAATGTTCTGCTCGATGTGGCCACGGGCGATCCGCGCTGGTCCGAGTGGTCCAGCGCCGCGCTCGAGCGGACGGCGGACGAGGCGATCCTGGTCATCAACCCACTGGTCTACGCCGAGGTCTCCGTCGGCTTCACGGCGATCGAAGAGCTCGAGGCTGCCCTGCCGGCGGACCTGTATCGGCGCGAGGATCTGCCGTATGAGGCTGCGTTCCTGGTGGGCAAGTCCTTCGTTCACTACCGGCGGGGTGGGGGAGCGAAGGGGTCACCGCTGCGCGACTTCTACATCGGCGCCCACGCGGCGGTGGCCGGCCACCGGCTGCTCACGCGGGATGCGGCGCGATATCGGACGTACTTCCCGAAAGTCGAGCTCATCGCTCCGTGATGCAGGCGCGCGGCCTGACCGTGCCCGATCAGGACGCCGCCGCGAGCGCGGCCGATAGATCGCCGCGGGTGCGGACCTCGATGTCACCCAGCTCGAGCCATCCGGCCATCAGCCGCAGGTGCCCGGCGAGCGCCGAAGCGACGACGGGAAGGTCCATGCCCGGCTCCGCATGGGCTGCCTGGACAACGAGGGTCGACCTGGCACGGTCCGCCTTGAGATCGACGCGGCCCACCAGCGTGTCGCCGAGGAGGAACGGCATCACGTAATAGCCGTACACCCGCTTCGGCTCCGGCGTGTAGATCTCGATCCGGTAGCGCATGCCGAACAGCCGCTCGACCCGGTCGCGGTCGAACACGAGCGGGTCGAAGGGAGCCAGGAGCGCACGACCATCGACGCGCCGTGGGCGTCGGGCGCCGGCTGTCAGGTACGCGGGCGCGCGCCAGCCGTCGACGTCGACCGGCAGCAGGTCGCCGCTCTCGACCAGCTGGGCAATGCTGACGGCCGCTCGATCCGCCCGCAGGTAGAAGTAGTTGGCGATGTCCCTTCGCGTGGCCACCCCCAGGGCGCGGGACGCGATCAGGACGAGCTCACGATGGGCCTCCTCGATGGACGGGGTCGGGAGGGCCAGGATCGCGACCGGCACGACGCGCTCCGTGAGGTCATACACGCGTTCGAACGAGCTCCGCCGGCCAGCCACGCTCACCTTGCCGGCTGCGAACAGCCACTCCAGGACCAGCTTCCCGTCGGCCCAACCCCACCACGGTCCCTTGGCCTTGCCGCCGTCGGTGAGATCGCTGGCCGCGATCGGGCCGCGATCGCGCACTTCGGCCAGCACGGCCGCCACGTAGCCCGGCCGGTCCCGCTCGATCCGGGCGAGCTCGAACCGCTCCCGGTTCCGCAGCCGCTCCATCCGCCAGCGCCAGAGTGGCTGGCTGGCGATCGGCATCAAGCAGGCGGCGTGCCCCCAGTACTCGAACAGGTCCCGGTGACGCTCCGTGCTCTCCTTGATCAGGGTTCTGGGATAGGCGCCCAGCCGGGCGAAGGGCGGCAGCTCGTGGGCCCGGGCCACCGTGTTGACCGAGTCGATCTGGATGAGCCCGATCTGGTCGACCATCCGGCGCAGGCTTCGGCGGTCCCCGTTCCCGGCAGGCGCGGGGTCCGCGAGGCCCTGGGCGGCGATCGCGATGCGCCGAGCCGCGGCCGCGGACAGGCGGGGCAGGGGAGAGCGAGATGCCGCGCGAGGAGCCCGGCCACCGCTCACTGCACGCAGAACTCGTTGCCCTCCGGATCGTTCATCCGCACCCAGTACTCGCCGCGCTGCTCGATCGCGCCGCGCTCATCGGTCGCGCCGAGCGCCTTCAGCCGCGCCACCTCCTCGTCGACCCGCGCCTTCCGTTCCTCGAGGGGCGTGCCAGGCCCGCCACTCACGCCCAGGTCGAGGTGCATCCGGTTCTTGGCGACCTTCGGCTCCCGCACCCGCTGGATGAAGAGCCGGGGTCCCTCACCCACCGGGTCTTCAACCGCCCGGGCGTCGTTCCAGCGATCCTCCGGGATGCCCGCCGCCCTGGTCCAGTCGTCCCAGCTGGCGTGCGGTGGTGGCGGTTCCGGCTGCTGATAGTGGAGGGCCGCCACCCAGAACTCGGCCAGGCGGGCCGGATTCGCGGCGTCAAGGACCAACTGAAGTCGAGGAGCCACGCCGTTTTTCCTCCCTTGATGTTGTTGAGGCCAGGATCATGCCCGCCAAGGCTGGCAGGACCAGTCAGGAATCATCGCCCTGCACCTGACGCTGTTCGCGTCGATGATCGCCGGCTGGTACGCCGTCGACCGGCGCCCGACGGCGGATGATTACCTCGCAGCCGAACGCCGTCACCCGGCATTCGAGTTGCGCAACATCGGCTGAGCTCCCGATTCGGGCGGACACACCGGGCGGCGCGATCGCACTCGCAGCGGCGGCCGCCGGCCTGCCGATCACGAAGCTCGCGCTGTGGGAAGTGCCACTCGACGAAGAACTCGGGTCGAACGGAGCGGGCATTCCTCGCCGGGCTCCGGGAACGGATTGCCGAGGGCGACGGCGAGCGGACCGTCGAGTATTTCATGAAGGACATGCCACCCGAGTGGCTCGAGGCATCCAGGCGGAGCCCAGGGTGCCGGTGATGGTCAGCATGGGGCCGAGCCTCGAACCAGACGCCGAAGCACTCGCCTGGACGCAGTCCGCTCCGCGAG
Source organism: Chloroflexota bacterium (assembly GCA_030447745.1). GTDB lineage: Bacteria > Chloroflexota > Limnocylindria > Limnocylindrales > CSP1-4 > JACDAV01. The sequence goes on along the minus strand of JAUJOH010000001.1, from coordinate 98,821 downwards.
CCGAGCTCTGGTCCTCGGTGACCCAGCCCACCCTTGTGATCCTGGGCGAGGAGACGATCCCGGTCATGCCTCCGGCGGCCGAGTCCATCGTCGCCGCCCTGCCGAATGCACGGCTGGTGCGGATTCCGGCCTCCGACCACGGCTGGGAGCCGAGCGTGATGACCCCCGTTCTCGCGGAGTACTTCGCCGATTGTCCGACGGGACAGCGTCACGTCGAGACTCGGAGTGGCCGAAGCACTGGCGAGGCAGGCAGCTCGGCGACTTCGTGATCGGCGGCCGCGGCGTCGCGGATGACCGGCGCCGCTTAGACTCGGTGGATGCAGTCCTACCTCAGCCGCATCGTGGGCTACAACAGCTGGGCGAACCGCGGCCTGCTCGAGTTCCTCGGCGACCAGCCGCCGGATACGCTCGACGCAACGACGTCGGGCGTGTACGGGACGATCCGCGAGACGTTCGAGCACCTCCTCACGAGCGAGCTCGGCTACCAGCGGCGGCTCGCCGGCCTGCCTCGCTACGACCGGTCTGACCGCCCGGAGCGGCCGAACGTGACCGACTTGCGGTCGCTCGCGGCCGAGTCGGCGGCGAACCTCGCGGCGCTCGTGGACTCGCTCCCGGAGCCCGCCACGATGCTCCCGACCGGCAGCGGCCAGCGGGCGGCGGCGACGATCCTGACCCAACTGATCATGCACGGCACGGAACACCGGACCCACATCGGGACCATCCTCGGCGCCAACGGGATCGAGCCACCGGACCTCGACTCGTGGGCGTACGGCATCCGGGTCCACGGCGACGATTCGCCGCCCGACTGGGGACCGGAGCCCGCACGGCGCTGAGGCGTCGCTAGGTGCCCGGGGCTGCACCCGCAACGTCGTCCTCGCGAAGGCCGACGCAATCGAGGTCCCAGAAGACCCGCGAATAGACGAGCGTCCCGGTCATCCATGGCTCGTACGACCGCTGCCTGATGACCTGGAAGGCCGGCTCCGGGATCCGCAGCGACGGGCGCCGGAACCCGAGCGGACCCGCGGGTTCGAAGCCGAAGCGCCGGTAGAAGGTCGGCGACCCCTCGAGAAAGACGAGCGGCTCGTCGCGGCCGGCGGCCTGGGCGAGGCCGTACTGGATCAGGGCAGAGCCGATCCCGCGCCCCTGGTGGACTGGCGTCACCGAGACAGGACTGAGGACCAGCACGTCGACGAGGCGTCGCGGCGCGTCGAGCAGCGACCGACTGAAGAGGATGTGGCCGACGAGCCCGTCACCGTGCTCGGCCACGAAGCTGAGCCCGTCGATCCAGTCGGGCGAGGCACGGAGGGCGGCCACGAGGTCCGCGACGCGGCGCTCTCGGAAGGCACGCTCGACGACGTCGCCGATCACCGACTCGTCCCCGGCTCGCTCCGGCCGGAAGTGGATCTGGGTCGGCACGTCGTCTGGCACCGGGTCATTGTCGCGCGCCGGCCCGGCGTACGAGCCGAGCCCGACGTCGAGCGGTTATACTCGGGGTATGAAAACGGCCATCTCCGTGCCCGACGACGTCTTCGAGCGAGCCGAACGCCTCGCCCGCCGGGCGGGTCGTTCGCGCAGCGAGCTCTACAGCGCGGCGCTCCGCGAGTACGTCGCGCGGCACGAACCGGACGATGTCACGGCGATGCTCGACCGCGTCGTCGCGGAGATCGGGGACAGTGCCGAAGAGGCGCGTTTCGTCGAGCCCACCGGTCGGTCGGTGCTCGCCGCGTCTGAATGGTGATCGCCCAGGGCGAGGTGTGGTGGGCGGACCTGCCTCCGGCTCTCGCGTCCGAACCGGGGTTCCGGCGCCCCGTGGTCGTCGTTCAGGGCGACGCCTTCAACCGGAGCGCGATCCGCACGGTCGTGTGCGTCCCGCTCACGAGTAACCTGCGGTGGGCCGATGCGCCCGGCAACGTGCTGCTGTCCACGCGAGCGTCCCGACTTCCCAAGGAACCCGTCGCCAACGTCTCGCAGATCGTGACCCTGGACCGATCAGTGCTTGCCGACCGGATCACCAAGCTCCCGTCGCCGAAGCTCGAGCTCATCCTCGCCGGGATCGACGTGGTCCTCGGTCGGGCCTGACGGGTAGCGTCCCGTGGCCAGCCACGAGAGCTGCGAATCCACGATGGGCGCCTGATCCGGGCGACGCACCTTGAGATCGCGGCGCTGCCCTCAATCGGCTCAGACGTGGATCACGCTCAGCCCCGGTACGACGACGTAGTCGTCGTCCTGGGTCACGACAGGCAAACCGAGCGCGAGCGCGGTGGCCGCGATCCAGGAGTCGTTGACCGGCATGCGGATGCGCGTGTCCCGGAGCAGCACACGCAGCCGAGCCCACGACTCGGCCACGGCTTCGTCGATCGGGATCGGGTCGAAGGACAGGGCGGCCTTCAGCGTTCCGAGACGGCGGCTCCGGGTTTCGAGATCGGTCGCCGCGAGCACGCCAGCGTGCAGCTCACCAATCGTGACCACAGACACGGCCAGCCGATCCGGGATCGCCTCCGTTCGGATTGGACGTCCGGCTTCACTCGCGATGAAGACGGTCGTGTCGGCAAGGCCGTCAGTCACGGCGCGCGAACGTCGTCTGTGGTCTCCGGGGCCAGGCGCCGCAACTCGTCCCGTAGACCCGCGTCCGCTTGGCGTGCGACGATCCGGCGAACGAACTGGTCGCGCCCCAACCACCGGGGCCGGCGACCGGCCGGCTGCAACACCGCTACCGGTCGGCCGTCGACCGTGATCGTGATGGCCTCGCCCGCTTCAACTCGATCGAGCAAGCCCCGCGTGTTGTTGCGGAGCTCTCTCGACGCGACATCCGGCCTGCGCCAACCGTAGCACATTAGCTACGGACGTGGCAACGCGGCGACCAATAGGCTTGTTTTCGAGTTGATCTGGTGAGCTTCAGTGCGTCTGTCGTGGCGCGGTCGGATCGCGCGCATGACCGACCTGATCACGGACCCCGAGGAGAACCACGCATGACCGTCACCGCCGTCCGCAAGCAGCCCGAGAGGTTGACCATGACCATGGAGGCTGAGTTCGACGCGCCGGCGGAGCGGGTGTGGCAGCTCTGGTCGGACCCGCGCCAGCTCGAGCGTTGGTGGGGCCCGCCGAAGTACCCCGCCACCGTTGACGCGCACGACCTGCGCCCCGGCGGTCGCGTGGAATACCACATGACCGGGCCCGAGGGCGACCAGCCGCGAGGCTACTGGGACGTCGTCCGGGTCGATCCCCCCGGCTCTCTCATCTTCCGCGACGGCTTCGCCAATGACGACGGCACGCCGAACACGGACCTTCCGGCCACGGAAGCGCGACTCGCGATCGAGGAGATCGGAGACGGGCGCACCCGGATGTCGATCGAGAGCATCTTCCCGAGTGCCGAGGCGATGGAGCAGATCCTCGCGATGGGCGTGGAAGACGGCATGAAGCAGGCAATCGGTCAGATCGACGCCATCCTCGCGGAGGACGCGGTCGCCCGGGCGTGATTGGGCCGCCAAGGATCAGCCGCCGATGAAATTCGCCTTTGCGACCAGTCTCAATGGCGACGGGCAGGCGGCCCGCAACAACGGAGAGAGCACCCGTGACCGAGTCGACGACGCAGACCCTCACCGATCCCGCCACACACACCCTGGAGGTTCCTGGGGCGGTTCTCACCTACGACGTCCGGCCCGGCCAATCCAGCACCCAGCCGGTCCTGCTGCTGATCGGGTCGCCGATGGGGGCCGCTGGCTTCGGCACCCTCGCCCGGCACTTCGCCGATCGCACGGTCGTCACCTACGACCCCCGCGGCGTGGAGCGCAGCGAGCGGAACGACCCAGCGCCCGAGTCGACGCCCGACCAGCACGCGGACGACCTCCACCGGCTGATCCTGGCGCTTGGCGGGGGACCGGTCGATCTCTTCGCCAGCAGCGGCGGAGCCGTCAACGCACTGGCGCTGGTGGCGCGCCATCGGGAGGACGTCCGGACCATCGTCGCGCACGAGCCGCCGGCCGCCCAGGTGCTCCCGGACCGCGAGCAGGCGCTCGCCGCGAACCGCGACATCCGCGAGACGTACCTCCGGAGTGGCATGGGCCCGGCGATGGCGAAGTTCATCGCGCTGGCCAGCCACCGGGGTCCGTTCCCCGCCGACTACACGGATCGGCCCGCGCCCGACCCGGCGATGTTCGGGCTGCCGACCGAAGACGACGGCTCGCGGAACGATCCCCTCCTCGGGCAGAACATCGTGTCGTGCACGCACTACGAGATCGACTTCGACGCCCTCCGGGCTGCGTCGACCCGCATCGTCATCGCTGCCGGCGCCGAATCGGCTGGCGAGCTGGCGCACCGCGCGGCACTGGCCGTGGCCCTCGACCACGCCTCCGGGACCACGGCCGTGATCTTTCCCAGCAACGGCCACGGGCCGGCGAGTTCGGCTGGGCGACCCGCGCTTCGCCACCCGAGTACGAGGTGCTCGCCTCCTGAACGGCTGGCCCGTGTTACGGTGTGACACATGACCCCCGTCGGCATGCGCGACTTGGCGCCGCGAGTACCTCGCGCGCGTCGAAACGGGTGAGCGGTTCGAGATCGACCGTCTTTGGCCGCGCCGTGGCGCGTCTGGAGCCGTCACGACCGGCGCGACCTTCGCCCGACTGATCGCCGAGGGGCAAGGTCACGCCGGCGCTTTCCAGACACCAGCCGGCTGCCCGAACCAGTTCGGTGACGACCGGCACGACGGCAACTGAGGCACTCCTGACGGACGGAGCGACGAGCTGACCACGCGACTCTTCGGCCACATGAAACTCGTCATCGAGAGCCCGAGTCGCGCCATCCGCGATCTCGTGGTCGGTCGACAGCGTCGAGCCGGATCGCGCGGTCAGTCGCCCGCGCGGATCCGAGCGCGGATCCGCAGGCGTCCTGGCCTTGCTTTGCGTTCGTCGAGCTCGACGCCGAGCTTGCCCGCGTGTCGGCCGCGACCCGCGGCCCGGACCTTCGATCTCTGGACGTGATCCACATCGCGTCGGCTGTCCGTCTCGGGCCGGAGCTCGGTGGCTCGATCGTACGACACTCCGACAGGCAGCGGCGGCACGGTCAGTGAACCTGGACGTCCTGGTCCCGCCGCGCGCTAGTCTGGACTGCGCAAGCGTGCGCCTCACGTGCGGCGCGAACTGCTGATCACCTCGATCATGCTCGTCGTAGTCGAGCATCGGAAGGTGGTCGCCTGAACTCGACGGGCAGACCCGCCTGCTTCCGGATGTCGAGCAGCGCCTCGACGATCTGTCGGTGGTCCCGGCCCAAGTCGTTCGACCCTCACCAGGGCGTCGTCTGGACGAGTGAACGCCGGCGGCGCGGGCGGTGGAGCGGTCGGGTCGCCGAGGCCTCCATGTCCGAGTACTTCCAGTTCATCGCCCACACGGCGTCGCGGCGGGCGAGCGCGTCTCGCGCGAGGCGCCGGGCAGCAGGATCGAGTAGTGGATGAACCGGATCGTCGCCGGGTCGCGGGCCGATGCGCTCGCACTCGTCGAGCACCCATCCCACCTGCTCGAGGAACCCTTCCGCCGGGGCATTGGAGAAGAGGCCGTCGGCGAGGCGCGGCGCGGCGGATCGCGGGCTCGGCCCCACCGCCGATGGATCGGTATCCGCGTCGGCGGGGCGGGCGACGCCGAGCGTCGGGAGGTGGTAGACGGACCTGGCGGGTGAACGGCTCGCCTGTCCACGCCTGAGGCAGGATCTGGAGGATCTCCTCCATCGCGGCTCCGCGGTCGTCGCATGTCAGCGCCGAGGGCGACGAACTCGGTCTCGGACCACCCGAGCCCGAGGCCCAAGACAAGCCGGCCGTGGCCTGAGCAGCCTGACGGTCGCCGCGTCCTCCGCCAGACGAAGCGGGTGGTGCATTGGCGCGAGGATCACGCCCGTGCCGATCTCGATCCGCGACGTCGCCGCGCGAGCGCCGCGCTGACGACGAGAAGCGACGGCATATAGCCGTCATCCACGAAGGGTGCTCATCGTCCACACGGACGTGTAGCCGAGCCGCTCAGCGTCGACGGCCAGGCGCAACCGTCTCGTCGTAGGCACGCGTCCAGTCGGTCTCGCCCGGTCGAAGCTGCGCGCTGAGGAGTCCGAAGCCGAGTCCCATGGTTGCGGACGGTAGCAGCCAACCGGCTCTGGCCGTGCGCGGCGTGGTTACGTTCCTGCGGTGTGCAACTGCGGACCTTCATCCCCGCCGATGCGCCACGCTCGTCGCGGCGCCATTCGACAACCCCGCGGTAGCGAAGCACCCGGGTTGCTCCCGGTACACGTGGTAGAGTGTGGTCCACGTGAACGACTGTGGAGAAGACCAATGGCCAAGGCGAACCTAACGATCCAGCTGGACGCCGAGGTGATCAGGCGGGCGCGGATCCTTGCGGCGAAGCGCGGGCCAGTCGGTAAGCGCGCTCGTCTCCGCCAGCTCGACGAACTGGTCGCCCACGACGAGCGCTACGAGGACGCACGGCAGCGCGCGATCAACCTCATGCGGGGCGCGAAGAAGCGCGGACGCGTGCCTGGACGCGTGCCGACCTCTATGCCCGACCGGCTCGATCGACTTGGCGGCTGACGCCGCAACGTTCGTCGATACGAACGTGCTGGTCTACGCACACGATGCGTCGGACGCCGCGAAGCACAGGACGGCGCAGGCGGTCCTGGAAGGCCTATGGATGGCCGGCACCGGCGTGCTCAGCACGCAGGTCCTGCAGGAGTTCTACGCCGTCGCGACCGCGAAGCAGAAGCTCGCCATGACGCCGGCGGAAGCCCGGAGGTCATCGAGCCTACAGCGCGTGGCCGGTCGTGCTCCTCGAGCCGGCCCTGATCGTGACGGCGTCTCGGCTCCACGAGGAGCACTCGGTGTCGTTCTGGGGATGCGTTGATCGTCGAGGCAGCGCGTGGCGGGCGCCGCGCGGATCGTGTCGGAGGATGTCCGGCACGGAGGCGAGATCGCACGGGTCCGCGTGGAGAACCCGTTCCTCGACGCGGAGTAGGCCGCCGCCCAGCGGGTCCGCGTGAGTCGCCGGCCTTGACGCAGCATGGGAAGCTTCTCAGGCACAGCGCGCGTAGACGCGTACATGCGAGAAAGGGAGCGAGATGGGAGCACCCATGTCCAGCCAGAAGGTGACCACCTCCTTGCACGACATGAGGCTCCATGCGCACGCTCAATCTCGGCATCCCGCCCACGTCGACGCCGGTAAGACCACCCTCGGCGAGCGACTCCTCGCCGCCGGCGCGATCGACCACGTCGGCAGCGTCGACGCCGGCACCACCCAGACCGACTCGCTCGACCTCGAGCGCGAACGCGGCATCACGATCCGGTCCGCGGTCGCTTCGTTCCTGGTCGGCGACCTGGCGGTCAACCTCGTCGACACGCCCGGTCACCCGGACTTCATCGCCGAGGTCGAGCGCGTCCTCGGCGTGCTCGATGGCGCCGTGCTCGTCGTCTCGGCGGTCGAGGGCGTCCAACCCCAGACGCCGCTCCTCTTCGAGCCCTCCAGCGTCTCCAAGTCCCGACGCTGATCTTCGTCAACAAGATCGACCGGACCGGGGCCGACCCGGAACGGGTCGTCGAGGCGATGCGGCGACGCCTCGCCTCCGCGCTCGTCCCGATGGAACGTGTCGGAGGTGGCGGCCGTCGCGATGCCACGGTCGACCCCTTCACCGAGGACGATCACGCACATCGGGCCGCGCTGACCGAGGTCCTCGCCGACCACGACGAGGCGATCCTCCGGGCGTACGTGCGGGACCAGGCAGCGCTCTCGTATCCGCGGCTTCGCGAGCAGCTGGCCGCGCAGACCCGGCGCGGGGTCGTCCATCCCGTGTTCTTCGGGTCCGCCGCGTTCGGGATCGGCGTCGACAATTTGCTGGCCGGTATCCGCGAGCTCCTCTACCGGCCGGCCGGCGATCCGGACGCGCCGGTGTCCGGCCGCGTGTTCAAGATCGAACGCACCGCGTCGAGCGAGCGCGTGGCGTACGTGCGCCTCTTCGCGGGCACACTCCGGCCGCGCCAGCGGGTGCGGGTCGGCGGAGGCGACGAGGCGAAGGCCACCTCGATCCGGGTATTCGCGCCCGCGGGTGCGCCGCGGCGTGACGTCTTCACGGCGGGGGAGATGGCGATGGTCCGCGGTCTCGGCGCCGTGCGGGTCGGTGACGCGATCGGCGAGCCGCCCCCGGGCGAGGCCGTCACGGCCCGCTTCCCGCGTCCGACCCTCGAGGCGGTGGTGTTCGCGCGATCGCCCGACCAGCAGGGCTCGCTCCGGGCGGCGCTGGCGCAGCTCGCCGAGCAGGATCCGCTCATCGACGTCCGGCAGGACGAGCACCGGCACGAGATCGCCGTCTCGCTCTACGGGGAGGTCCAGAAGGAGGTCATCCAGGCGACGCTCGAGCGCGACTACGGCATCGACGCGGACTTCCGTGAGACGACGGTCGTGTGCATCGAGCGTCCGGCAGGCGTGGGGGAGGAGGAGGAGGTCATCCACGCCAAGACGAAGACGAACATCACGCGGCGGAGCTCGCCGCTGAGCACGAACCCGTTCCTCGCCACGCTGGCCCTCCGGATCGAGCCCGCGCCGGACGGGTCCGGCCTCGAGTTCCGCAGCGACGTGGAGGTGAGACTCGTCCCCCTCTACATCTTCCACACGGTCGAGGCGTTCACGACCCACATGGAGGCGTACGTCCGCGAGGCGCTCACAGAGGGCCTGGCGGGCTGGCAGGTGACCGACTGCCGGGTCACGATGACGGACTGTGGGTACAACTCACCAGGGACCACGGCGGCCGACTTCCGGCGGCTGACGCAGCTCGTCCTGGCGCAGGCGCTGCAGCGTGCCGGGACGTGGGTCTGCGAGCCGCTCGCCGAGCTCTCGCTCGAGATGCCGACATCGACCGCGCAGGGCGTCCTCGCCGCGCTCGGCCGTCTCGGCGGGCGCGTCACGGGCCAGTTCTCGGCGAACGGCCTGTCGCGGGTCCGTGCAGTGTTGCCCGTCGCTCGTGTCCGGTCGCTGCAGCACCAGCGGCCCGGCCTGTCGCTGGGGGAGGGGATCCTCGAGACGCGCGCCGGCGGCTACCAGCCGATCGGCGACAACCCGCCGAAACGCCGGTGCTCCCGTCCGACGCCGCTCGACCGTGAGGCCTGGCTGGCCGCCCTGGCGAAGCGGGGGTAGGCCGCAGGAAGG
>JAUJOH010000001.1:7090-89557 GCA_030447745.1 Chloroflexota bacterium | reverse complement strand
CGGCGAGCGGTCTCGCGCAGGGCTTCGGTCTCCTGGCTCGACAGGCGCAGGGTCATCGGCACGCGCGGATGATACCGAGTGGTATCACGGTGTCCGCCTTGGATGGCGACCGGCGAAGGCGTCAGCGAGCCGGCGGCTTGGGCCGCTGTCTCACGCGTGATACAGTTGCCCGGCATGGCCACCGTGACGATCCGGGAACTGCGGAACCGTGGGGGCGACGTGGTCGACCGCGTCGAGGCAGGCGAGCACGTCCTCGTGACCCGGGATGGCAAGCCTGTGGCCGAGCTGCGGCCGCTCTCGCCGTCCGCTCTCACCGCGAGCGAGCTCCTCCGGCGGCGTCGAAACTTGCCCGCCGTCGATCCGCTCACACTTCGGCGCGACATCGACGATGTCATCGATCCGGCGCTGTGACCACAACGGAGTCCGGGCTCCTTGACACGAGCACGCTGATTCTGCTGTCGCGCCTCGCCGATCCCAGGCTCCTGCCGGCACGGCCGCTGATCTCGACGATCACGCTTGCCGAGCTGTCCGTGGGGCCGCTCGTCGCACGTGATGACGCGGAGCGGGCGGCTCGGCTCGCCCATCTGCAGCAGGCCGAGGCAGACTTCGATCCGTTGCCGTTCGATGCGGCGGCAGCCAGGGCGTTCGGTGCAGTCGCTGCCGGTCTGCGCCGCGCGGGGCGGAAGCCTGCGGCTCGCGCCTACGACGCCATGATCGCAGCGGTGGCGATCGCGAACGGTCTCCCCGTCTACACGTGCAACCCCGAGGACTTCGCCGCCATCGACGGGCTCACGATCGTGCCCGTTCCGCATCCAGACGGCTGATGGCGCGTCGCGCTGATCGACGCACGTGCTGATCATCGTCCCGCCGTCCGAGTCGAAGCGGCCGCCGCCCGATTTCGGCCCGACCCGTCGTCCTCGACGAGCTGTCATTCCAGCAACTGACTCCGACGCGGACCCGCATCCTCGACGCCCTCATGGCCACGAGCGCGCCGTCCGACGCATTCGAGCGCCGCGATGCTCGTGTCGAGCCTCGTCGTGGCCATCTCGTAGTCCCGCGCATCCGGCGCAGTGGCTCTGTCACCATTCGCGCCAGGGTCGACCCGGACCGGAGACCCGCGGCCATTCGCGGTCAGGCACCAGGGAGCGACATGAACGTCACCGATTGGTTGCTCGACTCCGATCCCTCGATCCGCTGGCAGGTGATGCGCGACCTGACGCACGAGCCGGCCGACGTCATCGCCGCCGAGCGGTCAAGGGTCGCGACCGAGCGCTGGGGTGCCCGCCTGCTGGAGCTCCAGGCGCCCGACGGCCTGTGGGGCGGCAGGCCGTGGTCCCAGGACTGGACGGACACGTTCCACGTCCTGGAGCTCCTGCGACGGTTCGGGCTCGATCCGGAGAGCGAGCAGGCTCGACGGGCCGTCGGCCTCGTCCAGGAGCACGTCACATGGAGCGGCGGGGCACCGGACGAGACGCCTTGGGCCGACAACCGGTTCTTCGAGGGCGAGGTCGAGCCGTGCATCAACGGCAACGTCGTCGCGACCGGTTCGTACTTCGGCGTCGACATGGCGCCGCTCGTCGACCGGCTCCTCGGCGAGCAGCTCCCGGACGGCGGCTGGAACTGCGAGGTCGAGAACGGCGCGACGGTGTCGTCGTTCGCGACGACGATCAACGTCCTCGAGGGCCTGCTCGAGCACGAGCGGGCGACCGGCGGCTCAGCCGAGATCGCCGCGGCCCGGCGCCGCGGCGAGGAGTACATGCTCCAGCGCCGGCTCTTCCGTCGGAAGTCGACTGGCGAGGTGATCGACCAGAGCTGGCTCGGGTTCTCGTTTCCGACCTGGTGGCACGACGACGTCCTCCGCGGCCTCGACTACCTCCGCGACGCGCGGCTCACGGGCGACGATCGCGTCACCGAGGCGATCCGGGTCGTCGAGGACAACCGGGATCCCGACGGCCGTTGGCCGCTCCAGAACGTCCACGAGGGCGAGTCTCACTTCGAGATGGAGGACGGCGAGGGCCAGCCGAGCCGCTGGAACACGCTGCGCGCCATGCGCGTGCTCCGCTGGTTCGAGCAGGGCGGGTAGCGGGACGGACTGCGGCTACGCCAGCTGGGCGGCGACCGTGAGTGGCGCCGCGCGCATCCCAGGCTTCCGCAGCCGAGATCATCGAAGCGGGTGAAGCTCGAAGAGGCTCGCGGGCGAGTCGGAGCGCTGCGTGATCGCCTCAACGCCACTGAGCGATCTCGAGACAATTGAGCGTGGCCCCGCTCCCGGACTGCAAACCGGGCGATCCGCCACGCTCGCACGTGGGCAACTCGCTCACTGACGGTGATTGCCGGCCAGGGCGGTGAAGCCGCTCGCGAGCGGCCGCGCGGTTGTGGTACGCCGCCGGATGGTCGCTGGGACGGTATCGATCTCAAACGATCCGCAAGAAGCGGCCGAGGGTGGAGTTGTGTTGGAGCGCGCGAGCGTGACGGCCAGCTCGAGGTCCAGCACGGTGGTGCCGGCGACCAAGCTGCTATCGTTGATAGCAGAGGTGATGTCGGATGAGTCAACTGATCGTGCGAAACATCGGCGCTGAGATCGTGCGGGCGCTCAAGAGCCGAGCCGCCCGCCATGGGCGTTCGGCCGAGGCTGAGCATCGCGAGATCCTCCGGGATGCGTTGCAGGGTGAGTTGGGGCGTGGATCGTTCAAGGAGCTCCTGCTCTCGATGCCCGACGTCGGTGACGATGACGACTTCCTGGTGGCTCGCGACCTCCCGCGCGACGTCGCGTGAGCTGGCTCGTCGATACGAACGTCCTGTCCGAGCTTCGAAGGGCGGTCGAACCCCGAAGGGATCCGCACCTGGTTTGCCGCAGTTCACGAGGAAGAGCTGTTCACGAGCGTCCTGGTCCTCGGCGAGATCCGGCGCGGCATCGAATCGGTCCGCCGGCGCGATACGCCTGCCGCCCTCGCGCTCGAACAGTGGCTGGCCCGCCTGACCACCACGTTCAGCGATCGCGTCCTCTCCGTCGACGCCCGGGTCGCCGAGCGCTGGGGCTTCCTCAACGTTCCGGACCCGATCCCGACGGTGGATGGCCTCCTGGCCGCGACGGCTCTCGTGCACGACCTCGTCCTCGTCACGCGCAACACGGACGTCGGGCGAACTGGCGTGCAGGTCTTGAATCCGACCTGCGTAGCAGACCCATCACCCTGGCGATCCCATCAACGCCTGGCGATCCGCTCCCGGATTGCACGTGCTCGCTCACTGACGGTGAACGCCGGTCAGGGCGTACACGGGCGGGCGGTTGTGGTTGAGTCCCGCCCCGCCGGATAGACCGTCGCACAGGCGGAAGTCGTCCGATCGGCCGGGAGGGAACGCGTGGCGCCAGTCATCGAGAACCCGATCGTGATCAACTCGCCGTTCGTCGAGCCCCGCCAGCACTTCGTCACGACGACCGACGGGCAGGTCACCGGCGAGATCGCCCCACGCCGTCGACCCAGCGAGTTCTTCGTCCCGGTTGCGTGGCCGAAGAAGGCCTCAGCCCAGCTGACGATGGACGCCTTCGGCGGCCCGACGCGCCAGCAGCCGAACGAGATCGTCAACGAGATCCGCCAGTCCGTCGAGCGGTGGCGTCTCCAGGACTACCCCCACACGACGAGCGTCACCCGCGACCTGCTCGCGCACTGGCGCGACGAGGACCGCGAGCGGCGGCTCTTCTTCTGCCAGCTCGAGGCGGCCGAGACGGCGATCTACCTGACCGAGGCGGCGGAGCGGCTCGGCGACACGAAGGCGCTCAACGTCATCCGCCAGGAGAACCAGCAGCACAACGGCGGCCTGCCGCGGTTCGCCTTCAAGATGGCGACGGGCTCCGGCAAGACCGTGCTCATGGCGATGCTGATCGCCTGGCAGGCGCTCAACAAGGCGGCCAACGCCCAGGACAAGCGGTTCAGCGACAAGTTCCTCGTCGTCACGCCCGGCATCACGATCCGCGACCGCCTGCGGGTCCTGATCCCCAACGACCCGGACAGCTACTACCGCGCGCTCGATATCGTCACGCCGGAGCAGCTCGACCGTCTCCAGGCCGCGACCGTCCTGATCACGAACTTTCACGCCTTCCTGCGGCGCGAGAAGATCCAGGCGGCGAGCCTGACCAAGAAGGTCCTCGCCGGCTTCGAGGACGACGACCGATTCCGCGAGACGCCGGCCGAGATGGTCCGCCGGGTCTGCCGCGTCTTCGGCAACGCGAAGAACATCGTGGTGCTCAACGACGAGGCGCACCACTGTTACGCGCCGGCGCCGAAGGAGGTCGCCGAGGAGGGCGCGCTCGACGCGGACGAGCGGACGCAGGCGAAGAAGGACCTCGAGGAGGCGCGCGTCTGGCTGTCCGGCGTCCAGGCAGTCCGCGACAAGCTCGGCGTCCGGGCGGTCTACGACCTGTCGGCCACCCCGTTCTTCCTCAAGGGCTCCGGCTACGCCGAGGGCACGCTGTTTCCGTGGGTCGTCAGCGACTTCGGGCTGATGGACGCGATCGAGTCGGGCATCGTCAAGATCCCGCGGGTGCCGGTCAGCGACGACTCCATGACGGGGAAGGGCCCGATGTACCGCGACCTCTGGCTCCGCGTGCGCAGCGCGCTCCCGCGGAAGGGGTTGCGCGACACGCCGATCGACGGGCTGCCGGTGATCCCGAAGGAGCTCGAGGGCGCGCTCCGCAGCCTGTACGCCGACTACGAGCGCAGCCACGTCGAGTGGGACGCGGCCGGGATGGGCACGCCACCGGTGTTCATCGTCGTCTGCTCGAACACCGCGACGTCCAAGCTCGTGTCCGACTGGATCGCCGGCTGGCAGAAGGAGCTGGGGAACGGCGACCAGGTCGTCGTGCCCGGCAACCTCCCGCTGTTCAGCAACGAGGAGGACGGTCGCTTCCGGGACCGCCCGAACACACTCCTCGTCGACTCGGCGCAGCTCGACCGCGGCGACGCCCTCGACCCCGCCTTCCGCAAGGCGGCCGCAGCGGAGATCGACCAGTTCAAGCGCGAGTACGTCACCCGCTTCCCCGGCCGGTCGGCCGAGGACATCACGGACGAGGACATCCTGCGCGAGGTCATGAACACGGTCGGGAAGCGGGGGAGGCTGGGGGAGCACATCCGGTGCGTCGTCTCGGTCGCGATGCTGACCGAGGGCTGGGACGCCAACACCGTCACCCACATCCTCGGTATCCGGGCGTTCGGGACGCAGCTGCTGTGCGAGCAGGTGGTCGGGCGGGCGCTCCGGCGGGCGAGCTACGACGCCAATGCCGACGGGCTGTTCGAGCCGGAGTACGCGGAGGTCTACGGCGTGCCCTTCAGCTTCCTCAGCGTCTCCGGCAAGGGGAGGGTCAAGGTCGCCAAGCCGGTCCGCCAGGTCCGCGCCCTGCCGGAGCGCTCGCACCTCCGGATCGAGTTCCCGCGCCTCGTCGGCTACCGCTACGAGATGCCGACCGAGCACCTCGAGGCGACCTTCGACGCCTCGTCGATCCTGCAGCTCTCGACGCAGGATGTCGCGATCAAGACGCAGGTCGACCCGATCGTCGGCCAGATGGAGCGGCACGAGATCGACCTCCGGGATCACCGCATCCAGACCGTCGTGTTCGCGGTCGCCAAGCGGACGCTGGACAACCACTTCCAGGACGAGGACGGCGCCGGGCGGCCGTGGCTCTTCCCGCAGCTCGTCCGCATCACGAGGCGCTGGATCGACGAGTGCGTCACGCCGTACAAGAAGGACGGAACCTTCGAGCAGATGCTGCTGTTCGCCCAGTACAGCCACGCGGCGGCGGACCGGATCCACCGGGCGATCGTGGCCGGCACCCGCGGCGAGAAGCGGCTCATTCCGAACCTTCGGCCGTACGAGCCGATCGGCTCCACGGACGACGTCTGGTTCGAGACGACGAAGACGTGCTACGAGACTGCCAAGAGCCACCTCAACCTCGTGCCGGAGGACTCAGGCTGGGAATCGAAGCTGGCCCAGGTGCTCGAGGACATGCCGGAGGTCGTCAGCTACGCCAAGAACCAGGGTCTCAACTTCAAGATCCCGTACACCTACGAGGGCCGCGCCGGCAACTACGTGCCGGACTTCCTGATCCGCCTCCGCGATGCCGCCTCGACGGGTGACGACCTGCTGACGCTCGTCCTCGAGGTCACCGGCGAGGCGAAGAAGGAGAAGCAGGTCAAGGTCGCCACCGCGGAGCACCTGTGGACGGTCGCGGTCAACAACTGGGGCGGCCTCGGCCGCTGGGCGTTCCTCGAGGTGACCGACCCGTGGGACGCCGGCGGCCTGATCCGGGCGAAGTACGTACTGCCTTCACAACCCTCGGTGGGCGGCTTCCACTCCGGCCAGCCGGACGTAAGTGAAAACCACGATGCCTACCTCGCCGAGGCCTTTGGCGAGTGACGGCATTCGTCGACACATCGGCACTGTTCGCGCTCGTGGACGAGGACGACGCCAAACCACGGTGCTGGACATCTGAGTCGAGCGCGTTACGGTCCACCTGAGACGCACCGATCGCAACGGAGAGACAAGGCCGAGTGCTGGTACAGCATCAAGGAGGCGGCGCAACAACTCGGCGTCAGTCACGACACCGTCTGGCGCCTGGTCGAGGAGGCGAGCTGCCGGCCATCCGTGTGTCCAAGCGGATCGTCCGCATTCCGGTACCGACGTTCGAGTTCTATGCCAGCGGCCGGAAGCCTGCGACTCGCCGTGTCGTTCCCCGTCGCGTCGCCGAGGGCGGCCGGTTCGGCGCCGGCGAGCGATTGGCCGAGCTTGAACAGGCGTGAGGCGGGATGCGGGGGACGGAGGACGCGATCAGGGAGTACGTGTCGGCCGCAGCGACCCTGCTGGACAGGTTTGGCGTCAGGCTCCGGCGCTCACCTGCCGGTCATCGCGCGGTGCCAACCGCAGATGCGAGCGACTCGTTCGCCGAACCGACCTCGGCCCGGACCGCGGCCGCCATCGGCGCTGCGCGGAGCCGTATCGCGGCGCGGCGCGCGAACGCTTGGAGGTATGAGCGGCGTCGTGGACCCTCCGCGTGAGCGTGCCGAGTGTTCGGTCGTTTGGTCGGCGGTCGTGTCCGTCGTATCCACGAGCAGCGGCCCGATCCTCGGCGCCGGCGAGCGATCCAGTCGGTCGCATCCACGAGCAGCGGCGCTCAGCCCGCGGCGGGCCCTGGCTCCGGTTCCACGCCTCCGGACTGTCGTCGCGACGCTGCTGCCGTGGCGGCACGAAAGCGCGCTAACCTCGTGCTACACCAACCTCGTGCTACACGAGGGACTCCGATGGCGAACTTGACGGTAACGGTCGACGAGCAAGTCCTGCGGCGGGCCAGGATACGAGCGCTGGAGAACGGCACCTCGGTGAACGCCGTGGTCAGTGACTACTTGCAGCGGTACGCCGGACCCAGCCAGACGCAGTCCGCCCTCGCCGGCTTCGTCGAGCTGGCATCGAAGTCCACGGCGAGCAGCGGGCCTGAAGGCCGAACGTGGCGACGCGAGGATCTGTACGACCGACCCAGGTACTTGCGCGCGAAGTGAACGGTCGCGCGTTCATCGACACGAACGTCTGGGTCTACGCGGTCGATGTGGCCGAGCCAACAAAGCGAGCACGCGCCCTCGAGGTCCCCGCGGCCAGCCCGGACAAGGACTACGTCATATCGGCCCAGGTGCTGGGTGAGTTCTACGCGACCGTGACCGGAAAGCTGAGGATGTCGTGGCCCCGCCGGACGGCCGGGCGATGGTCGAATGGATGAGGGCAGTTGCCCGTCGTGCCCATCGATACCCGGCTCGTGGACGAAGCGATCGACGGGACACAGCAGTGGCACGTCTCATACTGGGACGCCCTGGTCCTCAGTGCTGCGCGAACGGCCGGGTGTCGGACGTTGTTGAGCGAGGACCTGGCGCACGGAGGACCTACGGCTCCGTGCGCGTCGAGGACCCGTTCCGAACACCTCCGGCGGACCCGGTCGAGGAGACTGGCACATGACCAGCCAGCCAGCCAGACCCACGGACCGCTCGACTCGCGATGCGGTTCCCGTACTGGGATGCGCTGATCGATGCACGAATCGTGTCGGGCAGTGTTAGGCTAGCGCCGTGGAACGGTCGACGCCGACGAGGGTGAATGTGATCCTCGATGGCCCGTACGCCGAGAAGCTCCACCGCCTCGCGGAGCGGACGCACGTGACCGCGGGCACGCTGGCCCGCTCGCTCCTCTCGTCGGCGCTCGACGAGGCGGACCCCGATCCGAGGGATGTGACAGCCCTGCTCGACGGCATCGACGGTGCCTGGGAGCGCGCGCAAGAAGGTCTGGCCGACGCGAAGGCCGGGCGCATCATCCCGCTGGAGGACCTCGACGGTTGCCCACGGTCGTCGTCACCCGCCGCGCGGCCGACGATCTGACCGGTCTCGTTCGGACGCACAGTCTGCCGCGCGGCACGCGGGCGCGGGTCCGCCGATCACTGGAGCCTCTTCGCCGCTTCCCGCTGCTCGGACCGGCGCTCCATGGCCGGTGGGAAGGTTTCCTTCATCCTCGGGCCCTGGCGCTGGATGCTCATCGTCTACCGATACGACGGTTCGCTCAACGAGGTCACGATCGTGACGCTCCAGGACGGTCGCTCGTCCCGAGCTCCCACGTCGGACGTGCTTGATGCGCGGAAGCCCGAGGTGAGCGGTGGCTGACAAGATCAAGCCGAGCACGATCGTCCGGGCGACGACTCACCCGTCTGACCGCCGCTCGAACATCCCCACCGCCGAGCTGGAGTCGTTCGCCCGCCCGGAGGAGAAGAGGCCGGCCATCGTGCGCTATCCCCGGGACCCGACCCTCGACCCGCAGCTCGTCTGGAAGGGCAAGGACGAGCAGGACACAGCCACGACCTCGAGGTGCCGGCGGTCCCGATCTACATCCAGGAGACGATCGATCCGCTGGCGCTGGTCGAGGAGCTCCGCGCGGAGAGCGAGGGCCGCCGGTCAGAGCAGCAGCTCGGCTTCTTCGGGCCGTACAGCGAGCTGACGTTCGAGGAGAAGGTCGACTTCTACCGCCACCCCGGCAAGTGGGCGAACCGGATGATCCTCGGCGACTCGCTGTTGGTGATGACCAGCCTGGCCGAGAAGGAAGGCCTCAAGGGCCAGGTCCAAACGATCTATGTCGATCCTCCGTACGGCATCAAATTCAGGAAGTAACTGGCAGGTAAGTACGCGCAAACGCGACATCACGGATGGCCGAGACTCCGACCTCACGCGCCAACCGGAGCAGATTCGCGCGTACCGAGACACATGGAGACTCGGCGTCCACTCCTACCTGGCCTATCTGCGAGACCGACTGGTCGTCATACGTAAGCTGTTGACCGATGCTGGTTCGGTCTTCGTCCAGATCGGTGACGAGAACGTCCATCTCGTGCGGTCGGTGCTCGACGAGGTTTTGGGTTCGATGGGTTCGTCTCAAGTCGGGTTACCTACTCCAAGACCACCGGAGCTACTGCGGACCTCCTTCCGGGGACGCCGACTGGCTCCTCTGGTACGGCAAAGAACGAGCGGCGACGAAGTACCGTTCCATCCACGTGACGAAGGGCGTCGGCGGCCAAGGCGGGTCCAAGTACGACCAAGTCGAGCTTCCGTCGGGTGACACGCGACCGATCACGCTAGCCGAACGGTCGGGCGCGACCCCGCTGCCGGCAGGACGCGTCTTTCGACTGCGCAGATCTCATGAGCCAGAGCATGGGTCGCGAGAAAGGCGCACGCCGGCGTCGTGGTTTCCGGTGTTGATCGAGGGATGCCGGGAGTACCGACCGAACATCGGAGTCGATGGAAGACCAACGAAGCCGGGATGGCGGCCCTCCGGTGGCTGGAAGGGTTCGCGTTACCGGGAACACGCTGGCGTACGTTCGATACCTCGATGATTTTCCGGCGTACCCACTGACGAACACGTGGATGGACATCGGCGTATCGGAGTCGCGCCGACCCAAAGGTGTACGTCGTTCAGACAGCGACAACAGCCGTCGAACGCTGCCTCCTGATGACGACCGATCCCGGGGACCTCGTCCTCGACCCGACCTGCGGCTCCGGTACGACCGCATATGTCGCCGAGCAGTGGGGCCGACGCTGGATCACGGTCGACACGAGCCGCGTCGCGCTCGCCCTCGCGCTCGCGCCTGATGGCCGCCCAGTACCCGTACTACCTCCTCGCCGACTCCGAGGCCGGCATCCGGAAGAGGCCCAGCTGACCGGCCAGGCGCCGCCGAGCGCCATGCCGCCGACATCGGCCGACGTCCGCCGCGGCTTCGTCTACGAGCGCGTGCCGCACGTGACCCTCAAGTCGATCGCCCAGAACCCGGACATCCGCGAGGACATGAGTCGCGAGGAGATCGACGCCGCGATCGCCCGCCACGCCGAGAGCGAGACCCTGTTCGATCGCCCCTACCAGGACCCCAAGATCGTCCGCGTGTCGGGCCCGTTCACCGTCGAGAGCCTGTCACCCCATCGGTCATGGCCGACGGCCCGGAGGACACCGCCGCCGACCCAACCGCGCCGTCGGTCGATGCCGGCCAGTTCGTCACCAGCATCCTCGACAACCTCCGACGCGCCGGCGTCCAGAACACCAAGCGCAACGAGCGCCTCGAGCTCAGCCGACTCGACCCGTACCCCGGCGTCTACGTCCAGGGGGTCGGGGAGTACGGCGAGAACGGCACGACGAGGTCGGTGGCGATCGCGATCGGTCCCGAGTTCGGCACGGTCGGACCCGAGCTCATCCGCGACGCCGCCAAGGAGGCCGTCAAGTTCGCCGACCTACTGGTCGTGTGCGGCTTCGCGTTCGACCCGTTGGCAGGGGAGGAGGCCTCGACCCTCGGCCGCCTGACGATCCTCCAGGCGCGCATGAACCCGGACCTCGCGATGGGCGATGAGCTGCTCAAGAAGACCGGCACTGGCAACCTGTTCATGGTCTTCGGCGAGCCCGACATCGACGTCCGACCGGCAGGCGACGGCGAGATCGAGGTCGAGGTGAAGGGCCTCGACGTGTACGACCCGACGACCGGCGCGCGCTGCGCGCATCGTCAGTCGACGACATCGCCGCCTGGTTCCTCGACACAAACTACGACGGCGACGCCTTCTTCGTCCGCCACGCCTACTTCACGGGTGCAGACGATCCCTACGACAAGCTCCGCCGCGCGCTGCGTGCCGACATCTCCGACGAAGCGTGGGCGACGGTCAACTCAACGGTCTCGCGCCCGTTCCCGCGCCCCTCGACGGCCAAGGTCGCCGTCAAGGTGATCAACCACTACGGCGACGAGGTCATGAAGGTGTTCTCGGTCGACCGACCGAGCGGCGCTTGTTCTCGGACGGCGGGTCAGGCGCAGGCGGACGCTGACCAGGCAGAAATCGCGCGCCTTGTCGGAATGACCGACAAGATCGGGAGGCTCACTACCTCGCCTCGAACCGGAACATGCTCCGGATGTTCGACGACGCGCGCGACGCTCGGTGACCGAACGGCCAGCCGCGGCGTTCGATCCACTGGGGATCATTCGGTTCTCAATCAGCATCATGTCGAGTTCGTGGTGATCGGTGGCATCGCAGCAGGCGTCCAGGGCGCGATGTGGGCGACTGTCGACGTCGACATCGTACGCCCGAAGCCGCGATCGCCGCGGCCGTGGCCGAGCTCCACGCCGAGCCTGTGGATGTGCCGGCCGGCGTCAGGATCACCCTTGATGCTCGCGCCCTCGCGCAGGGAAGCACCTGGACGCTGATGACGCGTCTGGGACGGCTCGACCTACTTTCAGACCGGGTGGCCTCGACCACGAGAAACTCCGCGCACGGAGCCGCACGATCCACGGGCAGGAGACATACCAGGTGGCCGCTGTCGAGGACCTCATCGCCATGAAGCGGTCGGCGGGAGACCAAAGGACACCGGCCACATCGAGATCCTCGAGCGAGTCCGCGCAGCGGCTCGAGAACCGTCGAGGAGCCACTGCCGGTGCAACGAGTCGAACGAGCCATCCGCGCGAGCGTCAATTCGCCGGCGAGGCTGCATACCTTCGGACAGAAAGCTGCGACCTTGGACGAGCGCGGATATCGCATGGATATACTCTACGGCATGGCGAAGGTATTGATCTCGTTGCCCGAAGAGCTGCTCTCGCGATCGACGCCGAGGCGACCGCGCGCGGGACCAATCGCAGCCGGTTCCTCCAGGAGGCCGCCCAGCGCGAGCTGAGCTGGCCATCGGCCGCGGCCATCGACGCGCGCGCTCGCGAGAGGCGAGAGGCGCTGGGATCAACGGACCCTTCGAGTCGGCGGATCTCGTCCGGCGTGACCGGCAGGCGCGTGATGCCCTCGATCGGCATCGTTAGCGACGCCAGCGTCGCTCTCAAGTGGTTCCACGCCGACGGCGAGGAGGAGGTCGAGGCGGCGCGCGAGCTGGTCGAGCGCTACCGCCGGCGGACCATCGCGCTCTCAGTGCTCGACCTGACGGCATACGAGATCGGGTATGCCCTTCTGCGAGGCACCTCGAGGGCGGGTGCCGAGCGTGTCGCGGTGGTGCTCGAGGCGCTCGGTCAGGTCTGCCCGCGTCTGTCGCTGACACCGGCCGAGCTCGGTGAGGCCGCGAGCCTTGCGGAGCAATACAGGCTCACCCTCTACGACGCTGCGTACGCCGCTGCGGCGGTCAGTCGCGGGGCCAGACTCGCCACGATGGACCGCGGTCTGCTCCGAAGCGGACTCGGCCAACGTCCGAGCGAGCTGGTAGCGACGCTCGACGGGTGACTGATGTTCAGAGGCGTCCGTGGCGCAGCGTTTCCGACCAGAGCTGTTGAGCCGCCACGCTGTACGGGAAGCCGAGGCGTGAGCCTCGACACGACGGACGGTCGGGTGGTGACCGTGTGGCGGAAGGGCGAGAAGCCGTGACGCACCTGCTCCTCGAGTACGACGAGTCGGTGGACGCTGCGTACCCTGACCGTGAGTGACGAGCCGTGGGCGCGGCATGAGCGCCTGGACGATGCCCGCGGCATCAACTACGCGGCCGACGGCACCGTGATCGGCATCGAGCTGCTGTCACCCAGGCGGAAGGGCGTTGTGCTCGACGGCCTCCCGTTCCGTGGAGGATGTCGCGATCGGTTGGGTTCAAGATCCCCCGAGGCAGCCCGATGCCCGGCGCCAGCCGCGCGTCGGCAATGTCAGCGTCCGCGGGGGCCGGATTGCTCCGCCGCGGGCGAGGGCAGCGCTGCACGTCTACCAGGACTCCACGCGCCAGTTCATCGGCGATGCGACGCAACAAGGTGGGCAACGCCTTCTTCGGCGCTCGAGGGTCGAGAGCGGGCGTGTCGCGATGGTGCTCCAGCAGTTCGGTCAGGCGTGTCCGCGGCTGTGCCTCACGGGTCCCGAGCTCCGCGATCCCGCCAAATGATAACGGCATCCGGCGACGGTCCTGACGGGGTGACGGACGGGGCGGGGCGATCGCGACCGCAGGTGGAATTTGTCGGCACCGACGTAGCGCAAGCAACTCTCCGACCGCGAAAGCTTGGTTATCTAGTCCGAGCGGGAAATGCCACGCACGTCCGCAAGGCCATCGCCTACGCCTGCACGGAGTGGGCGGGCGTCGGGCAGGTCATCATCCCCGTCGACCGCCGCGATCACGTCGGGGCCGCGTGGTGGCAGATCTTGGAACAACTGCGGCCCGAGGTGTTGATCGACTATGCAGTCGTCGGCCGCGGGCTAGAGGAACAGATCGAGCACAGAGTCGGCTCCCGCCTGCACCCGCACTCCATCTTGGCGCCGGGAAATGAGCCCGGAGTCCATGCGACGGTGGCAGTCCCTCCTGGAACTCTAGCGGGACGTCTCCTTCTGGTGCCGCACGCGCGGGCACTACCGGAGAAGTGGCAGCCCTCGAGTCCTGCCCGATGATCCGGAGCACCTCGGTTATTGGATGGCGTCAGGCGCGAAAGCTCGACAGAGGGCCGGCTGGCCGGAGTTGCTGGCGGCAACTTGATGTGCCTTCTCCAGTTTGGATCACACGGCAGGGGTTCGGTCTATATAGCGCTCCGTCTATGGCGGACCCGTCCTCGTCTTCACCGAGCCCCGCCCGACGTCGCGCAGGTAGTGTGGTTCTGGAACATGCGGGCACTGAGCGCAGGCGCCCACGATCTCCATGTGCTCTGGCTGCCTTCCGGCATTGCGCGACGCTGAGGTCGCCGCCCGTCTGCGCGAACTGTGTCTAACCAAGTGGCTTAGCGTTCCCGACCTTCAACTTCTCGGCTCTGACGACGTGAAGCTTCGGGATATCGCGATTTCCCTGGGTTTCAAGGTTGAGGTCGGTCGACGGACTTCCAAGAGGATCTGGAGCACCCGCGCTCGAGACGTCGGAGAGCACCCGCTCACCTACTCGACCAAAGGGGATCCGCGAGCGCACGTCCTCGGCGAGCGCCGAGAAGGTCGTCGCGCCTCAGTTCCAGTCACCGTAACCCGCCCAACGACTACGGTGCACGTAGAGTCGCCCATCGAGTTCAATCGAGGATAGGTGGCCACATCCGCGTGGATATCGACCAGCTCGCGGCGACCGAATGGCCCCGCCGTCCCGCTAGTGCGCATCTTATTGGCGGCCCGCACGCCGAATGGATGCCATCGCGCTCAGTTGGATCTATGCCCCGTCGAGGCGCTACGAAATCCGTTCCTGCGCCGCGGCAAGTCGCGGATGCACTCCTCCTAGACGCGGGGTGGGCCTGGCGCCCGTCCGACAAGGGCCGGTATGCAAACGCGCTTCTTGCGGCCATCCAAGGAAGGACGGAATCCCCATCCTCCGCGAGCCCGTTGTTCTCGACATCCTTCGCGCCCTAGCGAGCTTGACGAGCCGGAAGGCAGCACAAGTCCTCCCGGGCGACCCTCCCCGAAACCGTAACGGATGACACGATAGGGCACGCGGTCACAGCGACCGTGCCAGCACTGACACCGCGGTGGCTTACGGCCGGCGACACCATCCAAGCTGCCCGGCCAGGTCCGACGCGGAACCGTTGTCGACTCGCTAACCCGACTTGTGGCGAACGACTCGTCTCCGAGCGTTTCGATTCTCGTGCGGTAACTGTGGGTTGACCAGCCATGTGCCGCTTGGGCGTGCATCGGATCGGGTTAGGTGCCAGGGATGCGCTGCAACATCGACCCTTGTCGGCCCGTCCGGCGAGCCGGAGTTGACGTACGGCCTCAATAGTCTCGTCGACCGCACCTTGGACCAAGATTGTTTGGGCCACCTTCCGGTGCAAGACTGGATTACCGTGGCCCTCGGAGCAAAGTGGTCGTTTCCGGGAGTCGACCTCCAACAAGTCCATGGTGGCGAAGCCCGCGAAATAGATGTGCTCGCGATATCAAAGGACGAAGTTGTGGTGGCCGAGGTGAAGACATCGTCGCCGGCCTCACGGATGAGCTGGCTCGGTCGACGCTCCAACTCGCGGTCGACCTCGCGGCGGACAGGGTCGTGTTCGATCCCTGGATACTTGGCCGGATCACCGACTCGCCGAATTGCGCTCGTTGGCCGGTAACCGAATCGCCGTAACGATGGTGGGCTTGCCCGACTTCGACGAGCTACAGACATAACTCACCTTATCGGAAGTAGAGAGACCCTGATCAGAGATCCGAGGGCAACGGCACCGCGACGAGGCGAGCAGCGCGCCGGAGCCGCGCGTCCATCGTCCACAGCGGGACGCATAGAGGCCCTCGCAGAGCGAGACACGTGCGAGCGGGCCCAGATCAGCACCGCTGATGAACGATGACGCTCGCGTCAACGACCACGCCCATCGATCAGTGAGCGGCCCGCGAACGGCGGATTGCCCCGACGTCCGGCATCGGTCGAGCACGTGCTGCGTCCCGACCTGCGCGCCGGCAGCTTGCCCTCGCGGATCCAGCGGCGGATCGTTCCGGATTGCGGCCGGCACGCCGGGCCGCCTGCGCCACGGTGAGCACGAGCGTTCCTCCTGTTGTTGCGTACTACTACAGCATTGCGCTCACCGGGCGAACGCGTGCCTGGCTCGGTGATGTCGGCACGCCCAGACGAAACACGTCCCAGGCCTGAGCAGGATCCCCGACACGTCGCGCGGGACCTGCGCGCTCTGTTGTGCGCCACCTGTCGGACCGCATCCGTCATTGGCTACGACGACATCATGGCGCAATGATGAAGCCATCCCCGGCCGAGCTCAGGGCCGCGGTCGACCGGTCGATCCCCGACACCATCGCGCCGGACGTGCGCGCGTCCTGTTCGTCGGGATCAACCCCGGGCTGTACTCGGGCGCGACGGGCCATCGTTTCGCCCGGCCCGGCAACCGCTTCTGGCCGACGCTGCACCGGGCGGGGTTCACGCCGCGACAGTCGACGAGACGGACGAGCTGCTCCGCCTCGGGCTCGGCATCCTGAACATCGTCAACCGGACGACGGCCACGGCGGCCGAGCTGCGTCCATCAGAGCTGCGGGCCGGCGCGAAGCGACTGCGGGCGACGGTCGAGCACTACCGGCCGCGAGTCGTGGCGGTCCTGGGCGTGACGGCCTACCGCGCGGCGTTCGATCGCCGGCGCCGTCGTGGGTCGCCTGCCGATCCTGCCGGAGCGCTCAACGCGCACTACCAGCTGCCCGAGCTGGTCAAGCTCTTCACGCGCTTCCGGGAGTCGATCGCGTAGCCGTTGGCCTGGCGCGAGGCAGGCGCGACCGCTTCCTCGACGCCTGGTGGATGGGTACACGAAAACACCCGAAGGAACCTCGGTCCCCGTTCTCGGACCCATGTAAACACCGGTCAGGGGATGGTTTCCGAATGCCCCTTCGGGCACGACCAGCGATAGTCGACGGCGGGCCGGAGCGGAAGGGCAGTTGTCCACGACTTTCGCGGCCAGAGCGGTACTGGCCCATTGTTGTCCACACGCTGTCCACGCCGGCGAGCCGATCCTGCCGGGCGCCACTAGCGTCGCCGCCTGCGCTCAGGCGCCCGGCGAGGTCGAGGTGGCCTCCGGCGGCATCCGGACGGGATCGGGAGCCCACCCGGCGCGTCGCGGCGAGGTCAAGTGCGTCGAGCGCCACGCCCGACGCGGCAGGCGAGGTCGAGGCTCACGCGCAGCACCAGTGTCTCGCGCTCCCCGCCCGACCGCCGGCACGACCGCGCTCGTGAGCCCCGGCATCCCGGGCGATCGACGAGTCATCGATCAGGACGAAGCCGTCCTCCTGCCACGGGAGGCCGACGACGTGCGCCACGCCATCCGCCGTGACGAGGTTGCCGTGGATCGTGCCGTCGCCTTCCGGGTGGAGCGTCAGGAGACCGGCCGGCGAGGACAGCTCGGTGTGGCTGAAGCGTCCCCGGCGATCGGTCTCGAAGAGCAGCGAGCCTCGCGATCGCGCCGTCGAGGACGCGCACCTCCCGCCAGCGTCGGCCACGCCGCCCTTCGGCGACCGACCAGATGACGAGCGCGCCGGTTGCGTCGCGGCCCCGGCCGGCACGCCGGAGCCAGGCGCTCGCTCGACGGGAGGCGGTCCCGGTGCTGGACGCGACGGCCGGCGCGTCCCAGCCGCGCCATTGGCTGCCATGTCGCCCGAAGCTTCGGGCGCCCCCACGTCAAGCAGCACGGTCGCATCGTTGTCGGCGCCCGTCGCGTCGGCTTCGGTCGCCGCATCGGTCCTCTCCGCCCCGCCGGCGCCGTGGAGCGACTCCGCCCAGCGGCCGCCGACGGCCCGCAGCTCACCGGCCAGCGACGGCGTGATCCGACCCCGGACGTGGACGTCGCGTTCGCGGTACTCGAGCTCGATCGTGCCGCGCTCGCGAACCCGCGCCAGCAGCTCGCCCGCGGCGTACGAGGGCCACGTCGACGTCCTCCCAGAGCGACGCGAGCAGCACCGCGATCTCCGCCCGCAGCGTGTCCATGCCGTAGCCCGTCAGGCCGGAGACGAAGACCGCCCCGGAGATCGCCGGGCCCAGCGCATCGGCATCCCGGGCGGGCTCGAGCAGATCCGCCTTGTTGAAGGCGACGAGGCGCGGCTTGTCGCCCGCCCCGAGCTCGTCGAGGACCGTCTGGACGGTCGCCCGGTGCTCCTCGAAGTGCGGGTCCGCGGCGTCGACGACCTCGAGCAGGACGTCGGCCCGATTGACCTCCTCGAGCGTCGCCCGGAAAGCGTCGACCAGCTGGTGCGGCAGCTTGTGGATGAAGCCGACCGTGTCGGTGACGATCGCCGTCTGGCCGTCGCCGAGCCGGACCTGGGCGCGAGGTCGGGTCGAGCGTGGCGAACAGCTTGTCCTCGGCCCGCGCGACCTCGGAGCCGACGAGCGCGTTGAGGAGGGTCGACTTGCCGGCGTTCGTGTAGCCGACGATGCCGACGGTGGCCATCAGCCGCCGGTCGCGGCCGCGCGCGGCCGTGCGCGCTGCTGTCGGACCTGCTCGACCCGCTCCTTCATCTTCTTGATCTGGTCGCGGATGACCCGCCGGTCGGTCTCCAGCTGCGTCTCGCCGGGACCCCGGGTGCCGATTCCGCTGCCCGTGCGCGACAGGTGGGTCCACAGCCGGGTCAGGCGGGGCAGCTGGTACTCGAGCTGCGCCAGCTCGACCTGCAGGCGACCCTCGTGGGTCTGGGCATGCTGCGCGAAGATGTCGAGGATCAGGCGGCTCCGGTCGATCACCTTGACCTTGAGCAGCTCCTCCAGCGCGCTGCTGGCCGGGTGACAGCTCGTCGTCCGCGACGAGGACCTCGAAGCCGGTCTCGTTCTTTGCCGCCAGCAGCTCCTCCTTGCCTTGCCCTTGCCGACATACCAGGTCGGGTCGACGTGCCGGCGGTTCTGCCATTCCGCGCCGACCACCTCCGCTCCGGCGGTCGTGGCCAAGCTGGCCAGCCTCGCCGAGCGAGTCCTCCGCGGACCAGCCGGCGTCCGCGCCGGTGTCGCAGGCGACGAGGAATGCTTTCTCGGCGGGTGGCTCGAGCTCGATGAATGAGTGACGCGGCATCGCCAGAGGATACCCGCTCGACGTTGCTCAGCCGCCCGGCCGCTTGCCGCGCAGCTCCGGCGCGTGCGCCGGCGGCGCGGCGACCTCGCCGCGTCGAGCAGGCGGCGCGCCGCTCCTTCCGCCTCGGCGAGCGTGTCCGACCCGGCGTCGAGCCAGGCGATGTCGGGTTCGGCGCGGAACCACGTCCGCTACTGCTTCGCGAACGCGACGTTCCGAGCGGCGTCGTCCTCGATCGCCTGCTCGAGCGTCCGGCGGCCGTCGATGACGTCCCGCCTCGCGGTAGCCGATCGCGCTGAACGCCGCCGGCAGCGAGGTCGAACCGGCTCACGAAGCGCCCGCGCCTCCTCCACGAGGCCGGCGTCGAACTGCGCGCAAGCGCGATGCGCGACCCACTCCCGGTGCGTGGCGCGGGTCGAGGTCGAGCCCCAGCCAGGCAACCGGCGCGTCGTACCCGCGGGCGCGACGGTGGCCGTCGCCCGCGAGCTCGCGAGCTCGAGCGCGCGTGCGACCCGGCGTGGGTTGCGCAGGTCCGTTCGCGCGGCGCGCTGCGGGGCGACGATCGCAAGTCGCCCGGCCGCCGCCCCGAGCCCGCCCTGCTCCAGCTCGCGCTCGATCCGCTCTCGGACGCCCGAGTCGTGGGGCAGGGCCGCGGTGTCGAGCCCCCGGCGACGGCCCGAAGGTAGAACCCGGTACCGCCGGCCAGGATCGCGAGCCCGCCGCTCGCGGCGACCTCGTGGAGCACGACCGCGCATGGACCACGAAGTCCGCGACGGAGTACGCCTCGTCCGGTTCTGCCAGGTCGAGGCCGTGATGGGGCACCCAGGCGCGCTCCGCCGCGGACACCTTGGCCGTCCCGATGTCGAGGCCGCGACAGACCTGCCGGGAATCGGCCGACACGATCTCCGCCGGCACGCCCTCGTCCCGCAGAGCCTCGGCGATGCGGACGGAGAGGCCGGTCTTGCCGGTCGCGGTGGGCCCGGCGATGACGAGCAGCGGCGGCAGCACGGGTTCAGACCGCGGCGCGAGCACGGGTTCAGACCGCGGCTGGAGTCCGCTCCGGCTCGCCGACGGACGAGCGCGTCGGGATCGGCTGAGTGAGGTCGCCGCGCAGCGCGTACGGACCGGCGTGGTCGACGCGAACCCTGACGAACCGTCCGACCAGCGACGGATCACCGGCCAGGTGGACGAGCTTGTGGTGCCGGGTCCGCCCCGAGAGGCGAACCTCGCCGGGAGCACGGCGCGGCCCCTCCCCCGCCCCGGCGTCGTGGTCGTGCGACCTGGGCGGCGTGACGGTGTCGACGAGCACCTCGACCTCGCGTCCCAGCCACGTCCGATTGTGCTCGAGCCCGATCCCCTCCTGCAGCGCCAGCAGGGTGTTGAGCCGGCGGCGCTTGTCCGCGGCCGGCACGTCGTCCGGCAGGCGGCTGGCAGGCGTGCCCGGGCGCGGCGAGTAGGCGGCGGCGAAGACCTGGTCGTAGCCGACCCGCTCCAGCAGCCGGAGCGTAGCCTCGAACTGCGTCTCGGTCTCGCCGCAGAAGCCGACGATCACGTCGGTCGAGATGGCGATT
Source organism: Chloroflexota bacterium (assembly GCA_030447745.1). Taxonomy (GTDB): domain Bacteria; phylum Chloroflexota; class Limnocylindria; order Limnocylindrales; family CSP1-4; genus JACDAV01. Next base: position 69,043 of record JAUJOH010000001.1, on the reverse strand, counting down.
CCCGGCACCGCCGCGCGGATCCGGTCGAGGCGCTCCAGGTAGTGCTCGATCGTGTACTGGCGCCCCATCCGGCGGAGCACCGTGTCGTCGCCGGACTGGACCGGCAGGTGCAGGTGCTCGCAGACGGACGAGCACTCGGCCATGGCCTCGATCAGCCGGTCGGACAGGTCCCACGGGTGGCTGGTGACGAAGCGCAGGCGCGGCAGGGCGGGCGCCCCGTCGGCGGCCCGGATCGCGTCGATGGCGCGGATCAGCTCCGCGAGGTCCGGCCGCGAGCCGAGATCGAGCCGCCGGCCCGCCCATCGCTCCGTCGCGATGTGGCGGAACCGCGGCTCCGGCGGGAGGTCGTGGCCGTAGCTGTTCACGTTCTGCCCGAGGAGCGTCACCTCGCGGTACCCGGCGGCGGCGAGCGAGCGCGCCTCGTCGAGGATCTCGTCGAACGGCCGGCTCCGCTCCGGGCCGCGGCTGAAGGGCACGATGCAGTAGGTGCACGTCTTGTCGCAGCCGTAGACGATCGGCAGCCAGGCGCTGATCGACGACTCGCGCGCGATCGCGCCGCCCCCGACCGCCGCGGCCCGGGTCTCGGCCAGGTGTTCCGCCACGCCGACCTGGGTCCGGCCGACCACGGTCGTCGTTCCGACGGCCCCGGTCGGGCCGCCGATCCGCCCGATCGCCGCCTGCGCCGACGCGAGCCCGAGGCGATCGACGAGCTCGGGCTCCTCGTCCGGCCGGAGGAACAGGTCGACCGCCGGGTAGCGCCGCCCGAGCCCGGCGCGGTCCGCCTCCCGCACGGAGCAGCCGGTGAGCACGACGCGCATCGACGGGTTCGTGTCCTTGAGCCACCGGAGCTGGCCCTGGCGGCCGATCACCTTCTGCTCGGCGCCCTCGCGGATGGCGCAGGTGTTGATCACGACGAGGTCGGCAGACTCGATCGCCGTGGCCGGCTCGCAGCCCGCCGCGAGCAGCCGGCCGGCCATCTCCTCCGAGTCGCTCCGGTTCATCTGGCAGCCCAGCGTCCAGACGAAGAAGCGCGGCAGGGCCAGCGGTTCCGGCCCGTACTCCGCGAGACGTCCGTCGGCCGGCACTGGGCGCCCCGGCGAAGCGGCGACGGGCGCGGGCGCCGGCACGTCGAGCATCGGGAGCGCGCGTCGGCGCGGCGGCGCGAGATCGGTCATCGCGGCGGATGGTACGCCGCCCGGTCCCGACAGGCGCAGTCGCGGGCCGGATGGCCGGCTCGCTCGCTACAGTTTCCGGATGGACTGGCTGACCGACCCCAACATCTGGATCGCCCTGCTCACGCTCACCGCCCTGGAGATCGTGCTCGGGATCGACAACATCGTGTTCATCTCGGTTCTGACCGGGAAGCTCCCGAAGGAACAGCAGGCGCGCGGCCGGGCGATCGGGCTCGGGCTCGCGCTCGGGATGCGGATCCTGCTGCTCCTGACCCTCTCGTGGGTCATCGGGCTCACCGCGCCGCTGATCACGGTGGCCGGTTTCGAGTTCTCCGGCCGCGACCTGATCCTGATCGGTGGCGGGCTGTTCCTCCTTGCCAAGGCCACCACGGAGATCCACGAATCGCTCGAGGGCGGCGGCGGTCACGGGACGTCCGGCGCCGGCGCGGCGCGGGCCACGTTCGGCGCCGTGATCGTCCAGATCGTCCTCATCGACGCGGTGTTCTCGCTCGATTCGGTCATCACGGCGGTCGGCATGGCGGAGGAGATCGGGGTGATGATCGCGGCGGTCGTCATCGCGATCGGGGTGATGCTCATCGCGGCGGGTCCGCTTGCCGCCTTCGTCGAGCAGCACCCGACGGTCAAGATGCTGGCCCTGAGCTTCCTGCTCCTCATCGGCATGTCGCTGGTCGCCGAGGGGATCGACCTCCACATCTCGAAGGGCTACATCTACTTCGCGATGGGCTTCAGCGTGCTGGTCGAGCTGCTCAACCTCCGGCTCCGGGCACGGACCGAACCGGTCCACCTCCGCCCGTCGCTCGACGAGGCGGGGGCAGCCGCGCCCGCAGGCGGGCGACCGGCGAGCGGCTAGGCGTTCGCCGGGCGGAGCGCCTCGCGCAGGCGGTCGCCAACCGAGGACGGCACCCACAGCAGCGCGTGCGTCTGGGCGTACGGGCCGAGGTCGCCGTGGTAGTCGCTGCCGCCCGTGGCGACGAGCCGGAGCTCGTCGGCGACCGAGGCGACGGACTCGACCGTCGCCCGTTCCCAGCCCCGGTAGTGGACCTCGAGCCCGCCGAGCCCGGCCTCCACGAGCTCGCGGACGACGCCGATCCGCTGACGCGCCTCCCCGAAGTGCGCGAGGACCGGCAGCCCGCCGGCGGCGCGGATCGCCCGGATCGCCTCGCGTGGCCCCAGCCCGCCGCGCGGCGCCCAGGCCGGCTGCCCGTGCCCGAGCCAGCGCCGGAAGGCATCCTCGACGCTCTCGGCGTGGCCGCGAGCGATGAGCGCTCGCGCGACGGTGGGTCGGCCGAGTGCGTCGTCGTGTCCGATCGACAGCTGCTCGACCTCCTCGTCGATCGGCATGCCCAGCTCGCGCAGCCGGGCGAGGATCCGGTCGAAGCGGCGGCGGCGCTGCTGGCGCTGGCTGTGCAACGCCGCCTCGAAGGGAGCGTCGTCCGGGTCCATGCCGAAGCCGAGGACGTGGAGCTCCCCCTCCCAGAACCCGTCTCGACCACCGGCGACGGCGTTGATCTCGACGCCCGGGATGAGCGACACGCCCGCGGGCACGGCGTCCGCCGCCAACAGCTCGCGCCAGGCGGCCAGACTGTCGTGGTCCGTGATGGCGAGCGTCCGCACGCCGGCCGCGGCAGCCTGTGCCACGAGCTCGGCGGGCTCCAGGACGCCATCGGAGCGACGCGTGTGCGTGTGAAGGTCGACCGGCGAGGGAGCGGGTGCGACCACGGGGTCGAACGGCGCGACGCCGTGCCGGCCCTTCAAGCGGCAACCTCCGCGGGCTGCCGCGACTCGCCGGCCGAGGCCTGAGGCGACGCCCCGCGAGCCATCAGGCCGAGGATTCGACGAGCCGCTGGACGCGTTCGATGGCGAGGCTTCGCCCGGTGGCCGGATCGACGTCGATCTGGCAGGCGTTGAAGATGACGGGGCCGCTGCCGACCTCGAAGCGCGTCGGCAGCGCGTTCATGAACCGCGGCAGGACGGTCGCCGGGTCGAACCCGATGACGCTCCAGACAGGACCCGTCATTCCCAGGTCGGTGAGGTAGGCGGTCCCGTTGGGCAGGATCCGCTCGTCACCGGTGACGATATGGGTGTGCGTCCCGACGACGACGCTGACGCGGCCGTCGAGGTGCAGCCCGAGCGCATTCTTCTCGGACGTCAGCTCGCAGTGGAAGTCGACGAGCCGCACGGGCGGCAGCGGCTCCGAGGCCTCGTCGAGCAGCCGGTCTGCGTCCGTGAACGGGTTGTCGATCGGCTGCATGTACGTCCGGCCCTGCAGGTTCACGACCGCGACGTCCGTCCCGTCGAGCGCCTCGTACGTGCCCCAGCCGCGCCCCGGCACATCGTGCGTGCCGTAGTTCAGCGGGCGAAGCACCCGGTCCGACTGATCGAGGAAGGGGTAGATCTCGCGCTTGTCCCAGATGTGGTTGCCGGACGTGATCACGTCCACGCCGGCCGCCAGGATCGCCTCCGCGGTCGAGGCGGTCAGCCCCATCCCGCCGGCGAGGTTCTCGCCGTTGGCGGTCACGAAGTCGATCCCGCGCTCCTCACGCAGCTCCGGCAGACAGCGCTCGATGGCCTGCCGGCCGGGCTTGCCGATGACGTCTCCGATCATCAACACGCGGCACGCGCCGGGTGGTCGCGGCGCGTTGCCGTTGGGCGGGTTGCCCAGTCGGGTCCGCCCGATCTCGCCGGCCGTGGTGCCGACGGTCGAACCCGTCGCCGACGGTGTCTTGTCCGGTCCTCCGAGGTCGCCGCCGGGTCGCTCGGCGACTACTTCGCGTACTCCACGGCCCGCGTCTCGCGGATGACGGTCACCTTGATCTGACCCGGGTAGGTCAGCGTGTCCTCGATCTTGCGCACGATGTCACGCGCGAGGCGGGTGGCGGTCAGGTCGTCGATCTCCTCCGGCCGGACGAGGATCCGGACCTCCCGACCGGCCTGGACGGCGAACGACTTCTCGACCCCGTTGAAGCTCTCGGCGATCGCCTGCAGGTCCTCGAGCCGCTTGACGTAGGTGTCCATGGCCTCGCCGCGGGCGCCCGGCCGCGAGGCGCTGATCGCGTCGGCGATCTGGACGATGGGCGCCTCGATGCACGCGTACTCCACCTCCTGGTGATGCGCCGCGATCCCGTTGATCACCTTGAACGGCAGGTTGTGCCGCTGTGCCATCTGGGCGCCGATGGCCGCGTGGGGACCCTCGACCTCGTGGTCAACGGCCTTGCCGATGTCATGGAGCAAGCCGCCCATCTTCGCGATCGTCACGTCCGCGCCGACCTCGGCCGCGACGACGGCGGCGAGCCGGCTCGTCTCGACCGAGTGGTTCAGCACGTTCTGCCCGTAGCTCGTCCGGTACTTCAGGCGGCCGAGCAGCCTGATCAGCTCCGGCGGCAGCCCGGGCACGCCTGCGTCGTAGGCGGCACTCTCTCCGCCTGCCGGATGATCAGGTCGACCTCCGCTCGGGCCTTGTTGACGACCTCCTCGATCCGCCCAGGATGGATCCGGCCGTCGCTGATCAGCTTCGTCAGCGACAGCCGGGCAACCTCGCGGCGGACCGGGTCGAAGCCGGACACGATGACCGTCTCCGGCGTGTCGTCGATGATCAGGTCGACGCCGGTCGCCTGCTCCAGCGCCCGGATGTTCCGGCCCTCGCGGCCGATGATCCGGCCCTTCATCTCGTCCGACGGAAGGTGGATCACGCTGACCGTGTGCTCCGCCGTGTGATCGGCGGCGACACGCTGGATCGCGGTGACGATGACGTCGCGCGCCTTCTCGTGCGCCTCCTCGCGAGCCTTGCGCTCGATGGCGCGGGCGACCTTGACGGCGTCGTGCTCCGCTTCCTCGCGGACCTCCTCGAGCAGCATCGTCTTGGCGTCCTCGGCGGACATGCTGCTGACGCGCTCGAGAGCCGCCACGTGGTCCTGGTGGGCGCGCGCGAGCTCCTCCCAGGTTCGATCGAGCTCGCGCTCCCGCTCGAGGAGTTTCGGTCACGTTGCTCCAGCATGTCCGTCCGCTGGTCGAGCTGCTCGTCCCGCTGCAGCAGCCGACGCTCGAACGACTGGAGCTCCGTGCGACGACTGCGCGCCTCCCCCTCGGCCTCGCGCAGCAGCCGGATCTTCTCTTCCTTCGCTTCGAGGATCAGGTCCTTCTGGCGCGCGCGCGCCTCGGCCTCGATCCGGCGGGCCTCGACCTGGGCGGCCTTCACTGCCTGGGTCGCCCCATGCTTCGCACGAGCATGCCGACGATCACCCCCGCAGCGAGCGCCACAAGGGCGATCGCGACGGCGACCGGTGTCTCCATCTTCTGTTCCCTCCGTCCGGTCGGCGGGTCTGACGGGCCGACCGGAGGTCATACGGTCATTCGGGCGACGCGCACCGTCCTGAACGGGGGCCGGGACCGGCTGGGCTCGGTTGGGCCCGGCCCGGCAGACGATTGCGCGGCTCGGCCGGCGGTGGCCCGAAGGTCCGACCGTCGGTGTTCCGCGTAGCCTACTACGGCGGCCAGTCGGCGGCCGTTGCCCGCGCGCGACGCCCGTTCGGGGAGCGTCAGTCGCGTCGACGGGCGGCGGGGCCGCGCAGAGCGCCGGCGGGCCCACCGCGCCGAGCCGCCGGCTGCCGCGCCCGCGCCGCGGCGCGCCCGCGCCGCCCGTTTCATCCGCCGCGCCGGCGTGGCACCCCAAGCGCCATGTCCCCCTGTTGTCGCGCCGGCCGCCGCGCCCCGCAGCCGCGCCGCGCCGCGCCGCGCCGCCGTTTCATCGGGCGGGCCTGTTTCATCCACGAAGCCCGGTGGCACGCCGAGCGCCATGTCTCCGGGTTGTCGCGCCACGTGGCTGCCGTGTCCGCCCTGCAGGGCGTGGTATCCATCGATCTCGCCCGCCGTGACGCATCGGGCGGGCCTGGGTTCGCCAGCGGTCCAACGGACGGTCGGGCGGGGCACGCGGGTTGGCAGGTGAAACGAACGATCGCCCGTGTGGCCGCCGGCGACACCAAACGTCGTGCCCAAGCCGCGCCGACGTTGACGCCGGCGGTTGGTCGCGCGCGTCGCCCGCGTGGCGTGCGGCCGGCGCCGCGCGTCGCCGGGTCGCCCGTCCCGCCCGCGTCGCCGCCGCGCGGGCGGTTCGGCGCGGCGTTCGACCGCCGGCTCGCCGTCAGCCGTCGGGCGGCTCCGCCGCGTCCCCGTCGATGGCATCGTTCGATCGGCCGACCCACGCCGCCGCAACCGTGGCGCAGGTGCCCGGGTCGAACCCGTTGCGTGCCAGGAGTGCGTAGGCCCTGTGACGGCGTGCCCGCGGGTCGGCCTCGCGGCGGAGCGTCGCGCCACGCCGCTCGAGCAAGCGCCGCGCCGCCGCCTCGTCCGGGGAGCCGCTCTCGTCGGCCGGGGCGCGCGCAATCGCCTCACCGAGGCGGGCCGCCCGCTCCCCCCGGCGGCGCGCCTCGAGTGCGCCGTCGATCACCGCGCGCGGCACCCCTCGCACGGCCAGCTCGCTCCGCAGCGCGGACTCTCCCCGCGGTCGCGCCCGATCGCGCGACTCGACCCACACGCGGGCGAACGCCTCGTCGTCGAGGATCCCGAGCTCCACGAGCCGACCGATCGCGCCGTCGATCAACTCCGAGCGATAGCCCGCCTGGGTCAGCCGGCGTCGCACCTCAGCCACGGAGCGCGCGCGGGTTTCGAGGAAGCGGCTGGCGGCCGCAAGCACGAGCTCCGGATCGTCGATCGCGGCCCGCTGCTCGCGTCGCTGGGAGAACGACATGCGGCGGCGGCGCGGCTCCATCAGCCGCTCGGTCGCACGCCGGGGATGACCGCGTCCGCGGGAGTCTCGACGCGCCCGAACGACACGCGGGCTACTCGACCTCTGCGATGCCCTCGACCGGGAGCTCGACCTCGTCGATCCTACCCCGGATGCGGCGGTCGATCTCCGCGGCAATGTCCGGGGCGCCCTTGAGGAACTCCTTGGCCGCCTCGCGACCCTGCCCGAGGCGCGTGTCCGCGAACGTGAACCAGGCACCAGTCTTGGTGACGACGTCCATCGCCACGCCGACGTCGAGCAGCCCGCCCTCGCGCGACACGCCCTCGCCGTACATGACGTCGAACTCGGCGACGCGGAACGGCGGCGCGACCTTGTTCTTGACGACCTTGACCCGCACTCGGTTGCCGACCGATTCCGTGCCCGTCTTGATCGTCTCGACCCGCCGGATGTCGAGCCTGACGCTGGCGTAGAACTTCAGCGCGCGACCGCCGGTCGTCGTCTCCGGGTTGCCGAACATGACGCCGATCTTCTCGCGCAGCTGGTTCGTGAAGACGAGGGCGGTGTTCGAGCGCGAGACCGCCCCGGTCAGCTTGCGCAGCGCCTGGCTCATCAACCGGGCCTGGATGCCGACGAACGAGTCCCCCATCTCGCCCTCGATCTCGGCCCGGGGCACGAGAGCGGCGACGGAGTCGACCACGACGCAGTCGACGCCACCGGACCGGATCAGCGTCTCGGTGATCTCGAGCGCCTGCTCGCCCGTATCCGGCTGCGACACGAGCAGCTCGTCGACGTTGACGCCACAGGCACGTGCGTAGCCCGGGTCGAGTGCATGCTCGACGTCGATGAAGGCGGCCACGCCGCCGCGACGCTGCGCCTCGGCGATGACGTGCTGGCAGACCGTCGTCTTGCCCGACGACTCCGGGCCGAAGATCTCCGTGATCCGGCCGCGCGGGATGCCACCCACACCAAGGGCCAAGTCCAGCGCGATCGATCCCGTCGGGATGAAGTCGACCTGCTGCCGCGACGCCGACCCGAGCTTCATGATGGAGCCCGACCCGAACTGCTTCTCGATCGCGACGATCGCGGCATCCACGGCCTTGCCGCGCTCCGCGGTCGCTCGGTCCGCCGTCGCTCGCTCGCCGTTCCGCGAGTTGGTCGTCATCGCCATCCGTCTGTCACGCTCCTGTCGTTCCCTCGGCCGTTCGACGGAGCGGACGTTCCCGGCGTCCGACCGCGGTTCAGCTCTCTTCCGGCTCCTGGTCGACGCGCCGCGGCTTGCGTTCCTTCCGGATCAGCTCCACGTTCTGGGGCGGCTCCGAGAGCGGCGCGAGCTTCGGCGGCCCGGACTTCTCCTTGGGCTTCTTCTTCTGTTCGCGGCTCGGGCGATCTCGTGAGCCCATCCGGCGATCCTCCGCGTGGCGACAAGGCTAGCGATCGGTCCTTCACGCCGACTTGTCGGCGGCTTCACCGCGACTCAATCGACCGGCCCGTTCCCGCAATTCTAGGAGGTCCGTGCTGAAGGTTCCGGCCCCGAGTGCGGTCCTGATCCGGGCCATGAAGTCGAGCGTGAACCTCAGGTTGTGGCACGTCGCGAGGCGGTAGGCCAGCAGCTCGCCGGCCCGGAACAGGTGGGCGAGATACGCCCGCGAGAAGCGCCGGCAGAGGGGGCAGGGGCAGTCCGCCTGGACGGGATCCGGATCGTCGAGGAACCGGGCATTGCGCAGGTTCAGCTTCCCGCCCGGGACCCACAGGCTGGCGTTGCGCGCGACGCGCGCGGGCAGGACGGAGTCGAAGAGGTCCACCCCGCGGTGCACCGCCTCGAGCAGGTCCGCCGGCGATCCGAGCCCCATCAGGTAGCGTGGCCGCGGGTCGGCGGCCAGGAGCGGCACGACCAGATCGAGGGTCGCGTTGCGCTGCTCGGGCGTCTCGTCGCCGGCCAGCCCGCCGATGTTGAGCCCGTCGAACGGCAGGCCCGCGATGCAGCGCGTCGACTCCGTCCGGAGCTCCGGATCGAGCCCGCCCTGGATCACCCCGAAGAGCGCCTGGTCCGCGCGACCATGCGCCGCCAGCGACCGCTCCGCCCAGGAGTGCGTTCGGGCCGTCGCGTCGGCGACGACGGGCCGCGGTGACAGCGGCGTCACGGGCTGGTCGAAGGCGACCGCGACGTCGGCGCCGAGTGCCTCCTGGACGGCCATCGCATGCTCCGGCGTGAACCGGTGAACGGACCCGTCGAGATGGCTCCGGAACGTGACACCGTCCTCGTCCACGACCCGCAGGTCGCCGAGCGAGACGACCTGGAAGCCACCCGAGTCGGTGAGGATCGGGCGGTTCCAGGCCATGAACCGGTGCAGGCCGCCGACGCGCCGGATCCGCTCGTGCCCGGGCCGCAGGTAGAGGTGGTACGTGTTGGCGAGCACGATCGTGGCGCCGGTTGCCGCGATCTCGTCCGGGTCGAGCGCCTTGACGGTGGCGTTCGTGCCGACCGGCATGAACTGCGGCGTCTCGACCACCCCGTGGTGCAGCTCGAGACGCCCGACTCTTCCGTGCGTCGACCCGTCCGGCGGCGGCGGCACGAGGATGTCGTAGCGGGCGGCGCGGCCGCGGAACGACGACGCCGGGGCGTCGGCCGTCACCGCCGACCGATGACGTTCAGGACGATCGTCAAAATGACGCTGAGGAGCAGCATCGTGCCCAGCGGGATGAACACGCGGACGTTCTCGCCCTCGATCCGGATGTCGCCCGGCAGCCGGCCGAGGAACGGGATGTTCGGGGCGAGCACGACGATCACGCCGACCACGGCGAGCGCGATGCCGCCGATGATGAGGAGCCGCCCGAGATCGAGCCCGTCCACCTAACCGGGCCCGATCGCGGGGTCTCCCCACAGCCCGACCATCTCGGGCTCCGCGCGCCGAGGCGGCGGGATCTCGAACCCGAGTCGCGCCAGGTGCTGCCGGGCCGCGTCCGTGGCGATCCGTCCCTGGGGCGTGCGGTCGATGAACCCCAGCCGGAGCAGGAACGGCTCATAGACATCCTCGATCGTCTCGACCTCCTCCGCCAGCACGGCGGCCAGCGCCTGGACGCCGACGGGCCCGGACGCGAACTTCTGGACGATGGCCGCGAGGAGCTTGCGGTCCGTCGAGTCGAGGCCCTCGTCGTCGATCTCCATCGCCCGCATCGCCTCGGTCGCCGTGGTCTCGTCGACCCGGCCGTCGCCGTGCACCTGGGCATGGTCGCGGACGCGCTTGAGCAGCCGGTTGACGATCCGCGGCGTTCCGCGGCCGCGCCGGGCGATGGCGTGCGCCGCGCCCGGCTCGACCTCGACGCCCAGGATCCGAGCCGAGCGCTGGACGATCGCCATCAGCTCGTCCTCGCCGTAGAAGTCGAGGCGGTAGGTGGCCCCGAAGCGGTCCCGGAGCGGCGAGGAGATCCGGCCGGCGCGGGTCGTGGCGCCGACCACCGTGAACGGCTTGAGACTCAGCCGGAGACTCCGGGCGCTGGGGCCCTTGCCGATCATGACGTCGAGCGCGTAGTCCTCCATCGCCGGGTAGAGGATCTCCTCGACCGCGCGGTTCAGCCGGTGGATCTCGTCGATGAACAGCACGTCCCGCTCGTCGAGCGCGGTCAGGACCGCCGCCAGGTCGCCGGCGCGCTCGACGGCGGGGCCGCTCGTGTACCGGATGTTCACCCCGAGCTCGCGGGCCACGATCGTGGCCAGTGTCGTCTTGCCGAGCCCCGGCGGGCCGTAGAGGAGGATGTGGTCGGCCGCCTCTTCCCTGCCCCGTGCCGCGGCGAGGAGCACCGCGAGGTTGGCCTTGACCTCGCGCTGGCCGATGTACTCGGCGAGCGTCCGCGGCCGGAGCGTGCCCTCAACGGCGAGGTCGGCGTCGTCGACGAGGTCCGCCGCGAGGAGCCGGGAGACGTCGTCGGTCATCGGCGGGAGTCTAGCACGCAGCCGACCATATCGTACGCATGTTCGACGCCGGTCGCGAAGCAGATTAAGGAAGCACATTAAGTATGCCTGGCCTAGCGCGATGGGGACTCTGCCGGATGCCAGCCTGGCCACTTGCGCCCATCGTGCGGGCGACCGGTGCAGTTCGCGGCCGGAGCGGAGACCAAGGAGTTAAGCAATGAGAAGGTTCTCGATGACAGCGGTTCGCGGGCTGGTCGCGCTTACGCTCGTCCTCGGCTTGACCGGAATGTCCGCGCACGAGGCGTCGGCAGCCTCGGGATACCAGTGGGCAAGCTGTTCATCCGGATCGAGGTCGTTCGCAGCCCGCTTGTACTGGAACAGCAGCGGCTACCTCTACAAGATGGAGTTCCGCTCCTCGAGTATCGCCGTCAAGCAGGTCGATCTGTGGGGGATGTGGAGCGCCAAGCCGATGTGGCAGCGCCAGGAGGCTTTCACGAGCTTCCCACGGAGCACCTCGTACTCGGCTCGAACGGTCCGTTCCGGATGGCCTTGGGGCTGGCACACCCATTGGAGCGGCTCCTACGACCTGTACCAGTCCAAGTTGACGGTGTACGCCAGCGACGGCAACTGGTATCCGGAGTGCACCATCCACTTCTATGAGAACGCAGATCGCTTCCGGTAAGAAGCACGCGCTGGGCTTTCCGCCCGGCCACGCCGGCTCTGCTCGGACGTGACAGACCAGCGATCCCATGTGCTCGGGTCACGCCGTGTTCACCAGCGTGACCCCAGCGTTTCGACGTTCGGGGCCCGGCGACGCAAGAGGCAAACCACCGCAGCACAGCACGGTCGCGGGCGACCGGCCTCAACGCTCGCGGCGCAGCGAGCCTTCTGCCAGCTTGGCGCCAACAGCGCCGTGAACGGCCAAGGCCCGCGACCGTTCTCGATCCCCGAGCGGCAGGGATCGTTGCCATTCATACCGCCCGGGACTGCTATCGCGTACGAGTCGCCGAATCGCGGCCAGCCATGCACCCGAGGACTCGTAGGCGCGGAATCGGGAGTGCCGGTGCGGTCTGGCGCGCGCGCCCGAGCGTGCCTGTGCCTGTGCTCGGCGTCATGGCGCGGCCCAACAGTCCGTCCACGCATATGTGGCCGCGACGATGACACGGGCGTTCGCCGCAGCGGGCGCCCGTGGCTACTCGCGCAGGAGCGATCGGAGCGCCGCCTTGACCCGCTCCTCGAGCGACGCCCCCACCCCGGCGCGCGCGAGCGCGGCCCGCGCCGCCTCGCGCGCCTCGGCCGGCGAGTAACCCAACGCCTGGAGCGCGGCCACGATCTCGCCCTCCCCGGTCTCCCGGCCGGACCCACCGGCGGCGGCCGTCGACGCGGCCACCCCGGCGGCCGTGACCTTCTCCTTGAGCTCGAAGATGACCCGCTCAGCCAGCCGCTTGCCGATCCCCGGGATCGACACGAGGACCGCGTGGTCCTGCTGCATGATCGCGAGCTGCAGGTCCGGCGTCGGCCGCGAGCCGACGATCGCCAGCGCCACCTTCGGTCCCACACCGGTGACGGTCAGCAGCAGGTTGAAGAAGCCGAGCTCCTCCGCGGTCCGGAAGCCGAACAGCGCCTGCTGGTCCTCCCGGACCAGGTGGTAGGTGTGGAGCTTCAGCGCCGACCCCGGCGGCACGGCCGCGAGCACGGACGGCGCCGCGAACACTCGGTACCCGATCCCGCCGACCTCGATCACCAGCGAGTCGAACGCGACCGCGCCGACGCGACCCTCGACCGACGCGATCACGAACGCCCGGCGGCCCGCTCCCGCGCCACCGCGTCCCGAACCGCCCGGTCATAGCCGGACTCGCCGCGTGCCATCGGCGCGGCGGCGGCACGGTCGAGGACCGCGGCCCCGAGCTGCTCGCCGGCGCGCTCCCGGTTGGCGACGCAGATCGCGACCGCGAGCGCGTCTGCGGCGTCGTCCGGCGTCGGGACCTCCGCCATCCCGAGCACGACCTTGACCATGCGCTGGACCTGCTCCTTGTCCGCCGCCCCGTAGCCCGCCACGGCGACCTTCACCTCGTTCGGGGTCGCCTCGCGGACGGTGGCGTGCGCCTCGGCGCAGGCGAGCAGGACGACGCCCCGCGCCTGCCCCACGCCAAACGCCGTCTGCGCGTTGCGCGAGAAGAACAGCCGCTCGACGCCGACGAGCGCCGGCCGGTGAAGCGCCACGAGGTCCGCCACGAGCTGGTGGACCTGGAGCAGCCGCTCCGGCAGCCCGTCGTCCGGCGACGTGAGGAGGCAGCCGTGGTCCACCGCACGGAGCGTGCCGCCCTTCCGTTCGACGATCCCGTAGCCAAGCGCAGCGGTCCCCGGGTCGATCCCGAGGACGATCACCCCGCGATCTCGGCGAAGACGTCCTCGGGGATGTCGAAGTTGGCGGTCACCCGCGAGACGTCGTCGAGATCCTCGAGCAGCTCGACCAGCCGCACGGCCTGACGCGCCCGCGCCGAGTCGAGCTCGATCGTCTGCCTGGCCACCATCGTGGATTCCGCCGTTTCGACGGCGATGCCGCCGCCCTCGAGCGCCTTGCGGACCGCCTCGAGCTCCGTCGGGTTGGTCAGGATCGCGATCGTCTCGTCGTCGTCCGTGTCGACATCCTCCGCGCCGGCGTCGATCGCGGCCAGGGCGACCTCGTCAGGGTCGATGCCGTCGCGCGGCACGGTGATCAGGCCGCGTGGCTCGAACTGCCACGAAACGGCCCCGGAGCCCGCGAGCTGACCGCCCGTCTTGGTGAAGATCGAGCGGACCTCGGCGGCCGTTCGGTTCCGGTTGTCCGTCTGGGCCTCGACGAGGACCGCCACGCCGCCCGGGCCGTAGCCCTCGTAGACGATCTCCTCGTACTGGTCCGCGTCGCCGCCGCCGGTCGCCTTGTCGATCGTCCGCTTGATGTTGTCGGCCGGCATGTTGACCGCGCGAGCCTTGTCGATCGCGAGGCGGAGCCGGTAGTTGGCGTCCGGATCGCCGCCGCCCTGGCGCGCCGCGACGCTGATCTCACGGGCGACCTTGGTGAAGAGTGCCCCGCGCTTCGCGTCGTTGGCGCCCTTCTGGCGCTTGATCGTGGACCACTTGGAGTGACCGGACATCTCGGGCGCGAGTATAGCGAAGGCCGATCAGCGCCCGGCGAGCGCGGCTACCTCGGGATGCCCCGGGAGTGGCCGTCTACCCCACCCGCTCGCCACCTCTTATCATCCGGGGACGGTGGTCACGCGGGCGGAGGACACCGCGGGGACCACTCCCAGCCGACGTCGCCAGCCCGCGGACCGGCCTCGGGGCCTGGCGCTGCCGAGCCGCCTCCGCTCCAGGAGAGGACACGCGCGATGACGATGAAGTCCGTCGATCTCCCCCATCTCCGCAGCGTCGTCCTGGCCGGTCACGCCGGCGCCGGCAAGACGACGCTGGCCGAGCAGCTCCTCTTCCGGGCCGGAGCGGTGTCGCGCCTCGGGCGCGTCGAGGAGGGCACCGCGCACCTCGACTTCGAGCCGGAGGAGCAGAAGCGCACGCAGTCACTCAGCCTGGCGGTCGCGACCTTCGAGCGCGAGGGCTACCGGATCACGATCATCGACACGCCGGGCTATCCCGACTTCGTGGCGGAGATGGTCGAGGGCTTCCACGCCGCGGATGCCGCCCTGTTCGTGATGGATGCCTCGGCCGGGGTCGAGGCGGGGCTCGAGAAGGCCGTCGCCCTCGGCCGCTCGACGAAGACGGCCGCCTGCTTCGTGATCAACCGGTGCGACCGGGAGAACGCCGATCCCACGGCCGCGCTCGAGGCGCTGCGCGCCGAGTTCGGCAACAAGATCGCGCCGCTCCACCTCGCCATCGGCAAGGGCGAGTCGTTCAGCGGGTACGTCGACCTCGTCCACCGCAAGGCGTGGCGCTTCGACGGCGGCAAAGAGACCGAGATCCCCGTCCCGGCCGACCTCGAGGCGGAGATCGCGACGCGCCGGGACCAGCTGCTCGAGGCGGCGGCCGAGGCTGACGACGATGTCCTGACCAAGTACCTCGAGGGCGAGGAGATCTCCGACCAGGAGCTCGACGCCTGCCTCCACAAGGGCGTCCGGGAGTCGATCCTGGCACCGGTTCTCGTGGCGTCGGCGTCGAAGGGGATCGGGCTGAACGCGCTGCTCGACGCGCTCGTACGGTACCTGCCCTCGCCGGACGAGGAGGGCCCGTACACGGCGCTCGACCAGTCCGGCGCGGAGGTCGAGGTGCGCGCCGACCCGTCCGGACCGCTCCTCGTGCGCGTGTTCAAGACGGCCGCGGACCCGTTCGTCGGGCGGCTGACCTACGTCCGCGTGCTGTCCGGCACGCTGCGCTCGCAGAGCCACGTCTGGAACACGTCACGCAACGAGGACGAGCGCATCGGCCAGCTGCTGCTCATGCACGGCAAGGAGCAGGAGCCGATCGGCGAGCTTGGGGCGGGCGAGATCGGCGCCGTGGCGAAGCTGGCTGTCACCGAGACTGGCGACACACTCGGGACACGTGACCGGCCGCTGACCCTGCCGCCGATCGAGTTCCCAACCCCAACGCTCACGCTCGCCATCGAGCCGCAGAGCAAGGGCGACCTGGACAAGATGGGCCCCGCGCTGCAGCGCATGGCAGAGGAGGAGCCGACCGCCCGCGTCGAGCGCAGCGAGACCGGCGAACAGGTCCTGGTCACGATGGGCGAGGCGCACACCGCCGTCATCATCGAGCGGCTCAAGCGCAAGTTCGGGGCCGCGATCACGACCCGCGTGCCGAAGGTCCCGTACCGGGAGACGATCCGCGGCAAGACGCAGGTCCACGGGCGCTACAAGAAGCAGACCGGCGGCCACGGCATGTTCGGCGACGTCTGGCTCGAGCTGGAGCCGAACCCGGGCGGCGGGATCGAGTTCGCCGAGAAGGTCGTCGGCGGCGCCGTCCCGAAGCAGTACTTCCCGGGCGTCGAGAAGGGCATCCGCGAGACGGCCGCCGACGGCGTCGTGGCCGGTTTCCCGCTCAGCGACTTCAAGGCGACGCTCTACGACGGGTCGTTCCACAACGTCGACTCGAACGAGCTGTCCTTCAAGATCGCGGCCTCGATGGCGCTCAAGGACGGCGTCCAGCAGGCAAAGCCTGTCCTGCTCGAGCCGATCATGTCGGTCGAGATCCGCATCCCCGACGCCTACATGGGCGAGGTCAACCGAGACCTGAACGGGCGCCGCGGGCGGGTGCTCGGGATGGACAGTCGGGACGGCACCCAGGTGATCACCGCCCACGTCCCGCAGGCGGAGCTGTTCACGTATGCCATCGACCTCCGGTCGCTGACCGGCGGCCGCGGCACGTTCTCCGCGACGCTCGACCACTACGAGGAGGTGCCGTCGCACCTCGCGGAAAAGGTGATCGCCGAGCACCGAAAGGAAGCGGAGGCGGGGGCGCACTGACCGGGAGGACACGTGGGCGGCCCGCGAGGTGTCGCCCGGCGACTGAACGAGCGCCTCCGTCGCTGCCGTTCTGGCATCCTCGGGCGGCGGGACTGGCCCTCGCCGGTCAGCCGGCCAGAGCCGCAAGGGCCTCCTGGACCGTGAACCGTCCCTCGTACAGCGCCCGGCCGACGATCGCACCGGCGCAGCCCACGTCCCGGACCGCGAGCAGGTCCGTCACGGACCCGATCCCGGCCGACGCGATCACGGCCCCCCGGTCGAGGGCGATGACCCGCCGGAGCAGCTCGAGATCCGGTCCGCCGAGCAGCCCGTCGCGGTCGACGGCCGTGACCTCCAGGACCAGCACGCCGGCGTCGGCGAGGCGCTCGACGGCCGTCTCGACCGGGACGCCGGCGGCACCGGATCTCCACGCCTCCCCCAAGGCTCGGCCGTCGCGAACATCGATCGCTGCGACGACGCGGTCCGCGCCGAGCCGGTGGACCAGCTCGGCGGCGAACGAGGGGTCCCGAAGGGCGGCAGTTCCGACGGCGACGCGGGCCGCGCCGGCAGCCAATGCAGCGTCCACCGATGCCGGGAACCGCAGTCCCCCGGCGAATTCGCACTGGGCCGTCCCTGCGACGGTGTTCGCGATCGCCTGGACCGCCCCGAGCTGCGCTGGACGGCCCGTCTGGGCGCCGTCGAGATCGACGACGTGGAGCCAGGTGGCCCCTTCAGCGACGAAGCGTGCGGCGACCGCGACGGGATTCCAGCCGTAGGCCGTCTCTCGCGCGAAGTCGCCCTGCTCGAGCCGCACGACACGCCCGCCGCGGAGGTCGATTGCCGGCAGGAGATCGAAGGTTGCGCGCTCGCGCTCACCATGATATCGTTTTAGCACGCTAATACGTTAGCACGGGGTCGGGCAGACGCGGCCTCACCGGTTTCCACGGAGCAGGAGCGATGGCCGACGACACCTGGCGCACGGACGACGTGAACGCGCTGCTCGACGCCCTCCTCCGTGTCGAGGATCGCGACGAGGCAGCGGCATTCCTGCGCGACCTGTGCACGCTCGGCGAGCTGCGCGACATGTCGCAGCGCTGGGCCGTCGCGCGTCTGCTGGAAGCGGGGCTCCACTACGGCGAGATCAGCCGCCGGACGGGTGCGAGCACGGCGACGATCACCCGGATCGCCTCGTGGCTCCACCACGGGGAGGGCGGCTACCGCCGGATGCTGGATCGGCTTCGCGATGCCGGGGAGCTCCCCTACCCCGCGGGCGTCGAGCGTTGACCGGCCGGCTCCGGCTCGCCGTCCCCAACAAGGGCCGCCTCGTCGAGCCCACGGTCAAGCTGCTCCGGGACGCGGGTCTGGTCTTCGAGGAGCATGACCGGGCGCTCGTGGCTCGCGTCCAGAACCTCGATCTGGATATCCTGTTCATCCGCACGAACGACGTCATCGAGTTCGTCGGTGACGGCGTGGCGGACCTCGGCGTCACCGGCGTCGACCTGCTCGCCGAGACGGGGGCGGAGCTGCCTCGGATCCGCGAGCTGGGCTACGGCCGCTGCCGCCTCGCTGCCGCGGCGCCCAACGACAGCCCAATCCGCGTCATCGCGGACCTCGCCGGGTTGCGCGTCGCCACCGCGCACCCCAACACCACCCGCCGGTTCTTCGCCGAGCAGCGGCTCGAAGTGGATGTCATCCCGATCTCGGGGGCCGTCGAAGTCGCGCCCCGCCTCGGGCTCGCGGAGGCCGTCGTCGACCTCGTCTCGACCGGCTCGACGCTGGTGATGAACGGCCTTCGCCCGATCGGTGACGTTCTGGCGTCCGAGGCGGTCCTGGTCGCCAACCCGACGGCACACCGCCAGCGCGCCGACGAGCTCGACGCGATCGACACGATGCTCTCGTCCGTCATCGCCGCCCGCGACCGCAAGTACCTGATGCTGAACGCCCCGGCCACGACGCTGCCAGAGCTCGAGCGGCTCCTCCCGGCGCTCGAGTCACCGACCGTCATCCCGCTCGCGCACGCGGGCATGATCGCGATTCACTCGGTCGTCGGCGCCGACGAGGTGTGGAGCCTCCTGCCGAGGCTCAAGGCGGCCGGCGCATCGGGCATCCTCGTCCTGCCGATCGAGAAGATCGTCCCGTGACCGCCGCGACGCCGGCGCTCCGGCTCCGCCGACTCGATCTCGCGGCTGACGACCCCGCCACCGCCGCTGCGCTCGCCGCACTCACCCGCCGCGGATCCGTGTGCGATCCGGCCGTTCGCACCGCCGTTCGCGGGATCCTCGACGACGTCCGCCGCGACGGTGCCGCGGCGGTTCGCGCGGCCAACGGTCGGTTCGGGGGCGGCGACGCGGCCGGCCGGCTGGTCCTCGGGCGCGAGCAGCTCGCCGCGGCGGCGACCGCCCTCGAGCCGGAGGTTCGGCGCGCACTCGACCAGGCGATCGATCACGTCACTCGCTTCTCCCGCGACCAGCACCCGGAGACGGCCCGCACCCAGGTCGCGCGCGGGATCGAGATCGAGCGCCGGTGGGAGCCGCTCGACAGCGTCGGCGCCTATGTTCCCGGCGGCTCCGCGCCGTATCCCTCCTCGCTGGTCATGACGGTTGCGCCCGCCCGCGTGGCCGGCGTGGGCCGGATCGTCGTCGCCTCGCCCGCGGGTCCGAGCGGCACGGCGGATGGTGTGGTGCTCGGGGCGGCGGGGCTGCTTGGCGTCGACGCGTTCGTCGTGTCGGGTGGCGCCCAGGCGATCGGAGCGCTCGCCTTCGGGCTGCCCGACGAGGGGCTCGACCCCGTGGACCGGATCGTCGGGCCCGGGAACGCATGGGTCACCGCCGCCAAGATCGAGCTCGTCGGCGAGGTCGGGATCGACCTTCCCGCCGGGCCCTCCGAGGGGATGGTGCTGGCCGACGCCCAAGCGGACCCGCTCACCGTGGCGGCGGACCTGATCACCCAGGCCGAGCACGGCCCGGACTCCCCCGCGATCCTCGTGACGACCGACCCGCAGCTTGCCGATGCGGTGGAGTCGGAGGTCGGGCGGCGCCTCTCGACCGCCGCGCGACGGGCGGTCCTCGAGCGAGCTCTTGCCCAGCACGGGGCCATGGTCCTCGCCCGGGACCTGGACGCCGCCGTCGACTTCGTGAACCGCTACGCGCCGGAGCACCTGTCGGTCGACGTCGGGCCGCTCGAGGCGACGGTCGCGCGGCTCCGCCACGCCGGGTCCGTGTTCGTCGGCCGCTGGGCGCCCGAATCGGCCGGGGACTACGCCACGGGCGCCAACCACGTCCTCCCGACGGGCGGGCTGGCACGGGCCTGCGGACCGCTCGACGTGGCGACCTTCGGCCACTACCTTCAAGTGCAACGGCTCACGCGCGACGGTCTGGGCGGAATCCGCCGCACGATCGGCGCGCTCGCCTCGGCCGAGGGCCTCCTCGCGCATCGCGACGCTGTCGAGGCGCGCTTCGCGGGGGACGACGCCGACGGACGGGACCGATGAGCCCCACGCCGGTCACCTTCGCCTCCCCCACCCCGCCGACGACGTACACGTGGGAGGCCACGAACGTCGAGGTCGCCCTGCGGTACGGGGTGCGACTCGACCAGGTCGTCCGGTTCGACCTCAACACCTCGCCCGCCCCGCCGAACCTCGCGCTCGAGATCCTTGCCCGAGGCGATTTCGACACGCCGCTGTCCGAGTACCCGCAGTCCGACTACCGTCGGCTCGTCGACGCCGCTGCCGCGCGCTACGGTGTCGAGCCCGACGAACTCCTCGTCGGCGCGGGTGCCGACGAGATCCTCGACCTCATCGGGAAGGCGTTCCTCCCGTCCGGCGCCGTTGCGGTCGTCCCGACGCCGACGTACGCGATGTACCGGGTCATCACCGAGCAGCGCGGGGCGACGGTCGCAGCCGTCCCGCGCCTCGGGGCCGCCGACGGCTGGGCGCTCGACCTGCCGGCGACACGCGAAGCCGTCCGGGAGGCGGACGTGCTCTGGCTCTGCAGCCCGAACAATCCCACTGCGCTCGCCGAGCCGCCGGGCACGGTCGACGCACTCCTCGACGACCTGGCGGCCGATGCGGCGGTTGAAGGCCGAACGCCGCCCGTCGTCGCGCTCGACGAGGCGTACGCGGAGTTCGTCGGCCGATCGCTCGTCGACCTCCGTCATCGCTATCCGAGGCTGGTCGTGGTCCGCACCGCGAGCAAGGCTTATGCACTGGCCGGTCTGCGGGTCGGGTTCGCCGTCGCGCGGCCCGAGACGATCGCCGAGATCGCCCCCTATCGCCCGCCCGGATCGGTGGCGACCCCCTCCGTGGCCGTCGTGACGGAGGCGCTGTCGGACCCCACCGTCCTCGACGGCAACCTCGTCCGCGTCGAGCGCGAGCGCGACCGGCTCGCCGCCGGCCTGCGCGATGCCGGCTGGGTCGTCGGCCCCTCCGTGACCAACTTCCTGCTTGCCGACTTCGGGACCGCGGAGCGCGCCGGTCGGACGGCCGAGGGGCTGCTCCGCCGCGGCCTCGTCCCCCGAACCTTCGCCGCGGATCACTCGCTGGCGGCCTACCTGCGCCTGACCGTGCGCGACACCGCCGACAACGACCGCCTGGTCGAGGCGGCGCAGCAGATCGCCCAGGGAACCGCGCCGTGAGCACGCCGCTCGGATCGGTCGACGTGGCGGTTGACGGCGCCCGACAGGCGACCGTCAGCCGGCGGACGCGCGAGACGCAGGTCAGTGTCTCGCTCCGGCTCGACGGCGACGGGACGACGTCCGTCGCGACCGGGATCGGGTTCCTCGATCACCTGCTCGGGTCGCTGGCACACCACGGGCTCTTCGACCTCGAGGTGCGGGCGGCAGGCGACCTCCACGTCGACGAGCACCACACCGTCGAGGACGTGGCGCTCGTCCTCGGCTCCGCGTTCGCGGCGGCCCTCGGCGACCGGACTGGCATCTGGCGCTTCGGCGATGCCGCGGTCCCCATGGACGAGTCGCTGGCCACGGCCGTCATCGACGTCGGGGGCCGTCCCTATGCCGTGATCGACCTTCCGTTTCGCGCCGAGCGCTGCGGCGGGCTGCCGCTGCAGCTGGTCGACCACGCCCTCGAGGCGTTCGCCCGGACGGCGGGCGCGACGCTTCATCTCCGCGGCTCGGGCCGCAACGACCACCACCTCGCGGAGGCCGCGTTCAAGGCGCTCGGGCGCGCCCTCCGCGTCGCGTGCGAGCCGGACGCCCGCCGGAGCGGTGTGGCCTCGACCAAGGGCGCGCTCGGGTGAGGGCGTGGCAGCCGGCGGCGCCCGCGGTCGGCGACGACCGGCGGCTTCGCGTGGGCGTCGTCGACTACGGCGCGGGGAACCTGGTCAGCATCGAGCAGGCGCTGCTGGAGGTCGGCGCGGAGCCGGTGCTCGTGCGCGACGCGCGCGGCCTCGAGCTGGTCCAGACCCTGATCGTGCCGGGGGTCGGCGCGGCTGCGCCGGCGATGCGGCGGCTGACCCGGGCGGGCCTCGTCGACCCGCTCCTCAACTGGATCGCCGGCGGGCGACCGTATCTCGGGATCTGCCTCGGCCTTCAGCTCCTGTTCGACCGGAGCGAGGAGGACGCGGCGGACACGTTCGGCGTCCTGACCGGCCGCGCGGTCCGGCTCGACGGGGCCCCCACGCTGCCCCACATCGGCTGGAACCAGGTCGTCCGCCGGCGCGACCACGCGCTCCTCGACGGGCTCGGCGCGGAGCCCGATCTCTACTTCGTCCATTCGTACGTGGGGCTGCCGGAAGGCGTCGGCGCCGACCGCCTGACGCTCGCCGAGACCGAGCACGGCGTCCGGTTCCCGTCCGTCATCGAGCGAGGGAACGTGCTGGGCGTGCAGTTCCACCCCGAGCGCAGCGGCGGCGACGGCCTCCGTCTCCTCGCCAACTTCGTCCGGTGGTCCGGTGCACTGACCGCTGGAGCGGGCGCGCAGTACGCGCCGGTCGGCGCCGGCGGCACGAGCGGCGGGGACTGAGTTGCTCCGCCGGCGGGTGATCCCGTGTCTCGACGTGGCCGGTGGGCGGGTCGTGAAGGGCACCCGGTTCGTGGATCTCGTCGACGAGGGCGACCCGCCGGAGCTCGCCGAGCGCTACGCCCGCGAGGGCGCGGACGAGCTGGTCTTCCTCGACATCACCGCGGCGCCGGAGGGGCGCGCAACGCTCCTCGACGTCGTGGAGCGGACGGCGCGCCGGGCCTTCGTGCCGCTGACCGTGGGGGGCGGTGTCCGGACGGTCGGCGAGATGCGGGACGTCCTGCGTGCCGGCGCGGACAAGGTGTCGTTCAACACGGCGGCCGTGTCGGATCCGGCGCTCGTCTCGCGGTGTGCGGCCCGCTTCGGGCGCCAGGCCGTCGTGGTCGCGATCGACGCCCGCCGCCGAACCGACGACGGCACGGACCGCGAGCCGGCGTGGGACGTGGTCGTCAAGGGCGGCCGCGAGGCGACCGGCGTCGATGCCGCGGAGTGGGCCCAGCGCGCCGCGGAGCTCGGCGCCGGCGAGCTGCTGGTGACGTCGATGGACCGCGACGGCACGCGGGCGGGGTTCGACACGGCGCTCCTCCGGGCCATCTCGTCGCGGGTCACCGTGCCGGTCATCGCGTCCGGCGGGGCGTCCGGTCCGGCCGACTTCGTGGCTGCCGTGGTCGAGGGCGGTGCCGACGCCGTTCTGGCCGCATCGATCTTCCACCGCCGGATCCACTCGATCGCCGAGGTGAAGCGGGTGATGGTCGCGGCGGGCCTGCCGGTGCGGGCGGCGTGACCGTCGCCGCGCCCGACGTCCGGTTCGGGGCCGACGGGCTCGCGCCGGCGGTCGTCCAGGACGCCGCCGACGGGCGCGTTCTCATGCTCGCCTGGATGGACGCCGAGGCACTGGCCGCCACGACCGCCACGGGCGAGGTCCACTTCCACTCGCGCTCGCGCGACCGGCTGTGGCGCAAGGGCGAGACGAGCGGCCACGTCCTGCGCCTCGTCGACCTGACCGTCGACTGCGACGCCGACGCGTTGCTCGTGACGGTCGATCCCGTCGGGCCGACCTGCCATCGGGAGACCCGGAGCTGCTTTGACCCGGACGGCGCGGCCGCATCGGCCAAGCCGGGCGCCGCCGCGTCGCCGGCTGCCACCGCCCACGGCCTTGGCTGGCTCGAGACGCTGTGGTCGACGATCGCCTCGCGCGTCGCGGAGCGACCGCGCGGCTCGTACACGACGTCGCTTCTCGAGGGTGGCGTCGACGCCGTCGCCCGCAAGGTCACCGAAGAGGCGACCGAGGTTCTCCTCGCCGCCAAGGACGACGCTGCCCGCGACGCGTCGGGCGCCGACCGCGACATGACGCGCGAACGGATCACCGAGGAGACCGCCGACCTTATGTATCACGCTCTCGTGCTGTTGGCCGAGCGAGGCGTCGAGCCGGCGGACGTCGTCCGCGTCCTCCGCGCCCGTCACGGCCGGTAGGGCGCGCTCCGGTCACGACGTTCGGCGGCCGACCCGCAGTCGCTTCTTGCCTATGCGCACGACCAGCCACTCCTCGTTGATCGGCTCCGGGACCGGGTCGTCCGCGGACCCGATCCTGACCTCGTTGATCGTCACGCCGCCCTGGGCGACGGTGCGCCGGGCGTCGCCGTTCGACGGAAACGTGCCGCTCCCGACGAGCAGCGGCACGATCCCTGCCCGGCGTTCGGCGTCGGTGAACGCGAAGCCGTCGACCGCCTCGTGGAGTGTGGCGAGGACGGCCGGCTCGCGGATCGGGTCCCGCGAGAAGACCGCCTCGGACACGCGAACGGCGTGGCGAGCCGCCTCCTCGCCGTGAACGCGCGACGTGACGTCGACGGCGAGCGCGCGCTGGAGCGGCCGGCTCTCCGGTCGTGCGCCCTGCTCCGCCTCGAGCGCCTCGATCGCATCCTGCTCGAGCAGCGTCAGGAACCGGATCTGCTGAGCGGCATCCTGGTCCGGGCGGTCGATCCAGTACTGGTAAAAGGCGTACGGACTCGTCCGGTCCGGGTCGAGCCAGACGGACGTCCCGGCGGCGGTCTTGCCGAACTTCTGGCCCGAAGGGTTCGTGAGGAGCGTGTAGGCGAGCCCGTGCGCCGGCTCACCGCCGTCGGCCGTCTCGGCGGTCCGGCGGATCAGCTCGAGGCCGGCGGTGATGTTGCCCCACTGGTCTGCGCCACCCATCTGGAGCTCGACGCCGCGCTCGCGATAGAGGTGTCGGAAGTCGGCTGCCTGGAGCAGCATGTAGCTGAACTCGGTGTACGAGAGTCCGCCGCCGATCCGCGTCTGGACCGAGTCCTTGGCGAGCATGTACGGGATCGTGAAGTGCTTGCCGACGTCGCGCAGGAACTCCAGCATCGGCACATCGCCGAGCCAGTCGTAGTTGTTGGCCATCTCGGCGCCGGCTGGCCCGGAGAAGTCGAGGAACCGCTCGAGCTGCGAGCGGATCCCGGCGAGGTTCGCCTCGATCGTTTCTAGATCGAGCAGGTTGCGCTCCGCCGACGTCCCCGACGGGTCGCCGATCATCCCAGTCGCCCCGCCGACCAGCGCGATCGGCCGGCCGCCGCGCCGCTGGAGGTGGACCAGGCCCATGATCGGCAGCAGGTTGCCCACATGGAGCGACGGACCCGACGGATCGAAGCCGTTGTAGCCCGCGATCGGCCGGCCGGTGGCCAGGCGCGCCTCGAGCCCGGGCGTCGCGTCGTGGAAGAGGCTCCGCCAGCGCAGCTCGTCGAGGAGCCCGGCGAGGCCCGGCTTGGCGGGGGCGCGGAGGTTCGTCACGGCGCCATGCTAGTCGCGCGCGGAGATCGACACGGCCGCGACGCCGACCACGCCGCCGAAGGCCAGCCGCTCAGCCGAGCGTCACGATCGTCGCGCCGTCGCCGCCTTCGTGTCGATCGCCGGGCCGCAGCTGCTTGACGAGCGGATGTTCCGCCGCCTGTGTCCGCACGGCGTCGCGAAGCGCGCCGGTTCCGTGGCCGTGGATCACGAGCACCTTGTCCAGCCCGGCCATCGACGCGTCGTCGAGATAGTGGCCGAGCGCGTCGAGCGCCTCGTCCACCCTGGCACCGCGCAGGTCCAGCGATGACGCGACCGTCCGGGCGCGGGACACCTGGAGCGCCGCCGCGTTCGATGCTGCGCCGCCGTCCCCGGCGGCCGGACCGCCGCGGCCGTCACCGCCCCCGAAGCCGAGGGCCGGTTCCAGCTCCTCGACCGGGACCGAGACCCGCATCCCGCCGGCCTCGAGCGTCGCGCGCCGGCCGGCCTCCTCGAGGGCCGCGATCCGCCCCTCCCAGCCACCGTTCCGGCTTCGGGCGCGCTCGCCGAGCCGCCACGTCCGCGGCGCGGCCGGCACGGCGCTCGGTGCCTCGCGAGGCGCGTCCGGCAGGCGTTCGAGGCTCGTCTCCGCCCGCCCCAGCGCGGCTTCGATGGCGGGTGCGGTCACGGTCTCGCGCTCCAGCCGCCGCTGCGTGTCCGCCAGTTGCTCGCGCAGGTCGGTGACGAGCCGCTCCGCCTCCGCGCGCGCGGACCGGACGAGCTCGTCGCGCTCCCGACGGGCCCGCCGGCGCTCCTCCTCGGCGTGTCGGAGGGCTTCCGCCGCACGCGCCTCGGCGGCCCGGGCGTGCTCGAGCCGGTCGCTCGTCTCGCCCTCCGCCTCCCGGATCCGGGCCAGGGTCTCCTCGAAGGCGCGCTGGCTCTCCGACAGGCGCGACCGCGCATCGGCCACGATCGGCGCCGGCAGGCCGAGGCGCTCCGCGATCGCGAACGCCTGGCTTCCGCCCGGCAGCCCGATCGTCAGCCGGTAGGTCGGCGACAGCGTGTCCAGGTCGAACTCGACCGACGCGTTTCGGGCGCGCTCCGTCGTGTGTGCGTACGCCTTGAGCTCGGCGTAGTGAGTGGTCGCGGCGACCAGCGCGCCGGCCCGGATGAAGTGGTCGAGCAGCGCCTGGGCGAGCGCGGAGCCCTCCGTAGGGTCCGTGCCCGCGCCGAGCTCGTCGAGCAGCACGAGCGTCCCCGGTCCGGCCGCCTCGACGATCCGGATGATCCGCCGGAGGTGGCCGGAGAACGTCGACAGCGACTGGGCGATCGACTGCTCGTCGCCGATGTCGGCGAACACGTCGCGGAAGATCGGCAATCGGCTGCCGGCGTCGGCCGGCACGTGCAGACCGGCCTGGTGCATCACCGCCAGCAGGCCGAGCGTGCGCAGCGTGACCGTCTTGCCGCCGGTGTTCGGGCCGGTCACCACCATTGCCGTGTAGTCGCCGCCGAGCCGGACGTCGATCGGGACGACGCGACCGGTCAGGCCCGGATGACGGGCGCCGAGGAGGGTCACCACCGGTCGGTCCGCGGTCTCCGCGCGAACGCCGTCCATCAGCGACGCCAGCTGCGCCTTGGCTGCCCAGAAGTCGAACCGCGCGAGCGCTCCGAGCGTCTCGCGGAGCGTCTCGGCGTTCGCGGCGACGAACGACGACAGCTCGTCCAGGATTCGCGCGATCTCCTCCTGCTCCGCGGCGAGCGCCTCGCGCCACGCGTTGCCCAGCTCGACGACGACGAGCGGCTCCACGAACAGCGTCTGACCGCTGCCCGAGGCGTCGTGGACGATCCCCTTGACGCGGGACCGCGCCTCGGACTTGACCGGCACGACGTAGCGGCCGTTGCGCAGCGTGACGATCGGCTCCTGGAGCGCGCCGCCCAGCTCGGAGCCCACCAGCGCATCCAGCCGGCGCCGCAAGCGGTCGTACGCGATGCGCACCGCGCCGCGGAGCGGACCGAGACGCGGTGACGCCGTGTCGAGCAGCTCGCCCACCGGGTCGAAGCTCCGCGCGAGGGTGCTCCGGAGCCCGGGCAGCGGGTGCAGCTCGCGGCCGAGGTCGCGCAGGAGCGGCCGCCGCTCGTCCGCGAGCGTGGTCGCCAGGCGCGATGTGGCATCGAGCGTCTCCGCGATCTCCAGGAAATGGCCGGGCTCGAGCCGCCCGCCGCGCACCGCTCGCTCGACGGCGGGCCCGATGTCGTGGGCGGCGCCCACGCCGACACCCGGGCGGTCCCGAAGCAGCGCGCGGGCCTGGTCCGTCTCGTCCAGCGCCCGCGCGACGAGGACCGGGTCCGACTCCGGTTCGAGCGCCTCGGCGAGCCGCCGGGACGGGCCGAAGGCGGTCAGCTCGG
The DNA here is from genome assembly GCA_030447745.1 of Chloroflexota bacterium. GTDB lineage: Bacteria > Chloroflexota > Limnocylindria > Limnocylindrales > CSP1-4 > JACDAV01. The sequence goes on along the minus strand of JAUJOH010000001.1, from coordinate 41,619 downwards.
CCAGGCGGTCGCGGACGGCCGCGAACTCGAGCAGGACGAGCGACCGGGCGTCCATCTAGCGGACTCGGGGGGCCGGTGGACCCGAGACCGACCTCGACGACGCGTCGACCAGGCGCCACCGGTGCTCCGTCCACGGTGAGCCGGCGTATCCGATGCCGACCCGCTCGGTCCAGACGGGCTCCGGCGGCCTGGCGCCGGGTTCCGGGGGCTCGAGCCGGATCGGCGAGTCCGGGTCAACCAGGTCGAGGCCCGTCACGGACCGGTCGATCCCGAAGGCGGCGGTGATGAGTCCCGGGCCGCGCGCCAGACGCTCGGCGGGAAGCCGGAGGAGTCGGTCGCGCTCCGCCTCGAGGCGGGCCTCGTCCGCCCGACGCCGCTGGCGGATCGCCTCGAGCCGGGCAGCACGCATCGCGTCCATCCCCTCGAGCGGCTCGACCGCCCGGATCAGCAGAGCGGCCGGACGCCCCGGCGGCTCCGTCACCACGTTGAGGCAGTCGTACATCCCGTAGACAAGGTACACGTAGGCGATTCCCGGAGGCCCCCACATGGTCTCGTTCCGGCGAGTCCGCCCGAAGCGGGCGTGCGAGGCCGCGTCGTCCTCGCCGATGTACGCCTCGAGCTCGACGATCCGCCCGGCTCGTCGGGCCGCCGGCCCCGCCGGCTGGGCCCCGGGCTCGCGGTCTTCTTCCGGAGCAGTCGCCGGGGGCTCACGGACGAGGCGCGCGCCGAGCAGCGCGGCCGCGGCCTCGAGGGTCGGTCGCGCGAGGAGCGCGCGCGCGAGGACCGTCAGACGGTCCGACCCGGCGTGCCGCCGGCGGCAACGAGCGCGCCCAGCGCGTCCGTGATCCCTCGTGCCGCGCGGCGAGTTTGTCCCCTACCAGCCCGGATGGTGCTGCTGCGCGTGCCGGCCGGATTCCTTGTCACCTACCAGCCCCCGTGGTCGAAGCCACAGACTCGCGGTCACCTACTAGCCCCGATGGTGGCTGGCGGCGACGGCGCTCGCCGCCGTGCGCGAGCCCGGTTGACGTGCCTGACAACTCCGCTCCTTGCACTACGGGGGATGGTAGGTGACCATCCGCGCCGGCCGCCGAAGCGCCCGTGCCGCTCCGCGCGAGGCTCCGCTCGGAGCGGGGCTACGCTCTGAGTCGTCCCCCGAGCTCGGTGGCGACCGCCGCCGTGATCCCCTCGATCGCCGCGTCGATCTCCGCCTCGGTCAACGTGCGGTCGGCCGCGAACACGAGCCGGTGGGCGAGGCTCTTTTCATCGTCGGCGAGCGGCGCGCCGCGGTAGATGTCGAAGAGCGTCGCCGAGTGGAGGAGGTCGCCCCCGGATGCCCGGATGACGTCGACGACCGAGGCGGCCGGCTGGTCGTCGGCGACGACGACGGCGAGGTCCCGCTCGACGGCCGGGTGACGGCTCGGCGGTGACGCCCGGACGGCGGTGAGCTGTCCACCGCCAAGCCCCGCGACCGCCACCTCCGCGACGACGACCCGCTCGGCACGCAGCTCCCACGCACCGACGACGTCCGGGTGGAGCTCGCCGACGACCGCCTCGAGCGTGGGCGCGCCACCGTCGCCGGTCGCGGAAGCCCGAAGCGAGCGGCCGGGATGAAGCACGGGCTCGTCGCGTTCAGCGGCGTAGGCGGGTTCCCCGAACCCGAGCCGCCGGCAGAGCAGCTCGAGGAGCCCCTTCGCGTCGTCCACGTCCCACGGTCGCCCGGCCCGGTTCCAGGCCGCTGGTTCCGCGGCGCCGGTCAGGGCCACGCCGAGGCGCCACCACTCTCGCGTCCGGTCGCCCTCGCGCCCGTACCCCTTGCCGACCTCGAAGATCGCGACGTCCGCCCGGCCCTGCCGCCGGTTCGTGCCGACGACGTCGGCAAGACTGCCGAGCAGCCCCTGTCGCAGGATCGAGTGGTCGCGCGACAGCGGGTTGGTGACCTCGATCCGATCGCCGCCCGGCGGCGGCTCGCCGCCGACCGACGGGACCGGGGCGCGCAGCCCGAACGCGTCGTGAAGCCGCGGCGAGACGAGGGCGAACGTGATGACCTCGGACAGCCCGGCGCCGATCAGCATCTCGCGAACGGCGTCGCGGACCTCGAGCGGCGACGGTCGCCAGCCCGGCATCGGGGTATGCGGAAGCACCGACGGCACGACGTCGTAGCCGCGGACGCGCGCGACCTCCTCGGCGACGTCCGCCTCGATCACGATGTCCCGCCGCCAGGTCGGGACGAGCGCCGTGATCGCCGTCCCGGGCGCGGGCTCGACGACCACGGGCTGCGGCTCGAGCGCGACGGTGACGCGATCGTCCGGCTCCGCGGCCTCCGACTCGAGGCCGACGCGTGCGAGCAGGGCACGCTGCTCGTCGACCGACAGCGACGTGCCGAGCAGCCGGTTGACCCGATCCGGGCGGAAGGTGACCGTCGATGGTGCCGGCTCGACCGAGTCGCTGTCGACGCGGCCCCGGGCGACGTCGCCGCCGGCCCACTCGGCGACCAGCCGGGCGCAACGGTCGGCGCCGATGCGCGCCAGCCGCACCTCGTGGCCCTTCTCGAACCGCAGGCTCGCCTCGGACCGGAGGGCGTAGCGCTGGCCGGTCCGCCGGATCGCCACCGGATCGAAGATGGCCGACTCGACGACGACGTCGGTGGTCGTCTCGCTCACCTCGGAGTCCGCGCCGCCCATGATCCCGGCGATGCCGAGGGCCCGTTCCGGGTCGGCGATCACGAGCGTCTCCCGGTCCAGCGTCCGCCGGACGTGATCGAGCGTTTCGAGCGGCTCGTCCTGGCGCGCGCGCCGGACGACGATCGTCGCCCGGCCGTCGGTGCCCGCGGCGATCGCCGCGGCATCGAAGGTGTGGATCGGCTTGCCCAGCTCCAGCATCACGTAGTTCGAGGCGTCGACGACGTTGCTGACCGGGCGCATGCCCGCGGCGAGGAGGCGCATCTGGACCAGGTCCGGCGAGGCACCGACGCGGACGCCCGACAGGCGGCGCGCCACGAACCGCGGGCAGAGGTCCGGGGCCTCGACGGTGACCGCGAGCCGCTGCTCGATGTCGTCGCCGCCCTCGACCGGATCGGTCTCCGGCCACCGTATCTGCGCCCCGGTGGCGGCGGCCACCTCGCGCGCGAGGCCGACGAGGCTGAGCGCGTCGCCCCGGTTCGGCTTGACGTCGACGTCGAGGACGATGTCGCCGTAGAGGCTGATCAACTCGGCGCCGAGCGGTGCCGTGTCGGACAGGATCAGGATCTCGTCCGCGTCGGCCGTCAGCCGGAGCTCGTCGCCCGAGCAGAGCATCCCATTGCTGGTGACCCCCATCTTCTCGGTCCGCTCGATCCTCCGTCCACCGGGCAGCACCGCCCCGGGCAGCGCCACCGGCACCCGCTGACCGGGCGCGATGTTCGTCGCGCCGCAGACGATGTCGAGCGGCTCCCCGGCTCCCACGGTGACGCGAGTCAGGAACAGCCGGTCCGCGTGGGGATGACGCTCGACGGCCAAGAGCTCGCCGACCACGACATCCTTCCAGTCGGCGCCCCATCGCTCGATCTTCTGGACCTCCATCCCGAGCAGCGTGAGGCGCTCGGCCAGCTGTTCGGGCGTCAGCTCGACGTCGACGTAGTCCCGGAGCCAGGACAGCGGGACTCTCATCGGAACTGCTCGAGGAAGCGGAGGTCGTTCTCCATGTACAGGCGCAGGTCCGTGACGGCGTGGCGGAGGTTGGCGATCCGCTCGACGCCCATGCCGAAGGCGAAGCCCTGGTAGCGCTCCGGATCGATCCCGCCGTACTGGAGGACGACCGGGTGGACCATGCCGGCCCCGAGAATCGTCATCCAGCCGGTGCGCGAGCAGGCCGGGCAGCCTGAGCCGCCGCAGACGAGGCACTCGACGTCGAACGCGACTGACGGCTCCGTGAACGGGTAATAGCCCGGCCGGAACCGGGTCCGCTGGCCCCGCCCGTACATCGCCTGCGCGAACTGGTCGAGGAGACCCTTGAGATCGGCGAGGGTCGTGCCCTCGTCGACCATCAGCCCCTCGACCTGGAAGAACTCGCTGGCGTGGCTGGCGTCGACCGCCTCGTAGCGGAAGCAGCGGCCCGGCAGGAGGGCTCGGATCGGCGGCCGTGTCGACTGCATCACCCGGATCTGCCCCGGCGAGGTGTGGGTGCGGAGCAGGTGGTTCTCGACGTCCACGTACAGCGTGTCCCACAGGTCGCGCGCCGGGTGGTCCTGCGGGATGTTGAGCATCCGGAAGTTCGTCAGGTCGTCCTCGACCTCCGGACCCTCGTAGACCACGAAGCCGAACTGCTCGAAGATCCGGGTGATCCGGTCGGCGGTCTCGACGATCGGGTGGTACGTGCCGCGACGGATGGAGCGACCCGGCGTCGTCACGTCGACGGCCTCGGCGGCGAGGCGATCGGCGAGCTCGCGGCTGCGCAGCGAGCTCGCCGCGTCCGCGAGCGCCGAGCGCATGGCGGTCTGGACCTCGTTCGCGATGGCCCCGACGCGCGGGCGGTCCTCGGCGGGCAGCGATCCGATTCCGCGCAGCACGACGGTGAGCCGGCCCTTCTTGCCGAGCAGGTCCACCTCGAGCTGCTCGAGGTCGCCGGTCGAGGCAGCCGCGCGCGCGGCGGCGATCGCTTCGTCGCGCAGCGCGTGCAGGTCCTCGGTCAGTCCCGCGAGATCCACGGTCTCCTCGTCTGCGGCCGGTGAATCATGAAGCCTCGACCGTCGGGGACGGTCGAGGCCGTCGGAGATGCCCGGAGTCCGGGTGAGCCGATACGCTCAGGCGCCGCGGGCGATCTCCACGATGCGTCCAAACGCCGCCGCATCGCGCACGGCAAGGTCGGCCAGGATCTTCCGATCGAGCGCGATGTCCGCCTTCTTGAGGCCGGCGATCAGCTGCCCGTAGGTCACGCCGTGCTGACGGGCACCGGCGTTGATCCGGATGATCCACAGCTGGCGAAGTTGGCGCTTGCGCTGCTTGCGATCGCGGGTGGCATAGGCCATCGCATGCAGGAGCGCCTCGCGCGCCGGCTTGACCAGCCGCGACCGGGTGCCCTTGCGGCCCGCGGCCGCCTGGAGCAGCCGCTTGTGTCGCCGGTGCGCGGCAACGCCGCGCTTGACTCGTGCCATCCGACTACCCGTTCTTCTTCAGGTACGGGAGCAGCCGCTGGACCTGCCGCGCGTGCTCCGTCCCGAGGACGGACTTGCCGGCGTAGCGGCGGGTCCGCCGCGACGACTTGATCTCGAGGTGATGGCCCCGCCAGGCGCGGACGCGAATGGCCTTGCCGCTTCCGGTCACGCCGATGCGCTTCTGGGCCGCCTTGTGGCTCTTGATCTTCGGCACGCCGGCCTCACTCTCCTGTCGTTGCCGGCGCCACCACCGGCTGGGTCGCGCGCGGGGCCGGACGGCTCCGTCGCCAGTCGTGTTGCGTTGTGCGGGCGCCGGCGCGCCGGTCCCGTTCGACGCCACGGCTGTGGGCCGAGACGCGGGCTCCGGTGCGGGCGGACCGGCGGCCTGATCGCCCTTCTGGGCCGCCTGGCCCTCGGGGCCCTTCTCGGCAGGCTTGGCGTCGGCACGCCTGGCGTGATCGCCCTTCTCGGCACCCTTCGTTGCGGCAGCGCCCGCCTCCTGCACCTTCGGCTTGTGGACCGAGGCGACGGTGAGGTGCATCTGCTTGCCCTCGAGCAGTGGGGCCCGCTCGACGACGCCGTGATCCTTGATCTGCTCGGTGAACCGCGTCAGCAGCGCCCGACCGATCTCCGGGTGCGTCAGCTCGCGGCCACGGAACCGGACGGTCACCTTGATCCGATCGCCGTCCTCCAGGAACTCCACCGCGCGGTGAACCTTGGTGTCGAAGTCGCCCTGCCCGATCTTCGGCGTCAGGCGGACTTCCTTGAAGCCGACCCGCTGACGCTTCTTGGCGTCCTTCTCCCGCTTCGTCAGCTCGTACTTGTACTGACCGAAATCGAGGAAGCGGACGACCGGCGGAGCAGCCATGGGGGCAACCTCGACGAGGTCGAAGCCACGCTCCTGCGCCATGTCGAGGGCCCGAGGTGTCGGCATCACGCCGAGCTGATTGCCCTCTTCATCAATCACCCGGACCTGGGGGATCCGGATCATCTGGTTGACGCGCAGGTCTCTTGCTATGGCTGGCCCCTTCGTTGTTGCTTTCGGTGATCCGCGACGGAGACGGAGGCACGCTCGCGCCCGGGTTCAGTCGCCGCGGGATCGTAGCACAGGCCCCTTCAGGCGATCAATCGACCGAGCCCGGCACCTTTGGGCGACCACTGCACCTCGCGGGCAGGGATCAGGCGGCGGGCTTGTTTCATCCAGGCACCCCGGTGGTACGCGGCGCGCATCGTGCCCGCGGTCTGGCCGACGCGCATGGGCGCCCGAGCACGCCGCGCTCCGCCGTCTGGCCTCACTTGTTCCTTCGAGCGAGCACCGTTGCTCGTTGAAACGGGCGGTGCGCCCGCTACCACCAGCGCCAGTAGGTGAAACGAACCGGGCAGTTAACGCGCATCTCCCCTCGACCGAACGCGGGATCGAGGACGGCCGGGGACGCGCCGCCCCGACGCCTGCCCCGGCCGAGGCGACCGGCTCGATGAGCGCCGCGAGGCCGAGCTTGATCGGAGAAGCGGCGCGATCCTCAGTACCGCTGAGCGAACGCGACACGCTCGAGCGTGGTGGAGCGCCGGGGATGCGAAATGAGCGCGGATCCGCGCTCATTCGTCGAGGAACCGCTCACCGTCGCTGAGCGCGGCGGCGGCCGAGAGCGCGGCGGGCGGCCGAGGGCAGGGTCGGCTGGCCGCGGCCACGGCCTGCCCGATGTCCCCCGCCGCGCTCTCGGCCCGACGGCCCGCGAGCCTACGTCACGCGCCGCTCGCGCGCCTCGGTCGCCAGCCGCTCCGCAAGCTCGTCCCAGCCGAGCGTCTCCTGCGGCTCGTCCTTTCCGGCACCGCGCCGCCGGACCGTGGCCGCACGCGCCTCGATCTCCCGGTCGCCGAGCACGACCATGTACGGGACCTTCTGCCCCTGCGCGATCCGGATCTTGTTCTGCATCCGGTTGTCGGACGCGTCGACCTCCACGCGAAGCGCCCGGGAGCGCATGACCGCCTCGAGCTCGCGGGCGCCGGCGACGTGCCGATCGGCGATCGGGATGAGCACCGCCTGAACCGGCGCGACCCACAGCGGCAGCGCACCCGCGAAGTGCTCGACGAGGATCCCGATGAACCGCTCGAGCGAGCCGTAGATCGCGCGGTGGATCGCCATCGGGCGCTGCGCCTGCCCGGACTCGTCGACGTACGTGAGGTCGAACCGCTCGGGCAGCATGAGCAGGTCGATCTGGATCGTCGCCATCTGCCACTCGCGCCCGAGGGCGTCGTCGATGTAGATGTCGATCTTCGGCGCGTAGAACGTCCCGTCCTTCGGCTTGACGACGTAGTTGGCGCCCGTCGAGTCGAGCGCCTCCTTCATCAGCGCCTCGGCGCGCTCCCAGAGCGCGGGATCGCCGATCGCGTCGTCCGGCCTCGTCGCGAACGCGAAACGCGGCTCGAGCCCGAACCACGAATACGCCTCGCTGACCTCGCCGAGGACCGCCTGCAGCTCGGCCATCAGCTGGTCCGGGCGGACGAAGTTGTGCGCGTCGTCCTGGATGAAGTGGCGGACGCGGGTCAGCCCGGACAGCGTGCCGGACCGCTCGTTCCGGTGCAGGCGGCCGAACTCGCTGTACCGGAGCGGCAGGTCGCGGTACGAGCGGACCTTCGACTTGTAGAGGACCGTCGCCTCGGGGCAGTTCATCGGCTTGAGGCTGAACGTCTGCCCCTCCGACTCGATCAGGAACATGTTGTCCCGGTAGTGGTCCCAGTGGCCGGACTGCTGCCACAGCCGCTCGCTCACCACGATCGGGGTCGAGACCTCCTGGTAGCCGCGGCGTTCCTGGAGCTCGCGCATCGCTCCCTCGAGCGTCCGCCAGATGCGCTGTCCCTTCGGATGCCAGAACGCCGACCCGGGCGAGACGTTGTTGAACGAGAAGAGGTCGAGCTGAACCCCCGAGCCGGCGGTGGTCGCGCTTCTTCGCCTCGCCTCGCGGCGCCACAGGTACTGGTCCAGCTGCTCCTGCGTCGCCCAGACCGTGCCGTAGATCCGCTGGAGCATCGGCCGCTTCTCGTCGCCCCGCCAGTACGCACCGGCGACGGCGAGCAGCTTGAACGGACCGATCGCACCCGTGCGCTCGACGTGCGGCCCCTTGCACAGGTCGACGAAGGGACCGTGCTCGTACAGGACGTCGGCGGCATCGGCGTGCCGTTCTCTCGGGCGCGGGTCGCCAGGTCGTCGAGGATCTCCACCTTGAACAGCTGGCCCCGCTCGGCGAAGAAGGCCCTCCCTCGTCCGGCGGCAGCTCGCGCCGGACGAACGGATGGTCTGCGGCCACCGACTCCCCCATCCGGGCCTCAATGGCAGCCAGGTCGTCCGGCTTGAGTGGGCGCGGGAGCTCGAAGTCGTAGTAGAAGCCGTCGACGATGGCGGGTCCGATCCCGAGCCTCGCGCCCGGGAAACAGGTCGAGCACCGCCTCGGCCATGACGTGCGCCGCCGAGTGCCGCATCGGGTCGAGCTCGTGGCCCGCCAGCGCGTCGAGGAGCTCCTCGGCCGAGCCGCGCGCCGGGCGCCTCGAACAGCTCGTCCGCATCGCCGACCCCGACCGTCTCCTGCGCCGCGGGTGCCTCGTTCGCCATCTCCGCCTCCGAGAAAAAGAAATCCTCCCGTCCAATGCAGGACGAGAGGTCGAGCCCCCGCGGTTCCACCCACGTTCGCCGCCGGCGAACCGGTCGGCGCTCTCGTGCCCGCGCTAACGGGCGGATCCCGGGCCGGTTCGCCGGCCGCTCACGGGTGGTACCTGGGTCGTCGGTCGCCGCCGGGCTCGCAGCCAGACCCGGCTCTCTGGTGGCCCCTTCGACGGGCGTATCCCGATCGAAGCGTTCAGGTGATGGTGGGCGACACTGGACTCGAACCAGTGACCTCTTGCATGTCAAGCAAGTGCTCTAACCAGCTGAGCTAGCCGCCCGGTTTTACTCACGGATTGAGCCGATAACTGCGTCGGTCCTTGACCTACGCCGCATTACAGCCCATGTATCAGCGCGATACATCCAGCATGGGGAGGCTCAATCCGTGGCGCTGAATCTAGCAGACGCCCCCGAGCTCGTCACTCCGGGCGACCTGGGCGACGAGCTCGCCTCGTTCGTCCGGGCGATGCGGGCCAACAACGTCAGTCCGAATACCGTTCTCGCCTACGGCGGCGCGGTCCGGCAGTTCGGGACATGGCTGCTCGCCAAGGGCTACCCGACGTCGGTCGCGGCGATCGAGCCGCGCCACGTTGAGGAATGGATCGGCTCGATCCTCGAGAAGAGCAAGCCGGCGACCGCGCACAACCGATGGCGCGGGCTCCAGCGCTTCTTCAACTGGTACGCCGAGCTCGACGACGCCTTCACGTCGCCGATGCGCAAGCTCCAGCCGCCGCGGCTGCCGAAGCTCATGCCGCGGGTCCTCACCTTCGACGAGATCCGGACCGTCCTCGGCACCTGCCAGGGGACCGCGTTCGAGGACCGCCGCGACAATGCCCTCATCCGTGTCCTGTTCGACACGGGCGCGCGCCGGCACGAGATTGCGGCCCTGCGCTACTCCGCCACCGACGCTGACGATCGCGACGTCGACCTGCGCCGCGGGCTCGTCCACGTCCTCGGCAAGGGCGGCAAGGACAACTACATCGCGCTGACGAACCGCACGCTCGTCGCGGTCGAGGATTACCTGCGCGCCCGGCGCAAGCACGACCACGTCGCCCTGCCATGGCTGTGGCTCGGCAGGCGGGGCCGACTGACCGACTCGGGCATCGCCCAGGCGATCCGGGACCGCGGTCGGCGGGTCGGCATCGCCGACCTCCACGCGCACGACTTCCGCCACGCCGCCACGCACCACGAGCTGTCGGCCGGTATGAACGAGGCCGACGTCATGTCGAAGCGCGGCTGGGACAGCCCGGCCATGCTCCGGCGCTACGCCTCGACAACAGCCAACGAGCGGGCGATCGCGTCGAGCCGCAAGCTCGCCCTCGGCGACAAGCTGTGAGCGCCGACGAGCGATCCATCCCGGAGCTACTCGCGGCCTTGGCCGGCACGACGACTGACCCCGAGAAGCTCGAGCTTTCACCCTCATCCATCGTCAGAACGAGATGAACCGACGCCTGGAGACTCAGCTCCGGGAGGGGCACGAGATCATCACGGCGCTCGCCCCGCTGCTCGACGAGACGCTCGCGGAGCGGCCCAAGCCGTGGGATGCGGCCACGAAGGCACGGCAGCGGCTCGCCGAAGCCCACATGCGGGGCGTGATGTTCGGCCTCTCCCTCATTCGGCTTGCCGGTGGTCGTCGCCATGTTCTCCAGGCGTTCCTCGACGGATACCGTGGAAGGTTGCGTCATGACGGCACCAACCGAGCAGCTCGCCACATTCGTCCATGACACCGTCTCCGAGGCCGTAGGGCCGTCCCTGGACGCGCTCAGGGCACTCTCCGAGGCCGCTGACACCATCGAGGACGACGCCGAGCTCGGGCGACGTGCGCGGGAGATCGTCGAAGAGCACGAGCGGTCCCGGCAGCTTGGCGCAGTCCTTGGCCGCCGCGGCGGCGTCGATCCGGGGGCGAAGGTCAGCCTAGTAGTCCGACGACGGGACCGACGATCCACCCCCACCGCCACCGCCTCCACCACCGCCTTCTCCACCACCGCAGCCGACGACGGCCACGAGTAGAGCAGAGATGGCAACGTATCGCAGCAACCGGTTCATGGAGCGTCCTCTCGCGACGGGGTGGTTCCGCGGCGATGTTACCGGGTCGGGATCAGCCCCACCGGACACGACACGCCGGTACCGTTGGCACAATCGTACCCGTTCGGGTTTCTCACTGGCCCCCCGCTCCGCGCGTCGACGACGATCCCGGCTCCGGCCGGCCAGCTCGAGCGACGGCGACGGGGGCCGTTCTGTCTTTTCCTGCTCTGTGTAGTTCACACATCCACCGGAGCGTCAAAGCGGCAATCTTTGAGGGAGTCGGTGAATCAACTACGCGCGCTTCTGCCCTTGCGGCGGCACGTGCGCCCGCTAACCGCCGAGCGCGTCCTTCACCTTCTCGACGGTCTGGTGGACCATCGACCCGGCGATGTTCGGCTTGTCGGGATCCTCGGTGCCGCCGCTCGGCACGCTGAACTGGAGCCGCTCGGCATACGGTGCGGAACGGCCCATCGTGTAGGCGGATAGGTTCTCGGCGTAGGTCTTCCGGGCGTCCTCGACGCTCGTCTGTCCGGTCACGATGTCGTGCATGAGATTGAGCGTCAGGATGTTTGCCGCTTCCATGTCGCAGCGAGCACCGGCCTCGCCGGCGGTGCGGTCAGGCAGGCAACTGCCGTCGAAGGCCGCGATCACGTCGAACATCCCGAGCGGCACCTGATAGTCGATGTACTGCGTCAGGAAGTCGCTGTGAGGCGCCGGAAAGTTGTGGACGACGGCGTCACTCGTCAGTTCGATCCGCTTCCAGGGCCCGGTGCGGTACCAGAAGAACTTCGTCGGCGTCGCCTCGTTCGGTGGTCCGTACTGCTCGAGCAGCTGGCGAGCGATCTTCTTCGGCGCCTCAGGCCACCCGTCGATGATCGTCTCCGCCTGACCGAGTGAAACTTGCTGCTGCGCACCCTGCTCCGTCTCGTGGTCGCCGGCTGCCATGTGCTTGGTCGCATCCATCATCGCGCTGCCCAGCGCCCCGACACGTTCGCTGGTCGGCATGTCGCGCGGTTCTCGCTCTCGCTCGGTCATGGGTGTACTCCAGTGGGACTCGGAAGCTTACGGTACGCAGCGCCAGTACCGTTGGATCAGGCGGACGGGGACGTCGGGTGTCGGGCTCGCGCGTCCCGCAGCACCGTCGCGTCGATCGAGAGGTCGAACGCGATGCGTTGTCGAGCGCGCGACTCGATCTCATCCTCGGTTGACACTTCGGCTCTAATGGCGTCTCTCGAGCGTGCGGGGATCCAGCTGGGTTGACGTAGCAGCGGATCCGCCAGGCCACGCCGCCTCGGGCCGGTCAGTGGTGCCGCGAGGAGTCCATCCCCTACCACCGCAGGGTGCCTCAGTGGGGCCGCTGGGAGCCGTGGATCGGAAGGCGTGCCTGGCACGCGGGCACCGGCGACCTCTCGGTCTGGCGATGGGAGGTCCAAGCCCACACTCGCTGCGGGCTTGCGCTGCGGATCCACGATGAGGACGAGTACGGCCGCCCGACGCACCGGCTGATCCGCCTTGAGGAGCCGCCGGAGGGCGCGTGCCGGCGCTGCTCGGGCGAGAGCGACGAGGCTCGTCGACGCCGGCGGGCGCTGGCGGTCGTCCGCTAGGCTCATTCTCGGCCCCCGCTCCGCGCGTCGACGACGGGGCCGTTCTGTGCTCAGTCCAGTCGATAACATCCAGACGAAAAGCGGCCCACGACGCAAGGTCGGGGCCGCTTGATCGTTCGGGGACAACGCCGCATCCGGCTCTAGGCGGGGCTAGACGCATCCGGTCGGTCTGCCCTTCACCACAACGCCATCCGTGGCGCTGAATACGCAAGGGCTTCTCGTCGCCCGCGACGCCCCGCGCTCGTCAGCGCTCGTCGAGCGTGAGCGGGTAGTCGGTCACGATGCCGGTGGCGCCGAGAGCCAGCAGCCGGTCGCGCTGCGCCGGGGTCACCACGGTGTGCGCCCAGACGCGCGCGATCCCCGACTCCAGGGCTGCCCGGATCTGGTCGTCCGAGGCCTCGAGATCCACGTCGAGGACATCGACGTAGCCGGCCCAGGCACGCGGGTCGTCGGCTGCCATCTGGGCGGCGGACCGCCACAGGTGGCTGAGCATGCCGAGCTCGTGGATCCGCTCGGCCACCGTCGGCTCGTTGGTGTTGATCAGGACGCTGTCCTGCAGGTGCCGCTCGCGGATGATCCGGGCGAGCACGGGCAGGCCAGCGGCGTCCTTGGCCTCGACCGTGATCACCGCTCGGCCACCAGCCGCGTCCAGGAAGGCCTCGAACGTTGGCGCCCGCTCGGGCGGCTCGTCGCCGGTGTCCAGCAGCACGTCCCGCCAGGTCGCGGCCGTGTAGTCGGAGACCGGCCCGCCGTGGTCGGTCGTGCGCCCGACGTCGCGGTCGTGCATCAGCACAGCGGTGCCGTCGGCCAGCTGTCGGCTGTCGACGTCGAGGACGTGCACGGTGCCCGCGGCCAGCATCCGTAGGGCGCCGGAGATGCTGTTCTGCGCGCTTCCCCGGCGCCGCCCCGGTGTGCATCGAGCACGATGCGGGGCAGCGTTGCGAACGAGGGGTGGCGCTCAGCGGGCGCCGTCGGCGAGGCCAGCGTGACGCTGGTCCGCGTCACCTCCCGTTCTGGTTCCGTTCGACTTCCTGGCGCGCTGCTCGTGGTTGGCGGCCTCCGCCCGCTCGCGCTCGATCCGCTGATCGGGTTCGTTCGCCGGTTCTGGCTGATCGAGGTCCGGCGCGAGCTCCCGGGCGCGTTGCTCCAGGTCTTGTGCCGCGGCGCGTTCCCGCTGTGCCCCGGCAGCCCTCTCTTCCGCCTCGCGCTCTGCTCGCAGAGCTTCCTCCTCGGCCTGGGCGCGCTCGCGCCTTGCTCGGGTAGCCTGCTCGTCAGCCGCAGCGAGCTCGCTCTCTGCTCGAGCCGAGCGAATGCTCGCTTCTCGGCGGTGCTCAACAGCCTCGGCCCGGGTTTCTTCGGCTCGCTTCCGGTCCTGTTCCGCCTTTTCTCACGCGCGCGTGTCGCGGCGAATGCCAGAACGGCCAAGACGACGATCGCGACCACGACCAGCGCGATGATCTGCTCGGTGCTCATTGACGCCCCTCCTTGACGATAAAGCGGCCCACAGCGCAACGCCGGGACCGCTCAATCGTTGGGTGCTCCAGCGCATCCGGCTGGCGCATGTCAAGCAAGCGCTCTAACCAGCTGACCTAGCCGCCCGTGCGGTGCTGTTCCTCGGCGCCGCTGGCAGATGATAACGCACGGTCGTCGGCCGTCACCATCGCTCGCCGGGCAGAAAGAGGCGGGGACGAGGCCGATGGCCTCGTCCCCGCGTCGCTGTCGCTCTATGTGCGCCGGTGAGTTACCGGTCGCGGCGGCTCCGAATCGGGGTTGGGGGTCAGGATCAGGATCGACGCCAGCAGCGCCGCCATCGCAAGGAGGAGCGTCGGCCAGGCATTGCCACCTGATCCGGCGTTGCCGCCATCGATGTCGGTCGGCGGAAGCGACGGCGCGGGCGTCGCTGCCGCCCACCGACACTGCCGGTCGGCGTCGGCGTGACACGTCGGGACGACCGACACGCTCGGGACGACCGACACGCTCGGCGTCGGCGGACACGCTCGGCGACGGCGTCACCTCGACGACTCGTCGAGGAACTTCAGCTCGGCAGTGCCGGCCGTGATCGTGACGGTGATGCAGTTCTCGCCGGTCTGCTCCTGCTGCCCACCGGTCGAACCGCCGTTGCCGGCTTCAGGCCGCGGCTCGGCGTCGAGCGGGACCCTGTCGCCCTCGTCGTTGAAGGCGAACGGGACCTCGCACACGGTGTAGGTGCCGATCGGCAGCGGGTCGCTGACGATGCGGCCCTGGCTACCGCCACCGGTGTTGCCCTCGCCGTTGGCGTTCTCGCCGAGGGTCACGGTGATGGTGTCCACGAGCATGCCGTCGTCGTCGAAGATCTGGAACTCGATCATGAAGCCGGCCAGGCTGGTGTCCCGGCCGTTGCAGGTGTCCTGCTGACCGATCGACTCGCACAGGAACTTGAAGACGGCGACCCTCCCGGTCTGGGACGGGGCGCTTTCAGTCGGCGACACGCTGCCGGTCGGTCGCGTCGGCGTGGCGTTCGGCGCCGACGGGGACCGCTCGGCGCGACCGACACGCTCGGGGTGGCCGACGGGCTCGGGGCGACGGACGGCTCGGCGGCGCCGACACGGTCGCGGTCGGCGTGGCGACTGGGACGGAGTGGCGCTGGCCATCCGCCTCTCGAGGCAGAACGTCACGTTGCTGATGCTCTTGCCGTTCGCGGGCGCAGAGTGTCGCCTTCGATCCTTGAAGAAGTCGTTGCCGGCCTTGATGACGCTGAAGTCGACCTCGGGATCGGACGAGACGATCGTGATCGACTCGACCTCATCGTCCTCATCTTGACGACTTCGAGGGTGATCGTGAAATCCTCGCCCTCCTTTGTCGTGCCGGTATAGGTGTGGGTGCCTCAAGGAGGACGCCGGCATTCTCGATCTTGAAATAGTCGCCCTCGCACTGGAACTGGTCTGGTTCGTGCCGGACTCGGCGAGGGCGATCGTGGGTCGGCCAGCGTGCGCGACGCGGTCGGGCCGAGCAGGGCGGCGGCGACCATCAGCATGACGGCCAGCCAGCCGAACATGCGAAGGGCCGCCTGCGGGCTGGCGAAGAGCTGGGGCGCGAGACACGATAGACCCTCCAAGACTCGCTGCTGTTGGGCGCTCGCTCCCCCGACCGAGCAGTAATGGCCGAGATATACCCATCTGGTGGGGATAGCCCGACTGGAGAGAGGTCTGGTGAGGTTACACCGGTATCGCAAACGGTCAAGTGCCGCTGCGCGCGGCACCACCCGGGTCGCGCGACGGCGTGGCACGATCGCGCGCATGCCCGATGACGACGGCTATCGTCTGCTGACCGTCGACGCCGGTTGGCGCGTCGAGCGGTTCGGCCCGCGCATCGTGGCGCGCCCGGCCCCAGGCACCGCAGCGATGTCGCCTCCGGGACCACCGCGGGTGCCCGCAGACCTGTCCTTCAGAAGGAATGTCGGCTGGTCCGGGGCAGCGGAGCCGTGGACCGTGGGCTGGGAAAACCTCCGCCTCGAGCTGCGGCCGACGGCGACCGGTCAGGTCGGCGTCTTTCCCGAACAGGCGGCGATGTGGCCGTGGCTCGCCGACCGGGTCGCCGGCGGCGGTGACGCGAGCGCGCCGTCGGTGCTCAACCTCTTTGCCTACACCGGCGGCGCGTCGCTCCATCTCGCCCGGCTCGGCGCCCGCGTGGTGCACGTGGACGCGTCTCGGCCCACGGTCGCGTGGGCGCGCCGGAACGCCGAGCTGTCCGATCTCGGCACTGCCCCCATTCGGTGGCTCGTCGAGGACGCCGGCACGCTCGTGGCCCGCGACGTGCGACGTGGCCGGACCTACGACGGCATCGTGCTCGATCCACCGACGTGGGGACACGGTGCCGGCGGCCGGCCGTGGCGGCTCGAGGACGACCTGGACCCGCTGCTCGCCGGCTGCTCACGGCTCCTGACGGCGCGCGGGGCGTTCGTCCTGTTGACCGCGCACACGCCGGGCTGGGACGGCGCGCGCCTCGAGTCGGCACTCGATCGCTGGTTCCGTGCCGCGCGGTCCGAGAGTGGCGCGCTCGAATTGACCGCCGACGACGGAACGACGCTGGCGCTCGGCGCATGGGCCCGGGCCATCATGTCGCCGTGACGGACGTCGACATCGCGAGCCCCGCCAACGCCAGGATCAAGGCGGTCGTCCGACTGCGCGACCGCCGCGAGCGGGACCGCACCGGCCTGACCGTGGTCGATGGTGCTCGCGAGGTGCGGCGCGCGCTCGAGGCGGGGGTCGCCGTCGAGGAGGCGTTCTCCTGCCCGGGGCTGGTCCGGACTGCCGACGCACGCGCCGTGGTCGACCACCTGGCGACGACCGGTGCGGCCGTCGCGACGCTGTCCGAGACGGCGTTCGCGAAGCTCGCGTTCGGGGAGCGAGCGGACGGCGTCGTCGCCGTCATCCGCGCGCCGTCGACGTCGCTCTCCGGCCTGGCGCTGCCCGCCGAGCCGCTCGTCGTCGTGCTGGAGGGCGTCGAGAAACCGGGCAACATCGGGGCGGTGCTCCGGAGCGCGGACGGAGCCGGCGCCGACGCCGTCGTCGTGGCGGACCCGCGGACGGATCTGTTCAACCCGAACGCGATTCGCGCCAGCATCGGGACGATCTTCACGGTCCCGCTCACCGCCGACACGACGCCCCGCGTGCGATCGTGGCTCGCGACGCAGGCGGTGCGTCTCGTGGCGGCGCGTGTCGACGCTGCGGTCGCCCCATGGGACGTCGACCTGAGCGGCGCCGTGGCGATCGTGCTCGGCAGCGAGGCAGAGGGGCTCGGCTCCCGCTGGACGGGCGACGACGTGATCGGCGTCCGGCTCCCCATGCGAGGTAAGGCCGACAGCCTCAATGTGAGCGTTGCCGCCGCCGTGCTCCTGTACGAAGCCCGGCGGCAGCGCGGCTAGGATCGGCGGATCGGCGCCTCTCGCGCAGGCACTGGCCCTCGCCGACGCGGTCCACAACCCTGCCTGAGGTGCATCCCTACGCCTCGAACGCGACGTCGCCGCCGATGAGCACGAGGCGCGGGCGCGCCTGCCACAGCGCTCCGCCGGTCTCCACCGGGTCCGCGAGCGCCGCAGCCGGCACCACCACCATGTCCGCCCGATGGCCCTCCACCAGGCGACCGCGATCCGTCTCGCCGGCGCTGATGGCTGGATCGAGGCACTGGGCACGCACGGCGCGCTCGAGCGTCATCGCCTGGTGGGGGCCGAACGGCGGCGTGTCCGACGACCACTCCGGGGCTGACCGGGTCACGGCGCACGCGAGCCCGGGCCACGGGTCGACGGGCTCGACCGGGGCGTCCGTGCCGAAGCAGACCGTTGCCCCGGACCGGGCGAGGGCGCCGAACGGGTAGCCGCGCTCCTCCGCGCGCGGGCCCCACAGCCGGCGCGCCTTCGCGGCGTCCGACCGGACATGGACCGGCTGGACCGAGGCGGCGATGCCGAGCGCGGCGAACCGGTCGACATCGTCCGCGGCGATCAGCTGGATGTGCTCGAGCCGTGGCATCAGCTCGACGCGGGTGGCCGTCGGTGCCAGCGCATCGAGCGACGACCGGACCGCTGCGTCGCCGATGGCGTGGATCGTGGTCGCGATCCCGGCCTCGGCGGCGCGGGCCGCGAGCGCGGCTAGCTCCGCCGGCTCGGTCATCCAGACCCCGAACCCGTCGTTCGGGCCCGGCGGCTCGTGCGGCTGCCGGTCGAGGGGGTCGAGCAGCGCCGCGGTTCGTGAGCCGAGCGTCCCGTCCGCGAAGCACTTGAGCCAGCCGGCACGGACGGTGCTGCGCGGTCCGTCGTCCAGGGGGCGCGCCGCTCGGAAGCCGCGCTCGATCGCGGCGTCGAGCTGCTCCGGGCGGATGCAGGCGTGGACGCGGATGCGGAGGACGCCGCGAGCGGTGAGGCCGACATAGGCGGCGATCGCGCGGTCGAGGGACGGCCCACCCGGGTCGTGGAGGGCGACGATGCCGAGCCGCACGGGCTCGGGTTCGAGCGCCGCGACGGCGTCGGCGGTTGCATCCGCGCGGCGATCGGCACATGCCGGGTAACGAGGCGGGCGGCGGTCTCGTGGAGGACGCCGCTCGGACGTCCCGCCTCGTCGCGACCGATCACGCCGCCCGGCGGGTCCGGCGTGTCGTCCGCGATCCCCGCCATCTCGAGCGCGGTCCGCGACGCCCACAGCGCGTGGTGGTCGTGCGCCCAGAGCGCCACGCGCCGGCCGGGCACCGCCCGCGCGAGGTCGTCCGCGGTTGGCCAGCGGCCCCATCGGTCCGCGTCCCAGCCCTTGCCCTCGAGCCATGCGTCCTCGTCCAGCGCCGCGTCGGCCGTCGCGATCCGAGCCAGCCCGTCCTCGAGCGTCGGTGCCGTGGCGAGGTCGACCCGCCGGGCGGCGAGCGCGGTCTCGGCCAGGTGCAGATGGCTGTCGGTGAGACCGGTAGCGCGACCTCGTCCGGCGGGAGCGCCAGCGTCCGGGTCGCGGGTCCTGCCAGCGCCTCGAGCTTGTGCCGCGTGCCCGCGCCGACGACGCGTCCGTCGCGAACCGCGATGGACTCCGCCCACCCGAAGCCGGTCTCGCCCGCGAGCGTCGCGATCCGGCCGGTGATCAGCAGGTCCGCGGCCGGCATCAGCCGGGGGCCGGGCCGGCCAGGAGGGCCGCCAGCGCCTCGCGGTCGAGCCCGGCCCCGATGCCGAGCGCGAGCGCGACCCGTGCCTTCGGCCCGCCGAGGTGCCCGCAGGCAGCGCGCCGCCCGGAACCACGTCGCGCCGCCGCCCGGGAAGGCATAGCCGGCCGTCGCAGAACCGCTCGGGCAGCGAGTGGTGAGGGCGACGGCGATCCCGGCATCCATCGCGCGCCGGGCCGCGTCGAGCAGCGGTCGCGACGTGTTGCCCGCGCCGGTGGCTTCGACCACGATGCCGGGCGCGCCCGCCGCGGCGGCCGCGTCGAGCAGCCGGCCGTCCATGGCGACGTGCGCCGTGATGAGCTGGACGCCGTCCGCCGCTCGGTCGGTCGCGACGTGCCGGCGCCGCCCGCGTGGTCGCTCGACGACGACGCCGTCCGCCACCACCCGTCCGAGCGACCCCGTGTTCAGGCTGCGGAACGTGTCGAGCGGACGTATGCGTCTTGGTCGCATCGTCCGCCGGCTCGATCGTGCCGGCCAGCACGACGACGGCGCCGGCATCCCGAAGCGCCGGATCGGCGGCGGCACGGACGGCGTCGCGCAGGTTCTGCGGCCCGTCGTAGTCAGGCGCGCTCGCCAGCGCATCGCCCCCGTCACGACCAGCGGCTTCGGGCCGCCCAGCAGCAGGTCCCAGAAGAAGGCCGTCTCCTCGATCGTGTCGGTCCCCTGGACGACGACCGCGCCGTCGATCGTCTGGTCGGCGAGCGCGCCGCGCACGGTGTCGGCGATCTCGAAGAGGTCGCTCCAGCGAAGTGGCTCGCCGGCGTGAGACCGCGGTCGATGGGCACGATCTCGGCGAACCGCGTCGAGGCCCGGCGTGCGCGCCAGGATGTCCCCCGCGCCGAGGGACGGCACGTTGCCACCGGCGGTCGCGTCCATCTCCATCGCGATCGTGCCGCCGGTGAAGACGACGGCGACGCGACGCATCAGCTGACGGGCGCGCCGCCGCGGTGCGCGCCGGCCCGGCCGGCGCCGTGCGCATCGGCCGGGCGGGCATCGCGGCCGTGGGCCATCTTGTCGTACACGACGGCGCCGCGCCGCGCCGCCAGCCGCCACATCGCCGCCGGCACAGCCGCCAGCCAGAGCGATCCGAACGCGGCCGCACGAGCGGCGCGCGCGCGCCGCTCGCCGCCCGGCAGCGGGTCGCCCGTGGGCGCGGTCTCCCAGCGGAGCGCATCCCAGGCAAGAGCGCCGGCTACCCCGGCGTACGCGGCCACGAGCGCTGTGGCGGTTCCCGGTCGCGACCGCCGGACGGCCCCGGCGACGGCGCCGAGGATCAGCGGCGGCGCCGCGATCTGTCCGCCGTAGGCGGCGAAGTCGACCTTCGCCCGGAGCCCCAGCCGCCTGCTGCGGACGACCGCCGGACCGTGCTCGAGCAGCCGCCGAAGCGCGCCCTCCGCCCAACGCACCCGCTGCCGCCAGAGCGCAGGCCAGCTGCGGACGGGCTCCTCCCAGACCTCGGCGTCGAGCGCCCACGCGACACCGATCCCGTGCGCGGCCGCGATGCGGCTCGAGAGGTCGAGGTCCTCGGTCAGGGCCTGCGCTCGCCAGCCGCCCACGTCGAGCAGCAGGTCGCGCGCCACGACGATCCCGTTGCCCCGGAACTCGGACAGGCCGCCGAGCGCCCAGCGGCCACGCTGCAGCTCGCCGTCGAGGGTCTGCTCGTCCGCCTGCGCGCCGGCAAGCCACGACGAGCGGGCATCGAGGATCCGGCGGCGGGCGGTCACGGCTCGAGCGCCCCCGTCGACGTAGTGCGCGAGGCTCGACAGGAAGTCGCGACCCACTCGCGCGTCCGCATCGAGGACGACCACGACGTCACCCCGGTACGCCTCCGGTGAGAGGGCGGTGAGCGCGGCGCCCTTGCCGTCGGGCACGTCGCCGTCGCGCCGCACGACCCGCGTGACGGCCGCGATCCCGGCTGCCACAGCCGCGCGTGCCGCGACCTCCGCGGTGCCGTCGAGCGACCGGTCGTCGATTACCACCAGCTCGAAGAGCGGGTCGCCGTCGTCTGACCGGTGGTCCTGACCGGCGATGTCCCGCACGAGCCGCGGCAGCACGGCCGCCTCGTCGCGACAGGCGACGACGACCGTGAAGGTTGGTCCCGTGGCGAGGACGTCGCCGCCGCGGCCAGCCGCGTCGTGACCCCGTGGCTCGATCGGCGGCCGCCGGCTGGCCCACGCCATCGGAGCGCTCGAGGCGAGCGCCCCGCCGACCGCGGCGAGCACCACGCCGCGGGTCCCGGCGCCGGTCGTCGACCGGTACCCGAGCGCAAACCCGCCGCCCAGGGCTCCCGCCGCGAGCAACCGCCACGAGACCGGGGTTGGGGCTGCGTCGGCGTCGCTCGCCGCGGCAGCCTCGGGCAGAAGGACCGCTGCGTTGGTCGGGGGCGCCTGCCCTGTGTCCGGCGCGTCGAGGACGGCCGCGGGGTCGTCAGGCACGGGTTGCGGGCGGCGGACCGGACCGGTCGCTCGCGCCGCCGGTCCCCGGGGCCGCTGGCGACGGGCCGGCGTCGGCCGGGTCGAGCCGGGCTTCCGGTCCGTGCTCGGTGGCTGATCCGGACCGGGTCCGCTCGTCGTCTTGCAGCTCCAGCTCGGCCGTCTGGGCGCGCGCCAGGGCCACGGGATCGTCCGGCGTCAGCCCGAGGGGGTCCGCAGCGACCAGGTGCGGCTCGTGCGCCGTCCCGTCGGCCGTCGCCTGGCCAGGCGGCCCGGCGGCATCGGCGACGGCGGCATCGGCAGGGACCGCCTCACCAATCGGATTGGCAACGCCGGCGTGCCCCTTCGACCCCTTCGCCCAGCCGGCGGCCTGCATCCACGGTGCCAGGTCGTCACCGTCACCGGCATCGGCGGACGGGTCGTACCTCGCCGGCTCGGCGTGCGTGACGAACCCGATCGGGTCGACCGCTGCGCCTGGCACGAACCCCTCCGCCGTTCGGCTTGACTCGTCCGGCTGCAGCGGGCCGCGCCTGACCACGGAGGCGACACCCGCCGCGCCGATCAGCAGCGCGACGGCAAGGATCACCGTCCCGGTCCCGACGAGGTCGGAGATGGGCCCGACGACGATGATCGGCAGGAAGCTCGACACGGAGACGAGCATGTTGAGCACGCCGAAGACGCGCCCGCGCACGTCCTCCGGAAGGTCTTCCTGGAGCTGCGTCTGCGCCGGGACGGCCACGATGCCGTAGGCGATGCCGGCGAGGAACGCGATCGCCACGACGACCGCGAGCAGCGACGTCACCGCGGACAGGTCGGCGGAGATCGGTGCCTCGGCCTGCGCACGCCGCAGGAACTGGCTGATCGGCCCGGCGATCGACAGCAGGCTGAGCAGCACGCCCAGCGAGATCAGCCCGGTCTCGATCACCCGCCGCCGCTGGAAGTACCGACCGAACGAGTTGAGAAGCAGGATGCCCATGACGATCCCCACGCCGAGCGGCAGCACGACGACGACGAAGTCCTTCGTCTCGAGACCGAGCGTCGACTGGGCGAAGTCGGGCCCGAGCACGCCGAGGACGCCCACCAGCGAGGCGGCCACGCCGAGATAGACCAGCGACCAGCTGATGTCGCGGTGCTCTCGGATGAAGCCCAGGCCGTCCCGCAGCTGCGCGATCGTCGAGCTCACCGCTCGCTCCGCGTCCGCCACCGCCGATCCGGTGTTTGCCCGCTCCGTCAGCTCGCTCGTGCCGGGCGACGGGAGCGTGAAGCAGAAGGCGGCAGCGACGAAATACAGGACCGCGACGAGCAGGATGAGCGCCGGTGGGCCGGCGAGCGTCACGACGAGCGGCCCGAGCAGCGCGAAGCCGAGGGCGAACGCCCCGTTGAGGGTCAGCGTGAAGATCCCATTGGCCGCGATGAGCTGCCGGCGCGGCACGAGGAACGGGATCATCGCCGCCTCCGCCGGTGCGAAGAAGACGGTCACGGTCGAGACGAAGATGTTGAGCAGCAGGATCAGCAACACGTGGCCGCCGACGAGGAAGAGAAGCACGAAGGCGACCGCACGCAGCACGTTGGTCGCGACGAGGATCAGCCGGCGATCGATCCGGTCGACGTAGACGCCGGCCACGGCGGAGAACAGGACGGCCGGGACGAGGAACGTCAGGATCAGCGCGCTGACCGCGGAGTTCGAGCGGGTCGACTCGAAGACGACCAGCGTCAGGCCGTAGAGGACCATGTTGCCGCCGACCTGGGTGGTCGCCTGGGCCAGCCACAGCAGGAGGAACGGGCGGTTCGAGAGGACCGCCCCCATCCCCGCGCCGGGGGTCGCCACGTCCGGCGGCGGGGCGGTCGTCACGCGGTCGTCTCGCCGGCCGGCCGAAGCGCGGCGCTGAGTGCCGGATCGCCGCGCCGGACGAACGCCACGAGCCGGCGCTCGAGCAGCGTCCGCGCCAGCAGCACGTGCCGCCCGCAGGTCTCGCAGCGGAGCCCGATGTCTGCGCCAAGCCGGTCGACGAGCCACCGGTCACCGCCACAGGGGTGCCGACGTCCGAGCCGGACGACGTCGCCGAGGAACAGCTCGAGCACGGGTCGGGCGGGCATGATCCTGGCCGAGGGTATCAGAGGCGCGGGTCCCCGTAGCGAGGCAGGAGGTTGCGCTCGCTGGCCGGAACGACGGTCCGCTCGACCGGCGTGACGGTCAGTGTCGCTCGCTCCTCGGTGGCCGCGAGCTGGGCGACAATGCCGCCGATCCGGGTCAGGGACCCGGTCAGCGCCTCGCGGCTCCCGATCGCCCGGATCTCGAACGGATCGCCGAGCACGGTGTTCTCCAGGGAGAGGCCGCCCGGCGGCCCCGCCACGACGGAGCCCGCCACGATCCGGACATCCTCCACGGCCACCGCTTCGGCACCCGCGTTGCGCAGCTCGTTGATGAGCTCGCCGACCGCCGATGCGCTGATCGGGCCGGCGACGGTGACCGAGACGCCGGGCCCAGCGACCGCCTCCTGGCCGGCGAAGGCCCGGACGTCCGCGAGGTCGTCCCGGAGCTGATCGAGCGAGGTCTCGCCCCGGGACCGGTTGCCCCGCAGCTCGCTCAGCTCGCGGTCGAGCGTCGCGATCTCCGTCCGGAGCTGATCGTTCCGCGTGTTGAGGTTGGCGACGAGGATCGTCAGATCCTGCGACGAGACGCCGGTCAGCGCGGGGACGGTCTGCTGTGACCGGAGTTGCGCGACGACGAGCAGCCCCAGGACGAAGGCCACCGCGGACATCGCCAGCTGGCTCGCGAACCGGTGCATCGTCAGGGCACCGCCGGCGACGGCTCGACACGCGCATAGTCGAGGCGCAGGATCCCGGCGAAGGCGGGCACCTCGACCCGCTCGAACTCGCCCCACGAGGCGCCGATCCCGTCCGTCTGGACGCGGGTGACCACCCAGTCGGCGTAGCCCTGCGAGGCCGACAGCCGCTCGTAGAGATCCGGCGGGCCGATCGCCGAGAGCTGGTACGGCGGCGCCAGATACGCCTGGTTGACGAGCACCGAGCCGCCGATGTCGACGATCGCGCTGGTTGCCGTGAGCCGCTCGCCGTTGACGGCGATCGCATCGGCTCCGGCGAGCCAGAGCTCCTCGGCGAGCGTTCGGATGTCGCGCGCGTTGACCCGCAGGTCCGCCTCGCTCCCGTCGGGCGGCGGGGTGGCCGAGGAATCCTCGAGCTGCAGCACGAGCCCCGGGCCGACGAGGTCGACCAGCCCGGCCGCCAGCCGCGCCTCGGCGAGGTCGTCGTTGAGCTCGCGGACCAGCGCCGCGGACCCGCGGCCCGCCTCCGACGTGGCCTGGATCTCGCTGCGGAGCGCCAGGATCCGGTCCTTGAGCGTCTCCTGTTGACGCTGGAGCTCGAGCACCGTCTCGACGAGCGGCGGGCGCTCCTGGGTGGTGTAGCGCACCCGCGGCCGCTCGCTCGAGACCTGGGCCGCGACGAGGAAGCCGAGGGCAAGGAGCGCGATGCCGAGCGTGATGTGCCAGCTCGGGATCGTGCGCAGCCGCGTCCCGAGCGCCGTCATCGACGCGGCGCGGAGGGCCCGTCTCCCGGGGCGCCCGGCTGCGCCGCCCGGGCCGCCGCCGTGCGCCGACGCCGGCGCAGCACGACGACCGCGGCAGCGGCGATCGCGAGCAGCAGCCCGAGGCCGAGGAACTCCGAGCCGCCGGGGTTGTCCCCGTGGACCGGCACGCCGGGCGCTGCGGCGTCGGTTGGCGCCGGGGCCACTGGTTCGGCGGTCGCCGGTGATCCGGGCGCGAGCGTCGGCGCAGCGGACCCCTCCGCCGTCGTCCAGCCCTCCGGCAATGGGCCGGGCGGCGCCGACTGGGGACCGTACGCCGTCGGCTCGCCGGCGCCGACGTCCTCGCGCCACGCTGCATCGAAGGCGGTGACGTCCATCCCGATCGCTCGCTCGAATGCCTCGTCGTCGGTCAGCCCGGTGGCATACGAGCGGACGAGCTGGACCAGGGCGTCGCGGCCGTGCTGGCGGATGAGGAAGTCGACGGCCGAGACGCTCTCGGCGTAGGCTAGGAAGAACCGTTCGCGCGTGGTCGGGAACTGGCCGGACAGGCCCTCCAGGGGGATCAGCGAACCGTCGCGTGCCGCCTGCTCGACCGCCGATCGGTCGGCCACGTCGTAGGCCTGCGACAGGTAGACGGCCAGCCCTTCGTTCAGCCAGCGCGGCGGGAAGTGATACGGGTTGTCGACCGCCGTGTCGAAGACGAGGTGAACGAGCTCGTGCGGGATCACCACCTCGACCCACGGATCGTCGATCTCGCCCGGCTCGATCAGCGCGAACAGCGTCCGCAGGTCCGCGTTCGCCTGCCCGCCGACGTTCTCGCGCGTTCCGGGACCCAGCGCGTCGTAGAACTCGTCCTCGCCCGCGTAGACGAAGAAGTCGACCGGCTCGTCCTCGGTGACCCCGAGCAGCTCGGCCGTCTCGCGGACTGCCCGCTCGCCGATGTCGAGCGCCCGCTGGCCGAACTCGTCCGAGCCCTCGTACCAGTGGACGCGGACGACGTCACCCTCGCGGGTCCGCCACTCGAACCGCGTGTCCGCGTAGCGGATCGTGGCCGGAGGTCCGACCGCCTCGCTGCCGTCCTCACCGATGACACGCCAGCGCGCCGTGATCGTGGTGTTCGGCAACAGGTGCGCGTCCTCGAGGAGCAGCGAGTGCCGGAGCGTCGTGGCGCCGGATCGGCCCGGCACTTCCACGACCAGCGGACCGATCCCGCCGGGCAGATCGAGCAGGATCTCGACGCGGCGGACGTCGCCCGCGATCGTGGCCGGCTGACTGAAGTCGATCCGCTGGCCGAACGTGGCCGTGGCCGTCGGCTCACCCCAGTCGACGTCCGCCGCGCGGACCGCGGCCGGCGCGAGGGTCAGCAGCCACAGCAGGGCGAGGGCGAAGCCGGCCAGCCGGGCGCCGCCTGCCAAGCGGCGCTGCTGGGCTACTCCTCCCACGCCAGCCCAGCCAGCCGCAGCGATCCCAGCCCGTTCTCCGTCGCGCCCAGGAGACCTTCCCGCGCCAGCGCCCAGCCGGGCGCGTAGGCGAGCGGCACCACCGGCGCCTGCTCCTGCAGGATGCGCTCGGCGCGGTCGTACGCCGCCCGCGCTGCCGCGGGATCGGTCGCCTCGAGCGCCTCCTCGATCGCCGCGTCGAACGCCTCGTTGGACCAGCCGCCGTAGTTGTTCGACGATTCGGTGCCCAGCAGGACGCCGAGGAAGTCATTGGCGCCCGGATAGTCCGCGATCCAGCTGAGTGACCAGATGTCCGGCGGCTCCTGGTCGAGTCGCTGGAAGTACGTGTCGAACTCCATCGTCTCGAACCGGACCGTCACGCCGAGCTCCCGCTCGATGTCGGCGACGAAGCCCGCCTCGACGGTCGAGCCGCCGGTCAGGAACGTCACGTCCGGGAAGCCGCGACCACCGGGGTAGCCGGCGTCCTCGAGCAGCGCCCGTGCGGCGTCCGGGTCGTGCGGCGGCAGGAAGCTCCGCTCGCTCCTGCCAGGGATCCCGGGCGGCACCATGCTCGTCGCGGGAACCACGGTCGAGGTACCGGCCAGCCGGACGAGCCGGTTCCAGTCGACGGCCTGCGCGAATGCCCGGCGTACGCGCGAGTCGTCGAACGGCTCGTCCGCGGTGTCGAAACCGAGATACTCCGTCGACAGTGCGGGCACGGTTCGCAGCCACGGCCCGAGGTCCGGGTCGAAGCGGATCCAGCTGGCGTCGACGTCGGGGATGGGGGCGTAGTCGAGGTCGCCCTCCTCGAACGCGGCGACGCTGCTCCGCCCGCCGAGCTCGGTGACCAGGTGGACCGTGCCGATCGGCGCCGGACCGGCCCAGTACTGGTCGTTCCGCTTGAGGGTCAGCTCGGTCGGCGTGACCGCGTCGAGCACGTAGCCGCCGCTCCCCACGAAGTCGCCCGGCTCGAGCGCGCCGGCGTCGTCGCCGACTCCTTCCGGCACCACGGCGAAGGTGGGGCTGGCCACGATCGACGGAAAGTCGCCCGCCGGGCGCACGAGATCGACGACGACCCGGTTCCCCTCGGCGCGCACGCCGACGTCGTCCGGGCCCACCTCCCCGGCGAGGTACTCCCGTGCGCCTCGCACGCCGAGCATGAGCGACACGAGCGGCGACGGCGACTCCGGATCGATGACGCGCAGCCAGCTCCTGACGACGTCCTCGGCGGCCAGCGGCGAGCCGTCGGAGAACCGGAGCCCGTCGCGCAGGTGGAAGACGACCTGCCGGCCGTCCTCGAGCAGCTCCCAGCGCTCCGCCAGCGCCGGGCGAACGGTCAGGCTGGGATCGATCGCGGTGAGCGTCTCGAACAGCTGCCCGATGACGGCCGAGCTGGCGGCGTCACCGGCCGCTGCCGGGTCGAGCGTCGCCGGGCTGCCGGCCAGGATGCGGACGTCGTCGCGGGCGGCGCGAGCGGGGGCGGTGAGGGCGGTGGGCCAGGCCGCCGCGAGGGCAGTGCCGGCGAGCGCGATGCCGGCGACGACGGCGGCGAGGCGGTGGCGGGTCGGGCGTCGAGACCGCGGGCGGGTCAGCGGACCCGCCACCAGGCCTCCGTGGGGACCGTGCCAGTGGGAATCCTGTCGGCGTCCAGCCGGCGCTCGATCGGGACTGGCATCTTCGGGCGGACCGTCCACGCGTAGCCGTCGCCCGCGAACCCATAGAGGAGGGCGAACACGCAGAACCAGCGACGCATGCCGGAAGTATAGGCGGGCAGGAAACGAGGCCTCGTCGAACGACACCGCCGGGGGAACGACGTCAATCCCGCGAGGCCTCTACCTCGACAACGACCGGCCGCGGCGTTCGTTAGGGCAGCGGCGCCGGCTTTCGAGCGCTCGGGTTCACATCCGGGCGCTCAGCGCTGGTGAGCGGTTCCTCGACCAATGGGCGTGGACCCGCGCTCAGTTCGCATCCCGGGCACCCGGCCAAGCTGCGGTGTGTCGCGTTCGCTCAGCGGTGCTGAGGGTCGGGCCACTTCTCGGATCGACCTCGCCCCGCGCCGCCGCCGCGCGCCCCGGCGCCTCGGCGGCCCGGCCGGCGCCGCCCGCCGCGCGCGGGCAACTCCATCGGGTCGGCTGCGGCGTCAGGCGGTTGCCGCGGGTCGCCCGGACACGAGGTCCCGCCGCGCTCCGCGTGAATCGACTCGTGCTCGATCAGTCGGTAGGCGAAGTCGCGCCGCGCCGCGACACGGAATGCGTTCGCCCGCGCGGTGGCCCAGTCGGTAGAAGTTGCGTCTGGCTCCACGTCCTCGCCCCGCGCGGGGCATCCGGCGAGGTCCCCCGCGTCCGCCCTGGGGCGGACGAGTCCTGGTCCGCGCTGCGGCGAGTCCGTCGAGCGCCAGGGCGCGGCGGTGCGTCCCGTCCTCGCCGGCATCGCGGAGAACGAGGCTCCACCACACGTCCAGATGACGACTGCTGCGAAACCGCTCGTCGAGGGGCCCGCGGGCGAGGTAGTCGTCGCGGCGGAACGCCTGGCACAGCCCGGCCACGGCGTGGACGTCGCCGGCCGGCCCCGGCCCGAACCGCCGAAGGTCGCCGGAGACGAGACCCCACGGCCCGGCGAGCGCGACGGCTCGGTCGGTGAGCGCCTCCGCGAGCGGCGTCACGAAGTCGCCCGTCACCTCCACGCCGGCGTCGAGAACGACGACGGTCGCCGCGACCGCCCGGCGGATCCCGGCGTTCAGGGCAGCGGCATGGCCGAGCGGCGCGCTCGTCCACACGACCTCCGCAGCCACGCCCGGGGCTTCGCCGCCGGTCAGGTCGAGCCGGCTCAGCGCCCCCGCCTCGTCCGGGCGCGGGTCATCAGCGACCAGGACCAGCTGCGTCCCGTCCGGGCCGTGGTCGCGGATCCGACCAACCGTTCGCTCGAGATCCGCGCGTCCGCGCGACGCCAGGACGACGATCGTCGCGACGCCGACAGCCGCGTCCTCGAGTCGCGACGGCACGGACAGGCTGCTGCCGTACCGACGCCGGCCCGGCTCGTCGACGTCCGGCGGGTGCGCGGGCGAGAGGGCGAAGTCCGTGCCCCGGTCGACGACCTTCCAGCCGGCGGCCTCGATCTCCGCACGCAGCCGGTCCGCCTCGGGCCAGTCCCGCGACGCTCGCGCTCGGGCCCGGGCGTGCGCTGCGGAGAGCACCTCGTCTGGAACGTGCGGCCGGGTCACCGCCGGAGGATAGACGCGGCCGGACTCCTACCCGCCGATGGTGCCGCCCACGTGCGTCGGCTCGACCACGACGATCTGGCGAGGGTCGTCCGGCCGATGGTCCGCGTAGTCGCGGCCAAGATATCGGCGCGACAGCGCGTCGATGTGCTCCTCGCCGCCTTCCTTCACCTTCTCGGTGACCCGACCCCGAATCTCGGCCCAGCGCCACATGTTGGTCGGGTCGATGAAGAACAGCGTCACCTCCGTGCCGGGAGCCAGGCGCTTGCCCCAGCGACGGCTGACGGTCGGGTTGAGGCGGATCTGGTTGCCGTGCACGTCGTACCAGACAGGGTTCATCTGGACGGAGCCGTCCTTGCGGACGGTGCTGACGACGGCCGGGATCGGCTGGCCGAGGAACGACTGAAGCTCTTTGCTGAGCTGGATGGACAAGGTATCTCCCAGTGGTGCGAGCCTGGCTCGCGATGAAGTTGCGTGTGCAACTATAACGCCGTCCGGACGCCTTGTCGACCAGCGGCGTACCGTGACGGCGATGACCGACCCTCGGAAGGCGACCGTGGCAGCCGGCTACGACGCCATGGCCGCGCGCTACGTCGAGTGGGCTGGGAGCGTGGACGGCGATCCGCGGGATGACGAAGTCGCCCACCTAGCCGCGCACCTGCCGCAGGGCGCCCGCGTTCTCGACCTGGGCTGCGGCTCCGGCGTCCCGACGACCCGTCAGCTTGCCACGCGATGCGCCGTCACCGGCGTCGACCTGTCGGCAGCGCAGGTCGAGCTCGCGCGCCACAACGTCCCGAACGCCGAGTTCCGGCAGGGCGACCTCGTGAGTCTCCGGTTCCCGCCCGCGACGTTCGACGCCGTGGTCGCGCTGTACTCGATCACCCACGTCCCGCGCGAGGAACACGCGGGGCTGTTCCGGCGGATCGCGTCCTGGCTGACGCCCGGCGGCCTGTTCCTCGCCTCGCTGAGCGCCGGCGACAGCCCGGACTGGACGGGCGAATGGCTGGGCGTGCCGATGTTCTTCAGCGGCTGGGACGCGGCGACGAACCGGCGGCTGCTCCGGGCCGCGGGCTTCCGCCTCGAGCGCGACGACGTCCGGACGATCCGGGAGCCGGAGGGCGACGCCTCGTTCCTGTGGGTCCTGGGTGTGGCCGGGGGCTGACGGTCCCCTACTCGACCCCCATCACGAGACCTTCGATGTCGTGCTTCTGCACGACCGGGACGAGCGTCTCCACGACTCGGCACACGAGGTGGTCGCGGACGGACGGCGGCAGCGCGTCGAAATAGTCCTGCGTCACCATCATGTCGTGCAGCGCCGCGTGCCCGGCGCTCGGCGCGTCGACGCCGAGGACGAGGACCGGACGCGCGATCGGCGACCCGTGGGCGGTCCCGCGGTGGACGGTCAGCGCCGAGCGGGCCGAGATGTCACCCATCTTCGGGAACTTGCGCACGCCCCGCTCGGCGAAGCGCGGCCACTCGTCCTTCGGCGGAAACATCTCGTGGTTCCAGGTCCGGCCGTCGTCGTAGTGGGTGCCGGGGGCGATCTCGAACGGCCCCATGTCCTCGGTCACGTCGACGCCCGTCAGGTTGAAGGCGAGCGACGTGATCCGGCGCTGCTCGTACGTCTCCGGCGGGCTCGGGAAGTCGCGGTGCCAGGGCTGGTTCTTCGCGCCCTGGAACGGCACGTCGAACCCGATCTCGACGATCTGGTAGTCCGGTCCGCAGATCGCCTCCGAGACCCCGACCACGAACGGGTGGGTCACGAGGTCCACGAAGCCCGAGATGTCCTGCGGATGGACCTCGACGTACCAGCGCCGCGGCCCGCGGCCGATGGCGCCGCCGGGCCGCTGGATCGCCGCCCAGAACGCGGTCATCATGTCCTCGCGCATCCGCTCCGTCCACTCGCGCGAAAAGGCGCCGCGGAGGGCGGTGATGCCGTCCCGGCGGATCGTCGCGGCGTGGGCGTCGATGTCGAGGTCGAGACCAGTGCCCTCGGGTCGTTCAAGCGTCGTCATGGCGAGGCTCCCGGGTGGTGGCGAAGCAGTGCTCCGAGGATATCAGCGTCGCTCAATCGCCTCGATCGCAGCGTCGTCGACCCTCACCGGCGAGCGACACGCGCCGCCGTCGCGCGGTCGTCGCGCAGCCCTCGCCACGCGCGCGGGTAGGATCCGTCCATGAAGGGTGATCGAGTCGAGGCCGTGGTCGACACGGGGCAGGGGGTCGATCGCTTCGTCATCGAGGCGACACGCGCCGGCCGCCGGATCGAGGTGACGACCTCCCGCGGGATCGTCGAGGTCACGGAGGTGACGCGCGGCGGGACGCCCGTCCGGACCGGCCGCTTCATGGCCAGCCGGCTGATCGCGCTCGTCGAACATCCGGCACAGGAGGGCGACGCCGCCGGCGTCGACGTCAGCACCCGTCGCCGGATGGGCGGAGCATCGGACGCCGGGTCGGCGGCCGGCGGTCGCTCCGGTGGCAGGTCGCGGCGGGACGACCGCGACGTCGACGACGGGGGCACTTCCACGCACTAGTCGTCACCGGGAGACGCGGATGCGCGTCGGTCAGCGAGGCGCGACGTTCCGTCGACCGGGCCGCCGCGCGATCCGCCGCCGCGCGGGCGCACCGGGAAACCCGTCACACTGGCCGGCACTGGAACGAGCAACGAGGAGTCGGACACTGCGGATCAAGGCCGGTATCGCGACCATGGGCACGGGCGGGCGCGACGCAACTCGCGACCATCGCGCGGACGACGATCGACGCGGCTTCGACCTGGTCTGCGTATCGCACCTGTGGTGGGACTGGGTCTGGCAGCGCCCGCAGCACCTGATGACGCGCCTTTCGGGACGGGGCGCACGCGTCACCTACGTCGAGGAGCCGAGGGTCGAGATCGGGCCCGAGGGGAAGGGCTTTGACGTGCTCGAGGCGGAAGCGGGTGTTCGGGTCGCCCGGCTCTGGGTCCGGACGGATGGGGCCGAGTTCAGGCGGCGGTTGGACGAGTCGCGTCGTTCGCTCGGCGGCCACCCGTTTGAGGTTGAGCCCGGCGTCCGGCTGGCCAGCCTGATGTTTGAGAGCGAGATGCAGCCGGAGCTGCGGCAGCGCGTGAGGGAGCTCTTTCCGGCGGCCGCGCGCGAGCGTCCCCTCGTCCTCTGGCTCTACACGCCGGGCGTCGTCGACTTCATCGACCTCCTGGGGCCGGACCTCGTCGTGTACGACGTGATGGACGACCTGACCGCCTTCCGTTTCGCGCCGAAGCGCCTGCGCGACCAGCGTCGAGATCTCCTCGAGCGCGCGGACCTCGTCTTCGCGGGCGGCCCGAGCCTGCACGCCGGCGTGGCACCCGCACGACCGGACGCCGTCCTCTACCCGAGCGGTGTCGACGGCAACCACTTTGCCCGGGCCCGGCGCGGCGATCTGCCGATGCCCGCGCCGCTGGCGCCGCTCGAGCGCCCGATGGCCGGCTACGTCGGGGTGATCGACGAGCGGATCGACCTCGCGCTCCTCGACGCTGCGGCGGCGGCCTGCCCGGACCGGTCGTGGGTCCTCGTCGGTCCGGTCCTCAAGATTGAGGCTCGCACGCTCCCGAGGCGACCGAACATCCACTTCGTGGGGCCTGCCGAGTACGCCGACCTGCCCGCCTACCTGGCGCGCTTCGACGTCGCGATCATGCCGTTTGCGGTGAACGAGGCGACGCGCTCGATCAGCCCGACCAAGACGCTGGAGTACCTGGCCGCCGGTCTGCCGGTCGTCTCGACACCGATCCCGGATGTCGTCGCGCTGTACGGCTCCGTCGTCGAGATCGCCGAGGGTCCGGAGGCGTTCGCGGAGGCGGTCCGCCGGGCGGCGGCGAGCCGGCTGGATCACCCAGGTCGCGAGGCGAGGATCGCGCAGCTCGTCGAGACCGGGTCGTGGGACACGACGGCGGCGCGCATGCTCCAGGACATCGAGCTCGGACTCCGTGCGACGGCGAGCGCTCGGCGCCCGACGCGGCGGCTACAGTGACTCGATGATTCGCGTCGGCTCGGTCGTTCTGCGCGTCGACGACCTGCCGCGCCAGACCGAGTTCTGGTCGGCTGCTCTCGACTACGTTCCGCGCGAGGGGCCGAGCGACGACGACTTCGTCCTGCTGCGGCCAAGGGGTGGCGTGGGACCGAACCTCTCGCTCGACCGGCACGACTCAGCCGTGCACCTGCCGCCACGCATTCACCTCGACCTGTATGCAGACGACCAGGCAGCAGAGGTCAAGCGCTTGCAGGCGCTGGGCGCCACCGAGGTGCACTGGGACAAGCGGCCGCCGGACGCGGACTACATCATCCTCGCGGATCCCGAGGGCAACCGGTTCTGCGTCGTGGACGCCAGCTAGTTCGGGTCACGCGCCAACGGGCCGCGGGTGCGCCTCGCCGGCGTGGACGATGTGGTCGAACTGGCGCCACAGAACCGCGACCAGCAGTGCGGAGCCGGCGAAGCCGAACCAGAACGGCCCCGTGATCCCGAAGGTCCGTGCGAGCAGGCCACCAATCGGCGTACCGATCGCCAGGCCGCCGATGATCGCCACCCGGTACACGCTCGTCACCCTGCCCAGGATCGCGTCCGGCACCGCGCGCTGCCGGACCACGGTCGACGTCGTCCCCCACACGAAGGCATGGGCGCCGAAGACCACCATGGTCGCGACCGCCACCGGCGGTGACGTCGTCACCGCGAGTGACACGTGGGTGCCGGTCTCGATCAGCAGCCCGACGCGCATGATGTCCGCCAGCGAGAACCGGCGCTCCAGACGGTCGTAGGCGGCCATCCCCACCACCCCGCCGACGGC
>JAUJOH010000001.1:0-6990 GCA_030447745.1 Chloroflexota bacterium | reverse complement strand
AGAACCGGCGCTCCAGACGGTCGTAGGCGGCCATCCCCACCACCCCGCCGACGGCGTCGGCCGTGGTCAGCAGGCCGAAGCCCACCTCGTCCATGCCGAGCCGCTCGTCCGCGTACAGCACCAGCACGGACCATGCCGCCCCGTACGTGACGTTGAACGTGAGGATCGTGAGCGCCAGCGTCCGCATCGGCGGGTGCTCGACGAGCCAGCGAACGCCCTCGACGATGTCCGCGCGCAAGCCGGAGCGGTCGCGTTGCGGTTCGCCGGTCACGCTGAACGTGATGCGCGAGACGAGGACCGCGCCCAGCGCAAAGCATGCTGCGTTGGTCGCGAACGGCAGTGCCATACCGACCGCGAACAGGAAGGCGCCGACAGGCGGCGTCAGCAGCTGGTTCGTGAGCAGGAACGCGCCCTGCATCCGTGCGTTGGCGACGCCGAGATCCTCGCGTCGCACGAGACGCGGGAGCAGGCTGCTGCTGGCTGCGTCGGCGAACGTCTCGGCCGTGCCGAGGACGAACAGGGCGAGCAGCACCACCGCGATGTTCGCGGTCCCGCTGACGATCGTTGCCGCGAGCACCACGAGCACGGCGGCGCGGCCGAGGTCCACGCCGGCGACGATTCGCCGCCGATCGAGCCGGTCGGCGGCGGCCCCCGCGACGAGGCCGAACACGAGGTGAGGCAGATACTGGCTCAGCAGCGCCATGGACACGAGCAGGGGGTCACGCGTCTGCGAGGCGACGAGGAGGGGTCCGGCGGCGAGCATGACGCCGTCGCCGGCGTTGGTCACGACGGTCGCAGACAGGAGCCAGCGGAAGCTCTGTCCCAGCCTGGCCGGCGCAACGGTCTCGGCGATGCGCGCGGGGAGCATTCGCACCGGCGGCACGATATCAGCAGGTCCCGTCAGCCTCCCAGCCGCTTGTAGCGGATGCGATGCGGCTGGTCTGCCGCGGAGCCGAGCTCCCTCCGCCGGAACGCCTCGTAGTCGGTGACATTGCCTTCGAACCAGCGCACCTGGCTCTCGCCCTCGAACGCCAGGACGTGGGTCGCAATCCGGTCCAGGAACCAGCGGTCGTGGCTGATGACCGCGACGCAGCCGGGGAACGACTCGAGACCGGCCTCCAGCGCCCGGAGCGTGTCGACGTCCAGGTCGTTGGTCGGCTCGTCGAGGAGCAGGACGTTGCCGCCGGCCTGCAGCAGCTTGGCCAGATGCACGCGGTTCCGCTCACCGCCGGACAGCGCGCCGACGGGCTTCTGCTGGTCCGTGCCCCGGAAGTTGAAGCTCGACACGTAGACGCGGGCCGGGACCTCGCGCGGGCCGACCTTGACGACCTCGACGCCGTCGGTGATCTCCTGGAACACCGTGCGGTCCGGCCGCAGGCCGTCTCGGCTCTGGTCGACGTAGCTCAGCTGGACGGTGTCGCCGATCTCGATCGACCCGTCGTCGGGCTGCTCCTGGCCGACGAGCATCCGGAACAGCGTCGTCTTGCCGGCACCGTTCGGCCCGATGATCCCGACGATGCCGGCCCGCGGCAGCGAGAAGGTCAGGTCCTCGATCAGCAGCCGATCGCCGTAGCCCTTGCGCAGCTGGTTGACCTCGATGACGCTGTCGCCGAGGCGAGGCCCCGGCGGGATCGCGATCTCGAGCTCGCGGGAGCCGTCCCTGGCTTCGTTCGCCTCCGCGAGCAGCCGCTCGTAGGCGGAGAGGCGCGCCTTGCCCTTGGCCTGACGCGCCCTGGAGCCCATCCGGACCCACTCGAGCTCGCGGGCGAGCGTGCGTTGTCGGGCGTCCGCCGACCTGGACTCGCGCGACATGCGCTCGAGCTTCTGTTCGAGCCAGCTCGAGTAGTTGCCGGAGAACGGGATCCCCCGGCCGCGGTCGAGCTCGAGGATCCACTTGGCGACGTTGTCGAGGAAGTAGCGGTCGTGCGTGACGGCCACGACGGTCCCGGCGTACTCGTCGAGAAAGCGCTCCAGCCACTCGACGGACTCGGCGTCGAGGTGGTTGGTCGGCTCGTCGAGCAGGAGCAGGTCCGGGTGCTGGAGGAGGAGCCGGGCGAGCGCCACGCGGCGCTTCTCGCCGCCGGAGAGCGTGCTGACGTCTGCGTCGTCCGGCGGGCAGCGCAGCGCGTCCATCGCGATGTCGACGTTGCGCTCGAGGTTCCAGGCGTCGGCCGCGTTGATCCTGTCCTCGAGCGCGCTCTGCTCGGCGCCGATGGCCTCGTAGTCGGCGTCGGGCTCTGACCACTTGGCCATCACGGCGTTGTACTGGTCGATCAGGCCCTGGACCTCACGCACGCCGCCCATGACGTTGCCCTTGACGTCCATGCTCGGGTCGAGCTCCGGCTCCTGACTGAGATAGCTCACCGTGAAGCCGGGCGTGAGGCGAGCCTCGCCGGTGAACCCGTCGTCGAGGCCGGCCATGATCCGCAGGAGGCTCGACTTGCCGGCGGCGTTCGGGCCGATGACGCCGATCTTGGCGCCCGGGTAGAACGAGATCGAGATGTCCTCGAGCACGGTGCGGTCCGGCGGGTAGTGCCGGGCGAGCTTGTACGCGGTGTAGATGAATTCGGCGGGCATGGGCGCCAAGGGTACCGACTCCATGGCGACAGCTGCGAGTCGCCTCGCCGCACCGGCGGTTAGACGCGAGGGACGCATACGATCGGCGGATGTCGCCCGTCACACCGCGACTCCGCGACGATCCGGAGTTCCTCAAGCTGTGGACCGGCGGCTTCGTCTCCACCCTCGGCTTCCACATCAGCATCCTCGCGATGCAGCTGACCGCCGCCGCGGTTCTGGGCGCGTCCCCCTTCGAGATGGGTGTGCTCGGCGCGGCCCAGTTCCTGCCGCGTCTCCTGTTCGGGCTGGTGGCCGGCGTGTGGGTGGACCGGCTCCGGCGGCGCCCGTTGATGATCGTCGCCGACCTCGGGCGGGCAGTGCTGCTCGCCTCCATCCCGGTCGCGCACGTGCTCGGCTGGCTGTCCATGGCGCAGCTCTATGTCGTTGCCGTCGGGGTCGGCTCGTTCAGCGTCTTCTTCGGCGTCGCTGCGCAGGCCTACGTTCCTGCCCTCGTTGGCCGAGAACGCCTCGTCGACGCCAATGCCCGCATGAGCGCCGGGGAGGCCATAGCTCAGATCGGAGGCCCGAATCTTGCCGGCGCCATGGTCCAGCTGCTCACGGCGCCGATCGCCATCGGCCTCGACGCGCTCTCGTACATCGTCTCGGCGATCTTCATCGCCTGGATCAGACGCCCCGAACCACCGGTACCAACGCGTGCGGACCGGCGCCACATCGCGACGGAGATCCGTGAGGGCCTCCGCGTGGTCGCAGCGCATCCCGTCCTCCGGGCGCTCGTCGGCGCCTCTCTGAACATCGGTCTGTTCACCGGCGGATTTCGCGGGGCGCTGATCATCCTGTACCTCGTCCAGATCGGGATATCGCCGATCGAGTTCGGAATCATCTATGGCGTCGGCGGCGCGTCGGCGCTCCTCGGGGCGATCGTTGCGCGGCCGATCGCGGCGTCCGTCGGGCTCGGACGCACGCTCGTCGGCGTCCACCTCGCCACGGCGGCGTTCGCGGCCTTCGTGCCGCTTGCCGGGCTGGTCGCTCCGGAGGCCAGGCTCGCGCTGTTGCTGGTTGGCCAGATCGGTCTCGGGGTCTTCTCCCCGGTCTGGGGCATCAACGGTGGCTCGCTGCAGCAGGTGATCACACCTGACCGGCTCCTCGGGCGCGTGAACGCGACGCAGCAACTCGCGCTCTTCGGCGTGAATCCGCTGGGCGCTCTACTGGGCGGGCTGATCGCCTCTATCGTCGGTCTTCAGCTGACGCTCGCGATCGCGGCGGCGGGAGCCGGCCTGACGGCGATCCTGCTCCTGGTGACGCCGATCAAACACCTTCGGGCGATGCCGCTTCCTGCAACAACCTGAAGGCGCTCGGGATGGAGGGCCCCGCGAAGCGCGAGATCCGCGGCCTCCCCGCCCGGCGTCCGGCGACGGCTCTCCGGAACCATCAGCCTCGGGCGGACCGGATCAGCCCGCGCGGTGCCGAGCGATCCAGGCATCGTCGGCCGCGGCTCGATCGTCGCCGCCGGCATCCGCCCAGGCGCGAATCCAAGACTGGTTTCCGGCGGCGATCTCGGCCCGGATGTTCGCCGTGGACTGGGCGCGTTCCTGGATGAGGATCTCGACGAGCTCCTCCGCGCGCTCCGGCTCCAGCCCGTAGGCGCGGGCGAGTACCCCGAGCCGGGCGATCCCGTCGAGGTTCACCGGGTGCTGGTCGCGCCGATCGGGGTCGCCCAGGGGACCCCACACCTCCGCCGCGATCGCGACGTCCCAGAGCGGGCGGCCGGGGGCGGCCATCGCGAAGTCGATCAAGGCGACGACCCGTCCGTCGCGGAACACCACGTTTTCCGGGTACAGGTCGTTGTGGCAGATCACGGACCCGCCGCCTGGGTCTGCCCATTGGGTCGACCAGTCCGCGGCAGTGGCGTTGAACGTCGCGGTCGCCTCGTGGAGCCGCCGGACCAGCCTGCCCAAGTCCGCCAATGGGCGATCGGTCATCGCCCACGCCGGGTACGGCGGCAGCGGCACGTCCCCTTGGATCCACGTCAGGATCTCGCGACCCTGGTCGTCCGTGCCGAGGTAGCGGGGCGCACCATCGAACCCGACGGACTCGAGATGCACCAGCAGGTCCCGGACGGCCGCTCCGGACGATCCGGCGGCCCGGCGGACCGTGTCGCTGACGCGGACCGGCGCATGCCTCGGATCCATGCCTCCGACCAGCGGCTGCTCGTGTGCCATGGCCCGCATCATGACTCGACGGGGACCCGAGGGGCGCTCGGCTCGCTGCCTCGCTGGCGGCGGCGCCGTGCATCGGCCCGGGCGGGCGAACTCGACCGTCAACGGGACGAGGGCGAGGCTATCTGCTGCCAGTTGGGCGTCGAACGCTGTCAATCAATCCTGCTGCAGGTAGCGTCCCAGGTCGGGTTGACGTCACAGCCGCAGCGCGGC
The DNA here is from genome assembly GCA_030447745.1 of Chloroflexota bacterium. GTDB lineage: Bacteria > Chloroflexota > Limnocylindria > Limnocylindrales > CSP1-4 > JACDAV01. Next base: position 1,984 of record JAUJOH010000001.1, on the reverse strand, counting down.
GGCCCACTCGTCAAGATGCGCCGCGACGTAGTCGGCTGAACGTTGCCAGTAGTCGCCGTGTCCCTGGGCGTACAGGCGCGCCCATGGCTCCCGGTTCGTTTGAAGCAGGTCGCACATCGCGCGGGTGTGCGCGACAACGCGGCCCCGCAACTCGGCGCGTCGGTCTTCGTTGAGTCCGTAACCGTCTGCGAACGCGCGCAGCCGCCGTCCGTCCGCCACCGGATCACCGGGGGCGTCAAGGGGGACGAAAGCGCGGGCGGCGTAGCCAAGGTCCAAAGCCGCGAGCCCGGTCCCGCGCCGTCCCAGTCGATGAACACCCACCGCTCTCCATCGCGTACAAGGTTCCAGGGCGCGAGGTCGTTGTGGCAGATCAGTTCGTCGCGGTCGGGCGCTACTGCGGCGCGCCACCCGCCCTGGGGCGCCTTGGTGACGTGGATGCTGCGCCGGGCCATCAGTAGATGTCCTTCACGGTCGCGCCCTCGGTACCCGAAGCGCGCCGGCACCGGCCCCGGCAGACGGCACGCCGGTTCAGCGTTGCCCTGCGCCGGCCGTCAGCTGCGCTTCACGGATCGTCACGACGAACGCGACCAGGAGAATGACGCTGACGAGCGCCCCGACCCCGAAGACCGCCTCGATCCCCACGACCTCGGCCGCGATCCCGCCCAGCCCCGCCCCGATCGGAAGCACGCCCACGCCGATGAGGCGGCTCGCGCTGTACAGCCGTCCGAGCAGCGCGTCCGGGGTCAGTCGCTGGCGGATCGAGCCGACGAGCACGATCCACATCGCCGAGCCGGCGCCGGCAACGACGTTCCCCGCCGCTACCAGCCACGGGTTCGTCGTGATCGCCGGGAGCCCGACGAGCACGGCCGTGCCGACGAAGTCGAGCGCGAGGGTCGCCTTCATGCCGAGGCGCCGGCTCACCGAACCGGCGACGAGCGAGCCACCGATGCCACCGATCGCCAGCGCGACGAGCATGGCGCCGTACGCCGGCGGCTCGAGGCCGAGCGGGCCCGGGGCGACCGCATGGAGCGCAAACAGCGCGTACCACGTCGCCCACCACACGTTGAGGCCGGCAGTCAGGAACGTCAGCTTCCGGATCGTGTGGTTCGACCAGAGGAACCGGAAGCCCGCCGTCACCCCCCAGCCCGATCTCGGTTCGTCGGCGTGCCCGTCCGCCGAGGACGCGCGTGTGCCGCCGAGCGTCGCGAGGACTCCCGCTGCAACGGCATACAGCCCGGTCGCGACGCCGGTGAGGACCGCCGACCCGATCGCGAGCAGGCCGCCGGCGAGCGGCGGCCCGAGAAACATGTTCGTGACGGTCTGTCCGGCAGTGATGCGGCCGTTGGCCCAGTCGAGGCGGTCGCGCTCGACCGTCGACGGCACGAGCGCCACGAGCCCCGTGTCGGCGAGCGTCTCCCCCACCCCGAGGGCCAGTGCCGCGAGGTACAGCATCGGCAGCGTCAGCGTTCCGGTTGCGAGCGCCACCGTCAGGGCTGCCAGGGTCGCCATGCGGAGCACGCCAACGCCAAGCAGCACGTTCCGGCGATCGAACCGGTCGACGATGCTGCCGGCGTGGAGCCCGAACACGGGCCACGCGAGCGTCAGCATGAGCGTCACGCCCGACACGAGCGACGGCGAGCGGGTCAGCTCGAGGGCGAGCAGCGGGAGCGCGACCTGATAGAGTCCGTCACCGAGGTTCGAGAACCCGTTGGCGGTCCACAGTCGCGCGAAGCCGCCCGGCCACCGTCCGACCGAGCGCGGCGCTCCCTGCACAGTTGTCTCTGCCACGCGCCGATCGTATGCGGGCCACGGTCAGAAACCGGCAGGAATCCGAACGAGGCCGCGCCACGCGCGGGAGCACCCGAGTCGAGACGGCGGACAAGCACGTGGTCCGGATCGTGCCACCGAGCGCGTTTTGACTCTGGCGCCCCCGGACGGGTTCGGGGCCTCGCCATCCGACAGCGATGACCTTCTCGGATGGTAC
>JAUJOH010000011.1:49718-92298 GCA_030447745.1 Chloroflexota bacterium | reverse complement strand
GGCCGGGGCTCGACGCGGCTGCCGAGCCCCCCCGCGCGCGTCGCCGGCCCGTCCTCCAACAGCTTCCGATAGGCGAAGTCGCGCTCCGCCCCCGCGGCGAGCGCCCGCTTGCGCAGATCGTGGTCGTCGTGCTGGCCCACGGCGAGCACCCGCACGCCGGCTGCGGCGGCCTGACGCACGGCCTCTACGCCGTCGTAGGCGCGGGCGGTGAGATCGACGATCGCCGCCGCCGCCTCCGGCAGCCGCGCCTCCAACCCGGCCGCGGCGCGAACGTGGACCGGCTCGGCTCCCGCGGCACGCACCTGGTCCCGCAGCCTGGTGCCCCAGATCAGGTCGTCGGCCAGGACGGCCACGACCCGTGCCCGCGGCACGCCCTCAGCCGAGCTGGCTGGCGAGATGCCGGAAGATGTCCCGGGCGGAGACGACGCCGGTGGGCAGGTTGCTTCCGTCGACGATCGGGATGTGGCGGAACCCGCCAACGGCCATCTTGTGAACGGCGACCGCGATCGGGTCATCCGTACGGAGCACGACCGGATCGGCGGTCATCACGTCGGCGAGCGATCGGCCGGCGGTCTGGCCGGCGACCTTCAGCACGGCGTCGCGGTCGGTGAAGATGCCGACCAGCCGGCCGCCGTCCGTGACGAGGACGCAGTCGATCGCCTCCCGGTGCATCCGGGCGATCGCTTCGGCGGCATCGCTGCCGGCATCGAGCACCACGGGTGGCTCCGGCGCGAGCTCCTCGAGGCGTTCCCCGAGCAGCGGCCCCCGGTAGTCGACCGCCTGCGACGGGATGTCTTTGTTCGCGAGCGGTGCGCCGCAGTTCTGGCAGGCGTCCTCGCCCTCGAAGTTGTCGTGCGCGCAGACGGGGCAGAGCATCCGTCCTCCTGGCCCCGCTACTCGACCGTCCAGGTCTCGCCGGAGAACAGTGCCTTCTCGAGGTCGCCCTCCCCGCCGCTCGCGACGGCGGCCGTCAGCTGGTCCTCGATCAGCTGGTCGTGCGTCGGCCGCGGCACGGCGCGGAGCACACCGACCGGCACGGGGAAGTCCGGCCAGAACATCCGCGACAGCATCAGGGCGAGGTACGGCTCCTCCGACTGCTCGTCGTGGACGAGCAGGTCCGCCTCCGTCACGCCATCCTCGCCGAGCGTGACCACCTCCGGGTGCAGCCCTCGCAACCGGATCCCCTTGTCGCGGTCCTTGCCGAAGATCATCGGCTTGCCATGCTCCAGCACGAGCATCCGGTCCTCGCGGACCTCGCGGTCCGTGAAGTCGCGCCACGCACCGTCGTTGAAGATGTTGCAGTTCTGGAGGACCTCGACGAACGCCGATCCCTTGTGGAAGCCGGCCCGGTTGAACGTCTGCTGGAGGTGCTCCGTGTGCGTGTCGACCGAGCGCGCGACGAACGAGGCCTCGGCCGCGAGGGCGATGGTCAACGGGACGATCGGCGTGTCGACCGTGCCGACCGGGGTCGACTTCGTGCGCTTGCCGAACTCGGACGTCGGCGACGCCTGGCCCTTCGTCAGGCCGTAGATCCGGTTGTTGAACATGATCATCTTGAGATCGACGTTGCGCCGCATCGAGTGCAGGACGTGGTTGCCGCCGATGGAGAGCGCATCGCCGTCGCCGGTGATGACCCAGACCATCAGGTCCGGACGGGCGGCCTTGAGCCCGGTGGCGAGCGTCGGCGCGCGGCCGTGGATGGTGTGGAACCCGTAGGTGTTCATGTAGTACGGCAGCCGACCGGAACAGCCGATGCCGGAGATGAAGACGATGTTCTCCTTCGGGTAGCCGAAATCCGGCATCACCTTCTGGGTCTGGGCGAGGATCGAGTAGTCGCCGCAGCCGGGGCACCAGCGAACCTCCTGGTCGGACACGAAGTCCTTCCGGGTCAGCTTGATCATCTCGGCGTTCTCGGGGCTCAGGGCCGTCGCGGCTCCACCGCCCGGACCGGCGTCGAGCCCGTGGCCGTTGGCCCCGTTCGTGTTGTCAGTGGCTGTCATGAGCGGGCACTCTCCCCGAGGAGCCTGAGCGCCTCCTCCTCGATCTCGGCGATCCGGAACGGCTTGCCGCGGACCTTGTCGTAGCCGACCGCGTCGACGAGGTACCGGGCCCGGATCAGCATCAGCAGCTGCCCCAGGTTGACCTCCGGGACGAGCACCCGTCGGAAGCTCGTCAGCACCTCGCCGAGGTTCCGCGGAAACGGATTGAGATGCCGGAGGTGGGCGTGGGCGACGCTGCGCCCGTCCGCCTGGAGCCGCTCGACGGCCGAGCGGATCGCGCCATACGTCGAGCCCCACCCGAGGACGAGCAGATCGCCGCTCGGCGGACCGTGGACCTCCAGGTCCGGGATGTCGTTCGCGATCCGAGCCACCTTCTCCTGGCGCAGGAGCTGCATCCGGTGGTGGTTGTCCGGGTCGTAGCTGACGTTCCCGGTGATGTCCGCCTTCTCCAGCCCGCCGACCCGGTGCTCGAGACCGGGCGTGCCCGGCACGGCCCACTTCCGTGCCAGCGTCTCCGGGTCGCGGTCGTACGGCTGGAACGTCGCCCGATCCGTCCAGTTCTCGACGCCGATCTCCGGCAGCTCCGAGAGCTCCGGGATCCGCCACGGCTCCGCGCCGGTGGCCAGGAACGCGTCAGACAGGTAGACGACCGGCGTGACGTACTTCAGGGCGATCCGCCACGCCTCGATCGCCATGGTGAAGCACTCGGCCGGCGTGGCGGGGGCGACGACCGGGACCGGCGAGTCCGAGTTGCGCCCGAAGAGCACCTGGAGGAGGTCCGCCTGCTCAGTCTTCGTCGGCATGCCGGTCGATGGGCCGGCGCGTTGGACGTCGACGACGACGAGCGGCAACTCGACCATGACGGCCAGCCCGAGCGCCTCGCTCTTCAGGGCGATGCCCGGCCCGGAGCTCGCCGTCAGGCCCATCGCGCCGCCGTAGCTCGCCCCGATCGCCGCGCCGATGGCGGCGATCTCGTCCTCCGCCTGGAACGTCTTGATCCCGAAGTTCTTGTAGCCCGACAGCTGGTGGAGGATGTCCGAGGCCGGGGTGATCGGGTAGCTGCCGTAGAAGAGCTGGCGGCCGGCCAGCTTCGAGGCGGCCAGGAAACCGAGCGCCGTCGCCTCGTTACCGGTGATGTTGCGGTACGTGCCGGGGCCGAGCCGGGCCGGCGCGACGCGATAGTGGGTGTGGAAGATCTCCGTCGTCTCGCCGAACGCGTAGCCCGCCTTGAGCGCCCGCTTGTTCGCCTCCGCGACCACGGGCCGCTTGCCGAACTTGTCGTCGATCCACGCGAGCGTCGGGTCCATGCTCCGCTCGTAGAGCCAGAACATGATCCCGAGCGCGAAGAAGTTCTTGGTCAGGTCCTTCTGCTTCGAGGTCATGTCGAGCCCGTCGAGCGAGCGCTCGTTGAGCGTCGAGATCGGGATCTCGAAGACGGTGTAGGGCTTGAGCGACCCGTCGGTCAGGGGGTTCGAGGCGTAGGCCGCCTTGTTGAGGTTCTGCGGGGTGAAGGCGTCGCTGTTGACGATCAGCGCTCCGCCCGCCGGCAGGTCACCGACGTTCGTCTTGAGGGCCGCCGGGTTCATCGCCACCAGGACGTCCGGCGCGTCACCGGGCGTGTGGATGTCCGAGCTCGAGAAGCTGATCTGGAACCCGGACACGCCTGGCAGCGAGCCCGCGGGCGCGCGGATCTCGGCCGGGAAGTCCGGCAAGGTGCTGATGTCGTTGCCGAAGACGGCGGCCGTCCGCGTGAACTGGGTGCCGGTCAGCTGCATGCCGTCGCCGGAATCGCCGGCGAAGCGGATGGTGACCCGCTCGAGATCGCGAATCTCGTGGTCGGCTGGTCTCGTCTCGGTCGTCATCCGCCCTCCGGCTTCTTCATCTGCTGGTGGGGCCGGGGCGGCAGGTTGAGAAGCTCCTCCGGGAACGCCTCGGCGAGGTAGCGCAGGATGTCCTGTGGCCGGATGACGCCGATCAGGTGGTCCGTCTCGTCGAGCAGCGGGATGTTCCGGTAGCGACCCGTTTTGAGGAGCTCGAGCGCGTCGCGCACCGTCTCCTCGAGGTGCAGGTGGTGCGGCTGCGTGGTCATCAGCGTCTCCACCGGGTGGTCGAGGTCGATCGGCTCGACGTCACCGCCCACGAGGCGCGCGAAGATGTCGCGCTCGGTCAGGACGCCCGCCAGCTTGCCGTCGCCGTCCGTCACGAAGACCGAGTCGCCGGTGCCCGTGCGCTGGATGGCTGCGATGCAGCCGCGCAGGCTCGTACCCGCCGCCACGGTGACGGGCTCTCGTCGATCAAGGACCTTGAGCGGCTCCTCGGCCAGGGACGGCACGCGCTCCGTCACACCGCGCTCGGTCAGTTCTGTCACATCGAGATTGTAGTGGTTCGGCCGCCGCGACCCGGAACGGCGACCGGCCGGTCGTCGAGCGCTGCGTCGTGCTCGCCCAGACCTCGCCACCGCGCCCGCGGCGGGTGCGCGCTCGTTGCCTCGCCGCGGGAATAGGGCCGGACGGCGGCTTCGCCGGGATCCGCGCCGGCCAGACGCCTGCAACACGCCGGGATCGCCGGCTCGACCTGCCGCAAGCCGCGCCCGCGCACGCTCACGCCGGGCGGTGCACCGAGGTGCCGCCAACGCCCGTCCAGAGCAGGGAGCGCACCATGTCGGACCGCAACGCCCCCGGCGTCGGATCGGCGCCCGGCATCGAGGATCAGACGACGGCGACCGGCCTCGGCAAACCCAGCCAGGTGCCCGGTACGCCGGGCGGCCCGAACGCCGACGTGTTCGACGTCTCCCCGGAGGCACGGCGCCTGCGGCCCGGCGCGGACGAGGGCCCCGGCGATCCCCGAGCCGGTGCCGGCGACCTGGTCGACGACGACTCGCCGTGACCGGCGAACGCTGGCGACCGAGGCCGCAGCCCGGCGACGGGCCCGACGGCCGGGGCGAGTCCGGCCCCGGGGAGACGCTCGAGACGCGGCGCGAGACCGAGGAGGCGGCCGCGAGCGGGCGCTTCCCGGCCGGCGACGAGGTCCGCGACGACAGCAACCCCATCGAGCCGCACGCCGAGCTCGACGCCGTGCCGCAGCCGACCGCGCGCCGCGACACCCGGGCGAACGAGCAGGGTCACGGCTAGGACGTCGCTCGGCGCCCGCTCACCGTCTCTCGCGCGGCGGTGATCGCGGCACGCGCGCCGTCGATCACCCAGCCCGCGTCAGAGCCGAGACCGACGAAGCGGAACCCGAGCTCGAGGTGGTCCGCGAGGGCCGCCGTCCCGTACAGCAGGATGCCGGCGGCCTTGCCGGCCGCGTCGCAGGCCGCCACGACGGTCGACAGCGCGTCGCGGTAGGCCGGGGCGGAGAACTCGCCGGGGATCCCGAGGCTGTGTGACAGGTCAGCCGGACCAACGAAGAGCACGTCGACGCCGTCGATCGCCGCGATCGTCGGAGCGTTCTCGACCGCTCGACCGGACTCGACCTGGAAGATCCCGAGGATCTCGTCGTTCAGCGCGGCAACCCCGGGGTGCGGGACCGAGCCCAGCCCCCCGCCGCGCGTGAGGAGGGCCACGCCCCGGATGCCGGCCGGTGGAAAACGCAGGTACGAGACCGCCTCGTGGACGTCGTCCGGCGTTTCGAGCCGCGGAACCATCACGCCGGCAGCTCCCAGGTCGAGCGCCCGGCCGATCCGCAGGCGCTCGGTGGACTGGGGCCGCACCAGCGCCGCCGTGCCCGTCGCCTCGAGCGCGTGGAGCTGCGCGACGAGGTCCGCCTCCGTCCCGAACCCGTGCTCCAGGTCGACGATCGCCCAGTCGAATGCCGCCCGGCCGACGAGCTCCGCCGCCGGCGGCGATCCGAGCCCGACGAACGCACCGAGGAGCGTCTCACCAGAGAGCGCGCGGCGGCGCAGGGTCCGATCGGGTGTCGTCATCACGGCATCATCCCCCGTCGGGCGCGGACGCGTGGAGCGGGTGGCGCGGCGGCCGCCGGATCGGTTGGGCGCCTCGATCCGGTCGGCCGGATGACGTAGTCGACGGCATGACAAAACGCCGAGCGCCGTGTCGATCCCGGTCAGTGCCGGGCCACCCGCCGAGGGCGCACAGTAGCCGCAACAAGCGACGGGAACCCAGCCATCCGGCACCAGAGGCCAGCACGATGGATCCGCTCACGACGCTCGTGGTCGCGATCGCGACGCTCGTGACGATCAACGTGGCCGCGCTCAGCCTCCAGCGGGACCGTCGTCGCCTTCGCCGCCGGCCCGGCCGCTGAGCCGATCGACGCGACCCACAACGGAATATCCGGCAGGGCTCGGCAGCTCTCCTCCTCCCCGCCGAAACCCACCCGAAGCGGCGCCGTCTCCTCCGGCGCCGCTTCGACCTGTCTGGGCTTCGCGGTCCGCGAGGTCGCCCGTGACGCCCTCGCGGTCCTTGGCCACGAGGACGGCGGCCCCCAGCACGACGATCACGCCGAGACCGGCCACCAGCAGGCCGACCTGCGGCCGGGCACCCACTGCGAGCTCGAACCAGCTGAGGTAGAGCGCCTTCCGGAGGGCGATCACCCACAGGAGCGCAGACGCGATGGCGATCACGAGCGGCGCGAACCGAGCGCGCGATCCCAGCTCCTCCCAGTTCCGTCGCCACCTCATCCAGACGGCAAGGAACACGACGCCGCCCAGCAGCATTGCGCCCTCGCCCGTGTCGTCGAAGCCGGTCCAGCTCAGGTTGCCGTTGAGGCGCGTCGCGCCGCGGATCCACGGCAGGAACGAGCCGGCGACGATCAATGCGCAGCCGCCGGCCAGGAGGCCATGGTCGACCCGGATCCCGGCGAGCCTGCTGCCGGGTCGCGGCAGACGATCGCCGATCCGCTGCTTCATCGTCGGCTCCGGTGCATCGCCGCGGTCTCGCACCCGGACATTGGTACACGATCGCGCCCGGGCCGGTTCACCGCGGTCGACGGCCGGCCGCGGTCAGTCGGGGAACGCCTCCGGGCCGCGCCCTGCGAGCTCGGCCGCCTCGGACGCGCCGTCGTCCGGCGGCAGCCAGCTGTAGGGGTAGCGTTCGTCCTCCATCCCGGCCGCCTGCTTCGTGAGGCGCAGCGGATGGAACGTGTCGACCATCACGGCCAGCTCCTCCGTCGCCTCCTTGCCGATCGACGCCTCGGCGGTTCCGGGGTGCGGACCGTGCGGGATGCCGGCCGGGTGGAGCGTGAACGAGCTGATGTCCACGCCGCGCCGGCTCATGAAGTTGCCGGCCACGTAGTAGATGACCTCGTCGCTGTTGATGTTCGAGTGGTTGTAGGGCGCCGGGATCGCCAGCGGGTGGTAGTCGAACTTGCGGGGCACGAACGAGCACACCACGAAGTTGCGGGCCTGGAAGGTCTGGTGGACGGGCGGGGGCTGATGGACCCGGCCGGTGATCGGCTCGAAGTCGCCGATGTTGAAGATGTACGGCCACAGGTAGCCGTCCCAGCCGACCAGCCCGAACGGATGGTGGCGGTAGTGGTAGGCGGTGATCCGATCGCGCACCTTGACGTGGACGACGAACTCGCCCTCGTCCGTCCGCGGCTCGGCCCACTCCGGGGTTCGGATGTCGCGCTGGCTGTACGGGCTGTGCTCGAGCAGCTGCCCGTACTCGTTCCGATACCGCTTCGGCGGCTCGAGCTCGCTCGGCGCCTCGAGCCACAGGATTCGATGCGAGCTGCCGGGATCGGGGTCGAGCCGCCAGGTGGTCCCGATCGGGATCACGAGGTAGTCGCCGGGCCCGTAGCGGAACCGCCCGAACACCGTCTCCCACGTCCCGCTGCCCTCGTGGACGAAGAGCATCTCGTCGGCCTGGCCGTTCCGGTAGAAGGTGCCCTCGGGCATCGGCTGTGCCGGACGCGCCACGCCCATCACGACGTCGTTGTTGAAGAAGAGCGGCACCCGGCCATCCACCGCGTCACCCGCCGGCTCCAGCTGCTTCGTGTTGATGAGGCGGTGGTGATGCGCGTCATCGTCCGCCTCGTCGAGCTTGATCCGCTGCACCGGCTCGACCTTGTGCGTCCGGGTCGGCGGGACGAGGTGGTACAGGAGCGAGCTCCGGCCGTGGAAGCCCTCGACCCCGAACAGCTCCTCGGCGTAGAGCGAGCCGTCGGGAGCGCGGTGCTGGGTGTGGCGCTTGTGCGGGACGTTGCCCAGCGACAGGTAGAACATCGTGCCTCGACTCCTCCTCCGGCTGCCCGCCAGTCTAGGGCTCCGGGGCCGAATCGAAGCCCGAGTGGCAGCCGGATCTGTCGCTCACTTCGCCGGCTCCCGATCTGTCAGCGGCGCGCCGGGCGGTCCACCACCGGCGCGACGAGCTCGCCGAGCCGATCGATCGCGAGGGCGACCTCGTCGCCGGGCTCGAGCCACCGGCCCAGCGTCTCTTCGCGGACCTCGAGCAGACAGCCGGTCCCGACCGTCCCCGAGCCGAGGAGGTCGCCCGGCCGGAGCCGGACGTCCGCCGACGCCCGTTCGAGCATCTGCCCGAACGAGAACCGCGCGTCGGACCACCGGCCGCGGCTGACCTCCACGTCTCCGACGCGGGCCGTCATCGTGAGGTCGTACCCGGCGCCCCGACGCGCGTCCGCGAGCTCGTCCGGCGTGACGAGCCAGGGCCCGATGGACGACGCGAAGTCCTTGCCCTTGGCGGGGCCCAGGCGGACCGTCGACTCGTCCCGCTGTAGATCGCGCGCCGACCAGTCGTTGAGGATCGTGTAGCCGCCGATCGCCTCCTCGGCACGATTCGCCGGGAGGTCCACAGCTGGCGTGTCAACGAGGGCGCAGACCTCCAGCTCGAAGTCGAGCTCGCCGGACCCGCGCGGCGCCCAGACTGGCTCGCCCGGCCCGCGCAGCTCCGAGACGTTCGAGAAGTAGAAGATCGGCAGGCGGTACCACGCCTCGGGCACCTCCTGGTCCCGCCGGCGCCACATCGTCGCGACGTGCTGCTCGAAGGCGTAGAAGTCGCGCAGCGACGGCGGCCGAAGGATCGGCGGACCGAAGGCGAGGTCGCCCGGGTCGAGCAGCGCCTCGTCGTCTTCGTCGCGCGGACCCACAAACGCGTCCACGACCTCGGCGAGGACCTCGATCCGCAGTCCGCGCGCCAGATGGTCGTCGAGCGTGGTGATCGGCCGGCGGAAGAGCACGGAGTCGTGGCGGCGGTTGGCATCGGCCGCCGCGGCGCGCCGGCGGGCCGTCTCGAGGTCGAGCCACGCGTCGCCGAGCGCGGCGGCGAGGCGCCACGGCGCGCCGGCCGGAGCGTGGCGCCCGCGAACGTGGGCGATGCGCATCTTCGCGAGTCTACCGACGCCACCATGACGGCTGCGGGCGCCGCGTGGTGGGGCGGTTCGCCGGGCCCCGCCTCCTCCAGCCGGCCCGGCGAGCGTGCGACGCTAGCGGATCGGCTCGCCGTCCGGCCCGACGACGAGCCACACGTCGTTGACTCCCTGGCCGTTCGTGTCTCCGGGCGCGGCGTCGTTGGCAAAGAGATAGAGCGGCCAGTTGCCGATCCGGACCTGCTCGCCGCCGTCCGTCCGGGCCGCGGTGGAGAAGTCGGCGTCGTCGAGCCCCTCGCCCACCGTGATCTCGCCGTCCGCCAGCAGCGGTGGCCAGGTGGCGGCACAGGCGTCGTAGCAGGTCGGCTCCCCCGCCTCGTCCGGAGTGAAGAGATAGAGCGTGCGGCCCTGTGCGTCGACGAGGATCTCGCCGAGGCCCGAGTCGGCCACCATCACGGTCGCCTCACCGGAGCCGCTCGCCTCCGCGGAGGCGCTCGCCGCCGTCGATGCGCCGGCTTGCACGGACGCGGTCGGCTCCTGGCTGGCTGGCGAGGACGCCGATGACGCCGCGAAGCTGGCCGGCTGCGTGACCGCTGAGCTGGGAGAAGGACTGGCACCGCCGCCGCACGCAGCGACGAGCAGCGCAGCGATCGCGATGGTTGGTCGGAGGTTGCGCATCCGTTTCTCCTGTCGGAAGCCCGGTTGTCCGACAGGGACAGGTACGCCTTCGGCGGCCGGCCGGTTCTCGGCGTTCAGCCCGGCTTGACCACCATGAGGAAGACGAGCACCAGCAGACCGATCGCACCGACCGACGCCAGCACTTCCGGCCGCCGGGAGGCGAGCGCGGCGTCGAGCTGTGCCTGGTCCACACGGGTCCCGTCGCCGACCAGCTCACGCAGCCGGCCGTAGTACGGCGACGCGACGCCGTACATCGTGGCGACGACCATGAGCAGCACGACGTAGGAGGCGATCACCCACGGCGCGAGCAGCAGCCCACCCGACCCGGCCGCCGCGAGACCGCCGAGCACCAACAGCAGCAGGCCGATGTACATCGGCCCGGTGGCCGCCTTCGAGGCCGCCAGATGCGAGGCCACGACCGGCGGGTCCCGCTCGCCGCGGAGCCGGAGCGCGGACGACGCCGACGCGCCGTCGGAGATCGCGAACAGCACCAGCCCCAGCAACTGAATGAACACGAGCCACGTGTACACGGCGGCCTCCCGGGTGAGTGCGAATACGGCGGAAGGAGTCATTGGAGCGTACCGCCGGGGAGGGCTTGACGGGTGGCACATACTGGCCTAGACCAGTCGCCTGGCGTCGACCGGCGTGCACACGGAGGTCGCGTGGCGATCACGGGCTCAGGGATCTCGCTCGACCGGCTCAGTCCAACGCCGATCTTCCAGCAGATCAAGTCGATCCTCGAGGGTGCCATCGCCAGCGGCGAGCTCGCCGCCCACCAGCGGATCCCGTCGGAGCGGGAGCTGAGCGCCGCGCTGGGGGTCAGCCGGATGACGCTCCGACAGGCACTCCTGGAGCTGATGAGCGACGGGATCCTGTACTCCCGATCCGGCAAGGGCACGTACGTCGCAGAGCGCAAGATCGAGCAGCCGCTGCAGCGACTGTCGAGCTTCACGCAGGACATCGCATCGCGCGGCATGCGACCGGCCAGCCAGGTGCTGGCACAGGAGCTGCTGTCCGCGCCGCTGGAGCTGGCCGGGGCGCTCCAGATCCCGCCCGGATCGGAGATCGTCCGCATCCGACGGCTCCGCCTCGCCGACGAGCAGCCGCTGGCCCTCGAAACGAGCCACCTCCCCCACAGCCTGTGTCCCGGCGTCCTCAACTGCGACCTCACACGAACCTCGCTCTACGAGGTGCTTCGAACCGAGTACGGCGTGGTCCTCGGCTCCGCCAAGCAGACGATCGAGGCGTCTCAACCGGTCGCCGAGGAACGGCTGCTGCTGCGCCTGCCGGAGGGCGTGCCGGTCCTCCGCATCCACCGGCTCACGTCCACGGTGGACGGCCGCCTCGTCGAGTTCGTCCGGTCCGTGTACCGCGGCGACCGCTACCAGCTGCACGTGGAGCTTCGGTGAGCGGCGTCGCCGCGCCCTATTCCGAGGCGCGCAACCGGTGCGGCGGGGTGACGGGATGACGGCGCTGTCGCCGCACCTCGCCACCGGACGCGACGCTGCCTCCGCGGCCGCTGGACTGGTGTGGATCGAGCTGTCCGGGCCGGAGATCGACGACGCGTCGCGCGCACTCCTCGGGCAGGGCGTCGGCGGCGTCGTGCTCTTCGCAGCCAGCATCCGTGGTGTCGACCAGCTTCGGCAGCTCACGACCGAGCTGCGCGCGCTCGCGTCCGGCCCGCTCCGCATCGCGATCGACCACGAAGGCGGGCACGTGGCCCGCATCGGGGCGCCCGTGACCCGCTTCCCGAGCGCCATGGCGATCGGGGCGACGGGGTCAGACGAGCTGGCCCGGGCCGTCGGCCGGGCCGCCGGCGAGGAGCTCGCGCTGCTCGGCGTCGACGTCAACCTCGCGCCCGTCCTCGACCTGGCGGGCGACGCGCGCAACCCGAGCCTCGGCGCGCGGACGTTCGGCTCCTCCCCCGCCCTCGTTGCCAGGCTCGGAGCCGCGACGATCCGGGGATACCAGGAGGCCGGCATCGCGGCGACCGCGAAGCACTTTCCGGGTCACGGCCGGACACCGGTCGACTCGCACGTCGCGGTGCCGAACGTGCGCGGCGGGATCGACGCACTGCGCGAGAACGACCTGCCGCCCTTTCGCGCCGCCATCGCGGCCGGCGTCGCCGTGGTGATGGCCTCGCACGTCGTCTACGACGGCCTGACGGGCGGGCTGCCCGCCACGGTCTCGGCCGCGGCGCTGCACGTCCTGTTGCGCGAGGAGCTCGGGTTCGACGGGCTCGCGATCACCGACGCCATGGTGATGCGCGGCCTGACGGACCTGCGGCCGATCGACGCCGCTTGTGTCGAGGCAGTCGCCGCGGGCGCCGATGCCGTGATGCCGATGCGCCATCACCAGGCGGCCGCCGTCGAGCGCCTGCAGGCCGCGATCGAATCCGGCGAGCTCCCGGAGGCGCGGGTGGTCGACGCGCTGCGACGTGCCGCCCGTCTGGACGACCGTCTGGCGAGCTGGCGGGCCGCGACCTTAGACCCCGCATCAGGCGATCTGCCGGACCCGTCGCACCTGGAGCTCGCGCAGGCCGTGGCGCGGCGCTCGCTGACGCTCGTGACCGGATCGGGGCTGCTGCCCGTCTCGCCGTCGACGTCCGTCGCGGTCGTCGAGTTCGCGAGCCGCCGTCCCAGCCCGGTCGAGGAGCAGATCGGCCCGGCGCCGACCGTCGGTGCCGCGCTCGCCCGGCATCTTCCGCGCGTTTGCGAGGTGGTCGTCACCGGACCCGACGACGCGGGCGCGCGCCAGGCAGCCGTCGAGGCAGCAGCCGCCGCCGAGCTCGTGGTTCTTGCCACGCGGGACGCCTACCTGTGGCCCGAGGAACGAGAGCTGGTCGCGCGGATCGCCGCGGGCGACCGCCCGACGCTGCTCGTCGCGCTGCGCTCCCCCTACGACGTCGTGGCGCTCGCCCGGACGACCGACGCGATCGCCGCCTACGCGGACGTGCCCGTCACCCTCGAGGCCCTCGCCGAGGCGCTGATCGGGCGGCGCGATCTGCCCGGCCGGCTCCCGATGGAGCTGCCGGAGGGTGACCGCCCGGCATGACCGGCGTGGTGAGGGGCGCCGGACCGGCCGCGCGCGAGGAGGTTCCCGGGACCGAGCGCCCGAACGACGCCGCGCGGTCCCTCCAGTCGCTCTCCACGTCCAAGCTGCTGCGGCTGATGAATGCCGAGGACGAGCGGGTGGCCACGGCGGTTCGTCGCGAGGTCCCGGCCATCGCGCGCGCCGTGGATGCGGTTGCGGACCGCGTCCAGTCCGGCGGCCGGCTGATCCTCGTCGGCGCGGGCACGAGCGGGCGGCTGGCGGTGATCGAGGCGGCCGAGGTCACGCCGACGTTCGGTGTCGCGAGCAGCACGGTCGTCGCCGTGATGGCCGGCGGGCCGGATGCGGTC
Source organism: Chloroflexota bacterium (assembly GCA_030447745.1). Taxonomy (GTDB): domain Bacteria; phylum Chloroflexota; class Limnocylindria; order Limnocylindrales; family CSP1-4; genus JACDAV01. The sequence continues at coordinate 78,938 of JAUJOH010000011.1, read as the reverse complement.
ACGCGGCCGCGCGAGGGCGCGGAGGACGAGCCGGACCAGGGCGTCGCGGAGATGGAGCGTCTGGCGGTCGGTCGTGACGACGCCGTCGTCGGCATCTCGGCAAGCGGCCGGACGGCGTTCGTGCTGGGCGCGATCGACGCCGGACGCCGGCTCGGCGCTCTCACGATCGGGCTCTGCTGCGACCACCCGTCGCCGCTCTCCGCGACGGTCGAGATTGCGATCCACCCGGTCGTCGGTCCCGAGGTCATCGCCGGCTCCACGCGGCTCAAGGCGGGGTCCGCGCAGAAGCTCGTGCTGAACATGCTGACGACCGGGGTGATGGTCCGGCTCGGCCGGGTGCACGGCAACCTCATGATCGACGTGCAGGCGACGAACGCCAAGCTGCGCCGGCGGGCACGCGGCATCGTCGAGCAGGTGACCGGGCGCTCCGGCCCCACGGTCGAGCAGGCGCTCCATGCCGCCGGCTGGTCCGCTCGCGTGGCGATCGTCATGCTCGCCCGCGGCGTCGACGCCGCGGAGAGCCGCCGGCTGCTCGGCAGCGGCGTCCCGCTCGACCGGCTGCTCGGCGAACGCGCCGGCGAGACCGCCGATGACTGAGGCCGTGTTCCTGGGCTTCGACGCCGGCGGCAGCAAGACGGTCTGTCTGGTCGGCGACCGCCGTGCCGTGCTCGGTCGCGGCGAGAGCGGTCCGGCGAACCCGAGCCTCGTTGGACTCGACGGCTTCCGGGACGCGGTGCGCAGCGCGGCGCGGGGAGCGTTGCAGTCGGTCGGTCGGCGACGGGCTGCTGCGGTCTGGATCGGCATCGCCGGCTCTGAACGACCGTCCGTCCGCGAATCACTTCGCCGCGCCGCGCTCGACGAGCTGGACGCGGACGCGGTGTCCATCTCGCACGACGCGCGTCTGCTCCTCGCCGCGGCCGGCGTGGGCAGCGGGATCGCCGTCGTCGCGGGAACCGGATCGTCCGTCTACGGCCGCGCGGCCGACGGCCGGGAGGTGACCGTTGGCGGCTGGGGACACCTGCTCGGCGACGAGGGCAGCGGCTACGACATTGCCCGGCGCGCCCTGCGGGTGGTCACGCAGGCGGCCGACGGCCGCGGCCCGCCGACTGCGCTCAGTGAGGCCATCCCGGCCGCGCTCGGTGTAGCCGGTGTGCCCGCCCTGCGCGAGCGCTGCTACCCCGCGATCTCCGTGTCGGAGGTCGCCCGGCTCGCGGAGGTCGTGATCGAGCAGGCCGCCGGCGACGAGATCAGCCGGTCGATCGTGGCCGACGCCGCGTCGGACCTCGCGCTCGCCGTCGAGACGTGCGCCGGCCGGCTCGCCGTGCGACCCGGCGCGCACCTCGACGTGGTCGCGGCGGGCGGTCTGTTGCGACCCGGCTCACCGCTGCTCGCGTGTCTGGTGGACCGGCTGCAGCGCGCGGACCGGCGGTACGGCGTGGCGCCCCTGACCGCGGACCCCGCGAGCGGCGCGCTCGCGCTGGCCCGCGACGGCCCGGACGGACGCGCCGAACCGGCCGAACCCCACGAACCCCCGAACGTCCACCACCCCGACAACCACGTCCAGCCACCCCAAGGAGGAGCCTCGAAATGACCAGACGACGACCAGCGATCACGGCCGTGTTCCCGGCGCTCGCGCTCGCGGTGGCCGCCTGCGGCGGCGGCCAGTCGCCCGCGCCGAGCAGTCCTTGCCGCCGGCACGCCGGCGGCCAGCGCGCCGGCCGCCAGCAGCCCCGCGGCCAGCGTCGTCGGGGAGCGAGCCGGCGGCCAGCCCCTCCGCACCGGCTGAACAGGGCAGCGCCTATCAGGGGACGCTCGACTGGTGGCACCTCGGCTACGCGCCGGGCGGCTCCACGGCGGCCTCCCAGCTCGTCGACGCGGCCGCCGTCGCGGCGTACGAAGGCAAGCACCCCGGCCTCGACATCGTCGACCGGCATCCCGTTCGACGATCAGGGCCTGGCCCGCCTCGACACCGGCATCGCGGCCGGAAACGGTCCCGACATCTTCCGGATCGCCTCTGACCGCCTGCCCGGCTACGGTGCCCAGGGCGTCCTGTCCCCCATCGACGAGTACCTGACCGACGAGGACAGGGCGGACATCCTGCCCAACCTCCTCGAGGGCGTGGAGCACGAGGGCGAGCACCTCGCCTGGCCGCAGTGGGTCCCGCCGATCGGCTTCTACATCAACAATGCGCTCTTCGAGGCCGCCGGGGTCGAGATCCCGGATGAGAACTGGACCGTCGAGGAGTTCCAGCAGCTCGCCCAGGACGTGACCGGTGACAACGTCTTCGGCTTCGCGACCTACATGGGACCCGCGAGCGTCAACGAGCTGACCCTGCTGTACAACCAGGGCGCGACCGTCCTCAACGAGGACAACACCCAGTACACGCTCAACAGCGAGGCGGGAGTCAAGGGTGCTGCAGGGGCGCGTCGACCTCTTCGAGGCGGGGGCGATGCCGCCGGACACCACGACCCTGCCCCTCGCCGACCTCGAGCAGGGCTTCATCGACGGGCGTTTCGCGATGATGACCGGCGGCTCCGGCAGCATCACCAACCTCAAGGCCAACGACGTCGAGTTCACCGTGCTCCCGCCGCCGATCGGTGACGCCGGCGAGACGATCACGGTGGGCGGCATGGGCACCTACGCCGTGCCGGAGAAGGACGACCCGGCGCGCATGGCCGCGGCGCACGAGCTCGGCCGCTACCTGACCAGCGCGGAGGTCGCCGAGGACGTCCCCGGCTGGTACCTCGCTCCGGGCACCCGGGCGTCGATCAAGGTCTCCGAGACGACGCCGGAGATGGCGCCGTTCGAGGAGATGCTCCCGCACGTCAGGTTCATGCCGCTCGTCGAGGACTGGGCGCAGATCGATTCGTTCATCCACCCCGAGATCCAGCTCGCCGTCTCCGGCCAGAAGAGCGCGCAGGAAGCGCTCGACGCCATCGGTGAGCAGGTCACGCCGCTGCTCGGCGAGTAGGCGGTCGCGACGAGCGCCATGACGGCCAGCCCAGCAGTCTCCGGGATCGCCGGCCGCGTCCGGCGGTTCCGGAGCCGCTACAGCGCGGGCTACCTGTTCGTGGCGCCCAGCATGCTGTTCTTCCTCGTCTTCATCTTCGTGCCGCTGGGCTGGTCGTTCCTGCTGTCGTTCCAGGAGTTCGGCTTTCGGACCAGCACCTGGGTCGGCCTGGACAACTACATCGCGCTGGTGCAGGACCCGATCTTCCGTCAGTCCGCCGTCAACACGGTCATCTACTCCGTGTTCACGGTCGCGGTGTGGGTCGTGATCGCGATGGTGCTGGCCACGCTCATCCATCCCCTGCCGCCCCGCTTGCGGACCTTCTTCCGGGCGGCCTACTACCTGCCCGCCGTCACGTCGGCGGTCTTCATCGCCCTCGTCTGGAAGTGGATCCTCAACGCCAACCCGTGGGGCCTCGCGAACCACGTGCTGAGCCTGTTCGGCGCCGGCCCGGTGGGGTTCATCTCCGATCCGTCACCGTTCGCCGGAGCCAGCGTCGCCCTGTGGTCGGTGATCCTGTCATCGGTCCTCACGATCCCGGCGGTGGGTGTCGTCCTGTACTCGGCGGCGCTGGCCGGGATCCCGCAGGAGCTCTACGAGGCGGCCGAGACCGAGGGCGCCGGCGCCCTTGCCAAGTTCCGCTACATCACGGTTCCGCTGCTGAAGCCGATCACGCTCTACGTGGCGATCATCTACACGATCGCCGCCTTCGAGGTGTTCGAGCGGGTCTACGTCATGACCGGTGGCGGCCCCGGATACGCGACGAACACGATCGTCTACTCCATCTGGCGGACCGGCTTCCGGTTCGGCGACTACGGGCTCGCCTCCGCCCAGGCGTTCCTGCTGTTCGTGGTCATCGCGACCATCTCTGTCCTCCAGTTCCGCGCGCTCCGCTCGGACGTCCAGTACTGATGGCCGAAGGAACGGCTGGCCTCGAGCGGCGCGGCGCCGAGCCGCGCGTGGCCGCACCGAGCTCGTTGCTCCCCGAGGTGGTCGCCGCGCCGGTCCCCGAGGCGGCGATCACCGGCGGGACGGCCCCCGGCCGACGGCAATCCCGCCGGTCGCGGCTCTTCACGCTCGCCGTCCTCGCTCCTGTCGCCGTCGTCGGCCTCTTCCCGTTCTACTGGATGGTGACGACCGCCCTCACCCCGAGAGCGGCCGCCATCCGCGTGCCGCCCACGCTGGTGCCGCTCGACGCCACGCTCGACAACCTCGTCGCGCTCTTCGCGCAGGCGCCGATCCTCCTGTGGGCCTTCAACAGCCTCGTGATCGCGGCCGCGATCATGGTCGGGCACGTCGTCTTCGACTCCATGGCCGGGTATGCCTTCGCCCGCAAGCGCTTCCCCGGCAAGCGGCTGTTCTTCACGCTCATCGTGAGCAGCCTGATGATCCCGGTGCACGTCACGCTCGTGCCCCGCTTCATCCTCGTCACGAACCTGGGCCTGGACGACCACCTGCTCGGCGTGATCGCGCCGAGCATCGCCGACGTCTTCGGCATCTTCCTGATGCGCCAGTTCATGCAGTCGCTGCCCGCCGAGCTCGAGGAGGCAGCGCGCGTCGACGGCGCGAGCGAGTGGCAGGTGTTCTGGCGGATCGTCCTGCCGCTGTCGATGCCCGCCGTCGCGACGGTCGCCATCTTCAGCTTCGTCGGCGCGTGGAACGCGTTCCTCTGGCCGCTGATCGTCCTCTCCGACCGGGCGCTCCTGACGCTGCCCGTCGGCGTGGCGCTGCTCCAGCAGGAGTTCAGCTCGAACATCGGGCTGCAGATGGCCGGCGCCCTCGTCGGCGCGGTGCCGATGATCGTGCTGTTCCTGCTCTTCCAGCGTCACTTCCTCGAAGGCGTCCGGGTCGGCGCCCTGAAGGGCTGAGGAGGCATGCGCGTGCTCGGATTGATGAGCGGAACCTCACTCGACGGCATCAATGCCGCCGTGGTCGACATCGCGACGCGCGAGCGGTCGCTCGACATCTCGCTGGTCGGCTGGCTCGAGGCGCCGTGGCCGGACCAGCTCCGGGACCGGATCGCCGGCTGGTCGGACCTCGCGGCGAGGGTCGGTCCGGGGGAGCTGTCGTCGGCGTCGATGGCGGTCGGGAGGCTGTTCGCCGACGTGGCCGAGGCAGCGGCGCGGGCGGCCGCCGTACCGCTCGACTCCCTCGATGTCGTCGCGTCACACGGGCAGACGATCCACCACAACGTCGACCCGGACGGCAGGGCGTGCGGAACGCTCCAGATCGGCGAGCCGGCAGTGATCGCCGAATGCACTCGCCGGACTGTCGTCGCCGACTTCCGACCGCGCGACATCGCCGCCGGCGGGCAGGGAGCGCCCCTCGTCAGCTTCTTCGATGTGCTCCTGTTGGCCGAGGAGGACCGCACCGTCGCCGCCCTCAACCTGGGTGGCAGGGCCAACGTGACGCTCGTCCCGGCCGGCGCCGCGGATGCCGCCATCGCCTTCGACACGGGGCCCGGAAACTCGCTCATCGACGGGGCGGCGCGCCGGCTCCTCGGCCAGCCGCTCGACCGCGACGGCGCCGCCGCGGCGGCCGGACACCCGGCCGGCGACCTCGTGGCCGAGATCCTGGCGGATCCGTGGTTCGGTCAGCCGCCACCCCGGAGCACCGGCAGGGAGCGGTTCGGCGACGCCGCGGTGGACGCGCTGGTGGCGGCCGGCGCGGCGAGGGGCCTGAGCGCCGCCGACGTCCTGGCGACAGTGACCGAGGTGACCGCGCGGTCCGTCGCCGAGGCGATCGGGCGCTGGTCGCCGGGCTGGCCGGCCGTCGTTCACGTCGCGGGCGGCGGCACCCGGAACGGGGCGCTGATGCGCGCGCTCGAGCGGGCGCTGGCGCGGGCGGCGCCGTCCGGCGGCCCGGGTCCCGCGATCCACGACGTCGAGGAGGCCGGCGTGCCGGCCGCTGCGAAGGAGGCCGTCTGCTTCGCGGTTCTCGGTCACGAGGCGCTGCACGGGCGCCCGAACAGCCTGGCCGGCGCCACCGGCGCCCGGCATGGATCCGTCCTCGGCGCCATCTGGCCCGGGGAGAACTATCTGGAGCTGGTCCGAGCGGTGCAGTCGTCCGGGACGACCGCGCAGCGGATGGATCGGATCACGGTGAACCGATCGGGCGGCAACCCGAGTAGAGGAGTGCGGACGTGAACAGACGAACGGTCATGGCCCTGCTGACACTGGCCCTCGTGGCGGTCGCGATGCCGGCCGCCGCAGCGGCGGAGGCACCCAGGGAGGAGTTCCGGGCGTACTGGGTGGACGCCTTCAACGAGGGCCTCTACAACGAGGCCGAGATCGACGAACTGGTGGCGGCGACCAAGGCCGCCAACATGAACGCGATCGTGGCCCAGGTGGGCCGCCGGGGCGACTGCTTCTGCAACCGCGCCATGATGCCGCGGACCCAGGCGGCGATCGCCCCGCTGCCGTTCGACCCGCTCCAGTCGCTGATCGACAAGGCGCACGCGGAGGGGATCGAGGTCCACGCCTGGATCATCGCCACCGCGATCTGGCAGGGCTCCACGCCGCCGCGCGATCCGGCCCACGTCTACAACACGCACGGCCCCTCGAAGAGCGGCTACGACAACTGGGTCATGACCCGCTACGACGGCAGCCGGCCGGGTGACACCTACCTCGATCCGGGACACCCGGCTGCGGCCGAGTACATCGTCCGGATGTACACGAGCATCGTCGAGAACTACGACGTCGACGGCATCAACTTCGACCGCATCCGCTACCCGGACGGGCAGCTCGCGACATGGCCGAAGGACAACTCCTGGGGCTACAACCCGGTGGCGCTGGCGAGGTTCCACGCGGCGACGGGCCGGAGCGACCGGCCGCTGCCGAACGACGCGCAGTGGAGTCAGTGGCGCCGCGACCAGATCACGAACATCGTGCGCAAGGTCTACCTCCAGAGCTACGCGATCGACCCGGACGTCCGGATCAGCGCCGACACCATCACCTACGGTGACGGACCCGATCAGCTCGGCGGCTGGGAGGCCTCCCGCCCGTACCGCGAGACGCTCCAGGACTGGCGGGCGTGGATGGAGGAGGGCATCCTCGACCTCAACATCCCGATGAACTACAAGCGCGAGTTCTGCGTCGTCGGGAACGAGGCGCCGGGTTGCTTCGGCTTCCCGCAGCGGGCGTGGTACGAGCACTGGAACGAGTACATCAAGGACCACCAGTACGAACGCCAGGCGGCCATCGGCTCCGCCCTGTACCTCAACAGCATCTCGGACTCGGTCATCCAGATCCGCAAGGCCCTCGCGCCCAGCGCGGCCGGCAACCGGAGCTATGGCTGGGCCGGCTACTCGTACGCCAACCCCGATAGCCTCGCGACGACCAACCAGCGACCGCGCGACACCAGCCGGGCGGAGCTGACGCGGGCGCTGACCCAGCCGAGCGAGTACGACCCGATCACGCCGCCCGTCTTCGCGGACGACGCCGTCGTCCCGGAGATGACGTGGAAGACCCAGCCGACCGAGGGGCACGTCATGGGCACGGTCACGACCGCGGCCGGCGTGCCGTTCGACCAGGTGTGGCTCGAGCTCCGGGATGCGGAGACCGACGAGCTCATCGCGCGTCGGCTGACCGACGGCAGCGGCTGGTTCGGCTTCGTGGGGCTCGCCCCGGGGCGCTACAAGCTGCTGGTCGTCAACGACCGCGTCGACGGGCGGCGGGGGGCCGTCGTCACGGTCACCGCCGGTGAGGTGACGACGGTGCAGATCCAGCCCAAGGCCCGGTAAGGGTGGCGCCGGCCGGCGCACGACGTGCGCCGGCCGGCGATCGAAACGAGCAACGCGCAAGAACGGAGTGGGACGTGTCGAGAACTGTCGTCGAAGGCGAGCCACGTGGAGGTCGTCCGCGACCGATGAGCACGGTGGATCGGTGCCCGTTCTGACCCAGACCTCACCCACTCCGCCGTACGTCGCGCTCTCACGGCAGAGCGCGATTGAGGTCTTGCGCGGTGAGGCGGACGGCGTCGCCGCCGCCAGGTCGACGGCGACGCGTTCGTTCGGCTCGGGCCGGTGTCCGGGCTGACGGCGGGAACCGTCACGACAGACCTCGGCACGCGGCCGTGCTGGTCCGGCGGCGTGGTGTCGCCCGCGGTGGAGGCAGCGCAGCCCTGGGACACGGCCATCCCGTCGTGGAACGCCCGGACGCCGCCGGGCACCTGGCTGCAGGTCGATCTTCGCGCTCACCTCGAGGACGGCCGCTGGACGCGCTGGTACACGATGGCAGTCTGGGCCTCCGGCTCGGAGACCATCCGTCGCCACAGCGTCGAAGGGCAGGACGACGGCGACGCCCGGATCCAGACGGACACCCTCCGCCTCCGTCCGGAGACGACCGCTCGAGCGTTCCAGCACCGGCTCCGGCTCTTCACCACCGACCCGGGGGTCACCCCGATCGTCCACTCCGTCTCGGTCGTGACGTCCAGCTCGCGCCGCGAGCCGGCCGGCCCCGGCCTTCGCAGCGACGGGACGGTCTGGGGCACGGATCTGCCCGTTCCCCAGCTTTCCCAGCGCGTGGAGGGCGACGCGGTCGGCGGCTGGTGCTCCCCGACGGCGACCGCGATGGTCCTTGCCTGGTGGGGCCGGCCGGTGTCGGTGCCGGCCGCCGGGCGTGGGCCGCGACATTCGGCCTCGAGGCCTTCGTGACACGTCTCGGCTCGCTGGTCCAGGTCGAGCGCTGGATCGCGGCGGGGGTCCCTGTGATCGTCAGCCTCGCGTTCGAGGCCGGTGAGCTCGCCGGTGCGCCCATCGAGTCGAGCAACGGGCACTTGATCGTCGTACGCGGCTTCGATCCCGCCGGCGACGTCATCGTCAACGACCCGGCCGGACGGTCCGCGAGCGACGTCCGCCGGGTCTATGCACGGCGGTCGCTGGAGTCGCTCTGGCTCCGGTCGTCCGGCGGTACCGCGTATCTCATCCATCCGCCGGGACGCTCGATCCCGGACACCGGATCTGGCAGCTGGTGAACGAGAGGCGAGGAGGAACGATGCAACGCCACAGGTCCTGGATCGTCATGGTCGCGCTCACCCTGGTCGTGACCGCGTGCAGCCCACCGACGGCCAGCACGAGGCCCTCGCCGAGCACCGGCGCGTCCGGCGCCGCGCCAAGCGGCGGCGCGTCCGGCCCCGCCACGACCGCCTGCGAGGCGTCCACGACGCCGCCCGCCGCGGACGGCACGATGGCCGCCGAGCAGGTGCTCCGCCTGCCGCTCGGCGACGAGCCCGAGTCGCTCGATCCGACCCTCGTCTCGAGCCTGCGGGCGGTCGAGATCATGCGTCAGCTGCACTACCCGCTGGTCTACTTCGACGAGGAGCTCAACACGGTCCCGGGGCTCGCCGAGAGCTGGGACATCAGCCTGGACGGCACGGAGATCACCTTCCACCTGCGGGATGCGAACTACAGCAACGGCGAGCCGATCGTGGCGGGCGACTTCGTCTACAGCTGGCGGCGCCTCGTCGACCCGAGGGTCGCAGCAGATTACGCATACGTGATGGAGGACCTCGCCGGCGCATCGGCGCTCCTCGAGCTCGACCCCGAGGCGCCCCCGCCCGACGCCGAGATCGACGCGCTGCTCGAGGACCTCGGCGTGTCCGCGCCGGACGACAAGACGTTTGTCGTGCGTCTCGCGCAGCCGGCCTCCTACTTCATCTCGGTCGCCACGCTGTGGGTCACCGTGCCGCTCCAGCAGGCGTGGATCGAGCAGGAGGGTGCCACGGAGAGCGGCAACTACGTCGCGAGCGGGCCGTTCAATCTCGAGACGTGGGACCACAACTCGCGGATCGTGCTGGTTCGGAACCCGGAGTGGTTCGGCGAGCCGGCGAAGCTCGAACGGATCGAGTTCACGCTGATGGAGGACGAGCAGGCCGCGCTCAACGCCTACATGGCGGGCGAGCTCGACATGGTCGGGGTCCCCTCCACGGACATTGCCCGGATCTGCGCGGACCCCGCGCTCAAGGGCGAGATGCTCGAGACCGCCACGGCGGGCTTCGAGTACTACGGCTTCAACCTCAACGACCCGGACGGCGTCTTCGCGCGCAGTCCGCACCTCCGGCGTGCCTTCGCCATGGCGGTCGACAAGCAGACGCTCGTCGACACGGTCCGCCAGGGCGCCGCGACGGTCGCCGGCAGCGCGGTGCCGCCCGGCATCCCGGGCCACCAGCCGGATCTGGGGCTGCCGTACGATCCGGCGCGCGCCCAGCAGGAGCTTCAGGAGGGCCTCGCGGAGATCGGCCTGAGCGATCCTAGCGAGCTCGACATCACCGTCGGCTACAACACCAGCCCGCTGCACGAGCAGACCGTCGACTTCCTGACCGAGCAGTGGCGGACGAACCTCGGCGTGGAGGTCCAGTCCGAGGGTCTCGAGGCGGTCGCCTACAGCGAGCGACGCCGCGAGGACCCGTTCGACATCAACCGGGCGAGCTGGACACAGGACTATCCGCACCCCAACAACTTCCTGGGCGACGTCTTCGGCACGGGCAACAGCTTCACGGGCTACTCGAACGAGGAGTTCGACGCGTTCATGAGCGAGGCCGCCGCGGAGACCGAGCTCGAGGCACAGGTGCCCATCTACCAGCAGGCCCAGGAGCTGCTGGTGGAGGACAGCCCGGTCATCTTCCTCTACTGGTACGGCGGCTACACCCTGGTGAAGCCGCACGTCCAGGGGCTCATCCTGACCTCGACCGACGAGGACCCCGGGATGATGTTCTTCAACTCCGTCAGCATCGGCGAGCACTAGGCCGAAGGATCGGATCCGGGGCTGATCCACAGCGCGATCGTCAGGGAGGCTCGAAGCGGTGACGGGCTATCTCGTCCGGCGCGTGCTGTGGATCGTCCCGGTCCTGTTCGCCGTGTCGCTCATCACCTTCGTGCTCATGCACTCGGTGAAGGGCGGCCCGTGGGACAGGGAGAAGCCGCTCCCGGCCAGCGTGGTCCGGCGGCTCAACGCGGAGTACGGCCTCGACGACCCGCTGCCGGTCCAGTACGTGCGCTGGGCCGGCGCGCTGGTCACGGGCGACCTCGGCCCGTCGTACCGCTACCGCGACCGGAGCGTCAACGACATCGTGGCCGACGGAATCGTGACGACCGTCCACCTCGGCGCGATGGCCTTCCTGCTCGCCGTGGCGCTCGGCATCCCACTCGGGATGATCGCGGCGCTGCGCCAGAACGGGCTGCCGGACTACGCCGCGACCCTGCGGGATGATCGCGGCGCTGCGCCAGAACGGGCTGCCGGACTACGCCGCGACCCTGGTGTCCATGGTCGGCATCTCGACGCCCAGCTTCGTGCTGGCGATCCTGCTCGTCGTGGTCTTCTCGGTCACCCTGCGGTGGCTGCCGACCCACGGCTGGCTGGGCCCCTCGACGTGGATCCTCCCGACCGTCGCGCTGGCGGGCTACCCCATCGCTCAGATCGCGCGGTACACGCGCGCCTCGATGCTCGACGTGACCCGCAAGGACTACGTGCGAACCGCCCACAGCAAGGGGATACGCGAACGGGCCGTGGTCGTCTCCCACATGACCCGCAATGCCCTGATCCCGGTGGTCACGATCCTCGGCCCCCTCCTGGCCTACCTGGTGACCGGCTCGTTCATCGTCGAGCTGATCTTCTCCGTGCCCGGGATCGGCCGCTTCTACGTGACCGGCATCGGCGAGCGGGACTACGGCCTGATCATGGCCATGACGATGCTCTACGCGGGCGTCATTGCGGTCCTCAACCTCGTGGTGGACCTGCTGTACGCCTGGATCGATCCCCGGATCCGGTACAGCTAGCGAACCGCCGATGACGACCCAGGTCCCGGCTCCGGCTGTCGTCGACGTGCTCGCGGCACGCCCCGTCGTGACGCCCCGACGGGACGCGCTGCGCCGCCTGCGGCGCAACCGCCTGGCGGTGGTCGGCGCGATCGTGGTCGTCGTCCTCCTTGCCATGGCCGTGCTGGGACCCGCCCTGGCGCCGTGGCACTACCGGGTTCAGGACCTCGAGGCGCTGCGCGCCAACGGCAACCGGCCACTGCCGCCGCTCAGCCCGGACCATCTGCTGGGCACCGACCAGCTGGGTCGCGACCTGTTCAGCCGCCTGCTCGACGGCGCGCAGATCAGCGTGACCGTGGCCGTCGTCGTGCAGGTGGTGGTGCTCCTGATCGGTGTCCCGGTCGGGGCGGCAGCGGGCTGGTTCGGTGGCCGGACGGACAACCTCCTGATGCGCTTCACGGACGTCGTCTACGCGTTCCCGGACCTGCTGTTCATCATCCTGCTCGGCGTCGCCTTCCGGGAGACCGCCATCGGGGAGGCGATGAACGGCCTGCTCCTGATCTTCCTCGCGATCGGGCTCACCGGCTGGGTGACGATGGCCCGGCTCGTCCGTGGCCAGGTGCTGAGCCTCAAGGAGTCGGAGTTCGTCGAGGCGGCCAGGGCGATCGGCGTCTCCGACTTCAGGATCGTCGTGCGCCACATCCTGCCCAACGCGATCGGTCCCGTGATCGTCGCGGTCACGCTCGGCATCCCGAGCGCGATCCTGGCCGAGGCGACGCTGTCCTTCATCGGCATCGGCGTCCAGTCACCGCGCGCGTCGTGGGGCAGCCTCATCGACGACGGGACGAGATGGATGCAGTCGGAGCCGCATCTCGTCGTCTTTCCCGCCCTGGCCCTCGCCATCGCGCTGATGAGCTTCACGTTCCTCGGCGACGGGCTTCGCGACGCGCTCGATCCGAAGCTGCGCGGCCGCCAGTGAGCGGCGACGGCGGGGCGCCCGCGACGGCGGCGGAACCGCGACTGCCCGAGGCGGCCCACATCTCGACGCCCGAGGGACGGCGGCTCGTCGCCCAGATCGGCGACGAGGCGGACCGACACGGCCGCAAGCTGCTCGAGGTCCGCAACCTCTCGACGCAGTTCTTCACGCCCGACGGCGTGGTCCATGCCGTCGACGAGGTGGACTTCGACCTCGACTACGGTGAGACGCTGGGGCTGGTCGGCGAGTCCGGCTGCGGCAAGAGCGTCACGGCCCTCTCGATCGCCCGCCTCGTCGCGGAGCCGCCGGGCCGGATCGTGGGCGGAGAGGTCGTCTTCGACGGCATCGACCTGCTGCGGCTCTCGAGCGAGGAGATGCGCCTGTTGCGGGGCCGCCGGATCGGGTTCGTGTTCCAGGACCCGATGAGCAGCCTCAACCCGACGATGACCGTGGGCCGCCAGATCAGCGAGTCCGCGGCGGCCCATCTCGGGCTGTCGCGGCCCGCGGCGTCGACCCGAGCGGCGGACCTGCTGAGCATGGTCGGGATCCCGCGCCCGGCTGACCGGCTCGGCGATTATCCGCACCAGTTCTCGGGCGGCATGCGGCAGCGGGTGATGATCGCCATCGCGCTGGCCTGCGACCCGATGCTGCTCATCGCCGACGAGCCCACGACCGCCCTCGACGTGACGGTCCAGGCCCAGATCATGGAGCTGCTCCGGTCGTTGAGCGAGCGGCTGCGCACGGCCGTGTTGCTCATCACCCACGACCTGGGGATCGCCGCCGGCATGTGCCAGCGCGTCTGCGTCATGTACGCCGGCCGGATCGTCGAGCGCGGGCTGGTCGACGACATCTTCGGCCGGCCGCGGATGCCGTACACGAGAGCGCTGCTCGACTCGAGGCCGCGCCTCGACGTCGAACCGGGCGGACGGCTCCGCACGATCGAGGGCTTTCCGCCCGATCTCGTCGACCCGCGCCCGGCCTGCCGGTTCGCGCCGCGCTGCGCGCACCGGCGCGCGGTCTGCGACGAGGCCAAGCCGGACCTGACGCCCCGGCCGGCCGACGGCGAGGGCCATGCCGCGCGCTGCTGGGGGACGGAGGCCGGCGGATGGATCCCGTGACCCACCCGGCGGGCGCAGCCGGCCCGCTGGTGGAGGCGGACGGTCTGATGGTCCATTTCCCGATCCTCGGCGGCATCCTCCAGCGCCGGCGGGGCAGTGTCCGGGCGGTGGACGGCGTCAGCCTGTCGATCCAGCGCGGCGAGACCGTGGGCCTCGTCGGCGAGTCCGGGTGCGGCAAGAGCACCCTTGGCCGGGCGATGATCAAGCTCCGCGAGCCGACCGGCGGCAGCGCCCGCTTCGACGGCCGCGATCTGGCACGGCTTTCGGCCCGCGAGCTCCGCCGGCTGCGGCGCCGGATGCAGATCATCTTCCAGGACCCGTACGGGTCACTGGATCCCCGGATGTCGGTCGGGGACATCGTCGCCGAGCCCATCCAGACTCACCGCCTCGCGTCCGGCCGGGCGAAGCACGAGCGGGTCCGGGAGCTGCTCCGGCTGGTGGGCCTCGATCCCGTCTTCGCCGCCCGCTATCCACACGAGTTCTCCGGCGGTCAGCGACAACGAATCGGCGTGGCGCGCGCGCTCGCGGTCGAGCCGGAGTTCATCGTGTGCGACGAGCCGATCAGCGCACTCGATGTGTCGATCCAGGGCCAGGTGCTCAACCTGCTCATCGATCTCCGCCGCGAGCTGGGCTTGACCTACCTGTTCATCGCCCACGATCTGGCCGTCGTCCGCCACGTCTCGGACCGGGTCGGGGTCATGTATCTCGGCCGGCTGGTGGAGATCGGTGCGTCCAGGCGGGTCTACGCGTTGCCGGCCCACCCAGACACCCGGGCGCTTCTCTCGGCGGTGCCGGTCGCGGATCCGGCCGTCGAGCGTCGACGGCGGCGGGTGATCCTCGCCGGTGACGTCCCGTCACCGGCGAACCCGCCGCCGGGGTGCCGGTTCCACACCCGATGCTGGCTCTACGAGCGGCTGGGACGGCCCGAGAACTGCCGCACCGTGGAGCCCGAGTTGCGCCCCGTGGGCGCCGATCAACGGGCCGCCTGCCACTACGCCGAGGCGGCCCTGACGAGCGACGTGGGCGTCGTGCGCCCCGCGGATGCCGCACCGCGCGACGCCCACTAGGGACGAACGCTCAGGCGGGATCACCACGACAGGATCAGGTGCACGTAGGTGCTGTCGGCGTGCGGATCGTGAACGACCTGGAGTTCCGTGACCAGGTAGGCGATCCGACTTCTCATGAAGCTCGTCTTGACCCGGTCCGTGGTGGTGGCAGTCTCCGCCTTGACCTTCCAGGTCTCGAGCTCGCTCGCGTCGATGCCGAGGTCTGATGCCACCTGCTCGGCCAGTGTTGCCGCAGCGTCGACGCCGAGGACGGTCGAGTGCACGTCGATCGTGCTGGGCTGGGCGGTATCCGGATCGGCCGAACCGTAGCTGTCCGCCGTTACCAGGCGAGCGAGCATCGTGGTGCTCATCCCGTCCGGCAGGTCGACGCGTTGCCGGAAGCCCTCGTCACACGACCAGGCGGTCCATGCCTGTCCATCCGGCATCTCCAGGTCCGCCCGGGTGGGCGGCTGTCGAAGGTCGAGGACCCGGTCTTCGTAGGCTTCCGCCGCTGCGCTCGCACTCTCCCAGCCGCCACTGATCGAGATGCAGCCCTGGGACACGGACATGACGCTCAGCAGCAGCCCGGCGGCGACGATACGTCGCTCCGCGCGACCGGAGATCACAGGTTGCCGCGCTTGGCCTGCTCCCTCTCGATCGCCTCGAACAGCGCCTTGAAGTTGCCGACGCCGAAGCCGCGTGAGCCATGGCGCTCAATGACCTCGAAGAAGAACGTCGGGCGGTCCTGGACCGGCCGAGTGAAGATCTGGAGGAGGTAGCCCTCCTCGTCGCGGTCGGCCTCGATCCCAAGCTCCTCGAGCGTCTCCATCGGCACGCCGACGTCGCCGACGCGATCGCCCAGCGTCGCGTAGTACTCGTGCGGCAGGCCGAGGAACTCGACCCCGTTCTCGCGCAGCTGGCGGACGGTGCCGACGATGTCCTCGGTCCGGAGGGCGATGTGCTGGCAGCCCGGCGAGCGATACCAGTCCAGGTACTCCTGGATCTGGCTCCTCTTCTTGCCGCTCGCCGGCTCGTTGATCGGGAACTTGACCCGCCCGTTGCCGTTGGTCATGACCTTCGACATCAGCGCGCTGTAGCCCGTGTGGATGACCTTGTCGTCGTAGTGGATCAGCTGGCTGAAGCCGAAGACGTCGCGGTAGAAGTCGACAAACCGGTTCATCTCGCCGAGCGCCACGTTGCCGACGCAGTGGTCGACCTCGAGGAGGCTCAGTCCCTGGGCCGCGCGGGCCGGGTTCCGGACGCGGCGGTAGCCGGGCGCGAACGCGCCGTGGTAGTCGCGCCGGTCGACGAACGAGTGACGCGTCTCGCCGTAGGTGAAGACGGCCGAACGTCGGAGGACACCGTCCTCGCCGCCGTCGAGCTCGACTGGCTCGATGGCCGGCCGCGCGCCACGCGACGTGGTCTCGCGGAACGAGGCCACGACGTCGTCGACGGCGAAGGCGATGTCCTTGACGCCATCCCCGTGCTCGCGGACGTGCTCGGCGATCTCGCCGTCCGGGGTGAGCGGCGCCGTGAATACGAACGTGATGTCGTTGCGCCGCATGACGTAGCTGGCGCGATCACGGATGCCGGTCTCGAGGCCGGCGAAGGCGACCGGCGTGAAGCCCCACAGCGCGCGGTAATAGGCCGATGCCTGGCGGGCGTTGCCGACCCAGAACTCGACGTGATCGATCCCGTTGAGCGGGAGGAAGTCCTGCGCCTCGGCGAACGCGTCACGGTTGATGTGGGCGCCGGCCTGGTTGGCGGCGCCCTGGGACGCCGGTGTGGGCGCTGGTCGGGCGGCGGTATCGGTCATCGGGCGGCTCCTCGGGCGGCGAGGGGTGCGGAAGGAAGGTCATCGTAGCCCCGCGGCGCGGAGCCGACCAGCACGGGGAGTGCCACACTGCACCTCGTGACGGCCCGGACCGACGATCTCGCCCGGCTCGCCGACCGGCTGCGGGCGGCGGCGGCGTCCGTCGTCGAGCTGCAGCCGGCGATCGAGGCCGGCGCGCCGTGGCCGCTCAGCGGGCACTTCGGCACGGAGCCCGAGTCGCGCTGGGGACCACCGGAGACGCTGGCCCACGTCGCGGAGATGCTCCCGTTCTGGACCGGTGAGCTCGAGCGAGTGCTGGCGGCCTCGACGGAGCCGGCGCCCTTCGGCCGCGTGATCACCGACGCGCTTCGAATCGCCGTCATCGAACGCGACCGGACGCTCCCGCCGCGCGAGCTGTTCGGCCGGATCGCGACGGCCTCCGAGCGCCTCGCGCGGCGCCTCCGCGAGCTGGACGCCGGACAGTCCTCGCGGCGGGGCATCCACCCGAAGCTCGGCGAGATGACCGCGGCCCAGATCGCGGAGCGCTTCGTGGCCGTCCATCTCGAAGAGCACGCGGCACAGCTGCGCGATCTGCTCCGAACGCCCGACTGACCGTGTTCATCGTCTACGCCGTGCCGCTCGGGCTGCTGGTGGGGCGGCTCCTCGGCGGACGGCTCGAGGGTCTTGGCGCGCTCCACTTTCGGTGGCCGTGGATCGCGCTCGGCGGTCTGCTCGCGCAGGTCGTCCTGTTCAGCGGCGGCGTGGATGGCGTCGTCGGCTCGGCCGGGCCGGCGCTCTACGTCGGCTCGACCGCGGCAGTGCTCCTGGCTGTGCTGGCGAACCTCCGGGTCCCCGGGCTGCCGCTCGTCGCGCTGGGCGCCGTGTCGAACCTGGCCGCGATCCTCGCCAACGGCGGGTACATGCCGGGGGACCCCGACGCGTACGCGATGGCCGGACTCGAACCCGAAGGCGGGTTCTCGAACACCATCGTGACCGACACGCCAGCGTTGCGCCCACTGACCGACATCTACGCGCTCCCGGATCCCGTGCCCTTCGCCAATGTCTTCAGCGTCGGGGACGTGCTGATCGCGGTCGGCGTTGCCGTGGCCATCGCGGCCGGCATGCAGCGGGGTCGCCGCGACGGGCGCGAGCCGCGGGCCGGGACGAGGCCGGTGCAGCCAGGAAACTCCCCCGACTGAACCCCCGCTACCGGTACTTCCGACCCATACCGCAGCGGCGAATCACCCGGTACGGTCGGGTCATTCGTGGCGCCGCCCAACCGGGGGGCCACTTGGAGGTCACCAGTTCGATGAAGGTGCTCACGTCAACGGCCTGGCGCGCGCTTGTCGCGCTGTCGGCGCTCGTGGCGACCGGCCTTGTCCTCGAGGCGGGACGCCGCTGGTTCTAGGAACGCCGGGACCGCCCGCGTCATCGCCGACCACATCGAAGAGCCGCGGGGCCCACCGCGGCTCTTTCGATTCCCGGCCACGTGGCCCTGCCCGCGGCGCGGGCCGCCGGGTCGCGCCGCTGTCCGCGAACGCTCCCGCGTCAGCCCGCCGGTCGCTCGTCGAGGACGTGCCGCTTCAGGAAGGCGAGGATCC
This sequence comes from Chloroflexota bacterium, assembly GCA_030447745.1. Taxonomy (GTDB): domain Bacteria; phylum Chloroflexota; class Limnocylindria; order Limnocylindrales; family CSP1-4; genus JACDAV01. Next base: position 60,622 of record JAUJOH010000011.1, on the reverse strand, counting down.
GGTTGAAGGCATCGCGCCGGTTCTCGCGACGCTCCCAGCCGTGCCCCTCGTCGTCGTACCAGTGGACCTCGTGGTGCTTGCCCTCGATCTCTAGCGCCTCGACCATCCGCTCGGACATGAGGGGCACAACCCGCCGGTCCTTCCGGCCGTGGAGGATCAGCAGCGGCGCCTCGATCCGCTCGGCGCGGTAGACGGGCGAGCCGCGGCGGTACAGCTCCGCCCGGGCCGGGTCGTCCGGTGAGCCCATCATCCGGTGCAGGTCCAGCCGCCCGACGCGGTCGCCGTGCCGGTAGCTCTCGGCGATCTCGGAGTCGCCGTACAGGTCCACCGCGGCGCGCCACAGCGACGGCTCCTCGACGAGCGCACAGAGCGTCAGGTAGCCGCCGTACGAGCCGCCGTAGACGGCCAGCCGGCCGTCGCACCACGGCTGTTCGAGCGCCCATCGCGCGGCGTCGATCACGTCGAAGACGTCGCCGTGGCCCCATTCGTCGTGGTTGGCGTGCCGGAACGCCCGGCCGTACCCCGTCGAGCCCCGAAAGACGACGTCGAGGAACGCGAACCCCTCGCGGACCAGCAGCTGCTTGAAGGGTGCCCACGAGCGGAGCGACTGCGAGGTCGGCCCGCCGTGCGGGTAGATGATCGCGGGCACCCGCTCGCCGCCGCGGCGACCGGTCGCAGCGCTCGGGCGCCAGACGGTTCCCTCGACCCAGAGTCCGTCACGGGCGCGGAACCCGAACCGCTCCCCCGGTGTCGCGCGGCCCGTCGACAGCGGCGCGGCCACGACCGCCGGCAGCGAGAACGTGACCTGCCGCGGCCGGGCGCCCTCCGCCGCGACGTCCGGCACCGGCAGGAGCCAGAGATCCTGCGGCCGCGTCTCGCTCTCGCCGACGGCAGCGATCCAGGCGCCGTCGGCGAGCCAGCCGATCGAGCGCCACACGCCGTCCCACGGCTGGACGGGCTGCATCGCCGGCGTCGCGGGTCGCGCGTTCCGAGGCGGTCGTCCGCGGCCGCGCTTGGCCGGCTCGGCCGCGATCGCGCCGACGAGCAGATCGACGAAGCCATCGCGGAACTCCGGGCAGGTGAACCGCGTGCCGTCGGGCGACGGCAGCGGGACGAAGCCGAACGTGGCGGACGGCTCGCCGTGCTCGCGCTGGCCGGCGGTCAGCGCGACGCCGGCGCCGCCGTCCGTCGGGCGGCGGATCACCTGAAACCACCCGTCGGCATCGCTGACGTGGAGCATCGCGCCGTCCGGCAGCCACTGGATCGAGGTGTCCCAGCTGCGGTCGCCGGCGACGACCTCCTCGCGACCGTCGCCGAGGTCGACCAGCACGATCTGCGACGTCTCGCGGTCGTCGCCCCGCTGTGCCACGACCGCGATGCGTTCACCGTTGGGCGCCCATTCGTAGGTCTCGACATCGAGACCCGCCGCCGTCACCGGCCGCGGCTCCGGCGCGCGTGGCGCGGCGGCCGGCCTGCCGCGGCGTGGGATCGGAGCATCGACGACCCAGATCTGCGCCCAGCCCCGGCGCCGCGACACGAACGCGAGCCGCCGGCCGTCCGGCGACCAGCGCGGCGTCGTGTTGCCGGCCGGGTGCGCGGTCACCTCCACCTGGCGGGAGCCATCCGCATCGACGATCCAGATGGCGACGTCCCGAACGTAGGCCAGCCGCCTGCCGTCCGGCGACCACTGCGGATCGGAGATCGCCTTCTCCGACGCCGTGATCTGGAACGGGTAGCCGCCGCGGAGCGCGAGCGTGAAGAGCTGTCGGGCGCCCCCCGCCTCCGCGGTGTAGGCGACGGTGCGATCGCGGGGGTGCAGCCGGAAGTCCCGCGGCGCGTCGACCGCGACGATCGCCTCGACGGTCAGGCGGTCACGGACGGGTCGCGATGCCGCGGCCGCTCCGCCGGCGCGGCGCCGGACCGGCGGCGTGTCGCCCGCTGCAGCGAGGGCCGGATTGGCGACCGCTGGCGCAGCCGCCTTGCGGGGACGCCCCCGGCGTCGGGGGGCGTCGGCTCCCTCGGCCGCTGCCTGAGCGGGCGCGTTGGCGGTCGGGGCGGTCTTGCGCGGCGTCTTGAGCGGCCGGCCACGCGGTCGCGTCAGCTCAGGTTCGGCGGGCGCCACATCGGCCGGAGCGATGGGCGCCGTCTCGGGCGCCGGCGTGACAGCAGCTCGCGGCGGCCGGCCGCGCCGCTTCGGTACCGGCGTCTCCGCCTCGGCCCCGCCCCCGGCGGACTCGGCGGAAGGATCGTTCGCCGCCACCTCGTCGTCGGGCGTCTCACGCCGGGCCGTCGCCATCACGATCCTGCTCCTCTCGCGCGGGAAGGTCGCTCGACCTTCGCCTCGAGCTGATCGCCGAGCTCGACGGTCCGCCGGTAGGCCGCCCACACCGCGTCCGACAGGACCGTGCGCAGCCGGCCCGACTCGAGCTCGTGAAGGGCCGCAGCGCTCGTCCCGCCTGGCGAGGTGACCATGTTCCGGAGCTCGGCCGGGTGCAGCCCGGACTGCTTCGCAAACACCGTGCTGCCCTCGAGCGTCTCGATCACCAGGTCATGCGCGACATGCCGCGGGAAGCCGAGATGCACCGCCGCGTCGATGAGCGCCTCCATGACGAGGAACACATAGGTCGGCCCCGTGCCGGAGACCGCGGTGGCCATGGCGACCATGTTCTCGTCGTCGACCTCGAGCTCCGCGCCGAGGGCCCGGAGCAGCGCGCTGGCCTGGCCGCGCTGCTCCTCGGTCGTCTGCGGCGTGGCGTACCAGACGGTGATGCCTCGCCCGAGGCGGGCAGGCGTGTTCGGCATCGACCGGACGATCTGGTCGTGGCCGAGCAGACCGCCGATCGCGGCGGTGGTTCCCCCGGCGATAACCGACAGCACGAGCTGCCCGCGGCGAAGAGACGGTCCGATCTCGGCCGCCACGCGGGCGAGCATCTGGGGTTTCACGGCCAGCAGAACGACGTCCGCGCCGTCGACCGCGTCCCGGTTGGAGGTCACCGTCCGGATGGCGTACTCGTCCGCCAGGTTGTCCCGGCGCTCTCGCCGCGGGTGGCTCGCGATGACCTGGGCGGGCTCGACCAGCGCGCCACGCAGCAGGCCGGCGATCATCGCCTCGGCCATCACGCCGGAGCCGACGGTGGCGATCGTTCGATCGCGCAGGCTGGACATGGGGCCGGATTATGGCACGCCCGGACGCAGTGTCGACCCGAGTTGTCGGCGATAACGGCCGCCCTTCGCGGCTCCGCACCCCTATTCGACGCACAGCCGCCACCTTCGGCGGCAACCCGAGCTGCGGCGTCGTCGGCCCAGCCGACCGCACCCCCGCGCCGCTACGGCGTGCCCGGCCCGGGTCCATGTGCGACAGCACGGACGAGCAGGAAGAACCGGCCGGTCGTCGCGACCTCGACCTCGGTGAACCCGCTCCTGAGCAGCGCGGCGTGGAGCTCGTCCGGGCGGTAGAACACCTTGACGATCGTGAACTCGCGGCCGTCCCCGAGGCGCCGGATCGCGCGGTCGCCCTCCGGCGCGACGCGATCGGCGGCACCGGACTGCGCGTCGGGCAGCGAGTCGATCGCGGCGAAGGTGCCGCCGGGCTTGAGCCATCGGCGAGCGAGCCGCAGGAACTCGTCGAGGCGACCACGCCGCACGTGGCTCAGCCAGAACCCCGCGAAGAGGCCGTCGACGGCGCGATCCGGCTCTGCCCACGCGTCACGGACGTGCAGGTGTGCCCGGAGCCCGTGCGCCACGAGTCGCTCGCGGGCGAGGTCCAGCGGCGCCTCGTTCACGTCATACGCGGACAGCTCGCCGCGCTCCGCGAGGAGCGGCGACCACCAGCCCGTGCCCGCGGCGAGCTCGACGATCTGCCCGCGCCACGGAAGTCCGTCCAGCCACCGGCCGGCGTGGTCCAGCTCCGCCTGCCACGCGGCGTCGTGGATCGGTCCGTGGCTGTAGCGACCGCGGCGCAGGTACCAGTCGTCGAACTCCGGGGCGCGAGCGGCGTAGTAGGCGCGCATCTCGGCGTCCGGATCGGCCGCCCGGCGCGTTCCGGTCGGCGGCTCCACGGTGGGCGCCGTCGACCCCGGCGCGGCGGCGGCTGCGCGCTCCGCGATGGCCGCGCGCAGCCGGGCGCGCAGAAAGGCGTTGTCGCCGGCCTTGCCGAGGCAGTCGGGGCAGAGCTGCGCCCACCCCTCGAGGTCGGTGGGTGAGCGAGGGGCCCACGGTCGCCCGCACCACAGGCAGCTGAACGTCTCGCGGAACGGCATGTTGGCGGACGCCTGCGCCATGCGACCGCCGGCTACCCGGCCGCCGTCAGGTGACGGGCGTCCAGCTCTCCGGCGGCGACGCGGGGAAGGCCTCGGGGTCGAAGATCGCGGCGAGGAGCTCGACCCCGTCGACGACCCGCGGGCCGGGGCGACTGAAGTAGCTCGAGCCGTCGACCGCGACGACCCGGCCGCTGCGAACCGCGGTCAGCTGGTCCCAGCCGGGCGGCGGGAGCGTCCGATCCCACTCGGCGACCGTCTCGGCAAGCTGGAAGCCGCACGGCATGAGCACGAGCAGGTCGGGATCGACGTCCGAAACCGCCTGCCACGTCGTCTCTCGCGAGCGATTGCCCGGCTCGCCCAGCAGGTCCCAGCCACCGGCCCGGCGGACCTGCTCGGGCACCCAGTGCCCCACCGCGAACGGCGGGTCGAGCCACTCGAGCCCGACGACGCGCGGGCTCGGGATGCCGGCGTCCCGGCGCTGCTGGACCTTCAGGGCGACGGCCCCCAGCCGCGTCCGGAGGCGCTCCACGAGCTCGACCGCCTCGACCTCGGCCTCGGTCATCGCGCCCACGGTGGTGATCGTGTGGAGGATCCCCTCGAGCGACGTGGGCTCGAGGGAGACGACCTGGATGTCCGCGTCGATTGCGCGCGCGACCTCGTTGACGTCGCGGTAGCTGACGGCACACACGGCGCACAGCTCCTGGGTCAGGATCAGGTCCGGCTCCGCCGCCTCGAGCGACGCCTCGTCCAGGTGGTAGAGCGAGGAGCCACCGTGGACGGAGTCGGTGACCAGATCGTGGATCTGCCGGCTCGTCCGCGCGCCATGGTCGTGCGCGCTGGCGGTCATGACCGGCTTGCCGACGACGCTGGCCGGCCAGTCGCCCTCCTGCGGCACCCCCCCCCGCACGTCCGCGAGCCCCCGCGCGCAGACGATCTCGGTGGCCGACGGAAGCAGGGAGACGATGCGCATCACGCCGGTTCGGGAAGTGCCACCCTCAAGGGAGAGTCGGCACGCGCTCGCGGAGGTCTGAGGCCGAGCACTGCGAGCCCATCAGCCCGAGGGTTTGAGCTCGTCGACTGTCGCTCGAGCCGCCTCCCGGTCCGTGAACCAGGTCGCATCCACCTGGGTGTACTGGACCCACTCCGCGGGCAGCGACTCCTCGGGAAAGATCGCATTGACGGGGCACTCTGGTTCGCACGCGCCGCAGTCGATGCATTCGTTCGGGTCGATGAAGAGCTTCCGGTCGACGCCTTCCTCGTAGTGGATGCAGTCCACCGGGCAGACGGACACGCACGACACGTCGAGCACGTCGATGCACGGCTCGGCGATCACGTAGGTCATCCAGCTCCTCCTCGACGCTCACCGGACACGGAACCGGCGCGGGTCGAGAGCGTACCACCGGCCGCCGTCCCGGCCGGCAGCGCTCACGGGGCGCCGGAGTCGATGGGGCGTCCGTCCGGCCCGACCCACCGTACCGGCACGCGCATGCCCTGGTCGTAATGGCCAGGGATGTGGCAGCCGACGTGGTAGTCGGCGGCGCTCGGCGCGTCCACCGGCACGGTCCAGATCACGTCGATCCGCTGTCCCGACGCGACGACCACCCGGAGACCGGCGACGGCCGGCGGCACGCTGACCGCGGGCGTGGGGCCAGGGCCTGCCCCGGCGACGGCGGCCTCGGCCTCCTCCCAGGCACGTTGAACATCGGCGCCGCCGAAGACGGCCTCGTGGACCTCCGTCCCGCCGTTGACCAGGTGCAGGACGACCGTCTCACCGGGCACGAGGTCCACGACGGGCGGCAGGTAGGTCCACTCCTTGGCGATCACGTTGACCTCGCGGGGCGCGCCGGCCGTCCCGGGCGTGATGCGCGGCGTCGCGCCGGGGGCGGCCATGCAGCTCACGATGGACGCGGCGAGCACGGCGATCGACACCGTCCGGGCGAGCACTCCGCGGCCCGCGTCGACACGCGATGACGGGGAGCCATGGCGCCGCGGCCACGGAGGCGGTTCCCGACGCGCTACAGCTCCACGGATCACGGGGGGAAGTCTAGGCAGCCTCCGCCGGGTGCCGCCGATCGGCTTGAGACGTCCGGCGCTTCGTACTGTCGTTCGACGACGTGGTCGTCACGATCGTCACGACAGGCGGCGTCCGGACACGAGGCTCACGGCATCGGCCACCTCCGGCCGGCCGACTCGACGATCGCGATGGCGACGAGGGTCGCGAGCGGAAGCACAAGGCGGCCGATCTGGTGCAGGCGGGCAAGCGACGGCGACACCGGGATGCCTCCTCCGGCCTGGCTGACCGGGATCCGGTGGGCGCGACCCCCACGAGGAGTGCCCGGTCGCCGATCCACGACGAGGAGTCTCGCAGCCGGCGCTTAGCTGCCACGTATCTGCGGCGTGCCCGTGCCAGGCCCGGCGCGTCGTGACCGCCGCCCGGTCGCGGTCGTCGTAGCATCCGCCCATGTCCCCCGACGGTGTGCACGACCCGCGCTGGCGGGGCGTCGTCACGTGACGGCTCGAACGCCCGGCGCGCACGCGCCCGTCGACGACCCGCGCGCGCTCGTCGGGCTCACCGCGATCCGCGCCGCCGCGGACACCTTGCGCGGCGTGGCGACCCGCACCCCGCTCGTTCCGTTCGGACGCCCCGGGCACGGCTACTTCCTGAAGGCCGAGTCCCTGCAGCCGACAGGGGCCTTCAAGATCCGCGGCGCGTACGTGGCCGTCGCGGGCCTCTCGGCGGCCGAGCGCCGTCGCGGTGTCATCACGAACTCTTCCGGGAACCACGGGCAGGGGGTCGCTCGCGCCGCCCGACTGCTGGGCGTACCGGCCGTCGTCGTGATGCCGCGTGATGCACCGGCGATCAAGGCCGCGCGCGTCGCGGCCGACGGTGCCGAGATCGTGTGGGTCGAGCCGGGCAGCGCGGTCCGCCAGGCCGCCGCCGAGGCCATCGCCGACGAGCGCGGACTCGCCGTCATCCCTCCGTTCGACGACGACCGGATCATCGCCGGCCAGGGAACGGTGGGCCTCGAGATCGCCGAGGATCTGTCGGATCTCGCCGCAGTGCTCGTGCCGATCGGTGGCGGCGGGCTCGCCTCCGGGGTGGCCGCAGCGGTCCGGGCCGTCCGCTCACGAGCGCGGATCATCGGCGTCGAGCCGGAGCTCGCGGCGGACGCGCGCGACTCGCTCGCCGCGGGGCGGATCGTCGCCTGGCCGGCCGAGCAGGTCGGCCGCACGATCGCCGACGGGACCCGGACGGCGCAGCTCGGGCGCCGAACCTTCGCCCACCTGGCGGCCCTGCTCGACGAGATCGTCACGGTCAGCGAGGACGAGATCGCCGCCGCCGTCCGCCTGATCGCCGAGGAGAGCCGGCTCGTGGCGGAGCCGTCAGGCGCGCTCGCCGCCGCGGCGCTCCGATACCGGGTGGCGGCCCTCGGTCTCACCCGGTCGGCCGGGCCCGTCGTCGCGATCGTCAGCGGCGGAAACGTCGACCCGGACCGCTATCGGGCCTTGCTCGGCGCCCCCGTCCCGACGCCGTCCTAGCGGCCCTCGACCGGCCGCGCGCGTTCCTCGGCCAGACGCTCGGCGAGCCGCGCCTCGCGGTCCCGGAGCGCCGCCCGGAGCTCGTCCGCGCGGCGGTCCTCGTGGGTCGTCCGGCGTTCGTCGTGGCGCATCCAGCCGAGGACGAGCAGGAGGATCGCGCCAAGGAACAGGAGGTCGCCGCCGAACCACATGATCCCGGCCGCCGTCTGCTGGTCCTCGAGGGGCGTCTGGCCCCAGCCGCGGTCGAGCGTAGCGTAGTGGGCGTACAGGGGCGCTCGCGCGCCGAGCAGCGCGACCGCCAGGAAGGTGTTCTGCGGCATCTGCAGGAAGACGTACATCGCCCGGACTGGGTGGCTCATCCGCCAGGGCCCGGGGTCCGCCCCGACCGCCGGCCACCAGAAGAGCAGCGCGGTGCCGAGGAAGAGCGCGTGCTCCAGGTCGTGGACGAGCGGGTCCTCGAGGGCCGCATCGAAGAGCGGTGAGAAGTGGGCCGCCCACATGACACCGGCGAAGAGGAGCCATGCGACGACCGGGAAGGTGACCGCGCGCATGACCCGGCTGTGCAGGAACGGCAGAATGCGCCGGCGGCGGAAGTCGGGCGGGGCGAGGCGCAGGAGCAGCGTGATCGGCGCGGCGAGGGCCAGCAGCGGCGCGGCGACCAGCGAGAGCAGCAGGTGCTGGACCATGTGAACCGAGAACAGCACCGTGTCGTAGCGCTCGATGCCGGACAGGAGTGCGACCGCGATGGTGGCCAGCCCGCCCAGCCAGGCGACGGTGCGCCGGCGCGGAACGGGGTTCGCCGGGTGCGCTCGGTTGACGCGCCGGACCGCCACCAGCCAGCCGAACCCGGCGACGACGAGCGCGATCGTGACCAGCGGCTCCCAGCTCCAGCCGAGCAGCAGGACGGCCGCGTCTGGCGGGCCACCGGGCACCTCGCCATGAGCCGCCACGGGACCCGCCAGCACAGCGGCGACGCCGAGCGCGAGTGCCAGCGCGGCGACCAGACGCGGGACGGATCCTCGGGCGACCGAGATGAGCGGGGCGGGCGACATCGCCATCATTGTCACGCGATCCGTTCCGATGGCGCGCCCGGCGCCTCCGCGACGGCCGGGACGCCCCGGTCAGGCAATGCCCCGCTCGCACGCGCGCGGAGGGATCGGTATGATCACGGCTGTCTGGCCGTCGCACGCCGGAGCCCTTTTCGACTCCTGAGACGCAGGCCGTGTCGAGGCCCGCCCGTCACGCACCCCGAGGAACTCGATGTCTGTGAGCCACAGGACGCGGTCCGCGCCCGGACCGATCGTCGCCGGCCTGTTCGTGGTCGTGCTGCTGCTCGTCATCGTCTTCGCGCTGGCGACCGGCACGGACCTCGTCGGTGCGCTTGGAGCGGCCGTGGGATCGATGTTCCCGCTGCCGTCGGCGACCGTCCAGGGTGACGACATCCGCAGCCTCTACAACATCGTGTTCTTCATCGCGGCCGCCATCTTCATCGCGGTCGAGGGGTTGATCGTCTGGACCGTCGTCCGCTACCGCCGGCGACCCGGTGACGACGAGCTGCCGGCCCAGACGCACGGGAACAACCTGGCCGAGGCGCTCTGGACGATCATCCCGACCCTGATCGTCGCCTACCTGTTCTTCATCAGCTGGCAGACGCTCAACCGCGTCGATGCGATCAGCGACCAGCCGGGGCTGCACGTGCGCGCGACGGCCGGCCAGTTCCAGTGGACGTTCGACTATCTCGCGGAAGACGGGAAGACCGTCGAATACACCCAGTTCGTGCCGACCGGCGACGAGGGCGGTCTGTCGGTGCCCGTTGGGCAGCCGATCCTCGTCGACCTCGAAAGCCCGGACGTCATCCACGCCTTCTCCGTCCCGCGCTTCCTGTTCAAGAAGGACGTCGTGCCCGGTCAGACAAACCAGCTGGAGTTCACGGTCAACGAGGCGGAGGCGGGCCAGACCTTCCGCGGTCAGTGCGCTGAGCTGTGCGGCTCGGGTCACGCGGCGATGCTGTTCGACATCCACGCGATGACGCAGGCCGACTTCGACGCGTGGTACGAGCAGGCGACGGCGTCCGCCACGGCGTCCGGGGGACCGGCCGAGAGCCTGCCGCCCAACTCGCTGACACTCGAGCAGACCGCCGAGCAGGTCCAGTTCAACAAGCGGGAGCTGGAAGCGAAGGCCAACCAGCCGTTCGCGATCCACCTCGAGAACAAGGACGACACGATCCCGCACGACCTCGACATCACTGGCGCCGATGGGAAGAAGGTCTTCGATGGCGAGGTCTTCCCGGGCCCGGAGGACCGGGTCTACCAGGTGGACCCCCTCGAGGCCGGCACCTACGAGTTCTTCTGCTCGGTGCACCCGGACATGACCGGCACGCTGACGGTCAAGTAAGGAGCTCCCATGGCGACCACCGCGCTGCACCCCGCCGCCACCACGTACCGCCGCTCAGGGCTCTACGACTGGGTGACGACGACCGATCACAAGAAGATCGGGATCCTCTACATCCTCAACTCGTTCCTGTTCTTCTTTCTGGCCGGCATCCTCGCCCTCGTGATCAGGGCGGAGCTCGCTGCCCCCGGGCTCCAGGTGGCCGAGACGGCGACGGCCTACAACCAGGCCTTCACGATGCACGGCACGGCGATGATCTTCCTGTTCATCATCCCGATCCTGGCCGGGTTCGGGAACTACGTCGTGCCGCTCCAGATCGGCGCGCCGGACATGGCCTTCCCGCGGCTCAACGCCCTGTCCTTCTGGATGCTCCCGCTGGGCGGCCTGCTCCTGTTCAGCGGGTTCGTGGCCGGGGGTACCGCCCAGGCGGGGTGGACCAGCTACCCGCCGCTGTCCGACGACCGGCCGCTGTCGTCGACCGGTCCCGGGCAGGACCTGTGGATCACCGGGCTCATCCTGGTCGGCACGAGCTCGATCCTCGGCGCGATCAACTTCCTGGTCACGATCTTCAAGATGCGCGCGCCCGGGATGACCCTCTTCCGGATGCCGCTGCTGACCTGGACGCTCCTCGTCACGAGCGTGCTGGTGCTGATGGCGACGCCGGTCATCACGAGCGCGCTGATCATGCTGTTCATCGACCGCAACTACGGCGGC